>NZ_JOHY01000009.1 GCF_000721495.1 Streptomyces sp. NRRL F-5123
CGCGAGCTGACCGGCGGCGAGGACGTCGACATCGTCTTCGAGCACCCCGGGCGCGAGACCTTCGGCGCCAGTGTCTACGTCACCCGCAAGGGCGGCACCATCGTCACCTGCGCCTCCACCTCCGGCTACACCCACGAGTACGACAACCGCTACCTGTGGATGTCCCTCAAGCGCATCGTGGGCTCGCACTTCGCCAACTACCGTGAGGCCTGGGAGGCCAACCGGCTGATCGCCAAAGGGAAGATCCATCCGACGCTGTCCCGCACCTACCCGCTGGCGCAGACCGGCCAGGCCGCGTACGACGTGCACCGCAACCTCCACCACGGCAAGGTCGGCGTGCTCGCGCTGGCCCCTGAGGAAGGCATGGGAGTGACCGACCCCGAGACGCGTGAACGCCACCTGGCGTCCATCAACCTCTTCCGCGACGCCGCAGCCGCAGCCGCAGCCGGTGCGGCGCCCGGCAGTTCCACCGCCGCCGCGGGAGCGGCCGCGTGAGCGGGCCCGGGCAGCGCGACCGCCCGTGGCTGATGCGGACCTACGCGGGCCACTCGACCGCGGAGGAGTCCAACGCGCTCTACCGGCGCAACCTCGCCAAGGGCCAGACGGGCCTGTCCGTCGCCTTCGACCTGCCGACGCAGACCGGCTACGACGCCGACCACGTGCTGGCGCGCGGCGAGGTGGGCCGGGTCGGGGTGCCGGTCGGGCACCTCGGCGACATGCGGCGGCTCTTCGCGGACATCCCGCTCGACCGCATGAACACCTCGATGACCATCAACGCCACCGCCATGTGGCTGCTGGCGCTCTACCAGGTGGTCGCCGAGGAGCAGGGGGCCGAGCTGCCGGCCCTGCAGGGCACGACGCAGAACGACATCGTCAAGGAGTACCTGTCGCGTGGGACGCACGTCTTCCCGCCGGGCCCGTCGCTGCGGCTGACCACCGACACGATCACGTATGCGGTGCACCACGTCCCGCGCTGGAACCCCATCAACATCTGCAGCTACCACCTCCAGGAGGCGGGCGCGACGCCGGTGCAGGAGGTCGCGTACGCGATGTCCACCGCGGTCGCCGTGCTGGACGCGGTGTTCGCCTCCGGGCAGGTGCCCGAGGAGCGGCGCGGCGAGGTCGTGGGGCGGATCTCGTTCTTCGTCAACGCCGGGGTGCGCTTCGTCGAGGAGATGTGCAAGATGCGCGCCTTCGGCCGGATCTGGGACACCGTCACGCGCGAGCGCTACGGCGTCGAGGACCCGCGGCAGCGCCGCTTCCGCTACGGGGTGCAGGTCAACTCGCTCGGGCTGACCGAGGCGCAGCCGGAGAACAACGTGCAGCGCATCGTGCTGGAGATGCTGGCCGTGACGCTGTCCAGGGACGCCCGCGCCCGGGCCGTCCAGCTCCCGGCCTGGAACGAGGCGCTGGGCCTGCCCCGGCCCTGGGACCAGCAGTGGAGCCTGCGCATCCAGCAGGTGCTCGCCTACGAGAGCGACCTGCTGGAATACCCGGACCTCTTCGACGGCAGCCATGTCGTCGAGGCGAAGGTCGCCGAACTGGTGGAGCTGGCGACCGCCGAGATGGCGCGCATCGAGGAGATGGGCGGCGCGATGGCGGCCGTGGAGTCCGGCTACCTGAAGTCGGAGCTGGTGGCCTCGCACGCGGCGCGCCGGGCGCGCATCGAGTCCGGCGAGGAGAAGATCGTCGGCGTCAACGTCCACCGGGCGACCGAGCCGAGCCCGCTGACGGCCGATCTGGACACCGCGATCCACACGGTGGACCCGGCCACCGAGGCCCGCGTGGTGGCCGCGTTGGAGGAGTGGCGGCGCGAGCGCGACGAGCCGCGTACCAAGGCCGCGCTGGCCGCCCTGCGGGAGGCCGCCGAGGGCACGGACAACCTGATGGCGGCGACCCTGGAGTGCGCCAGGGCGGGTGTGACGACCGGCGAGTGGGCGGGCGCGCTGCGCGAGGTCTTCGGCGAGTTCCGCGCCCCGACCGGGGTCGGCGGCGCGCCGGTGGCGGTCGCGGCGGACGACGGCGGGGCGCTCGCCGAGGTCCGCCGCCGGGTCGCGGAGACCGCGCGGGAGCTGGGCGGCGGGCGGCTGCGGCTGCTGGTCGGCAAGCCGGGCCTGGACGGGCATTCCAACGGCGCCGAGCAGATCGCCGTACGCGCCCGCGACGCCGGCTTCGAGGTCGTCTACCAGGGCATACGGCTGACCCCCGAGCAGATCGTGGCGGCCGCGGTGGCCGAGGACGTGCACTGCGTGGGCCTGTCGATCCTGTCCGGGTCGCACAGCGCGCTGGTGCCGGACGTGCTGGAGCGGCTGCACGCCGCGGGCGCGGACGACATGCCGGTGGTGGTCGGCGGCATCATCCCGGCCGCGGACGCGGCCGCCTTGCGGGCGGCCGGTGTGGCGGCGGTGTTCACGCCCAAGGACTTCGGTATCACCGGGATCATCGGCCGGATCGTGGACGAGATCCGGCGCGCGCACGAGCTCGACGAGTTCGACGGGCCCGTCGAGCAGGACAAGCTGGAGGTATGACCGTGCAGTTCGGCCGCACTTACGAGGAGTTCGAGGTCGGTGCCGTCTACCGGCACTGGCCGGGGAAGACCGTCACCGAATACGACGACCACCTCTTCTGCCTCCTCACCATGAACCACCACCCGCTGCACATGGATGCCAACTACGCGGAGAAGACCACCGATTTCGGCCGCAACGTGGTCGTCGGCAATTACGTCTATTCGCTGCTGCTCGGCATGTCCGTACCGGACGTGTCGGGCAAGGCCATCGCCAACCTGGAGGTCGAGTCGCTGCGGCACGTCGCGCCGACCTTCCACGGCGACACGATCTACGGCGAGACGACGGTGCTGGACAAGTGGCCGTCCAAGAGCCGCGACGACCGCGGGATCGTGCGTGTCGAGACGCGCGGCCACAACCAGGACGGCACCCTGGTGTGCGTCTTCCACCGCAAGGTGATGGTGCCGACCGCCCGGTACGTCGAGCAGCGCGGCGGCGAGCAGCCGGGCCGCCCGGAGCCGCGGCCCCGGCCCGTGGAGCAGTCCTCGACGCAGCCGGAAGGGAAGTGACATGGCCGACCGTCTCGCGCGCACCGAGGGCCTGACCGAGATCCAGCGGGAGATCATCGGGACCGTCCGGGATTTCGTCGACAAGGAGATCCTGCCGGTCGCCACCGAGCTGGAGCACCGCGACGAGTACCCCCTCGCCATCGTCGAGGGCCTCAAGCAGCTCGGCGTCTTCGGGCTGATGATCCCCGAGGAGTACGGCGGCCTCGGCGAGTCGCTGCTCACCTACGCACTGGTCGTGGAGGAGATCGCGCGCGGCTGGATGAGCGTGTCGGGCATCATCAACACGCACTTCATCGTCGCGTACATGATCCGCCAGCACGGCACGCAGGAGCAGAAGGACCACTTCCTGCCGCGGATGGCGGCCGGCGAGGTGCGCGGCGCGTTCTCGATGTCGGAGCCGGGCCTGGGCTCGGACGTGTCCGCGATCAGGACCAGGGCGGTCCGCGACGGGGACGCGTACGTGATCAACGGCCAGAAGATGTGGCTGACCAACGGCGGCACGTCGAACCTGGTCGCGGTGCTGTGCCGGACCGACGAGGGGCAGCCGGCGGACGCGCCGCCGCACCGCTCGATGACCACCTTCCTCATCGAGAAGGAGCCCGGCTTCGGCCCGAACCCCGCGGTGCCTGGCCTGACCGTGCCGGGCAAGATCGAGAAGATGGGCTACAAGGGCGTCGACACCACCGAGCTGGTGCTCCAGGACGTGCGGATCCCCGCCGACCGGGTCCTCGGCGGCGTCGGCGGGCGTGGTTTCTACCAGATGATGGACGGCGTCGAGGTGGGCCGGGTGAACGTCGCCGCGCGTGGTTGCGGCGTCGCCAAGCGTGCCTTCGAGCTGGGCATCGGTTACGCACAGCAGCGGCACACCTTCGGCAAGCAGATCGCCGAGCACCAGGCGGTGCAGTTCAAGCTCGCCGAAATGGCCACCAAGGTGGAGGCCGCCCACCAGATGATGGTCAATGCCGCACGCAAGAAGGATTCCGGCGAGCGGAACGATCTGGAAGCGGGCATGGCCAAATACCTCGCGTCGGAGTTCTGCAAAGAAGTCGTCGAGGACGCCTTCCGCATCCACGGCGGCTACGGCTTCTCCAAGGAGTACGAGATCGAGCGGCTGTACCGGGAGGCCCCGATGCTGCTGATCGGCGAGGGGACCGCCGAGATCCAGAAAATGATCATCGGACGGCGACTTCTGGAGGAGTATCGATTCCAGGGGTAAATGTCCAATTTTGGATGCATTTACCCGAGGCAAACATCACACTGCGCCATGGTTTCGGCCGCCGGAGAGCCACCAGAACCGGCCACCGACTCGGCCTCGCGCTTGCCCAGTTGCCGGTGTCAGCCGATACCATCGACCAAAGCCGCCGTCCCCAGAAGCAATTCGCGGCATCCTCCGCTACGAAGGTCTTCCATGCCCCACAGCCATTCCCCTGCACCGCGCGGCCGGGTCCGCCTCGCCCGTGGAGCATCACCGTGGCTCCTCCCGACCGTCGCCACCGCGGCGGTCTCCCTCGTCAAGGCGCGCCAGTCCGGCCGCTGGGCGACCGTGGCAGTCCCCGCCACCGCCCTGGCAGCCGGGATGCTGTGGTTCTTCCGCGACCCCGAGAGGGAGATCGCCGAAGGACGGGTGATCAGCCCGGCCGACGGTGTGGTCCAGAGCGTCATGCCGTGGAAGGACGGGCGCACCCGCGTCGCGATCTTCATGAGCCCGTTGAACGTGCACGTCAACCGCGCTCCGCTGGCCGGCACGATCTCCTCCGTCGAGCACATCCCCGGCGGGTTCGTTCCGGCGTTCAACAAGGAGAGCGAGAACAACGAGCGGGTCGTGTGGCATTTCGACACCGACCTCGGCGACATCGAGATGGTGCAGATCGCCGGCGCGGTCGCGCGCCGGATCGTGCCGTACGTGCCGCGCGGCTGCAAGGTCGAGCAGGGCGACCGCATCGGGCTCATCCGCTTCGGCTCACGCGTCGACGTCTACCTCCCCGAGGGCATCGAGGCGGGCGTCGAGGTCGGCCAGACCACCACGGCTGGGGTGACACGCCTTGACCGTGACTGACGGCGATACGGCGCAGTCCGACTGGGTGACCGAACTCCAGGACGAGGTCGACGACCTCCCCCTGTCCACTCGGCTGTCCATCGCGGACGCGCTCACGCTCGGCAACGCGATCTGCGGCTTCCTGGCGGTCTACTTCACCACCACCGGGGTGCTGGTCCCGCACCTGAACGGCACGAGCGACGGCGGCATGTCCAAGCACAGCGCGGCCACCGCGGTCTCGCTGATGCTGCTGGCCTCCGTCTTCGACCTCTGCGACGGGCTGGTGGCGCGCAAGCTGCGCAGCTCGGCGATGGGCGCGGAGCTGGACAACCTCTCCGACCTGATCAGCTTCGGGCTCGCCCCGGCCTACTTCGTGGTCGTGTGGGGACTGGTCGCCGACGACGCGTACGGCAAGGTGTCGGCGGCAGCGGCCGTCCTGGTGGTGCTCGCGGTCGTCCTGCGCCTCGCGCGCTTCTCCTGCACGACGCTGCGGGACGGCGTCTTCCAGGGCATGCCCAGCCCCTTCGGGGCGATGACCGTGGTCTCCCTGATCCTGCTGGAGCTGCCCTTCGCTCCGACGATCTGCGCGATCGTGGGTGTGGCGTGGCTCATGGTGAGCCGCGTCGAATACCCCAAGCCGCGCGGCCGGCTCGCCCTGATCACCTTCGCGTGGACCGTGGTGAGCATGGGGTGCCTCACGGCCTGGACGCTGGACGTGCCCGGCGGGCACCAGCTCCTCCAGACCGGGGCCGCGCTCCAGTGCATGGCTGCGGCGGTCATTCCGTGCTTCGCCACGACGCGCCGTGTGAACACGATCCGCGCCAACCGCCGCGAGGCGCGCGCCACCGCGCTTCGGTAATCCCCGCGGCCCCTCCCGGGCCGCACCCCGCAGTGCCTGCCCGGCCGCGCAGAGTGAGCTTTCACACTGCGCGGCCGGGTTCTGCGTTTTCTGCGGCACGACCGCCGTGCGGCCCGAGCGTTTTCAGGGCGCGCCTGTCTCGCCGGGTACTTCACCGGCGTGTGGGACGGCCTCCCAGGCGAAGCTCTGGGGGAAGACTGCGCGAGCAACCCACCATCGGCCGGGGGTCCGGTACGGATCGAGTTGCCCCTTGCGGCCGGTGACGACCCGCGCGCGGCCGGTGGTTTCGCGCGCAATTGCCCGCGCCCCCGGTGTGCCCGGCGCGGCAAGCGCAACCTCAGAGCAGCAGCTCCTCCGCCAGGGTTGCGGCGACGCGTTCGAGGAGGGGGCCGGCGTCAGCGATGGAGCGGGCGGGGTCGGGCTCGACCGCGGAGAGCGGGTACGCCGCGGTGATGCCCGCGGCGGCGAGCGCGGCCGGCGGGACGGCGAGCCGCCCGCACACCGCGGCGACCGGCACCCCGCGGGCCGCGGCGGCGCGGGCGACGCCGACGGGCGCCTTCCCGTGCAGGGTCTGCTCGTCGAGCGAGCCCTCACCCGTGATGACGAGGGTCGCGCCCTCCAGCGCGTCCACGAAGCCCAGGACGTCGAGCAGGATGTCGATACCGGGCCGGAAGGCCGCGCCCAGGGCGAGGAGCGCACCGAAGCCGATGCCGCCCGCGGCCCCCGCGCCAGGTGCGGCGGCGAGGTCGGCCGCGTCCAGGACCTCCGCGTAGTGCGCGAGCGCCGCGTCGAGAGCGCGTACGTCGTCGGCGTCCGCCCCCTTCTGCGGCCCGTAGACGGCAGCGGCGCCCGTGGGGCCGAGCAGCGGGTTGTCGACGTCGCCGGCCAGCACGACCTCGGTGGCGGCCAACCGCGGGTCGAGCCCGCCGAGGTCGGCGGTGGCGAGCCCGGCGAGGGCGGCGCCGCCGGGTGCGACGGGCGCGCCGTGCGCGTCCAGCAGCCGGGCGCCGAGCGCGGCGAGCATGCCCGCGCCGCCGTCGGTGGTGGCGCTGCCGCCGACACCGAGCACGATGCTGCGGGCCCCCGCGTCCAGCGCGGCCCGCAGCAGCTCGCCGGTGCCGTACGTGGTGGCGGTGCGCGGCGCGAAGACGCCGGGCGGCAGGTGGCGCAGCCCGGACGCCTCGGCCATCTCCACCACGGCGGTGCCCTCGCGGAGCGCGTACGACGCCTCGACGGGCTCGCCGAGCGGCCCGGTGACACGCACGGTGCGCCGTGTGAAGCCCGCGGCGACGGCGGCGTCCACCGTGCCGTCGCCGCCGTCGGCGACCGGCAGCGCGGTGACGTCGAGGCCGGGCACGACCGCCCGCAGGCCCGCGGCCACGTGCTCGGCGACCTGCACGGCGGTGAGCGAGCCCTTGAACTTGTCGGCGGCGATCAGCACCCGCCCCTGCGACTTCCGTGCGGTGTCGGCCACCTTCGTCAGCTCCCGTCCGATCATGGTTCAACGGCAGCTCGGACCCTATCCCGCGTGCCGGAGTGTTCGCCGCCGCGGGGCGGCGGACCGTAGATTCGAGGTATGACGACCGATTTCGCGACGTACATAGCCGGGCTGCCGAGGATCCTCGCCGGGGCCAACATGCTCTTCCGCTCCGCGGACGGCAGAGTCCTGCTCGTCGAGCCCAACTACCGTGAGACCTGGACGCTTCCGGGCGGAACCATCGAGTCGGACGAGAACGAGACGCCGCGGCAGGCGGCGCGGCGCGAGTCGCTCGAGGAGGTCGGACTGGACGTGGAGCCGGGCGCGCTGCTGGTGATGGGGTGGACGACGGCGGGGCCGCCGCGGCCGCCTTCGGTGACCTTCCTCTTCGACGGCGGGGTGCTGACGGACGAGCAGATCGCGTCGATCCGTGTCCAGGAGAGCGAGCTGGACTCGTGGAAACTGGTCGACCCCGCCGAGGTGGACCGCTACCTCACCCCGCACGGTGCGCGCTCGGTGCGGGCGGCGGTCGAAGGCCTGGCCTCCGGGCGCACGCCCGTGGAGCTCGTCGACGGGCTGCCGGGCGGCGCCTAGTGCTGTGACCGCCGCGCGGATCCTCAGGCCTTGGGGATGTCGAAGAAGTAGGTGAGCGAGCCGGCCAGCCGGATGTCGCCCTTCAGCTTGAGCTTGCGGGTGAAGAAGAGGGTGGGCCCCGAGGCGTTGCCGGAGACGAGCTTGAGGAATTCCGGTGCGGCCATGACCAGGCTGAGCTGCGGCTCGCGGTCGGTGCGCTCGGGGGTGACGGTGCAGGCGCCGCCGCCGATGTGGGTCTCGTAGACGTCGTCGGGGCCGTCGTCGGCAGCGGTGATGCGCCAGCGGACGAGGGCGTCGCGGCCGGCGGCCGCGTCGGGCTTGAAGAGGGTGTGCATGCGCCCGAAGACCTCGTCGAGGACGCGGCGCCGCTGCCGTCCGGCCATCAGCTCGGCGATCCGCGCGGCGGGCAGGCCCTTGACGATCCGGGCGAAGTCACGGGGCTCGACCGTGCCGAAGTCCAGGGTCTCCAGGTCGAGGTCGTCGAGTGCGGCCATCGGTCCACCGTCCTTACTCCAGAGTAAACTTACCGACCAGTAAGAATAGTTTCCGCACCGGCCGCCCACAACCCGGAACCACCGCGACAGAGAGCAACATTTACCCCTAAGCTTCCGAGTCGGCGCGGGTGAACTGCGCGTTGCCGCAGGCGATTTGCGGCCCGGGCCGCACTGTCCCCATCGCTCACTCGCGTACCGCGAAAGGCTCCACCATGTCCCAGCCCCAGACCCAGCAGCTCGGCAGCGGCCAGACCACGTCCGCCGAGAGCTTCTGGTACGTCCTGCACTGCATCGCCTTCGGCGCCGGCTACTTCGCCAAGGTCCCGGTCAAGAAGGCCCTCAGCGACTACGGCCTGGTCCAGATGACCGGCGCCGAGAAGTTCTGGTACGTGGTGCAGAACATCTTCTTCGGGTCGGGCTACCTCGCCAAGGTCATCTACAAGAAGGCGCTGTCCGAGGTGCGGTTCGGCGTGCAGCCGGGATACGGCGCGCAGCCCGGCTACCCCTCGCAGCCGGCCCCGGGCCAGTCGCCGTACGCGGGCTGACGGCCCCGCACGAACCGGAGCCGCGGCGGGCCTGGCCCGCCGCGGCTTCCGCGTTCCGGCCGCGCCGCCTCAGCGCCGGGCCGTGCGGCGCAGGTGCCGCAGCACCGCGCGGGCGGCGTTGTGGCCGCTCATGCCGTGCACACCGGGTCCGGGCGGGGTCGCGGACGAGCACAGGAAGACCCCGGGGCGCGAGGTCGCGTACGGGATCGCGGCGAGCCGCGGGCGCAGCACCGTCTGGAAGCCCGAGAAGGCGCCGCAGCCGATGTCGCCGCCCACGTAGTTGGCGTTGCGCGCGGCGAGCCCGGCGGGGCCGGTGACGGCGCGGGCCAGCACCAGGTCGCGGAAGCCCGGGGCGAAGCGCTCGATCTGCCGCTCGACGGCGTCGGTCGCGTCGCCGTGCCAGCCGTTGGGCACGTGCCCGTAGGCCCAGAAGACGTGCTTGCCCTCGGGGGCGCGCGAGGGGTCGGCGACGCCCGGCTGGGCGGTGATCAGGAACGGGGTGTGCGGCGGGCGGCCGGTGACCGCGCGGCTCAGGGCGTCGCCGATCTCGGTGTACGTGGGCCCGACGTGCACCGTGCCGGCCCGCCGCGCCTCGGGCGCCGTCCACGGGACGGGGCCGTCGAGGGCGTAGTCGATCTTGAAGACGGAGGGGCCGTAGCGGTAGCGCCGGTAGGCGTCGCCGAGGGCGGCGATCCGGGCCAGCGCGGTCGGCGAGGTGTCGAAGACGTAGGCGCGGGCGGGCGGCAGCTCGTCGAGCTTGCGGACCGTCACGCCGGTGCGGATCACGCCGCCCAGCTCGGTCAGATACCCGGCGAGCGCGTCGGAGATCGCCTGCGAGCCGCCGCGCGCGACGGGCCAGCCGCGCTCGTGCCCGGCGAGCGCGAACATCATGGCCATCGCCCCGGTGAAGGGCTGGCTCAGCCTCGTGATCGCGTGCCCGGCGAGCCCGGCGAGCATCCCGCGGGCCTTCGGGTCGTGGAAGCGCAGCGCGAGCAGCGACAGCGGCGGGGTGCCGGTGAGCCCGAAGCGCGCGAAGCGGTAGGGGTCGCGCGGTACCCCCGACCACTGCGGCCGGAAGAAGTCCGCGGCGATCGACTCCCAGTGCCCGATGTAGGGCGCCAGCAGCCTGCGGTACGTGCCCGCGTCGCGCGGGCCGAGCGACGCGGCGGTCTCCCCCACGCTCCGCGCGAGGACGGCGGCGGTGCCGTCCGGGAAGGGGTGCGCCATGGGCACGTCCGGGTGCAGCCACTCCAGGCCGTGCCGGGCCAGCGGCAGCGCCTGGAAGGCGGGCGAGCCGATCCCGAAGGGGTGGACGGCCGAGCAGGGGTCGTGCCGGAAGCCGGGAAGCGTCAGCTCCTCGGTCCTGGCGCCGCCGCCCACGGTGTCCGCGGCCTCGTAGATCTGCACGCTCAGGCCCGCGCGGGCCAGCTCGACGGCGGCGGTCAGCCCGTTGGGGCCCGCCCCGACGACGACCGCGTCCGCGACCACGGCCCGGCTCACGGCCCGACCGCCGTCCGGCCGCGGGCACCCGTTCCGGCGTCGCAGCAGGAGGCGGGCGGGCCGCCCGCCGCCTCCGCCCCACCGGTCACCGCACCGACTCCGTTGCCCATGCGGCCCATCCAACCAGACTGCGCGGCCGCGTGGTTCGGTACCCCGGTGCGTATGGCAGGGTCACGCCATCGCGGGGATGACGTGGTCGCCGTACGCGTCCACAGTGGCCTGCTTGGCGTCGTGCATCGCGTAGAGGGCGAAGTGGTCGACGCCGAGCCCGCGCAGCGCGCGCATCCGGGCCAGGTGCGCCTCCGGGGGGCCGATGACGCAGAAACGGTCCACGATCGCGTCCGGCACGAACGCGGTGTCGGGGTTGCCGCTGCGGCCGTGGTGCGCGTAGTCGTAGCCCTGCCGCTGCCGGATGTACGCGGTCAGCTCCTCCGGCACCTCGGCGGAGTGCGCGCCGTACCGCGCGACCAGGTCGGCGACGTGGTTGCCGACCATGCCGCCGAACCAGCGGCACTGCTCCCGGGCGTGCGCGAGGTCACCCGGCGCGACCCCCGCGGTGACGTACGCGGGCGCGGCCACGCACACCGTGACCGACGCCGGGTCGCGCCCGGCGCGTTCGGCCGCGGCGCGCACCGCCTTGACCATCCACGCCGTCAGATGGACGTCGGCCAGCTGCAGGATGAAGCCGTCCGCCAGTTCCCCCGCCATGGCCAGCGCCTTCGGCCCGTACGCCGCCATCCACACCGGCAGCCGCCCGTCCCGCACCCACGGCAGCCGCAGCGCGGTGCCGTCGACGACCGCCTCGCGGCCCTCGGCGAGATCGCGGATCGCGGTGATCGCGCGGCCGAGCCGGGCCAGAGTGGCGGGCGGGCGGCCCGCGACGCGCATCGCCGAGTCGCCGCGGCCGATGCCGCACACGGTGCGGTTGCCGTACATCGAGTTGAGGGTCGCGAAGGTGGAGGCGGTCACCTCCCAGGTGCGGGTCGCGGGGTTGGTGACCATGGTGCCCACGGTCAGCCGCTCGGTGTGCTCCAGGATGCGGCTGTGGATGACGAACGGCTCCTGCCACAGCACGGCGGAGTCGAACGTCCAGCCGTGGCTGAAGCCCCGGCTCTCGGCGCGCCGCATGAGCGCGACGACGTCGGACGCGGGCGGGTCGGTCTGCAGCACGAGGCCGAAGTGCATGGGCCGCGCTCCTCGCTGGTGCGTGACGGTCACGGGTGCGGGTCACAGGTACTGGCACAGGCCGCGCGGGGTGTACTGGCCGTGCCCGGCGCGGCCCACGTACGTACCGCGGTCGACGACCGGGACGCCGCGCGACAGCACGGTCTCGACCCGGCCGGTGAGGGTGCGGCCCTCGTAGGCGCTGTAGTCGACGTTCATGTGGTGCGTCCGCGCCGAGAGGGTCTGCTCGGCGTGCGGGTCGTAGATCACCACGTCGGCGTCCGCGCCGGGCGCGATGGTGCCCTTGCGCGGGTGGAGGCCGAACATCCGGGCGGGCGCGGCGCAGGCGACGTCGATCCAGCGGCGGCGGCTCAGCCTGCCCTCCACGACGGCCTGGTGCAGCAGGTCCATCCGGTTCTCCACGCCCGGCAGGCCGTTGGGGATGCGGGAGAAGTCGCCGCGGCCCAGCTCCTTCTGGCCCGCGAAGCAGAACGGGCAGTGGTCGGTGGACACCACCTGGAGGTCGTCGGTGCGCAGCCCGCGCCACAGCGCCGCCTGGTGCTCGCGCGGGCGCAGCGGGGTGCTGCACACGTACTTGGCGCCCTCGAAACCCGGCTCGGCGAGGTTGTCGGCCGACAGGAAGAGGTACTGCGGGCAGGTCTCGCCGAAGACCGGAAGTCCCAGGTCGCGGGCGGCGGTCAGCTCGGCGAGCGCCTGCTCGGCGGAGACGTGGACGACGTACAGCGGGGAGCCCGCGACCCGGGCGAGCTGGATCGCGCGGTGCGTCGCCTCGGCCTCCAGCAGCGCGTGCCGCACCTCGCCGTGCGCGCGCGGTCCGGTCCGGCCCGCCTCCAGTGCCTGCCGGACCAGGACGTCGATGGCGATGCCGTTCTCGGCGTGCACCATCGGCAGGCCGCCGTTGGCCGCGGCCCGCTGGAAGGCGCGCAGGATGCGGCCGTCGTCGCTGTAGAGGACGCCGGGATAGGCCATGAAGAGCTTGAAGCTGGTGACGCCCTCCTCGACCAGGGCGTCCATCTCGCGCAGCGTCCGGTCGTGGACGTCGGCGACGATCATGTGGAAGCCGTAGTCGACCGCGCAGCGCCCGTCGGCCTTCTCGTGCCAGGCGTCCAGGCCCGCGCGCAGCGAGCCGCCGACGCTCTGGACCGCGAAGTCCACGATCGTCGTGGTCCCGCCCCACGCGGCGGCCCGGGTGCCGGTCTCGAAGGTGTCGGACGCGGTGGTGCCGCCGAAGGGCATCTCCATGTGGGTGTGCGCGTCCACGCCGCCGGGGACGACGTAGCGGCCCGTCGCGTCGATCACGGTGTCGGCGGTGAGGGACGCGGCGGCGTCGCTGCCGTGGGCGGCGAGTGCGGCGATCCGGCCCGCCTCGATCAGCACGTCGGCGTGCGCCTCCTCCGCGGCGGTGACGACGAGGCCGCCGCGGATCAGGGTCCGGCCGTTCACAGGGCGACTCGGGCCGCGTAGTCCTCCCGGGCCGCGGCGAGCGCCGCCTCCAGGATCTCCGCGCCCTCCTCGGCCTCGGCGACGGTCAGCGACAGCGGCGGCGCGATCCGCAGCACGTTGCCCGCCCTGCCGCCCTTGCCGACCAGCAGGCCGTTCTCCCGGGCGGCCTCCAGGACCACTGCCGCGGCCTGCGCCGACGGGCGGTCGGAGCCGGGCACGACCATCTCCACGCCGAGCATCAGGCCGCGCCCGCGCACCTCGCGCACCACGTCCAGCCGCGCGGCGGCGCCCTCGATGCGGGCCCGCAGCAGGCCGCCGACCCGGCGGGCGTTGCCCTGGAGGTCGTGGCCGACGAGGTGGTCGAGGTTGGCCAGCGCCGCGGCGGCGGTGACCGGGCTGCCGCCGAAGGTCGAGATGGAGTTGGCGGCCAGGCAGTTCATAACCTCGGCGCGGGCCACGACGCCGCCCACGGACATGCCGTTGCCGACGCCCTTGGCGAAGGTGAGGATGTCCGGCGGCCCGGCCGCCGCGTGCGCCTGCCAGCCCCAGAAGTGGTCGCCGGTGCGGCCCCAGCCGGTCTGCACCTCGTCGGTGATCCACAGGATGCCGTGCTTGTCCAGCACCTGCTTGAAGGCGGCCAGCAGCCCGTCCGGCGGCATCGTGAACCCGCCGACGCCCTGGACGGGTTCCGCGACGAGCGCGGCGACCCGGCCGCCCGTCTGCCCGAGCACGTCCTCCAGGTCCGCCACGCACGCCGTCACGAACTCGGGGTCCGCCAGGTGCGCGTACGGGCCGCGGCTGCGCACCCCGCCGTGCACGTACAGCGTCTGCAGCGGGGACAGGCTCGTCGGCGACCAGGCCGAGTTGCCGGTCACGCCGACCGTGCTGAAGGAGCGGCCGTGGTAGCTGTTGCGCAGCGCCAGGACCTGGTTGGAGCCGCGGTAGGCGGTGGCCAGCAGCAGCGCGGTGTCGTTGGCCTCGGTGCCGGAGGTGGTGAAGAACACCCGGGCGTCGGGGATGCCGGACAGCCGCGCGATCCGCTCCGCGAGTTCCACGGCCTGGCTGCTCAGGTAGAGCGTCGAGGAATGCAGCAGCCGCCCGGCCTGCGCCACGACCGCCGCGGTGACCTCGGGCAGCGCGTGCGCGGTCATGGTGGTGAGGATGCCGCCGAAGAAGTCCAGGTAGCGGTTGCCCTCGGCGTCCCACACATGGCGGCCCTCGCCGCGCGTCAGCTCGATCGGCCGGTCGTAGTACGTGGCCAGCCAGTCGGGCAGCACCGCGCGGTGCCGGGCGTGCAGGGCCTCGTGCAGGCCCGCGGTCTCGGTGGCCACTCCCTCACGCCCCCGTCAGGATGCCGTACGCGTCCGGGCGCCGGTCGCGGTAGAAGGCCCACTGGGTGCGGACCTCGTCGAGCAGCCCGAAGTCCAGGTCCCGGACGAGGAGTTCCTCGTCCGTGGTGGACGCCGGGTCGCCCACGAGCCGGCCGCGCGGGTCGGCGAAGTAGCTGGTGCCGTAGAAGTCGTCGTCGCCGTACTCCTCGCGGCCCACCCGGTTGATCGCCGCCACGAAGTACTCGTTGGCCACCGCCGCGGCGGGCTGCTCCAGTTGCCACAGGTGCGCCGACAGACCACGGCTGGTGGCACTCGGGTTGAACACCAGCCGGGCTCCCGCCAGGCCCAGCGCCCGCCAGCCCTCCGGGAAATGCCGGTCGTAGCAGATGTAGACGCCGATCCGGCCGACCGCCGTGTCGAAGACCGGCCAGCCGAGATTGCCCGGCCGGAAGTAGAACTTCTCCCAGAACCCGGGGAGTTGCGGCAGGTGGTGCTTGCGGTACTTGCCGAGGTAGCTGCCGTCGGCGTCGATCACCGCGGCGGTGTTGTAGTACACGCCGGGCTGCTCGATCTCGAAGACCGGTACGACGATCACCGTGCCGGTCTCGCGGGCGAGGTCCCGCATCCGCCGGACGGTGGGCCCGTCCGGCACCGGCTCCGCCCAGCGGTTGTGGGCGGCGTCCTGCACCTGGCAGAAGTAGGGGGCGTTGAACAGCTCCTGGAAGCCGATGACTTGCGCTCCCTGCGCCGCGGCGGTGCGGGTGTGCGCTTCGTGCTTGGCGACCATCGAGTCGGTGTCGCCGGTCCAGGCCGCCTGGACCAGTGCGGCGCGTACGACGTTGCTCATGCGGCTGCTGCCCCTCTGACGTGGCGTCACGTCGCCCCACTGTGGCGCGCACCGTGCGCTTCCGCGCGGGAGTACCCGCTGTGTCGCCGCGGGCTGACCCGTACGGCCCACTCGCCGTGCGGGCGTTGCACACCGCGGCCCACCGCCGCGGAGGGGTCACTTCTCCCTGCGCGGGGTTGCGCCTGCGCCCTGCGGGGCTGCCGCCTGCCGCCTGCCGCTCGACCTTGCTGCCGGCGGGGGCTGGTCGCGCAGTTCTCCCCCAGCGCTTCGCCTGGGAGGTGCCCCCACGCGCCCCTTTCGCACCGGGGTGCTGCTTGCGGTGGTTCCCGTGACCTTCTCGCCGTCTCACTTACGCGCGCAGTGCCCCGCGCCCTTGAAACGCTCACCCTCCGCACGCGATTCCCCTCCCCCGCTAGGGCACCCCGCAGGTCCCCCGTCAGCCGGGGCGGAAGGGGGCTGGCCGGATGGTGACGGTCGTGTTCGAGGGCGGGAGGCCTCGGGGGCCGCGCGCGGCGGGCGGGGTGTTCGAACCTGCGGGGCGGACAGGTCGGTTCACGCCATACTCCCCCATTCCCCGGACCTGAGGGCATATCAGCTTTTACCGTGATGTTCGTGAAAGCCGTACCCCGCCCGCGGTGGCCGCTCGCCGTGGGCGCCGCGTCCGCGCTCCTGCTGGCCGCAGGCCCTTCCGCCGCCTCCACGCCCGCGCCCGCGACCCCGCACGGGTCACGCGGGGTGACCGTGGTCGTGTGCGGCCGCGACGGGCGGATCGGGGTCCTGGTCCGGGTGAGCGGAGCGGTCCTGCTGCCGATCGGGCAGGTCGCCGTCCGAGTGGGCGGCACGTGCGGCCCGCGCCCGGGCACTCCTTCGCCCGGTACGCCGCCGCCCGTCACCCCGCCGCCCACGACGCCACCCACGCCCCCGCCGGGCCCGCCGCCCGTCACACCGCCGCCACCCACGCCCCCGCCCGCGACGTCCCCTCCGGCACCGCCCCCTGCCACCTCGCCGCCCGCCACGACGCCCGCGTCCGCACTGCCCGTGCCCACCGGCACGACACCCCGGGCCGCCGGGTACGCGTCCGGGCCGGACCGCGAGAGCCCACGCGTACGCCCCGCTCCCGGCAGCGCGTCGCACGTGTACCCGACACCGTCCGGCACGGACGACTTCGCCCTTCCGCAACCCGGCGGCGAGCCGCACCCGCACGGAGCCGGAGGCGGGGCCGCGCGCTGGTGGCTGCTCACGATGGCGGTCGTGCTGCTCCCCGCCGTGCTCGCGGCCGTCCCCTACCGCTACCGCACCTCCCGGCGCCGGAGCTGACGCCCGCGCCGCCCCTCCTCCCGTCGCACCCCTGGGAGCGCCATGCCGCACTACCTCCTCTTCGTTCTCTCCGCGCTCGGCGGCGCGGCCTTCGCTCTCACCACCGGCTGGTTCCTCGGACGCCGCCGTGTGCCCGCGCCCGACGGCGACTCCGGCGACGGCCTGTCCCTGATCGGGGCGGTGCTCCTCAGCTCGTTCATCCTGCTGACGGGATTCCAGGTCGCGGGCAGCTGGTCCGCGCTGGGCAACGCGCGCTCCGGTACGTACGACGAGGCGCGGGCGCTCACGGACACGTACTGGGCCGCGGGCGGGCTGGCCCCAGCCGACCGTGGCGCGGTGCGCGGGCTGCTGCGGGCGTACACGGAGGACGTCCGCGACGTCGAATTCCCGCAGCTCGCCCGCGGGCGGACCAGTCCCGCGGCGTGGCAGGCGCTCGATCAAGTACGGGCGGCGGTCCGTGGCGCCTCGGCGGCGCGGCCGGAGGAACAGGCGGCGAAGGCGGCGGCGCAGTCGGCGCTGGCGACGGTGTACGAGACCAGGTCCGACCGCGCCGCCGCGGTCACCGCGGGGATCCCACGGGTGGTGTGGGTGGCGATGGTCGTCTCCGGGGCCTTCCTGCTCACCTTTCCGGCAGTGCTCGGGCTCACGGCTGCGCCGCGCCACCTCGTGGCGGTGGGGTTCGCCGGGGCGGCGGTGGCCTTCGCGATCGTGCTGGCCGCGCAGCTCAACCAGCCCTTCCGCCAGCCCTTCGGCGTAGGGGGCAGCGCATACCGCTCCGCGGAGGCGCGCTTCACCCAACTGGACGCCACACCGCGTCCCTGAGGCCCGCCCGCCGGGCCCGCACGCCCTGCGGGCTGCCGCGTGCGCTTGGCCGCGCCGCTTTCACCCGGGGGTGCCACATGCGGTGGTGCGTGTGACCTTCCCGCCGCTGTGGCTGACCGCGCAGTTCTCCCCCCGGAACTACGCCTGGGAGGTGCCCTCCCGCGCCCCCGAAGACGCGGGTCCGTCGCGCGCAACGTCCCGGCCACGGAGGTGGCCGCGTTGGCGCAGGGCGGTGCCGGTCAGGGGCGCGGGAGGGTACCTCCCAGGCGAAGCTCCGAGGGAGAACTGCCCGGCCGGCCCGCTACCCGCCGCAGGTCACGCGGCCTGCCGCGAGTGGCACCCCGCGGTGCGAGAAGGCGCGTGGGGGGACCTCCCAGGCCAAGCGTGGGGGAGAACTGCGCGCGTGACCCACCCCCGGCAGCGAGGTCCCGCCGGCGGCGGGAAGGGGCACCCCGCAGGGCGGACGCGGACCCCGGAGAGGTCAGCCGCGGAGGAGGGCCGCGGCGAGGTCGCGGCGGCAGGGTGGGGCGACACGGGCGGCGGCGGCGAGGAGAGGGGCCGTCAGGGCAGGGCGCGCGCGGGCGACGTCCGCGGCGGCGTCCGCGGGTCGGGCGCGGGCGACCGTTTCGAGGAGTTCCGCCGCCTCGCCGGTGTGCCCGGCGGAGTGCAGGAGGTCGGCGACCACCGCGACCTCGGCGGCGGGCCGGGCCGCGGTCTGGTGCAGCAGCGTACGGGCGTGCTCGTCCCGCCGATCGGCGGCGAGCGCGGCCACGGCGGCGGCGACCGCGGCGGGCGGCAGGGCCGCGACCTCCCACAGGAGGGTCCCGGCGTCGGCGACGAGCCCCGTGCGCTCCAGGGCCCGTACGACGTACGGAAGGCGCTCGGCCGGCCCCTGCGCGGCAGCGCTGAGGGCGAGGTAGGCGGCCCCGCTGTCGCCGGCGGCCCGCAGCCGCAGCAGCCGGGCGGCTTCCGCGCGGGCCTCCGCCGTCCAGCGCGGGTCGGGCGCGGGCGGCCCGGAGCGTACGGCCTCCTTCGGCGCCCCGGCGAACCGCGCGCCCCGCGGCGCCGGAGCGGGCTCCGGCGTGGAGCGGCCCGCACCCCCGTCCGTGGCGGCGCCCGCGAACCGGGCACCCCGCGGTGCCGGGGCGGACTCCGGCGCGGCCTCCTCCACGGGTGACCCGGCGAAGCGGGCCCCGCGCGGGGCGGCGTCACGGGACGGTGCGGCTCCCTCCACCGGTGCGGCGGCAGCCGTTTCGTACGCCCCGGCGAACCGCGCGCCCCGCGGCCGCCGCGCCGGCCCGGGTGCGCCCGGGCCCGGCTCCCCCGTGGCCGGGAGCACCGCGTCCAGCCGGCTCTGGAGGGCGGCCCGGCGGGCGGCGGCCCGCTCCAGGTCGTCGTGGGTCCAGGCCAGGAAACCTGCGCGGGAGGTGCTCGGCTGCCGCGCGTGCGCGCGGGCCGCGTCCCGGGCGCGGGCGGCGGCCGCCTCGTGCGCGCGCTCGGCGGCGGCGAGCCGGGCGTACAGGCGCGCACCGGTGCCGGGACGGGCGTCCTCGGCCACGACGGCGGCGGCGTGCAGCGCGTGGATCCTCCCGATGTCCGCGGGGCCGGCGTCGGAGGCCCCGGCGTTGCGGGCGAGGTCGCGCAGGACCGTACGGACGACGTCCCAGGGCGGCACCTCGTGCCCGGTCACGTGCGCGCGGGCGGCGTCGGGGTCGCGCCGGGCGTACTCCGCGTACCACCCGGGCCGGTCGCCCAGCGCCGTGAGCAGGGAGCGGAAGCAGTGCAGGAATTCCGGTGTCAACAGCTCCTCCGTCGGCCGCCGCTGGGCAATCGGACGCGATCGGATGCGAGGGGGCGTGTTCGGACCCGGCACCCGGCGCGCGCGCCAGACACGGCATTGCACACCCGCCGCGTTACGGCACTGCTACGTACCGTTTTCGATCGCCGACCGATCTCCCGGGGTCAGCCCCGCGCCCGCCGCCGGGCCGCACCCGACCGTCCTGGCCGTCCCCCGCCCGGCCGAGCCGTCCCTGCCCGCCCCGTCCGGTCCGGCTCCGTGGCACCGACGGCGTCCCGGCCACGCCCCGACGTTCCCCGGCGGACCGCGACCGCCCCCGCCCCGCCCCGCCCGCAACGGCCACACCGGACCGGGCCGGACCGCGGCCCCCCCGACGTTCCCGGCAAACCGCCCCCGCCCCGCCCGCAACGGCCACTCCGGACCGGGCCGGGCCGCGGCCTCGTCGTCCCACCGGCCCCCGGCCGGGATCCTACGTTCCGGTCCCGGCGGCCGCCCCCCGACCGGCCCCACACGGTTCCACGCGCCCCCGGCCCCGAGCGGCGACCGCCTCCCGCCCGGGGCCGGGCCACAGCCCCGCCGCCGGCGGGCGCAGGCCAGGCCCGGCATGCCCCGCGGCACCCGCCCGCCCCGCCGCCCACTCGCCCGCCCTTTCGACAGGCAAACTTGCAAGTTTTCCTGCCCTCCTCCTACCGTGGCCCCGTGAGCAGCCAAGGCGCCGGGACGGCGGACGAGCTGGCCACCGTCATCGCGCGGTTGTCGCGGCGGATGCGGGTGGCCTCCGCGGAGGCCGAGCTGACGCCGTCGCAGCAGTCGGTGATGGCGTGGCTGGCCCGCGAGGGACCGACGACCACTGCCGCGCTGGCGCGCGGCGAGCTGGTGCGGCCGCAGTCGATGCGGATGACGCTCGCCGCGCTGGAGGAGCGCGGGCTCGTCGCCCGCGCGCCGCATCCCACCGACGGCCGGCAGGTCGTCTTCTCGCTGACCGCGAGCGGCAGCAGCCTGCTCGGGTCGGGCCGCGCGGCCCGGCGCGGGTGGCTGGCGGACGCGATCGACGGACGGCTCACCCCGGAGGAGCACCGCACGCTCGCCGCGGCGCTCCCCCTGCTCCGCCGCCTGGCGGAGTCCCCGCACGACAGCACACCCTCAGGAGATGTCCCGCTATGACCGCGACCACCCTCGACCCGCGTACCGCCCTGGTCGTCATCGACCTGCAGAGCGGCATCGTCGGGCTGCCGACCGTGCACCCGGCGGACGCCGTCGTCGCCCGCAGTGCCCGGCTGGCGGCCGGCTTCCGGAAGGCCGGGCTGCCGGTCGTCCTGGTGAACGTCACGGGCGTGGCGCCCGGCCGCACCGACGGCGGTCCGGCACCCGTCACGTCCTTCCCGGCGGAGTGGACGGAGCTGGTGCCCGAGCTGGACCGGCAGCCGGAGGACATCACCGTCTCCAAGCGCCAGTGGGGCGCCTTCTACGGCACCGGCCTCGACATGGAACTGCGCCGCCGCGGCGTGACGCAGATCGTGCTGTGCGGCATCTCGACCAGCATCGGCGTGGAGTCCACCGCGCGGGACGCGTACGAGCACGGCTACCACGTCACGGTGGCGACCGACTCCGTCACCGACACCGACCCCGCGGCGCACGAGCGCTCGGTCGCCACGATCTTCCCGCGGCTGGGCGAGACGGGCACCGCCGACGAGATCCTGGCGCTGCTCCCCGCCTGACCCCGGCGACTACGGCCCGGACCGGGCGCCCGTGCGCCCGGTCCGGGCCGTAGTCGGCACCGCTCGAACAACGCTACGATGCCGCGCCATGAGCGACGACCTCCGGAACCTGGTCCTGGGCCTGCTCGCCGCCGCCGTGTGCGTGGCGGCCGGCTGGTACGCCCGCAGTTATCTGTGGCAGCGCAGGCTGCGGCGCAAGCAGCGCTTCTTCGGGCTGCCGACGGACTCCGAGTGCCTGCTGGTGGTGCCGCGCGACCCCGGCTCGCGGAGCTGGAGCCTGGCGCGGCACGACGCCTTCGCGCTGCTGGAGCTGGCCGCCGTGATCCAGGAGTGCGGGGCGCACACGGAGGTGCTGGCGCACGACACGTCCTGGCAGGGCTTCGGTGCGCGCACCGAGTTCTGCATCGGCGGCCCGGTCGAGAACTCCCGGCTGGCCGCGCACCTGCGCTCGATGCTGCCCGGTGTGGAGGTCAACACCGACCCCGCGCCCGGCCCCCTCCAGGGCGCGATAACCATCGGCGGCAGCGCGTACGAGATGGAGAAGGGCACGGTCGAGTACGTGCTCCTGGCACGGCTCGCGGCGGCCGGCGACACCGGCAACGACCGCCCGGTCTTCCTCTTCTCGGGCCAGCGCGGCATCGCCACCCAGGCGGCGGCGCGCTACCTGGCCCGGCACCATGTGCGGCTGGCGCGCAAGCACGGGGTGGACGGCACGTTCTGCCTGCTGCTCAAGGTGGTGAATTCCCAGTCCTACGGCTCGGACGTCGTGGAGCTGGTGGCGGACGTGACCAAGAGCGCGGCGGCGACCTCCCGCTCGGCCGCCCGCGCGGCGGCCAAGAAGCTCAGTCAGCGAGACCAATCACCAGCCACATGATGCCGGTCCCGGCGACCGTGCACAACAGCGTGGAGCTGGAGGGGTGCGGGCTGTGCGCCTCGGGCAGGATGTCCGAGGTCGCCAGGTAGAGCAGGAAGCCCGCGAAGAAGCCCAGGTAGAGGCCGAGCGCCCCGGACGGGATGGTGAAGGCCAGCGTCACCGCGGCGCCCGCGACGGGGGCGAGCGCGTCCGCGCCGAGCAGCATCTGCGCGCGGCGCTGCCCGTTCCCGTACATGCGGGTGATCGTGTACGTGTTGAAGCCGTCCGCGAAGTCGTGTGCGACGACGGCGATGGCCACGACGATGCCGACGGTGCTGCCCGCCTGGAAGGCGGCGCCGATCGCGAAGCCGTCCATGACGCTGTGGCCGACCAGGGCCGCGGCGGCGGTGATGCCGATGCCCTTGACCGGGTCGTGGGCGTGCCCGTGGCCGTGCGCGTGCGGGGCGTACTCGCCCTCGTGGGCGCGGTGGATGGCGACCGCGCGCTCGATGACATGGAGCGCGAGGAAGCCCGCGACGAACATCAGCAGCGCCGCGGGCACCCCGAAGACGACCCTCGGCTGGGTCTCCAGAGCCTCGGGCAGCAGATCGAAACCGACGACACCGAGCATCAGCCCGGCGGCGAGTCCGAGGACGAGGTGGCGGCGGTCTCCGATGCGGTGGGCGACGACCCCGCCGACGAGTGTCATGGCGAAGGCGCACGCGGCTATCAGGACCGGCATGGATCGATGATCCATGACGCCGCGCGCGCCCGCGACTCAGGGTCGCCTAACCCGCGGTCCAGGTCAGCGGCGGTGCCCGCGGCCCTCCAGGGTGTCCGTCAGCGCGGTGGCCATCGCCTGCTCGCCGGCCGCGTTGGGGTGCGCGGCGGCCGCGGGCGGTGCGGGGGTGAGCGTCTCGATCCAGCGGTCGGCGGATGACTGGCACATGTCGTGGCCGACGGTCGGGCCGTACGTGTCGGTGTACGACGCACCGCCCAGCAGCGCCTCGGCCCGGAGCATGGCGTTGAGCTCCTTCTCGGTGGAGCGCAGGTAGGGGACGTCGCCCGCGGCGAAAGGCACCGCGGGGAAGCAGCCGGGGCCCTGGTCGGGCAGCAGGTCGGGGTAGCCGACCACGACGACCTTCGCGTGCGGGGCCTGCCGGTGGACGGCGCGCAGCACCTCGGCGACCTTGGGGGCGGTCTGCAGGACGTTCAGGGTGAGCTGGTCGGTGCCGCCCGCTCCGTAGTGGTCCTTGCAGGGGCTGCCGGCGGGGGCGGTGACGCTCAGGCCCGCGCAGGTGGCGATGATCGAGCCGAAACCGACGTCGTTGCCGCCGATCTGCAGCGTGACCAGATCGGTGTCGCGGGTGACGGCGGTGAGCTGGGCCGGGTTGGTCCCCTGGGCCTGCCACATCTGGACGGTCGTGGCGCCGCCGCAGCTGACGTCGGTGAAGCCGCGGAAGTGCTGGGCGGCGGCGACGAGCGAGGGGTAGTTGTGGTCGGACCGCGCGCAGTTCGCGTCGACCTGGGCGGGCACGCCGGGGGCCGAGGTGTAGGAGTCGCCGAGCGCGACGTAGTCGACGGCGGGCGCCGCGTGGGCGGGCGGCCTGCCGTGGTGGCCGCGGTGCGGATCGCCGTGCGCGGCGGCGGGGCTGACGGCTGCGGCGGTGAGCGCGAGCGCGCCGCCGATCGCCGCGGCGCCGAGGCCGGCCGCCCGCCGCCTGGAGCGCCCGGGGGACGACTCCCCCGCCGTGCCCGCGCTGCCCCTGCCCGTACCGGATATCGCCGCCATGCGGCCCCTCCCCTGCGTCGACGCTGACGTCGAGCAAGGCTTCAGCCGCGTGCGGTGCGGTGTCAATGGGCATGACGCACTTACGCCGTGCGGGTGTCACCTGGCGTTGGTGGACGCGCCGGGTCCGGGGCCCGCGGCGTTGGTCCACGCCCCGGGCCCGGGGCCCGCGCGCTCAGGTCGCGACGAGCTTGCGGGCCGCGGCGGCGATGGAGGCGGCGTGGATGCCCGCGGCGTCGAGCTGCTCGGCGGGGGTCGCCGAGCCCGGCATGGTGAAGACGGCGAGCCGGGTGTGCCGGGGGGCGGGGAAGCCGTTGCCGAAGGACTCCATGACGGCGTCGGCGAGGCCGCCCTCGGGGTGGTGGTCCTCGGCGATGACGAAGCGCCCGGTGGCCTCGGCGGCGGCGCGCAGCGCCTGCGTGTCGACGGGCTTGACCGAGTAGAGGTCCAGCACCCGGGCCCGGATGCCGTCGGCGACGAGCTGGTCGGCGGCGGCGAGCGCCTCGTGCACGGTGACGCCCGCGCCGATCAGGGTGACCTGGTCGTCGGGGTGGGAGCGCAGCACCTTGCTGCCGCCGACCGGGAAGGCGTCGCTCGGCCCGTAGAGGACCGGGGTGTCGCCGCGGGTGGCCCGCAGGTAGCTGATGCCGGGGCGGTCGGCCATGGCGGTCATGAGCTGCACGGTCTGGTTGGCGTCGCAGGGGTAGAGCACGGTGCTGCCGTGCAGCGACCGCATCATGGCCAGGTCCTCCAGCGCCATCTGGGAGGGGCCGTCCTCGCCGATCGCGACGCCCGCGTGGGTGCCGACGACGTTGATCCGCGAACGGCTGACCGCGGCCATCCGCAGGAAGTCGTGGGCGCGGGTCAGGAAGGCGGCGAAGGTGGCGGCGAAGGGCGTCCAGCCGCACACCCCGAAGCCGACGGCGGCGCCGATGAGCTGCTGCTCGGCGATGTAGCACTCGACGTAGCGCTCGGGGTGGTCGGCGGCGAAGAGCTGGGCCTTGGTGGAGTCGCCGACCTCGCCGTCCAGCACCACGATGTCGTCGTGCAGCGAGCCGAGCGCGGCCAGCGTCTCGCCGAAGGCGGTGCGGGTCGCGACGGGCGGGCCGCCGGTGGGGTAGCGCGGCAGCTCGGTGTGCGGGTCGCCGCCGCCGCGCTCGGGCGGTGCGGCGTCCGGCGGGGGCTGGACCTCGACCCGCAGGTCGCGGCGGCCGCCGAGCTCGCGGACGGCCTCCTCTGCGTCGGGCACCGGCTTGCCGTGCCTGCCCTCCTGGTTCTCGACCGAGGCCACGCCGCGGCCCTTGCGGGTGCGGGCGATGATCGCGGTGGGGGCGCCGCGGGTGCCGCGGGCCGTGGTCATGGCCTGGTCGATGGCGCCGATGTCGTGGCCGTCGATCTCGACGGTGTGCCAGCCGAAGGCGCGGATCCGCCGCGCGTACGCGTCGAGGTCCCAGCCGTGCCGGGTGGGGCCGCGCTGGCCGAGCCGGTTGACGTCGACGATCAGGGTGAGGTTGTCCAGGCCCTCCATGCCGGCGGCCTCCATGGCCTCCCACACCGAGCCCTCGGCCATCTCGCTGTCCCCGCACAGCACCCAGGTGCGGTACGGCAGCTTGTCGAGGCGGGCGCCGGCGAGCGCGACGCCGACGCCGATGGGCAGGCCCTGGCCGAGCGAGCCGGTGGCCACGTCGACCCAGGGCAGCCGGGGGGTGGGGTGGCCCTCCATGCGGCTGCCGCGCTTGCGGAAGGTCAGCAGCTCGTCGTCGGTGATGGCGCCGACCGCCTTGAAGGCGGAGTAGAGCAGCGGGGAGGCGTGGCCCTTGGAGAGGATCAGGTGGTCGTTCGCGGGGCGGTCCGGATCGGCGAAGTCGTAGTGCAGGTGCCGGGCGAGCAGCACGGCCATGAGGTCGGCGGCCGACATCGAAGAGGTGGGGTGCCCGGACCCGGCGGCCGCGGCGGCCCTGACCGAGTCGACGCGCAGCTGCTGCCCCAGCTCGGCGAGGTCGGTGTCGCTCGTGACCGGGGTGTGGGTGATGGTGTCGTTCATGGCGCCGTCGTCCTCCTCGCGGGGTCGGTCCGTCCCTGCGGTGCGGCTGCCCGGGACAGGCCGGGGCAAACCGGGAACGCTGTCCGTACGGCGGCAGCCACCGCGGGTGACCGTCCCCGGGGCGACGGCTCAGATCTCCGGCGGCAGGTCGGTCCGCACGGGGACGGCCTCGGCCTTGGGGCTGCGGCGCTCGTGCCGGGCGAGCCGGTTGGCGCACCACGACAGCAACATGCACATACCGATGTAGATGGGCGCGATCACCATCACGACGGGGATGAAGGGCAGGTCGTAGTCGAGGTTGGTGGCGATGAGCTTCCCGGAGTAGAGGAATTCCTGGTAGGTGATCAGGTAGCCGAGCGAGGTGTCCTTGAGGGCCACCACCAGCTGGCTGACGATCGCCGGCAGCATCGCCCGGGCCGCCTGCGGCACGAGCACGTAGGTCATGACCTGGGTCTTGCGCATGCCCAGCGCGTACGCCGCCTCGCGCTGGCCGCGCGGGACGGCGTTGACGCCGGAGCGGAAGACCTCGGCGAGCACCGAGCCGTTGTAGAGGGTCAGGCCGATGATCAGCGCGATCATCGGGTCGAGCTGCAGGGCGATGAAGATGAAGAAGATCATCACCAGCAGCGGCATGGCCCGGAAGAACTCCACGACCAGCGTGCTCACCCAGCGCACCACGCGGTGGTCGGACAGCCGCCCGGCCGCGAAGACCACCCCGAAGACGAGGGAGGCCAGCGCCGCCCAGCCGAAAGCCTTGAGGGTGTTCTTCAGCCCCGTGAGCAGCAGCCGCTGGATGCCCGCGTACGTGAACGGCCGCCACTTCACCGCCGCGAACTGCCCGGTGTCGACCAGCTTGTACACGACGAAGCCGGCGAGCGCGGCCAGCAGCGCGCCGGTGATCCAGGCGTAGAGCCGGTGCCGGGCCAGCGCGCGCGGGCCGGGGATGTCGTAGAGCGCGCTGCTCTCGGACGCGGCGGTCACCGGGCCACCCCGAACTTCCGCTCCAGCAGGCCGAACAGGCCCGCCAGCGCGAGCGTGACGGCGAGATAGCCGACCGCGATCCAGACGAAGGTCCACACGATGCTGTAGCCCAGCTCGTTGAGCGGTTTGTAGGTGCCGAGCAGCTCGGTGACGGAGAAGGACCCGGCGATCGCGGAGTTCTTGGCCAGCGCGATCAGGGTGGAGCCGATCGGCGAGATCACCGAGCGGGCCGCCTGCGGCAGTACGACCAGCGCGAGCGTCTGTGTGAAGGTCATGCCGAGGCTGCGGGCCGCCTCGCCCTGGCCGAGCGGCACGGTGTTGATCCCGGACCGCACCGCCTCGCAGATGAAGGCCGAGGTGTACGCGCCGAGCGCCAGGATCGCGAAGACTTGGAAGGGCAGCACCACCCCGAACCGCGGCAGCCCCAGCAGCACGGCGAAGAACAGCAGCGTCAGCGGCGTGTTGCGCAGCACCGCCACCCAGACGGTGCCGAACACCCGCAGCGCCTTGACCGGCGAGACCCGGAAGCCCGCGATGACCACCCCCACCGCGAGCGACAGCGCCCCGGCGAGCAGCGTGAGCTGCACGGTGCCCCACAGGCCCTTGCCGTAGAGGGAGAAGTTCTGGGTCAGGACGTCCATCAGCCGCTCCCCGGGTAGCGGTCCACCGGCGGCGGCTTCGGCGCGGGCACGCCGGACAGCCCGAGCGTGGCGTCGTAGGCCCGCTTCCAGTCGCCGTTGCGCTCGTGCGCCACGATCGCGTCGTCCAGCGCGAGGCGCAGCGCGGTGTCGGACCTGCTCACGCCGATCCCGTAGGGCTCCTTCGAGAAGGGCTTGCCGACGACCTTCATCTCCTCCGGCGCCTTGGCGGCGTAGCCCACCAGGATCGCGTCGTCGGTGGTCACGGCGTCGACCTGGAAGGTGAGCAGGTTGTCCACGCACACCGAGTAGGTGTCGTACGTGACCGCTGTCGCGTCCGGGTAGTCGGACTCGATGCGCTGGATGGAGCTGGAACCGGCCGCGGAGCAGACCTTCTTGCCCTTCAGGTCCTGCGGCCCGTGGATGTCGTTCTCGTCCCTGCGCACCAGCAGGCTCTGCCCGGCCATGTAGTACGGCCCGGCGAAGCCGACCTGCCGCTTGCGCAGGGCGTTGATGGTGTAGGTGCCCACGTAGGTGTCGATCTGGCCGTTGCTCAGTGAGGTCTCCCGGTTCGCGGACGCGATGGCCTTGAAGGTGATGCGGTTCGCGGGGAAGCCGAGGGAGGCGGCCGTCATCCTGGCGATCTCGATGTCGAAACCCGAGTAGACGCCGGTGGCGGGGTCCTTCTCGCCGAGGTAGGGCTGGTCGTCCTTGACGCCGATGACGATCCGGCCGCGGTCGTGGGCCCGCTTCCAGGTGGGCGAGGCCGGCAGCGAGAAGGAGCTGTCGACGTGGTAGGAGGGCAGGTCGCCGGGCTTCGGGCCCTTGACGGGCGGGCTGCCGGAGCGTCCGCAGCCGGCCGCCGGCGCGAGGGCGGCGAGCACGGTCAGGACCAGCAGCAGCGGGGCGGCGGCCCCGGTGGTACGGCGCGGCGTGGCGGTCACGTGTGAGGGGTCCCGGCGGGTCGGCGGCGAAGGGGCGTTGACGTGTGCGTTGACGTGTGCGGGGCGGGGGCGGGGTCAGTGGTGGAGGATCTTGGACAGGAAGTCGCGGGCCCTGTCGCTGCGCGGGTCGGTGAAGAACTCCTCCGGCACCCGGTCCTCGACGATCCGCCCGTCGGCCATGAAGACCACGCGGTCCGCGGCCGACCGCGCGAAGCCCATCTCGTGGGTGACGACGACCATCGTCATGCCCTCCTCGGCGAGCTGCTGCATGACCTCCAGCACCTCGTTGATCATCTCCGGGTCGAGGGCGGAGGTCGGCTCGTCGAAGAGCATCGCCTTGGGCTCCATCGCGAGCGCCCGGGCGATCGCGACGCGCTGCTGCTGCCCGCCGGAGAGCTGGGCGGGCAGCTTGTCGGCGTGGGCCAGCAGGCCGACGCGGTCGAGGAGTTCGCGGCCGCGGCGCACCGCGTCGGCCTTCGCGCGGCGGCGCACCTTGAGCGGTGCCAGCGTCACGTTGTCCAGCACGGTGCGGTGCGCGAAGAGGTTGAAGGACTGGAAGACCATGCCGACGTCGGCCCGCAGCCGGGCGAGCGCGCGGCCCTCGGCGGGCAGCGGGCTGCCGTCGACGGTGATGGTGCCGGACTGCACCGGCTCCAGCCGGTTGATGGCCCGGCACAGCGTGGACTTGCCCGAGCCGGAGGGGCCGATGACCACCACGACCTCGCCGCGCGCCACGGTCAGGTCGATGTCCTTGAGCACATGGAGCTGCCCGAAGTGCTTGTTGACGCCTTCGAGGACGATCAGCGGCTCTGCCGGCATACCGCGGGATCAGCCGAGCACGCGGTGGACGAGGGTGTCGCGCTCGGTCTGCGGGATCGCGGTCCACCGCATCCCGCGCAATGCGCCTTCGAGGGCCAGCAGGGTGTGGGTGCAGGCGTCTTCGGGCAGTTCCGGGCGGATCTTCTCGAAGGCCCGCCCGGAGCCCAGCCGGCGCAGTTCGCCCGCGTCGTCGACGCCCGCGCGGCGCAGACGTTCGGCGAGCACCGCCCCGATGTTCGGCAGCTGCTGTAGGGAGTCCACGTGGTGCCTCCGGTTGCACGGCTGTGAGGTGGGTTGGGAGGAGGGTCGGATCAGGGAACGTGTGCCGCCATCATGCACATATGCCGTGCCGCAGCCGGTCGATCACGCCCTTGACACGCCCTGCCCGTCCCCCGCCACGCCGTGCACGCCACCGTTTCGAGTGACGCGGCGGTCACCGGGTGGACGCCGGGTGGACGGGTGCGCTCAGCCGTCCGCCGCCGGCTCGTCGGCCGCGCGCAGCGCCGCGCAGCCGCCGGTGCGGAGGGGCTCGCCGTGGCCGAAGCAGACCGTGCCGGCGTCGAGCGCGGCCAGCCGCCGGTAGGAGGCGAGGGCGCGGTCGGGGTCGGTGTGGAAGACGCCGGGCATGACGCGGCCGACGTTGGCGGCGGTGTCGCCGGTGAACAGCACGCCGGGGCCGGGCAGGTGGACGGCGATGCTGCCGTCGGTGTGTCCCGGTGTCCACAGCACCTCGGCGCCGCCGCCGAAGTCCAGCGTGTCCCCGTCCTCCAGTTCGCGGTCGACGGTGACGGGCGGGGCGGGCGGCAGCGCGGGGACACCCGCGCGGATCGGCACCTCCCACTCCCGCAGGACCGGGGGCGGGCCGGGGACGGCGCCGCTGACCACCGGCGCCTCCAGCCGGTGGGCGAGGACGGCGGCGCCGGTCGCCGCGCGGAGGTCGGCGGCGGCGCCGGTGTGGTCCTCGTGGAAGTGGGTGAGCACGATGTGCCGGATGTCGGCGGGGTCGCGGCCCAGTTCCCGGACGGCCGCGGCGATGTCGTCGGCGCAGCCCGCGCTGCCGCTGTCGATCAGTGTCAACGCGTCGTCGTCGGACCACAGATAGGCGGAACCCACGGGGAACCGCAGCATGTGCAGGGTCGGGAGCAGCTCGATCGTCTCCATGGCCGCGACCGTAGCCGCGTCACCGCACCGATCGGCGGCCCTTTCGCCGAGGGCGCACGGCCGGTAGCGGACCCCGGCGGCTCAGACGTCGAGGTCGACCACGACCGGGGCGTGGTCGGAGGCTCCCTTGCCCTTGCGCTCCTCGCGGTCCACGTAGGCGTCCGAGACGGCCTTGGCGAAGGGCGCGTTGCCGTAGACCAGGTCGATGCGCATGCCTCGGTTCTTCGGGAAGGCCAGCTGGCGGTAGTCCCAGTACGTGTACGGGTGGTCGTACTTGAGCGGGCGGGGCATCACGTCGGTCAGGCCGGTGCCGCGCAGGGCGGCGAGCGCCTCCCGCTCGGGGGCGGTGACGTGCGTCTGGCCCTCGAAGGGGGCGGTGTCCCAGACGTCCTCGTCGGTGGGCGCCACGTTGTAGTCGCCGAGCACCGCGAAGGGGAGGTCGCCCGTGGCGCCGTCGGCCACGGCCGCGCGCAGCGCCTCGAACCATTCCAGCTTGTACGCGTAGTGCGCATGGCCGATCTCGCGGCCGTTGGGCACGTAGACCGACCACACGCGGACCGTGCCGCCGCAGGTCGCCGACACCGCGCGGGGCTCCTGCACCCCGTCGTAGCCGGGCCCGCCGGGCAGGCCCTTGACCACGTCGGCCAGGCCCACCCGGGAGATGACCGCCACTCCGTTCCACCGCCCGTCGGCGTTGACGGCCGCCTCGTACCCCAGCTCGCGCAGCTCGTCGTAGGGGAACTGCGCGTCCGAGCACTTGGTCTCCTGGACGCACAGGACGTCCGTGCCGCTGCTCTCCAGCCAGCCGAGCAGGCGCGGCAGGCGGGCGGTGATCGAGTTGATGTTCCAGGTCGCGATGCGCATGTCCCCAACCTAGCGGCTGGGTGTGACAGCCGGTCTCAGGCGGCGGTGTCCTCCCCGGACGCCAGGCGCAGGTGCTCGGCGCCGCTCAGGTTGCCGAGCTGGGTGTCGTAGATCGGCCGGGCGAGGTCGGTGAGCAGCGCGTCGTGCACGTCGACGGTGCGGCGCGGCTTGACCTCGCGGACGTAGTCGACGACCTCGGAGAGCTTGTTCCAGGGCGCCATGACCGGCAGCAGCAGCGTGTCCACCGGGTGCCCGGGCACGGTGAGCGCGTCGCCGGGGTGGAAGACCGTGCCGTCCACGAGGTAGCCGACGTTGGTGATACGCGGCAGGTCCGGGTGGATCACGGCGTGCAGCTCGCCGTGCACCTGGACGTCGAACCCGGCGGCGGTGAAGGTGTCGCCGTGGCCGACGGTGTGCACACGCCCGGGGAAGGCCGCGGCGAGCCGGCCTGCGACGCTCGCGAGCGTCCACAGCTCGGCCGCCGGGTTGGCCTCCAGCGCGGCGCGCAGCTTCGCGGGGTCGAAGTGGTCCGGGTGCTCGTGGGTGACGAGGATGACGTCGGCGCCCGCCGCGGAGTCGTCCTCGCTGAAGGCGCCGGGGTCGACGACGAGCGTGTGCCCGTCCTTGACCAGCCGGACGCAGGCGTGCCGCTTCTTGGTCAGCTTCACGGAATTCCCATCCTTGCCAGGACGCGTCGGCGGGGCCTGCCGGCCCCTCGGATTCCCCGCCCGGTCGCGGGCGGGGGTCGAACCGGCGGAGCCGCGCGCGGCGCCCGCCTTCCCTGCGGACTACGGATGCCCGCCGGTCTCCTCCTCGACGACCGTGCGGGCGGCGCTGATCGCGGCGCGTGCGGCGGGCAGCCCGCAGTAGACCGAGGCGTGCACGAGCACCTCCTCGATCTCGGCGGGGCTCAGCCCGATCCGCAGCGCGCCCCGTACGTGGTCGGCCAGCTCGCCGAGCTGGCCGGTCGCGGTCAGCGCGGTGAGCGTGACGCACGCCCGGGTGCGGCGGTCCAGGCCCGGCCTGGCCCATATCTCGCCCCACGCGTAGCGGGTGGCAAAGGCGTCGAAGCCGCTGCCGAAGCCGTCGGGGGCGGCGGGCGGCCGGTCGGTGGCCGCGCTCTCGCCGATGACCTCGCCGCGCAGCCGCATGCCCGCCGCGAGCTGGTCGGGGGCGGGGGCCGCCACCCGGGGCGCGGGCACCGGCGGGACGGGGGGCGGGGGCTGCGGCAGGGCGGCGCCCGGGTCCTGCCAGGCGGTGGCGAAGTGCGTCGCGAGCAGCTCGCCGACCGCGCCGGGCTCCTCGACGGGCGCGAGGTGGCCGGTGGCGGGCACGACGGCGAGCCGCGCGTCGGGGATGCCGGCGATGAGCGCGCGGGCATCGGCGGGCGGCGTCTCGGTGTCGTCTGCGCCCGCCACGACCAGGGTCGGCACGCTGATGCTGCCGAGCGCGTCGCGGATGTCGAAGGCGGCGAGCGCCTCGCACGCGGCGACGTAGCAGGCCTGGTCGGTGGTGGCGACCATCCGCACGGCCCACTCGGTGATCGCCGGCTGGGTGGCGAGGAACGCCTCGGTGAACCAGCGCTGGAGGTTGGCCTGCGCGGTGCGCTCCAGGCCGTTGGCGCGCACCACGACACCGCGCTGCCGCCACATGTCGGCGGTGTTGAAGCGCGGTGAGGCCGACACCAGGGCGAGAGCCGCGACCCGGTCGGGGCGCAGCAGGGCCAGCCGGGCGCCGATGGCGGCGCCGAGCGCGCAGCCCGCGTAGCCGAAGGTGTCGATGCCCTCGTCGTCCAGGACCGCGAGCAGCCGCCGGGCCAGGTCGTCGACGGAGGACGCGGGCTCGGCGGGCGCGCCGCCGTGGCCGGGCAGCTCGTAGCGCAGCACCCGCCAGGTGGTGCTGAGCGCCGGCAGCTGCCGGTCCCACATGTGCCAGGTGGCGCCGAGGGCCGGCCCGAGGACGAGCACGGGTCCTGTCTCGGGGCCGTCGAAGCGGTACTGCAACGGAGGGGCGTCCTCGTACAGGTCGTCCATCTCGTCGTCCGCGGGCATCGCCTCGGCCGGCAGTCCGCCCGCGTAGTCGGCTGCCGCGCCCACGGGCGCCTCGGTCGTCAGCTCGCTCATCGCTTCACGCTACCTACTCCGCCGCGCGCCGGAATCACCCGCCCCCGAAGCCGTGCTGGAAGTTGACGGTGGACACCACGTAGACCTTGGGCTTGTCGGCGTTCGTGAGGTCCACGGTGATGTCGTGGTCGGGCTTGTCGCCGACCTGATGGGTGGACATCCCGGCCCAGTAGTGGCCCGGCACGTGGAAGTTCCAGCCGACCCGGGTGGCGTCCTTGTCGGAGACGGACACCTTGCCGTCGTGCAGGGCGGCCCGGCTGGTGCCCAGTTGGGCGAGAAAGGTGTCCAGGCCGCCCGCGGTGGTGGTGAACTGGCAGAAGAACTGGCTGGTGTCCCAGGAGTTGGTCTCCAGGTAGCCGTCGTGCACGGTGCCGTCCGGGATCGGCACCTGGTAGATGCGGCGCTGCAGCTCGCTGGGGACGACCCAGGTCAGATGGCGGGCGGCGGCCTGCTTCTGGGAGTCGGCGCCCGCGCCGCGGCTCTGCGCGGCGGAGATCAGGACGTAGCCGAGCGGCAGCAGGATCAGCAGCGGGACGACGGTCCAGCGCATCCAGCGCGGGATCTCGCGCAGCGGCAGCGCGCTGCTGCCGCTGCCGCCGGAGGAGCCCGCGCCGCCCTGGCCGCCGGAGCCGCCGTCGCCGGAGCCGCCGTCGCCGGAGCCGCCCGGGCCGCCGTCGCCGCGGCCCGGTCCGGGGAGCCCGTCCGGGGCGCCGTCGTGGCCCGCCTCGCGCTCGGGGACGCGTTCGGGGGTCGTGGTCACTGGTCGGCCTCCTGCCGGCCGTAGATCCGCCCGTAGCGCTCGTAGCGCTCCACGCGGCGGCGGTTGGTGCGGCGGAAGCGGCGGGCGACCAGCCGGGCGAGGTCGGCGGCGCCGACCATGCCGGCCTCCGGGCCCAGCTCGGCCTTGGCGATACGTGCCTCGGGGCGGTAGCCGCGCCCGGTGAGGGTGCGCCGGAAGGCCTCCCTCGCGGGGGTGATGAGCAGGTCGTCCGCGGCGCTGACGCCGCCGCCGATGACGAAGCAGGACGGGTCGAGCGCGGCGGCGAGGTTGGCGATGCCGACGCCCAGCCACTGGCCGATGTCCTGGAAGAGCTCGACGCACATCGGGTCGCCGGCCCGGGCCAGCTCGGTGATCAGCGGGCCGGTGATGTCGCCGATCGCGCCGCCGACCCGGTCGGTGATCCCGTACGCGACCGGAGAGTCCGCGGCGGCCAGCTCGCGGGCCTCGCGCACCAGCGCGTTGCCGGAGCTGTACTGCTCCCAGCAGCCGCGGTTGCCGCACGGGCAGCGGTGCCCGCCGGGCACCACCTGCATGTGCCCGAACTCCCCCGCGACGCCGAATCGGCCCCGCTTGACCTGGCCGTTCTCCAGGATCGCGCCGCCGATGCCGGTGCCCAGCGTGATCATGACGAGGTCGGCCTCGCCGCGCCCGGCGCCGAAGCGCCACTCGGCCCAGGCGGCGGCGTTGGCGTCGTTGTCGACCATGACCGGGACCAGCAGCCGGTCGGCGAGGCGCTCGCGCAGCGGCTCGTCGCGCCAGGACAGGTGCGGCGCGAAGAGGATGCGCGAGCGGTCGGCGTCGACCCAGCCGGCGGCGCCGATGCCGACGGCGTGCACGTCGTGCCGCTCGGACAGGTCGAGCACCAGCTCGACGATGGTGTCCTCGACGACCTTGGGGCTCTTGGACTTGTCGGGCGTCTCGGTGCGCACCTGCTCCAGGATGGTGCCGTCGGCGTCGACGACACCGGCCATCACCTTGGTGCCGCCGATGTCGATGCCGACGGTCGGCACCCGCGGCGCGCTCAGGTGGCTGCGGCGCTCACGGCGCTCGGCGCCGCTGACATTGCGCCACACGGTCGCTCTGGCGGCGCTGCCGCGGTACACACGTTCACGGTTGGCACTCAAGCGTCGGTCTCCGGGTCGGTGGCGTCCACCGGCCCCGGGGCCGCCGGTGCACGGCTCAGCTCATGCGTCAGCTCGTCCAGCTCGCTGCCCCCGGCCATCTCGCGGGTCAGCGCGTCCAGGGTAATCGCCTGCTTGAGGTGGCTGCCGGACATCGCGCCGCGCTTGAGCAGGACGAAACGGTCTCCGACCAGGTAGGCGTGGTGCGGATTGTGGGTGATGAGCACCACACCGAGGCCCGCGTCGCGCGCGGCGGCGACGTAGCGCAGCACCATCCCGGACTGCTTGACACCGAGCGCGGCGGTCGGTTCGTCCAGGACCAGCACTTTCGCCCCGAAATGCACCGCGCGGGCGATGGCCACGCACTGCCGTTCGCCACCCGACAGGGTGCCGATGGGCTGGTCCACGTCGCGCAGGTCGATGCCGAAGCGCAGCAGGGCCGCCCGGGTGGTGGCGCGCATCGCGGCGGCGTCCAGGCGGCGCAGCGGGCCGCGGCCCTTGGTGGGCTCGGAGCCGAGGAAGAAGTTCCGCCACACGGGCATCAGCGGCACCACGGCGAGGTCCTGGTAGACGGTCGCGATGCCGCGGTCCAGCGCCTGCCGGGGCGAGGTGTGCCGGACCGGTTCGCCCTCGATCTCGTAGCTGCCCGAGTCGTGCGGGTGCAGCCCGGCGATGATCTTGATGAGGGTGGACTTGCCGGCCCCGTTGTCACCCAGGACGCAGGTGATCCGGCCGGCGTGCACCTCCAGCGAGACGTCCCGCAGCGCGCGCACGCTGCCGTACGACTTGGACACGCCGGAGAGCGACACCAGCGGGGCGGCGCCGCCCTCCTCGGTGGGGATGGTGGTCATGCGGTGGCCTCCGCCCGCCTGCGGACCCAGGCGTTGAGCAGGGTGGCGAGCAGCAGCATCGCCCCGAGGAAGAACTTGAACCAGTCCGGGTTCCACTGCGCGTAGACGATGCCCTTGCTCGTCATGCCGAAGATGAACGCGCCGACCGCGGAACCCACGGCGCTGCCGTAGCCGCCGGTCATCAGGCAGCCGCCGATCACCGCCGCGATGATGTACAGGAACTCGTTGCCGACGCCCTCGCCGGACTGCACCACGTCGAAGGAGAAGAGCAGGTGCTGGCCGGAGATCCAGGCGCAGAAGGCGACGGCCATGTAGAGGCCGACCTTGGTACGGGCCACCGGCACGCCGACCGCGCGGGCCGCGTCGGCGTTGCCGCCCGCCGCGAAGATCCAGTTCCCGGCGCGGGTGCGCAGCAGCACCCAGGTGGCGACCGCGACCAGGCCGAGCCACCACAGGATGGTCACCTGGAGGTCGACGTCGCCGATCGTCCAGTGCGAGGCGAAGACCTTCTGCGCGGCCGGGAAGCCCTCCATGTCGCCGATCGGCTTGGTGGCGACGGTGCCGCTGATCAGCTTGGTCAGGCCCAGGTTCAGGCCGGTGAGCATCAGGAAGGTGCCCAGCGTGATGATGAAGCTGGGCAGCCCGGTGCGCACCAGCATGATCCCGTTGAAGGCCCCGAAGGCGAGCGTGACCAGCAGCGAGACGCCGATGCCGACCCACGTGTTGGCGGTCATCTGGTAGCTGAACATCGACGAGACCAGCGCGGAGCTGGTGACCATCACACCGGCCGACAGGTCGAACTCGCCGCCGATCATCAGCAGCGCGACCGGCACCGCCATGATGCCGATCGTCGACGAGGCGTAGAGCACGGTGCCGAGACTGGACCAGCGCAGGAAGGGCTCGGCGGCGACCGCGAAGAAGGCGAAGACCGCCGCGGCCCCGACGACCGCGCCCAGCTCCGGCCGCCCCAGCAGCCGCCGGGCCACCGACCGCGGCGCCGGCCGCTCGTCGGAGGCGAGAGCGAGGTCGCTCACCTTTGCTCCTTCGCTTCTCCGCCCGCCCGGCGAAGCCGCGCGGGCGTCGTTGTCCGCGGCCGGGCGGCCTCGCGTGCGACGCTCATCGCGTCCCCCGCTGGGCGTACGTCAGGAGCGCGTCCGCGTCGTCCTTGGTGACGATCTGCGGGCCGGTGAGGACCGGCCGGCCGCCGCCGAGGGTGTCGTTGTTGTAGCGGTGGAGCCACAGCAGGTCGATCGCCTCGTAGCCCTGGAGGTAGGGCTGCTGGTCGACGGCGAAGCCGATGGTGCCGTCCTTGAGCGAGGCCGCGACCTGCGCGTTGAGGTCGAAGGTGTCGATCTCGGCCTTCGAGCCGGACTGCTGCTCGGCCTTGGCCGCGGTGGCGGCGAAGGGGGCGCCGAGCGTCACGACGGAGTCGATGCCCGAGTCGGACTGCAGCTTGGCCTGGATCGCGGAGAGCACGTCGGGCATGTTGGTGCCGTTGACGTAGAGGTTGTCCATCGTGCCGTGGAAGGTGGACTTCGCGCCCGCGCAGCGCTGTTCCAGGCCCACGTTGCCCTGCTCGTGCAGGACGCACAGCGCGTGCTTCCGGCCGCGGCTGTTGAGGGCCTCGCCGACCGCGTTGCCGGCGATCGTCTCGTCCTGGCCGATGTGGGTGAGCGCGCCGAACTGCTGGGACTCCGTCGCCCCGGAGTTGATGGTGATCACCGGGATGCCGGCCTTGACCGCCTTGGCGACGGCCGCCTTCATCGCGTCGGGCTTGGCGAGGGTGACGACCAGGCCGTCCACGTGGCTGTCGATCGCCGCCTGCACGAGCTGGGCCTGCTGGTCGCCCTGGTCGCTGTTGGAGTAGACGAACTTGATGTTGTCCTTGGCGGCGGCCTGCTTCGCCCCGCTCTGGACGATGTCCCAGAAGGTGTCGCCCGCCCCGGAGTGGGTGACCATGGCGAAGGTCCAGTGCGGGGTGTTCACGGCCGAGCCGTTCGCCGCCAGCTTCTTGGCCCGGTCCTCCGCGCGCTTGCCGCCGGTGCTGCTGCACCCGGCCAGGCCCGCCGCGCCGAGCGCCACCGCGAGGAGTGCGCCCAGCACTTTCATCCCTGCCCTTGCCATCGCCACGAGGCCCTGCCTTTCCCTGCTGTTCCGTGGTGCGGCCGTGATGGAAGTGCTGCCCATCGTCTTGAGGGACGACCATCCCGGCGGCCCCAGTATCCGTCAAGAGGTGCGGCGACCCCTCCTCCGGGAGGCGGAAGCGGGCCCTGGGCCTGCGGGATGGGGATCAGTCGCGTACCAGCAGGCGGAATTCGAAGGCGTAACGCGAGGCCCGGTAGAGATGGGTGCCGTACTCGACGGGGCGCCCTCGGTCGTCGTAGGTGATCCGCCGGACGGTGAGCAGCGCCGCCCCCGCCGGCTCGCCGAGCACACCGCACTCCTCCTGCGTGCCGGTGCGGGCGCCGACCCGCTGCTGGGCGCTGTGCAGGGTGATGCCGCGGGCCCGCATCAGGGCGTACAGGCCGCCGCCCTCCAGCTCGCCGGTGGACGGCTCCAGCAGGTCGCCGGGCAGGTAGTTGCACAGGTACGCGACCGGCTCGCCGCAGCTGAGCCGCAGCCGGTGCAGGACGGCGACCCGTGCGGACTCCGGCAGCCCGAGCGCGGCGGCGACCTCGGCGGGCGGCGGGCCCGCGGTGTTGAGCAGCACCCGGGTCGCGGGTTCCAGGCCGGCGGCGGCCAGGTCGTCGTGCAGGCTGCTCAGCTCCAGCGGCCGGGTCACCCCGGTGTGCACGACCTGGGTGCCGACCCCGCGGCGGCGCACCAGCAGCCCCTTGTCGACGAGCGAGCCGATCGCCTGCCGCACGGTGGGGCGGGACAGGCCGAGCCGGGCGGCCAGCTCCACCTCGTTGCCGAGCAGGGTGCCCGGGGTGAGCGCGCCGTCCTCGATGGCCGTCTCCAGCTGGCGGGCCAGCTGGAAGTACAGCGGTACGTGGCTCGCCCGGTCCACGGCGAGCCGCAGCTGTGCGGGCTCGTGCTTGGGCACGCTGGGAGCGTAGCGGGACGGCATGGTCACGGGAAGTCCGTATGTCCGGACAAAGCGTTGACACAGGCCGCGGTGGCGCGGGAGGTTGGGACGGCGCGCACAGCCGTCACGTCTCCTCTTCGGAAGGGGCAGGAGCAGGTATGCGGATCGGACTCATCGGCGCGGGGCGGATCGGGGCTTTCCACGCCGCGACGCTCGCGGCGCACCCGGGCGTCGGCGAACTGCTGGTCGCCGACGCGGAAGCGGCCCGCGCCCGGCAGGTCGCGCTCCGCGCGGGCGCCCGCGCCCTGCCGGTCGACGCGCTCTTCGCCGCCCGGCCCGACGCGCTGGTGATCACCTCCGCGACGGCCGCGCACGCCGCCCTGGTCACCCGGGCCGCGCACGCCGGCATCCCGGCCTTCTGCGAGAAGCCGGTCGCGGTGGACCTCGCGGGCACCGTCGCCGCGCTCGCGGAGGTCGCAGCGGCGGGCGCGGTGCTCCAGGTCGGCTTCCAGCGCCGCTTCGACGCCGGTTACGCCGCGGCGCGGGCCGCGGTGGCCGCCGGGCGGCTCGGCAGGCTGCACACCGTCCGCACGGTCAGCTCCGACGCGGCGCCGCCGCCCGCCGGGTACGTGCCGCTGTCCGGCGGCCTCTACCGGGACTGCCTGATCCACGACTTCGACATACTGCGCTGGGTCACCGGCCGGGAGATCACCGAGGTGTACGCCGCGGGCGAGAACGTGGGCGCGGAGTTCTTCCGGGCCGCCGGTGACGCGGACACCGCCGCGGTGCTCCTCACGCTGGAGGGCGGGCTGCTCGCCACGGCGACCGCGACCCGCTACCACGCCGCCGGCTACGACGTGCGGATGGAACTGGCCGGAACGGACGACCAGCTCGCGGTCGGCGTCACCGCCCGCGCCCCGGTCACCTCGGTGGAGCCGGGCGCGGCGGGCGGCCCGCGGGATCCGTGGACCGGCTTCCTGGACCGCTTCGGCTCCGCCTACCGGGCCGAGATGGACGCCTTCCTGCGCGTCGCGCGGGGCGCCGCCACCAATCCCTGCGAGGGTCGGGAGGCGCTGCGGGCGCTGCTGGTCGCCGAGGCCTGCGAGGTCTCCCGGCGGGAGCGGCGCCCGGTGCGGATCGCGGAGGTGGCCGCGGCGGCGCGGGCCGTGGAAGCGGTGGAGGCGGGCGGGTCGGGCAGCGCCGAGGGAGCCAAGGGAGCGGTGGCGTGAGGCGGGAGCAGATCGCGGCGGCGCCGATTTCCTGGGGGGTGTGCGAGGTCCCCGGCTGGGGGCACCAGCTCACCCCCGAGCGGGTGCTCGCCGAGATGGCCGGGCTCGGGATCGGCGCGAGCGAGTTCGGGCCCGACGGGTTCCTGCCCGGTCCGCTGCTGGCCGCGCACGGCGTCACGGCGGTCGGCGGCTTCGTCCCCGCGGTGCTGCACGACCCGGACCGCGACCCGCTGCCGGACGTACGGGCCGCCCTCGACCGCTTCACCGCGGCCGGGGCCCGCACGCTGGTGCTCGCCGCCGCGACCGGGCGGGACGGCTACGACGAGCGCCCGCCGCTGGACGCCGTGGGGTGGCGGACGCTGCTGGCCCGGCTGGACGAGGTCGCGGGGCTCGCGGAGTCGCTGGGCGCGACGGCGGCGCTGCACCCGCACGTCGGCACGCTCGTGGAGGGGCCGGACGAGATCGGCCGGGTGCTGGAGGGCAGCGGCATCGGGCTGTGCCTCGACACGGGGCACGTCCTGGTCGGCGGCGGCGATCCGGTCGAGCTGGCCCGCCGCGCCGCGGCCCGCGTCACGCACGTCCACCTCAAGGACGTCGACGCGGGCGCCGCCGCAGCGGTCCGCGCCGGCCGCACCTCCTACGGGGCCGCGGTCGCGGCGGGCCTCTACCGCCCGCTGGGCAGGGGCGACCTGGACCTGCCCGTGCTGCTCGCCGCCCTGGACGCCGCGGGCTACGCGGGCTGGTACGTGATGGAGCAGGACACCGTCCTGGCCGCCGAGCCCGCGCCGGGCGAGGGCCCGCTGGCGGATGTGGCGGCGTCCCTGGACTGGCTGCTGGAGTGGGCGTCCGAGTCATGAGGGCCCCTGCGGAGGGGGCGGCGGGGGACGCCGGTGCCGGGCGGACGGACGCGGTGACGGGCCTCGCCGCCGGGAAGGCCGGGGGTGCGGGCGGCGCCGGGCCGGAGCCGTACGACGTGGTCACGCTCGGGCGGGTCGGGGTGGACCTGTATCCCGAGCAGAGCGGGGTGGGGCTCGCCGAGGTGCGCAGCTTCGCGAAGTACCTGGGCGGGACCGCCGCGAACGTCGCGGTCGCCGGGGCCCGGCTGGGGCTGCGGACGGCGCTGCTCAGCGGGGTCGGGCCGGACCCCTTCGGCGGGTACGTGCGCGCGGCGCTCGACGCGTTCGGGGTCGGCACCGGGCTGCTGGCGACCGTGCCGGACACCCAGACGCCCGTCGTCTTCTGCGAGCTCTTCCCGCCCGACGACTTCCCGCTCCACTTCTACCGCCGCCCGGTCGCGCCCGACCAGTGCCTGACCCCGGGCATGCTCGCCGAGCCCGCCGCCGCGGCGGCCGTCCGCGGGGCGCGGGCCCTGTGGATCACCGGCTCCGCACTGGCCGTCGAGCCGACCCGCTCGGCCGTCTTCGCGGCGCTGGAGCTGCGGGCGGGCGGCGAGGTGTGGTTCGACCTCGACTGGCGGCCCGGCTTCTGGGCCGACCCCGCGCAGGCCCCGGCGCTCTACGCCCGCGCGCTGGCGTACGCCACCCTCGCGGTCGGCAACCGGGAGGAGGTCGAGGTCGCGGTGGGCAGCGCGGACCCGGAGACGGCGGCGGGGCTGCTGCTGGAGCGCGGAGTACGCACCGCGGTCGTCAAGCAGGGCCCGGCGGGCGCACTGGCCCGCACCGCGGCCGGCGAGCTGTGCGTGGCCCCGCCGGTGGCGGTGAAGGTGGTCAACGGCCTGGGCGCGGGCGACGCCTTCGGCGGCGCGCTGTGCGCGGGCCTCCTCGCGGGCGACCCGCTGCCGGACGTCCTGCGCGCGGCGAACGCGGCAGGCGCGCTCGTCGCCTCCCGGCTGGCCTGCGCGGACGCGATGCCGACGCGGCCGGAGATCGAGGCGGCGCTGCGCGAGCAGGCCGCGGAGCCGGGCGGCCCGCTCCCTGCCCCGGCAGCGGGCGCCGTGCCGAAGGGCTCCGCGCGCCCCTCGGCAACGGGCGCGGGCCGGGCAGAAGGCACCACCGCTCCCCCGGTGACGGACGGAGGCCCGGGCCGGGACGACACGGACCCGCCCGCCGGACGGGCGGCCGACGCCGCGCCGCCTCGCACGACGGGCACAGGCCCGGCAGAAGGCACCACCGCTCCCCCGGTGACGGACGCCGGTCGTGCGGCGGGACCGGGTGCGGGTGGCGGATCCGCGGGGCGTGCGGCGGGAGGTGCGGGGTGACGCATGTGGCGGCCGGGCGGGCGGCGCGGGACGGGTGGGATGTGTGCGTCGGGCCGGAGGACGCCGGGTGGGCGTACTGCGGGCTGCGGGTGCTGAGCCTGGCGGCGGGCGGGCGGCGGGAGTTCGCGACGGGGGGCAGCGAGTGGGTGCTGCTGCCGCTGGCCGGGGCCTGCGAGGTGCGGGTCGACGGGCGGGAGTTCGCGCTGCGCGGCCGGACGGGCGTCTTCGCGGGCGTCAGCGACTTCGCCTACCTGCCGCGGGACGCCGACGCGGTGGTCACCTCCGCCGGGGGCGGCCGCTTCGCCCTCGCCGGGGCACGCTGCGAGCGGCGGCTCCCCGCCCGCTACGGCCCGGCGTCGGGGGTGCCCGTGGAGCTGCGCGGGGCGGGCAGCGCGAGCCGCCAGGTCAACAACTTCGCCGCGGCGGACGTCTTCGACTGCGACCGGCTGATCGCGGTGGAGGTGCTGACGCCCGGCGGCAACTGGTCGTCCTACCCGCCGCACAAGCACGACGAAGCGGGCCCGCACGAATCGCGGCTGGAGGAGATCTACTACTACGAGCTGGCCGGCGGCCCCGCCGCGATCGGCTACCAGCGCGTCTACCCCTCGCCGCGAGGCGGCACCGACCTGCTGGCCGAGGTCCGTTCGGGCGACGCGGTGCTCATCCCCGACGGCTGGCACGGCCCGAGCATGGCCGTACCCGGCTACGACATGTACTACCTCAACGTGATGGCGGGCCCGGACCCCGAGCGGGCCTGGCTCATCAGCGACGACCCGGCGCACGCGTGGGTGCGCGACACCTGGCCCGCCCGTCGCACCGACCCGCGCCTGCCGCTGTACGGCACCCCGGAGGACGACGACGTATGAGGCTCACGGTCGCGCAGGCACTTGTCCGCTTCCTGGCGGCGCAGTACACCGAACGGGACGGCGTACGGCACCGCACCGTCGCCGGGATGTGGGGCATCTTCGGGCACGGCAACGTCGCCGGGATCGGGCAGGCGCTGCGCGAGGCCGGGCCGGACGTCATGCCCTTCCACCAGGGCCGCAACGAACAGGCGATGGTGCACGCGGCGGTCGGCCACGCCCGTACGACGCACCGGCTCTCCGCCATGGCCTGCACCACCTCGATCGGCCCGGGCGCCACCAACCTGGTCACCGGCGCGGCGCTCGCCACCGTCAACCGGCTGCCGGTACTGCTGCTGCCCGGCGACGTCTTCGCGACCCGGCCCGCCGACCCGGTGCTGCAGCAGCTCGAAGTGCCGTGGGCGCAGGACGTGTCCGTCAACGACACGCTGCGGCCCGTCTCCCGGCACTTCGACCGGATCTGGCGGCCGGAGATGCTGCCCGCCGCCCTCCTCCAGGCGATGCGCGTGCTGACCGATCCGGCCGAGACCGGCGCGGTGACGCTCGCCCTGCCGCAGGACGTCCAGGCCGAGGCGTACGACTGGCCGGAGGCGCTCTTCCGGACGCGCGTCTGGCACGTGCGGCGGCCGGTGCCGGACGCGGACGCGCTCGCCGAGGCGGCGGCGCTGCTGCGGGCCGCCCGGCGGCCGCTGGTCGTCGCGGGCGGCGGCGTACGGCACGCCCAAGCGGCGCCGCAGCTCGCGGAATTCGCCGCCGCCACCGGCATCCCGGTCGCCGAGACACAGGCCGGCAAGGGGTCGCTGCGCTGGGACCACCCGCAGGCACTGGGCGCGGTCGGCCACACGGGCACGGCCCCCGCGAACGCGGCCGCCCGCGCGGCAGACGTCGTCCTCGGCGTCGGCACCCGCTGGACGGACTTCACCACCGCCTCCGGCTCGCTCTTCGCGCCGGAGGCACACTTCGTGAACCTCAACGTCGCCTCCCTCGACGGCCACAAGATGGCGGGCCTCGCCCTCACCGGCGACGCCCGCGCCGGACTCGCCGCGCTCGCGGACGAGTTGGCGGGCCACCGCGCCCCCGCGCACGACCACGGCCTGGCGGACTGGCGGGCCCGCACCGACGCGGTCCTCGGCCTCGGCGGCACGCAATGGCCGCCCTCGCAGGGCGAGCTGATCGGTGCCCTCGGCGCGGTGCTCCACGAACGGGACGTGCTGGTCAACGCGGCCGGCTCGCTGCCCGGCGACCTCCACAAGCTGTGGCGGGCCACCGACCCCGACCAATACCACGTCGAGTACGGCTACTCCTGCATGGGCTACGAGATCCCCGCCGCGATCGGCGTCCGGCTCGCCGCCCCCGACCGGGAGGTCTTCGCACTCGTCGGCGACGGCACGTACCTGATGCTGCCCACGGAGATCGTCACCGCCGTGCAGGAGGGCATCCCCGTCAACCTGGTCATCGTCCAGAACCACGGCTACGCCTCGATCGGCGGGCTGTCCGCGCAGGTCGGCGCGGAGGGGTTCGGTACGGCGTACCGCTTCCCCGGCGCGGGCGGGGACTTCACGGGGGCCCCGCTCCCCGTCGACCTCGCGGCGAACGCGGCGAGCCTCGGCCTGGAGGTCTTCACGCCGGGCTCGGCGCACGAGCTGCGCGAAGCGCTTGCCGCCGCCCGTGCTTCCCGCCGGGCGACCGCGGTGTACGTCGAGACCGACCCCGCCCGCCCCACCCTCCCGCCGGACGCCTGGTGGGACGTCCCCGTCGCAGAGGTCTCCGCCCTCGCCGCCACGCACTCGGCCTACGCCGCGTACGCGGCCCGAGCCCGCGCAGCGGGACCCCGCCCCCGCCTCTGACCCGCCCACGCCGTCGGCTCGGGTGCCCGTGCCTGGCGGCGCGGGGTGTTTCCCACCCCCACCACCCGTGCAGGTAGTAGCGACAGCTTCTGTCCACCTGTGGGGACGACTCGCCATCGGGGGCGAACCGCAGCCCCTCGCACACTCACCCCCACCGGCAGGCAGCCGCCAACGCAACCTCGGGAGGGGGACGATCCGGGGGTGCCCCCGCAGGAATGCGCACCGACTCCCCGCCACGCTCGGGGAGAGGCCGGACGCGCATTCCGAGGAGGTACCCCCGGAGTGGCCCCCGACCCCACCCACCGAAGCAGAAGCGCGATGCCCCGCCGGGCAACTCGGGGGCGCGAGGCCGCACGTGATGTGCGGCCGGCGCCGCCCGGGCGCGATCAGCCCCCCACCGGCACAAGGCCCCGCGACGGCGGGAAGGGGCAGGGCGAGGGGATCCCCTCAGCGCGGCGTCAGCCGCAAGAGCGCGGCCCCGCCCGGCGCAAGCGCGAGGGAGACCGCCGAGCCCTCGACCGCGGCGTAGGCCGCAGGCACGGGGTCGAAGCGGGCCACCGCATACCCGGGCCCCACGACGAGACGCGCCGCAGCGGACCGCGTGAAGGAGCGGTTCGCGACGAGCGCCCAGCGGGCCTCCGCGTCGCCCGGCGACGGCGCCGCGAAGACCCCGAGCACGACGGGGTCACCGTCGACGGAGGCGAACCGCGCGTCCGGCGCGAAAGCCGTCGCCCCGGCCGGCAGCGGCACATCGTTCGCATGGACGACGGACTCCGAGACGAGCGGCAGGAGTTCGCGGCCCACCGGCCGCAGCCACCCCGTGTTGAGCTGCTTCGCGGCAGCGTGGAGCGGCGTGCGCTCACCCCCCACGGTCACGAGGCCCTGCGCGGTCACGAAGCCGTCCCCGCGGCTGGGGTCGGGGGTCCAGTACGTGAAGTACTGGATCCCCTTCGCCCCGTAGGCGAGGCTCGTGTTGACCTGCCACGCCAGCTCCGCGGCGGTCGGCAGCCGGTGCCCGGCGTACTCCAGGGACTGGATGAAGATCCACGTGGGGATGCCCGCCCGCAGCCCCGCCGCGCGCACGAGCGCCCAGTTCTGGTGGTAGCCGGGATCCTCCGCGCCGCCCGCGAGCATCGGGTAGCGGTCGAAGGACAGCAGGGAGGGCGCGATCGTGTCGAGCGCCTCCTGGAGGTAGCGGGTGTAGGTGGGGACGTCCATGCCGGGCGTGCCCCACGGCCCGTAGGGCTGGCCGAGGCGGCGGAGGTTGAGGTACGGCAGGCTGCCGGGGGCGAGCGCGCGGGCGGTGGCCGTGAGGGAGCCGAGGGTGCCGAAGCGGTTGGCGGCGGGCTCGTCGGCGAGGGCGAACCCCGCGAAGGCGGGCTCTTCCTGGTAGGCGGCGAAGAGCGCGCGCAGCGAGACCTCCGCGTCACCCGCGGTGATCTTCGGGTGGTAACCGGTGGGGTCGCCGTCGGCCCAGAAGTTGGCGGTGAGCGCCGAGAGCAGCGGGTCGCCCGCGACGAGCACCTTCAGGCCGGCCTGCCGGGCGATGTCGAGGCCGTAGCGGATGCCCGTCTGGTCCCACAGGTAGTTGCCGTTGTGCACGAAGGTGAAGCCCGCGTCGGCGATCTCCTGGTAGCGCTCGGCCGTGACGTACGTGGGCGGCGGCGGCCAGAAGGCGCCGACGGGGAAGTCGGGCCCGCCGACGAGCGGCAGGCCCGCCGTGGGCGGCACGTCCCGCCGGCGGCGCGGCGCCTGCGCGCGGGCCTCGTCGCTCGCGGCGCCCACCGCGAGCATGCCCGCCCCCGGGAGCGCCGCGGCTCCCCCGGCCGCGAGCAGCATCCGGCGTCGGCTCAGCCCCGCGCGCGGCGACGCGTTCGGCTGCTCTGCCACGACACCCTCCACCTGGACGTTCGGCGCCTTCGGGGTGAAGTGTGCCGTATGCCCCCGGGGGTTCCGGGCGAAAAGCGGGGCGCGCCACGCCGCCCGGTGGCGGCGCGGCTGCGGACCGTCCCGGCCGCGCCTTCCGGCTGGTGCTGTGGCCGGGAGGGTTTGCCGGTAGCTTGCGGCGTCCGGTGCGGTGCGTCGCAAGGCGCCGGATCGGCCTCGTAGTGGGCCCTACTCGGTCGATGCGGCAACGCAGCGAGGTGCCGTGTGCAGCGTGGAGCGGACGCACACGTCGGTCTGCGCGCCGGTCACGACCACGCGGCCCACACCCCGGGCGGCGAGCACCGACTCCAGTTCGGTCTCCTCGAAGGAGTCGCCGTACGCCTTCTGCACCAGCGGCTCGGATTCCCGCCGCACCAACTCCGGTACGTAGGCCCAGGCCTCGCTGCCCGCCACCAGCTCCTCGTCGTTGTGCTGCACCCACACCACCTCCGTCCCGGCGGCTCGGGCCCGTTCGACGAGGGAGGCGATGGTCGCGACCACGGCGCCGCGGTCGTGGGCGGCGCTCACCGTGCCGTTCTGCACGTCGATCACGAGCAGGGCGGTGTTGGGGCGATTCTCCAGCGTGGTCATGCTGCCTCCCGGGCGCGCGGCGTCGTCGTCGCCTCCGAGGCTAGGGGCACCCTCTGACAAACGGGCCGGCCCGGGGGCCGGGCCCGTCAGCGTCTGACGGCATCCGCCGGGACGCAGGAGGCGGGTGCCGGGAGGTCTAGAACCCGACGGCCTCGCGCAGCAGCAGCACGGTGCCGCGTCCTGGCAGGTACTCGGCGTTGAGGACGAGCAGCCGGCTGACGGCACTGGGCCAGCCGTGCGCCTTCATCGTGCGGGCGGTCTCCAGCGGGAGGCAGTGTTCCTGGACGCGGCGCAGCGCGGTGTCCAGGTCGGGCACCACCTTCTGCGCGCCCACGACCCAGATCGCGCGCCCGGCGCCGCCCGCGTAGGCGGGCAGCTGGCTGCCGCTGCCGGAGGCGATCACCAGCGAGCCCCGCTCGGTGACGGCGTGGACGCTGCCCACGACGACGTCGGGGCTCGCGCCCAGCCGCCGGATCTCGTCGCGGCCGGTGGCGCGGTCCAGGGCGAGGATGCGCGGCCGTACGGCGTCGTAGCGCCCGCTGCCGTTGATGTCCTCCTCGATGCCGGACAGTCGCAGCGTCTCGCTGGCGCCGGTGAAGACGTTCGCGCCTTCCGGCAGCAGCTCGGCGACGCGGGCGCGCGCGTCGGCGGTGCCGTCGAGGATCTCCACGGTGAAGCCGTGGGCGGTCAGCGCGGCGGCCGCGCGCTCCAGGCTCGCCGCGGACGCCGGGGCGGTGAAGTCCGCGGCCGGCGTGGGGGTGGTGGTCATGGTGCCTCCGTGCTCGGGTTCGCTGATGGGGCGCGGGACGGTGCGCGGGACCGGCCCGGCGGGGAGCGGCCCGCCGTAGGGTGTGCGCGTCCCAGCGGTTCGACCGCGCAGCCGCGGGGAATGTGAGGCGGCGCACCGGCACCTCACATTCCGGGGCGCTGTCTTGTCGGAGGGACGAGGAGTTCCGCGAGCGAGGGGGCCGTCCGCAGCATGACCACCATCACCCGGTCCGGGTCGGGGCACGGCAGGCCCGATCCGGGCCTCGACGCGCTCATGGGCGAGCGGCCGCAACTCGTGGCCGTCGCCTACCGGCTGCTGGGCTCGGCGGCCGAGGCGGAGGACGCCGTGCAGGAGGCGTACGCCCGCTGGTACGCGATGCCGCCGCACGAGCAGGCCGCGATCGTCTCGCCCGGCGCCTGGCTCACGACGGTCGCCAGCCGGATCTGCCTCAATGTGCTGGGCTCCGCCCGGGTCCGGCGCGAGACGTACGTGGGCACGTGGCTGCCCGAGCCGCTGCCGGACGTGGCGGAGTGGGGCGGGGGGCGGCCGGGCGCGGCCACCGCCGACCCTGCCGAGCGGGTCGCGCTGGACGAGTCTGTGGACCTGGCCTTCCTGGTCGTGCTGGAGTCGATGACGCCCGCCGAGCGGGTCGCCTTCGTCCTGCACGACGTCTTCTGCCACTCCTTCGCCGAGGTCGCCGAGATCGTCGGCCGCAGCCCGGCGGCCTGCCGCCAGCTGGCCTCCTCCGCCCGCCGCCGGGTCCGGGCGGCGCGGCCCCCGGCGCCGGCGGACGCCGGGCGGGCCCGCCTGGTGCGGGACTTCAAGCGGGCGTGGGAGGCCAAGGACATCAAGGCCCTCGTCGGCCTGCTCGACCCGCACGCCGTCGCGACCGCCGACGGCGGGGGCCGCGCCACGACCTTCCGGGAGCCCATCCGGGGCGGCGGGCAGATCGCCCGCGCCTGGGCGGAGCTGGCCCGGCGCAGGCCCCCCGCCGTGGCCTTCGCCGAACACCCGGTCAACGGCCGGCCGGGGCTGGTGGCCCGGGAGGACGGCGCCGTCGTCTCGGTGTTCGCGTTCGACGTCGCGGGCAGCCGGATCACCCGGATCTGGGTGATCCGCAACCCGGAGAAGCTGGCTCGCTGGGCGGCGTGCTGACGGGTCCTCCGCACGGCATGCGGCGGCACGCGCGCTGCTAGTGTGACAGCACTGTCATATTTCTCCGGCGAGGAAGGCGCGTCCCGCATGCCCCAGCTCCACCCGCCCGCCGAGCCGTACGCACAGGGCATGCTCGACGTCGGCGACGGCAACCGCGTCCACTGGGAGACGTACGGCAACCCCGCCGGAAAGCCCGCGGTCGTCCTGCACGGCGGGCCCGGTTCGGGCGCGGGACCGTACTGGGCGCGGCTGTTCGACCCGGCGGCCTACCGCGTCGTCCTGCTCGACCAGCGCGGCTGCGGGCGCAGCACGCCGGACGCCGCCGACCCGGACACCTCGCTGGCCGCCAACACCACGCAGCACCTGATCGCCGACGTCGAGCTGCTGCGCCGCCACCTGGGCGTCGACGCCTGGCTCGTGCTGGGCGGCTCCTGGGGCGCGACCCTCGCGCTCGCGTACGCCGAGACGCACCCCGGCAGCGTCAGCGAGCTGGTGCTCTTCAGCGTCACGAACACCACCCGGCGCGAGGTGGAGTGGGTGACACGGGAGATGGGCCGGGTCTTCCCCGCTCAGTGGGCCGCCTTCCGCGACGCCCTGCCGGAGGACGAACGCGACGGGGACCTCGCCGACGCCTACGCCCGGATGCTCGCCGACCCGGATCCGGACGTACGGGACCGGGCAGCCCGCGCGTGGTGCCGGTGGGAGGACGTGCACGTCTCGACGTACGCGGGCCACCGCCCCGACCCGCGCTACGACGACCCGCGCTTCCGGATGCGCTTCGCCCGCCTCGTCACGCACTACTGGCGGCACGCCGGCTTCCTGCCGGACGGCGCCCTGCTGCGCGACGCGGGGCGGCTCGCGGGCATCCCCGGCGTCCTCGTCCACGGCCGGCTCGACATCAGCAGCCCGCCGGACGTCGCCTGGCAGCTCGCGCAGGCGTGGCCGGACGCGGAGCTGCAGCTCATCGGCGGCGAGGGCCACGGCCTGTCCGGCACGAGCACGACCGACGCCGTGCTGGCCGCGACCGACCGCTTCCGTACCGCACCCGCCCCACCGGCCTGACTCAGGAAGGCCTGGTACGGTCACGCCCGACCCGGCGGGCCCGCGCGGCCCCCGGCGTACGGGGGACGACCGCGAGGGGGGTGCCGGTGCGATGCGCGTGCTCATCGTCGAGGACGACGGGGAGACGGCCCGGGCCGTCGCGGCCGGGCTGCGCCGCGCCCGGATGGCGGCGGACGTCGCGTACGACGGGACGGCGGCACTGGAGCGGCTGCTCGGCGCGGACGGCGCGGCGTACGACGTCGTCGTCCTGGACCGCGACCTGCCGGGGACGCACGGCGACGAGGTCTGCGCGGCGCTGGTCGCCGCCGGGTGCCGCAGCCGGGTGCTGATGCTCACCGCCGCGGGAGGCGCGGACGACATCGTGGACGGGCTCGGCCGGGGCGCCGACGACTACCTGGCCAAGCCGTTCGACTTCCCCGTCCTCGTCGCCCGGATCGCCGCGCTGGCCCGCCGCGCCCACCCCGCCGTACCGCCCGTCGTCCGGCACGGCGACCTGCTGCTGGACAGCGCGCGCCGCACCGCCGCCCGGGGCGGGCGGGAACTGGCGCTCACACCCAAGGAGTTCGGCGTCCTGGAACTCCTCCTGGCGGCCGGCGGCCGCACCGTCTCCGCCGAGGAGCTGCTCGACCGGGTGTGGGACGAGGCCGCGGACCCCTTCACCAGCGCCGTGAAGATCACCGTCAGCCGGCTGCGGACCAAGCTCGGGGCGCCGCCGGTCATCGAGACGGTGGCCAGAAGCGGCTACCGGATCTGATCCGCCGTGCCGATCCCCGTGCCGCTGAGCCGCGTCACTGCCCGCCTCGCCCGCGCCGGGCTGCCCCGCAGGACCGTGCGGCTGCGGCTGACGGCCCTGTACGGGGGGCTGTTCCTGGCGTCCGGAGCGGCACTGCTCGCCGTCACGTACGCGCTGGTGGCCGCGGCCGTCGACCGGCCGCCCACCGTCGTCAAGCGCACGGTGACGGTGCCCGTCCCCGGCGGCGGGACGGCGGCGCCGGGCGGCGACCCCGCGATGGACGCGGCGATGGAGGGCGTGCAGCGGGACGCGCAACGCGCGGCGGACCGGCAGAAGTCCGCGATGCTGCACACCCTGCTGGTGCAGTCCGGTGTCGCGCTGGGCGGGATGTCGGTCGCGTCCGTGCTGCTGGGCTGGGTCGTCGCGGGCCGCATCCTGCGCCCGCTGCGGACCATCGCCGCGACGGCGCGGGACATCTCCGCGACGAGCCTGGACCGGCGGCTCGCCCTCACCGGGCCGCGCGACGAACTGCGCGAGCTGGGCGACACGTTCGACGCGCTGCTGGCCCGGCTGGACGGCTCCTTCCGGGCGCAGCGGCAGTTCGTCGCCAACGCCTCGCACGAGCTGCGCACCCCGCTCGCCCGGCAGCGTGTGCTGGGCCAGGTCGCGCTGGCCGACCCGGACGCCGACGCCGCGTCGCTGCGGCACGCCCACGAGCGCATCCTCGCCGCCGGGCGGCAGCAGGAGGGGCTCATCGAGGCGCTGCTCACGCTGGCCCGCGGGCAGGCGGGCCTCGCCGAGCGGCGCCCGCTCGACCTCGCCGGGATCGCCCGCGACGCGGTGGCCGCGAGCGCGGCGGCGGCGCGGGAACAGGGGGTGGCGGTGCGTCTCGCTGCAGGGGCGGCGGCCTCGGCGGGCCACCAGGCGCTCGCCGAGCGGCTGGCGGCCAACCTGGTCGACAACGCCATCCGCTACAACCTGCCCGGCGGGCGGGTGGAGGTCGGCACGGCCACGCGGGACGGCCGCGCCGTCCTCACCGTCACCAACACCGGGCCCGCGGTGCCCCCGGAGGCCGTCGCGGACCTCCTGCTGCCCTTCCGCCGACTCGCCCCGGCCCGCACCGCGCACGGCGGCCCGCCGCAGGGCCACGGGCTGGGGCTGTCCATCGTCGCGGCCGTCGCCGACGCCCACGACGCGATCCTCGCCGCCGCGGCCCGGCCCGACGGCGGCCTCACCGTCGAGGTCGCCTTCCCCGCCTCCGGCACGGCGGCACCGGCGGCACCGGCGCAACCCTGCTGAAACCGGCGTCCGCGTAGAACGTCGTCAGAGCCGCCAGCACACGAGCCCGCGGCTCACCCACCCGACCGACGCGCCGCCAGGAGCACACCACCATGTCCACGCCCGCACCCGCCTCCGAGCCCGCCGCCCTTCCCGGCGGCGAGCCGACCGACCCGGTACGCGGCTCCGCACTCGCGCACACCGCCGGAGCCGCTGTCACCGAGGGGGCCGCCGATCCGGTACGCACCCGCGCAACCGCACCCTCGGACCCCGAACTGCCCGCCGCCCCCGATGCGTTCGCAGCCGACCCCGCACGCGACCCGGCCGGCGGACCCGCCCCCGCACGGGACCGCACCGCGGCACCGACGCACGCCGAACCGGCCGCCACCCACAGCCCGTTCGCAGCCGACCCCGCACGCCACCCGGCCGTCGGACCCGCCCCCGAACGCTCCGCCGCCGAACCGCCCGCCACCGCCCGGGCCGGGCGCGGGCACCGGCGGATCGGGCTGCCGAGGCGGCGGCGCGCGGTCGCCGCGGCCGCGGCGGCCGCGCTCGTGGGGAGCGTGCTCGTGACGGCCCTCCACGCGTCCGCCGCACCGCACGGGACGGACGGGGCCGGACGGCCCGGCGCGTGCGTGGCGCAGGACCCGAACAAGCCCCCGGCGCCGCAGGACCCGGGGCCGACCACCGTGGCGACGGTGGAACAGGCGTACCACTGCGTCCTCGACCACTACTACGGCGGTCCCGCGCTCGACGACCGCCCTCTGCTCCAGTCCGCCTTCCAGGCCGTCGTCCGGGAGCTGGTCCGGCGCGGGATCGACCGGCCCGGCGCGGTGCTGCCCGCGCTGTCGGGCGACCACGACGCGGACTGGCCGCTCTTCGCGGCGCGGCTCCAGGGCGTCCTGGACGCGGTGCCGGACGACGCGGCGCTGCGCTCGGCCCTCGCGGTCAGCGCGATCCAGGGGCTGCTGGCGGCCCTGCACGACGACCACGCCGGCTACCAGACCGCGGCCGGCACCGCGCCCGACCCGCACCCCTGGGGCCTCGGCATCGGCCTGAACCGCACGCCGACCGCGCCACCGAGCGCTCCGGCGTTCACCGGCCCGCTCTTCGTCACCGCGGTGACCGCGGGAACGCCCGCCGCCGCGGCCGGGCTGAAGCCGGGGGACGTCATCGAGTCGGTCGACGGCAACCCCGTCCTCACCGCCGGGCAGTTCAACCCCGGTGTCCTCGACCTCCTCCACCCCGCCTACCCGCAGCGGACCCCGGTGGCGCTCACCGTACGGCGCCCCGACACCGGCAGGACCCGGCACGTGCGGGTCGTCCCGGGGGCGCTGCCCGCGCAGCCCGCGCCGCGCGTCACGGCCACACTGCTGCCCGGCGGCGTCGCCGACGTCCGCTTCGACGCGTTCTCCCCGGGCATCGCGGCCGAGGTGCTCAAGGCGATCGCCGGGCTCCGGGCGAGCGGCACGGTCGCCGGGGTGGTCTTCGACGTGCGGGGCAACCGCGGGGGCGTCGGCGCGGAGGGCAACACGCTGCTGGGGGCCTTCGTGCACGGCGTCACCGCGCTCTCCTTCTGCGCCGCGGACGGCACGTGCGAGCCGCAACCGGTCGACGACGGCACGCCGTTGCTGCACCTGCCGATGGCCGTGCTGGTGGACGACGGGTGCGCGTCCGCGTGCGAGGCCTTCGCCGCGGCCGTGAAGGACCTGCACCTCGGCCCCCTGGTCGGCACCCGCACCGCGGGGGCGAACTCCGGTCCCGCACAGCTCTACCCGCTCGACGACGGCACCAGCGCGATCCGGCTGCCCTCCCTGCGCTCCCTCGCCCCGAACGGCGAGATCACCGACGGGGTCGGGGTCCCGCCGGACCATTTCGCCCCGCTCACCGCGCGGGACGTCGCCACCCGCCAGGACCCGGCCCTCGCGAAGGCCGCCGCCCTCCTCGGGTCCTGAACCTCCGGGCCCCGCCGGGGGATTGTCCCGTGACGGTCACGGGTGCGCACGGGGCCCGCACGGGCCGGGCGGAGGTGCGTACGCTGCTCGCGGAGCCGTGAAGGGGGACGCAGGTGGCGGACGCAGCGCAGCAGCACGTACTCGGCGGCAGGTACCGTCTGGGCGGCAGGCTGGGGGCAGGACCGGGCGGCAACGCGTGGCGGGCCCACGACGAGTGGCTGCGCGTCGACGTGGCCGTCAAGCGCGTTCTGCCGCCGCCCGCACAGGACGGCGGCACCGCGGACGCGGCGGAGCTGCGGGCGCGGGCCGCACGCCGGGCGGGGGCGGCGGCGCGGCTGCGCGGGCACCCGCACGTGGCCGCGCTCCTCGACGTCGTCGTGGACGGCGGCGGCACCGCGTGGACGGTGACGCACCTGGTGGAGGGCCGCTCGCTGGCCGACCACCTGGACGCGTACGGCCCGCTGTCCGCGTCCCGCGCCACGGACGTCGCCCGCGCCCTGCTCGCGGCGCTGGACGCCGCCTATGCCGCCGACCTCGTCCACCTCGACGTCAAGGCGTCGAACGTGCTGCTCGCCGCGGACGGCGGGATCTGGCTCACGGACGTGTGCGCGTCCGGCCGCGCACCGGACCCGGAGCTCGCGCGGCTCGGCATCGTCGACGGCACGCCGGGCCATGTAGCGCCGGAGCGCGTCACGGTCGCGGGCGGGGACGGCGAGGGCGCCGCGGACAGCCCCGCCGCCGACCTCTTCGCGCTCGGCGTGACCCTCTACCAGGCGGTCGAGGGCCGCCTCCCCTTCGACCCTGCGGACCCCTGGGCGACCGTGTCCGGCGAACTCCCCGCACCGGTCCGTGCGGGCCGGCTCGCCCCGCTGCTGACCGCGCTGCTGGCCCGGGACCCCGCGCGCCGCCCGAGCGCCCGCGAGGCGTCCGCCCTGGTGTCGGCGCCGGCACCCTACGACGCGCCGCCGCCCGCGCCCGTACCGGCGGCGGTGCCGGGACGGGCGCCGGGGCCGGGTTCGGCCGTCTGGCTCGGCGCGACGGCGACACCCCGGCTGCCGGGCCCGTTCGCGCTGGAATCGGCGAGCGAGATCCACGACCTCGCGTTCAGCCCGGACGGCACGGTCCTGGCCACCGTGGGCGACGAGAAGCCCGTACGGATGTGGGACCTCACGTCCCCCCACGGCATCGCGGCGGAGCTGGACGGCCACGGCAACTGGGGCCAGGCGGTGGCCTTCAGCCCCGACGGCACCCTGATCGCGACCGGCGGGTACGACCGGACGGTACGGCTGTGGGACACGGCGACGGGCCGCAACACCGCGACGCTGGACGGCCACACCGACTGGGTCCGCTCCATCGCCTTCAGCCCGGACGGCCGCACGCTCGCCAGCGCCGGCGACGACAAGAAGGTACGGCTCTGGGACCCGGTCTCGGGCGGGCCCACGGCCACGCTGCCCGGCCACCCGGGCTGGATCCACTCGATCGCCTTCGGCCCGGACGGCCGGACCCTCGCGGCGGGCGGCGGCAAGGAGGTCCGGATCTGGGACCTGGCGAGCGCCGCGCAGGCGGGTGCCCCCCTCCGCCCGGGAGGCAAGGTCCGGGCGGTGGCGTTCAGCCCGGACGGCACGCTCCTCGCGGTGGGCGGCAGGAAGTTCGGCCTGCGGGTCCTGGACGCCGTCACGCACGCCCCGCTCCCCGCGTGGCCCGGCGCCGGCGGCCGCTCCGGCGTCCTCGCGTTCAGCCCCGACGGCACCCTGGTCGCGTCCTGCGGCCCGTCCCGCACGATCACCTTGCGGGACGCGCGGACGGCGAAGGCGGTGACGTCCTGGACCGGCGAGCCGATGTCCCCGGTCCGCGCGATGGCCTTCAGCCCGGACGGCACGGTCCTCGCGGTCGCCAGCGGCCGGCGGGTCCGGCTGTGGCGGGTCCCGCCCGCGCAGTACACCGACGCCGCCCCGGCCTGACCGGTCCGACCGTCCGGGCGGCGGGAATCCCGCGTGCGGTGCCGCCCGGCGGCCTGGGAGGATCCGGGCATGCCGATCGCCGATGTGTCCCCCGACGTACGCCTGGCCTACGACACCTTCGGGGACCCCGGGGATCCCGCCGTGCTGCTCGTAATGGGGTTCGGGGCGCAACTGCTCGCGTGGGACGAGGGGTTCTGCCGCGCGCTCGCCGACCGGGGGCGGTACGTCGTCCGGTACGACAACCGCGACTGCGGCCTGTCCACCCGGTTCGACGACCGGCCCGTGGACCTGGTGCGCTTCATCGGGGCGGTCAGCTCGGGGGACGTCGCGGGGGCGCTCGCCATGGTGCCGTACACGCTGGCGGACATGGCCGACGACGGGCTGGGGCTGCTCACCGCGCTGGGCATCGAGCGGGCGCATGTCGTCGGCGCGTCGATGGGCGGCATGATCGCGCAGGTCATGGCCATCGCGCACCCGGAGCGGGTGCTGACCCTGACCTCGATGATGTCCTCGACCGGCGAGCCGGAGTACGGGCAGGCGACGCGCGAGGCGCAGGCGGTGCTCTTCCGGGGCCGGCCCGCCGACCGAGAGGGCTACGTCGCGGCGGCGGAGCGGGACATGGTGTGGGCGTCGCGGCGCTACGGCGACCCGGCGGCGCTGCGGGCGCTCGCCGCGGCCTCCTACGACCGGGCCTACTACCCGGCGGGGATCGGGCGGCAGCTCGGGGCGATGGTGCTCGGCGGCTCGCGGGCGGACGCGCTGCGGGAGCTGGCCGTGCCGACGCTGGTGATCCACGGGCTGGACGACACGCTCATCGCCCCCAGCGGCGGCGAGCGCACGGCGGAGCTGGTGCCGGGCGCGAAGCTGCTGCTCGTCCCGGACATGGGCCACGACCGGCCGCGCGAGCTGTGGCCCGAGCTGATCGAGGCGCTGGCGGCGCACACCGCCGCCCAGGTGCATTGACCCGCAGGGTTGTCGACGCGGGTGCCCGGCCCCGCCGCGGCAGTGCCCGGCGGACCGCGACGTGCTCGGCGGCACCGGCCCGGCCTGCGCTCCGCGGCGGGATGTGCCGTGCGGCGCGGCCGGGCCGGGGGCGCGGTGCACGGGTGGTGAAAACCCTGTGGAGGGCGTGTCGGTGGGACCCCCTATCCTGCACCCGTAATCACGCGGACCAGGGGAGGGCGCGGCATGTTCGGCAAGCTGTTCACCAGGGGTGCGGGGGACCAGGCGGCGGATGCGCCCGCCCGGGCGGCCGTACGCCGGACGAAGCGGGGGGTGCACGAGGTCCAGGGGCTGGACGACGAGCGGGTGCCCGCGCTCACCGCGGCGGCCCGCGCCGGTGACTGGGCGGCGGTCCGGCAGGCCGCGGCCCCCTTCGACCTGGACCGCGACCACTGGGTCCTGAGCGAGATCGCGGACACCGAGGGCGTCGAGGACTGGATCGGCAGGGCCGTCGAGCAGAGCGCGGGGGACGCCGGGGACCCGGACGGGCGGGCGACCGCGCTGCTCGTCTCCGGTGCGCGGTACATCAGCTGGGGCTGGCAGGCCCGCACCACGGCCAGGGCCTCGCAGGTGTCGCAGGAGCAGTGGAAGACCTTCCACGAGCGGCTGGCCATCGCCGAGGAGCATCTGCTGCAGGCCGCCGAGCTGCGGCCGGAGTGGGTCGCCCCGTGGCGCCGGCTGCTGACGTCCGGGCGCGGCATGTCGCTGGGCCGGGCGGTGTGCGAGGCGCGGCGGGACGCCGCGCTGCGCCGGGACCCGCTGGATCTGGAAACGCACGTCGAGTGGGTCTCGCAGCTGCAGACCCGGTGGGGTGGCGAGCCCGGCGAGGCGCTGGCCTTCGCGCGGGAGGCGTTCGCGCGCGCCCCGCTCGGGCAGCGGCTGGGCAGCGTCATCGCCTTCGCCCACATCGAGGACTGGTTCGAGGCGGAGGGCACGGACCGCCTGGACCGCCCCGCGGTCCGCGACGAGCTGCGCGAGGCCGCCGAGCACAGCGTCCTGCACCCCGGCTACGAGCGCCGCCCGGGCTGGCAGTACGAGTTCAACCTGTTCGCGATGGCGCTGTCGCTGGCCGGCGAGGGCCCGACGGCCCGCCGCGTCTTCCGGGAGCTCGGCGGCGCGTACACCAGGCGGCCGTGGAACTACCTCCCCGAGCCGGCCAAGCAGTTCGCCCGCTACCAGAGCCGCGCCTGAGGACGCGCAGCCGCGTGCGCACCGCAACCGCTTCCGCGACCGCTCCCCCAGCCGCTCCCCCAGCCGCTTCCGCGACCGCCGTCCCGGCGCCGCCGCTCCCCCGGCTCCTCCCGCCCTTCCCGCTCCTTGACTTCCGGACTGCCCGATGACCCAGCACGACACCGCGAACGCCGGCGCCGCCGACCGCACCTTCCAGGTGGATCTGCGCGGCCTCGTCGACCTCCTGTCCCACCACCTCTACTCCAGCCCCCGGGTCTACCTGCGCGAACTGCTGCAGAACGCGGTGGACGCGCTGACCGCCCGGCGCACCCTCGCACCCGAGGCGCCCGCGGACGCGTTCGGCATCCGGCTGTACGCCGACGGCTCCGTGGTCCGCGTCGAGGACGACGGCGTCGGCCTCACCGAGGCGGACGTGCACACCTTCCTCGCCACGATCGGCCGCAGCAGCAAGCGGGCCGAGCGGATCGCCGAGCAGCGGGCCGACTTCATCGGCCAGTTCGGCATCGGCCTGCTGTCCTGTTTCCTGGTCGCGGACGAGATCCTGGTCGTCAGCCGCTCCGCGAGGACACCCGACGCGCCCGCCGTCGAGTGGCGCGGCCGCGGCGACGGCAGCTACTCGGTGCGCACCCTGCCCGCGTCCGCCCGCCCGCAGCCGGGCACCACGGTTTCGCTGACGCCGCGCGCCGACGCCGCGGAGTGGACGAAGCCGGCCCAGGTCCGGTCGCTGGCCCGGCACTTCGGCTCGCTGCTGCGGCATCCGGTCACCTTCTCGGACGGCGGGGCGCCCGCGCCCGTCAACCCCGAGCCCGCGCCCTGGTCGCGGACCTACCCCACGCCGGGGGCCCGGCAGCGCGCGCTGGCCGCGTACGGGGCGGACGTCTTCGGCTTCACCCCGCTGGACACGATCGAGCTGGACCTCCCGGCGGTGGGCCTGAAGGGCATCGCCTGCGTGCTGCCCGAGGCGGTGCCCGCCGGGCGCCGGCACGGTCACCGGGTGCACGTCAAGGGCATGCTGCTGTCGGAGCAGGCCGAGGAGATCCTTCCGGAGTGGGCCTTCTTCGTCCGCTGCGTCGTGGACGCCGAGAGCCTGCGCCCGACGGCGTCACGCGAGTCGCTGTACGAGGACGACACGCTCGCGGCCGTACGGGACGCGCTCGCCGAGCGGCTGCGCGCCTGGATGGCCCGGGCCGCGGCGAGCGACCCCGAACTGCTGGGCCGCTTCCTCCAGGCCCACCACCTGGCGGTCAAGTCGCTCGCGGTGCACGACGACGAGATCCTGCGGATGCTGCTGCCGTGGCTTCCGTTCGAGACCACCGACGGCAACACCACGCTCGACGAGTTCGCCCGCACCCACGCCACCGTGCTCGTGACGTCCAGCGTGGAGGAATTCCGTCAGGTCGCGGCGATCGCCTCGGCGGCCGGCCTCGGCGTCGTCAACGGCGGCTACACGTACGACCGGGCGCTGGTGCACCGGCTGCCGGAGATCCGGCCGGAGGCGAGCGTCGCCGACCTGGACCCGGCGACACTCACCGCCCATCTGGACCCGGTGGACCGGGAGTCGGAGCTGGCCGCCGCGTCCTACCTGGCGACGGCCCGCGACGCGCTCGCCGTCTTCGACTGCGACGTGGCGCTGCGCACCTTCCAGCCGGCCTCCGCGCCCGCGCTGCTGCTCGACAACCGCGAGGCGCGGCACGAGCGCACCCGCTCCCAGCTCGCCCGCGAGCAGGACGGCGGCCTGTGGGGCGACATCCTCGGCGCGCTGCGCCAGGAGGCGCCCAAGGCGCAGCTGATCCTCAACCAGCTCAACCCGCTGGTGCGCGCCGCGGTCGCCATCACGGAGCCCGAGCTGGCCCGCACCAGCGCCGAAGCGCTCTACGGGCAGGCCGCGATGCTGTCCCGGCGCCCGCTCAGGCCCGCCGAGTCGAGCCTGATCAACCGCTCCTTCCTCGACCTCCTCGCCCACGCCCTCCGCAAGGACAGCTGACGATGCCGACCGCACCCCAGACCACCGACGAGCTGTACGCGGCGCTGCAGGAGAACGACGAGCGCCCCTACGGCCGCGCCCGCACCGTCATCGCCGAGGAACTGGTCGACGCCGCCGAGCAGTTCGCCGAGCCGGCCGCGCTCGTGGACGCGCTGCTGGAGCTCCAGGAGGCGTACACGTACGGCTCCGAGCCGCGCAAGTCGCCCGTCGTCTTCGCCCGGCTGCTCCAGCTCTTCGACGAGCAGCCGGACGTCTTCGACGAGCGGCTGCGGCACCACGTGTACTGGCGCTTCAAGTGGGTGGCGAGCGCCCTGCTCTCGGTGCCCGAGATGCCGCTGACGGCCCTGCGCCAGTGGCTGGCGGAGATGCGCGACCGGTACGAGAAGGCCGGGCTGGGCCTCCAGCCGTACTACGGGCAGGCCTACCACCTGGCCGCGCACATCGGCGAGAGCGCCGAGGCCACCGCGGTCGCCTACGAGCTGTGGGCCGGGCGGGCGCGCTCGCAGTACAGCGACTGCGAGGCCTGCGAGATCCGCGGCCGCGCCCTCCACCACCTCACCGCGGGCGACGACGAGCGCGCGCTCGCCATCTGGCAGCCGGTGCTGGCCGGCAAGGAATCCTGCCAGGAGGAGCCCGCGACCTCGATCTCGCACGCCCTGCTGCCGCTGGTCCGCACCGGCCGCACGGACGACGCCCGCCAGGCCCACCTGTTCGGCTACCGCGGCTGCCGCCGCAACCCGTCGATGGCCCCGGACGTCGGCCGGCACCTGGAGTTCTGCGCGCTCACCGGCAACGAGGCGCGCGGCCTGGAGCTGCTCGCCGAGAACCGCACCCTCTTCGCCGAGGTGGATTCGCCGAGCGACATGCTGACCTTCCTCACCGGCGTGGAGGTGCTGCTCCAGCGGGTCGAGTCGCTCGGCCACGGCGGGCTGCCCGCCGCCGGCTTCCCCGGCCGGACGTGGACGGTCGCGACCCTGCGCGCCGAGGTGGCGGACCGGGCCGGCGACCTCGCCGCCCGCTTCGACGCCCGCAACGGCACGACCGCGCACACCGACCGCCGCAGGGTCCGGCTCGACCGCGCCCCGCTGCTGGACGCCCTGGAGCTGACGCTCCGGCCGCGCAGCCTCGACGACGTGGCCCCGGCCGCGGCCTCCGCCGCGCCGCCGCGCGCCGCGTCCGCCGCGCTGCCCGAGTCGGTCGCCGGACTCGTCCTGCGGGCCCGGGAGCTGGACGAGGTGGGCCACCCGGACGCGGAGGCGTGCTGGTCGCGGCTGGCCGCGCTCGTCGCCGAGCCCGGTTACGTCCACCCCGACGACCCGGCCGTGGGCCCGCTCGCCCGGCTGCGCGCGGACCTGCTGGACGAGGAGGGCTCCGAGGCGCGCGAGCGCAGCGACCTGGCCGGGGCCGCCGCGCGGTACGCGGAGTCCGCCGACCTCTACACGGAGGCCGGGCTGCCCGGACACGCCGCCGTGGCCCGCGCCTGCGCGCTGCTCGCGGCGGCGGAGGTGCCGGAGTCCGCGGAGGCCGAGGGCGCGGCCGGCGCCCCGTCCGACGGGGCCGGGGCCGAGGCGAAGGCCGCCGCGATGACCGCGGCCCACACCGCGCTGACCCGCCTGCAGGCGGAGGCGGCCGGCCTGGCCCCGTACCAGGAGGCCCGGTTGCTGCGGCTGCGCTCGACCGCGCTGGGGATGCGTCTGGAGGCGCAGCCGACGAAGGAGCACACCGCGGCGGCCTTCGCCGAGGTCGAGCTGCTGCACGGCTTCGCCACCGCGCACGACCTGCCCGGCCAGGTGTGCCGTGCGCTGCTGCTGCGGGCCAGCACGCACGCGATCGGCGGCGACCTGGCCGCCGCGAAGGACGAGCTGGACGGGCTCATGACCCGGCTGCGGGCGGACGGGCCCGACTGGCACCTGCCGCACGCGCTGGGCCTGCGCGGCCGTGTCCACCTGGGCCTGCAGGACGCGGACGCGGCGTACGCCGACCTGTCCGAGGCGCTGCGGGAGGCCCGCAGGTGGCCCGCGTACACCGCCTACACCGGGACGCTGCACGGCGAGCTGGCACGCGCCTCGATGGGCCTGGGCCGCCACGACGAGGCCCTGCGCCACCTGACGCGCTCGGCGGAGGTGGACATGCGGCACGGCAGCCGGGTGGACGCGTTCTGCACGTACAGCAACGCGGCCCGGCTCGGCCTGGACCTGGGGCGCGTCGAGGACTGCATCGCGCTGCTGGACTCGCTGCTGGCCGAACCCGACGTGGCCGCGCGGGAGCTGGACGACCGGCTGGTCGCGCAGCTGCGGCTGACCCGCGCGCGGGCGCTGCGCGCCGGCGAGGACGGCAAGGCCGCGCTGGCCGAATTCCTGGAGCTGGCCGCGGAGTCGGCCTGCTGGGCGGACGACCCGGGCTCGCACGCGATGATCGCGGCGGAGACGGCCGTACTCCTCGCCGAGACCGGCGAGTTCGCCCGCGCCCGCGAGGCCGTCGACCAGGCGCTCGCCGCGCACGCGTCGGCGCCGCGCTTCGAGCAGCTGAGCAGCTGCCTGCGGGAGGTCGCCCGGCTGCAGGCCCAGCAGCAGGGTCCGGAGGGCCTCGACGACGCCCGCGCCTTCCTCGCCGACGCGGCCCGGATCGCCGACGACGCCCGCGCGGAGGGCTACGTGGCCGAGGGCCGCCCGCTGCACGCCGCGCTGGCGTACGAGCACGGCCGCGTCAACGCCTACGCCGGGGAGTACGAGGAGTCGCTGACCGCCCTGGAGGAGACGCTGTTCCTGCTCGGCGCACCCGGCGAGGACGCGGCCCTGGCCGGGGAGTGGGCCGAGGCCGCCCGGCTCAAGGGCGTCGTGGAGGGCGCGTACCTCAAGCGTCCGGAGCAGGCCCTGCGTTCCCTCGACTCGGCGGTCGCCCGCCTGACGGACCTGGGCCACGAGGAGGCGGCCGCGCCGCTGAAGTCCCTGGCGTCGAGCCTGCGCGACGAGACCTGAGGCGGTCGTGCGGGTGCCGGGCGGTCCGCCGTCCGGCACCCGCGGTTCACCCGTGCGCCAGGACGACGCCGAGGACGACGGCGACCGAGATGACCACGCCCAGGATCAGCCCGAGGACCTGCGGTGAGACCCGGTGCCGCAGCTTCGGCGGCGGCTGGAAGCGCTCGGCGGGGTCGGTGCTCGCCTCCCACCACTGCACGACACGCCGGAAGTCGCTGTGGAAGTCGGGGTTGGGGTAGACGGTGCTGCTCGCCGGGCCGGTGAGGGAGCGGTGCCGCCCGTCCACGAGGATCATCCGCACCGTGGACGCCGATCCGAGCCCGGCGTCCTGCTGCCACACGTACAGCCGGCGGATGTCGTGCCAGCGGTACGTACGCCCCTGACCGAGACCCCAGCCGACGGTTATACCGTCCGCCCCGACCGTGGTCACGGACCGCTTGGCCAGGCCGACACAGACGGCGACGAAGACCACCGTGCCGCCGAACAGCCAGCAGAACCACACGAATCCCAGCCGGAAGAGGGTGAAGGCCGCCTCGACGACCAGCCCCGCCGCCACGGCCGCGACACCGCCCCACGACACCCGGTACCGATCTTTCCCCCGGAAGCTCAGTTCGTTCACAGCGGGGACACTACATCCGCCCGGTCGGGCCGCGCCGGGCCAGGTCAGAGCCCCTCAGAAGGAGTCGCCGTACCAGTGGACGGCACCGGGCGCGGTGACCGTCGCCGTCACCTCGGCCGCGGAGGCGAGCAGCGGGCGGGCCATGCCGTACGCGGTGGTGCCCGCCGTGACGCCGTCGAGCAGCCGCGGCAGCGCGGCCACGACCGCGGGCTCCGCGGGCAGCCGGGCGGTCGCGGTGGTCGCGCCCGCCGCGCGGGCGCGGCCCGCGGCGGCGGACAGCAGGGCCCGCGCGGTCTCGGGCTCACGGCCGCGGGCGAGGGCGATCTCCTCGACCGCGGCTTCCGCGGGGCCTGTCGGGCGCACCACGACGAACCCCAGCGGGGCGCCCTCCCCGCCCTCCCCGCCGTCTCCGGCCTCCTCCGCGAGCAGGATCGCGGCCGGCGCGCCGTACCAGACCGGGATCCGCCGCCGCCAGTCCTCCGGGCTGCGGACGGTGGTGAGCGGCCGGGCGGCGTCGTAGGCGTCGCGCAGCGCCCGAAGTGCCGGTACGTCGGCCTGGCCGGCGCGCCGCACGGCCACTGCGCCGGCGCCGTCGCCGCGGGGAGCGGGAGCGGCGAGCGGCCCGGACAGGACCGGGGCGGTGAAGGGCTGCCAGCCCGCCCCGCGGTAGACGTCGGGGGTGCCGGTGAACAGCAGCGACCAGGCGCACGCGTCGGCCGTCATCGCCTCGGTCGCCGCGGCGAGCAGGCGGCGTACGTGGCCGCGGCCGCGCGCGTCGGGGTGGGTCGCGACGCTGCCGAGGCAGCCGACACGCTGCGGGCCGCCGGTGGCCGAGCGGATCGGGCGCGGCTGGTAGTGGAGCACGGACACCGGACGCCCGCCGTCCTCGGCGACGAAGGTGCGGGCGTGCCGGCCCGGGTCCCGGCCCCACAGCAGCGCGACCGTGCCGGCGCTGTCGGGGAAGGCCGCCGCCCACAGGGCGTGCAGGGCCCGTTCGTCCGCCGGGGTGGCGGTGCGGTAGCGCGGCATGCGGCGGCCTTCCCTCTTCTTCTCCGCGGAATGTGCTGGTCACGGCTGAACGCCCGGCTCAGAGCACCAGGTTGCCGGTGGTGGCGCTGACCCGCGCGCCGTCGGGCGGCAGCCCCTCCCGGGTGACGTCCTCCTCCGTGCAGGAGGTGTGCAGCAGGGAGGACGCGCCGGTGAAGGCCGCGGCGGCGAGGGCCAGCCGGCCGCCCGTGAGTCGGGCGCCGACCGCCGAGTAGCGGTTGGTGCCGTCCGTGACGCGGACGTGCGCGGTGCCGTCGCCGGCTGCGGTGCTGCGCAGGGCGCCGAGGTCCCAGGTGACCGTGGCGGTGGTGCCGGCGGCCCGGGAGAGCAGCGCGCCCGCGGAGTTGGTGCCGGTCAAGGCGGCGTCGCCGCCGACCGCGAGCCGCTGGTCGCGTACCGCGCTCAGCGCGATGCCGGTGTTCGTGAGGCTGCCGCCGTCGACCACGACCTCCGCGGCGCCGACCGAGACCGGGGCGGCCCCGGGGTCGCCGACGAGCGTGCAGCCGGTGAAGCGGACCGGTCCGCTGCCGCGCAGCACCGCGCCGTCCAGGCCGGTGAAGATCGTGCGCACGAAGTGCACGGGCGCGGTGACCGGGGTCTGCACGAGCACCTGCCCGGCGGGCAGGTCGAAGGCGCAGTCGGTGACGGTCGTCGGCCGGTCCGAGCGCGCGGACCGCTGCGCGACGGCGAACAGCGAGGCGGTGCAGCCGCGCAGCTGGGCGCCGTCGGCGTTGACCACCAGCGTCCCGGACGGGTCGAAGGTGGGCCGCGGGACGACGTGCACGTTCTCCAGCGTGAGGTCGGTGATGAGGGTGTTGGCCGTGAACCACGAGCAGACGTGGTTGCGCACGGTGATGCGCTTGGCCGCGTTCCCCCACTGGGCACCGGAGTTGGCGATGTCCATGAGGCCGGAGTTGCCGTCGAAGAGCAGGTCGTGCTCGTACTGGCCGTGCGTGGTGAAGGGGTTGCCGCCCTCGTCGTCCCCGTCGCCGTGGCAGTTGACGACCTGGCAGTAGGCGGACGCCGTCAGGTCGTTGAGGTGCCGGACGTTGCTGCTGGTGCAGTCGGCGACGTGGCCGTAGAGGCAGTAGATCTGCTGGGTGAGGTAGCCGGCGCCGCCGTACATGACCGTGGGCGGGTTCTTCAGGCCGCAGCCGGTCGTGCGGTAGCGGGTGCACCAGCGGCGCATGATCACCGGCCAGAAGGTGCCGGTGGCCTGGATGCCGGAGACGTGGCAGTCGACGGCGTACTCGTACGCCACCGGGTGCGAGCCGGTGTACTCGTCGTCGACGGCGCCGGTGTCCTGGCCCGCGCCGAGGAAGACCAGGTTGTGCACCTCGGCGCCGACGACGGGCTCGACCCGGCGCCAGGTGACGGTGCGGCCCGCGGCGAGCGGCCAGCCGTTGAGGTAGCCGACGCGTATGTGCGTGCCGTCGACGATCTCGGTGACCTCGACCATCTTCTGCAGCTCGCGCTCGTCGCTGCCGCCGCCGGCGACCTCGTCGCTCTGCACCGCCCACCACTGGCCGACCCGGAAGGCCCCGGAGTCGGGCACCGGGAAGGCGTCGGTGCGCTCGATGACCTCGGCGGGCAGCTCGTGGCTCACGGTGTCGGAGGTGACGGTGCCCTGGAAGAACAGGACCGCGCCGAACGGGTTGTCGTGGGTGTTGCGCTCGATGCCGCCGGTGTGGACCGTGTGCCCGCCGAAGTCCAGGACCAGGTGCGAGCGGTGGTAGGTGTGGCGGCGCCGGAGGAGCAGGTCGGTGTGGGCCTCGACGCGGTGCACGGACGGGTCGTTCACCATCGCGTCGAGCGCGTCGTCGGCGGGGGCGGAGGCGTCGAAGTGGCCGAAGCCGCGGAAGTCCAGGACACCGTCGTGCACCCGCAGCCAGCGCCCGCGCGCGGGGCGGTCGGCGGGCCGCAGCACGGTGCCGCCGTTGGCCGCGGCCGCCGATCCGGCGTCCCAGCGGGCGAGCAGACCGCCGCCGTCGCCGGGGGCGCGGTAGCCGGCGACGACGGCGAGGGTGCCGTCGCGCAGCGGCCCGGCGGGGAGCGCCAGCAGGGCCGCGACGGTGGGGAGGGCGAGCGGCGCCGAAGTGCCCTTGCCGCCCTGGTCGTTGCCGCCCCGGTCGGTGCTGTCGGCGGCCGCCGGGGTCGCGGTGAGGGTGCCGCCGGCGAGGACGGCGGCGCTCAGGCCGCCGGCCCGCAGCAGGTGCCTGCGGCTGGTGGGGCCCGCCGCGGCGGGTGGTCCGGTGAAGCCGTCCGATGACGTCATGGTGTGGTGCCGTCCTTCGTCGGAGGCCGCAGCGAGCTGCGGTAAGGGGGCATGAAGGCCGTGCGGGGCATCTGGTCGGCGAGCACTCCGCCGTCCACCACGATCCGGCTCCCCGTCAGATAGGCGCCCTCGTCGCTCGCGAGCAGCAGCAGCGCGCCGGTGCACTCCTCGGGGGTGGCGTAGCGGCCGAGCGGGATGCGCGCCCGGTAGGCGGCCTCGAACGCCGCGCGGTCGAAGGGGAATTCGCCGTCTATGGGGGTCTCGACCATGCCGGGCGCGAGGCTGTTGACGGTGATGCGGTGCGGGGCGAGTTCGATCGCGAGGGTCTGGGTGAGCAGGTCCACGGCGGCCTTGGAGGCGTTGTAGTGGGCCAGCCCCGCCTCCGCGACCAGGGCGTTCTTGGAGGTGACGGACACGATCCGGCCGGGCACGCCGTCGGCGATCATGTGCTCGGCGACGCGCTGGGTGAGGAAGAACACCGCGTCGAGGTTGACCCGCATGACGCGGTGCCAGCTCTCGGGCGTGATCTCGTTGAAGCGTTCCAGGGCCGCGGTCCCCGCGTTGTTGACGAGGATGTGCAGCGGCCCGGCCGCGGCCCGCACCCGGTCGGCGAAGGCGTGCAGCGCCGCGGTGTCGGCGAGGTCCTGCTCGGCGGTGTGCGCGGTGCGGCCGAGGCCGCGTACCAGCTCCGCGGTCTCCCCCAGCCCGGCCGCGCCCGGCAGGTCGGTGAGCACCAGGTCGGCGCCGGCCTGCGCGAGCGCGACCGCGAAGGCCCGGCCGAGCCCGCCGGCGGCGCCGGTGACCAGCGCGGTGCGGCCGGCGAGGTCGAACCGGCCGCGTCCGGCCGCCGGTCGGGGGCTCATCCCTGCTCCAGTCCGAGGAGTTCCAGCGACGGGCGGTGGATCAGCGCCTCCACGGCGTCCTGGTCCAGCGGGTCCAGGCCGGGAATGCCGGGGATGCGGGCGATCCGGCGCAGGCCCTCGACCGAGTCGTCGACGGTCGTGAAGGGGTAGTCGCTGCCGAACAGCAGCTTGTCCCACACGCCGTAGTCCTGCACCAGGCGCAGGCTGTGCCACAGCTGGAAGGGCCGGTAGTGCAGCGCGCTGATGTCGGCGTAGACGTGCCGGTGCTTGCGGATGACGGCGATGCACTCGCCCTCGAAGGGGTGGCTGAGGTGCGCGAGCACCATCCGCAGCTCGGGGTGGCGCATGGCCACCCGGTCCAGGTGCCGGGGCATGGCGTATTCCAGCGGCGCCTGGGAGACGAAGGTGGTGCCGGTGTGCACCAGCAACGGCAGGCCGTGCCGCTCGGCGTAGGCGTACAGCTCGTCGTAGGCCTCGTCGGCGGGCGCGAACCCGGCGTACATCGGCATGAGTTTGATGCCGCGCAGGCCCAGTTCCCGGTGCCCGTACCGCATCTCGTCCTGCCAGCCGGGCTGCGTCGGGTCGAGCGAGAGGTAGCCGATGAGCCGGTCGGGGTGCTGCGCCACGTAGGCAGCCACGGCCGCGTCGTCGACCCACAGCCCGCTGCGGCGCGCCTTGCCGCCGACGACGACCGTGCGGGTGCCCTCGGGGGCGGTGGCCGCGTAGTCCTCGTAGCGCACCGTGAGGTCGACCTCGCCGGCGTGGGCGCGGGCGGACTCGGCGCGGAAGGTCGCGTCGAAGTCGTGGCTGTGCCGGAAGAGATGGGAGTGCACGTCGGTGATCATGTGCGGTTCCTCTTCTCCCAGCCGTCCGCGAACATGTTCCAGAAGCGGTGGCTCGGCGGGTGCTCCTCGAAGACCTCGTCCGCCAGCTCGACTCCCAGCCCAGGCGCGGTCGGCAGCGGCACGTACCCGTCCTCGACGGGCAGCACGCCGCGCAGCGCCTCGAAGACGTACGGCTCCAGCAGCGCGTCGAAGGTCTCCAGGATCTTCAGGTTGGTCAGGCCGAACGCGGCGTGCGCCGAAGCGGTGGTGCACAGCGGCGAGTTGGAGTTGTGCGGGGCGACGAGCATGCCGTGCGCGTCGGCCTGCGCGGCGATCTTCCGCAGCTCGGTGAAGCCGCCGGCCATGGACAGGTCCGGCTGCACGATGTCCACCGCCTCGGTGGCGAAGAGCTGCTTGTACTCGTAGCGGTTGTGGAAGTGCTCGCCGCCGGAGATCGGGAAGGGCGCGATGCGGCGCAACTCGGCGTAGCGCTCGATGTGCGTCCAGGGCATCGGCTCCTCGAACCAGCCGATGTCGTACGGCGCCAGCTCGTGCACCAGGCGCCGCGCGGTCGCGGTGCCGAAGCGGGCGTGGCCCTCGACGAAGAGGTCGACGTCCGGCCCGACGGCCTCGCGCACCGCCTCGACGAGCGCGAGCGAGCGCCGCAGCTCGGGGCGCTCCAGCTCGTGCAGGCCGGCGCCGAACGGGTCGAACTTCAGCGCGGAGAAGCCCCGTCCGACGGCCTCCTCGGCCTTCGCGGCGAACTCCTCCGGGACGCGCTCGCCGGTGTACCAGCCGTTGGCGTAGACCCGGACCCGGTCGCGGACGGCGCCGCCGGTCAGCCGGTAGACGGGCACGCCGAGCGCCTTGCCCATGATGTCGTGGAGGGCCTGGTCCACGCCGGAGACGACGACGCCGCCGATGTCGCCGCCGCGCAGGAAGTCGCCCTGGTACATCCGCAGCCAGATCTCCTCGACGTCGAACGGGTCGGCGCCGAGCAGGTGGCGGTGGGCCATGGCCTCGGCCAGCCGGCACGTCTCGTCCACCCGGTAGGGGTGGGTGATCTCGCCGATACCGCTCAGGCCCTCGTCGGTGTGGATCCGGACGTAGCCGAAGTCGCGCCAGGCGGTGCCCAGTTGCAGCGTCTCCACGCGACTGATGCGGCCCGCGGGGCCGGCCGGGCGGGTGGTGTTGACCGTCAGCATCAGCGCGCCGCCTTCTGCGCGGCCGCGCCGCCCATGGTGCTGGTGTGCGCGAGGTCGTCGGGGCCGCCCTCGCGCAGGGTGCGGGTGACGGCCGCCTCGGTCGCGGCGAGCAGCCGGTCCACGTCGTCGTCGGTGTGGGCGTAGGAGATGTGGCTGCGCTTGAGGTTGAGCGGCAGCTCGAAGATGCCGTGGTCGACGAGGTTGCGGCGGTAGCCGACGAAGAGGGCCGTGTCGTTGGCGAGCAGGTCGTCGTACGTGAGCGGCGCGGGGCCGGGCATGAAGTAGCTCACGAAGACCGAGCCGTAGCCGGTGACGACCGCGGGCACACCCAACCGGCGGTAGAGCGCGTCCAGTTCGGTGCGCACCCGGTCGCCGAGCCGGAAGACGTGCTCGTGCACGGGCTCCTCGCGCAGCTTGCGCAGGGTGGCGAGCGCGGCGGCCACGGTGGCCGGATGGCCGTTGTAGGTGCCGGCGAAGAAGACGGGGCCGCCGGGGCGGCTGCTGAAGTGCTGCATGAGGTCGGCCCGGCCGCCCAGGGCCCCGAGCGGGGCGCCGTTGGCGATGGCCTTGCCGAGGGTGGTGAGGTCCGGGGTGACGCCGGCGATCGACTGGTAGCCGCCGAGGGCGTGCCGGAAGCCGGTGATGACCTCGTCGAAGACCAGGACGCTGCCGGCCCTGGTGCACTCCTCGCGCAGGGTGCGCAGGAACTCGTCGGTGGGCAGCAGCGCCCCGACGTTGTGCGGGACGGGCTCGACGATGACCGCGGCGATGTCGGCGCCGTGCTCGGCGAACGCCTGCCGCACGCCTGCCGGGTCGTTGAAGCGCAGCACCAGCGTGGCGTCCAGCACCTCGGGCAGGATCCCGGTGGACGTCGGGTCGTGCCGGCCGACCCGGTCGGGCGCGGAGATGACGTTGAGGCTCACCGCGTCGTGCCAGCCGTGGTAGCAGCCCTGGAACTTGACGACCAGCCGCCGCCCGGTCACCGCGCGGGCCAGCCGCAGTGCGTGGAAGGTGGCCTCGCTGCCGGTGCTGGTGAGCAGCACCTGCTCCACGGAGGGGATCAGCTCCACGAGCTGCTCGGCGAGCAGGACCTCGCCCTCGGTCACCGCCACGCCGGTCAGGCCCAGGCTCTGGCCGGCCGCGGCGGTCGCCGCGGCGACGTCCGGGTCGTTGTGGCCGAGCAGCGGCGGCCCGAAGGCGGCGTGGTAGTCGGTGAACTCCCGGCCTTCCGCGTCCCAGAACCGGGAGCCCTCGGTGCGGGTGACGACCAGACCGGTGAGGCCGGGAATGCTGCGCTGGCCGCTGTTGACCCCGCCCGGTATCACCTGGCGGGCCCGCTCGGCGAGCGTCATGTGGTGCTCCTCGCGTCGATGCTGTGGGTGACGGTCTGGGCCCTGCCCGGCCCGGACCGCGGGGCCATCCGCCCGGCAAGTCGTCGCAGGAATCGTTCGCTGCGGTGCTGAGACGATGCAGAAACGATTTTCAAGAACACTGTTCCGAATATCAGAACAGTACGGATCCTAGGTCGGTGAAACCGCGCCGGTCAAGGGGTGTTGAGTGGTAAAGTGTTTTGATATGCAGAACAGTGGTGCGAACGCACCCGACAGCAGCACCGGCAGCGCGCTCGGCGACGGACCCGCCCGGGGCCCGGAGCCCGACCCGAAGTACCTGGTCAAGACCGTCGCCCGAGCCGCCGAAGTGCTGGAGGTGCTGGCCGCCGGCGGCCCCGGGGCAGGACTGAGCGTCACCGAGGTCGCCCAGCGGGCCGGGGTCTCCAAGAGCGCCGCCTTCGGACTGCTCCAGACGCTGCGCCACTACGGGCTGGTCGCCGACGAGGGCGAGGGCATGAACCGCCGCTACCGCCTGGGCATGGCCCTGGCCCGGCTCGGCGACCGCGCCCAGGCCCAGATCTCGCTGCGCGGCGTCGCCCGCCCGCTGCTGGTCGAGCTCACCGCGGTCACCGGCATGGCCTCCCGCGTCGCCGTACCGCAGGACGGCCAGGCGGTCATCATCGACCAGGTCGACACCAACGGCGGCCTGCGCCTCGATCTGCGGATGGGCGCCCGCGAACTGCCGCACTGCACGGGCATCGGCAAGGCCCTGCTGGCCGCGATGCCCGAGCCGCAGGCCCGCGAGCTGGTCGCCCGCACCGGGCTGCCGCGCCGCACCTCGCGCACCATCACCGACGAGGCCACGCTCTTCCAGCACCTCGCCGACGTCCGCGCCACCGGCTACGCGCTGGACGACGAGGAGGACGCCGACGGGATCTTCTGCATCGGCAGCGTCGTACGGGACCACCGCGGCGACTGCGCCGGAGCGATCAGCATCACCGGTCTGAAGCTGGACCTGCCCGGCTGGCGCTTCCGCGAACTCGGCCTCCAGGTAAGGGATGCGGCCGACCGGATCAGCCTCAGCCTCGGCTTCGGCGCCCCCGCCGGAGCGTGATCCGCCGCGGCAGGGGCTTGACCGGAGCGCGGAACCAGGCCTAACGTCTCCGCTCATCGACCGGTGCCGCGCTCGCACCCTGCCTCTGGTCAGCGCTTTTACCCCGCACCCGGCCGATACGGCCATCCGTCCGACGACAAGCGTCACGGGATTCGTCCTCGCCCTTAGGCCCACCGAAGGCGGAGGCACCCCCCGTGAACCACACTCCTGGCTCCGTGCCGGGCACCGACAGACCGACCCGCACCACCCCCGGCCCGCGCCCCGACTCCTCCCGCCGCAGCCTGCTGCGCACCGGCGGCATCGGGGGCCTGCTGGTCGCCGCGACCGGCACCGCGGTCGCCGCCGGCTCCGGCACCGCGCACGCCGACAGCGCCCCGAAGAGCGCCCCGCTGACCGCGGGCACCGTGGCCGCGCTGCTGGCCCTCGACCCGAAGCAGCTCGCCGACGGCGCGCTCGCCCTGGTCGCCGGCTACCGCACGCCCGGCGACGGCGGCGGCATGGTCGCCCGCTGGGACGCCGCCGCGACGGCCGGCGCCAACGGCGGCACGGTCCTGGCCCCGGGCAAGGCGGACCAGACGGCCAAGGGACGCTGGCTCATGGTCCACGACGGTGTCCTGGACTTCCGCCAGTTCGGCCTGTTCGACGGCTCCGCCCCGGCCGACGCGGCGCTGGACGCCATGATGGACGACCCCGCGGTGCACCGGATCGAGGCGCACACGGACCTGAACTTCACCAAGCGCCACACCTTCTCCCGCTCCCTGATCGAGCTGGACTTCGGCGGCAACCGGGTCACCACCACGGGGATCGAGAAGAACGCCTACAACAACCCCTTCGGCGCCGTCCTGTACTTCCTGGGCAAGGTCACCGACACCACGGTCAGGTCGAAGCTGTCCGCCGCGATGCCCGACCTCGCGGACGTCTTCGAGGTCCCCGACTCCAAGGCCTTCGCCCTGGGCCAGTGGTGGAGCGTGGAGATCGACGCCGCACCGGGGACGGGCCTGTACGAGAAGGAGGTGCAAAAGCTCGTCCAGGTCACCGAGATCGTGGACGACACGCACATCCGGGTGAACTACAAGATCGGCTGGGACCTGGCCGCCGGGCGCACCTTCACCTGGACCCGCGTCGAGCCGGTCGAGCGCGTGCACGTGCGCAACATGGTCTTCGAGGGCGTGCCGGGCGTCGCCGACAACGACACCGAGACCGGCTCGCACCCGATCGCGTACGAGTACGCCGTCTCCTGCGACGTGTCCGGCATCGACGCCACCGGCACCTTCTGGCCGGTGGTGATGCGCCGCTGGTGCACGTACTTCCGCACCTCCGAGTGCCAGTTGAAGAACCCGGCCTCGGTCACGTACGGCGGAGCCGGCTACCTCACCCAGCAGATCTACTGCCTGTACGGGCACGTCGAGGACTGCCACGTCGCCAACGCCCGGCACCTCAACGACTGGACGGCCTCGGCGTACGGCTACGTCACCAACTGCCACGGCGACGGCGACGACCAGGGCCCCTTCGTCACGCACGGCCAGTTCGAGCACGACCTCACCTTCACCGGCAACTCCGGCCTGATGACCTTCGCCAACTCCGGCGCGGCCTGGGGCGGCGCGGCCAAGCGCGTCACGGTGCGGCGGCACGCCTGCTCGTGGTTCGTGGCCCGGACGAACGTCACCGACCTGACGCTGGAGGACATGCTCGTCATCGGCAACGCCCAGCCCGGCTCCGGGATGATCTGGGTCAACGCCGACGGCGCCCAGCTGCGCGGCTGCGTCGCGTCCGGCCCGCTGGTCGTGTCGCAGTCCTCGCACCGCTCGCAGCGGCCCACCGTGATCGCCGACTCGGCCTTCACGCAGGGCAAGGCGTCCGAGGTCACCGCGGCCACCGTGAGCGCGGACGTGCACCTGCTGCGCGTCACGCTGGAGGGCCTGGACGGCGCGCAGTTCAACGGCACCGGCAGCCTCGTCCTGGACCACTGCACCTTCGCCGGCGCGGGGGACGGCGCGGCGCCCAGCACGGTCGCGCACGCCGACACCGCCGTCCACGGCGGCACCTTCTCCGGCACCGGCCTGCGGCTGAACTCGGCCAAGGACCAGCGGCTGTGGATCGACGGCGGCGCCCGCTTCACCGGCGGCAACAGCGCCGCGGCCTACCTCGCCCGCGACACCGCGGGGCGCACCGTCACCTGGCAGCTGGACGGCGCCGACTTCCGTGCGCCCGACGCGAAGACCGCCCACATCCTGCTGACCGACGGTGTCAACCGCTACCGGGCGACCGGCACCGCCTTCACCGGCGGCAGCCTGCGGCTCGCGCCCGCCGCCTTCGCGGGCGCCGGCCACCTGCTGCACACCGGCTGCACCGAGGACGGCGTGGCGCGCACGGCCATGCCCGACGAGAGCGACCGCGTCAAGCACACCGCGGGCAACCTGCTGCTGCCTGCCTGACGGTCAGCGGCGCCGACCGTCAGCCGCCCTGACGTTCCGTGATCCTGATCGCCGGCGCCCCGGCATCCGCCCGGCTGACCGTCAGCGGCGCTGACGGTCAGCCGCACCACCCGACCCCGCCCACCGCCCACCGCCCACCGTGAGGGAGACATGGCCACCGACCAGAGCAGCAGCGCCGCAGGGGACCGGCCCGTGCGGATCGCCCTCGTGGGCGCCGGCAACCGCGGGCTGACCTACGCCGCGTGGATCCACGGCCACCCCGAACGCGCCCGCGTCACCGCCGTCGCCGACCCGCGGCCCGAGGCGCGCGCCCTCGTCCCCGGCGCCACCGGGTACGACGGCTGGCGCGAGCTGCTCGCCGCCACCGCGGCGAACGGCGGACCGCTGGCCGACGGCGTGATCGTGGCCACGCAGGACCGCGACCACGCCGAGCCGGTGCTCGCCCTCGCCGAGGCCGGCTACGCGATCATGACCGAGAAGCCGCTCGCCCCGACCGAGGCCGAGTGCCGGGCCATCGTGGAGGGCGTCGAGGCGACGGGCGTGCCTTTCGCCGTCTGCCACGTCATGCGCTACACGCCCTACACCGACCTGGTGAAGAGCGTCGTGGACAGCGGCGTGCTCGGCACGGTCACCGGCCTGGACCACCTGGAGCCGGTCGGCTGGTGGCACTACGCGCACTCCTACGTCCGCGGGCCGTGGCGCCGCGAGGACCGGTCCTCGCCGATGATCCTCGCCAAGTCCTGCCACGACCTGGACTGGATCGCGTACGTCACCGGCCGCCGGATCGAGACGGTCGCGAGCTTCGGCTCGCTCCAGCACTTCCGGCCCGAGAACGCCCCCGCGGACGCCGGCGACAACTGCCTGTCCTGCGCGGCCGAACCGGGCTGCCCCTACTCCGCGCCCAAGCTCTACTACCCGGCGCTGCGCCGCACCGGCGGCGCCTGGCCCATCGACCACGTCACCTCCCGCGCCACCGGCCCGGACGACGAGGCCGTCCTCACCGAGGCGCTGCGCACCGGCCCCTACGGGCGGTGCGTCTACCGTTCCGACAACGACGTGGTGGACAACCAGGTCGTCGCGATGAAGCTGTCCGGCGGCGCCACCGCCGTCTTCACGATGACCGCCTTCACCGAGCAGACCCACCGGCAGACCCGGATCTTCGGCAGCCACGGCTGGCTGCGCGGCGACGGCGAGCGCGTCGTCGTCCACGACTTCCGGGACGACTCCACGGTGGTCCGCGACATCGGCGACCTCGGCTCCAACGCCGCGGACGGCCACGGCGGCGGCGACACCGCCCTCGTCGAGGCCTTCGTCACCGCGCTCGCCACCGGCGACCGCTCCCACATCCGCTCCGGCCCCGCCGACTCGCTCGGCAGCCACCTCGCGGCCTTCGCCGCCGAGCGCTCCCGGCACCACGGCACCGTCGAGAACGTGCCGTCCCGCTGAGCGCGCCCCTCCAGGACATGAACGAGAACCACCCGCACCCGACAGCCCTTCCGAAAGCGAGACACCCCGTGAGACGCCGCACCACCGCCGCCATCGCCACCGCCGCCGCCCTGTGCGCCACCGCCGCCCTCGCCGGATGCGGCTCCGGCAGCGGCTCCGGCTCGTCCTCGAAGAAGACCGTCAACACCTGGGTCTACCCGGTGATCAACGACCCGAAGGCCAACGACGCCTACTGGGACGGCCTGGTCAAGGGCTTCGAGAAGGCCAACCCCGGCATCACCGTGAAGGTCTCCACCTACCCCTGGGCCAACCGCGACACCGCCCTGACCACCGCGCTCGCGGCCGGCAAGGGCCCGGACGTGGCGTACCTGATCCCCGACCAGCTCCCCGCCTACCAGCGCAACCTGATACCCGCGGACCAGTGGATGACGGCGCAGGACAGGTCGGCACTGCGCCCCTCCGCGCTCAAGGCCGTGACCGTCGACGGCAAGCCGTACGCGGCTCCCGTGCTGATGTCGACCTACCCGATGCTGTGCGACAAGAAGGTCTTCGACGCGATCGGCGAGACCTCCTACCCCACCACCTGGGACCAGCTGGCCGCCCTCGCGCCGAAGCTCAAGGCCAAGGGCTTCTACGCCACCAGCTACAGCGGCGACACCACCGCGACGCTCAACATGACCTTCTACCCGCTGCTGTGGCAGGCCGGCGGTGACGTCTTCTCCTCCGACGGCACCAAGGCCGCCTTCAACAGCGACGCCGGCGTCAAGGCGCTGACCTGGCTCAAGACCTTCGTCGACAACGGCTGGACGCCCAAGGACCTGATCACCACCACCCCGCAGATCGAGCAGACGGACCTGGCGAAGAACAAGGTGGCCTGCACCTGGCAGAACACCGCCGCCGAGGTCGAGCCGTTCTGGGGCAAGGACAACATCGTGGTCGGCCCGGCGCTGACCGGTCGGAGCGCGGCCGCGTACGGCACCGTCGGCACGCTGGCGATGTTCAAGAGCGCCAACAAGGACGCGGCCGGCAAGTGGATCTCGTACGTCACCCAGCCGGCGAACTCCGCGGGGCTGCAGAAGCCCGGCGGCTACTTCCCGCCGCGCACCGACGCCACCCCGCTCTACCCCGGTGACCAGCACCAGGAGGCCACCGAGAAGGTGCTGGAGAGCACCGACGTCGGCCCGCTCAACAAGGCCTCGCGCGACGTGATGGGCGTGCTCGCCCCGCAACTGCAGGCCGCGCTGCTCGGCAAGAGCAGCCCGAAGAAGGCGCTGGACGACGCGGCACAGGCCGCCGACCAGATCATCGCCCGCAAGCGCTGAGCCCCCGCCGGCCCGCGGCGCCGGAAGCCCCGTCTCCCGAACCGTCCCGACTCCCGAATCCCGACTCCCGAAGGAGGTCCCGTGGCCGCAGTCGCGGAATCCCGTTCCCGCCCCCGCAGCACGCCGGAACCCGTCCGGCGCGGGCCGCACGCCCGCCGGGAGGCCCGTGTCGGGCTGCTGTTCGTGCTGCCCTGCTTCCTGCTCTTCCTGGCCTTCCGGTTCGGGCCGGGCCTGGCCGGGCTCGTCCTCGGCTTCACCGACTACACGATCGGCGACAGCACCCACTTCACCGGCCTGGACAACTTCCAGCGGATGATGCACGACCCGCTGTTCTGGTCGTCGATGAAGGTGACGGTCGTCTACAGCGTGATCGCCGTGCCGTTCACGATCGCGGCGTCGCTGGGACTCGCGCTGCTCACCCGGCGCGCGTTCCGCGGCTCCAAGCTCTTCCGTTCCATATTCTTCCTGCCGGTGGTCACCAGCCTGATCCTGGCGTCCACCGTCTTCATCTGGATCTTCTCCACCAAGGGCCCCTGGTCGAGCCTGATGGGACTGCTCGGGCTGCCCGAGCAGTCCTGGCTCACCGACTCCGCGCTCGTCCTGCCGGCCCTCGCCCTGGTCGGCATCTGGTCGCGCTGCGGCTACGGCATGCTCATCCTGCTCGCGCGGCTCCAGGACGTGCCGCGCGAGCTGGAGGAGGCCGCCCTCATGGACGGCGCCGGGCCCTTCCAGCGCTTCCGCCACATCGTGGCCCCGCAGCTGAAGCCGGCGTTCTTCTTCCTCGCGGTGATCGAGACGACCAACAGCTTCCAGATCTTCGACGCCGTCTACGTCATGACCGGCGGCGGCCCCGCCAACGCCAGCTACAGCCTCGTCTACCAGCTCTACGACGCGGGCTTCAAATACTCCGACCTCGGCTACGCGAGCGCCCTCGGCTGCGTGCTGTTCGTCATGACCGTGGTCGTGGCGCTCGTGCAGCGCATGGTGCTCGGAAAGGAGAAGTGACCATGGCCCGGGAGAGGATCCAGGACATCGTGCCCCGGGCGCTGCGGCCCGGCAGGATCGGGCTCGCGGTACGGGCGGTGCTGCTCACCGTGGCCTCGCTCGCCACGGTCTTCCCGTTCTACGCGATGATCGTGCTGTCGCTGAAGCCCGGCGCTGCCGTGGAGCTCCCCGGCAGCCTGCTGCCGTGGAATCTGAGCGGCTCCTCCTACAGCGCCGTGCTGGACGCCCAGGACGTGCCGCGCTGGCTGCTCAACACCCTGGTCTACTCGGTGGTGTCGGTGGTCGGCGTGCTGGCCCTGGCGTCGCTGGCCGGGTACGCCTTCGCCAAGAAGCGCTTCCGCGGGCGGGAGACGATGTTCTGGTCGTTCCTGTCGATGGTGATGGTGCCCTACCACGTCACGATGATCCCGACGTTCATCATGATGGCGAAGCTCGGCGGCGTGGACACCTACTGGGGCCTGATCATCCCCACCCTCGCCAACGCCCAGGCGGTGTTCCTCATGCGGCAGTTCATCCGCGACCTGCCCGACGAGATGTTCGAGGCGGCCCGGCTGGACGGCTGCGGCGAGCTGCGGATCTTCGTCAGCCTCGTGCTGCCGCTGCTCAAGCCGATCCTCGCCACGCTCGGGACGTTCGTCTTCCTGTGGCACTGGAACGACTTCCTGTGGCCGCTGATCATGGGCCAGAGCAGCGACATGCGCACCCTCACCGTCGGCATCGCCTCGCTCCAGCAGCAGCAGGTGCCGCTCAGCCAGGTGCTCGCCGGATCGGTGATCGCCTTCGTCCCCATCTTCGCCGCCTACCTCGCGGGCCAGCGCTACTTCACCGAGGGCGTCACCGGCTCGGCCGTCAAAGGATGACCCCGCACATGACCCACACGACCACCCCGCCGCCGCCCTTCCCCTTCCCCGGCCCCGCGTTCGACTTCCCGTCGAGCGAGCGGCAACTGGAGGACCTGCTCGCCACGCCCTCGCCCGCGCTGGTCTCCGACGCCGCCCGGCTGGACGGCGACCTGGTGGTCCTCGGCGCCGGCGGCAAGATGGGCCCGAGCCTGGCACGGCTCGCCCGCCGCGCGCTGGACGCCGCGGGCCGCACCGACCTCGCCGTGCACGCGGTGTCCCGCTGGTCGGACCGCGCGGCCGCCGACGCGCTCGCCGCCGACGGGGTCCGCCCGGTCACCGCCGACCTGCTCGACGGCGACCCGGGCGCGCTGCCCGAGGCCGGCAACGTCGTCTTCATGGTCGGCGCCAAGTTCGGCTCCGCGGGCAACCCGGCGCACGCCTGGGCCGTCAACGCCGCCCTGCCGGACCGGATCGCCCGCCGCTACCGGGACGCCCGGATCGCCGCGTTCTCCACCGGCAACGTCTACCCGCTGGTCGACACCGCCTCGGCCGGCTCCGCCGAGACCGACCCGGTGGGCCCGGTCGGCGAGTACGCCATGTCGTGCCTGGGCCGCGAGCGCGTCCTCGGCTACCACGCCGCCGTCCACGACACCCGCGTCGCGCTGTTGCGGCTGAACTACGCGGTGGACCTGCGCTACGGGGTGCTCGCCGACATCGCCGCGTCGGTGCAGGCGGGCGAACCGGTCGACGTGACGACCGGCCACGTCAACGTCGTGTGGCAGGGCTACGCCAACGAGGTCGCGCTGCGCGCGCTGCTGCACGCCCACGAGGACGTCTTCACCGTCAACCTCACCGGGCCCGAGACGGCGTCGGTGCGGCGGCTGGCCGGGCTGTTCGCCGCGGAGTTCGGATCCCCCGGCGGGGCCGCGGTGACGACCGGAACCGAGTCCGGCACCGCGCTGCTGTCCGACGCGAGCCACTGCCACGCCCTGTTCGGCTACCCGCCGGTGTCCTTGCGCACCCTCGTCGGCTGGCAGGCGGAGTGGCTGCGCCGCGGGCTGCCGCTGTCCGGCCGGCCGACCAAGTTCCAGACCCGCGACGGAAGGTTCTGACCCACCGTGTCCCACCCCACACCCGCCGCCCCCGCCGCCGTGGCGGCCTCCGACCCGCTGGCCCTGCTCGCCGCCGGTACGGTCATCCCCGCCCACCCCCTCGCGCTGGACGCCGAGCGCCGCCTCGACGAGCGGCGGCAGCGCGCGCTGACCCGCTACTACCTGGCCTCCGGCGCCGGCGGCATCGCGGTCGGCGTGCACACCACGCAGTTCGCGATCCGGGACGCCGGGGTGGACCTGCTCCGCCCGGTCCTCGCGCTGGCCGCCGAGACCGCCGACAAGGAGGCGGGCCGCCCGGTCGTGAAGGTCGCGGGCGCCTGCGGCTACACCGCGCAGGCCGTCGCCGAGGCCACCCTCGCCGCCGAACTCGGCTACGACGCGGTGCTGCTGAGCCCCGCCGTGCCCGGCGCGGACGAGGCCGGGCTGCTGGAGCGGGCCCGGGCGGTCGGCGAGGTGCTGCCCGTCATCGGCTTCTACCTCCAGGACGCCGTGGGCGGCCGCTACCTCTCCCCCGCCTTCTGGAGGGCCTTCGCCGAGCTGCCCTCGGTGGTGGCGATCAAGACCGCGCCCTTCGACCGCTACCGCACCGCCGAGGTCATCGCCGCGGTCGGGGCGAGCGACCGGGCCGACGAGGTCGCCCTCTACACCGGCAACGACGACGCGATCCTGAACGACCTGCTCACCCCGTACCGCACCCCGGGCGGCGCCCTGAAGTGGTTCGCCGGCGGGCTGCTCGGGCAGTGGGCGGTGTGGACGAGGGGCGCGGTCGCGCTGCTGGCGGAGGTGCGGGCCGCACGGGCGGGCGACCACGCCCTCATGACCGACCTGCTGCGCCGGGCGCCCCAGCTCAGCCAGGCCAACGCCGCGGTCTTCGACGTCCGCAACGCCTTCCGCGGCTGCATCCCCGGCGTCCACGAGGTGCTGCGCCGCCAGGGCCTGCTGGAGGGCACCTGGTGCCTGGACCCCAACGAGCGGCTCTCGCCGCGGCAGGCGGAGGAGATCGCGTCGGTCGCGGCCGCGTACCCGTGGCTGACCGACGACGCGTTCGTGGCGGAGCACCGCGATGACTGGCTCCGCTGAGGCCCCGCGCGCGGTCGTCGCCGTCCCCGCGCGGCTGCGCGAGCAGTTCTTCACGCCCGCCGCGTGGCGGCGGCTGGAGCTGCTCACCGACGTCCGCGTGGTCGAACGGCACTGCGACCCGGAGGCGCTGGCCGCCGCGCTCGGCGACGCCGCGGTCCTGGTGACCGCCTGGGGCACCGCCCGGCTGGACACCGCGCTGCTGGAGCGGGCCCCGCGGCTGCGGCTGGTGGCCCACACCGGAGGGGCCGTCAGCCCGTACGTGACCGGCGCCGCCCTCGACCGCGGGGTGCGCGTCACCCAGGCCGGGGCGGCGATGGCCCGCCCCGTCGCGGAGGTCGCCCTCACCTTCACCCTGGCGCTGCTGCACCGCGTCCACCGCTTCGACCACGCCCTGCACGCGGGCCTGCCCTGGGAGGAGGCCTCGGCCGCGCCCGAGCGCCACGGGATCGCCGGCTGCCCGGTCGGCGTCGTCGGCGCCTCCCGTACGGGCCGCGCGTACATCGCACTGGCCCGCGCGCTCGGCGCCGAGGTGAGGGTGTACGACCCGTACCTGACGGCGGGGGACGCCCGCACCCTCGGGGTGCGCGCCACGGACCTCGACGACTTGCTCACGACGAGCCGTGTCGTCGCCGTCCACGCGCCCGCGCTGCCCGGGACCCGCCACCTGCTGGCGGCCCGCGAGCTGGCCCTGATGCCGGACGGAGCGGGCCTGGTGAACACCGCCCGCTCCTGGCTGGTCGACGAATCCGCCCTGCTCGCGGAGCTGCGCACCGGCCGCCTCGACGCCGCCCTCGACGTCTTCGACGCCGAGCCCCTCCCGCCGGACCACCCCTTCCGCGCCCTGCCCAACGCCCTGCTGACCCCGCACCAGGCGGCGGCCACGGTCGAGGGCCGCCAGGCGCTGGGCGACAGCACGGTGGCGGAGATCGCCCGCTGGGTCGGCGGCGAGCCGCTGCTGCACGCGGTGGGGCGGGAGGCGCTGGAGCGGGTGGAGTAGGCACGGGGCCGCCGTGGGCGGGACTCCGGCCGCGCCGCGGCCGCCGGGTTGGCGAACGGCGAACCGCCGCCACCGGCACACCGGCCGCGGGCCCGGGCACACCGGCCGCGGGGTACGTCAGGCCCAGCACACGACCGGCCCCGGACAAGCCGGCCGCGGGCTGCCGGCACGCCCCGCGCACCAGCGGCCCCCGCTCGTCCATGGAGATCTTTCGCCGTCCTTGACCGCATGCCCCGCACGCGCGCGGGCGCCCGCCGATCCCGGCCGGCTGACGAGATCGCGACGCGGCGCCATCTCGTCAGCCGCGGACGCTGCGACGCGAGCAACGGGCCCGGTAGACACGCCGGATGACTCCTCTGCACAGACGCCGGTCCCTACCGGCCACCCCGGCGACCCCGGGGCGACACGCCCGCCGCGGCCCCCGGCTGACCGCCGCCGTCCTCGCGGCCGGGCTCGTCGGCGCCGTCCTGGGCCTGGGGACGCAGCCCGCCACGGCCGCGGCCTCCGGTGCGCACACCCCGCGCTCGCTCGGCGCCCCGCGGGCCGCCGCGGCCAAGGCCGGCCCGCACGGCAAGTTCAGCGCCCACGACCGCACCCTGCTGCAGGCGGCGCAGAGCCGGAAGGCCCCGGCGGTCACGGTGCTGCTGGCCACCGCCCCGGACCGCACCGCGCGGGTGCCGGCCGAGGTCGCGAAGCTGGGAGGGCACGCCGAGAAGGTCTACGACCACCTCGGGTACGTGCGCGCGTCCGTGCCGACCGGCAAGGCGGAGCAGCTGGCCGCGCTCGCCGACGTCACCGCCCTCGACCTCGACGAGACCTACCGGATGCCCGACCCCTCCCCGGTCACCGCGCAGGACGCGAGGACGGGCCGCCCCGGCCCTGCCCCCGCCCCCGCGCCCGGCCCGCGGACACCGGCCGCCAACCCGTACCTGCCCACCGCCGACACCGGCGCCGTGGACTTCGTGAAGCAGCACCCGGCGTGGGACGGCCGGGGCGTGACCGTCGGCATCCTCGACACCGGCGTGGACCTGGACCACCCGGCGCTGCGCACGACCACCACCGGCGAGCGCAAGGTCGCCGCCTGGGTCACGGCCACCGACCCGGTGCTGGACGGCGACCCGACGTGGCTGGAGATGCGCACCAAGGTCACCGTCACCGGAGCCACGTTCACCTCCGGCGGCGCCACCTGGACGGCCCCTGCGGGCAGTTACGAATTCCAGACCTTCGCCGAGAAGAACCTCTACCGCAGCGAGCTGGGCGGCGACGTCAACCGCGACGGCGACTACACCGACGTCTTCGGTGTGCTCTACCGCCCCGCGGACCACACCGTGTGGGTCGACGCGAACCAGGACCACGTCTTCGGCGACGGCGACATCGTGCGCCCCTACGCCGAGAGCGGCCAGGTCGCGCACTTCGGCACCGACGACCCGAGGACCGCCGTCGCCGAGACGGTGCCCTTCACCGTCGAGTACCGCGACGGCGTGGACCTCTCCGCGCGCGGCGGCCCGTACGCCGGGAAGACCGCCGACTTCGTGAGCCTGGGCCTGGTCTCCGGCACCCACGGCACCCACGTGGCCGGGATCACTGCGGGGCACGGCCTGTTCGGCGGTGCGATGGAGGGCGCCGCCCCCGGCGCCCGGATCGTCTCCGAGCGGGTCTGCGTGGCCGCGGGGTGCAGCGACTACGCGCTCACCGAGGGCATGATCGACGCCGTGGTCAACCAGCACGTCGACGTGGTCAACATGTCGATCGGCGGCCTGACCGCGCTCAACGACGGCTCGTCGGTCCGCGAACTGCTCTACGACCGGCTGATCGACGACTACGGCGTGCAGCTCTTCGTGTCGTCCGGCAACGACGGCCCGGGCATGAACACCGTCGCCGAGCCGTCCACCGCCACCGAGGTCGTGAGCGTCGGGGCCTCCGTCAGCAAGCAGACGTGGTGGGCCGACTACGGCTCCGAGGTCGACGCGGCGCAGGCGCTCTTCCCCTTCTCCTCGCGCGGCCCGCGTGAGGACGGCGACCTCAAGCCGACCCTCGTCGCACCCGGCGCCGCCGTCTCCACCGTGCCCCTGTGGCAGGCCGGCGAGGGCGTTCCGCAGGCCGGCTACGACCTGCCGCCCGGCTACGCGATGTACAACGGCACCTCGATGGCCTCCCCCGAGGCGACCGGCGCCGCCGCGCTGCTGCTGTCCGCCGCCGGGGCGAAACACCGGCAGGTCACCCCGGCCGCACTGCGCACCGCGCTGACCAGCGGCGCCGCCTTCCTGCCCGGCGAGCCCGCCTACGCCCAGGGCGCGGGCCTGATATCCGTCGGCCGGGCCTGGCAGGTGCTGGCCCGGAACGCGCAGCCCGCCGCCTACACCGTGCGGGCACCGGTGTGCAGCGTGCTCTCCGGCGCACTCGCGACGCCGGGCAGCGGCGCGGGCCTGTACAACCGCTGCGCCCCCGACCAGGGCGGCCAGCAGGCCGGGCATGCGCGCACGTACCAGCTCCAGCTGACCAGGACCGACGGCGGCAGCGGGGCGACCGCGCTGTCGTGGCTCGGCGACGACGGCACCTTCTCGGCGCCCTCGCTGGTCCACCTGGCGCGGGGCAGCGCCACCCCGGTGGCCGTGCGCGCGCTGCCGCGGAGCACCGGCGCGCACTCCGCGGTGCTGCGGGTCGACGACCTCGGCACGCCGGGCGTCGACAAGCTGGTGCTGGTGACGGTCGTGGCCGCGGACGGTCCCGCCGCGCCGTCGTTCGGCGCCGAGCGGCGCGGCGTGGTCGCCCGCAACGGCACGGACTCGCTGTTCGTGGCGGTCCCGGCGGGTGCGCAGGCGGTCGCCGTCGGCCTGTCGGGCCTCGCCGAGGGCAGCCAGACGCGCTTCCTGGCGGTCGACCCGCAGGGCAAGCCCGTCGAGGACACCGCCGCGGCCCGCTGCTACGCGAACTACTCCGACCCGGCGGACTGCGACCCGGCGGCCCGGACGTACCACCAGCCGATGGCCGGCGTCTGGGAATTCCAGGTCGACAGCCGCCGCACCTCGCCCCAGCAGGCCAATCCCTACCAGCTGACCGCCGCCGTGCAGGGCGCCGCCTTCGACCCGGCCTCCGGCACGGTCGACGAGGCGGCGGTGCACGAGCCGGTCGAGCGCGGCTTCACCGTGACCAACACCTTCGGCCCGGTGGAGGCCCATGCGGTCGGCGGGGCGCTCGGCGCGATGGCACAGGAGCGCCCGACCGTCGCGGACGGCCAGATGACGGGCAAGCAGATCACCGTGCCGCGGGACGGCAAGCGGCTGGAGATCGCGATGGGCAACGCGGCCGACCCGCACGCGGACCTGGACCTCTACCTGGTCAGTTCGACCGGCGTGCTGGTCGGCTCGTCCACCCACGGCGGCGCCGAGGAGTCCATCACGGTGGACGGCCCGGCGCCCGGCTACTACCAGGTCTACATCGCGGGCACCCATGTGCCGTCCGGCAGCACGGCCGTGGACGTCCAGGACACGGTCTTCTCCGACTCCCTGGGGCAAGTGACCGTCGACGACGCGCGGCCGGTCACGCTCGCGCACGGCGGCACCCTCGCCGTCCGCGGGCGGCTGACCGCGGACGCGCTGCCCGCCGAGGGGCGGCGGCTCGTCGGCCGTTTCTCGGTCGCCACCGACCGCGGCGACGTCATCGGCAGCACCGACCTGGTGGTGGAGCGGCTGACGCAGCCGAAGGCCACCGTCACCGCGAGCTTCGGCCCGGTGGTCGCGTTCGGCCTCAGCGACACCGGTCAGGTCGCGGGATCGCAGCAGGTCGCGGGCAAGTCCGTGCCGATCCGATGGGACGCCGCGACGGGCGTCACGCAGCTCGCGAACGGCGGTGGCACCAGCGGCTACGTGCTCGGCCAGAGCCGCACCGCCGGCTACGCGGCCGGCCAGCTGACGATCGGCGGCCGGACCCACGGCGGCGTCTGGAACGCGGCCGGTGACCTCACTGTGCTGCCGATCCCGGACTGGAAGGCGTACACCTTCGACCGGGCCTTCGCGGTCAACGACTCCGGCACGGTCGTCGGCAATGCCACCGGCTACGTCACCGACCCGGCAACCGGCCGGAACACCGAGGTCAACGACGCCTTCGTGTGGACGGCGGCGGGCGGCTTCCGCGCCCTGCCGCACCTGACGGCCAACGCGTCGCTCACCGAGCCGCTGGCGATCGCCGACGACGGCACCGTGGTCGGGCACTCCGCTCTCAACGGCAAGCGCCGGGCGGTGAAGTGGGCGCCCGACGGCACGGTCACCGACCTGGGCACCCTGCCGGGCATGGCCGACAGCTACGCCCAGGCCGTCAACGCCTCCGGCGAGATCGTCGGCACCAGCGGCGACGACGCGTTCGTGCTGCGGCCGGGCGGCACGATGACCCGGCTGCCCGACTTCGGGTTCGACGCGCACGCGCTCGGGGTGAACGACGCGGGCTGGATCGTCGGCACCGCCGAGACCGCCCCGGACGACACCACCGCCGTGGTGTGGGACCCGCAGGGGCGGATGTTCGACCTGGGCGCGATGGTGGACGGCCGGCGCTGGGCGGCGACGGAGGGGATCGGCGTCAACAACGCCGGCCAGGTCGCCTTCTACGCGCTCGACAAGGCCGACGGCGGTTCGAGCAGGGTCGTCCTGGCCACGCTGTGAAGGGCCGCGGCGCCGCCTCCGTCACGGGGGGAGGCGGCACCGCGTCACACCCAGTTGTTTCGGATGGCGTACCAGCCGAGCTGGACGCGCGAGGTGACGGCCGCCGCGTCCATCAGGGCGCGGATACGGCGCTGCACGGTGCGCGGGGAGGTGCCGAGCTGGTTGGCCATCGCCGAGTCGGTGAGCCCGGAGAGCATGAGCTGCAGGATCCGGTGGTCGTTCGGGTCCAGGTCGCCCTCCTCGCGCAGGTAGGGCCGCGAGCGCAGCCAGTGCGCCTCGAACAGCTCGGTGACCAGGGCCACCAGCGGCGGTCTGAGCACCATCGACCGCTCGGGGCTGACCTGGACCACCGCCACCTTCCCGTCGACGACGGCGAGTTTGGTCAGCGCGTGGTCCACGACCCGCACCGCGTGGCCCTCCGCGAGGCGGCCGTCCAGGGCCTGCACCGCGGCCGGCTCGACGAGGAAATCCCGGTCGACCAGGACGCGGTAGGCGACGTCGGCCAGGACGCTGCGCGGGTTCTCCGCCCCCAGGTACTCCGGCGGCGCGGGGGCCGGTGCGCCGATCGTCGTCGGGACGGGCGCGACCGTGTTGGCGCCGGACTGGCACACCAGGATCGACGTCCGCGCCCCGTACTCCAGCTCCAGCAGCAGGCGCCCCTGAGCCTCCCTGCCGTCGACGTAGCTGACGAGCCCGGGGGCGGCCGTGCCCCGCTGCCGGTCGCGGGCCTCCAGGAGGTCCGACACCGTCGACTCGGCCCGGCGCAGGTCCTCCTGAAGCCGCGTGAGCAGGTCGGACAGCGAGGACAGTGCGGGCGTCGGCACCGAGGGGTCGGACGGCATGCCGCCCAGTCTCCTGCATTGCCCCGCGGCCCGGGCACGGACCCCCGCCCGCCGGAAGGCACCCCGGGTGGCGATTTGCCGTCACGGCGCGGTCTCGCCATCCGGAGGGATTCTCCGCGGGGCACCGGCGCGGGCATTCTCGTCGGACGCCGACCGTTCCACCTGCGCACATGCGGTGGGGCGGTCGGCGGCACCTGCCCCGCCCAGGACTGGAAGCACCTGATGCACCCTCATATACCGCGCCGCCCGCGCCGGTGGGCCGTACCGGCCGCGGCGCTCTCGGCCCTCCTCCTCGGCCTCGGGCTGCCCGCCCCGGCCCACGCCTCCGGCTCGGGACCTGAGACGGGCGACGCCGCACGGCTGCTCTCCTCGCTCAGCTCCGAGCAGCTCCAGGCGCTGCACCGGCTGAGCGCCGTCGACACGGCGGCGCTCCACTTCGAGGACCGCAGCGCGCTGGAGTCCGGCAAGCCGGTCGACGTGATCGTGCGCTTCCGGCAGCCGCCCGCGACCGCCGCCCGGCTGCTGGCCGCCGAGCAGGGGCGCACCCTGACCGCGGACTCGGCGGACCGGGCCGTGCGGGACGCGCACACGTCCTTCACCGCGGACCTCGCGAAGGCCATGCCGGGCGGCGCCGCGAAGAAGGCGGGCGGCGGGGGCTACACCGTGCACCGCAGCTACACCCGCAGCTTCGACGGCGTCGGCATGACCCTGCCCGGCGACAAGGTCGCCGGGCTGCTGGCGCTCAACCAGGTCGCGGCGGTGTGGCCGGACGCGGCGGTGCACGCGCTGGACGACGCGCAGGGCGGCGGCGCGGCCGCGGCCGCGCAGGACGGGAGCGACGACGAGGCGATCGCCGCGGGCCTGGCCCGCCTGCACGCCGAGGGCGTCACCGGCAAGGGCGTCAAGGTCGGCATCATCGACACCGGCATCGACTACCGCCACCCGGACCTGAAGGACGCCTACGCGGGCGGCTACGACTTCGTCGACGACGACGCGGACCCGATGGAGACCACGTACGCCGACTGGAAGGCCTCCGGGCGGGCGGAGCGGTACAACGGCGAGACGTTCTACACCCTGCACGGCACGCACGTGGCCGGCATCGTCGCCGGAGGCGGCGACCCGGAAACCGCCCGCGCGGCGCACGGTGTCGCGCCCGGCGCGAAGGTGTACGCCTACCGGGTGCTCGGCCCGTACGGCAGCGGCAGCGCGAGCGCGGTGCTGGCCGGGATGGATCGGGCCGACCAAGACGGCATGGACGTCGTCAACATGTCGCTGGGCAGCGCCGTCAACGACCCGCTGGGGCCGGAGTCGGTCGCCGCGGACACCCTGGTGCTGGACGGGGTCACCACCGTCATCGCCGCGGGCAACAGCGGCCCGGGCGCGTACAGCCTCGGCTCCCCCGGCGCGGCGGCGCTGCCGCTCACGGTCGGGGCGAACGACAGCCCGCTGACGCTGCCGTCGTACACGGTCGCCGGCGGCGGCGTCTCCGCGCAGGCCCGGCTGGTCGCGCAGCCCTACGGCGACGCGCTCGACCGGCTTGCCCAGGGCACGTACCCGGTGGCGGACGCCGGGACGGGCACCGCGTCGGGCTACGCGGGCAAGGACGTCACCGGCAAGGCCGTGCTGGTGCGGCGCGGCGGGATCAGCCTCGACGAGAAGGTCACGCGGGCCCGCTCGCAGGGGGCGGCCGCGGTGCTGCTGGTCAACGACAACGCCGCCGAGGGCCACATCCCGTACTACCTCGGTGAGAGTGCGACCTACGCCCCGGCCTTCTCCCTGACCGCGGCCGACGGGGCCGCGCTGGAGGCGGCCGCGGGCGCGTCCGTGTCCTTCGCGCCGGGAGGCGACTTCGTGCTGGGCGGCGACGGGCTCGCCGACTTCAGCTCGCGGGGCCCGGCCTACGGGACGAACACCATCAAGCCGGAGGTCACCGCCCCCGGCGTGAGCATCCTGTCGTCCGTCCCCGCCGACGTGGTGAACGCGGGCGGCGCCGCAGACGACTGGACGTACGCCTACGAGCGGCTCAGCGGCACCTCGATGGCCACCCCGTACGTCGCGGGGGCCGCGGCCCTGCTGCTCCAGCACGACCCGCGGCTGACCCCGGACGGCGTGCGGACGGCGCTGATGAACACCGCCCGCCCGCTGGAGGGCGACACCAGCGTCTTCGACCGCGGCGCGGGCCGCATCGACCCCTACGCCGCCGTGCACGCCACGGCCTCGGTGGACGTCGCCGCGACGACGGCGTACACCGACCTGGAGGGCGCCACGGCGCAGCGCGCGTACCGCACGGGCGCGCTGGACTACGGCACCCTGCCGCTCGGCGAGGCGTACGCGCGGTCGGACGGCCTCCAGGTGCGCAACGACTCCGGCGAGCCGGTCCGCTACACCGTGGCGGCGGCCTTCACCCGCGGCTCGGGCTCCTCCGGGGACGCCGCCGCGGCGGGCATCACCCTCACCGCGACGCCCCGCGTCACGGTCGGCGGGCACGGCAGGGGGACGGTCCGCACCCGGCTGCAGGTGCCGGCGAGCGCGCCCGCGGGGCTGTACGAGGGCGAGCTGACCCTGACCCCCGACGGCGCGGGGCACCCGGCGCTGCACGTGCCGTTCGGCATGCGCGTGGTCAAAACAGGGCTGGCGCGGCTGGACATGACCAAGCCGGTGCTGTCCACCAGCCAGGGCACGGGCGTCGGAAGCGCCGCGGGCGGCCAGGCGCAGTTCGACCTGCAGATGGCCGGGCAGCTCGACTCCGTCGAGATCTTCCTCGACGACGCCTCCGGGAACGACATCGGCTACATCGGCTACATCGACACGACGGGCCTGACCGAGGGCGTGCTCTACGGCCCCGCGGACGTCAAGGGCTACTACCACCCGCTCACCGGCCGCGCCGACACCCCGGTCGACCCGCGCGGGAAGTGGCCGGCCGACGGCCACTACAAGCTGCGCGTCGTGGGCAGGGACGCGCAGGGCGGCACCTACCCCGAACTGCGCGACATCTACGTCGACTCGAAGGCGCCGTCGTACACCGACGGCTACGGCGCCTGGGACCCGGCGCACCCGACCGTCGTCGAACGCCCGGTCGGCACCACGGCGTTCGACATCACCGGCACGCTGCACGACAACGAGGCCGACGCCGAGCGCGCCGCGGGGATCGACATCGGGCAGGGGGACAACGCGCTGAACTACTCGACGTTCAGCCCGGTCGCGCCCGAGGCGGCGCTCACGCCCGACGCGAACGGCCGGGTCTCCGGCCGGGTCTCGCTCCCGACCGGCCCGCCGGTCGGCTTCGTGAAGATGTGGCCGACGGACGCCGCGGGCAACATCGGCGACGTACGGCTGGTCAACGTGATCGACGCCGGCCGCCCGTACGTCGTAGGTGACGCCTCCGCGGAATCCGCCCGGCCCGGCGACCTGGTCACGTACACCCTCACCGGGCACAACCTCCAGCAGTGGACGTCCTTCAACAGCCAGATCCGCTACGACGCGCGGAACGTCGCGATCGTGTCGGTGGAGACCGCCGCGCAGCTGGCGCGGTACGGGCCGTCGCCCGTGACGACCGCACAGAGCGGTAGCGGGGCCTCGGCCTTCACGACGGCCTCCTTCGGCGTCGCGGAGCCGGACGGGATCAGCGGCGCCTCCGTCCAGCTGCTGAAGGTGACCTACCGGGTCCTGGACGGCGCCTGGACCGAGAACGCGGGCCTGAACACCGGCACCACCGGAGCCGTCCGGAGCGACGGCACCAAGGTGCAGCTCAACACGCAGTTCTACGGCTCGGTCCGCAAGCTCAACCCGACGTCGACCTTCATCGCCCGCCCGGCCGCGGAGGCACTGCTCACCCCGGGCCTGGCGTTCGACCCGGCCCGCGACTACTCGGCGGACGGCATCACCGCGACGCTCACCGCCCCGGACGGCACCCGGCACGTCCTCACGCCGGACGCCACCGGCCGGATGTCCCTGGGCGGACTCCCGCCGACCGACCGGCCCTACCGGCTGGAGGTGCGCGCGCCCGGCCACTTCACCTGGTACGAGGACGTCGACACCGCGCTGCGCGGTGACTGGGGCACCGCGGGCACGACCGCGACCACGGCGGCGGCGCTCGTCGCCGGGGACGTCAACGGCGACGACGTCGTGGACGTCCGGGACGCGGCGGCGGTCTACGCGGCCCGCGGCACCGCCGACCGGGCCGCGGACATCGACCACGACGGCGTGGTCGGGCCGAAGGACCTGCACTGGGTCGTCACCGACTACCTGATGCAGAACAGCACCGCCGACCACCTCACCGCCCCCGTCACGGAGGTGAAGGGGAAGACCCTGGAGGACTACGTCGCGCTGACGGCGGCGGGCTGACGGGGGACCACAGGCGCCGCGGGCGGCGGGGCGGGGATCGGCCCCCGCCGCCCGCGGCTTCGGCACGTCCGCAAGGGAGCACGACACGTGACGCCATCGACCGGCCCGGATCCCGGACCGCCCTCCCCCGCGCCCGACTGGGACACCCTCGGCATCGCCCCGCTCACCCGCGAGGTGTACCTGGCGGCGCTGCGCGACCCGGACGCCGGGGTCGCCGGCTGGGCGGCGGCGCTGGGGGTGTCGGCGGCCAGGGTGCGCAGGGCCGCCGAACAGCTGCTGCGGCAGGGCCTGCTGCGGCGCGGCGCCGGGCGGCCCGGCAGGCTGGAGCCGGCCGACCCGCGGGAGGCGCTGCGCTCGCTGGTGCGGCAGCGGCGGGAGGGCGCCGCGCTGTTCGCCGCCGCCGCGGAGGCGCTGAGCGGGCTGCTCGGCGCGGAGTACGAGCGCGGCCGGGTGCACCGCACGCCGCAGGGCATCCTGGAGGTGGTGGAGGGCGGGCCGGCCGTCACGCGCCGCATCGAGGAGCTGATCGGCACCGCGGACCGGGAGCTGTGCGGCATCGACGCGCCGCCGTACGTGGGCGAGCAGGCGCCGATGTCGGCGGCCGAGGCGCGGGCGCTGGCCCGTGGGGTCCGCTTCCGCTCGCTGTACGCGGTGGAGATGCTCGACGACCCGGGCCGCGTCGCCCACCTCACGTCGATGACCGCGGCGGGCGAGGAGGCGCGGGTGCTCTCCGACGCGCCGCTGAAACTGCTGCTGATCGACGGGCGGGCCGCGCTGCTGCCGCTCACCGCGGGCGAGGCCACGGACGGCCACCGGGCCCTGGTGGTGCGCGGATCGGCGATGGTGGACGCGCTGCAGGCGCTGTTCGAGGCGCTGTGGAAGCAGGGCGCGCCGATCCGCGGCCGGGGACGCTTCCCCGATCCGGCGCTGCTGGCGGACGGCGGGCTGGCCGCCGAGGAGCAGGAGCTGGTGGAGCTGCTGGGCGCGGGGATGACCGACGAGTCGATCGCCCGCCACTACGGGGTGAGCGTGCGCACGCTGCGGCGCCGGGTGCGGGTGCTCCAGGACCGGCTGGGCAGCACGGGGCGCTTCCAGGCGGGGGTGCGGGCGGCGCAGCGCGGCTGGCTGTAGCCGCGCCGCCCGGCCGGGGACGACGGCCGGGGCGGCGGGCGGAGCGCGGTCAGGCGGCGCTCAGGCGACGGTCAGGTGCAGGGGTGGTCGGGGTGCAGGGCGAAGTCCAGCGTGGTGACGGCTCCCTTCTTGACCTTGCTGCTCACCGGGTGCGGCGCCCAGCCGTCCTTGGCCGCGGTGACCATGAGCGGGTTGTTCCGGGCGTCCAGCCACAGGGCGTAGCGGCCGTTGCCGTCGGTCCTGAGCGTGAAGCTCTCGGCCCAGCCGTCGATCTGCACGGTCGCGGCCGCGAGCGGTGCGGGATCGGCGGTGCAGCCCGCGCCGGTGACCGTTCCGGTGATCTTGCCCCAGGTCTTCGGCGGCTGGACGGTCATCGCCACGCCGATGGGCGCGACGGTGTAGGGGGTGTCGTTCCTGACCGCGAGCACGGCGGCGTACGTGCCGGGCTGGCTGATCGCGGCGCCCGACGCGTCGACGGTGACCGCGACCGCGACGGACGTGCCCGGGGCGAGCGTGATCGAGGTCGGATCGGCGGTCAGCCAGGACACGTCCCCGGTGGTGCCGCAGTCGCCGTAGCCGGGAAGCGTCTCCACGGTGGCGGAGGTGCCGTAGCTGCCGCCCGAACCGCCCACCTTGTAGAAGCCGCAGGTGCTGCCCGCGCGGTAGACGGTGGCGTTGGAGTTGGGCAGGGCCGTCCACGTACCGCTCAGGGGTTCGAAGGCGACGCCCTTGTTGGTCAGGGCGGTTGACTGGCCGGTCACGCCGCCGGACAGCAGCAGCTCGCCGGTCGCGCCGGTCGCGCCCATGCCCCACAGGTCGTAGGGCATGTCGGGCAGCCGGGTCCACTTGCCGGCGGACGGGTCGTAGGTGAAGGCGCGGGCGGAGGCGAGGGCGCCGTCGTAGCCGCCGCCGCAGTAGAGCGCGCTGCCGACTGCGCCGCAGCCGAGCCAGGCGGTGGAGTTGGGGTAGGCGGCGGCGGTGCTCCACGAGTCGGCCACCGGGTCGTACACCAGGACCGTGGTGCTGCCGCAGGCCGCGGTGCACCCACCGACGATGTACCACTTGCCGCCGACGACCGCGGAACCGGCGCCGGCGAAGGCGCTGGGCGCGCTCGCGACGGCGGTCCAGGCGCCGGTGGCGGGGTCGTAGGCCTGGGTGGCGGTCACCGTGCCGCCGTCGTCGTTCCAGCCGCCGGTCACGTACAGCCTGCCGTGCAGGAAGGCCGCCTGCGGCGCCTCGCGGCGCACACCGCTGTCCGGGAGCGCCGTCCACGATGTGGCCTGCGGGTCGTAGACGTAGCCGCCGGACAGGATCGCCTGCGTGCCGCTGAGCCCGCCCACGGAGTAGACCCGGCCGTCGGGACCGGTGGCGGCGGCGTTGTCCATCACCGCGGCCGGGAGGTTCGCGAGCGTCGTCCAGGGCGCGGCGGCGGGTGCCGCGGCGGCCGGGGACACGGCGGTGGCGTGCGACGGGGCGACGAAGCCGGCCGGGTAGTGGCCCTTGACCTCCTGGAGGGCGGCGCCGGGAGCGCGGCCCTGCATCGTGAAGCCGTTGTCGTTCTCGGCGAGGCGGACGGTGGCGTCGGCGGTGCCGGTGTTCTCGACCGTGACGGTGGCCGAGGCGGTGCCCTGCCACTGCACGGTCTTCGCCACGGATGCCGGGCTGACGGTGAGCCGGCCCGCCCTGAGGACGGTGTCGGCCTCGTTGGCCTCGTCCGCGGCGATCGCCGCGGAGGTGGTGGCCGCCGTGTAGTGGGAGGCGGTGACCGTCAGCGGGTGGGTGCCGGTGAGGCTGGAGAAGAAGGAGTAGTAGCCGTCGCCGAGGGCGGGGTCGTCCGGGGTGGCCGCGGTGGTGGCGGACTCGCCCGGGGCGTCGGCCGACGCCACGGTGGCCCCGGCGAGGCCGTCACCGGTGTTGGCGTCGGTCACCTGGCCGAGGACCAGGCCGCCGGGCACGACGTCGCAGTGCTGCCCGCCGACGAAGATGTCGTCGACCTCCCAGAACTGCGAGTTGGCTCCGGTGTAGCGGAAGCGGACGAGGACACCGGAGTGCCGGGCGGCCTGCGGCAGGTCCCAGCGCTGGGTGTGGCCGCGGTTGGCCGAGTTGGCCCAGTGGCCGGCGTTGGTCCAGGTGGCGCCGCCGTCGAGGCTGACGTCGACGTCGGCGGTGCTGGTCGGGGCGCCCTCGTACCAGGTGGCGAAGGTGACGTACGGGTGCGGCTGGCCGCTCAGGTCGAGTGGCGGGCTGACCAGCGAGGTGTCCTGCTTGCCGCCGGTCCCGTAGGTCTTGCTGTCGACCATCGCGTAGGTGGCCTTGCCGCCCGTGGAGTTGCCGCGGGTGCTGTCGAAGCGCCAGGTCTGGCCGGTCCCCGCCGCGTCCACGACCGTCCACCCGGCGGGCGGTACGGCCCCGGTGGCGGTGCCGAAGTCCTGGGCGTCGCCGGTGGTGTGGGAGGCGTAGCCGGGCGCGGCGCACACGTCGTCGACCTGCATGCCGACGTCGAGCTTCGTGTCGGTGCCGGCGACCGCGAGGGTGTCCTCGCGCGGTACGTACCCTGTGGCGGCGGCGCTGGTCTGCAGGGTGTAGCTGCCGTCCACCGGCACGCTCAGCGTGTAGCGGCCCGTCGCCGGGTCGGTGTGCACGGCGCTGGTCGGCTCGCCCTTGACCTGGACGGTCGCGTACAGCGGCCAGCCGTGCCCGGCGGCGTCCTTGACGGTGCCGGTGACCTTCACCCGTGCCTTGGCGGCGAGTCCGGCGTCCTCGGTGAGCGTCTGGCCCCCGGAGAGGGTGACGCCCGCGAAGGTGCGGGTGGCGTAGCCGAACTTGGCGACGGTGATGTCGTACGTGCCCGGGTCGGCGGTGAACGTGTAGCTGCCGTCGTCCCTGGTGGTGGCGTGCGCGTCCCCGGCGGTGACCAGGGCGCCGGGCAGCGGCGAGCCGGTGGCGCCGTCGGTGACCGTGCCCTTGACGGTCGCGAAGGGTCCCGAGGTGAAGGCCGCGACGCCGTCGGGCGTGCCGAGGCCGGTCGGCCCGTCGTAGCCCTCGGCGCCGGTGCACAGGTAACCGCCGCCGCAGGAGCCGTTGCTGCCCGAGGTCACGTCGTTGAGGGCACTCTGCCTGGCGTACGGGAAGGCCATCGGGTACGAGCCCGCCGGGGCGTCGCCGGCCAGCGCGTACACCGAGGCGATGACGGGCGAGGCGACGCTCGTACCGCCGAAGACGTGCCAGGCGCCCGCGGAGTAGACCGCCACGCCGGTGTTCGGGTCGGCCACCGCGGAGACGTCCGCGACCGTGCGGCGCGCGCAGCCGGTGTCCGCCTGCTGCGACGGCTTGGGCTCGACCGCCGAGCAGCCGCTGCCCGCGCCGCTCCACGCCGACTCCGTCCAGCCGCGCGCCGAGGCGTCGCGCACCAGCGAGGTGCCGCCGACCGCCGTCACGTGCGGGGACGCCGCCGGGTAGCTGACGCCGTAGCCGTCGTCGCCGGAGCTGGCGGTGATCACCACGCCGGGGTGGTCGTAGAACGTCGTGTCGGTCTGCGGGTCGGACCCGTCCTCGGGGCCGCCGTAGCTGTTGGACACGAATCCGGCGCCCTGGGCGACCGCCTGGTTGACGGCGGTCCCGAGGTCGTCGCTGCCTGCGCTGTCCGCCTCGACCAGCAGGATCTTGCAGTTGGGGCACACCGCGCCGACCATCTGGACGTCGAGCGCGATCTCACCGGCCCAGCCGGCGTTGGCGGCGGGGTACTTCGTGCCGCCGCGCTGGTCGGTCTTGCGGAAGCAGCCGTTGGCGGTCGTGCAGGCGGGCAGTCCGTAGGTCTGCCGGTAGACGGCGAGTTCGGCCTCCGCCTGCGGGTCGTCGTAGGCGTCGACGATGGCCACTGTGCGGCCCGCGCCCTCGGTCGCGGACGGCAGGTCGTACGCGGCCTGCAGGTCGGCGGGCCCGAAGCCCGACGGGGTGGCGTCCGGTTCTGCGGCGAGCTGCGCCCTGGACTGCTCGACGTCGTCGCGCTCCACCGCCGAGCAGGCGGCCTGCCCCGGGCGGGTGGAGCGGGAGCACACCCGGTGCGACGGGTGCGAGGCGGGCTTCTTCGTGCTCTTCGCCGCAGCCGCGGCGGGCGCGGCCTGCGCCTGCGGGGCGGCGGCGGCCGGCTGCGCCGGGAACTGCACGCCCAGCACGGCCAGCGCGGCGACCGCGGCCCCCGCGAGCAGCGGTCTGAGCCGGGGCCGTGGACGGTGCACGGGTATCGCCAAGGTCTTTCCTCCGAGCGCAAGGAGCGGACAAATCGCCCGCCAGGCAGGCGGTATGGCGAGCATGCCAGCCCGTCCGCCGCTCCAGCGGCCCCGCGCGCGGCAGGCAGCGGACACGTGCCGGAAGAGGACACGGTGTTGTGGGGGGCGGGTCGGCTCGCACCGTGCGTGCCCGGTCCCGCCCCCGCCGTCCGCCCGGCGGTCACCGCGGGGACGGCGGTCTCACCCGGATTCCCCGGCCCGGCCTCCGGCGCCCCAGTAGAACGGTCCGGCCGTCGGCGTCACCGTGATGTCCCAGCCGAGCCCGCGCAGCCGCCGCTCCAGCTCCGCCGGCTCGTAGGGGACCTTCACGATCCGGTAGGCCGCGCCGTCCGGGGTGCGCCGCTCGACGGTGGACGACGCCGGACCCTCGACGAGCTCCTCCGGCGTCCGGTGGTGGTCGTCGACGAAGAACACGCGCCCCCGGGGGGCCAGGGCGGCGGCCACCAGGGACCAGAAGGACGTGAAGCGGGATTCCGGCACGTGCGAGAGCCAGCACCCCATGAAGACGACGTCGTAGCGGCGGTCGGGTTCCCAGCCGAAGAGGTCGGCCTCGACGAACCGCACCGGGGCGCCGGGCGGCACCCGGCCCGCGGCGATCGCGAGCATCTCCGGCGACGCGTCGACCGCTGTCAGGTCGGCGGCGTGCCGGAGCAGCTGCGGCGTCCAGGTGCCGGGCCCGCAGGCCAGCTCCAGGACGCTGCCCACCGGCCGGAAGGCGTCGAGTGCGGTGGCCGGTTCGCCGCCACCGGGCAGGTCGAGGGGCTGGTCCAGGTAGTCGGGGGCGAAGGCGCTGTAGTAGGCGCGCTGCTCGGACAGGAGTTGTTCCTGAGCTGCTGATTGCGTGGTCATGGCCGCACCCTGGGGCCTGCCCCGAGGGGAAGGTCAACCCCCCCCGGGGCCGCGCCCGGTTCAGGCCACGAGCAGCCGCAGGCCCAGTTCCGCCGCCTCCAGGGCCGCGAGGTCGCGGTTGCGCTCCGCCCAGCGGCCCGACGTCAGGTCGGCGCGCAGCGCCTCGACCGCGCGGTGTTCGGCCTCGGGGCCGACCCGGGCCCAGACCGAGACCGCGCGGCGGACGTGGTCCTCCAGATAGGCCTCGGGGCGGCGCCAGTAGGCCTCGAAGAAGCCGTCGGCGCAGTCCCAGGGGATGAGGACGGGCTCGGCGTGGCCGTCGACCGCGGCGGTCAGCTCGGCGAAGGACGGCCAGGCGTCGAGGATGTCGGCGAATTCCGGCAGGTAGTCGCGGGAGAGCCAGAACCGGTCGTGCCAGCCGGGGCTGCTCGCGTCGTACGTGAGCACCACCACCCGGCGGGCGACGCGCCGCATCTCGCGCAGCCCGGCGACGGCGTCCTGCCAGTGGTGGACGGTGCTGACCGCCATCGCCGCGTCGAAGGACCCGTCCTCGAAGGGCAGGCTCTCCGCCGCGGCGGCCACGCACGGCGCCGCGCCCGCGGGCCGCTGCGCCCGCATGACGGCGGACGGCTCCACGGCCGTGACCTCGCGGTCGGCGGGCTCGTAGGAGCCCGTGCCCGCCCCGACGTTCAGCACGGTGCGGGCGTCCCCGAGCGCCTCCCAGATCTGCGCGGCGATCCGCGGCTCGGTGCACCGCGTCGCCGGGTAGCCGGACCCGATCCTCTCGTACAACTGCGCTCCGAACGCCTGCAGTTGCTCCTCCGGTGTGGTCTTGATCCCCATGGCGCGTGCCTCCAGTTCCCGGTCGATGGCCCTGACGGTGGCGGCGGCCCGGTCGCGCTGCTCCAGCAGCAGCCCGCGCAGCCGGTGCAGATGCGCGACGGCGTCGGTGCCGGGGTCGTCGACGAGGTCGGCGATCTCCCGCAGCCCGAACCCGAGCCGCCGGTACCCCAGCACCTCCCGCAGCCGCTCCACGTCCGCCGCCGCGTAGGCCCGGTAGCCCGCCGCCGTCCGCGCGGACGGCCGCACGAGCCCGATCTCGTCGTAGTGGTGCAGCGTGCGCACGCTGACTCCGGTCAGCCCGGCCACGCGCCCCACGGTCAGGAGTTCTTCCACGCCCCCGACCATGCGGCATGACGCCGCGTGAGGGTCAAGGGGCTCCGGAGAGGCCGCGGCGGTCGCGTGCTCAAGGCTGCGGTCTCCGGCCGGGCCGGCGCCCGTCCGCCGCGGGCAGTTCGACGGTCGCGCGCAGGCCGCCGCCGGGGCGCGGGGTGAGGGTGAGGGTGCCGTCGTGGACCCGGGTGATGGTCGCGGCGATCGCCAGGCCGAGGCCCGTGCCCGGGTGGTCGCCGCGCGCGCGGTCGGTGGCGCGGCGGAAGGGTTCGGTGAGGGTCGCGACCAGATGCGGGGGGAGCGGGTCGCCGGTGTTCTCGACGGTGAGGCGGACGCTGCGGGGGTGGGTGGTGGCGATGGTCGTGGTGACGTGGACGGTGCCGCCGTCCGGGAGGTTGTGGACGATCGCGTTGTGGACGAGGTTCGTGGTCAGTTGCTGCAGGAGTGCGGGTGATCCGCTCGCGGTGGCGATCCCGCCGGAGGTTTCGAGGGTGACGCCGAGCCGCTCGGCGAGGGGCAGGAGCGTCTCGGCGGCCTCCTCCGCGAGCAGCGACAGGTCGACCGGCTCCGGGGTGAAGGACCGCTGCTCGGCGCGACTGAGCAGGAGGAGCGCCTCGGTGAGATCGATCGCCCGGGTGTTGACGGTGTGGAGGCGGTCGAGGATCTCGCCGGTGTCGCGGTCGGGGTCGGTGCGGGCCACGTCGATGAGGGCCTGGGAGATCGCCAGCGGGGTGCGCAGCTCGTGCGAGGCGTTGGCGGCGAACCGCCGCTGCTCGGCGACGTGCGCTTCGAGGCGTTCGAGCATCGCGTCGAAGGCGTCGGCCAGTTCGCGGAATTCGTCGTTGCGGCCGGGCAGCCGGATGCGGTGCGCGAGGGTGCCGCCCGTGGCCGTACGGGTCGCCTCCGTGATCCGGGTCAGCGGGGCGAGCATGCGCCCGGCAAGGAACCATCCGCCTGCCAGGCCGAAGAGCAGCAGGAGCGCCATGACGGCGGCGGCCCGCGGGGCGAATACGTCCAGCAGCCGGGAGCGGATGGGGAAGACGCCGTGCGGGGTGGGGGTACCGCCGGGGACGAGGAGGGCGCGCTCGGGGACGTACCGGAGAAGGAACAGCCACACGGCGGCGAGCAGCAGGGCGCCCGCGATCATGAGGAAACCCGCGTAGCTGAGGGTGAGCTTGAGCCGGACGCTCATGCCCGGGGGTCTAGCCACGGGGTGCCCCGGGGGCTTCCCCCGGCCCGGCGGCTCCTCCGCCCCTCCCGACGTCGATGCGGTAGCCGACGCCCGGCACCGTCGCGATGACCCACGGCTCGCCGAGCCTCTTGCGCAGGGCGGAGACGGTGATGCGCACCGCGTTCGTGAACGGGTCGGCGTTCTCGTCCCACGCGCGTTCGAGGAGTTCCTCGGCGCTCACCACTCCCCCGTCGGCTGCTGCCAGGACCTCCAGCACCGCGAACTGCTTCCTGGTCAGCGCGACGAAACGCCCGTCCCGGTAGACCTCACGGCGGAAGGGGTCGAGCCGCAGCCCGGCGATCTCCCGTACAGGCGGCCTGCTGTGGGCCCGCCTGCGGTCCAGCGCCCGCAGCCGTAGGGCGAGTTCCTGGAGGGCGAAGGGCTTGGTCAGGTAGTCGTCGGCGCCGAGCCCGAAGCCGGAGGCCTTGTCGTCGAGCCGGTCGGCGGCGGTGAGCATGAGGATCGGCATGCCGCTCCCGGAGGCGACGATACGGCGGGCGACCTCGTCGCCGGAGGGCCCGGGGATGTCGCGGTCGAGGACGGCGATGTCGTAGGTGTTGACGCCCAGCAGCTCCAGCGCGGTGTCGCCGTCCCCGGCGATGTCGGCGGCGATCGCTTCGAGGCGCAGGCCGTCGCGGATGGCTTCCGCCATGAAGGGTTCGTCCTCGACGATCAGCACGCGCATGGCACGGATGCTACAAGCCGGTACATATCGTCCGCGTATCGAAAAGCGCATACGCGCTGGCAACACCGTGCCGCCTTGGCTTGCGGCATGCACGAGACCGCACCACCAGCACGAACGAAGACCGTTGCGGACGCGGGGAAGGCCGCCGCGGAAGCGGAGGGGGCCGGTGCCGTACGCCCGGCCCCGGGCGCCGGGGGCAGGCGCCGGCGCGTCCGGCGGAACCTGAGCACCCATGTGTGGGGCGAGCGGCTGCGGCCCCGGGCCTGGCCCGCGCACGCCCGGCGGGCGGTACGGGCGGCCTCACGGCCGGGGCCCTGGAGGCGCGGCCGGGTGCTCGCGGGGTTCGCGCTCGCGCTCGGCCTGCTCCTGCTGCTGCACGCGCGGATCCCGAACGGGGCCGGGGGCCTCGGCAGCCTCGCCGAGACCTTCCTGCCGTGGTTCGGCGCGCTCGTCCCGCTCCTGCTGGCCGGGGCGCTGTGGCGGCGCTCCGCCACAGCGGTGGTCGCACTGCTGCTGCCGTCCGTCGTGTGGCTGAACCTCTTCGGCGGGGCGCTCCAGGACAAGTCCCGCCCGGGCGGCGACCTCACCGTGGCCGAGCACAACGTCAGCGACGCCAACCCCGACCCCGCGGGCACCGCCCGCGACCTCGCCGCGTCCGGCGCGGACGTGCTGGCCCTGGTGGAGCTGACGCCGCAGGCCCGGCCCGCGTACGAGCAGGCGCTCGCGGCCTCGTACCCGTACCACACGGTGCAGGGCACGGTCGGGCTGTGGAGCAGGCTGCCCCTGTCCGGCACCCGGCCGATCGACGTCAAGGTGTACGGCTCGCAGCCGTACGGCTCGCCCGAGGGCATGCGCAGGGCCCTGCGCCGCACGCCGCCGCAGGCCATCACCGGGACGGCCTACACCGCGACGGACGCGACCCGCGCGCTGCGCACCACGGTCACCACGCCCGAGGGGCCGGTCGCGGTGTACGTGGCGCACCTCGGCTCCGTGCGCGTCTTCCCGCGGAACGGCTTCTGGACCGACCAGCGCGACGCGGGCGCGAAGGCGCTGACCGAGGCGGTCGCCGCGGAGGCCGACGCGCGGGTGGTGCTGCTCGGCGACCTCAACGGCACGGTGGACGACCGCGCGTTCAGCGGCCTGACCGCGCGGCTGCACTCCGCGCAGAGCGCGGCCGGCAAGGGCTTCGGCTTCACCTGGCCCGCGAAATTCCCGGTGGTCCGGATCGACCAGATCCTGGTGCGGGGTGTGCGGGCGAACAGCTCGTGGGTCCTGCCCGCCACCACGAGCGATCACCTGCCGGTGGCGGCGCGGCTGACACTGTGAGGGTGCGGACGCTTCGCCGGGGGCGGACGTTCGCTGGGCGCGGACGGGGCGCCGGGTGAGGACGTCCGCCGGGCGCGCACGGTGCGGCCGGCGCGGACGTCCGCCAGGCGCGGAGGTTCGCCGGGCGCGCACGGTGCGGCCGGCGCGGACGTCCGCCAGGCGCGGACGGTGCGGCCGGGTGCCGACGTCCGCCGCGGGCGGACGGTGCGCCCTGGGTACCGTTCGCCCGCCCGCGCCCCGCGCCGCCGCGGGGCGGGCGCTACGCCGCCGCGTCGCCGTACAGCGCGGACTCGCCCAGCTCCTCCTCGATCCGGATGAGCTGGTTGTACTTCGCCGTGCGGTCGGAGCGGGAAAGGGAGCCGGTCTTGATCTGGCCGCAGCCCGTCGCGACGGCCAGGTCCGCGATGGTCGTGTCCTCCGTCTCGCCGGAGCGGTGGGACATGACCACCTTCCATCCGGCGCGGCGGGCGGCGGCCACCGTGCCGAGCGCCTCGGTCAGCGTGCCGATCTGGTTGACCTTGACTAGGACGGCGTTGCCCACCCCGGTACGGATGCCCTCGCGCACCAGCGCCTCGTCGGTGCAGAAGACGTCGTCTCCGGTCAGCTGGCAGCGGGCGCCGACCCGGGCGGTCAGCTCGCGCCAGCCGTCGTGGTCGTCCTCGGCCATCGGGTCCTCGACCGAGACGATCGGGTACGCGTCGATGAGCCCGGCGAGGTAGTCGACCTGCTCGGCGGTGGTCCGCCGGACGCCCTCGCCGGTGTACGCGTACACGCCGTCCTTGTGGAACTCCGACGACGCCGGGTCCATGACCAGGCCGATGTCCGCGCCCGGCCGGTAGCCGGTCCGCTCGATCGCGGCCATCACGAAGTCGAGCGCCTCCTCGGCCGTACGCAGCGCGGGCGCGAAGCCGCCCTCGTCGCCGACGCCGGTGGAGTGGCCCGCGGCCAGCAGGTCGCGGCGCAGGGTGTGGAAGACCTCGGAGCCCATCCGGACGGCCTCGGCGAAGGTGCGCGCGCCGACCGGCGCGATCATGAACTCCTGGAAGTCCAGCGGGTTGTCGGCGTGGGCGCCGCCGTTGACGATGTTCATCATCGGTACCGGCAGCACGCGGGCGTCCGCCCCGCCGACGTAGCGGTAGAGCGGCTGGCGGTGCGAGGCCGCGGCGGCCTTGGCCGTCGCGAGGGACACCCCGAGCAGCGCGTTCGCGCCGAGGCGCGCCTTCGCGGGCGTCCCGTCGAGCGCGACGAGCGCGGCGTCGAGGCCCGCCTGGTCGCGGGCGTCCCGCCCGGTGACGGCGTCGGCGATCTCGCCCTTCACATGGGCCACGGCCCGGTCGACGCCCTTGCCGTGCCAGCGCCCGGGGTCGCCGTCGCGCAGCTCCACCGCTTCGCGGGCTCCGGTGGAGGCACCGGAGGGGACGGCGGCGCGGCCGAGGGATCCGTCGGCGAGGACGACGTCGACCTCGACGGTCGGGTTGCCGCGGCTGTCGAGGACGGCACGGGCGGTGACGGTGCTGACGGTTGTGGGTGCGGACATGGGGGTTCTTCCCTTCGTCGCCTGGGCCGGGCCCGGCTGCGACGGCTCTGGCGCTCGGCCCGACACGTCGAACTCTACAGCATTGCTGCGCAGTATTGCTGTTCAGTTCTGCTGTACAGCTCAGCTGCACAGTTCGGCTGCATAGTTGCGTTACGGGTTAAAGTGCCCTATGCCGACCCCGGATGCCGCCACCGTCGCGGCCGAACTGCGTACCGCGATGGGCAAGCTCACCCGGCGGGTGAAGGGCGAGGACGTCATCCCGCTCGGCCAGATCGCCGTGCTCGGCGTCCTCGACCGCGACGGTGCGATGACCACGAGCGATCTGGCGGCCGACCAGCGGGTGCGGCCGCAGTCGATGGCCCGCGCGGTGGGCCTCCTGCTCGACCAGGGCCTCGTCACGCGCCGCGCGCATCCCACGGACGGCCGCAAGTCGCTCGTGGAGCTGTCGGAGGCGGGGCGGGCCGCTCTTGAGGCCGAACGCGGCCGCCGGGCCGGGTGGCTGGCGCTGGCGATCGAGACCGAGCTCTCGGAGGAGGAGCGGGCGCTGCTCGCGCGGAGCGCGGCGCTGATGGAGCGGCTGGCTGCGGGGCGTGGCGCGGCGCTCTGATGCGCCACGGGGTGGCCCAGGTGGGGTGCTTTGGGCGATCTTCCGCGCGTGGGGGCTGATCGCGCCCGCGCGGCGCCGGCCGCACATCAGATGCAGCCCCGCGCCCCCGGGTTGCCCGGCGGGCGCCCCTGGCCGGGGGTGGGGTCGGGTGCCACTCCGGGGGTACCTCCTCGGAATGCGCGTCCACCCTCACCCGTAGCCGTGAAGGGGCTGGGAAGCGCATTCCTGCGGGGGCACCCCCGGATCGTCCCCCTCCCGGCGTCTCGTCGGCGGCTGCCCGCCGGTGGGGGTGCAGGCCGTCAGACGACGTCGAATTCGTTGCCCTCGGGGTCCTGCAGGGCGGTGGCGTAGAAGCCGGTGTCCGGCTCGTCCTTGATCCGCAGCACGGTGGCACCGGCGGCGACCAGCCGTTCCACCGTGACCTTGACGCGCTGCGTGCGGAGGTCGAGCGGGACGTCACGGCCCCCGCCGACCTTGAGGTCGAGGTGCCACCGGTTCTTGCCGGCCTTCTGCTCCGGAACCTGCTGGAACCACACCCTCGGTCCGTGCCCGGCGGGGTCGATGATCGACTCCGGAATGTCCCCGGCACCGGGCGGCAGTTCCTCCGCGGGCACCCCCAGCGATTCCCAGTAGGCACGCCACGTGGCATGGCCGCCCGGCGGAGGCTCGGGCACGTAGCCCAGGGCCTCGGCCCAGAAGGCCACCATCCGCTGCGGGTCGGAGCAGTCGATCGTCAGCTGCACTGTCATCTCCATGCCCGGAGCATCCCAGGCGGGTCCGACAGCCGACCGCCGTCGGGCGTTCAGCAACCACCCGGATCCGGCAGGTACGCGGCGACGACCGCGACCCCGGCGCGCAACTGCTCGGCCTGGGCGGGCTGACCGGCCTGGTCGTAGGCCTGGGCCGCGGCCTCGCGTTCGGCCAGTTCCGCGCGGACGATCCGCTCGACGTCGGCCTCGGTCAGCTCCCGCCGGACCGCCTCGGCTGCGCCGGGGCCCACCGGGGTCCGCTCGATCGCCAAGCTCCCACCGGGCACGTCGGTCAACTCGACGGCCTCAGCGTTCTCGATCGCCGCGAGCGTGGAGCGGAGCAGGGCCAGCGTCGCCTTGTCCCGAGCCCGCATGGCAGCGGGCAGCGCGGCTCTCAACCGCTTCTGAAGCGTCTCGGGGGCGGCTGGGGAGTTCTCGTTCGTCATGCCCGGTACGCTACGGCCCTCCGGCCCGGAGCTCGATCGGCTTCAGGCGGGGTCCGCGACAGGTTGGCCGGCGCCAGTGTGGTCAGAACGGCTCGAAGCTCGGCTGCACGGGGCCGATCTCTCCGGCGGCGACCAGTTCCTCCAGGTCTTCCGGCTCCAGGAACTCCAAGGCGTCCGGGTCGATGCCGTGGTACCGGTCGACATCGAGCAACCGCCGCACGAACGCGAGGGCGAAGTGCGAGAACGAGCCGTCGAACGTCTCGCACCCTTCTTCGTGGACCATCGTGACGATCTTCCATTGCCCCGGATCCGCAGCGCAGGGCAGGAAGAAGTGCTCGTCCCCGCTGTAGTCGTACCCCCACGAGATCAGCCCGCCGGGCTCGGGGTGGAAGGGGTGCGGTACGTGCTCGGCGTCGCCGCGGCCGAGCGCCTTGTCCCGGCGCTCGGCGAACACCTGATGCGTCGTGCGCATACGGTCCAGCAATGGTGCTGGTCCACACGGGTGGAAGACGGCGAGTTCGCCGGAGATGACTCCGCCGCCATAGGCGTCGAGGAACGCCTTGAAGTCTCCGGGCAGTGCCGAACCCACGTGCTGCTCGACGTCGGCCCAGTCGTCCGGGCCGGATTGCCGACGCACCGGCTCACCCAGCAGGGCCCGCAACTCGCTCAACGAGGACACGCACTGCTCCCAATCTCTTCCGCCGCCGGTCGGCTCAGGCCCCGAAGCAGCCCGACTTCACCTCGGAGATGAACCTGGCCCACGCCTCCGCCGGGAAGAGCAGCGCCGGACCCTGCGGGTCCTTGCTGTCCCGGACGGGGACGACACCGGGTACGCCGTCGGCTACCTCGACGCACTCGCCAGCGGTTGGACCGCTGTAGCTCGACTTACGCCACCGGTGGCCGTTCAGATTCAGCTGCCTGTCGTTCATAGTCCTCGGCTACTTCCTCAAGCATGGCCAGCGACTGCTCCGCCGACAACGCATCTCCGAGGGCGAGGTCCCAGGACCGCCGACATCCGGTAACCAGCGCCGGGTCGTCCATGACCTTCCCCATTTGCAGGCCCTCAACGTAGGCCAATGTGGGCGCATCAGCGAACGACAAAAGCATGAGCATGCTCTCCACCAAGGCGTGTACGCCTACTGAGAACGGGATGATGTGGAAGCGGATACGCCCTCTCCGCGCCAACGAGGCGACATGGCGTAGTTGCCGAGCCATCCCGGCCGGGCCACCCACTGGCCGCCGGAGCGCGTGCTCGTCGAGAAGCAGCCATACGTCCGGACCCTCGGGGTCATCAAGAAGGCGAGCACGCTCCAGACGCGCGGCTACGCGCTCCTTCACCTTGCTCGCCACAGGATTCACCATGCCCAGACGCAGCACAGCCGTCGCATACTCCTCCGTCTGAAAGAGTCCCGGGATCAGGGCCGCCCCGTGGATCTGAATGACCGTCGCAAACTGCTCCGCTTCCCGGACCGTCTCAAAGTGGTCGGCCACACGCGGATCTTCCATGTTCTTGCGCAACCGGTAGAACCAGCCGTCCGTGCCAAGCGCCTGGTCAAGGCGCCTCGCGTCGTCAAGGCGCGGCTTGCGGCGGCCCTTCTCGAAGTGGGCGATCATCTGCCAGGACATCACGATCATGTCGCCCAACTGGGGCTGACTCAGGCCTTGCGCCTCCCTCCGGCGGCGGATTTCCCGGCCCAGGAACTCCGCCGGGGTGAGGGGCCTGTCGCTGTCGTTGTCGCGGTCCGTTTCCTGGCTCATGCGGAACTCCCGTCCCTCCTTTGCCCAGTGGAGAGGGCAACCCTCTGTCAAGGCTATCCCCGGCCAAGCCACTCTGTAAGCAGAACGGCACAGACCGTGCCTGCAATCTTCGCAGAGGACTACGCACATGGAACCGTCGTACGAAGACGACAGCCACAGCCCCGACCAGCCCGAGCGGCAGCTCGTCGTCCTCCGGTGGCCGATGACCGCGCGGGCGGTCGGGCGGGCCCGGCGGGAGTTGCGGGAGGCTCTTTGCGGGTGGGAGCTGGAGGAGCTGACGGACACCGCGGAGCTGGTGCTCAGTGAGCTCATGACGAATGCGGTGCGGCACGCGCGGACGCCGCGGGGGCGGCTCGTCGAGACGCGGTACGAGCGGACGGAGAAGGGCGTGCGGATCGAGGTGCACGACGCCTCGCACCGGATTCCGCTGACGCAGCGGGCGGCGGAGGACGACGAGGCCGGGCGGGGGCTCGCACTCGTGAGTGTGCTCACCGACCAGCGGTGGGGGGTCAGTTCGCGGGACGGGGTCGGCAAGCTCGTGTGGGCGGTCGTCGGCTGAGGCGAGGGAGCCGGATTGTCAGTGGTCGCCCCTAGCGTGGTGTCCGTAGCCGCGGAACGGATCTGGGGAGGTCACGAGCGATGGGCGCCAGCGGGTGGGAGTACGTCACGCCGTACGAGGGGAGCGTCGAGAAGTCCCTCGCGGCCTTGCAGGACAGGCTCTTCGCGGAGGAGTGGGGCGACGACTTCGGCAGCATCGCCGAGATGTGGGCGGACGAGGAGTTCATGGGGACGGCGGGGACGCACTCGGTGCTGGACATCCCGCGCGTCGTGCACACGACCGCCGAGCCGGAGTATCTGAACGACGACGACTACGGGACACTGCGCCCGATGGCGGCGGAGCGAATACTCCACCACTTCGGCACCGAGCGGCCGACGCCCGCCCGGTTCGAGCAGGCACTCGCCGAGGCCCGTGCGGCGTGGCGTGCGTTGTCCGGGGGCAGCGGCCCGGCGACGCTGCTCGCCGAGAGCTCCATGCGCTGGACGGGGCGCTACGTCCTGCTCTACGCCGAGGAAAGCGGCGACGAGCCGAGCCACGTCGGCATCTTCGGCTCCTCCGGGGACTGAGCAGGGACCGCCCGTCAGGGCAGGGGCAGCGGCTTGCCGAGGTCGGCCGCGCGGGCGGCCCTGCGGGCGTGGACCTCGTCCTGGGTGCGGCTCATCTCGCGGAGCACCGAGCGGCGGTCGCGGGCGGAGAGGCGGTCGACGTAGAGGCTGCCGGAGAGGTGGTCGGTCTCGTGCTGGAGGCAGCGGGCGAAGTAGCCGCGGCCTTCGATGACGAGGGGGTTGCCGTGCATGTCCTGGCCGCGGACGACGGCGGTGTCGGGGCGGGCGAGGGGGCGGTAGGGGCCGGGTACGGACAGGCAGCCCTCGGACTCCTCGACCAGTCGGCGCCGGTCGGCGGGGAGTTCGTCGAGGACGGGGTTGGCGATGTGGCCGACGTGGCGGACGCCCCACTCGTCGGCCATGTCCCACACGAACAGCCGCAGGGGCACGCCGACCTGGTTCGCGGCGATGGCCGCGCCCTCGGCCACCGCGTTGGTGGCGAACATGTCGTCGACGAGCCGGGCGAGTTCGGGTGAGCCGAAGTCCGTGACGTCGGCGCACGGGCGGTGCAACACGTCCTCGCCGACGACGGTGATACGGCGTACGGCGCCGCGTCCCACCTCGGGGGGCAGCTCGGGGTAGGACGCCACGCGCTCCCCCTGCACCCGCACCTCGCGTACGTCCTCGCTCATCCACGGCCGCCTCTCCGCCCGGCAACTCCCGGGCTTGCCAAGTCATTTGCAAAGTAGCACTCTTTGCAAATGACCGAGGACGAACCCCGGAAGACCGCCCGGCCGAGCCGTGCCCCGCGGGAGCTGCCGGACCACCCGATACGGCTCGCGCTCCTCGACCTGCTCGCCGAGGAGGGCACGGTCACCGCGACCGAGGCGGCGGCGCGGCTGGGCCACAGTTCCGGGCTGTGCTCCTTCCATCTGCGGCAGCTGGCCCGGCACGGCCTGGTCGAGGAGGCGCCGCACTCCGGGGGCGGCCGAGGCGGGCCGCGGCCCTGGCGGCTGCGCTGGGAGGACCCGCGGGTGGCGGTGGCCGGGGCGGCGCAGCGGGAGGGCGGCGGGCCGGGCCCGTACGGTACGGGCATGGACCCCGAACACACGGACGCCTACCTCCGCCGGATCGGCGCCGCACGTCCGGCCGCCGCCGACGCGGCCGCGCTGCGCGAGCTGCACCGCAGGCACCTGGTGAGCGTGCCGTTCGAGAACCTGTCGATCCACCTGGGCGAGGACATCGTCCTGACCGAGGACGCCCTCGTCGGCAAGATCCTCAAGGGACGCGGCGGCTTCTGCTACGAGCTCAACGGCGCGTTCGCCGCGCTGCTGCGCTCGCTCGGCTTCGGCGTGGAGCTGCTGGCGGCGCGCGGTTTCGGGGACGGCGGGCGGCTCGGGCCGCCGTACGACCACATGGCGCTGCGGGTCACGGGCGCGGACGGCAGCGGCCCGTGGCTCGCGGACGTCGGCTTCGGGCGGCACAGCACCTTCCCGCTCGACTACGCGAGCCGCGCGGAGCAGCAGGACCCCGGCGGGTGCTTCCGTGTCGCCGAGGCGGCGGACGGCGACCTGGACGTCCTCCACGACGGCACCGCCGCCTACCGGCTGGAGCAGCGGCCGCGCGAGCTGGGGGACTTCGCGGCGACGTGCTGGTACCAGCGCAGCTTCCCCGGCTCGTACTTCCGGCGGTCGCTCGTCTGCTCGCGGCTGACGGAGGAGGGCGGCCGGACGACGCTCAGCGGGCGGACGCTCGTCCTGACGGACGGCGAAGGCCGCCGCGAGGAGCGGGAGTTGGGCGAGGACGAGGTCCTGCCCGCCTACCGCGAGCACTTCGGCATCACCCTCGGCCGCGAGCCGGTCGCCGTCCGCGCCGCTCAGGTGTAGGCGTCCTCCAGGACGACCTGCCGCACCGTGCGCAGCGTCGACCGGAGGCGGTCCGGGTCGGTCGAGCCGAGGGCGAGGCGAAGCGCCTGCGGCGGGTGCGGCGAGGTGGCGAAGGGCTCGGCGGTGGCGACCGAGATGTTCCGGCGCGCGAGGGCGGCGGTCAGGCGGTCGGCGCGGGCGTCGTCGGGCAGCGGCAGCCAGGTGAAGTACGACGCGGGGTGGCCGACGAGCGGCAGGCCCGCCAGCTCCTCGGCGGCGATGGCCTGGCGCGCCCTGGCGTCGTCCCGTTTGCGCGCCTCCAGGCGGTCCACGGTGCCGTCGTCGAGCCAGCGGCAGGCGATCGCGGTGCTGAGCGCCGGGGTGTTCCAGACGGTCGCCCGGATCGCGCGCTCCAGCGGCGGCACGAGGGACGGCGGTGCGACGACGAAGCCGACGCGCAGACCGGTGGCGACGCTCTTGGACAGCCCCGAGACGTGGACGGTGATGTCGGGCGCGGTCGCGGCCAGCGGCGGTGGCGGGTCCTCGGCCAGGTAGGCGTACGAGGCGTCCTCGACGAGGAGCGCGCCGTGCCGCCGGGCGATCGCGGCAAGGCGCGTGCGGTCGGAGGCGGGCATGACCCAGCCGAGCGGGTTGTGCAGGGTGGGCATGGTGTGGATCGCGCGCACCGGGCGGGTCGCGCACAGCCGCTCCAGGGCGTCGAGGTCCGGCCCGGCGGCGGTCGCGGGGACGGGCTCCAGGTCGAGGTGGAAGGCGTGCGCGACCACTTTGAAGCCCGGGTAGGTGAGCGCGTCCACCGCGACGACGTCCCCGGCGGTGAGCGCGGCCATGGCGGTGACGGCCAGGCCGTGCTGGGCGCCGCTGACGACGAGGATCCGGTCGGGGTCGGCGGGGATCCCCCGGCGCCACAGGTGGCGGGCGATCGAGGCGCGGTCCTGGGGGCGCCCCCGGTGGGGCTGGTAGCGCAGCAGGGAGTCGAGCTCGCCGGAGGTGGCGACCTCCCGCAGCGCCCGGCGCAGCAGGTCGGACTGGTCGGGCAGCAGGGGGTAGTTGAAGTTGAGGTCGACGGTGTCGCTCGCGACGGCCTGCTGGTCGATGCCGTGTCCCGCGGGCACGGCGAGGTCGCGGACGAAGGTGCCGCGGCCCTGCTCCCGGCTGACCAGGCCCATCGCCGCCAGCTCGGCGTACACCCGGGTCGCGGTCACCACGGCGATGCCCTCGCGGGCGGCGAGCGCGCGGTGCGTCGGCAGCCGCTCGCCCGGGGCGAGCCGGCCCGCGCGGATGCCGGACGCGAAGGCGTCGACCAGGGTCTTGTAGCGCGAGGCCGCCATGGACGGGATTGTATCCATGACAATTCTTTGACTGTCCCGTCCGCGGGTCCTTACGGTCGGGCCCACTCCTGACGGAAGGACAGCAGCCGTGCACATCGCCATCCTCACCTTCGAGGGTTACAACGAACTCGACTCCCTGATCGCGCTCGGCGTCCTGAACCGCGTCCGGGCCGACGGGTGGCGGGTCACCCTCGCTTGTCCCACTCCCACGGTGACGTCGATGAACGGCGTGACCGTCGCGCGGATGTCGACCCTCGAAGAAGCCTGCGAGGCCGACGCCGTCGTCGTCGGCAGCGGCATCGCCACCCGGGAGGTGGTCGAGGACCCGGCGGTCATGGGCGTGCTGCGCGGTCTGGACCCGTCGCGCCAACTCGTCGCCGCGCAGTGCTCGGGCGCGCTCGTGCTGGCCCGGCTGGGCCTGCTCGACGGTGTCCCCGCCTGCACCGACCTGACCACCAGGCCCTGGGTCGTGGCCGCGGGCGTCGAGGTGCTCGACCAGCCGTTCTTCGCGAGGGGCACCGTGGCGACGGCCGGCGGCTGCCTCGCCTCGCACTACCTCGCCGGCTGGGTCATCGCCCGCCTCGCGGGCCGCGAGGCCGCGACCGAGGCGCTGCACTACGTCGCGCCGGTCGGCGAGAAGGAGGAGTACGTCGCGCGCGCCTGGCGCAACATCACCCCCTACCTGCCCGCTCCGGCGCACGTCTGAGCCACCATCGCGAGGGTGCCGGAGCCGCAGGCAAGGACGGCGGCTCCGACACCCTCGCCCGGTGTCAGGAGGAGAAGACCACGGAGCGGAAGCCCTGCGGCAGGGCGGCGCCCGCGTACGGCGGCAGCGAGTAGTGCGGGCCGTCGCAGTCCGGTCCGGCGAAGACGGTGGCCGACGCGTCGGTGTCGTTGACGCCGTGGGTGGCCGGCGGCACGTCCGGATCCGCGACCTCGGGCAGCGTGATGCACTCACGGCCGGGCGGGTTCACCAGCGCCTTCTGGCCCAGGTAGGTCCGGTAGTCGAACGCGCCGTCGGCGGCGTGCGCCGGCACCGGGAAGGACAGGGCGACGCCGACCGCGCAGGTCACGGCGGCGAGAGTCGTACGGATACGCACGAAGGGTCCCTTTCGTGGGGTGGGTGAACAGCGGCCACCCTAGATCGGGACATACACGGCGAATCGGTTCTGCGTCACGGGGCACCACCGCGCCCCACCCGCTCGGCCCACCGCCGGGGAGGCCCGACGCGTGCTATCCGGCCTTGCGCTTGTCGAACTCCGCCGCGACCGCGTGGATCGGGCCCCGGCCCTCCAGCGCGACGCTCTTGCCGTCCGCCAGGGTGATCGTGACGGGCTGCCAGCTCTTGCCGCCCTCGACCGTGATGGACGCGATGCGCTCCAGGGCGATCTCGCCGAGGTGGTCGCCGACCCGGTTGAGCATCGGGTCGGCCGTCCACACGTGCAGGGCGCTGTCGCTGACGCCGAAGACGACCGCGGCGTCCAGCGGTATGTCGGTCTCCTCGGTCATCTTCTTCGCGGCCGCGCGGGCCGCGGGCCTGGCGATCAGGTAGTTGCCGAGCGGCGAGAGCATCCGCGCCGGGCCGAGCGCGGTGTCCACCCTGGCGTAGGCGGCGGCCACGATCTTCTCGTCGCCCAGCGACTCGGTCAGGACATCGGCCAGTTCGGCGTCTTTCGCGTGCATGAGCGCTCCCGTTCGGTCAGGGGGGTGCGGGAACCAGCCACCCCGCTCGTGCGGACCATGATGGCCGGGCCCGCGGGCGCCGTGCAGCCGATCACCCCGATTCCCGTACGCCACACGGGAGTTGCCGCTACTCAGACGTCCCAGCGCGCCCGCAGGTCCGCGAAGAACTCGTGGAAGCCCGGGAAGGTCTTCTTCACGCACGACGGGTCGTCGAAGGTCGTGCCCGGGTTGCGCAGGCCCGCGACCGCGAAGCTCATCGCCATCCGGTGGTCGCCGCGGCAGGCGATCTCCACCGGGCGCGGCGTGCCCGGCTGGATCTCGATCCACTCCCGGCCGGTCTCGACCCGGATGCCCTGCGCCCGCAGGTTCTCCGCGCACGCGTCCAGCCGGTCGCACTCCTTGACGCGCGTGTTGTAGACGTCCTCGATCCGCACCGGGCCGTCGGCGTACGGGGCGATGGCCGCGAGCGTCGGCATGGTGTCGGAGATGTCGCGCATGTTGACCGTCACGCCGGACAGCCGGCCGGTGCCGGTCACCGTCGTCGCGTCCGGGCCGATCTCGACGTCGGCGCCCATTTGCCGCAGCACCTCCACGAACTGCAGGTCGCCCTGCAGCGCGTCCTGCCCGAGGCCCGGTACGGTCGCGGTCCGCCCGGCGAGCGCGGCCGCGGCGAAGACGTAGCTGGCGGCGGACGCGTCGGGCTCCACGGCGTAGTCGGCGGGGCGGTAGCCGCCGGGCGGGACCACGAAGGTGTCGCCCTCGCGCGTCACGTCCACGCCGAAGCCGCGCATCATCGCCAGCGTGATCTCGACGTAGGGCACCGACACGATGCCGGTCACCCGGATCCGCAGGCCGTCCGCGGTGAGCGGGCCGGTCATCAGCAGCGCGGTCAGGAACTGCGACGACAGGCTCGCGTCCAGCTCCACCTCGCCGCCCTTGACGCCCGCCGCCCGCACGGTGAGCGGCAGGTGGCCCTCGGCCCCGTCGTGCGTCAGGTCCACGCCGAGCGCGCGCAGCGCCCCGGTGAGCGGTGCGACGGGGCGGCGGCGCATCTGCGCGGAGGCGTCGAAGCGGTAGACGCCGCGGTGCCCGGCGGCGGCGAGCGCCGGCAGGAAGCGGGCCGCGGTGCCCGCGTCGCGGCAGTCGACGTCCGCGGCCGGGGCGGGCGGCCCTTCCGGGCTGCCGGTGACGTGCCACGCGTCGTCCGTGCGCCGCACCCCGTAGCCGAGCGCGGCCAGGCCCTGCGCGAAGCCGTCGGTGTCGTCCGACAGCAGCGGCCTGCGCAGCACGCTCTCCCCGCCTGCCGCGGCCGCCAGGAACAACGCCCGGGCCGTCACTGACTTCGACCCCGGTACGGCGACGATCACCACTGCCTCCCGCCTCGCCGGCGGGACGCTCCCCCGGCGGGCCCGATCCTACGGGGCGGTCCCACCTCGTGCGGAGCCGCCCGACGCAAAGGGACACCGATCGGTTCCACCAGCAGTCGGCAGCGTTGGTACCTGCAAGACTGCCGTGTACCGCACACGCGTCCCCGGGCCGCCGGTGCCATGATCATCCCTGGGGACGGGGACGGCGGTTCTGGCCGGTGGGAGCAGGACCGGATAGCGGCGGGCACCTCACGAACCCGTCGCGGGTACGGGACAGGGGGGTTCGCGATGAGTGCTGTGCACGAGATGACGTTCGAGGGGAAGGACCGGTACCGCACCGCCCGGTGGTCGAGGATCTGCCTGCTGGCCGGGGTACTGTTCGTCGAGGCGATCATGGCCTTCTCACAGCTCGGCGCCACGGCCGCCGGATGGGTGGTGGGCGGGACGTTCGCCTTCGGCCTGCTGAGCCTCCTCAGGGTGGCCCGGTCCCGGACGACGGTCGGGGCGTCCGGGATCACCATCAGCTCGGGCTTCGGGCCGGGCCGTACGCACTCCTGGGACGAGATCCGATGGGTCGGCGTCCACCGGGGCAGCACCCGGATCGGCGAGTATTCCCTGCTGCGGGTCACCTTCGCGAGCGGGCGGACCCGTTCGCTGCCCGCGCTCTCGGTCAGCACCCTGTACCCCGACCCCTCGTTCGACGAGAACTGCCGCCTGGTCATCGCCTGGTGGAAGGCGAACACAGACCCCTCCGCCAGGTTCCAGCCGAGGGCGAACTGGCTGTACCGCAAGACGCCCGAGCAGATCGGGAGCGTTCTGGCCGGGGTCATCGCGGCGGTCATCCTGGGGGTCGTCTTCCTCATGACCGTCAAGTAGCCGCCCGGAGCGCGCCACGCGGAGCCGCGCCGTCTCAGCCCGCGGTCAGGCTCGTACGCCGGACGGTCAGCCACACCGCCGCGAGCGCGAGCACGCCGAGGCCCGCGTAGCCGGCGGCCAGGATCGCGTGGAAGCTGCCGATGCGGTCGGCGGGCTGGTAGACGAGCCGGGTCAGCAGGTGGTGGCCGGCCATGCAGGACGGCAGCCGCGTGGGGGCCATGGCGTCCGGGCCTGCGAAGGGGCACAACCGGTCCAGGCCCGCGGCGTCGAGGGGCCGCCCGGCCGCGTCGTACAGATTGCCGACCCGCTCCGGCGAGATCGTGATGCCGGCCTTGATCCGCAGCGCGTTCGGGCCGCCGGCCGGGCCCGGGTCGTGCGTGCCGTCCGGGAGGGACCGAAGCCGTGACAGGGGCGCCATCAGGTACGGGTAGCGGTAGCTGACCAGCACGAACAGGCCGACGAAGAAGGCCACCGCGACCAGCGCCGCGGGCAGCACCCGGCGGATCGCGGCGCCGAGGGCGACCCCCACCGCGAACATCGCCACCCCCAGCGCGAGCGGCAGCATGCCGGAGTCCAGGAAGGTGTCGCCCTCGAAGAGGCCGTCGCCGGTCACGTCGCTCATGACCCGCGCGACATGGTCGGCGGCCAGCGATATCGCCGCCGTGCACACCGCCGTGCAGCCGCCCAGCAGGGCGGTCTTCGTCCACAGCCAGCGCTGCGGGGAGACGTCCTGGCTCCAGGCCAGCAGCAGCGTGCGCTGCTCGTGCTCGCGCGCCAGCAGCGGCACCCCGAGGAAGACGGCGATCAGCAGCGGCTCGTACTCCACGAACTGCAGGATGTGGTCCGCGACGCGGAAGGGCCCGGTCTGGGACGACAGCGCCGCGTCCTGCGGGGTGCCGGACAGGCACGGGCGGTCGTGGCACTGGTGGAAGTACACCGTCATCTCGTGTCCGAGCCAGGCCAGCCAGCCGGCCAGGACGACGGTGAGGCCCAGGGCGCACACCAGCGCCCAGCGGTGCTGGCGCCAGGTCAGCCACAGCAGGCCGGAGAACCCCCGCCCGCGATGGGCTTCCACGGCCACGGCGGGCTCCAGTGCCACGCTCATGCCACGGCCTCCGGGGTCTTGAGATACGTCAGGACGAGGTCCTCCAGCGACAGCGGCCGTGAGGTCCACCCGGGCGCGACCACCGCGGGCCGCACGCCCGCCTCCTCCCGGACGGTGAACACCGACTGCCGCGCCGTGTGCCGCGCGGCGACCACCCTCCCGGGCCCCGGCGGCCGCTCCGCGCGCGGCCCGCTCAGCCGCACGTGCCGGGCCAGCAGGTCCTCGATGTCGCCGGTCAGCACGGGACGGCCCGCCGCGAGCAGCAGCAGGTGGTCGCCGACGCCCGCGAGTTCGGCCACGATGTGGGTCGACAGCATCACCGTCATACCGGTGTCCGCCACCTCCCCCATCAGCTCGCCGGTCACCTCGGCGCGCGCCACCGGGTCCAGGCTCGACAACGGCTCGTCCAGCAGCAGCAGCGCGGGCCGCGAGCCCAGCGCCACCGCCAGCGCGACCTGGGCCCGCTGCCCGCCCGAGAGCTTCCCGCACGGGCGGTCCACCGGCACCGCGAAGCGCTCCAGCCAGGCCACGGCCCGCCCCTGGTCCCACACCCAGTTGGTGGCCCGCCCGAAACGCAGCATGTCCGCGGGGCTGAAATCCCGGTAGAGCGGCTTGTCCTGGGCCAGGATCGCCACCCGTGCGGCACCCTCCCCCACGGGCCGCCCGTACACCCGTACGTCGCCCGCCGTCGCCGGGAGGAGCCCGCTGACGATGCTCATGAGGGTGGACTTGCCCGCGCCGTTCGCCCCCACCAGGGCGATGACGCCCCCGGCGGGGAGCCGGAACGAGCAGTCGCGCAGGGCCTCGGCCCTTCGGTAGCGCTTGCCCAGGCCCTCGGCCTCCACGGCGTACGTCATGCGACCCCGCCCTCCTTCCCCGCCGTACGCGCCTCTTCGGCCAGCACCGAGGCGATCAGGGCCCGCACGTCCTCCGGCTCCAGCCCCGCCTCACGTGCCTGCCCCGCCCAGCGCGCGAAGCTCGCCCGCAGCCGCGCCATCGCATGCGGGTCGGCTGCGCCGAGCTCGCCGCTCACGAACGTCCCCGCCCCCTGGCGGGCCTCCACCAGACCCGAGAGCTCCAGCTCCCGGTACGCCTTCAGGACGGTGCTCGGGTTCACCGTGCAGGCGGTGACCACACTGCGGACGGTGGGCAACTGGTCGCCCGGCCTCAGCACTCCCATCCGCAGTGCCTCGCGGACCTGCGTCACGAGCTGGGCGTACGCCGGGACGGTGCTCGTCCGGTCGACATGGAGGTCGATCACTTTTCTCCTCGCGGAGGGCCAGGGGCTAATTGTTCTGGTCAAGTAGAACACTAGCCCACCATCACGGCAAGAGCTTCAGCCTCCCGCCGGGGAGGGGTGCCCGCGCCTGGCGGCGCGGGGTGTTTCCCACCCCCACCACCCGTGCAGGTAGGACGTCGACTGACGGTCTTCCCGTGGGGCCCATTCGCCGTCGGGGGCGAACCGCAGTCCCCCGCACACTCACCCCCACCGGCGGGCAGCCGCCAACGCAACCTCGGGAGGGGGACGATCCGGGGGTGCCCCCGCAGGAATGCGCCTCCCAGCCCCTCACCGAACACGGAAGAGGGCGAACGCGCATTCCGAGGAGGTACCCCCGGAGTGGCCCCCGACCCCACCCCCGCACGGAGTGCGCGATGCCCCGCCGGGCACACCAGGGGCGAGTGGGGGCACCTCCCAGGCAAAGCTCTGGGGGAGAACGGCGCGAGCAACCACCCGCCGAGGGACGATCCCACGACAGCAGAACGCGGCACCCCGGTGGGAAACAGCGGCGCGAGGCAGCATCTGATGTGCGGCCGGCGCCGCGTGGGCGCGACCAGCCCCCACCGGCGCAAGGTCGCACGACAAACCACAACACCCCCGGGGGGGCTACGCCGCGAGCCGGTCCAAGAGCTCAGCCAACCGCTTGCTCACCGTCAGCCGGTCGCCGGACGTCAGCGCGGAGCCGAGGCCCACCGCCACCGCGCCCGCCGCGATCCATTCGGGCGCCGCCGCCAGCGTGATCCCGCCGATCGGAACGAGCGGCGCCTGCGGAAGCACCGCCCGCACCTCCGCCACCCACGCAGGCGTGAGCGACACCGCGGGGTAGACGGTCAGCGCGTCGGCGCCCAGCTCGAGCGCGCGCACCGCCTCGCCCGGGGTGGCGACGCCGGGAAAGACGGGCACCCCGTAGCGGTGCCCGGCGCGCAGCACACCCTCGTCCAGGTTCGGCGCGAGCAGAAACCGCGCCCCCGCCTCGATCGCGAGCCGCGCGGCCACCTCGTCCAGCACCGTCCCCGCCCCGACGATCGCGTCGTCGCCGACCTCCCGCACGAGCGTGGTGACCACTTCGAGCGCGAAGGGCGTGGTGAGGGAGATCTCCAGGGTCGTGAGCCCGGCGGACAGCAGGGTGTCAGCGGTGACGGCGGCCTGGTCGTACGTCTCGGTGCGGATGGTGGCGAAGACCCGTTGTGCGAGCGCGGCCCGGGTGGTCTCCCAGCGGTACACGGAGGATCTCGGTCCTTCCCTAGCGGTGCTGCACGGTGGTGCGGGTGCGCGGGATACGGAGAGCGCGATCAGAACGCTACCCGCACGGCAGGGCGCGTCCGCCGGACGTTCCGGCAGCTGTCACCGCACCGTGACACGAGCGGGGCAAGCATCCGCCTGCGCGGCGCGCGGGCCCGGCGGACACGGGCCCGCCCCCACCGGACCCCACCACCCCGCCGGAACCGAACCGGACCCCACCACCCGAACGCAAACCCCACCCGGACGCAAACCCCCGCCCGAGCGGATCTCACCCCGCGTGGGTGGAGAACAGCCCGCCCGTGGGCCCCTGCTTGTCACCGCCCTGCGCCTTCTTGAGCGCGTTGGCGAGGCCCTCGATGGTCATGGACTGGAGGATGACCCGGCCGTTGCCCTCCAGGGTGGCGAGCGACAGGCCCTCGCCGCCGAAGACGGCGTTCATGATGCCCTGCCGGTTGAGGCCGCCGATGCGCTGGATGCCGTACTGGATGCCTTCCTCGAAGGCGACGATGCAGCCGGTGTCGACCTCGATGCGGCCGCCGAAGTCGGCGGGGTTGAGGTCGATGAAGTTGCCGGCGCCGGCGATGATGACGGTGCCGTGGCCGGTGAACTTCTCCAGGACGAAGCCCTCGCCGCCGCTCATGCCCTGCCGCCCGCCGACGAAGGCGATGCCGAACTGGACGGTGTCCTCGGCGGCCACGAAGGCGTCCTTCTCGGCGAACCAGGCGCGCGAGCCGGACAGCTCCAGGGCGCGCATCTCGCCGGGCAGCACCCCGGCGAAGCCGACCGTGCCCTCCCCGCCGGAGGCGGTGAAGTACTGGAAGGCGAGCGACTCACCGGCCAGCGCGCGCTGGCCGACCTGCATCGCGGTGCCCATGGCCTGCCGCAGGAGGCCGCCCATGCCCCCACCGCCCCCACCGCCACCGGCGCCACCGGCGGCGCCCGCCCCGCCGCGGGGCTGGCCGCCGAGCCGCGTCTCCATGGAGACGTTCGCGGTCTTGAAGAGGAACTTCCCGGCCTCGCAGTAGACCGTCTGCCCCGGGTTGAGGGTGCAGACGGCCATCTGCATGGCGTTGCCGACGATCTGCTGCTGGAGCGTCACCGCAGGACTCCTTGAAACGAACGATGCCGAAAGGGGCGAAACCGGTACGGTTCGCGCCCTCCCGTCAACGTACCGCCCGGGCGATCCGGTTCCGCGCCGGAAGGGCCGCGTCGCCGGCCCGCTCGTCGTCGCCCGGGGCCGGCAGCCGTACCGTACGCTCTCCGCCGGTGTCCAGGAAACGGGCGAGCGGCAGGGTCGCGGCGCCGACGGTGACGGCGTCGGTGCCGAGCCGGCCCAGCTCGATGGAGGTCTGGGCGCAGGGGTGGCGCAGCGCGTACGCGGCGGCGACCTCCCGGACGGTGGGCAGGATGCGCGGGCCGAGCATGAGCCCGGCCCAGCCGCCGAGCACGATGCGCTGCGGGTTGAAGAGGTTGATCAGGTCGGCGATGCCCGCGCCCAGGTACTCCGCGGCCTCGGCGAGCAGCGCCTCGGCCTCGGGGTCGGTGTCGGCGGCGGCGAGCAGCGCGGCGAGCGCGGTCTCCTCGCTGACGCCCTTCGGCGCGGCGGGCCAGCGGCCGAGCAGCGCCTCGGCGCCGACGTAGGCCTCCAGGCAGCCGCGCGAACCGCAGCGGCACGTGCGCCCGCCGACCCGCAGGGTGGTGTGGCCCCACTCCCCCGCGCTGCTGCTGGCGCCGTGGTAGGGCTTGCCGTCGGTGACGACGCAGGCGCCGACGCCGGAGCCGATGAGGGCGATCACCACGTTGTCCGAGCCGCGTCCGGCGCCGAACCACATCTCGGCCTGGCCGAGGGTCTTGGCGCCGTTGTCGATGAAGAGCGGCAGCGTGGTGCCGGCCCGCAGCAGCCGGCCGAGCGGGACCGCGTCCCAGCCGATGGTCTGTCCGTGCACGACGATGCCCGCGCCGTCGCCGGGCGGGGCGTCGGGGGCGGCGTTGTGGGCGACGATGCCGGGCACGCCGACGCCGACGCCGAGCACCTCGCTGTCGTCGATCCCGGCCTCCCGGACGACCCCGGCGATGCCCTGGAGTGCGAGGCTCACGACGTGGTCGACGTCGTGCCCGCTGTCGGACAGCGGCAGGTCGGCGGCGGCCCGTTCGGTCAGCGCGAGGTCGAAGAGCTCGACCCGGACCCGGGTCTCGCCGACGTCCACGCCGACCACGTAGCCGTAGCCCGGGGCGACCTGGAGCAGCATCCGCGGGCGCCCGCCGTCGGACTCGACGGCCCCGGCCTCCTCGACCATGCCGTCGGCGATCAACTCTCCGACGACGTTGCTGATCGACCCGGCGCTGAGCCCGGTGTCGCGGCCCAGCTCCTGCCGGCTCAGGGGACCTTCGAAATACAAATGACGCAGAAGCGATGCACGGTTGCCGCGCCGCAGGTCACGCACGGTGCGCTTGCCTCGCTCAGCCATCGAGTCTCCCTCCCGGGGGGTCCGGCGTGAATCTATCGCTGCACAAGGTCTTGACGCCACCTTTTCTCACAAGTTAAATCACGGCCTGAAATAAGGCACAGGCGCTGTTCACTTCCTGAAGCGATCCCACCCCTGAGAGGGAACCGTTATGCGCACCAGCACCTCCAGCAGACTCGTCGCGGCCACCGCCCTCGTGGCCGCGCTGGGTCTCACGCTCGCCGCCTGCGGTGGCGGCGACGACGACAGCGGCGGCAGCAAGTCCTCGGGCGGCAGCCCGAAGGGCCAGACGATCACCTACTGGGCCAGCAACCAGGGCACCAGCATCGACGCCGACAAGAAGACCCTGGCCACCGAGACGGCCAAGTTCACCCAGCAGACCGGCATCAAGGTCAACGTCGAGGTCATCGGCTGGGCCGACCTGCTCAACCGCATCCTGGCGGCCGCCACTTCCGGCCAGGGTCCGGACGTGCTCAACATCGGCAACACCTGGTCGGCCTCCCTCCAGGCCACCGGTGCCCTCATGCCGTGGGACGACGCCGCCTTCCAGACCATCGGCGGCAAGGACAGGTTCTCGCCTGCGGCCATCGCCTCCGCGGGTGCCGCGGGCAAGGACCCGGCCGCCGTGCCGATCTACTCGATGGCGTACGGCCTGTACTACAACAAGAAGATGTTCGCCGCGGCCGGCATCCAGAACCCGCCCGCCACGTGGGACGAGTTGGTCGCGGACGCCACCAAGCTCACCACCGGCGGCAAGTACGGCCTGGCGGTCGAGGGCGCGAACGCCGCCGAGAACATCCACCACATCTTCGTGCTCGCCAAGCAGCGCGGTGCGAGCTGGTTCGACGACAAGGGCAACCCGACCTTCACGGGCCCGCAGCAGGTCGCCGCCGTCAAGCAGTACATCGACTTCATCGCGGCCAACAAGGTCGCGGCCAAGGGCGACGCCGAGTACGACCAGAACCAGACGATCACCGACTTCGCGACCGGCAAGGCCGCGATGATGATGTGGCAGACGGCCGCCGCGAGCATCGCCTCGCACGGCATGAAGCCCGACGAGTACGGCGTGGTGCCGGTTCCGACGCAGACCGCGGGCGCCACCGGCGACGCGGGCGTGACCTCGATGGTGGCGGGCATCAACATCGCCATCTTCCAGGACACCAAGCACAAGGAGGCCGCCGAGGCCTTCGTGAAGTTCATGACCAGCACCGACGAGCAGAAGGTGCTCAACACCAAGTACGCGTCGATCCCGCCGGTCATCGAGGCGCAGAGCGACCCGGCCTTCCAGACCCCGGACCTGAAGGTCCTGGGCCAGGTGCTGCAGAAGTCCGCCGCCCCGCTGCCGCAGGTCGCCAACGAGAGCCAGTTCGAGAACCTCGTCGGCCCCGCCGTCAAGGGCCTGTTCGCCGACGCCGCCGCCGGCAAGCCCGTCACGGACGACTCCGTCAAGGCCGCGCTGCAGCACGCGCAGCAGCAGATGCCGACGTCGTAAGGATCGGCCCTCCTCCATGACTGCCACCGCCCCCCCGAGGCGCGTGCCCGAAGCCGGCCCCGACAGCGGGAAATCCGCTGCCGGCGGCCGGCTGCGGCCGCGTGTCGTCGAACGCATCCGCCGCGGCGGACTCCCGTACCTGATCCTGCTCCCCGCCATCCTGGTCGAGCTGCTGATCCACATCGTGCCGATGGTCTTCGGCATCCTCATCAGCTTCAAGAACCTCACCCTGTTCTACATCCACCACTGGGACAGGGCCCCCTGGTCCGGCTTCGACAACTACAAGGCCGCGGTCAAGATCCACCAGCCGATCGGCCAGGAGCTGCTGCACTCGTTCTGGGTGACGCTCTCCTACACACTGCTGTCGGTCGCGCTGTCCTGGCTGCTCGGTGTCGCCGCCGCGATCCTGCTCCAGGACAAGTTCCGCGGCCGCGGCCTGATCCGCACGATCTTCCTGGTGCCGTACGCGCTCCCGGCGTACGCGGCGCTGATCACCTGGGCCTTCATGTTCCAGCACGACACCGGTCTGGTGAACCACGTCCTGCACGACCAGCTGCACGTCACCTCCAGCAAGTCCTTCTGGCTGCTGGGCGACAACGCCTTCTGGTCGATGGTGATCGTATCGGTGTGGAAGTCCTGGCCGTTCGCCTTCCTGGCACTGATGGCCGGTCTGCAGAACATCCCGCGCGAGCTGTACGAGGCCGCCGCCATGGACGGCGCCGGCGTCTGGCAGCAGATCCGCAAGATCACCATGCCGGCCCTGCGGCCGGTCAACCAGGTGATCGTGCTGGTGCTGTTCCTGTGGACGTTCAACGACTTCAACACGCCGTTCGTGATGTTCGGTCAGAACCCGCCGCACCAGGCCGACCTGATATCCATCCACATCTACCAGTCGTCATTCATCAACTGGAACTTCGGCTCGGGCTCGGCCATGTCGGTGCTCCTGCTGCTCTTCCTGCTCGTGGTGACCGCGATCTACCTGCTGGTCACATCCAGGGGAAGGAGCGAGAACGATGTCTAGGTCCCGGTTCTCCGAGCAGCCGTCCCCGATGGCGCAGCCGAAGTCCTTCCTGTGGACCCGGCGGATCGTGCTGACGCTCCTGCTGGCCTTCGTGCTCGTCCCCGTGTACGTGATGCTCAGCTCGTCCCTGAAGAACCTCCAGGACGTGCAGGGCTCCTTCAAGTGGATACCGCACAGCCTGACCGTCAAGCCGTACGTGGACATCTGGAAGACCATCCCGCTCGCGCACTACTTCGTGAACTCGCTGATCGTGTGCGTGAGCGCCACCGCCTTCTCGGTGCTGCTGGCGATCTTCGCGGCGTACGCGGTGAGCCGCTACCGCTTCGCGGGCCGCAAGGTCTTCACGGTGTCCGTGCTGGCCACCCAGATGTTCCCGGGCATCCTCTTCCTGCTGCCGCTGTACCTGATCTTCGTCAACATCGGCAACACGACGGGAATCACGCTCAACGGCAGCCGGCTCGGCCTCATCATCACCTACCTCACCTTCTCGCTGCCCTTCTCCATCTGGATGCTGGCCGGCTACTTCGACTCGATCCCGCGCGACCTCGACGAGGCCGCGAAGGTCGACGGCTGCGGCCCGATCCGTGCGCTGTTCCAGGTCGTCGTGCCGGCCGCCGTGCCGGGCATCGTCGCCGTGAGCGTGTACGCGTTCATGACGGCCTGGGGTGAGGTGCTCTTCGCGTCGGTCATGACCAACCAGTCCACCAGGACGCTGGCGGTCGGCCTGCGCGAGTACGCCACCCAGAACGACGTGTACTGGAACCAGGTCATGGCCGCCTCCATCGTGGTGAGCGTGCCGGTGGTCGCCGGATTCCTGCTCCTCCAGCGTTACTTGGTCGCCGGGCTCACCGCCGGCGCGGTCAAGTGACCCTTCCCGAAAGGCAGCTTGTGAACGACCTGAGCGCTCTTCCCGCCGATTTCGTCTGGGGCGCGGCCACCGCCGCGTACCAGATCGAAGGCGCCGCGGACGAGGACGGCCGGGCCCCGTCCATCTGGGACACCTTCTCCCATACCCCCGGCAAGGTCGACGGCGGCGACACCGGCGACGTCGCCTGCGACCACTACCACCGCACGGCCGAGGACATCGGGCTCATGAAGACCCTCGGCCTGGACGCCTACCGCTTCTCCATCGCCTGGCCCCGCGTCGTCCCGCAGGGCTCCGGCGAGGTCAACGCGGCCGGTCTCGCCTTCTACGACAAGCTGGTCGACGACCTGCTGGAAGCGGGCATCACCCCCAACGCCACCCTCTACCACTGGGACCTCCCGCAGGCCCAGCAGGACCGGGGCGGCTGGCCCGAGCGCGACACGGCCGAACGCTTCGGCGACTACGCGGCCGTGGTCGCGCAGGCGCTGGGCGACCGCGTCAAGAACTGGGCGACGCTCAACGAGCCGCTGTGCTCGGCCTGGATCGGCCACCTGGAGGGCAACATGGCCCCCGGGTGGACGGACCTGACCGCAGCGGTGCGCGCGTCGTACCACCTGCACGTCGGGCACGGCCTTGCCGTGCAGGCGCTGCGGGCGGCGTACTCCGACGTCCAGGTCGGCATCGTCAACAACCTCAGCCCGTGCGAGCCGGCCACCGACCGGGAGGCCGACGTCGCGGCGGCGCGCCGGGCCGACGGCCACACCAACCGCTGGTGGCTCGACCCGATCCACGGCCGCGGCTACCCGCAGGACATGGTCGAGCACTACGGGGTCGAGCTGCCGGTCAAGGACGGCGACCTGGAGTCCATCGCGGCTCCGCTGGACTGGCTGGGCCTGAACTACTACTTCCGCAACGTCATCGCGGACGACCCGACCGGACCCGCGCCGCACGCCAAGGCCGTGTACCTGCCGGGCGTGCGCCGCACCGCGATGGACTGGGAGGTCAACGCGGACGGCCTGGAGCAGCTGCTGGTCCGGCTGCACGAGGAGTACGGCGCCCGGAAGGTCTTCGTCACCGAGAACGGCTCGGCCTACCGCGACACGGTCGGCGCCGACGGCCAGGTCGACGACCCCGAGCGCACGCAGTACCTGGAGGAGCACCTCGCGGCCTGCGCCCGCGCGGTCCGCCGCGGGGTGCCGCTGGCCGGCTACTACGCCTGGTCGCTGCTGGACAACTTCGAGTGGGCCTACGGCTACGACAAGCGCTTCGGCCTCGTCCACGTCGACTACACCACCCAGAAGCGCACCGTCAAGGGCAGCGGACGCCGGTACGCCGAGATCATCGCGGCGCACCACCGCAAGGCGCGCCGCGCCGCCTGACCCGGCCCGGCCCGCGAGGGGTGGCGTCACCGGTCCCGCCGGTGCGTCACCCCTTTTCGGGTTCCCTGGCCAGCAGCCGACCGGCCGGGGGCCCGGCCGGGGCGCCGCCGGAGGCGACGCGGCGGCCGCGCAGCCAGGTCTCGCGCACCACGCCGTGCAGGGTGCGGCCCGCGTAGGCGGTGACGGGGTTGCGGTGGTGCAGCCGGCCGGGGTCGACGGTGAAGGCGGCGTCCGGGTCGAGCACCGCGAAGTCGGCGTCCCGGCCGGGCGCGATCGCGCCCTTGGCGGCGAGCCCGGCGAGCGCCGCGGGCCCCTGCGCCATCCAGCGGGCGACGTCGCCGAGGGTGTGGCCGCGGCGCCGCGCCTCGGTCCACACCGCGGACAGGCCCAGCTGGAGCGAGGAGATGCCGCCCCAGGCCTCGGCGAAGTCGCCGGTGTCGCGGCGTTTGAGGGCGAGCGTGCAGGGCGAGTGGTCGGAGACGACGCTGCCGATCGTGCCGTCGGCGAGCGCGGCCCACAGCGCGTCCTGGTTGGCGGCCTCCCTGATCGGCGGGCAGCACTTGAACTCCGTTGCCCCGTCCGGGACTTCCTCGGCCGTCAGGGTCAGGAAGTGCGGGCACGTCTCGGCGCTCACCGGCACTCCGGCACGCTGCGCCGCGGCGATCAGCGGCAGCGCGGAGGCCGACGACAGGTGCAGGACGTGCACGCGGGCGCCGAGCCGCGCGGCCAGCTCCACCAGGCCCTCGACCGCGCGCTCCTCGGCGGCGGGCGGCCGGGAGGCGAGGAAGTCGGCGTAGTGCGGGCCCGGTCGCTGCGGGGCGCCGTCGATCACCGCGGGGTCCTCGGCGTGCACGATCAGCAGCCCCCCGAAGCCGGCGATCTCGGCCAGCGCGGCGGACAGCTCCGCCGGGGACAGCGGCGGGAATTCGTCGACGCCCGAGGGCAGCAGGAAGCACTTGAAGCCGAAGGCGCCCGCGTCGTGCAGCGGCCGCAGGTCGGCGGTGTTGCCGGGTACGGCACCGCCCCAGAAGCCGACGTCCGCGTGCAGCCGGCCGCGTGCGGCGGCGCGTTTGACCTCAAGGTTGGCGGTCGTCGTGGTGGGCGGAATGCTGTTGAGGGGCATGTCGACGAGCGTCGTGACACCGCCCGCGACGGCGGCGGCGGTGGCCGTCGCGAAGCCCTCCCACTCGCTGCGGCCGGGGTCGTTGATGTGCACATGGGTGTCGACCAGGCCCGGCAGCAGCACGTCCGTCCCGAGGTCGTGGACGGGCACGCCTGGCGGCAGGGGCGCGTCGTGCGCGAACACCGCGGCGACGACCCCGGCGCGTACGGCCACGGCCGCGGGGCGCTCACCCTCGGGGGTGACGACGCGGGTGGAGCGCAGCACCAGGTCGGGGGCGGGGCCCGCGGCGTGCCGGGTGCGCAGGGCGTACTCGGCGTTGTCGGCGTGCTCGGCGTCCAACGGGCTGCCTCCGGGGGCGAGTTGGGGGCGGGGCGGGGACAACTTCGCCAACGACCCTGTCGACGCTGCTGACGGACATGGTGGAGAGCCCCCGGCCCAGGCGTCAAGGGCGATAGGATTCCGCACAGCGAAAACCGCCTTCCACGACCGGCCGCACCGCCGGCGACGACCAGAGGGGACCGCACGTGCCTGCGGAGCGCACCGGAGGTGTCCAGTCCCTCGAACGGGCCTTCGGCCTGCTGGAGCGGCTGGCAGACGCGGGCGGCGAACTCGGCCTGAGCGAGCTGTCCGCCGTGAGCGGGCTGCCGCTGCCGACCATCCACCGGCTGATGCGCACCCTGCTCGCCGGGGGTTACGTCCGGCGGCAGCCCAACCGCCGCTACGCGCTCGGGCCGCGGCTCATCCGGCTCGGCGAGACGTCCGCGCGGCTGCTCGGCACCTGGGCCCGGCCGTACCTGGCCGAGCTGGTCGAGGCGACCGGCGAGACCGCCAACATGGCGCTGCTGGACGGCGACGAGGTCGTCTACGTCGCGCAGGTGCCCTCGCGGCACTCGATGCGGATGTTCACCGAGGTCGGACGGCGGGTGCTGCCGCACTCCACGGGTGTCGGCAAGGCACTGCTCGCCGGTCTGCCCGCGGCGGACGTGCGCGCGCTGCTGGCGCGTACCGGCATGCCCGCGGCGACCGATCGCACGCTCACCGAGCCCGAGGCCTTCCTCGCCGAACTGGAGCGCGTCCGGGCCGCCGGCTACGCGGTCGACGACGGCGAGCAGGAGACCGGGGTACGGTGCCTCGCGGTGAGCGTGCCGGATTCGCCGGCGCCCGCCGCAATTTCCGTCTCGGGCCCGGCGGCGCGCGTCACGGACGCGGTGACGGAGAAGATCGTGCCCGTCCTGCACGCCGCGGCGCGCGGGCTCGCGGCAGCGCTCAGCGGTGCGGGCGGCGCGGCCTGACGGGGACGGGCTGCGGCGGCTGCCGGTTCAGCTCCCGCTCCACCGCCTCGCGCAGCGCCGCCACCGGGGCGGCGAGCGCGCTCACCGAACCGAGGGCCGCCGCGATCAGCAGGAGCGACTGGCGCAATTGCTCGGGCGCCGGGGCGCCGCCTCCGGCCTGCCGCTCCAATTCGGCCAGCTCCTCCTCGGCAACCGCCCGATCGGGTAAGAAACGGTGGTATTCCGCGACTTCCCGCTCAAGGCGGATCACCGCGGCACGTAACGACACGTCACCGCCGGCCGCCGGCCGTACGGGACCTTCGCTGCGGTCTCCATTGACCACACGCGTCTCCCCCACAAACATCCGCCCCTGCCTCGTGCGCACCTCTTGCCCCACCGATTCCGCCTCTCGGGTACTGGGGGCGATCAGTAAACGCCCTGCCGCGCAATTGCGCCACACGGTCGGCGAAAGATGCGTCAAAGTCGCTGCGCGGGCCACACCGAGAGGTCGAGGGTCGCGTACCCGTCCGGGCCGGCCGCCGGGGACAGGCTCCTGACGGTCACCAGGGCGACGGTGCCGTCCGTGCCGACCACGCACAGCCGCGCCTCCTGGACGAGCCCGGCCCGCGGGAGCACCTGGACCCGCGTGTCGCCCTGCGCGGCGCTGCACCGCTCGCGCGTGCCGGCCTCCTGCGGGGCGAGCAGTACGAGGGAGCTCCGGGAGGGCGCGGCGACCAGGGCGTCGCCGGTGCCGTCGTAGCCGAACGTGCCGGTGTCCGCGCCCTCCTGGAGGCGCAGCGGATCGGCGGTGAGATCCAGTGCCTGGCCCGCGTGCAGCGTGACCGCGAGGTAGTCCCGCTGCCCGCCGCCGCCCGGTGCGGGGGCGTCGCCGGTCGGGCTCGGGCTGGGGCTGGGGCTCGGCGCTCCGCCGCCGGGCGCCTGCGAGGGGGCGGTGGAGTGCGGCACCGCGGACGCGGACGAGTGGTCCGCGGAACCGTCCTTGCCGAAGCGGCCCGCCACGATCACCCCGCCCGCGACGGCGGCCGCGAGCGCGATCCACACCGCGGGCCCGCCACCGCGCCGCTTCCCGGCCGGTACGGGCGCGGTGTGCCCCGCGGGCGGCGGGACGAACACCGGCACCCCGTGGGCGGGTGTCGCCCCCGGCGGCGCGGGCGGCTGCGGCGGCAGGGGAGCTGCCGGGGGCGGCGGTACGGGAGCGGAGTGCGTCGGCGGCAGGACGACCGTACCCGCGGCGGGCGTCGCCCCGGCGTGCACGGGTACGGGCTGCTGCGGCGGTACGGGAGCCGGCGGTACGGCACCCGGCGGCGCGGGAGGCACCGGCGTACCCCCGGCGGGAGTCGCCCCCGGCGGCACAACCGGCTGCGGCGGCACGGCAACCCCGCCCGCGGGCGTCGCACCCGGCGGAAACGGCGCGGCCGGCGAGCCCGCGTTCGGCCCCCCCGGCGGCACAGCCACCCCGCCCGCGGGCGTCGCACCCGGCGGAAACGGCGCGGCCGGCGAGCCCGCGTTCGGCGGCTGCGGCGCGGACGCGGACGCCGCGCCCGGGGCGCCCGGCACGGCACCCGGGTCCGCAGGCGCTCCCCCCGTGGCCGCGGGCGGCGGCGCCGGTGACGGAACCGTCGGCCATGTGCCCGGCGGTGGGAGAGGCGGGAGCGGCGGGGGGAGGGTCAGGAGGGTCTGGAGGGGGACGGGGAGCCAGGGGTCGGGGCGACGGCCGTGGCCGGCCTGCGCGCACATCGCGACGACCTGCGCGGGCGAGGGCCGCAGCGCGGGGTCCTTGATGAGGCAGCGGGTCACGATCTCCCGTAGCTCGCCGGGGAGTTCGTTGAGGTCGGGCTCCTCGGCGAGCTTGCGGCCGGTGTCCGGGTCGAAGGGCGCGGTCCCGATCGCGGCATAGGCGGCGAGCTGGCCGAGCGCGAAGACGTCGGTGGCGGGCACGGGCGCCTTGTCCGCGGCCTGCTCCGGTGAGGAGAAGGCGGGGATGCCGGGCGCGTCGGCGGCGGCGCGCGTCACGCCGTAACCGGTGACGCGCGGCCCGTCCGCGGCGAGCAGCACCGTGCCGGGGCCGAGTCCGGCGTGCACGACGCCCGCGTGGTGGACCGCGCGCAGCGCCTCCGCGACCCCGGCGACCAGCCGCAGCACCGTCGGCACGGGCAGCGGCCGCCCGGTGTCGCTGACGGCGGCGTGCAGCGTGAGCGCGGGGACGTAGCCGGCGGCGAGCCAGTAGCGCGTGCCGTCGTGCCCGCTGCCGAGCACCGGCACCGTGTAGGGGCCGCTCACCCGGCGTACGGCCTGGACGTCGTGCTCGAAGGCGGCGGCGAAGCCGGCACGGGCGGCGAGTTCGGGCCGGACGGCGGTGAGGGCGACGGGGTGGCCCGCGGGCGCGTACGCGAGGTAGACGGGGCCGAGCGAGCCGACGCCGAGCCGCGCGGCGACGCGGTGCCCGCCGATCGCCGCCGGATCGTCCGGCGCGAGCGGCTGATACAGCGGCCCCGGGTGGCCGGGGTACCCGGGGGCGGCGTGACCCCCGGTGTGCTGAGCGCCCATCAGTCCCCGTTCCTCGGGCCTACGCGGACAAGCCCGCCGGCGCGGGTGCGGGGGTGCCGCGGGCGCCGGCCGGGCCGTGCGGCGCGGGCACCGACGCGGGTGCCGCCCCTCCCGGCCCGTGGCCAGACGATACCGGAAGCCACGGGGGCGGCCGGAACCCGTTCCGATGCACGCCGGGCGCGGTATGCAGAAGCCATGGACTCTCACGGCGAGGTGGCCGGCCTGCTGCTCGCGGCCGGTGGCGGGCGGCGGCTCGGCGGCCGTCCGAAGGCGCTGCTGGCCCACCGCGGGCGGCCGCTGGCCGAGCACGCGGCCGAGGCGCTGCGGGCGGGCGGCTGCGGGCCGGTGCACGTGGTGCTGGGCGCGGGCGCGGAGCGGGTACGGGCCGAGGCGCGGCTCCCGGGCTGCGTCGTGGTGGACAACCCGCACTGGGCGGACGGCATGAGCACGTCGCTGCGCGCGGGCCTGGCCTCGCTCACGGCGGCCCGGCCGCGTCCCGCCGCGGTGGTCGTCACCCTGGTCGACCAGCCGGGCGTGGGCGCGGCGGCCGTGGCCCGCGTGGCGGCCGCCGCCCGCGCGGGCGACGACCTGCTGTCGGCGCTGGTGTCCGCGGTGTACGGGGAGCGCCGCGGCCATCCGGTACTGATCGGCGCGGCCCGCTGGGCCGGGGTCGCGGCGAGCGCGGCAGGCGACAGCGGCGCACGGGCGTACCTGCGCGAGCACGCCGGGCAGACGCTGCTGGTCGACTGCGCGGACATCGCGACCCCCGCGGACATCGACTCCCCCGCCGACCTGCGCCTGCTGGAACCCCCCGGGCTCGGCACGGACGCGGGCTGAGCCCCTCCAGCACACCGCCGAGCCGTCCGGCGGGACGCCACGAGCCCGGCCCCGCGCCTGGCCGGGCGGCAACCCACGCCGGACCGCACACCCCGGCCGGAGCGCCACCCACCCCTCGCCGGACAGCGCCGAGCCCCACCGGACCGCGTCGGGTCCCACCGAGCGGAAACCCTCGCCGCGGACGCCGCCGAGCCGTCCAGCGAGTCAGCACAAGCCCCGCGCCTGGCCCGGCGGCAACCCACGCCGGACCGCACACCCCGGCCGGAGCGCCACCCACCCCTCGCCGGACAGCGCCGAGCCCCACCGGACCGCGTCGGGGCCCACCTCCGGCGGCGCCGGCCCCCGCCGTGCAGCCGAACCGCCGCCGGACGGAGGCAGGTACCCGCCACGCCGGCCCCGGCCGGACCGCATCGCGCCCCCGGCGGCGCAGGGCCGCCGGACCACACCGTCCGCCGCGCGGCGCCGCGCCGCGCCCCCGGCGGATGGCATTGAGCTTCCGCAGTGCGAAAACTATGCTTCGCCATGCAGAAGATCCACCCGACACCGGTCTCCCGGCGCCCGCCAACCGCCGCGCCCACCGGCCCAGTCCAGGAGGAACCGACCGCATGTCCGCACCGACACCGCCGCCCGCAGCCGCCGTCGTCACCGGGACCGCCGGGCACACCGTGCCGCGCCAGGAGGAGGTGCTGACGCCCGCGGCGCTGGAGTTCCTCGCCGAGCTGCACCGCCGCTTCGCCGCGCGGCGCGCCGAGCTGCTGGCGCTGCGCGCCGCCCGCCGCGCGGAGATCGCCCGTACCGCGACGCTCGACTTCCTGCCGGAGACCGCGCACGTCCGCGCCGACGAGAGCTGGCGGGTGGCGCCCGCGCCGCCCGCGCTGGAGGACCGCCGGGTCGAGATCACCGGGCCCACCGACCGCAAGATGACGGTCAACGCGCTCAACTCCGGCGCCCGTATCTGGCTCGCCGACTTCGAGGACGCCTCGGCGCCGACCTGGACCAACGTCATCGGCGGCCAGCTCAACCTGACCGACGCCTACGAGCGGCGCATCGACTTCACCACCCCCGAGGGCAGGACGTACGCGCTGCGCCCGGCCGCCGAGCTGGCCACCGTGGTGGTGCGGCCGCGCGGCTGGCATCTGGACGAGCGGCACCTGACCGTGGACGGCGAGCCGGTGCCGGGCGCGCTCGTCGACTTCGGGCTGTACTTCTTCCACAACGCGCGGCGGCTCCTCGACCTCGGCAAGGGCCCGTACTTCTACCTGCCCAAGACCGAGTCGCACCTCGAAGCCCGGCTGTGGAACGACGTGTTCACCTACGCGCAGGACGCGCTCGGCATCCCGTACGGCACGGTCCGCGCCACCGTCCTGATCGAGACGATCACCGCGGCGTACGAGATGGAGGAGATCCTCTACGAGCTGCGCGACCACGCCTCCGGCCTCAACGCGGGCCGCTGGGACTACCTCTTCTCGATCGTGAAGAACTTCCGCGACGGCGGCGCCCGCTTCGTGCTGCCGGACCGGGCCGCGGTCACCATGACCGCGCCCTTCATGCGCGCCTACACCGAGCTGCTGGTGCGCACCTGCCACAAGCGCGGCGCGCACGCGATCGGCGGCATGGCCGCCTTCATCCCCTCGCGGCGCGACCCGGAGGTCAACGCGACGGCGTTCGAGAAGGTCAGGGCGGACAAGGACCGGGAGGCCGCCGACGGCTTCGACGGCTCGTGGGTCGCCCACCCCGACCTGGTGCCGATCGCCCGCGCGTCCTTCGACGCGGTGCTCGGCGACCGCCCGCACCAGAAGGACCGGCTGCGCGAGGACGTGAACGTGACCGCCGCACAGCTCATCGACGTCGCCTCGCTGGACGCCCGCCCGACCGCCGCGGGCCTGCACAACGCGGTGCAGGTGGGCGTGCGCTACATCGAGGCGTGGCTGCGCGGCACGGGCGCGGTCGCGATCTTCAACCTGATGGAGGACGCGGCCACCGCCGAGATCTCCCGCTCGCAGATCTGGCAGTGGGTCAACGCCGGTGTGGTGCTGGACGACGGGCAGAAGGTGACCCCGGACCTGGTGCGCGAGGTCGCCGCCGACGACCTCGCGGCGATCCGCGCGGACCTGGGCGAGGACGCCTTCGCCGCGGGCCGCTGGGAGGAGGCGCACGAGCTGCTGCTGCGCCTCGCGCTGGACCGCGACTACGTCGAGTTCCTGACGCTGCCCGCCTACCGGCAGCTCGCGGACTGAGCCGCCCGGCCCCCTGAGCCGGGCGAACTCCTACGCCAGGCCCGCCCGTTCGGCGAGACGGCGGGCCTGCGCGCGGGTCAGCCGGGCGACCTGCTCCTCGTCGACCCGGGTCAGCCTGCCCTGCTCGACGACGGGTTCGCCGCCCACGAGGGACAGCGTGACGGGCGCGGGCGGGCCCAGCACGAGCGCGGCCACCGGGTCGGCGATCGAGGCGTGGCCGAGCCCGTCCAGCTTCCACAGCACCAGGTCGGCGAGCTTGCCGGGCTCCAGCGAGCCGATCTCGGCGGCCCGGCCCAGCACCTGGGCCCCGCCGTAGGTGGCGAGCCGCAGCGCCTGACGGGCGGTGAGGGCCTTCTCGCCCGCGCCGAGCCTGGCCACCAGCAGGGCGTTGCGCAGTTCGGTGTGCAGCTCGCCGGACTCGTTGGAGGCGGTGCCGTCCACGCCGAGGCCGACCGGCACCCCGGCGGCGAGCATCGCGGGCACCCGTGCGATCCCGGCGGCGAGCCGGGCGTTGGAGGAGGGGCAGTGCGCGACACCGGTGCCGGTGCGCGCGAAGGCGGCGATGTCGGCGTCGTTCATGTGCACGCAGTGCGCCATCCACACGTCCGCGCCGAGCCAGCCGGTGGACTCGAAGTAGTCGGTGGGGCCCATGCCGAACAGCTCGTGGCAGAACTCCTCCTCCTGCACCGTCTCGCTGCCGTGCGTGTGCAGCCGTACGCCCTTGCGGCGGGCCAGTTCCGCGGCCTCGGTCATCAGCCGGGTCGACACCGAGAAGGGTGAGCAGGGGGCCACGGCGACGTGCAGCATCGAGCCGAACGACGGGTCGTGGTGGGCGTCGATCGCGGCCTCGGTGGCCTTCAGCGCCGCGTCCGTGGACTCCACGGCGAAATCCGGCGGGAGGCCGCCGTCGCTCGTGCCGCGGTCCATGGAGCCGCGCGCGGCGGTGAAGCGCACGCCGGTCTCGGCGGCGGCGCGGATCTCCGCGCCGAGCAGGTCGCCGGTGCCGCGCGGGAAGACGTAGTGGTGGTCCATCGCGGTGGTCACGCCGCCGCGGGCCATCATCGCGAGCGACCCGGCGGCGCCCGCGTGGACGATGTCCTCGTCGATCCGCGCCCACACCGGGTACAGCTCGACGAGCCAGTCGAAGAGGTTGCTGTCCTGGGCCATGCCGCGGGTGAGCCACTGGTAGAAGTGGTGGTGGGTGTTGACCAGGCCCGGGGTCACGAGGTGCCCGCTGCCGTCGATGCGGCGGGCCGCGCCCGCGACCGGATCGGCGGGGGCGGGTCCCGCGCCGACCGCCTCGATCACGCCGTCCGCGACGACGACATGGCCCGCGGCGTACTCGGTGTCCGCGGCGTCCACGGTGGCGACGGCGCAGTTCTCGATGACGATGCGCTCTGCTGCGGGCATGGGTGTCCTCTTCCGTCGTACGTGGCGTTGTGCGGGCCGGTCAGCCGGTGACCGGGAGGCGGGCCTCGGCGCCGTCCCGCAGCACCGTGCCCTCGATGAGCCCGTAGGGGCGGTCGGCGGCGAAGTACACCTCGTCCTCGTTGGCCAGGCCGAAGGGCGCGAGGTCGGCGAGGAAGTGGTGCCTGTTCGGCAGCGAGAGCCGCACCTCGTCGACCGCGGCGTCCGCCGTGCTGCCCTCGACGACCCGGGAGCCCATCGCGTACAGCGTCTGCTGGAGCGAGTACGAGTACGTGCCCTCGAAGGCCGCGAGCAGGTCGCCGCGGGCGCGGGCCCAGGCGTCGTCCCACCCGGGGGCCGGGGTGTCCGTGCCGTCCGTGCCGTCCCAGGCGTAGCGCCAGCGGGCGTCGACCTCGGTGGCGAGGATGCGGTCGCGGGTCTCGGGGAGTGTCGTGTAGGGGTCGCGGGCGAAGCCCCAGAACTCCGAGTCGGTGGAGTTGAGCACCACCAGCCCGGTGACCCCGGCCACGACCTGGCACCGCTCGCCGTCGAAGGCGACCTCGGCGGTGCGCACCTCGCCGCCGCGGCGCACGAAGGAGTGGCCGGAGCCACCCGGAGCGCGCTCCCAGGCGTATTCCTCGATGCGTATCCGGGCGTGGTGGATGGACGTCTGCGCGGTGACGAAGTGCCGGGCCAGCAGCAGCCCGAAGTCCTCGGCGGAGGCGATGCCGTACTTCTTGGCGAAGGCCATCACGGTGTTCTTCATGGTGTCGGTGGGCAGCACGGCGGCGTTGGAGCCGGACAGGTGGACGGCCTCCATCGCGCCGGACAGCGCGACCGAGACGTTGAGGTCCTTCAGGTGGTGGGTGGCGCCGTCGCGGGTGACGCGCACGACGCGCGTCTCCGCCTTGCCGTACTGGGTCTGGCCGAGCGTCGTGGTCATCTCGCTAGCTCCCTCGGTATACGGAGTAGCCGAACGGGCTGAGCAGCAGCGGTACGTGGTAGTGCTCGTCCGGGCTGACGGCGAAGGCCACCGCGACCTCGGGGAAGAAGGCGGCCCCGGGCGCGCGGGAGGCGGTGTCGAAGGCGAGCCGGGCGTGCGTGGTGCCCGGGGGCAGTGCGGGAAGGCCCGTGCAGCGGCCGTCCGGGCCGGTCGCGGCGGTGCCCAGCTCCGTCCAGGGGGCGTCGGAGCCCGCGCGGGCCGAGAGCGTGACGGGCACGTCCGCGGCCGGGCGGCCCGCGGCGGTGTCCAGGACATGGGTGGAGACGGAGATCTCCCGGTCGGTCATGGTGCGTCCTCCTGCGGGGTGCCCGCGAGCCTGCCGAGTCTGATGCGGTTGATCTTCCCCAGTTCGGTGCGGACGATCTCGCGCTCGGTGGCGGTGTCGTTGCCGGTACGCGCGCGCAGCTCCGCCCGTATCCGCTCGCCCGACGCACCGGTGGCGCAGATCAGGAAGACGTGGCCGTGCGCGCGCCGGTAGGCCTCGCCCAGCTCCAGCAGTTCGGCGCGCTCCTCCGCGGCCACGCCCGACTGCTCGCGGGCCGAGGCGGCGTCGCCGGGCGCGGGCCGCCCGATCGGCGGGTGCGCGGCCATCGCCTCGTGCAGGTCGGCGGCGGTCAGCCGGGACATGGCCGCGTCGCTCGCCGCGAGCAGCTCGTCGGTGTGCGCGTACGGCCGCCCGGCGGCCATCCGCTCGCACCACGTGGTGCTCGCGCACACCTCGCGCAGCAGCGACACGGCGGTGGCCGCGTCGGCCTGGTTGAGCCGGGAGAGCCCCGGCGGGGTGCGGGAGGTCACACGGGCACGCTAGGAGCCGCCGTGAAGGGGCGTCAACATTTTGTTGAAAACTTCCCGTTACGGCTCCCTCTCACGGCCCCTCGGCGGGCGGCGCCGCGCCCTCCCGGTTGAGGTAGTTGTAGACGGTGAAGCGGCTGACGCCGAGGGCCGCGGCGACGGTCTCCACACCGTGCCGGACGACGAACGCGCCGCGCTCCTCCAACTGCCGCACGACCTGCTGCTTCTCCTTGCGGCCCAGCTCGGCGAGCGGGCGCCCGTGGCGGCGGCGCAGGTCGGCGAGCAGGTGGTCGAGGGAGTCCGCGAGGTGCGGCAGCCGTACGGCGACGACGGGCGCGCCCTCCCAGCTCAGCACGACATCGTCGGCCCGCGCGGCCGCCGGGGCGAGCAGCTCGCCGCCCATCGCGTCCACGAGCGGTCTGACGGCCCGCGCGAAGGGGTGCTCCGGCCCTTCCGCGCCGGTCACGCCCCACCGTCCGGCAGCGCGCTGACCTGGAGCGATATTCGGGTGGCCCCGGCGGCGAGGGTACGGTGCAGCAATTCGGCGACGGCCGCGACCACCTCGTCGGCCGCCCCCTCGGCGGTGTTGCCGAACGGCCCGACCTCCACCCCCTCCAGCGTCCCGCCCTCCACCACCTCCCGCGCGACCACGGCGTGCCGCGGCGGTACGTCCAGGTCGAACGGCTCGGTCGTGAACTCCAGCCTCAGTCGCACCGGTCCCCTCCTCCGTCGGCGGTGTCCGGGCGAGACCCTACGCGACGCCGTACGGCAGCGGCTTCCCCGTGGTGGAGGCGGGTTCGGCCGCCCGCGCGGGCCTGGCAGGATCGACGGTGTGAACGACACCGATTCCCTTACCGTCACCCGGATAGCCGACCGCCCGCACCTGGCCGCCCGCGTCTACGAGATCGCCGACACCTGGCCGGTCTTCACCGGACACGACCTGCTGGCCGGATCGCTGCTGGGCCGTGTGGTGCACGACTTCCCGGACTACTGCGTCGTGGCGACGGACGGCGACCGCGTCGTGGCCCGCGGCCTGAGCGTGCCCTTCAACGCCGAGCTCGACGGCCGCGAGGAACTGCCCGACCAGGGCTGGGACCGCGTGCTGGGCTGGGCGGTGCGGGACCGCGCCACCGGCACGCCCACCACTGCCGCCAGCGCGCTGGAGATCACCCTCGACCAGGACTACCTGGGCCGCGGCCTGTCCTACCGGATGCTCGACGCGATGCGGCGGGCCGTCGCCCGGCAGGGCCACCGCTCGCTGCTGGCACCCGTCCGCCCCAACGGCAAGCACCTGCACCCGCGCGTCCCGCTGGCCGAGTACGTCCGCCGCACGCGCGAGGACGGCCTGCCCGAGGACCCCTGGCTGCGCGTCCACGTCAAGGCGGGCGGCACCGTGGAGAAGGTCGCCCCGGCGTCCATGACCGTCAGCGGCTCGCTCGCCCAGTGGCGCACATGGACGGGCCTGCCCTTCGACCACGACGGCGAGGTGGTCGTGCCGGGCGCGCTGTCCCCCGTCCACTGCGACACGGCGAACGGCCACGCCGTCTACGTCGAGCCCAACGTGTGGGTGCGGCACGCGCTCTAGCCTCGCGTTTTCGCGGGGTGGGCTGCCGACGGCTGGTCAAAAACATGCAGGCACTCCTGGCCTGCGACAACAGGACTTGCCGCGCCCACCGTCGCCCGGGGCGGGCCGGATGACACGCTGCAGGAATTCCCCCGGGCCCACCGAATTCGCATTCGGCAGCAATGCGGCCAGCTGTACCGCAGGTCGCGAGGGCTGCGGCGGCTTTACCCGCGGTATCGCCGAGTCCCCGGCAATTAAGAGGAAGTACTTTCCGCGCCCAATTCCTCGCCCGCGGGTGCGGGCACGGGCACGGGCGGGACGGGCGGCGGCGGAGCGTCCGGCGGTCGGGGCCGGTGACGCAGCGTTCCGCACGGTCGACCCTCAGTCCCGTCAACCGCTCACCCGGAGGCGGGAATTCCTGCACTATGGGGGTGACGACACCGATCGGAAGTGGTGACCGCCATGGCAGCGGAGAGCGTGCCGGTGCGCTGCCCGGCCTGCCGCCGTGACCATACGTACACGGCGCCGACCTACCCCTGCCCGTGCGGGGCGCCCCTGTGCCTGCCGGTGCTGCGCGGCGGTCCCCCGGTCGAGGTCCTGCACCGCTCGTGGGACGAGTCGTGGGTACGGCTTCGCTGCCCCGGCTGCGGGCGCACCGGCCAGTGGCCGACGCCCGAACTCGGCTGCTCCTGCGGCGCGCTGATCCGGCTCCCGGTCGACGCCGAGGCCGCCGGATCGCCCGGCCCGCTGCACTCCCCCGGCGGCAGCGCGCCCGCGCCGGCCGGCACCGTACCGCCGCCGACCACCTCCCGGCCGCCCTTCCGGCCGGTCACCATCCGCACCGGGCGGGACGCGCTCACGGCCGCGGCCCAGTACCTGAAGTGGCTCGGCTTCGCCGACGTGCGGCTCGCGGGCGACCGTACGGCCAACGGCATCGACCTGCGCGGCCGGGGCCTGGTCGCCCAGGTCGACCCCAGCACCCAGCCGACCGCGGTGCGCGACGTCGAGTGCCTGTGGCTCAACTGCGCCAACGAGGACGCGGTCGGCGCGTTCTTCTCGCTGGCCGGCTACACGCACGAAGGGCGGCTGCGCGCGGACCAGTTGGGTGTGCCGCTGTTCGTCATGGACCTCACGGGGACGCCGCAGCCGGTCAACCCGGCGGCCGACGCGCTCATCCAGTCCGGCCCGGCGCCCGGCCCGGCCTGAAGGCGCACGCCCCGCCCCGGGACCCGGCCGTCAGGGCGAGCCCGCCCAGGCCTCCCTCGGCTCGCTCGGCCGGGCCCGGCGCACCCGCGATCCGCCGGACCGGTGGACACCGTCACGTGTGACTGCGCCCCTCCCCGCACCGTCGAACGGAGCGGCGGCCCGGCGGCCGCCGCCGTCAGCGGAAGTCCTCCTCGCGGAATTCGGCGCTGCCGTCGCGCATCGTCGCCTCCCGCAGCTCGATCCGGCGGATCTTGCCGGACACCGTCTTCGGCAGCGGCGCGAACTCCAGCCGTCGGATGCGCTTGTACGGGGCCAGCACCGAGCGGGAGTGCGCGAAGATCGCCTCGGCGGTCGCGCCGTCCGGCTCCCAGCCCTCGGCGAGCACCACGTACGCCTTGGGGACCGACAGCCGCAGCTCGTCCGGGGCGGGCACCACCGCGGCCTCCGCGACCGCCTCGTGCTCCAGCAGCGCGCTCTCCAGCTCGAACGGGCTGATCTTGTAGTCGCTGGACTTGAAGACGTCGTCGGAGCGGCCGATGTACGTGATGTAGCCGTCCGTGTCCCGGCGGCCGATGTCCCCCGTGCGGTAGTAGCCGCCGCCCATGGCCTGCGCGGTGCGCCCGGGGTCGCCCGCGTAGCCCGTCATCAGGCCCACCGGGCGGTCGCTCAGGTCGAGGCAGATCTCGCCCTCGTCGCCGGGCTCGCCCGTCACCGGGTCGACCAGCGCGACCGTGTAGCCGGGCGTGGGGCGGCCCATCGAACCGGCCTTGACCAGCTGCCCCGGGGTGTTGGCGACCTGCACGGCGGTCTCGGTCTGGCCGAAGCCGTCGCGGATCAGCACGCCCCACAGCCGCCGCACGTGCTCGATCACCTCGGGGTTGAGCGGCTCGCCCGCGGCGACGGCCTCCCGCGGCGGGGTCGCGAGCAGGCTCAGATCGGCCTGGATGAGCATCCGCCACACCGTGGGCGGCGCGCAGAAGCTCGTCACCCCGCAGCGCTCCATCTCGGCCATCAGCCGGGCCGGGTCGAAGCGCGTGTAGTTGTGCACGAAGACCGTGGCCTCGGCGTTCCACGGCGCGAACAGGCTCGACCAGGCGTGCTTGGCCCAGCCCGGCGAGGAGATGTTGAGGTGCACGTCGCCCGGCCGCAGCCCGATCCAGTACATCGTGGCCAGATGCCCGGCCGGGTACGAGACGTGGGTGTGCTCGACGAGCTTGGGCTGCGCGGTGGTGCCGGACGTGAAGTACAGCAGCAGCGGGTCCGACCCGGCCGTCGGCCCGTCCGGGGTGAAGCCGGGCGGGACCGCGTACGCCTCCTCGTACGCAAGCCAGGGACCGGCCGCGCCGCCCACCGCGATCCGGGTGTAGTCGCCCGGCACCCCGTCGAACTTCGCGGTGTCCGCGGCCCGCACGACGGCGTGCCGGACCCCGCCGCGGCCGATGCGGTCGCGCAGGTCGGCCGGGCCGAGCAGGGGCGTCGCCGGGATCACCACGGCGCGCAGCTTCATCAGCGCGAGCGCGCACTCCCACTGCTCGACCTGGTTGCCGAGCATCAGCAGCACCCGGTCGCCGGCCCGCACCCCGCGGGCCCGCAGCCAGGAGGCGACCCGGTCGGAGCGGTCGGACATCTCCCGGAAGGAGATCATCGCCTCGGTGCCGTCCTCCTCCACGATCCACAGCGCGGGGCGGTCGTTGCCCGCGGCGATCACGTCGAACCAGTCGAGCGCCCAGTTGAACTGCGGCAGTTCGGGCCATCGGAAGGCCGCCACGGCCGCCTCGTAGTCCTCGCGGTGCCGCAGCAAGACGTCCCGAGCAGCCCGGAATGCCCCGGTCGCGTCCGATACGGCCATGTGTCCTCCTCGTGCACGTGCTCTCGGTAGCATCGTGCGCGAGTGACGTGGGTCTCACTACCCCCGGACGGGGGTGAGGAGGTGGCGCGGTGGACGGCAGTGCCGGAGAAGCCGTGGACGTACGGGCAGCACTCCTGCGGATGCGCAGGTCAGCCATGCTGCCCGTGACTTTCGGCGGGCTGGTGTCGCAGCCCGGTGCGGCGTTCTTCCGGATCACCGAGCTGTCCGGCGCCGACACCGAGTCGCTGCGCGGGCTGCAGGTGCGCACGGGCAACGGCCTCGGCGGCAAGACGCTCGCCCTGCGGCGGCCGTACGCCGTCACCGACTACGGCTCCTCGCGCACCATCAGCCACGAGTACGACGCCGCCGTCGCCGGCGAGGGGCTGCGCTCGGTGCTCGCCGTACCGATCGTCGTCCACCGCCAGGTCCGCGGGGTGCTCTACGGGGCGCTGCGGGAGGCCTGCATGATCGGCGACCGCCCGCTCGCCGCCGCGATGGACGCCGCGCGGGACCTGGAGCAGGCGATCGTGGCGCGGGACGAGGCGCGGCGACTGCTGGCGTCCTGCCAGCCGCCGGTCGTCACGGCCAACCCGCGGGCCTGGGAGGAGGTCCGCGACGCGCACCGCGAGCTGCGCGGGCTCGCCGTCCGCATCGGCGACCCGCAGCTGCGGCGGGAGCTGCTGGCCGCGTGCGCGCGGCTGGCGTCGGCAGCGGTGCCGGGAGTGCCGGCGCAGCGGGCGCCGGTGGTGCAGCTCACCGCCCGCGAGCTGGACGTTCTCGCGGCGATCGCCTCGGGCGCGACCAACGCGGGGGCCGCTGCGCGGCTGCGGCTCCAGCCGGAAACGGTCAAGTCCTACTTGAGGTCGGCGATGCGCAAGCTCGGGGCGCACACCCGTCTCGAGGCGGTGACCTCGGCCCGCCGCTCGGGGCTTCTGCCCTAGCCCTCGCGGGCTGCCGCCGCCCCGCGAGCCGTGCGGGCCCGCTTCCAGCCCTGCGGGCTGCCGCCGCCCCGCGAGCCGCGCGGGCCCGCTTCCAGCCCTGCGGGCTGCCGCTTCCTGCCGTCCCGGGACCGTCCCTTTCGTCGCGGCTGGTCGCGCAGTTCCCCGCGCCCCTGAAAACGCTCACCCTCCTCCCGCAGGGGCAACCATCAGGGGCGCGTGGGGCACCTCCCGGGCGGAGCCTGGGGGGAGAACTGCGCGACCGGCCATCCACCGGCGGGGGCTCGCGCAAGCCACCGCACGGGGCAGCCGGTGCGAAAAACGGGGCGCGCGCCGCATGCGGGGGCGGGTAGCGTGCGCCGCGTGAGCCTCGAAAGGATTGGCGGCTTCGCCGCGATGTCGGTCGTGCTGGTCCTGATCCCCGGACCGAGCGTCCTGTTCGTGCTCGGACGAGCACTCGCGCACGGGCGGCGCACCGCCCTGGGAAGCGTGCTGGGCAACGCCATCGGCGCCTACGTGCTGAGCGCGACCGTCGCGATCGGCCTGGGCGAGATCGTGTCGCGCTCCGTCGCGCTGTTCGCCGCGCTCAAGCTGGCCGGCGCGGCCTACCTGGTGTTCCTCGGCGTGAAGGCTTTCCGGCAGCGCCGGGTGCTGGCCGGGGCGATGAGCGGGGAGGACTCCGCGCAGGGGGCCCCGGCGACCCGCCGCAGCGATGTGCGTACGCTGTGGGAAGGCTTTGTCGTGGGTGCCACGAACCCCAAGACGATGGTGTTCTTCGCCGCCGTCCTGCCGCAGTTCGTGGACCGCGGCGCGGGCCGCGTGCACGAGCAGATGCTGCTGCTCGGCCTCGTGTTCACGGTCATCGCACTGCTCTTCGACAGCATGTGGGCGCTGACCGCGTCGGCCGCGCGCACGTGGTTCGCCTCGTCCCCGCGGCGGCTCGCGGCGGTGGGCGGGACGGGCGGCCTGGCGATGATCGGCCTGGGCGTGGCGGTCGCCGTGACGGGGCGCGCCGACTCGTAGGACCTGGTCACGGGGCATGTGACCAGGCGCACACACCGGGCGTCAGCGAAACGTTTGCGTTTCGATAAGGGCGGACGTAACGTCGTTCGAGTACGAAACCGTTTCGTTCTTCCTGCGGTACAGCCGTACAGCCCTACGTCCCAGCCCGGGAGCTCCGCCTGATGTCATCCCAGTCCGCGGCCGACGTCCCCGTCGACCGGCTCACGAAGTCCTCGCCGGGCACCTCCGGCGGCGCGCCCGCGCCCACCGAGCGGCCCAACCACCGCTGGTGGGTCCTGGCCGTCATCGCCATCGCCCAGCTCATGGTGGTGCTCGACGCCACCGTCGTGACCATCGCCCTGCCCTCCGCCCAGGAGGCCCTGAAGTTCTCCGACGGCAACCGGCAGTGGATCGTCACCGCCTACTCGCTGTCCTTCGGCTCGCTCCTGCTCGTCGGCGGCCGGCTCGCGGACCTCATCGGCCGCAGAATCGTCTTCCTCGTCGGCGTGGTCGGCTTCGCGGGCGCCTCCGCGCTGGCCGGTGCCGCCCAGAACTTCGAGGTGCTGGTCACCGGGCGCGCCCTCCAGGGCCTGTTCGGCGCCCTGCTGGCGCCCGCGGCACTGTCGCTGCTCAACACGACCTTCACCGACATGAAGGAGCGCGCGAAGGCGTTCGGCATCTACGGCGCCATCGCCGGCGCCGGCGGCGGTGTCGGCCTGCTGCTCGGCGGCGTGCTGACCAAGAACCTCAACTGGCGCTGGACGCTCTACGTCAACCTGGTCTTCGCGGTCGTCGCGTTCATCGGCGGCATGATGCTGCTGCGCAAGGGCGCGCCCGCCGACCGGCAGCGGCTGGACGTCCCCGGCACCCTGCTGGTCACCGTCGGCCTCTTCGGCATCGTCTACGGCTTCTCCAACGCCGAGACGCACGACTGGAGCTCCCCGCTGACCTGGGGCTTCCTGGCCGGTGGCGCGCTGCTGGTGGCCGTCTTCAGCTGGTGGCAGACCCGGATCGCGCACCCGCTGCTGCCGATGCGCGTCCTGCTGGACCGCAACCGCGGCGCCTCCTTCACGGTGCTGGCGATCTCCGGCGCGGGCATGTTCGGCGTCTTCCTCTTCCTGACGTACTACCTCCAGCTGACCCTGCGGTACGACGCGGTCAAGACCGGTCTGGCGTTCCTGCCGATGATCGGCGCCCTGATGGTCGCGGCACAGCTCACCACGAACACGCTGCTGCCGAAGTTCGGCCCGCGCTGGATCGTGACGAGCGGCATGCTGCTGGCGGCCGTCGGCATGGCCTGGATGACCGACCTCGGCCTGACCAGCAGCTACGCCGCGAACGTGCTGCCGCCGCTGCTGGTGACCGGCTTCGGCATCGGCCTGGTGATGCCCGCCGCGATGAGCGTGGCCACCGAGCGGATCGCCGAGCAGGACGCGGGCGTGGCCTCCGCGGCCGTCAACACCATGCAGCAGGTGGGCGGTTCGATCGGCACCGCCCTGCTGAACACGCTGGCCGCCAGCGCGCTGACCGCGTACCTGGCCGACCACACCGGCCCGATGGCGAAGGCGAACGCGGCGCTGCACAGCTACGCCACGGCCTACTGGTGGTCGGCGGGCTTCTTCCTGGTCGGCGGCATCCTCGCGGCGTTCATGTACCGCAGCGGGCGCACCCAGCCGGCCGACGGCGAGGCGGTCAAGGCCGTCCACATGTGAGCCCCCGGGGCGCGTGCGCCCCGGGCTCCCGGAACACCCGGTGCCGACCGAGCGGGCGGCGCCGGGCCGGGGGCCGGCAGCCGGGTCATCGTGGGGACGGGACACCCGGCATCACCGGCCCCCCAACACACCACCGCCCCGCCGGTCGCGTCCCCCGCGCGCCGGCGGGGCGGTCTCGCGTCCGCGCACCGCTGCCACGGTGGACCCGCTGCTCTTCCCGTGCCCGGCGGGCGCGTCCCGGACGGCCTGAGGGGCTACCCCGGCTGCACGTCCCCCGAGGTGGTCGCGGGGACCTCGCGGCGGGCGGGGAGGTCGCCCGGGGGCATGCCGGGGTGGTGCTGGGCCGCGGACAGCCGCGGGCCGGCCGCGGGGGGGCTGTCGCCGAGGGCGAGCCGGGAGACGATGCGGTAGCGGTCGCCGCGGTAGACGGAGTGCACGTACTCCACCGGCCGCCCGTCCACGTCCTTGGTGAGCCGCTCGAAGAGCAGCGCGGGAGACAGCACCGGCACCCCGATGAGCCGGGCCTCCTCCTCGTTGGTGACGGTCGGCTCGATGGACTGCACGGCCTCGTGCACCCGCACCCCGTGCCGCTCCCGCAGGAAGTCGTAGAAGTCCCCGGACTCCATGTCGCCGGGGCCGAGCCCGGGCACTATCGCGGCGGGCACGTGCAGGTACTCGATGGCCATGGGCTCGTCGTCGACGAGCCGCAGCCGCGCGATGTACGTGATCTCCGCGGCCGGTGAGATGTGCAGCCGGCGGCCGACGCGCGCGCCCGCCTGCACGGTCGTGAACTCCAGGACGCGGCTGGCCCACGTGCCCGACGCCTGCGGCAGGCGGTAGGCGTCACGGGCCGGGGCGAGCTCCTGGGTGATCTTGGCGCGGGCGACGAACATCCCGCGGCCGTGCTCGCGCACCAGCAGCCCGGTCGTGACCAGTTCGTCCACCGCGGAGCGCAACGTCGGCCGGGAGACGCCGAGTTGCTCGCACAGCGTGCGTTCCGAGGGGATCGGGTCGCCGGGGGCGCAGGACTCGACGAGTTCCATCAGGTAGTCGCGGACCCGTTCGCGTTTCACCGCGGATCGCGACGGCTCGCTCACCATGACGTGTGTCCCTTCCCGTCAGTACCCCGTCGGCACTCCGGCGGTGGCTTGTCCACCCTCGTCCGCCGAGGTTATCCAGATGTTGACCAGCGCGCCAGCCGCTGTGAGCTGCCACAGCGCAGGACACGACCGTATACGACCCGATTTTCGGGCCGCGCACAGGGCCTTGACGTGACCAGTGGTCTATGCCACCTTCGGCGCACAGCTCTAGACCACGTGTAAGTGGTAAACACCAGCCCTGCGCTTCCGAGGTGACACCCCCGTGAGTTCTCCTGTGAGATCCCGACTTCTCCCCGCCGCCGCGCTCGCCCTCGCGGCCGCCCTGAGCCTGACCGCCTGCGGCTCCTCCTCCGACGACGACGGCAAGTCCCCCGGCTCCGCGGGAGGTTCGGACTCCCCGGCGAAGCTCACCGTGTGGTTCATGCAGGACAGCATGTCGGACGCGGTGGTCAGCCGGTTCAAGACCGGCTACGAGGCCGCGCACAAGGGCGTCACCCTCGACATCCAGATCCAGCAGTGGGACGGCATCGGCCAGAAGATCATCAGCGCCCTGGCCAGCAAGGACGCCCCGGACGTGATCGAGGTCGGCAACACCCAGGTCGCCCAGTACGCGGCCAGCGGCGGCGTCACGGACCTCACGGAGAAGGTCGCCGACCTCCAGGGCTCGGACTGGATCCCGGGCCTCGCCGACCCGGGCAAGATCGACGGCAAGCAGTACGGCGTGCCGTGGTACGCCGCCAACCGCGTGGTGATCTACAACAAGGACCTCTTCGCCAAGGCCGGCATCTCCGCGCCGCCGAAGACCCGCGAGGAGTGGATCCAGGACACCACCAAGCTCAACACCGGCGGCAACGAAGGCATCTACCTGCCCGGCCAGACCTGGTACGCGCTCGCGGGCTTCGTCTGGGACGAGGGCGGCGACCTGGCGGTCAAGGACGGCGACTCCTGGAAGGGCGCCCTGGGCACCCCGCAGGCGCAGGCGGGCATGGCCTTCTACCAGCAGCTCCAGGCGCTCGGGAAGGGCCCCAAGGACTCCGACGAGGCCAAGCCGCTGCAGGCGGACGTCTTCGCCAAGGGCAGGACCGCGCAGATCATCTCGGTGCCCGGCGGCGCCGCGGTGATCGAGCAGGCCAACCCGGCGATGAAGGACAAGATCGGCTTCTTCACGATCCCGGGCAAGACCGCCGACAAGCCCGGCGCGGTCTTCACCGGCGGTTCCGACCTGGTGATCCCGGCGGCGTCCCGGCACCAGGACCAGGCCTACCAGGTGGTCAAGGCGCTGGCCGGCACGGACTTCCAGACCGACATGGCCAAGGCGATGAGCTACGTGCCCAACCGCACCTCGCTCGGCTCGGTGCTGGCCGGCAACCCGGGCGCGTCGGTCATGGCGGCCGGCGCGGTGAACGGCCATGCCACGCCCAACTCCCCCAACTGGGCCGCGGTCGAGGCGAACAACCCGATCAAGCAGTACATGACGCAGGTGCTCACCGGCGCCGACCCGGCGGCCGCCGCGAAGACCGCGGACGACGCGATCGACAAGGCCCTCGCGTCCGCCTCCTGACCGCCCGCCCGCAGGTCCGGGCCGCCCGCCCGGACCCGGCCCCGCCCCGCCGACACCCCGAGGAGTCCCCGTGTCCACCGCCCGCTCCGCCGCCGCTCCACGGCCGGCCGTCATGGATCCGCCGCCGGCGCCGCCGCGGGCCCGGAAGGGCCGCCGGCGGGGCCGGGCGGCCGCCGCCCTCTGGCCGTACCTGCTGGTCGCCCCGACCGTGGTGGGAGCGGTGTTCCTGCTGGCCTATCCACTGGTCAGGAACATCGTGATGTCCTTCCAGCACTTCGGCCTCGGGGAGCTGATCCGCGGCGGCGCCACCTGGGCCGGCTTCGCCAACTACCGGGCGGTGCTGGACGATCCGGAGTTCTGGACGGTCGTGCGGCGCACGGTGTGGTGGACCGCGCTGGACGTCGTGCTGATCATGGTGCTGGGCACGCTGGTGGCGCTGATGCTCGTCCGGCTCGGCAAGCGGATGCGGCTGGCGGTGATGAGCGGGCTGGTGCTGACCTGGGCGACCCCGGTCATCGCCGCCACCACCATCTTCCAGTGGCTCTTCCAGTCCCGTTTCGGAGTGGTCAACTGGGCACTGGTCAAGCTGGGCTTCGACTCCTACCGGGACTACTCGTGGTTCGCGCACGGCACGGCCACCTTCGCGATCCTGGTGGTCCTCGTGGTGTGGCAGTCCGTGCCCTTCGCGGCGCTGACCCTCTACGGCGGCCTGACGACGATCCCGGCGGAGCTGTACGAGTCGGCGCGGATCGACGGTGCGGGCGCCTGGCAGTCCTTCCGACTGGTGACCTTCCCGATGCTGCGGCCGCTGTTCGCGCTCGTCACCTCGCTCGAAGTGATCTGGTGCGCCAAGGCCTTCACGCAGATCTGGGTGATGAGCGAGGGCGGCCCGAACGGCGCCACGACGACACTGCCGGTCTACGCCTTCCAGATCGCCCAGAGCCTGCACAAGTACGACCTGGGCGCGGCCGTCTCCACCCTGACCGTACTGATCCTGCTCGGCGCGCTCGTGTTCAACCTGCGCCGGATGTTCCACCAGGAGGGCGCGCTGTGACCGCTTGGACCACTGGTAAGGCGCCACGTGCGCAGCGGACGCTCCGCCGCCGGCCGCGCGCGGGCCGGCTGCCCCTCAACCTGGCCGCCCTGCTCACCGTGGCGATCTCCGTCTTCCCCGTCTACTGGATGGTGGTGACCGCCTTCAAGCCGTCCGCCGACATCCAGTCCGACACCCCGTCCTTCCTGCCCCTGCGCCCCACGCTCGCGCACTTCCGCACCGCCGTGGACTCCCCCGGCTTCGGCACCTTCTGGCGCAACAGCCTCACCGTGACGCTCGGCGCGGTGCTGATGTCGCTGGTGGTGGCGCTGCTCGCGGCCTTCGCGGTCGGCCGGATGCGCTGGCGCGGGCGGCGCGCCTTCCTGCTGATGGTGTTCGTCGCGCAGATGGCGCCGTGGGAGGCGCTGCTGATCCCGATGTACGTGATCGCGCGGGACACCGACATGCTCGACAAGCTGTCGATGCTGACACTGGTCTACTTCATGACGACGCTGCCCTTCACCATCGTCACGCTGCGCGGCTTCCTCGCCGCGATCCCGGTGGAGCTGGAGGAGGCCGCGCAGGTCGACGGCTGCACCCGGCCCGCCGCCTTCCGCCGGGTGACCTTCCCGCTGCTGGCGCCCGGGCTGCTGTCGACGTCGCTGTTCGGCTTCATCACGGCGTGGAACGAGTTCGCCTTCGCCAACACGCTGATCATCAAGAACCAGGACGCCCGCACGCTGCCGGTCTGGCTGGCGTCGTTCAGCAACGTCTTCGGTACGGACTGGGGCGCCACGATGGCCGCCTCGTCGCTGTTCATGCTGCCGGTGCTGGTGGTCTTCCTGCTGCTCCAGAACCGGGTGACCTCGGGCATGACCGCGGGAGCCGTCAAGGGCTGACCCCTCCCCCGCCGCCGCACGCCCGGCCCCTTCCGTACGCCCCTGTCCCGCGCTCCCCCGCCGAGCGCGCGCCCCGCCCTGCCCTGGAGAGCGACTGCCGTGATCATCCCGCACCCCACCCAATACGCCCGTATCCCCGGCCACTTCACCTTCGACGCGTCCACCGCGGTGCGGGCCGACGGCCCCGCCGCCGGCGCCGCCCGGCTGCTGCGCACGCTCCTCGCGCCCGCCACCGGGCTGCCGCTGCGGCTCTCCCCGGCCGGCAACGTCGTGCTGGTCGTCGACGACATGCTCGGCGGGCTCGGCGAGGAGGGCTACGGGCTGACCGTCGGCCCCGACGCGGTGCTGCTGCGCGCGGCCCGCCCGGCGGGTCTGCTGCGGGGCGTGCAGACGCTGCGCCAACTGCTGCCGCCCGAGGCGCTGGCGGCACAGCCGGTGGCGGGTGTGCCGTGGCGCATCCCCGGCGTGCAGATCACCGATGTGCCGCGCCACCCCTGGCGCGGCGCGATGCTGGACGTCGCCCGGCACTTCCTCCCGGTGTCCTTCCTGCGCCGCTTCACCGACCTGCTGGCCTTCCACAAGCTCAACGTGCTGCACCTGCACCTCACCGACGACCAGGGCTGGCGGATGCCGGTCGCCGCCTTCCCGCGGCTCACCGAGGTCGGCGGGCGGCGCGGCGGCCCCGTGCCGCACGAGGGCGCCTACACCGCGGCCGAGCTGCGCGGCCTGGTCGCGTACGCAGCGGAGCGCGGGGTCACCGTGGTGCCGGAGATCGAGATGCCGGGGCACACCCGCGCGGCGCTCGCGGCGTACCCGGAACTCGGCAACGTGCCCGGGCGGCAGCTGGACGTGTGGACCGAGTGGGGCGTGTGCGACACCGTGCTCGGCGTCCACGACGAGGTTCTGGACTTCTGCCGCACGGTGCTCGGCGAGGTGCTGGACGTCTTCCCGTCCCGCTACGTGCACATCGGCGGCGACGAATGCCCCGTCACCGAGTGGGAGACCGGCACCGCGGCGCGCGAGCGGGCGGCGCGGTTGGGCCTGGAGTCGCCCAAGGCGCTGCACGGCTGGTTCCTCGGCCAGGTCGGCGACTTCCTGCTGGCGCAGGGCAGGCTCCCGGTGTGCTGGGCGGAGGACTCGGGCGCGCCGCCCGCCGGCTTCACCGTCATGCCGTGGCGGGACACCGACCACGGGCTCGCCGCCGCCCGGCGCGGCCACGACGTCGTCATGACGCCCTACCGCTCGACGTACCTCGACTACCCGCAGGCCACCGGCCCCGACGAGCCGCCCGGCCAGGCGGGCGGGGTGCTGGACCTGCGCGCGGTGCACGCCGCGGACGCGGTGCCGCCCGGCTGGGAGCCGGAGGCCGCCGCCCGGGTGCTCGGCACACAGGGGCAGCTCTGGACGGAGTACGTGACCACCACCGCCCAGGCCGAATACCTCGCCTTCCCGCGGCTGGCCGCGCTCGCCGACCGGGCGTGGAACCCGGCGAGCCGCTGGAGCGCCGACTTCCGCCCCGCGCTGCACGCCCACCAGTCCCGGCTGGACGCGCTGCGCGTGCACCACCGCCGCGACCCCGGCGGCACCCCCGCGACCGCGTCCCCGGCGTCCCCGCGCTGAGCCGCCGGACGCGCGCGGCCCCTCGACCCGCCGGGCCCCCGGCCCGGCGTGCACCTCCCTCCCCCTCGGGCCACGTGACCCACCGGACCCACCCACCCCACTGGAAAGGGATCACCGTGTCAGGTACGACCGCACGAAGCACCACCGCACGCACCGCACGCCGCCGCCCGGTCCGCATGCGCGCCGCCATGGCGCTGTGCGCGGCCGCCGGGCTCGGCTGCGCGGCCCTCACCGCGCTGCCCGCCTCCGCCGCACAGGACGCGCTGACCGCGCAGTACCGGACCAGCGCGACGGGAGCGACCGCCGACCAGTCCGAGCCCTGGCTCCAGGTCACCAACACCGGAGCCGCGTCCGTACCGCTCAGCCAGGTCACCCTGCGGTACTACTTCAAGTCCGACGGCCCCTCCCTCTCCTACCGCTTCGCGTGCTCCTGGGCCGTCAAGGGCTGCGCGAACATCACCGGCACCTTCGGCACCCTCGCCAACCCCACCGCGACCGCCGACCGCTACCTGGAGATCGGCTTCACCTCGGGCGCCGGCTCCCTCGCCCCCGGCCAGAGCACCGGCGACATGCAGCTGCGCTTCTACCGCGCCGACTGGCAGACTCTCACGCAGTCCGACGACTACTCCTTCGGCGCCGGCCAGACCTCGTACGCGAACTGGCCGAAGATCACCGTGCAGGAGAACGGCTCGGCCGTCTTCGGCACCGCGCCCGCGGGCAACGACCCCACCTCGCCGCCCACCACCCCGCCGACGACCCCGCCCACCTCCGGGGGCGGCGGCGACAACCCGGGCGCGCCCGCGCTCTTCGACGACTTCTCCTACAACTCCAGCTCCGACGCGGCCCTCTCGCAGCACGGCTGGACGGTCAAGTCCGGCCAGGGCGGCCCGGGTGTTGCGGGCGCGACCTGGTCGCCGGGCGACATCACCTTCGCCGCCGACGGCAGCAACCGCGTCATGGACCTCAAGCTCACCACGGACGGCACCGCGTCAGGCACCCGGGAGACCGAACTCCAGACCACCGCACGGAAGTTCAAGAACGGCACGTACGCGGCCCGGGTCCGCTTCGGCGACTCCCCGGACAGCGGCCCGGACGGCGACCACATCAACCAGACCTTCTTCACCTTCACCCCGCTCAACACGCCCATGGACCCCGACTACAGCGAGCAGGACTTCGAGTACCTGCCCAACGGCGGCTGGGGCGAGACGCAGAACATCATGTACGAGACGTCCTGGGAGACGTACAACCCCGACCCGTGGAACGCCGTCAACACCCACGGGCAGCAGTACGGGAGCCTGAACGGCTGGCACGACCTCCAGATCACCATCGACAACGCGAACATCACCTACTACATCGACGGCCAGGCCGTCGCGACGCACGGCGAGCCGTACCTGCCCGAGACGCCGCAGTGGATCGACTTCAACCACTGGCTCATCGACCTCGCGGGCCAGACCGGCAGCACTTCCCGCTCCTACCACGAGCAGGTCGACTACGTCGTCTTCGTCAAGGACCAGGTGCTGACCCCCGCGCAGGTCAGCAGCCGGGTCGCCGGCTACCGGACGGCAGGGACCGCCTTCACGGACACCGTGCCCAGTCCGTGAACCGTCCGCCGCGCCCGGCGGGTTTCCGTTATCCGCCGGGCGTGGCACCGTCTCCTGTCCGGGGGGAGCGCCGTACGGACGGCGCCCCGCGGACATGGACGACGGAAGATCGGAGCGGAGCAGCATGCGCGCAGACGGCCGTGCCGGACCCGACCCCGCGCTGGTGGCGGCCGCGCGGGCGGGCGACCAGCAGGCGCTCGACCGGCTGGTCGCGCAGTGCCTGCCGCTCGTCTACAACATCGTGGGCCGCGCGCTCGACGGGCACGACGACGTCGACGACGTGGTGCAGGAGACGCTGCTGCGGGTCGTCCGCGGCCTGGACGGGCTGCGCGACCCGGCGGCCTTCCGCTCCTGGCTGGTGGCCATCGCCGTACGCCAGGTCCGCGACCGCGAGCAGGCCCGCAAGGCGTTCTGGCACCAGCAGACGGCGCTGGACGCCGCGGAGCTGATACCCGACCCCGCCTCCGACTTCGCCGCCCTCACCGTCCTGCGGCTCGGTCTCACCGACCAGCGCCGGGAGATCGCCGAGGCCACCCGCTGGCTCGACGGCGACGACCGCACGCTGCTCGCGCTGTGGTGGCTGGAGGAGACCGGCGACCTCGGCCGCGCCGAACTCGCGGACGCGCTCGGCCTGTCCAGGCAGCACGCGGCCGTCAAGGTCCAGCGCATGAAGGAGCAACTGGACGTCTCCCGCGCGGTGGTCCGCGCCCTCGGCGCCGCCCAGCCCTGTGACGGGCTGCGGCACGCCGCCGCCGGATGGGACGGGGTGCCGAGCCCGCTGTGGCGCAAACGCCTCGCCCGGCACATCCGCGGCTGCGCCGACTGCACCGCGCGGGCGGGCGGGCTTTTGCCGATGGACCGGCTGCTGAGCGGGCTGCCGCTGCTGCCGGTGCCGATCGGGCTCGGGCTCGGACCCGGGCTCGGAGGGCCGCTCCCCGCGCACATACCCCCCACCCAGGCCGCGTCCCGTGCCGCGGCCCCGCGCACCGCTCCGGGGCACCCCCCACGCCGGAGCGGTGCGCGGCACGGACACCGGGCCAGGCCCCGGCTGCCGCAGGGACCCGCCGGGGTGACCGGCGCCGCGGCCGGCACCGTCGCCGCGGTCGCGGCGGGCGCGCTGCTCGCCGTCCACCTCTCCGGGGGCGGCGGCTCCGCCCCCGCCGCCGACGCCTCCGCCACGCCGCGCCCGGCGGCGAGCAGCACCACCCCGCCGGTCCCGCCCACCACCGCACCGTCCCCCACGACGGCCACGCCCACCCTGGGCCCCTCCTCGCCCACGCCCTCCCGCAAGGACGCCACCCACGCCCCGGCCGAGGCGGCGCCCGCCGCCCCCGCGTCCTCGACCCGCAAAGGCGTCGGCGTCTGGTCCTTCGACGGGGTGAACTCCGCTCTCGGCAAGTCCGGGGCGAGCTGGTACTACACCTGGTCCACGAACCACAGCGGCGTCAGCGGCCCCGGATTCGTCCCGATGATCTGGGGCCCGGCGAGCACCGACGCGGCCTCGCTCGCCCAGGCGAAGAAGGCCGGCCCCTACCTGCTGGGCTTCAACGAGCCCGACATGTCTGCCCAGTCCGACATGACCGTGGACCAGGCACTCTCGCTGTGGCCGAAGCTCATGTCCAGCGGGAAGGTGCTGGGCAGCCCCGCCGTCGCGTACGGCGGGGACACCCCGGGCGGCTGGCTGGACCGCTTCATGTCCGGGGCCCGGTCGAAGGGCTACCGCGTCGACTTCGTCGCCCTGCACTGGTACGGCGGCGACTTCCGCACCCCCGAGGCGGTCGCCCAGCTCAAGTCCTACCTCCAGGCGGTGTACGACCGCTACCACAAGCCGATCTGGCTCACCGAATTCGCCCTCATCGACTTCTCGAACGGCACGCGCTTCCCGACCGGCGCGCAGCAGGCCGCGTTCGTGACGGCGGCGACGAAGATGCTGGACGGGCTGCCCTACCTGCAGCGCTACGCGTGGTTCGGCCTCGGGGCGGACGACACGAAGCCGAGCAGCGGGCTCTTCCGCAGCGGGGCCGCCGAGACGGCGGCGGGGCGGGCGTTCGAGTCGGCGAGGTAGGACCTCGGTGGCTGTTCTCCGGGAGCTGTTCCCGGGACGCCGTTCACGGGAACAGCTCTCGGGCCCCGGCCCCGGACCGCTGGGCCGACACCGCCGCACGTTGCGGACGGTTCCGCGCCGGGTCCGGGGGCGGCCCTCATCCCGCCGTGAACGTCACCTCGGGCCTCGCATCCGGGTCCGTCGTCGCCAGCAGGCGCAGGGCCTCGGACGTGAGCGACCCGCGGTCGGCCGGGGACAGCGGGGCGAAGTGCGTGACCTCCACCGCCGCCGTGCCCTTCGCCCGCACGAAGCGCCACGTGCCGGCCACGAAGCCGTCGACCAGGATCGTGCCGCGCACGATGCCGTTCACGGTCATCACGCGGGTGCGGTACGCCTCCGGCACGATACGCGTACGGTCCGCGTGCGACAGCAGGACGTTGTCGAAGTCCGCGACGAAACGCGCCGTCACGGGCACGTCCGGGTCGGCCAACTCGGCCTCCGGCAGGTCGTACAGCTCCCGGCCGTCCTCGGTCGTGTACGTGCGCAGGTCCAGCCCGGCGAAGGCGGACTTCAGGCCCGTCAGCCCCGACCACTTCTGGAGGTCCGCCGGGGCGGCCGGGCCGAAGGCCGCGAGGTAGCGGCGGACCGTCTCCGCGCAGTCCGCCGCTTCGGCGGGCTCCGCCCCGAGCCACTCGTCCAGCAGGCCGTACGTCGTCTCCCCGCCCGCACCCCACACCCCGCGGGGCGGCAACTGCACGAGCGGCAGCCACGAGCGCAGCGCGTTCACCAGCGCCGCCGGGTCCGCGGCCGGGAACCGCGGGGCGAGCGCCGCGCGCAACTCCGCGGGTGTGCGCGGCTTCTCGCGCAGCAGCGCGCGGCCCTCCGCCGTCAGCGCGGCCTCGTCCGCCCCCGCCAGGCCTTTCGCCCACTGCGAGCCGGCGAACGACCGCCGCAGCATCGGCTCCACCCACGGCCGCAACCGCAACGCGTCCTGAGCCGTCACCAGATGCACGGTGCTGCGCATCATCGCCAGCCGCACGACGCGGCGTTCGGTGAGCAGCCGCCCCAACTCGGCGACGTCGAAGGTGCCGAGCCGGGTCCACAGCCCCGGGTAGGGGGAGGTGGGCACCTGCGACTGCATGCCGAGCAGATGCGCGACGACGTCTTCGGCGGTGGTTGCCGGTCCGGCGCGGTGGAGGAGGTGCTGACGGGTGAGGAGCGTGCGGTTGAGCGTGCGCTGGCTGAGGGGCATGGTCCATACGGTAGGGACCCTTGCGGACAGGGGCGGTCCGCGTCCCTCCCTTTGCTGTGCCCGCCCTGCCCGCCCGTGCGGGTGCTCGGCCGTCTGCCGGTGCCACCTGTGGGTGGGTCGGGGGCCACTCCGGCCGCGGCGGCGGCGTTCCGCCCGGTGGGGGTGGGGAAACCCGGGGACTGCGGCTCGCCCCCGACGGCGAATGCGCCCCACAGGGGGACAGAGAGCCGACGTCCGAGTCGCACGGGTGGTGGGGTGGGAAGCCCCCCGCCGGAGGCGCCGCCCGCCGGGTGCGGGCACGGCAGGGGCTCACGCCGCAGGCACACCGCACACCGCACGCCGGGTGCGGCAGGGGCTCACGCCGCAGGCACACCGCACACCGCACGCCGGGTGCGGGGAGGGAGGACGGGATGGGGCTGTGGCAGCGTCTGGCCGGGAGGGCCGCGGGTGAGGGGGCGTACGAGGAGCGGCTCGCGGCTGCAGCCGCGAAGGACGCCCGGCGGTCGCGTAAGGCCGCGGCGGCGGACGACGCCGACCCGCGCACGGTGGGGGCTGCGCACAGCGCCGCCGCGGTGGCGCGGCTGCCGGCGGAGGAGCGGAGGGCCGCCGCCCTCCGGATCCAGCGGCGCAGGCGCGCTCTGGCCTGCGAGGACGGGGACCGGTCCACCGCGAGAGCGCTGGGCGACGCCCACTGCGGGTGGGACGTCGCGGGCGTCACGGAGCTGTGGGAGCTGGCTCTGACGGACGGGTCCGGCACCCCGGCCACGGCGTGGGCCGCGGGCGGCGAGCACGCCCTGCACCTCCCCCTCGCGGCGCTGGCCGAAATCCCCGCGCCCGAGCGCGAACCGCTGCGGCCGCTGCTGCGCACGGCGCACGTGCTCGCGGGCGCGGAGCACGGCGGTACGGGCGCGCCGCAGCGCGGGCGGGAGCGGGTGACCGCACGGCTGCGGCAGGCGTGCCCGCCGGACGCCGTGCTGGAGGCGCTGCTGCCGCGGAGCGCGGGCGCGTACGCCGTGGCGGCGCGGTGCGCGCTCGGGCCGGGCCCGTACGAGGAGGACGTGGTGGCACTGCTGCGCTGGTGCGGCGGCGTCCGGGAGCTGCGGCCGCGCTACGGGCTGCTCGGCTCGGCCGGTGAGCTGCTCGCCCGGTCGGCGGCGGCGCGCGAGGCGCTGGGGCTGCTGCTCGCGGCGGGGCACGGCGAGCCGCAGAGGTGCGCGCAGGCCGACGCGCACCGCGGGCCCCTCGCGGACGGGTCGGCGCGGGTGCTGGGGGCGCTGGCGTGGGCCGCGTGCGTGTCGGGCGAGGAGCTGCCCGTAAGGGAGTTGGGCCGGGCGTTGCGGCACCACGCCGGAGGTCCGCTCGGGGACCGGCCGGAGGCGGAGGCGTTCTTCCTGCGGGCGGGTCTGGCCGCGCTGGCGTCGCTCGCCGGGGAGCCGGGGACCGGCCGGCACCACCGGGTGCTGGCCGCCGGGCGGCCGCGGGCCCTGGTGGCAGCCGCGCGGGAGGAGTTGGGGCTCGTACGCCAGGCGCCGCCGAGCTGGGAGGGGCTCGGGCTGCGGTACGAGCTGGGCGGCTGCACGGCCGTCCTCGCGGTCCGGTCGGACGGCAAGGTCACGCTGGGCTTCCGGGACGCCCGGGGCGGGGCCGTGCAGCGCGTGCCGGTACGGGTCCGGGAGCGACTGCCGGTGCAGTACGCGGCGCTGCGGGTGCGGCTCGCGGAGGTGCGGGCGCGGGTCGCCGCGTTCCGGGGAAGCCTGAGCGAGCGGCTGCACGCCGACCCGGGCCGGCCCGTGGCCCGGTGGGTGGCGACCTGTCTGGACGACCCGGCCCTGGAGCCCCTGAGCCGCGCGGTGCTGTGGCAGGCGGAACTGCCGGACGGCGCGGTGGTGGGCCGTCCCGTCCCCCGCCCTGAGGGGCTGCGGTGGGCGCTGCTCGACGTACAGCGGCAGACACACGTTCTGGCCGGCACGACCGTCGTCCGCCTCTGGGACCCGCACACCGCGGACGCGGCCGAAGTCGCGGCATGGCGCGCGGACTTCGCCCGCCGCAGGGTGACCCAGCCGGTCCCGCAGCTTGCGCCGCCGCCGGCGTAGGGCGCGGGCGCTGCAGGGGTGACCGGTTCCGCACGTCAACTCCCGCCGCCCCAGGGACGATCGCCGGCCCCGGTCGGCGTCGGCGCTGCGCGGTCGCGCCCGACGCTCGGGCACCGCGCGGGAGGACGTCCCCCGCCGGGCGGGGAGTTGGGGCCGCGGGTGGCCGAACCGGCGGTGCTGCCGCCGCCGCGCGGCCGAGGGATGGCGCGGCTTGCGCCACCACGGGACGGGCGGAGTCGGGCCCCCGTCGCGGCTACACCGGCTGCTCCGCCACCGCCGGGCGCGGGCCGGCCTGCGGGGGGCGTCGTTGGTCGGGGAGGTCGCGGGCGGTGCGGATCGGGGAGAAGGCGAGGATCAGGGCGGCGAGGGGGATGCCCGCGGTCATGAGGGTCATCGCGGCGCGCAGGCCCAGGGCCGTGCCGAGAGCGCCACCGAGGAGGGCGCCGAGGGGGATCGTGCCGTAGCCGAGGAAGGCGGAGCTCGCGGTGAGGCGGCCGAGGAGCTCGGGCGGGCAGTAGCGCTGCTGGAAGCTCGCCTTGATGACGTTGCCGCCGACGACGCCCGCGGTGACACAGAAGCCGCCGGCCACGAAGAGCAGCACACCGGCGCCGCGGGTGGTGAGGGGCATGAGCAGGGCGAGGACGGGGACGGCCAGCTCGAAGAGCAGTGTGGCGCGGGCGGTGCCGATACGGCGGGCGACCCGGCGGGCGGCGAAGGCGCCGGCGACGCCGCCGGTGCTGGTGGCGGCGATGAGCGTCCCGACGAGGCCGGGCGGCAGGCCGACGCTGCGGACGAGGAAGACCACCTGGAGGGACTGGTAGCCCATGAGGGCCAGGTTGGAGGCGGCCCCGAAGAGGGCGAAGGTGCGGAACCAGGGGTCTCCCGCGATGAGGCGCAGGCCCGCGCGGACCTCGTCGGCCAGCGATCCGCGGCGTCGTGCGCGGGTGGCGCGGGGCTCGCGGTGGCGGATGCCGGCCAGGCAGAGGAGGGAGACGAGGAAGGTCGCGGCGTTGGCGAACAGCCCGTTCACCGCCCCGGCGAGCTGCGCGATGACGCCGCCGGAGCCGAGTCCGGCGAACTGCGCGGCGGACGCGCTGCCGTGCAGCTTGGCGTTGCCCTCGGGCTGGTCGGCGGGGTCCAGGAGGGCGGGGAGGTAGGCGGTGCAGGCGGTCTGGAAGAAGACCGCCGCGGTGCCGGCCAGCAGGGCCACCGCGAGGAGGAGCCCGAGGCTCAGCAGCCCGAGCCGGGCTGCGAGGGGGGCTGCGGCGAAGAGCGCGAGGGAGACCGCGGCCGAGGCCGTCATGACCGGGCGGCGCGGCAGCCGGTCCACCCAGGCGCCCACCGGCAGGCCGATGACCAGCCAGGGCGCCCAGGCGGTGGCGCTCAGCAGCCCGACCTCGAACGTCCCGGCGTGCAGCGTGGACACGGCGGCCAGCGGCATCGACACCCCGGTGACGGAGGCGCCGAACTTGCCCGCGGTCTCGCCGCACCACAGCAGGCGGAAGTCGCGGTGGCGGCGCAGCAGGCCCCCGCGGCTCATCCGGTGCCCCGGGCCCTGCGGGGGAACGACTGCAACTGCACGACGACCGGAAGCGCGTCCGGGGCGGCCTCGGCGCCGGGGGCCGGGGTGTGGCGTGCGACGACGGCCGCGAGCTCCGCGTTGAGCGCTTTCAGCTGGTCGGGCGTCAGGCGCAGGTCGCGCCAGTCCGCGATGGTGCCGGCGTTGCGCCAGACGGTGTCCCAGTCCTCGTTGACGTAGGCCGTGACGCGGTTGAAGTACTGGTGCAGCAGCTCGTGCAGGTAGACGCCGAAGGCGCCCCGGCTGTCGGGGTCGTTCCGGAAGTCGGCGCTGTTCAGCTCGTTCGTGGTGTCCACCCGGCGCCACCAGCGCTCCCGCTTGGTGCCGCGGCCGACTTCCTCCTCGATGAAGTCGTGCTCGGCGAGGTGGCGCAGGTGCCAGCTGACGGTGCCGGTGTTCTCGCCGAGGCGCTCGGCGAGCGTGGTGGCGGTGGCCGGGCCGTCCAGGCTGAGGAGTTCGAAGATCTTCATCCGCAGCGGGTGGGCGAGCCCGCGCAGGCTGCGGGCGTCGAGGCGGCGGGTGGGGCGCGTGGCCGCGGGGGCGGGCCCGTCGGGCGTCGTCACGTCGGGAGCGGTCGCGTCAGGAGTCGTCGCGTCTGGCATGGCGGCGATATTACAGAGGATCCTCTGCAGAGGAAACTCTGCAACATGGACACGGCGGTGCCCGCTGCCGCGCGGGTGAACTGCCGCGTCAGGCGGGCAGGGCGTGGATCGGCGTCGACGCGCCGGTCAGCGGCATGCCCGAGGCGCCGGTGCGGCACGCCAGGATCTCCGCGGTGATCGACAGCGCCGTCTCCTCCGGCGTCCGGGCGCCGAGGCCGAGGCCGATCGGGGAGCGCAGCCGGGCCAGCGCCCCGGTGGGGACGCCGGCCGCGCGCAGCCGGGCCGTCCGGTCGGCGTGGGTGCGGCGCGAGCCCATCGCCCCGACGTAGCCGAGCGGCAGGCGCAGCGCGCGGGCCAGGACGGGTACGTCGAAGCGCGCGTCGTGGGTGAGGACGCACACCGCGGTACGGGCGTCGAGACGGCCTGCCGCGGCTTCGGCGTCGAGGTAGCGGTCGGGGTGGTCGACGACCACCTCGGCCGCGTCCGGGAAGCGGCGCGGGGTGGTGAAGACGGGCCGCGCGTCGCACACCGTGACCCGGTAGCCGAGGAAGGACCCGGCGCGGGCCAGCGCCGCGGCGACGTCCGTCGCCCCGAACACCAGCATCCGCGGCGGCGCGGCGTTCGACTCGGCCAGCAGCGTCAGCGGCTCGCCGCAGTGGCTGCCGTCAGCGCCGATCACGAAGGTGCCGGTGCGCCCGGCGGCGAGCAGCGCGCGGGTCTGCGCGGCCGCGGTGGCGTCGAGCCGCTCGTCGCCGAGGCCGCCCTCGTACGGCAGGTCCGGGCGTACGAGGAGGGCGCGGCCCAGGAGTCCGGCGGGGCCCGCCACGATCCGGGCGAGCGCCGACACCTCGTCGGCGGCGAACGCGGCCAGGGCGGCGGCGAGTTCGGGACGGGCGGCGGGGTCGACGCGCTGGACGAGGACGTCGATCTCGCCGCCGCAGGTCAGGCCGACGGCGAAGGCGTCGTCGTCGGACCAGCCGTAGCGGCGCAGCACCGGGCGCGCCGGCTCCCCTGCGGCCAGGGCCTCCTGGCACAGCAGGTAGACGTCGGCCTCGACGCAGCCGCCGGACACGCTGCCGACGGCGGTGCCGTCCTCGTCCACGGCGAGCGCGGCCCCGGGCTGCCGCGGCGCGCTGCCGCTGACGGCCACGACCGTCGCCACGGCGAAGGGCCGGCCCGCGGCGCACCACCGGTGCAGATCGGCCGCGATGTCCAGCATCTCGCTCACCTCCTCGGGCCGGTGGGCCGTTGCGTGCGGGTGGTCGGACGGAATGGGGCGTCCCCCAGGCCGGGGACGGGGAGACGCGTCCCTACTCCGTCAGGTGCTCCGGGCGGACCGGGGCCCGGGTCAGGGCGCGGCCGGTGGCCTGGCGGATGGCGGCCAGGATCGCCGGGGTCGAGGACAGCGTCGGCGCCTCGCCCACGCCGCGCAGGCCGTACGGGGCGTGGGTGTCGGCGAGTTCGAGGATGTCGACGGGCATGGGCGGGGTGTCGAGGATGGTCGGGATCAGGTAGTCGGTGAAGGACGGGTTGCGGACCAGCGCCGTCACCGGGTCGACGACGATCTCCTCCATCACCGCCACGCCGAGGCCCTGCGTGCTGCCGCCCTGGATCTGGCCGGTGACGGACAGCGGGTTGACGGCCTTGCCCACGTCCTGCGCGCACGCCAGCTCGACGACCTTGACCAGGCCCAGCTCGGTGTCGACCTCGACGACGGCGCGGTGCGCGGCGAAGCTGTACTGGACGTGCCCGTTGCCCTGCCCGGTGCGCAGGTCGAAGGGCTGCGTGGGGCGGTGGCGGAATTCCAGCTCCAGGTCGACCGCCTGGTCCCCGAGGACGTCGGCGAGGTCCGCGAGCACCTCGCCGCCGTCGGTGACCACCTTGCCGTCCTCCAGGAGGAGTTCGGCGGTGGCCCAGGCCGGGTGGTAGGTGCCGAACTTGCGGCGGCCGAGGTCGAGCACCCGCTCCCGTACGGCCTCGCAGGTGTGCTTGACGGCGCCGCCGGTCATGTACGTCTGGCGAGAGGCGGACGTCGAGCCGGCCGAGCCCACGGTGGTGTCGGCGGGGGCCAGTGTGACCTGGGCGACGCCCAGTTCGCTGCGGGCGATCTGCGCCTGGACGGTCACCCCGCCCTGGCCGACCTCGGCCATCGCGGTGTGCACGGTGACCACGGGCTCGCCCGCGACGGCCTCGATGCGGACGCGGGCGGTGGAGTAGTCGTCGAATCCCTCGGAGAAGCCGACGTTCTTGATGCCGACGGCGTAGCCGACCCCGCGCACGACGCCCTCGCCGTGCGTGGTGTTGGACAGCCCGCCGGGCAGGGCGCGCAGGTCGGGGCCCTCGGTGGTCTCCCACTGGCGTTCCGGCGGCAGCGGGCGGGCCTTGACGCGGCGCAGCAGCTCGGCGACGGGCGCTGGGGCGTCGACGACCTGCCCGGTGGGCATGACCGAGCCCTGGCTCATGGCGTTGCGGCGGCGGAAGTCCACAGGATCCAGGCCGAGTTCGGCGGCGAGCTTGTCCATCTGGGCCTCGTAGGCGAAGCACGCCTGGACGGCGCCGAAGCCGCGCATCGCCCCGCAGGGCGGGTTGTTGGTGTAAAGGGCGAGCGCCTCGATGTCGACGTCGTCCACGACGTAGGGGCCGACGGCGAGCGAGGCGGCGTTGCCGACGACGGCGGGCGAGGAGGACGCGTACGCCCCGCCGTCCAGGACGATGCGGCAGCGGACGTGGGTGAGCTTGCCGTCGCGGGTCGCGCCGTGCTCGTACGCGAGCTTGGCGGGGTGGCGGTGGACGTGGCCGAAGAAGGACTCGAAGCGGTTGTAGACCATCTTCACCGGCTTGCCGGTGCGCAGCGCCAGCAGGCAGCCGTGGATCTGCATCGACAGGTCCTCGCGCCCGCCGAAGGCGCCGCCGACGCCGGACAGCGTCATGCGCACCTTGCGCTCGGGCAGGCCGAGGACGGGGGCGATCTGCCGCAGGTCGGAGTGCAGCCACTGGGTGGCGACGTAGAGGTCCACACCGCCGTCCTCGGCAGGCACCGCGAGGCCCGACTCGGGGCCGAGGAAGGCCTGGTCCTGCATGCCGAAGACGTACTCGCCGCGCACCACGACGTCGGCGCGGGCGGCGGCCGCGGCGGCGTCGCCGCGTACGACCGGCTGCCGGTGGACGACGTTGGGGTGCGGGACGTGTGCGGCGTGGTGGTCGTCGCGGTCCTCGTGGACGAGGACGGCGCCGGGGCCGGTCGCGCTCGCCTCGTCGGTGACGACGGGCAGCGGCGCGTAGTCGACGCGGATCTTCGCGGCGGCGCGGCGCGCGGTCTCCGGGTGGTCGGCGGCGACCAGCGCGACGGGCTCGCCGTGGTGGCGGACCTTGCCGTGGGCGAGGACGGGCGTGTCGCGGAACTCCAGCCCGTAGTGGCGCACTTCGGTGGGCAGGTCGTCGTGGGTGAGCACGGCGTACACCCCGGGGGTGGCGAGCGCCTCGGCGGTGTCGATCGCGGTGATCCGCGCGTGCGCGACGGTGCTGCGCAGTGTGTGGCCCCACAGCATGTCCTCGTGCCACAGGTCGGAGGCGTACGCGAACTCGCCGGTGACCTTGAGCGTGCCGTCCGGGCGCGGGGCCGACTCGCCGACGCCGCCGGCGCGTGCGGCGCTGGACTGGGTGAGGCCGGCGGGGGTCAGGCGGGTGCCGTGCGTGGGGGTCATCGCGCTCACCCGGCCTTTCCGGTACGGGCGGCGGCGAGGCGGACTGCGTCGAGGATCTTCTCGTAGCCCGTGCAGCGGCACAGGTTGCCCGACAGCGCCTCGCGGATGTCGGCGTCGGACGGCGAGGGGTTGCGCTCCAGCAGCTCGTCGGCGGTGATCAGCAGGCCCGGCGTGCAGAAGCCGCACTGCACGGCCCCGGCGTCGACGAACGCCTGCTGCACCGGGGCGAGTTCGCCTTCCGGTCCGGCCAGTCCCTCGACCGTGTCGACCCGGCGGCCCTCGGCCTGCCCCGCCGCGACCAGGCAGGAGCACACCGGGACGCCGTCCAGGCGGACCGTGCACGAGCCGCACTCGCCCTGCTCGCAGGCGTTCTTGGCGCCCGGCAGGCCGAGCCGCTCGCGCAGCACGTACAGCAGGCTCTCGCCCTCCCAGACGTCGTCGGCCTGCCGTCGCCGGCCGTTGACGGTGAACGTCACGCGCATGTCCGGTCCCCCCTCTCGTCGCGGTACTGCCGCCAGGTCCACTCCAGGGTGCGCCGGGCCAGCACGCCCAGCGCGTGCCTGCGGTACGCCGCGGTGCCGCGCACGTCGTCGATCGGGCTCGCGGCGGCGGCCACCAGGACGGCGAACTCCCGTGCCGCGGACGGCGGTACGGGCCGGCCGCTGTCCCACAGCCCCTCCTCGTCGAGCACCGCGGTCAGGAACTCCTCGGCGGTGCGGGCGCGGACGGGGGTCGGCGCGGCCGAGCCGATGCCGGTGCGGACGGTGCGGGCGTCCGGGTGCAGCGCGATGCCGAAGGCGCACACCGCGATCACCATCGCGTTGCGCGTGCCGACCTTGGAGAACTGCTGCGGGCCGGTCGCCTTCGCCACGTGCACGGCGCGGATCAGCTCGTCGGGCGCGAGCGCGTTGCGCTTCACACCGGTGTAGAAGTCGTCGATGGGGATCATCCGGCTCCCCCGCACCGACTCCGCCTCGACCTGCGCGCCCGCCGCGAGCAGCGCCGGGTGGGCGTCACCGGCGGGTGAGGCGGTGCCCAGGTTGCCGCCGACGCCGCCGCGGTTGCGGATCTGCGGCGAGGCGACCGTACGGCTCGCGAGCGCCAGGCCCGGCAGCTCGTCCGCCAGGTGGTCGATGACCTGGGCGTACGGGACGGTGGCGCCGAGCCGTACGTCCGTCCCGCCGCTCTCCCACCGGGCCAGCTCGCCGATCCGGCTGAGATCCAGCAGCTGCCGGGGCTTGCGGTGCTCGTAGGTGATCTCGACCATGACGTCGGTGCCGCCCGCCAGCGGCACGGCCTCGGGGTGCGCGGCCTTGGCGGCGAGCGCCTCCTGCCAGGTGGCAGGGCGCAGGAAGTCCATGCGGTGCCTCGTCTCCGGGGTTGGCGTCTTCGGGTGGGCGGGCGGCTCTTCCTGTCCTGTTACACGCTGCGTACGCCCAGTACACGGCGAGTGGGCCGTCCGGGTGCAGTCACCGAAACCATGAAGCGCTTGGCTGGCCACGCCTGCGGTCTTGTAGATTCCTCTGAAAGAGACCGTGCGGAAACCTCACGGTTTCCCACCGGCCACACCGGGCGCCGACCAGCCGGCTCGCGCCCGCGGCGGCACGGCACCGGGACCACGCACGACAGGACAGGGCGACCACGATGCGGCTGCGCGCGCTCCTCGACACCGGAACCCTCGGCCTGCGGCTGCTGGGCGGCGAGGCCGAACTGGACCGCACCGTCCGCGGCGTGATGACCACGGACCTGCGCGACCCCAGCCGCTACCTCAGCGGCGGCGAGCTGGTGCTCACCGGGCTGACCTGGCGGCACACGCCCGCCGACAGCGAGGCGTTCGTCCGGCTGCTGGCCGCCGCCGGGGTCGCCGCGCTCGCGGTCGGCGAGGCCGAGCTGCGCGCCGTCCCCGACGACCTGGTCGAGGCGTGCGCCCGGCACCGGCTGCCGCTGTTCGCCGTCGACGAGCGGGTGGCGTTCGCGACCATCACCGAGTACGTGGCCCGGCAGGTCTCCGGCGAGCGGGCCGGCGACCTCGCGGCCGTCGTCGAGCGGCACCGCCGGCTGATGTCGTCGGGCCCCGCGGGCGGCGGCCCGGACGCCGTGCTCGACCTGCTCGGCAGCGACCTGGACCTGCGGGCGTGGGTGCTGTCGGCCACCGGGCGGGAGATCGCCGGCCCCGGCCGCCCCCTGCCCCCGCAGCTGGGCGCCGAACTCGCCGGGGCCCAGCAGGCCGCGGCCCGCACCGGCCGCCGCGGGCCCTACCGGATCGCGGTGCAGGGCCGTACGTACTCGCTCTTCCCGGTGAGCGGCGCCGCCGCCGGGACCGACCCGCGGGCCCGGGTGCTCACCGACTGGTTCCTGGCCGTCGAGGCCGACGCGGGCGACTGGCCGGACGAGCGGCTCGACCTGCTGCGCGGCGTCACCCAGCTGATCGCCGTGGAGCGCGACCGGCGCGACGCCGCCCGGGCCGTCGCACGGCGGCTGGCCGGCGAGATCTTCGACCTGGTCGCGGGCGGCGGCGCCCCCGCCGAGACCGGCGCCCGGCTGCGCGCCGCCGCCCCCGTCCTCGCGCCCGGCGCCGAGGGCGCGACGTACTGGCAGATCGTCGTCGCCGCGGTGGACTGGCCCGGCGGCGGACCCGCGGCAGGACCGGCCGCGCAGGCGCTGCTCGAAGAGGTGCTGGCCGGCCCCGCCGCCGACGGGCCCGGGCGCGTCGCCGTCGCCCACGCCGAGGGCCAGGCCATGGCGCTCCTCCCGCTCGCCGGCGCCGCGCACGCACCCGGCGAGCCGGGCGGCCCGCACGACCCGCTCACCGCCGACTCCCTGCACGCCCTGCTGCGCGGCCCGCTCGCCCGCGGCCTCGGCGACGAGGGCCGGCTCACCGCCGGCGTCAGCGCCGCCGTCTCCTCCCCCGAGGGCCTGCGCGGCGCCCTGGAGGAGGCCCGGCACGCCCGCCGGGTCGCCGCCGCCCGCCCCGGCACCGTCTCGGTCGCCGGGCACGAGGAACTCGCCTCGCACGTCCTGCTGCTGCCCTTCGTCCCCGACGACGTCCGCCGCGCCTTCACCGCCCGCCTCCTCGACCCGCTGCGCGCCTACGACCGGCGGCACCGCTCCGACCTCATCACCACCCTGGAGGCCTTCCTCGACTGCGACGGCTCCTGGACCCGCTGCGCCACCCGGCTGCACCTGCACGTCAACACGCTGCGGTACCGCATCACCCGTATCGAGCAGCTGACGGGCCGTGACCTGTCCCGCCTCGAAGACAAACTGGACTTCTTCCTGGCGCTGCGGATGAGCTAGTGATCCCGTTCACAAGATGTGATCTCCGACCCCTTGGCGGAAGCCCCCGCCGCGTGCTGAACTTCGGCAACCGGCAGGCACGCGGACAACTGCCGGACACATGAACCCGATACCGCACCGCGGGGGGTCGGCGCGGACGTCCAGTTCCCTGCACTGCTGCACGGCACGCACAACTCGCACTGGCTCGACGACGCGCTTGGGGGAGAAGTGGCGGAAACCGCCCTGTCGGAATCTGTGGTCGGAACACCTGACGTCTGGCGGCTGCGCGCCCGCGGATGCTGGGCGGAAGCCGCGGCGCTGCTCGCACCGCACTGCGCCGACGACCCGGGAGCCGCACGCCAGCGGGCGGAGATCCTCATCGAGGGCTGCTTCTACCACCTCGACGGCTGGGCCGAGGCCGAGGACGCGCTGCGCGTCGCCGAGGCGATGGCCGGCACCGACGAGGAACGCGGCGCAGCCGCCTCCGAACGCGGCTACCTCGCCTACGGCGCGACCCTCCACCACGTACGCGACCGCGCCGACGAGGCCCGCTCCGCCTTCGGGCGCAGCGCCGCACTCCTCTCCCCCAGCTCCCCCGGGCGCCCGCTGCTCGACTTCCGCCGCGGGCTCGTCGCCGAGCACATCGCCGCCAACCCCGCCGCCGCCCGCGCCGCCTACCGCCGCGCCCACGCCGGCGCGGTGGCCCACGGCAACACCTTCCTGACCTCCTTCACCTGGCGCCACCTCGCCGGCCTCGCCGCGGCGGACGGCGACATCGCCGAGGCCCGCCACGGCTTCGCCGAATCCCTCCGCCTCCGGGTGGCCCTCGGCCACCTCGTCGGCACGGCCCCCGCGCTCCTCTCCCTCGCCGAGGTCTCCCCCGACGACGAGGCCGCCCCCCTGCGCGCCGAAGCGACCCGCCTCTTCACCCTCCTCGGCGCCATCCCGACCTGGCTGGCCCCGTCACTGCGCTGAGCTCTCCCGCTCTCCCGCTCTCCCGCTTTCCCGGCGGGACGCACCGGGCTTCCACATACGGTGACTTGCGCGACCGCCCGCCGGTGGGGGCTTGTCGCGCAGTTCTCCCCCAGGGCTTCGCCTGGGAGGTACCCCCACGCGCCCCTGAAACGCTCGCCCCCGCCAGCAAGCCTGCCCCGCAAGGGGAAGCGCCCGCAGAGGCTCGCACATACCGCGCAGGGCAACGAACCAGGGGCGCGTGGGGGTGCCTCCCGGGCGAAGCCCTGGGGGAGAACTGCGCGCACAGCCACCCACGGGCGGGCGGGTCCGGTTCGTACCGCGTTGGGGCTCACGGTGTGTAGGAGGCCAGCGTGCCCGGCGCCCGGGAGTGGTACATGGCGTGGCTGGCCCGCGGACTCACGGTGTGTAGGAGGCCAGCGTGCGGGTGGGGGTCCAGCCCTGGGCCTGCGCGCGGGAGGTGTCGAGGACGAGTCCGCGGGCGAGCTGGTCGACCGCGTAGCGGGTGAGGGCCGGTTCGCGGCCGGGCCGCGCGCGGGCCAGCGCCTCGGCCCCCCGCGCGGCGGCGCGGGCCAAGGGCACGGGCACGTGCCGCACCCTCGCCCGTACGCCGTGGGCCGAGAGCACGCACCCCACCGCCGCGTCCCGCCCGTACGCCGCCGCGTCGGCGATGTTGTACGCGCCCGGCGCCCACCCGTCCGCGGCCAGGCACGCCTCCGCGAGGTTCTCCACCGCCGTGAGGCTCATCCGCACGTCACCGCCCGGCAGCAGCAGCACTCCCCCGCGCACCCGCGCGAGCAGCCGCGGCACGAGGTGCGGGTCCCCGGCGCCGTAGACGGCCCGGGGGCGCAGCACGACCGCGCCCGCCGCGAGGGCCAGCGCCTCGCCCGCCGCCTTCGTGCGGCCGTACGCGTTGAGCTGGTCGCGTACGGGATGGCCCTCCCCGACGGGGACGCCCGGACGCACGACGGGCGCGTAGACGCTCGCGCTGCTCACCCACACCACGGGCCGCCCGGCGGCGGCCCGTAGCAGCCGCGCGGTGCCGGCCACGTTGACCGCGTGCATCACGGCCTCCGCCGCCGAGCCCGGCACGGGGTCGCCGACGGCGGCTGCGCAGTGGACGACGACGTCCGCCCCGCCCAGGTCCGGCACCTCGCGCGCCGCGTCCCACGGCACGTGCCGCCCGACGGGTCCGGGCCGGCGCCCCACGCACAGCACCCGTGCGCCCCGCGCCGCCGCCTCGGCCGCGACGTACGCCCCGCAGAAGCCGCTCGCGCCGGTCACGGCGACGGTGGTCACCGCCCCGACCTCACCACGAGCGTCCGCCACCCGGGCAGCGCCGCCCGCCGGTCCACCCGCGCCCGTACGACGGCGGGACGGTACGGCGCGAGCGCGGCGAGCACGTCGTCGAGCTGCGCACGCGCCAGCCGCGCCCCCGGGCACGCGTGGCTCCCGGCGCCGAACACCAGCTGCGCCACCGCGGGCGGCGCCGGGTCGCGCACGTCCGGCGGCAACCGGTGGGCGAGCACTGCGTGCCGCGCGACGAGCACGAGGCGGTCCCCGCGGCGCACCGGGCAGCCGCCCAGCTCCGCGTCCCCGGCGGCCACCCGCGGCAGCACCGGCGAGGGGGCGGTCGCCCGCAGCAGCTCGCTCACGAGCGCGGCCCGCGTTCGGGCCGCCTCCGCGTACGCCCACCACCCCGCCTCCGCACACCACGCCGCGGCGCGCGGCACCGCGGCGACCGTCGTGTTCACCCCGGCCACCGCGAGCACGGCGGGCACCCCGCCCGCCCCTTCCGGGCCCAGCAGCGACGCGAGCCGGGCCGCCGCCTCCGCCGCCCTTCTTCCCGCGAACGGCTTGCGCGGGCCCGGCAGTTCGGCCCGCACGGCCGCCGCGGCCGCCACGCCCGCCGCCTCCGCCACGGCCTCCGGCGGCGCCACCACCCCGAGCAGCGCGCACACCGTCGCGCCCGCCATCTCGCGGGCCAGCGGCACGAGATCCACCTCCTGCCCCGCGGCGAGCGGCGCGAGGCGCCGGTCCAGGACCGCACGCCACACCGGCCGCAGCCGCTCCACCCCCGCAGCCCCGAGACCCTCCGCGACCGCGCGCCGGCTGCCCCGGTGCTCACCGCCCTCCTCGTCGAACAGCCCCCCGCCGGCGCCCAGTTCCCGCACCGCCCCGCCCGTCGTGCCGGCCGCGGCACGATCCAGCGGCACCCGCGTCAGCGCCTCCTTGTACGCCTGCGCACCGTTCACGACCACGGTCCGCCCCACCCTCACCACGTCCCTCCCCCGGGCCGCCCCGAGCACCGCGAACAACACGGGATGAGCCCTCCCGTACACCCGCCGGTCCCGCCGCCGAGCGGCCCTTTCCCCCATGACCTTTCCCTCCCTCTTCCGGTATGCCTGCGGTGTGAGCCGCTGCCGTGCCCGCGCCCGGCTCGCGGCGCCTCCGGCGGGGGGGTTCCCACCCCCGCCACCCGTGCGGCTCGGACGTCGGTTCTCTTCCCCCTGTGGGGCGCATTCGCCGTCGGGGGCGAGCCGCAGTCCCCGTCTTTCCTCACCCCCACCGGGCGGAACGCCGCCACTCCGGCCGGAGGGGGACGATCCGGGGGTGCCCCCGCAGGAATGCGCTTCCCAGTCCGGCACCACCACCGGAAGAGGGTGAACGCGCATTCCGAGGAGGTACCCCCGGAGTGGCCCCCGACCCACCCACAGGTGGCACCGGCAGACGGCCAAGCACCCGCACGGGCGGGCGGGCACCCCCACGCGAAGCCATGGGGGCGGGCAAAAACAAGCTCACCCGCGAAGCCGCTCCGCGGCCATCCGCGCCGCCGCCGCCCGATCCGGCTTGCGCGACCGCCCGCCCAGCGGAATATCCGCAAGGACCACCGCATCCGGCCGCGCCGTCCCCATCCGAGCGAGCGGCCCCGCCAGAGCCGCCCGTACCTGCCCCGCGTCCGCCCCGGCGACGGGCTGGACGACGGCCACCAACCGCTCGTCGCCGTCCCCCGCCGGGACACCCACGAGCAGCGCCAGCTCCACACCGGCCACGTGCAGCGAGGGCTCGTACAGCCCCGGGTAGATGTTCTCGGCGCCCCGCAGCACCATGTCCTTCACCCGCCCTTCCAGGACGAGCCGCCCACCGCCCGTCCGCCCTCGGTCGCCGGTGGCGACCCACTCCTCCGGGGCCTCCCCCAGGTAGCGGTCCCGCGCGCCCGGACCGGCCAGCAGCAGTTGCCCGGCGTCGTCCGTGCGGGCGCGCACGCCGGGCAGCGGGGCGCCGACGAGATCGCCGGGGCCCCCGTACGCGGCCTTCTCCGCCTGCTCGACCGCGGCAGCCGGGAAGAGCTCGGTGAGCGCGTAGACGCCCCACGCCTCGTCGGCGCCCGCCCGCCGGACGCGGGTGAGGAGGTCGGCGCTCGCCGGGGCGGAGCCCGTCCACACCCGGCCGGTGAAGGCGGCGCCCTCCGCCAGCGCCCGCCGCAGCTGAGGGGGCGTCAAGTAGGTGGCCTGCGGGGCGAGTCGGCGCAGTTGCCGGGCGAGGGCGCGCGGTGAGCGGGCGGGCAGGGCGACGGGCGCGCCGGAGGCGAGGGAGGGGACGAGGACGAAGAAGGTCCCGCCGAGCACGGGCCGGTCCGCGGCGGGGCGGACGAGTTCGGCGACGGTACGCATGCCCGCGGCGAGCGAGGCCCGGGTGTGGACCACGGCGCGCGGCCGCGACGCCGTACCGGAGGTGAAGACGATCGCGGCGTCCCCGTCGCCCTCCACCGGCCGCGGCAGGACACCCGAGCGCACCCCGGCGTCCAGCGCGGGCGCGCAGCCCGGCAAGCGCGGCCCCACCGTGGCGACGGGCCCCAGCTCGGCCAGGTCCGGCAGCGCCAGATGCGCCCGCCGCGCGAGCGGGCGCGCCCAACCGGCGACCGCCTGTGCGGTGGCGTCGGCGAGCACGACCTCGGGCCGCGCGAGCGCCAGCCGCGCCCGCAGCACATCGGGCCCGGCGCCGGGATCCAGCACCGCCCCCCGCGCCCCGAGCCGGTGCACGGCCAGCAGCACGGCCAACGCCCGCGGACCCGGCCGCACGGCCACCCCCACCGTCCCGCCCGCCCCGATCCCCCGCGCGTGCAGCGCCGCGGCGTACCGTTCCGCCAGATCGGCCAACTCCCCGCGGGTGACGGCAGTCCGCACGCCCCCGTTCCACCCGGCCCGCAACACAGCAGGCCTCTGCGGCGCCTTGCGCAACCCCCGCGCGAGTTCGTCCAGCACGATCCAGTTCCCCCTATGACGAAGCCGAGTTCGAACATCACCCCCACCGACGGAACAGCCGCTCCTACGCCCGGAGGGGGACGGTGCGGGGTGCCCCCGCAGGAATGCGCCGGTAGTGCCTCACCAACTCGACAAGAGGGCGAAGGCGCGTTCCGAGGAGGTGCCCCGTGGCGGCACCCGCCCCCACCCACCGGGCGGAAAGCGCGATGCCCCGCCGGGTGACAACCAGGGGCGCGAGGAACTGCGCGCTCAACCCCCACCCACAGGAAGGTCGCACGACAAACCGCACCACCCACCCCGTAGCGCAACCGCAACCGCGCAACCGCACCTCACCGCGGATCCTCCCCCCGCTCCCCCGCCCCGCGGTCCAGGTACCAGCGAGCCGTCCCCACGACCCCGTACGCCCGCAGCCTCCGCGTCGAGTTCTCGACGACCATGCCCCGTGCGTGCACGATCGCAGCGGTGTGCCGCCGCACGCGGTTCAGGAAGAGGCGGTCCGTCGGCGACGGACGCCTGGGCATGCCCCCCACCGCCTCGTAGAGAGCCGCGGTGACGGCCATGTTGTTGCCGGCGTGCATGCGGTACGGCGCGAGGTAGCCGCGGCCGCGCCGGTGCGCGGGGCGGAGGCGGCCGAAGAGCGCGGCGACGCGTACCAGGGCCCGGAAGGCCGCACGCCCGAGCGCCCCGTGCTCGTCGCGGCGCGCGTCGATGCGGCCGCAGACGAGCCCAGCGCCGTGCCGGAGCGCGTCGCGCGCCGCCGCGGTCCAGTCGGGCCGCGGCAGGCAGTCCGCGTCGGTGCGGGCGAGCAGCGTGGCCCCGCCCCGTATCGCGTAGCGGAAACCGGTGTCGACGGCGCAGCCGACCCCCTTGTCGGATTCGTGCAGGACGTGCACGGGGAAGGGCGCCCAGCGGGCGAAGTCGCAGGCGAGCGCGGACGTGCCGTCCGTGGAGGCGTTGTCGACGACGACGAGCGTGAAGTCCCGGTCCCGCTGCGCGGCGAGCGCTTCCAGCGTGCTGCCGATGCGCGCGGCCTCCTGGTAGGCGGGGACGACGACCCACAGCGCGGTCACGCCTTCTCCCACACCATCGTCATGACGCTCGCACCGCCGCCGAGCCCGACGAAGAGCACCCGGTCGCCGGCCGCGAGCCCGCCGTGGACCCGGTCGAGCTGGACGCCGAGCGTGGCGCTGGCCATGTTGCCGAGTTCGGGGACGGTGACGACGAGCCGGTCGCGCGGCACCCCGGTGAGTTCCACGAAGCGGTCCAGGTACGGCAGGGTGACCTGGTGGACGAGGACGTGGCGGAAGTCGTCCCAGCCCAGCCCGGTGCGCTCGCGCATGCGGTCGAGCACGCGCATGCCGAACCGCTCGAAGACGGTGCGCAGTTGGCTGCCGTCACCGTGGAAGTAGGTGTGCTCGTCGCCGCGCGGGTGGCGCGAGCCGCCGCCGAAGATGCCGCCGAGCGGCCAGTGTTCGGAGCGGGTCTCGGTGTCGACGTCGAGGATGCCGCCGCGCGCGACGGGTTCGACGACGACGGCGGCGCCCGCGTCACCGAAGGTGTAGCCGGCGAAGCCGTCCTTGAGCTGGTCGGGGCCGGACGGTGCGTGCCGTACGGCGCGGCTGGGGGTCTCGCCGGTGACGACGAGGGCGCGGCGGGCGCGCCCGGCGAGGATCATCGCGCGGGCGGTGTCGATGCCGTTGACGAAGCTGTTGCAGGCGTTGGTGACGTCCAGCGCGTGGGCGCTGGAGCCGAGTTCGGCCTGGACGATGTGGGCGGTGGCGGGTTCGACGACGTCGCGGGTGGCGGAGGCGAAGACCAGGAGGTCGAGGTCGCCGGGCGCCAGTTCCGCGCGGGCGAGTGCGGTGCGGGCCGCGCGGACGGCGAGCGTGGAGGCGTACTCGCCCTCCCCGGCCGCGCGGCGGGTGGCGATCCCGGTGGCCCGCTCGACCATCCGCGGCGGCAGCCGCAGCCCCGCGGCCGCGCTGATCCGCTCCTGCAACTCGGCGGAGCTGACGCTCCGTTCGGGCAGCCATGCGGCTGCCGCGGTGATGCCCGCCCGTGTCGCGCGGGGCGCGGTGCCCTCGGCGGGGACGCGCCCCGTGCGGGGTGCGGAGCCCGCACGGGGCGCGGTGGTCCGGAAGTCCGATGCCATGCCGCGATGCTATGAGCGGATTCGAACGTCTTGCCTGAGTACGCGTACTCAACCGCCTTACGCCACGGCCTCATTGCGGCGTGCGGGCTGCACCCACCGCCCGCCGGCCGCCGGCGGCTCACCGGCTGAGGGTCGGGGCGCCGAGGACGAGGTCGCCCATCCGGCAGTGGGGGTTGGGCTCGGTGTCGGAGAAGCCGATCGTCAGGCGCAGGCCGTTGGTGACGTCCAGATCGATCGAGGCGGGAGAGCCGACGTTCACCTCGCCGGTGTACAGCTGCTCGTTGTCGACGTAGACGGTGACGATCGAGGCGGTGTCGAAGGAGTCGTCGTCGATGCCGGCGACCATGGTCAGGCGGGTCCAGTTGCGTCCGAGGTTGTAGGAGATCGATCCCTGGCAGCGGGCCTGCGGCCCCTGGTCGACGACGAGCGCGGTGTCGTAGCGCTTGGTGTCGATGGTTCCGCCGCCGATCTGCAGGGAGCCGTCCGCGTCCTTGGCGACGGGCCGCAGGTCGGTCAGGGACAGGGTGGGGGGCAGCGTGGGCGAGGGCGGGTCGGTGGTGGGCGCGGTGGTCGGAGCAGCCGCGGGGGCCGAGGACGTCGCCGGGCTCGCTGGTCCGGTGGAGCTGGGCTGCGGGGTGTCCCCGCCCTTGGCGGAGCCGTCGCCGCCGGAACCGCGGTTCGCGACGAGGTAGACGACGAGCGAGACGACGACGACCGCGGCGAGGACGGAGAGGGCCGGCAGCGCGGGTCGCCGCCTGCGTGGGCCGGGCGGGGCCGGGACGGGCTGGAGCAGGGTGCCCGGCCGGTACGGCTCGGTGGGATGCGGCAGGGCCCCGGGCGCGGCCGGGTAGGCGGACGGCGGCGGCGCGGACGGTAACGGCGGGGCGGCGCGCAGCGTGCCCTGCTCCGGCAGCGGCGTGCTCACGACGGACTGGCGCAGCGCCGCGACCCACGACGACAGGTCCCCCGGCCGCCGGTCCGGGTCGGCCGCGGCGATGGCGCACAGCCGCTCGCGGATGTCCGCGGGCAGCGCGGCGAGCTGCGGGAGCCCGCCGAGGGCGTGCGCGAGCTGGTCGGGGGCGATCGGCGGCGCCTGGCCGCAGAGCAGGAAGTAGGCGATGCCCCCGAAGGCGTAGCGGTCGGTGGCGGGGGTGCGCTTGCCCTCGAAGACCTCGGGCGCGGCGTATCCGGGGGTGAACCAGACCTGGGCGGTGCTGCCCTCGGCGGTGAGCTTGCTGAGCCCGAAGTCGACGAGGGTGGTCTGGCCGCGGTCGTCGACCATGACGTTGCCGGGCGAGAGGTCGCCGTGCACGACGAGCCGGCGGGACGGGGTGGCGAGCCCTGAGTGCAGGAAGTCCAGCGTCTCGGCCAGCTGCGCCAGGACGGAGGCGACCTCCCGCCGGTCCTGCGCCGACTCGAAGCTGCGCGCGGCCCGCCAGTCCCGCAGGTCGAGCCCGTCGACGTAGTTGAGCACCAGGACCAGCGCGCGGCCGCTCACCGCGGCCGCCTCGCCCGAGCGGTGGACGGGCTGCGCCTCGAAGTACTCCCGCACGCCGACGACGCCGGGACGGTGCACGAACCGCAGCAGTTCGGCCTGCTCCTTCCAGCGGCGGCCGATCCGCTCGAACTGCTCCTCGCTGACGGTGGCCGCGGTGTCGAAGATCTTGAGGACGACCGGCTCGGTCTCCCCGGCGAGTTCGAGCTCGGCGAGGTAGAGCAGTGCCTCGCCGCCCCTGCCGATCGAGCGGACGAGCCGGTAGCGGTCCGGTTCCGTCTCCGGACCGATCCGATGAGACGTGTCCGCACCGGCCACGACGCCCCCAACCCACGCTCTCGAAGAACCCGACCCCGGGAATGCCGTTCACCGGCGGGACGACTGTAGTGCGGCGGAGCGGCCCGCGGTGACCGTTCCCCGCCCGATGGCCGCGCTTCCGCCCGGACGCCCGGATTCCGCCGGGGCACCCTTGCGCCGCAGGTCAGACTGCTGCGGAGCCCCCGCGCACACACCGCACCGGGCGGCTCAGGGGCAGGCGGGACAGGGGCAGGCGGCTCAGGGGCAGGCGGCGAGGTGGGTCCGCAGCAGGGGTTCGGTGGGGGCGCCGGAGGCGAGCGCGTCGAGCAGCGCGTCGTGGTGCGCGGCGTGGGCGCGCAGGTCGGGGCGCGGGCCCTCGGCGGGCCACTGGGCGCTGCGGTGCAGGGTGTCGGCGACCTCCAGCAGCTGGGTGTTGCCCATGTGCCGCAGCAGCGCGCGGTGGAAGGCGCGGTCCGCCTCCGCGTACCCGGCGCGGTCGCCGGCCTCCGCGGCCGCCGCCGCGGCGCCGGCGAGCGGCCGCAGCTCGGCCCAGCGCGCGGCCGGCACGCTGCGGGCCAGCGACTGCACGACGGGTATCTCGACCAGCATCCTGACCTGCGCGATCTCCGCGAGGTCGGCCGGTGTGCGGCGGGTCACCCGGAAGCCGCGGTTGGGCAGCACCTCGACGGCGCCCTCCTGGGCGAGCAGCTGCATGGCCTCCCGGACCGGCGTGGCCGACACCCCGTAGCGCGCCCCGAGCGCGGGCGCGGAGTGCACGGAGCCGGGCGGCAGCTCGCCGGTGAGCAGCGCGGCCCGCAGCTCGGCGAGGACCTGCCCGCGGACGGAGTGCCGCTCCGGCATCCGCCGCGGCGCCGGCAGCGGCGCCCGGCCGCCGCCCCGCAGGGACGCTGGACCCTCCATCAGCCGCTCCACCTCTCGTTCTCGTCGGCCGGACGCCCCGGCCGGGGCGTCGCACGCCCCCTGGGTCACCCCTATGGCGTACAGCGGTGAGCATAATCGCCGCACCCACAGGCTAAGGTAAGGCTTACCTCTGCTGATCTTCGGCTCTCCGGAAGGCCCGCGCATGTCCGTGACCGGCACCGCCTACGCCCGGCTCGCCGCGGCCTTCCCCGGCCTGCGGGTGACCGAGGGCGCGCCGCGCTCCGGCGGCGGCTGGGTCGGTGCCGCGGAGCTGGCGACGGGCGGCGCGGCCCTGGACGCCTTCGCCGCGCAGGACACCGCCGATCTGACCCGGGAGTACGGCCGCGCGCCGCGCCCGCACGTCGCGGCCGCGCTCGCCCTGCACCGCTACGCCTGGCCCGCGTGCCTGCTCTTCACGGTGCCGTGGTTCCTGCACCGCCGGGTGCCGCGGCTGCCGGTCGCGGACGTGTCCTTCCACCGCGCGTCCGGCGCCATGACCGTACGCACCGGCACCTTCGCCTGCCTGCCGGACGACCCGGCGGCGGGTCTGCCGGGCGCGTGGACCGTACCGTCCGAGGCGGCGCTGCGCGACGAGCTGCGGGCAGCGGTCGCCGAGCATCTGGCGCCGCTGCTGGACGCGTTCGGGCCGCGGATGCGGCGCGGGCCGCGGGCGCTGTGGGCGATGGCGACCGACGAGGTCACCGAAGGCCTGCACTACGTCGCGGGGTTGATGGGCCAGGAGGAGCGCGCGGTCGCGGAGCTGACGGAGCTGCTCCCGGGCGACACCGCGCCCTACGCGGGCGGCGCCGGCTTCCGCGCCGCCCCGTACGCGGGCAACAGGGGTGCGCCGGTGGGTGGTTGTGCGCGGGATCGACTGACGTGCTGCCTCTTCTACACCGTCAGCCCCGAGCAGGAGTGCGTTTCGTGCCCGCGTGCGACCGCTTCCGACCGGATCGGGCGCCGCGCGACGGCGGCCTGAGCGGCCGCGCTACGATCTCGCTCAACTAGACTGCTCTGGCACGCGAGTTCGAGCAAACGTCCCTCTTCGCGGGATTTCGCCGCGACTCTTGTGCCATAACGTCTGCACTCACCCGCGCTCTTCGCAAAGATGTCGGTCGTACGCCGTCCCGCGGCCCGAGCGCGACGGGAAGCGACTCTAGGAAACGCATATGAGAGACATATCGCTGGACTGGGTGCTCTCGGGCATCGTCGGCCTGGTCGTGCTCGCGGCGTGCGCGGTCGTGTTCCGCACCCGCCGCACGCAGAACGCGGAAGGGAAGCCCGCGGACTCCTGGGAGCGCAGCGAGGAGCGCCGCCGCCGCAAGGAGGCGGTCTACGGCAGCGCGTCGTACGTGCTGCTGTTCTGCTGCGCCGCGGTCGCGGCCGCGCTCTCCTTCCACGGTCTGGTGGGCTTCGGCCGGGAGAACCTGAACCTGACCGGCGGGTGGGAGTACCTGGTGCCGTTCGGCCTGGACGGGGCGGCGATGTTCTGCTCCGTGCTGGCGGTGCGGGAGGCCAGCCACGGTGACGCGGCGCTCGGCTCGCGCATGCTGGTGTGGCTCTTCGCGGGTGCCGCGGCCTGGTTCAACTGGGTGCACGCGCCGCGCGGCATGGGCCACGCGGGCGCGCCGCAGTTCTTCGCCGGCATGTCGCTGTCGGCCGCGGTGCTCTTCGACCGCGCCCTGAAGCAGACCCGCCGGGCGGCGCTGCGCGAGCAGGGCCTCGTGCCGCGCCCGCTGCCGCAGATCCGCATGGTGCGCTGGCTGCGCGCCCCGCGCGAGACCTTCGCCGCGTGGTCGCTGATGCTGCTGGAGGGCGTGCGCTCGCTGGACGAGGCGGTCGAGGAGGTCCGCGAGGACAAGCGGCAGCGGGAGAGCAACCAGCTGCGCCGCCGCGACCACGACCGGCTGGAGCGGGCCAAGATCAAGGCGCTGAGCCGGCAGGGCCGTTCCTGGCCGCGCGGCGGTGGCGGCCGGCAGGTGCCGGTGGACGTGCCCGCCGCGAGCCTGGCCGGCTCGGGCGAGGGGGCGTCGGAGCCCGCCATAGCCGGGTCCGGCACGGCCTCCGCCGAGCTGCCGGTCCGCGCGCTGCCCGCACTCCAGCCGGTGCGCGACGACGCCGCGCAGACGACCGGCGCGACGGCGGGCGGCGGGTCCTTCCCGATCGACCTGACGGCCGAGGACGACACGATGACGCTGCCGCGGCTGGACTCGCTGGAGCGCAAACTGGCCGAGATGGAGCGGCAGTTCGGCTGACCGCCGCCGCACCGACGACCGCGCGGGACCGCGTACGGGCACTGGCCGCCCGTACGCGGTCCCGTCGCCTTTGTGCGCCCGCCTGTATCGCTCACCGCGAACTGCTGCCCCCACCACGGCGGTTGGGGTTAGCGTCGGTCCCCTGAATCGGCAACGAAAGGCGGCGGCAGTGGACCAGGGCGTGAAGGGCAGGGCGGCGGTCGTCACGGGCGGCTCGCGAGGGATCGGCCGGGCCGTGGTGGAGCGGCTGTGCGCGGACGGGGCCGAGGTCGTCTTCGGCTACCTCAGCGACGAGCGCGCGGCGGAGGAGGTCACCGCCGCGGTACGCGCGGCGGGCGGCCGGGCGCACGCCGTCCGTGTCGACCTGGCCGACCCGGACGGCCCGGAGGAGCTGATGCGCACCGCGGAGGAGACGCTCGGCGGGCTCGACATCCTCGTCAACAACGCGGCGCTCTCGCACAAGCCGACGACACTCGCGGAGACCGGCACCGACCTCTTCGACGCGGTGCTGGCCGTGAACACCCGCGCGGTCTTCCTGACGCTGCGGTACGCGGCCCGCCGGATGCGCGACGGCGGGCGGATCGTGACCGTCTCGTCGGTCAACACCGCGCGGGCCGCGCGCGGCATCGGGGCGTACGCGGCGAGCAAGGGCGCGATCGAGCAGCTGACCGCGGTGGCCGCGCAGGAGCTGGGCCCGCGCGGCATCACCGCGAACACCGTCTCGCCCGGCGCGACGGACACCGACCTGCTGCGCTCGGTCAACCCCGCGGAGGCGCTGGAGGCCGTCGCCCGCATCACCCCGCTCGGCCGCCTCGGCCTGCCCACCGACATCGCGGCCGCCGTCGCCTTCCTCACCGGCCCCGACGGCCGCTGGGTCACCGGCCAGAACCTGCGCGCCACGGGCGGCCTGGCCTAGTCTCCTGAGTCAGGAGACTAGGCGGCGGCCGCCGCTTCGATCTCGAACCACACGACCTTCCCCGCCCCCCGCGCCTGCACGCCCCACGTGTCGGCGAGGGCCTCGACGAGGAGCAGGCCGCGGCCCGACGTGGCGTCGTCGGCGGGGCGTCCGCCGCCGGGCGGGCGGCGGCCGAGCGAGTCGTGCACCTCCACCCGCAGCGTGCGCGCCGGGCCCGGCGAGAGCGTGGCCGTCAGGACGGCGCCGCCGCCGGTGTGCTGGAGGGCATTGGTGACGATCTCGGTGGCGAGCAGTTCCGCGGTGTCGGCGAGTGCCGGCACTCCCCACTGGCGCAGGTGGTCCCGCAGGCGTCTGCGGGACTCCGCGACGGCCCGCAGATCCGCGCGCCGGACCGCGTACCGTAGACGATTCCCCGTGCTGTCCGTGAGCCTCCCCCGTTCCGGTCCGGACCGATTTTTCCCCTGACAAAGGCATGCCCCGCGTGCACCCCGTCCAGTCCTGTGACGAGCGCGACGGCGCGATACGCGGGGCGGGAGCGGGGCGGCGGGGCTTTGCTGGATGCCCGGGGGCCAACGGGGTTTCCGCCAGGGGGCGTTGATAGGTCGGATGTATGACGCGTCGATGCCTTGACACGGCCCTGGCCTCCCGTCACTGTGTGGCCCGTTCACCCCTCGCCATCCACGGGTGAACGCGCCTGTACCACAGGCCTTCTCTCCTCAGGAGGAACCGCTCGTGAACCGAAAGCCCCACACTTTCGGCCGACGCCGAATGATCCGACCACCAGCCCTGGCTACTGCGGCGCTGCTCGCGGCCGCCGTACTGGTCCCCGCCGTCTCCCCCACGGCCGCTTCGGCGGCGACGGCGACCACCGCGTGGCAGAACGGCAGTTACCACGTGGACACGCCCAACGTGGTGCGCCGCTCCGACATCGTGCTGGGCTCGCCCAACTCGCAGGCCGCGCAGTCGCTGCCGCTCGGCAACGGCTCGCTCGGCGTCGCCGCGTGGGCGGCCGGCGGCTTCACCGCGCAGCTCAACCGGGCCGACACGCTGCCCGGCCGCAAGTCGCCGGGCCAGGTGCAGATTCCCGGCCTGTCCAAGCTCACCGGCGCCTCGGACTTCAAGGGCACCCTGGACCTCTACACCGGGGTGCTCACCGAGTCCGGCGGCGGCATGACGCTCAAGGCGTGGGTGTCGGCCACCAAGGACGAGCTGGTCGTCGACGTGACCGGCGCCGACCCGAACACCGCGCAGTCCGCGACCGTCAGCCTGTGGTCGGGCCGCAGCCCGCAGGCCGCCGCGTCCGGTGCGATCGGCACGCTCGCCGAGACCTGGGTGGACAACCAGGAGGCCGGCTGGTCCGGGAAGACGTTCGGCTCGCTCGCCGCGCTGTCGGCCGGCGGCCGCAACGTGTCGGCGCGGGTGGTCGGCAACACCCAGGTGAAGGTCGACTTCACGCCGAACACCGACGGGTCGTACCGCGTCGTCGTGGGCTCGCCGACCTGGACCGGTGGCAACGCCGCCGGCACCGCGTCGGGCCTGCTGGGCTCGGACGCGACCGCCGCCGAGTCGTCGCTGCTCGGCTCGCAGCAGTCGTGGTGGGCCAACTACTGGGCGAGCACCGGCATCCTGGAGGCCGAGTCGGCCGACGGCCAGGCCCAGTACATGGAGTCGCTGCGCACGATCTACCTCTTCATGGAGGCCGCCTCGATGCGCGCGACCGTCCCGGGCAGCCAGGCGGGTGTGGCCGACATGTTCAACTTCGGCCAGGACCACCAGAACTGGACGCCCTCGGCGACCTGGCTGTGGAATCTGCGCACCCAGATCTCGGCGAACATGTCCTCGGGCAACTTCGCCCTCAACATCCCGATCTTCAACCTCTACCAGAACAGCCTCGCCGGCATCGAGGCGTGGACGAAGCAGCAGATGGGCGGCCTCCCCGGCGCCTGCGTGCCCGAGGTCATGCGCTTCAACGGCAACGGCGGCGACCCGGGCGCCGGCGCCAACGGGGCCTGCAGCCGGCCCGGCAGCCCCAACTGGAACGCCCTGAACGTCACGTCGGGCGCGGAGATCAGCCTGTACGTGTGGCGGCAGTACCAGGACACCGGCGACCTGAACTTCCTGCGCACCTACTATCCGCTGATGAAGGACTCGGCGGTCTTCCTGCTCGCATACCAGAAGGTCGGCTCCGACGGGAAGCTGCACGCGGTCGCCAACGCGCACGAGACCCAGTGGGCGGTGCAGGACCCGACCACCGACCTCGCGGCGGACGCGGCCCTCTTCCCGGTGGTGGTCAAGGCGGCGCAGCTGCTGAACACCGGCGACACCACCCTGATCAGCCAGCTCACCACCGCCCAGGGCCAGATACCGGACTGGGCGCGTACGGACTACGGCCGCACGCAGGTGCTGCCGCCGTCCGCGGACGCCCAGGGCAACGACATGATCGCGGACTCCTACCAGCCCACCGCGACGATCAGGAACAGCGAGAACATCGGCCTGGAGCCGGTGTGGCCGTACAACCTCGTCACCGACGAGCCGGGCGCGCTGCACGACCTGGGCGTGCGCACGTACAACCACCGGCCGGTGACGGGCGGCAACGACTGGAGCATGGACGCGATCGACGCGGCCCGGCTGGGGCTGGCGAGCGAGGTCGCGGCCAGGCTGGTGTCCATCACGCAGGGCCACCAGGTCTACATCAACGGCCTGGCCGACCTCGGCAACAGCGTGGGCACGGAAGGCTACATCGAGCAGATCTCGGGGGTCGCCACCGCGCTGGACGAGGCGCTGGTGCAGGACTACGACGGGCTGCTGCGGATCGCACCCGCGTGGCCGTCCGGCTGGGACGTCAGCGGCACGGTGTCGGTGCAGGGCAACACCAAGGTCGATGTCCAGGTGCAGGGCGGCACCCCGGTCACGGTCGCCATCCAGGCCGGGTCGTCGCAGACCATGCGCGTGCGCAACCCCTGGCCGGGCCAGGCGATCCAGGTCGTGAACGGGTCGTCGGGCGCCGTCGTGGTGTCCTCCACCACCGCGGGCACCGTCAGCGTGCCCGTCTCGTCCGGCCAGTCGTACCTGGTCGAGCGCACCGGCACGCCGACGGCCTCGCTGCCGTACGCCCAGGTCGGCGGCTCGCCCGCGACCGCCGCCAGACACCTGGGCAACGTGCAGATCGGCCTCGACGGCGGAGGCGGCACCAGCCCCGGCAACGGCAGCGTCATCAGCCTGCGGGCGCACGCCAACGGCGACTACGTCACGGCCGATGACGCCGGCGCGTCGCCGCTGATCGCCAACCGCACGGCGATCGGGCCGTGGGAGCAGTTCGACGAGATCGACGCGGGCGGCGGCTACATCGCGCTGCGCGCGCACGCCGACAACAAGTACGTCACCGCCGACAACGCGGGAGCCGCGCCGCTGCTGGCGAAGGTCGACGCGGTCGGGACGTGGGAGCAGTTCCAGCTGATCCACAACGGTGACGGCAGCGTCAGCCTCAAGGCGCGCGTCAACGGCGACTACGTGACCGCGGAGAGTGCCGGCGCGCAGCCGCTCATCGCCAACCGCACGGCGATCGGCCCCTGGGAGGAGTTCGACCTGATCACCAACTGACCTCCCGCACAGGGCATGCAGCGTGCCGCGTCCGGCAACAGCACTACGGGCGCGGCACGTTGCGCAGGTTCGAACGGGCCATCTGCACCATCTTGCCGACCCCGCCGTCCAGCACCACCTTGCCGACCGACAGCGCGAAGCCGCCGATCTGCTCGCCGGTGATCTTCGGCGGGAGGGACAGCGCGTGCGGGTCGGTCACCACGTCGACCAGCGCCGGGCCCTTGTGCCGGAAGGCGTCCCGCAGCGCCGAGCGGAGCTCCTTCGGCTTCTCCACCCGCACCCCGTACGCGCCCGCCGCGCGCGCCACCGCCGCGAAGTCGGGGTTGTGGTTGGTGGTCCCGTACGCGGGCAGGCCCTCGACCATCATCTCCAGCTCGACCATGCCGAGCGAGGAGTTGTCGAACAGCACGACCTTCACCGGCAGGTCGTACTGCACGAGGGTGAGGAAGTCGCCCATCAGCATGCTGAAGCCGCCGTCGCCGGACATCGACACGACCTGGCGCCCGCGATCCAGGAACTGCGCGCCGATTGCCTGCGGCAGCGCGTTGGCCATCGAGCCGTGCGTGAACGAACCGATGACCCGGCGGCGGCCGTTGGGCGTCAGGTAGCGGGCCGCCCAGACGTTGCACATGCCGGTGTCGACGGTGAAGACCGCGTCGTCGTCGGCCTCCTCGTCCAGCACCGAGGCCACGTACTCGGGGTGGATCGGCCGGTGCCTGTCGACCTTGCGGGTGTAGGCCTTGACGACGCCCTCCAGCGCGTCGCTGTGCTTCTTCAGCATCCGGTCCAGGAAGCGCCGGTCGGTCTTCTCCCGCACCTTCGGGGTCAGGCAGCGCAGCGTCTCGCCGACGTCCCCCCACACCGCCAGGTCCAACTTCGAACGGCGGCCGAGGTGTTCGGGCCGCATGTCGACCTGGACGATCGCCACGTCGTCGGGCAGGAAGGCGTTGTACGGGAAGTCGGTGCCCAGCAGGATCAGCAGGTCGCACTCGTGCATCGCCTCGTACGCCGCCCCGTAGCCGAGCAGGCCGCTCATGCCGACGTCGTAGGGGTTGTCGAACTGGATCCATTCCTTGCCGCGCAGCGCGTGCCCCACGGGTGACTTGACGCGCTCGGCGAAGGCCATCACCTCGTCGTGCGCACCCGCCGTGCCGCTGCCGCAGAAGAGGGTGATCCGCCGGGCGCCGTCCACCATACGGGCCAGCGCGTCGAGTTCGGCGTCGCCCGGTCGCACGGTGGGGCGGCGGGTGACGAGCGCGTGCTCGATGCTGCGCTGCGGCGCGGGGTGGGCGGCGATGTCGCCGGGCAGGCTGATGACCGACACCCCGCCGCGGCCCACTGCGTGCTGGATCGCGGTCTGCAGCACCCGCGGCATCTGGGCGGCGCTGGAGATCAGCTCGCTGTAGTGGCTGCACTCGGTGAACAGCCGGTCCGGGTGCGTCTCCTGGAAGTAGCTCGTGCCGATCTCGCTGCTGGGGATGTGCGAGGCGAGCGCGAGCACCGGGGCCATCGAGCGGTGCGCGTCGAAGAGCCCGTTGATGAGGTGCAGGTTGCCCGGCCCGCAGGACCCGGCGCACGCCGCGAGCCGCCCGGTGAGCTGCGCCTCCGCGCCCGCGGCGAACGCGGCGGTCTCCTCGTGCCGGACGTGCACCCATTCGAGCGAGCGCGTGCGCCGCACCGCGTCGACGACGGGGTTGAGGCTGTCGCCCACGACCCCGTAGAGCCGCTGCACGCCCGCGCGTACGAGGATGTCGATGAACTGCTCGGCCACGGTCTGCTTCGCCATGTATCCATCTCCGCACGAGCGCGGAGCCGCCGCATCCGCGGGACCGCGGGACCGCGGGAGACCGCGGGGTGCAGGGCGACGGGGCCGGTACGCGGACGGTCGCGGGCCCGCGGCGGACGGGCCCGGCCCGCCAGGTGGGCCCGGCCCGCCGGGTGGGCAGCTCCGGGAGAGCGTTCACCCGGCCGGGGGCCAGGCCGTACGGGGGCCAGGCCCGTACGGGGGCGGCTCGTCTCAGGCCTCAGGCGCCGGGCGCCGGGCGCGGGGTCCCGGACGGGCGCCGGGCGCCAGGTGCCGGGCGCCGGGCGCCGGGCGCCAGGCGTCAGGCGTCAGGCGTCAGGCGTCCCAGACGGTCGCCGCCGTGCGGTCGTCGGCGTAGCCCTTGACCCGGGTCTGGACGTCGGCCAGGTAGCCCGCGAGGCCCGGTGCGCGGCCGCCGCCCCAGCGCTCCGCGAGCAGCGCCGCAAGCTCCGGCTCGCCCCGCAGCGGCTCGGCCAGCCCGGCGCTGCACATCACGAGGGCGTCACCTGCCTGCGCGGACGTCGCCCGGAAACGGAAGGGCGATCCGGCGTCCTCCGGGGCGGTGTCCAGGTCCTGCCAGACCCCGTCCCGCACCCGGAAGAGCCCGCCGTCGCCGACCCCGAAGAAGAGCCGGATCCGGCACCGCGGATCCACCGGCAGCAGCAGGCAGCGCAGTGACGCGGTGTAGGCGCCGTCCTCCAGGCCGAGGTCTTCGCCGCGCGCCCGCAGCCGCCCGTAGCAGCGGTCGGTGAGCCGGTGCAGGCCCGACTTGAGCGCGCCGCGCCGGGCCGCCCGCAGGTCGCCGGCCAGCCGCTCACGGCTGCGGCCGACAGCCCCGGCGATCCACCGCACGGCGTCCTGCGCGGCGCGGTGCGCGTCGTCCGCGGCCCGCGCGCCGCTGGCCATCGCGACCAGCAGCAGGGCGTCGTCGCCGGAGCCGAAGCGGGCGGTGAGCAGCGCGTCGCGTCGCGGCTGGCCGCGGTAGCGCGCGGAGTCCCCGCGCAGGCTGACCGTACGCAGCGTCATGCCCGCGTACCGCGCGCCGTCCAGCACGGTGTCGGGCACCAGGCCGTCCAGACCCTCGGGATCGGCCTCGGGCCAGGCGGTCGGCTCGGCCGCGTACGTCGGCGGGCTGCCGCCCACCACGGTCGCGGCCGGCTCCTCCTCCGCCGCGGCCACCCACCCGGGCGGCAGCTCGGGGGCCCACCGCACGGCCCCCTCCGTGTACGCCGTCTCGCCCCACGCCGCGGCTTCGGCGGGCGGCAGCTCGGCCCGCACGGCGGGCGGCTCGATCGCGGTGGGCGGCGCGGGCGCGGCGCCGGGGCTCACCCCGCCGGCCGCTGCGGGCCGCAGGGCGGGCGCACCGGCGGGGTCCGCGCCGTCCGCCGGGAAGTCGGGCCCGGCCCCGGCCCCCGGCTCGCCCGCGGGGGGCACCGCCCGTGCCGGGGAGGCGAACGCGTCGGCCAGCGAACGGTAGGGCTCGCCCGCCCCGGACACCGCGGGCCCTCGCGACGGCACGGACCGCGGATCCGCCGCCGCCCGCGCGAGGGGCCCGGCCGGACCGACCGGAGGTACGTACGGCTGCGGCACGCCGGGGGCGGCGATCTCGGGCCCCGGGGCCGTTGCGCCGGACACGGGCGGGGGCGGCACGATCGGCTCGGGGCCGGAGGCGGGTGCCACGGGCGGGGCGGGCGGCGCGAATTGCGCGGCGGGGGCAACCGCCCCGGCAGGCGGCACGGCCCCGGGCCCGCTCACGGGCTGCGCGGGCTGCGGCCCAGGCGCCACCGGCGGCGCGGGAGCAACCGCACCGGCAGGCGGCACGGCCCCGGGCCCGCTCGGGGCCTGCGGTCCAGAGGCAGCCGCACCGGCGGGCGGCACCGGGTCGGCCTCGCTCGTGGGTGGTGCCTGCTCGACCGGCAGTACGTCAGCGGCGGGCGAGGTGCGGTAAGGGTTCTCCTCGGGCGCGACGCGGGGGGAACGCGGCGGTGCGTACGGGCCGCGTTCGGCGGGGGCCGGGGACGACCAGGGCTCCGCCGGGCTGAACGTGGCGTCAGGCCCCGGCGCGGGCGGGCGCTCCTGCTGCTCGGGGAAGCGCGGGACCGGCCACCCCGCGGGTGGTGCCGACGTCCACGGTTCCGCCGGGGCGGGCGGTGCGGCGCCCCACTCCGGGGCCGCGGCCTCGGCTCGCGGCTCCGGCTCCGGCCCCGGCCCGGGGCGCGGCTGCACCGGGCGGCCCTCCGCGGTTCCGGGCCGCGGCGACCACACGGGCCAGCGGCGCTGCGTGTCGGGCCCGGCCTGCGCACCCGCACCCGCACCCGCACCCGGCGCTTCCTCCGCGCCCGGCTCCTCGCCGCGGTCCTCGCCCGGCGAGGGGAACATGGGACGGGCCGCCCACGCATCCCACGGCGGCGCCTCGGCACCCCGCCCTTCCGGCACGTCCTCCGGCGCGCTGCCGCCCTCACCGGCGGAGGTGCCGTACGCATCGGGGCCCGCCTCACTCGCGAACCCCGGTGTACCGCCCGGCGCGTACCCGGCGGACGGCGGCGCGACGTCACCCGCCGCGGGTCCCCCGGACGCACCCGGCGCGCGGGCCCCCGGCGGAACCGTCCCACCCTCGTCCGGCACGGGCGCGGCCCCCGGGGCCGGAGCCGCCGGCGGGGCGACCTCCTCGCCGGCCTGCGGCGGAGCCACCGGCAATGCACGCCCCGGCAACCGCACGACCGGCACCCTCGGCGTACCCCCCACGGGGGCACCCTCCCCCCGAGTCACCGACCCAACCTCCGACCCGCCGGGCCCACCCGACGCGGGCGCGCCCGGCAAGGCAGTCCCACCCTCACCCGCACCGACGGGATCCGGCACATCCGCCCCAGACCCACCCGCCGGAGGCCCACCCGGCACACCAGGCCCACCGGGCGCAGGCGCCACCGGCGGGGCAACCCCCTCCCCACCCTCACCCCGCGCGGGCGCCACCGGCCCAGGCGAACCCGGCCCGCCCGGCGCAGGCGCCACCGGCGGGGCAACCCCCTCCCTACCCTCACCCCGCGCGGGCGCCACCGGCCCGGGCGAACCCGGCCCACCGGGCGCAGGCGCCACCGGCGGCGGGGTGCGGGTCGGGCGAGGCCAGGACGGTGGGGGCGGCGGGGGGACGGGGCGGCGCAGCCGGAGCGTGTCGGCGGGGGGCGACGCGGGCGGCGGCGGGGACATCGCGCTCACAGCCGTGTCGAAGTGCTCGTCGATCGAGTCCGGCGCCCGACCCCCCGCACCGGCCACGCCACCGGCCTCCTCGTCGTACAACTGCCGCCACCAGTCGTCTTCTTGACGCTTCGGTGAGTCCCCCTGCTGCCTCATGCCCCTATTGTCCACCGCCCGGCCCGCCGGGAAACGTGGAATCGCCGCACCGCGCGCCGCCCTTCGCCGCCCGCTCCCCCACCGCACCGGCCCCACCAGCACCATCGCCCGCAGCCGGCGGCGCGTACCCGTACGGAGGTGCCAAGGGCCACCCGCGGCGGCGGGAAGCGCGCGGATCCGGCAGGGTGGGTCCATGGGGACCGCGCAGACGGGGCTGATCGGCATCGTGATGCTGCTCGGCCTGGTGTGCGTGCCCGTGCCCGGTGTTCCCGGCACGCTGCTGTGCTGGGCGGCGGTGCTGTGGTGGGCGACGTCCGAGCACACGAGCCTGACGTGGGGCGTGCTCGCCGGGGCCACGGGGGTGCTGGCGGTCGCCCAGGTGGTGCTGTGGCTGCTGCCGAACCGCCGGATCCGCGCGTCCGGCCTCGCCTGGCGGACGGTGATCGACGCGGGGGCGGTCGCGATCGCCGGCTTCTTCCTCGTCCCGGTGCTCGGCGCCGTCCTGGGCTTCGTGGGCTATCTGTACGTGTCCCAGCGCGTCCGGCTGGGCGGCGGCCACCGCGCCGCGTGGGGCGCGACGCGTACGGCGATGCGCGCGGTGGGCACGTCCGTGCTGGTCGAGCTGCTGGCGTGTCTGCTGGTCGCGGGTACGTGGCTGGGCGCGGTGATCGCGTCCTGACCCCGGGCAGGGGCCCGGACCGGGACCCGGATCCGGGCGGCGCCACCGCCCGCGGTTCAGCGGTGCGAGAGGACGATGACCACTTTCCCGCCGGGGTCGCGGACGAAGAAGCGCCGCACGCCCCACTCCTCGTCCTGCAGCGGGTGCACGATCTCCGCACCGCTGCGCAGTACGCGGGCGTAGACCCTGTCCACGTCGTCCACCTCGATGCTGATGTCCGGGCTCACGGGCGCGGTCGCGTCGGCGGACATCACGCTGAGCTGCGCGGCGGGCTCGACGGGGGAGGCGAGCGTCATGATCCAGCCGTGGTCCATGACCGGCTCCAGGCCGATCAGCCCGTAGAACTCCCGGCTCCGCTCGGCGGCCAGGGAATGGACGACGGTCACCACACGGCGTACGACCACGGGCTGCTCCCCTCGGCGAGCGGTCAGGGCGGGGCCCGGCAGGCACGGCCCCCGCCCATTCCACCACGCCCGCCACCACCTTGCCCGCACGCCCGAACACCCGAACGCCCACACGCGCCCGCACACCTGCGCCCGCGTCCGCGTCCGGCCCGGCGGCCTCCCCCGGACGACCCCGGCCGCCGGGACGGGACGGACAGGGCAGAGGGAACGGGACGGAGGGGACGGGCCCGACAGCACGGGGACGGGCTACTCCGTCCGACCGAGGCAACACGCCCTACGCCGCGGGCCCGATGCGGGTCCGCCGGGGCGGTGGCAGGGTGGACGGCATGACGAAGCCGAACACCCGGACGGAACTGGACGACACCGAGCTCGCCTACCTGCGCGGCCAGCGCCTCGGCCGGCTCGCGACAGTGGACGCGAAGGGCCGCCCGCAGGCCAACCCGGTGGGCTTCTTCCTGCGCCCGGACGGCACGGTCGAAATCGGCGGCTACTCGATGGGCACCACGAAGAAGTGGCGGAACGTCGCCGCGAACGAGAACGTCTCGCTCGTCGTCGACGACATCGCGAGCCTGAAGCCCTGGCGGGTGCGCGGCGTGGAGATCCGCGGCACGGCCGAGCAGGTCGTGGGCCCGCACGACCTGGGGCCGCAGATGAGCCCCGAGCTGATCCGGATCACCCCGTACGCGATCATCAGCTGGGGCCTGGAGGACTGAGGGCCCGCACCCCGCCCGCGCCACCGCCCCGACCGCCACCCGAGCCCCGCCCACGCCGCCGTCCCGGCTGCCGCCCCGGCCGCCACCCGAGCCCCGCCCGCACCGCCGTCCCGGCTGCCGCCCCGACCGCCACCCGAGCCCCGCCCGCACCGCCGTCCCGGCTGCCGCCCGAGCCCCACCCGCACCCCGCACGGGACCTCACCCCACTCCGGGCCCTTCGCCCGTTTCCTCCGGCCCCGCTCCGACCGCCCCTCCTCCGGCCCCTCCCCCCGCCCCCGCCAGGGCAAAGCTCACGCTGTGAAATAAGAGAGCGCTCTCACGCACACCCGGTGACCCGTTACGCTGTCGGTGTCCGTACCGATCCCGGGATTTTCTGTTATCCGTGTACGAAGGAGCCCTCCCCGTGTCCGACCCGACGTTCGCGGCCCGCCCGACCCTTGAGGAAGTCGCGGCCCGGGCCGGGGTCTCGCGGGCGACGGTCTCGCGGGTGGTCAACGGCAGCGAGGGCGTACGGGCGCCGTTGGCCGAGCGGGTGCGCGCGGCCGTCGACGAGCTGGGGTACGTGCCCAACCAGGCCGCCCGCACGCTGGTGACCCGGCGCAACGGCGCGGTCGCCGTGGTCGTGGCCGAGCCGGAGACGCGCTTCTTCGCCGACCCCTTCTTCGCCCAGCAGGTGCGCGGTATCAGCAAGGAACTGACCGTCCACGACAACCAGTTGGTGCTGCTGCTCACCGAAGGCGCCGCCGACTACCAGCGGGTGGGCCGCTACCTGGCCGGCGGCCATGTGGACGGCGCGCTCATCTTCTCGCTGCACGACGACAACTCGCTGCCGGAGATGGCGCGCCGGGCGGGCGTGGCGACCGTGATAGGCGGTCGGCCCGGCTGGTCGGACGCCGCGTCCGGGCCGACGACGCTGTACGTCGACTGCGACAACCGCGGCGGCGCGCGCGACGCCGTACGCCATCTGCTGGGCCTGGGACGCCGCCGGATCGCGCACATCGCGGGCCCGCTGGACCAGACCGCGTCCATCGACCGCCTCGACGGCTTCCGCGACGTGCTGCCGAACACCGACCCGGCGCTGGTCGCCGAGGGCGACTTCACACCCGAGGGCGGCGCCCTCGCGATGGAGGAGCTGCTGAAGCGCTCCCCCGACCTGGACGCCGTCTTCGCCGCCTCCGACGTCATGGCGTCCGGGGCGCTGCGGGTGCTGCGGCGGCGCGGGCTGCGGGTGCCGGAGGACGTCGCGGTCATCGGCTTCGACGACATCGTCTCGGTGGCGGAGTGGACCGATCCGCCGCTCACCACCATCCGGCAGGACATCGAGGAGATGGGCCGGATGATGGCGCGGCTGCTGCTGCGCGCCCTGGAGTCGCCGTCCGGCGACGGCGCCGCCCCGGTCGCGCTCGCGCCGATCGTCACCCCCACCCAGCTGGTGGTGCGCGCCTCGGCGTGAGGTGCCCCGGCCGGTGGTCCGCCACTGTCGGCCGACGGGTCGTCACCGTTTGTACGGGGCCGTCCCGTTCGGGTACGGGCCGGTGAAACCGGTTGCGGGCGACGTGGGTTGGGAACGTCGGGCAACGGGAAGGTCACGGTCGGGCAGCGAAACGTGAGGGAGCGGTGAAGGCCGCCCCGGAGGACGAGGAGGACTGCCATGGCCTACTCCGTGATTCTCGGAGTCGTGATAATCGCGCTCGTGGTGGCCGTCGTCATCGGCTCGTTCTGGAGCGCGGGCAGCCCGCTCACCCCGCGACGCCGCCAGGAACGGGACCGCGGCACGGGGTGAGACGGCGCCCCCGCGGGCGGGGCCGGGCAAGTGCCCGCGCCCGCAGGTGGGTTGAGGGATCCCGGGGGTTCCGGAGCGACGGGCCCCCGGTCTCCCGGGCCTCAGACCGTACGGCGGTGGCCACCGCCTCCGCCGCGCTTGCGCTCGTACATCTCACGCCCCGCCGCCGAGCGCAGCTTCCACTCGCGCCGCATCTCGGCACGCAGCCGCTGGTCGGTGCGCGAGGCGATCCAGGCGTTCTCGCGCAGCAGCTTGCGGTAGCTGTCGAGGCGCCGGTGGGTGAGGCGGCCGTCGTCGAGCGCGGCCCGGACGGCGCAGCCCGGCTCCGTCTCGTGCGCGCAGTCCTGGAAACGGCAGTCCGCGGCCATCTCCTCGATCTCGGCGAAGACCTGCCCGACGCCCTGCTGCGCGTCCCAGAGCCCGACGCCGCGCAGCCCGGGGGTGTCGACGACCGACCCGCCGCCGGGCAGCACGCGCAGGTCGCGGGTGGTCGTGGTGTGCCGGCCCTTGCCGTCCGCGTCCCGGGTGGCCTGCACCTCCTGGACGTCGTGGCCGACCAGCGCGTTGGTCAGGGTGGACTTGCCGGCGCCCGACTGCCCGAGCAGCACGGACGTGCCGTCGCCGATCACCGCGGTGAGCGCGTCGAGCCCCTCGCCGGTGGCGGAGCTGACGACGAGCACGTCCACGCCGGGCGCGGCGGCCTCGGCGTCGGCCCGCAGGAAGGCGGTGTCGGCGACCGTGTCGGCCTTGGTGAGCACCACGACCGGCCGGGCACCGCTCTCCCAGGCCAGCGACACGAAGCGCTCCAGCCGCCCGAGGTCGAGGTCGGCCGCGAGCGAGACGCACACCACCGCGTAGTCCGTGTTGGCCGCCAGCACCTGCCCCTCGGAGCGCTTGGAGGAGGTGGAGCGGACGAACGCGGTGCGCCGCGGCAGCAGCGCCCGGACGAACAGCGGATCGCCGGCGGCGTCGACGGCGGCCCAGTCGCCCGTGCACACCACCTTCATCGGGTCGGGCGGCATCACCAGCGCGGTGTCGGCCCGGACCGGCCCCGCGGGGGTGACCAGGTCGCACTGGTCCCGGTCCACCCGCACCACCCGCCCGGGCACCAGCCCCTGCGCGGCGTACGGGGCGAACTCCGCCTCCCACACGTCGTCCCAGCCGTACGGCGTGAGGGCGTGCGAGGAGGTGTCACGAAAAGCGAAAGTCAAGGGGGAACCCTTCGAAAGGGTGGCCCCGGCAGCGGCGCGCCGAGCGCGCGCGAAGAGGAAGGAAGGTCAGCCGGAGACCACGGGAGTGCATGGCACGATCTGCTGAATACGGGCAGCGCCCAGCGCAAAGACAGCCATCGGTCCACACCTCCTCGCTCGCTCGAACGGCCGGTACGGGAACCGCGACCGGCTCCCGTACGAACACGTGTGACGGTAGCGCGCCGCGCGGCCGCGCGCCACCACGTTTTTCCGCCGCGGGTCGGACCACCGTGGAGGGACCGCCGCCGTTGGAGGAGGGCGCCGCCTTCGGGCTGCCGGTGGTCACGATGGGCTCGGCCGTCGCGACGGCGGGGGCGAACCGGCCCGCCCCCGCCGGGTACGCGCAACCCCTGGTCCGCCCCTGCCCCCGTCCCTACCCTGGAGCCATGGCCCACGCGAAGACCTCGTACGCCCGCCTGCCCCGCAGGGTGCGTACGCCCGTGGCCGCCGCGCTGCCGGTCGTGGCGGCCGTCGTGCTGCTGGCCGGGGGGTGCGGGGACGCGGGGGCGGGCGACGGCTGCCCGGCGGCGCGCGACACCGCTTCGGCCGGGCTCTCGACCGGCCACCGCAGCACGCAGGACCCGTCCGCCGTCGCGTCCTACTGGACGGAGGAGCGGATGCGCAGCGCCCTCCCGGCACCGATGCCGACGGACGACGGGCGGCAGTGCGGGTCCTGACCCGGCGTCCCGCCGCGACCACGGCGGCAACGGCCTTCCTGTGCACAGGCATTGACACCGCTTCACGGCTCGGTGAAACTCCCCCGGGAGAGCGCTCTCCAAGCTTCCTAACGAGGCCCGACCCCCCATGGAGATGCATATGAGCCTCCTGTCCCCCTTCCGGCGGGGCTTCCGGCGCAGAAGACCTTTACTGACCGCGATGGTGGCGGCCGTGGTCGCGGTGGCCGGGGCGATCACCGCCACGGCCGGCACCGCGCACGCCGCCCCCACACTGCTGTCGCAGGGCAGGACCGCGACGGCCTCCTCCACCGAGAACGCCGGCACCCCGGCCTCGGCGGCCGTCGACGGCAACACCGGCACCCGCTGGTCCTCCGCGGCCAGTGACCCGCAGTGGCTCCAGGTCGACCTGGGCGCCACCGACACCCTCAGCTCCGTCTCGCTCAACTGGGAGACGGCCTACGCCACGGCGTTCAAGATCCAGGTCTCCGACAACGGCCAGACGTGGACCGACGCCTACTCCACCACGACCGCGACGGGCGGCCAGCAGTCGATCCCCGTAAACGCTTCCGGACGCTACGTGCGGATGTACGGGACCGCCCGCGCCACCGGATACGGCTACTCCCTCTGGGAGTTCCAGGTCTACGGCAGCACCGGCGGCACCAGCCCCGGTACGTGCGGCACCGCCAACGCGGCGCAGGGCAGGACCGCGACGGCCTCCTCCACCGAGAACGCCGGCACCCCGGCGTCCGCGGCCGTCGACGGCGACACCGGCACCCGCTGGTCCTCCGCCGCGAGCGACCCGCAGTGGCTCCAGGTCGACCTGGGCTCGTCGCAGACCGTCTGCCAGGTGGTGCTCAACTGGGAGGCGGCATACGGCACCTCCTTCAGGATCCAGGTCTCGGACAACGCGCAGACCTGGACCGACATCTACTCGACGACCACCGGCCCCGGCGGCGTCCAGACCCTCGACGTCTCGGGCACCGGACGCTACGTGCGGATGTACGGCACCGTGCGGGCGAACGGATACGGCTACTCCCTGTGGGAGTTCCAGGTCCGCACCACCTCCGGCGGCGGCAGCACCACGCCTCCCACGACCGACCCCGGCAACCCCGGTGGCGGCGACTTCTCCGGCACCGTGATCTCCGCCTTCAAGCAGGTCACGGCGTCCTCCTACGAGGGCGGCAACGCCCCGGCCGCCGCCCTCGACGGCCGGACGACCACCCGCTGGTCCAGCCTGGCGAGCGACAACCAGTGGCTCCAGGTCGATTTGGGCGGCACGGGCACCCTCAGCGGCCTCGTGCTCACCTGGGAGTCCGCGTACGCCACCGGCTACCGCATCGAGGTCTCCGACAACGGCACCTCCTGGACGCAGGTCTACGCGACCACGACCGGCAAGGGCGGCGTGGAGAAGCTGCCCGTGACCGGCAAGGGCCGCTACGTGCGCTTCACCGGCACCGCCCGCGCCACCGGATACGGCTACTCCCTCTGGGAGTTCCAGGTGTACGGCACGGTCGACACCTCCACCGCGACCCCGCCGCTGCTGTCCGGCCCGACCAAGGCCCCGGCCACCACGGGCCAGTTCCAGCTGTCCGCCCCCGCGAACAAGGCGATGGTCACCACCACCCGCCGCCCGCAGCTGAGCTGGAACGCGGTCTCCGGCGCCGCCCACTACGAGGTGTGGCTCAACATCAGCCGCACCGACTACGACTGGACGGCGTCCGGCAACCTGCTGGACCTCTACACCAAGGTGGCCGAGCCCACCGGCACGACGTACACGCCGAGTTGGGACATCACCGACCGCTGGACGTACAAGTGGTTCGTGGTGGCCGTGACCGGCTCGGGCGCCAGAACCACGTCCGACATCCGGCAGTTCAGCGTCTACCTGCCGGACGTCGAGCAGGTGGCGGACGGCGTCAACGTCGTCAACGGCGCCCGCGACCTCAACAAGGACGGGCAGATCGAGCCGTACGAGGACTGGCGGCAGCCGGTCGACGTGCGGGTCAACGACCTCCTCAGCCGCATGACGGCGGAGGAGAAGGCCTACCAGATGTTCTACAACGTCCAGACCTACCCGCTGTCCGGCTGGCACTTCGGGCCGGCGCAGCCGGGGGACCTGGACACCGTGCTGAAGTCCACGGCCGCGACCCGGCTCGGCATCCCGCCGGTCTCCGCCGGTGACACGACCGCGGGCTACCAGACCACCTACCCGCTGCAGAGCACGCTGTCGGCGGGCAAGGACTACCCGCTCGACTACAAGCTCGGCGACATGCAGCGCAAGGAGGAGCTGGAGGTCGGTGCGCGCGGCACCCTGTCGCCGCTCGCCGAGGTCGGCACCAAGGTGCTCTACCCGCGCATCCAGGAAGGTGGCGGCGAGAACGCCGACGTCGCAGCCGCGCAGCTCAAGGCGCTGGTCGCGGGGCTCCAGGGCGGCCCCGAGCTCAACCCGTCCTCGGTGCTGGCCACTGTCAAGCACTGGCCGGGCGAGGGCGCGGGCGGCGAGGCGGGCATCGTCTACGACGCGACGACGATCAAATACCACATGATCCCGTTCCGGGCGGCGATGGAGGCCGGCGCGGTCAACATCATGCCGGGCTACGCGGGCAGCTCGTACCTCGACCCGGGCGGTCCGGGCGCGGGCGACAGCGCGAAGATCCTCACCTACCTGCGGCAGAACATGGGCTACACCGGTCTGATCACCACGGACTGGCTGCCGTCGGGCGCGTGGGTCAACGCGGCCAACGCCGGCTCGGACGTGATGGGCGGCGCCGACCCCGGCGCCGAGGGCTTCACCATGGGGTCCTTCGAGCAGAACGTGCCGCAGTCCCGGATCGACGACGCGGTCAAGCGGATCCTCACGCTCAAGTTCGAGCTGGGCGTCTTCGAGCACCCGTACGGCGACCCGGTCAACGGCCCGTTCCGCTTCCACCAACCGTCGTACACGCAGCTGGCAAACCAGGCCTCCCGCGAGTCGAACACCGTGCTCAAGAACAACGGTGTGCTGCCGCTCAAGCTCAACTCGGGCGACAACATCGTGGTGGCCGGGGACCGGGCGACCGACGGTGCGGCCTGCTGCATCTGGTCCAGCTACTTCCACCCCGACTACGGATCGCTGGACCAGCTCGACGCCCTGAAGGCGAGAGCCGGGCAGAACGGGGTGAACGTCTCCCAGGGCACGGCGACCAACCCGAAGGTCGCGGTGGTGTACGTCGGCGAACCGTCGTACACCCACGCCACGGCCTGGCCGGACACCCAGCCGTACCTGCCGGCCGACCAGCTGGCGCTGATCCAGAACTACAAGAACCAGGGGCTCAAGGTGGTCGTCGTGCTGACGCTGCCGCGGCCCATCGTGATCAGCGACTGGAACAACCTGGCCGACGCCATCGTGGTGACCTACCGCGGCGGCGAGGAGGTCGGGCCCGCGACGGCGAGCCTGCTCTTCGGCGACTACACCCCGCACGGCCATCTGCCCTGGCAGTTGCCGCGCAGCCTGGACCAGATCCTCAAGCCGGGCGGCGGCGACGTGCAGGCCGACGCGAACGAGGCGTGGGACCTGCCGTACGACCTCGGCGCGACCGACGCCGAGCGGGCGGACATCCGGGCGAAGATCGGCGCGGGCCAGACGGTGCCGCCGACGTACGGCAACCCGCTCTACCAGTACGGCGCCGGGCTGACGAGCTGGGCGACAGGCTGATCCGGCGGGGCCCGGAGCCGGACGTGAACCGGCTCCGGGCCCCGGCCCGGTCATGACCGCCGGCCGCGTCCCCGGGCCGTCCCGTCCCGGTGGCGCGGCCGGCTCCCGATCCGGCCCCGGACCGCACCGTCTGCCTTCCGCAGGCGCGAGGGCCGGAGGCCGGATCGTTTGGATTCTGCAATGCGGACCGCCTCGTCCTCCTCGCAACTGCGGACATAAGATCGTCCCGGTGCCCGCGCCCCGTGTGCGGCAGAGAGGACGACATCCTGTGACATTCCGCTCCGCACGACGCCGTACGCTGCCCCTCGCCGTCGGCGGCGCCGCGCTGCTGCTGGCGCTCACCGCCTGCTCCTCCTCCGACTCCTCCGACTCCTCCTCCAGCGCACCGGACCCGTCGGCTCCCTCGTCGGCGGCGAGCGCGTCATCGAAGGTCAGCGGTACGGTCACGGTCTTCGCCGCGGCCTCGCTCAAGGAGACCTTCACCGAACTGGGCAAGGACTTCGAGGCCGCGTACCCGGGGGCGAAGGTGACGTTCAACTTCGGCGGCAGCGACACCCTCGCCGCCTCGATCACCTCCGGCGCCCCCGCCGACGTCTTCGCCGCCGCGAGCCCCACGACGATGAAGACGGTCACGGACGCGGGCGACGGCAAGGGCACACCTTCCACCTTCGTGCGCAACCAGCTGGAGATCGCCACGCTGCCGGGCAACCCGCAGCACATCGCCGGCCTCGCGGATCTCACGAGGTCCGGCCTCAAGGTCGCGCTGTGCGCCAGGACCGTGCCGTGCGGCTCGGCCGTGCAGAAGGCGCTCACCGCGAGCGGCCTGGAACTCACCCCCGTGTCCTACGAGCAGGACGTGAAGTCCGCGCTCACGAAGGTGGAGCTGAAGGAGGTCGACGCGTCGGTGGTCTACCGGACCGACGTCAGGGCGGCGGGCGGCAAGGTGGACGGCGTGCAGTTCCCGGAGTCGGCGGACGCGGTCAACGACTACCCGATCGTGGAGCTCGCCCACGCCCCCAACACGGCGGGCGCGCAGGCCTTCATCGCGCTGGTGAAGTCCGCGGAGGGCCAGAGGGTCCTGACCGAGGCGGGATTCCTGAACCCGTGAGCGTCTTCTCCGCCGAGGGCGGCCCCGGGTCCGGCGCCGGTGCCGTGCGACCGGAGCTGCCGTACGGGGACGGCTCCGGCAAGCCGGAGGGAGCGCGGCGGAGCCGGTTCCGGGGCGGTCGCGCGCCCGTGGCGCTGGCGGTGCCCGCCGCCCTCGCGCTCGCGTTCCTGCTGCTGCCCCTCGTCGCACTGCTGATCAGGGCGCCGTGGCGGAGCATGCCGGACCAGCTCACCAGCGCGGCGGTCTGGCAGGCGCTGCGGCTCTCGCTCCAGACGGCGACGCTGGCGACAGCCGTGTCCCTGGTCTTCGGCGTGCCGCTCGCCTGGCTGCTCGCCCGCACGTCCTTCCCCGGCCGGCGGCTGCTGCGCGCGCTGGTGACGCTGCCGCTGGTGCTGCCGCCGGTGGTCGGCGGTGTGGCGCTGCTGCTGGCGCTGGGCCGCAACGGCGTCGTCGGCCGCTGGCTGGACTCGGCGTTCGGGCTCACGCTGCCCTTCACCACCTCGGGCGTCGTCGTGGCGGAGACGTTCGTGGCGATGCCCTTCCTCGTCGTCACCGTCGAGGGCACACTGCGCGCCGCGGACGTCCGCTACGAGGAGGCCGCGGCGACGCTCGGGGCCTCCCGGCTGACCGCCTTCCGCCGGGTGACGCTCCCGATGATCGCGCCGGGCGTCGCGGCGGGCGCGGTCCTGGCGTGGGCGCGGGCGCTCGGCGAGTTCGGCGCGACCATCACCTTCGCGGGCAGCTTCCCCGGCCGCACCCAGACCATGCCGCTGTCCGTCTACCTCGCCCTCCAGGACGACCCTGCGGCCGCGATCGCCCTGAGCCTGGTGCTCCTCGCGGTGTCCCTGGCGGTCCTGGCGGGCCTGCGCGAGCGCTGGACGGGGGGTGCGCTGTGAGGACCGTGCGCACGCGGGGGGCCCGCGGTGCGGGCCTCAGGGTGCCCGCGAGGTCGCACGTACGCCGGGGAGGCGCGCGACGACCTTCCGCGGCGCCACCGGCACCGGGCGCGGGGCCGTACGTACGCCCGTCCCGCGGCCGTACGCCGTCGCACGTCCTCCCCCGCCGGGAGGCGTCATGACGGCCACCACTCCCCCGGCCAGGCTCACCGGCGAAGGACTCGACGCCCGGCTCGTGCTCGCCCGCACGGACTTCACGCTCGACGTCGAGCTGTTCGTACGGCCCGGCGAGGTGCTGGCTCTGCTCGGGCCCAACGGGGCCGGGAAGACCACCGCGCTGCGCGCCCTCGCGGGGCTGGCCCCGCTCACCGGGGGCCGTCTGCGGCTGGACGGCGAGACGCTGGAGGAGCCCGCGGTACGCCGCCGGGCCGCGCCCGAGGACCGCCCGGTCGGCGTGATCTTCCAGGACTACCTGCTCTTCCCGCACCTCACCGCGCTGGAGAACGTCGCCTTCGGCCCGCGCTGCCACGGCATGCCGCGAGCGGCCGCGCGGACGCTCGCCGCCGAACTTCTCGCACGGATGGGCCTCGCCGACCACGCCGGCAAGAAGCCGCGCCGCCTGTCCGGCGGCCAGGCTCAGCGGGTCGCGCTGGCCCGCGCGCTGGCGACGAACCCGCGGCTGCTGCTCCTGGACGAGCCGCTCGCCGCCCTGGACGCGGGCGCCCGGCTCGACGTACGGGCCGAACTGCGGCGGCACCTCGCCGCGTTCGAGGCGGTCGCGGTGCTGGTCACGCACGACCCGGTCGACGCGATGGTCCTCGCGGACCGGGTGCTGGTGATCGAGGGCGGCCGGCGCGTCCAGGAGGGCCCGCCCGCGGAGGTCGCCCGCCGCCCCCGTACGGACTACGTGGCCCGCCTCGTCGGCCTCAACCTCTTCCGCGGCGACGCCTCGGGCCGCACCGTCCACCTCGCGCCGGGCCTCACCCTGGCGACCACGGCGGAGTCGCAGGGCCCTGCCTTCGTGGCCTTCCCGCCGTCCGCGGTGACCCTCCATGCGACGCGGGCCGCGGCCGCGGAGGCCGGCGCGGCGGTGTGGCCCGTGACGGTACGCACCCTGGAGCCCCACGCCGACGCCGTCCGCGTCCACCTCACCACGGCGGAGGCCGCCTTCCCCCTGACCGCCGACCTCCCCACGCACTCCCTCGCGGCCCTCCCCCTGGAGCCCGACACCACGGTGTGGGCGGCGCTGCCGGAGGGGGAGGCGTACGCGTGAGGGAGCCGTTCAGTCCCGGCGGAAGGTGGGGGACGTGTTCCCCCAGAGGTCCGTACCGCTGAGGGGGTTGTGCGGCAGGCTCCCCTGGAAGGTGCGCACCAGGAACTCGACGATGCCGCAGTCGAAGCGGGTCCACGCCGGCTCGTAGGGACCGTGGTGCCTGCGGAAGGTGACGACGCGCCACTCGTCGGGCTCGCCGACGGTGCTCCAGAAAGCACCGTCGCCATCGGGGGTGGAGCCCCACACGAAGAGGCCGCCGTGCATCACGTACTCCGGCTCGATGCCCTCCATCCCCTCTTCCTCGATGGCAGCGGTCGGACAGACTCCGGGACCCTTTCCGATCTCGGAGGCCGGGAGCGGGGGATAGATCCCGAGATAATCCGAGACCTCCCCCGGGCCGTACGTCTCCATCAGCCAAAGAAAGTCCGCGGGCAAAACCGTCCCGTACCCGCGCACGATCTCGTCCGGGGAAGGAGGAACCCATTTCTCGGCGGGTGGCTCCAGCAGCCGTAGAAGCTCATCGCGCGAAGACATCACATATCCCTCTGAGTTCGGATATCGACTACGGCAGGCTGATGTTGACCCAAGCATTCTTGACGGGGCTCCACAACGTGTTCTGAATGGTGTCGCCGACCTCCACGGGATTATTAGAGCAGTTCGCGACACACTCGGCCGTCATCTTGATGGCGTAAGGTATCACGTTGGTGTCGTCGGCGTATAGAGGCACCACCACGTAGGCGACTGTTTGCCCTGCCTTCACGCCGCTCGCGATCTGGTTCTCGCGGGTCCCCATGTTCGGGTTCAATATCGGCACCCACGGCAGCGCGTAGGCTTTGGAATTCGCCGCACGGGCGCAGGTCACCAGGTTCGCCATTTCGGTCCCCGAACCGCCGAGCTGATCCCCGATCAGATGGCACGCGTTGATCGTCTCACTTGACTTGGTGCCGAGCGCCGTGGCCCGCTTCTGGGCGTCCGTATAGCCGGGCACGTTGTAGCGAGTGTGGTTGGTCCCGGAGCCCTCGACCATAGGCTTGGTAAGGCAGGCGACGCCGACGGTGGCCCGACCGCCGGGCCCGACCGGTCCGTAGTCGATCTTCCCCGGCGCGACCCGCCCGCCGCACACCTGGTCCATTTTTTTGGACAGGTCCTCCAGCGCCTTCGCCTTCTGCAGCTCCTTCAGAAGCGCCTTCAGCGTCTCCAGGGTCTTCTTGGCCTCCTTCACGTCCTGGATGAACTTGGCGATCTTCGGTGCCATCTCCATCATCTTCGCGGCGAAGCTGCCTGACTTGAAAAGCTTCAAGGGTGGGATCAGGTCCACCAGCGTCCATAGGCAGCCCGAGACATCGTGCTTGTCGAAGCAGTCCTCCACGTCGTTCACCCCGATGAAGTCCAGGATCAACTGGCCGCCGTTGTCGATGATGAAGGTCTCCAGGTCGGTGCCGACGAGCGCCTGGGCCTGGTTGTAGTTGTCGACGCAGGTCTGGCCGCAGCTCGCCAGCAGCAGCGCCTGGTCGCTCGCGTCGAGCGCCGGCTGACCCGAAGCCGCCTGAGCGGCTGCCGCCTGCTGGGCGGCCCTGCGGTTGGCCTCTTCCTCCGCGGCCTGCTCCGCCTCGGCGTTCGCGGCGGCGGTCTGCGCCGCATCCGCGTCGGACTGTGCGGTGGACGCGGCGGCGTTCGCACTCGCCGCGTAGCCCGCCGCGTCGTCCGCGTGGCTCTGGGCGTCGGACGCGCTCTCGGCGGCACCGCTCGCCGCTGCTGCGGCCGACGACGCGTCGAGTTCGCTGTCGGTCGCCGCCGCTTGGGCCGCCGCAGCCGAGACACCGGCGTCGAAAGCGGACGCGTGGGCATTGTCCGCATCGGTCTGCGTCTGGGCGTCGATCGTGTGGATCCGGCCCGCCGTGGCCTTGGTGGTGGCCGCGTCTGCCGCGGCCTGCGCCGCGGAGGCCATCGCCGCTGCCGCGGAGTTGGCCGCCTGCGACGCCGAGGTCGCCGCGTCGGCCGCGGCCTGCGCCGCCAGCTTGGCGTCGCCCGAAGCGGCGTCGGCCGCCGCCCGCGCCGCCGCCGCGAGGGCCGCTGCCTGCGCGGCCTGGGCCGCCGCAACGGCGGACTGCTGCTGCGCCATGGTCTTGGCCGCTTGGGAGGTCAAGGACGCGAGCCCGGCCGCGGAGTCGCGCGCCGCGTACGGCGCCGCCAGGTCGATGGCCTCGTTCGCCGGTGCGGCCACCGTCGCCGCCTCGGCCGCGGCCGACTGGGCGGCCTGTGCGGTGGCGAGCGCCTGGCCGGTCGCCGTCGCGGCGTCGGAGGCCGTGAGAACGGCCTCGGTCTGTGCGGCGTCGGCCGCCACCTTGGCATTGTCGGCGTCGGTCTTCGCCTGCGCCGCGGACGCCTGGGCGGCGGCGGACTGCGTTGCCGCTATTCCGGCCTGGGCGATCGCGTCGGCGGCCAGCGAATCGGCTTTCCGGGCATCGGCATTGGTCTGCTCGACAGCCGCGTCCGCGGTGACCGCGTCCGAGTTCGCGGTCTCCGCCGCGGAGTTCGCCCGCGTGGCCGCAGCCTGCGCCGCGGCGGCGGCCGTGGACGCCTGGGTGGCGCTGGCGCCGGCCGCGGAGGCCGCGACACCGGCCGCGTCCGCGTCCGCCTGGGCCTGCTGGGCGGCGGCGGTGGCTCCCGCGGCGTCCTCGGTCCCCTCGTTGGCGGCTGCCACGGCGGCCAGCGCCTGCGCCTTGGCGTCAGCGGCATGCTTGGCGATCTGTGCGTCCTCGGCCTTGGCCCGCGCTGTGGACGCGTCCGCCGCCGCCTGCTGCGCCGCGGCGTTGAGTGTCCGCGCGGTGTCGGCCTTGTCGGCGGCGGCGGCGTCCTTGGTCGCCGCCGTTGCGGCCTGCGCCTGCGCGTTCGCGTCGGCCGTGGCGGCCTTGCCCTGCTGCGTCTCCGCAGTCGCCTTGGCGTTCGCGGCGATGGTGGCCTGGTTCGCCGCGTCGGCTGCGGCGGTGTCGGCCTTGGCCTTTGCGGCCTTGGCGTCCGTCTCCAGGGCCGCCGCGGCAGCCTTGTCGGACGCGGCCGTGGTGGCCGCGGTCGCGGCGGCGGCGGCCTGGCCCGCTGCCTGGGTGGCGAGGGCCGAAGCCTGCGCCGCGTTGTCCTGCGCGGTCTGCCGCTGATAAAGCGCGCGAGCGGCGTGGGCCTGTGCACTGGCGTTCGCCAGCAGTGTCGCGGAGTCGGCAAGCGTGGAGTTGGTGGCCGCCACCGCCGTCTTCATGGCGTTGGCCGTCGCCTGCGCCGCGGCTGCGGCGGCGCGGGTCACCTGCGCCGACTGCAGCGCGTAGGTCAGTCCCCGGCCTTCCGGCAGACCGGCGGCGTCAGCGGTCGCGTACGCCGTGGCGCGTGCGGCGTCCACCTTGGCGGCCGCGTCCTGGGCGATCAGCGCCTCGTTCTGCGCGGCCGACGCGAGTCCGGCGACCTTCGCCTTGATCAGCCCGAGGTCGTGCGTCGCGTTGGCAGTGCTCACGTTGGCCCAGCCGGATGCGTTGGCCGTCTTCTGGCCCTGGGCCCACAGGATGCCGCCGGCCGTCCATGCGTAGTCCAGGCCGTCGCGCATCGTCTCCGCGCTGGCCTGGAGCGCTTCCAGGGCCTGCATCTCGGCGGCGAGGATGTCGGCTCGGGGCTGGGCCTGGGCGTTCAGTTCGGCCTGGTACTCGGCCCAGGCCGTTTCCTCGGCGCCGACGAGCACGTGGTCGGGGTCGAACGGGTTGGAAGGATCACCCGAGCCCCAGCGTGCCTTGAGGGACTCGACCTCGACCCGGAATTCCTGTGTCCCGGGGACCGGTGCCACCGTGGGGTAGCCGTCGTACTGGATGAACCGGCGGACGTCGTCGGCCGAACCACTGTTCGCCATGTCGCGGTAGAAGTTCCAGTACCACGCCTTGTCCGGGTCCGCCGCCGCGTGCGCGGCGGCGATCGCCGTCACTTTGTCCTGCGCGGCCTGGTCGGCGTGCGCGATGGGCAGATTCGCCCACATACCCTGGCTGGCCAGCCGGAAAGTCGCATCGCTCGACATGAAGTTGGTGACGTCGGCGTCGAAATCGGGCTGGGCGCCGTACTTGTCCATCGGGTAGCCGGACAGGAACCGGCTGATCCCGGCCGATCGCTGCGCGCGTGCCTGGTCCGCGACGGCTGCCTTGCCGACATCGTCCAAAAAGGGGCCGTTGGGGGCATTCTCCCAGTTCTCGCTCAGGTAGTCCGACCAGGGCTCGGTCAGCGGAGTGTCCGGGCCGGCCAGTGTCTGGGCGATGGACGTCCGCACTCCGATCCCGCCTGCGTGCAGCAGCGTCGCGAGGTGCTCGCGGGTGTCCCGCGCCGTCGCCGCCTGGGCCATCGCGGCTTCCCGGGCGTCGAGGTCCCCCGTACCCGGCGGGAGCGTCGACGGTGTCGCCGCCACCGGGCCGACGAAGGTGCGCGAGGCGTGCGGGATGTCCCACACCTGGGCGTCGGTGTTGTTGCAGGTGTACACGTGCAGCTGCGTGCCGTCGGTCTTCGACTGGCTCGGATCGTCGAGGCAGCGCCCGGTGTACGGGTTCAGCAGGCGCGGCCGGTTGCTCGTGTCGTACCCGACGGCCCATTGCTGGTCGAGACCGGTGCCGCACTTCGTCATCTGCACCAGCGCGCCGTTGGCGGTGCCGGCCTCCCCGCCGGCCAGGGCCAGGCAGCGCCCGCCGGCGACGAGGGTGCCGTCGAGGCTGAGCTTCCACGGCAGCAGCGGACCGGTGGTGTAGCCGACACCGCAGGTGTAGAGGACGACCGCGGTGCCGTCGGCGGGTGCGGCGGTGGTAGACGCGGGGACGGCGCACTTGCCCATCGTGGAGCTGGTGATGGGGCCGCTCGGCGGCCCGGAGGCCGCCGGCGGGGAGAAGCGCTGTGCGGCGGTGTCGTTGCAGGTGTAGATCTGCAGCGCGACGCCGTCGTCCAAGGACGCGTTCGGCGTGTCCACGCAGCGGCCGGAGAAGGGGTTGTAGAGCTGGACGCCGCCGGTCTTGTCGTGCTGGAACCGCCACTGCTGGCTGCGCCAGCCGTGGCAGTCGAAGAGCTGGACCAGGCTGCCGTTGTCGGTCTCGGCCTTGACGTCGCTCTCGGCGACCCACCCGGTGGCGCTGATCCCGGTCCGGGTGGAGACGACACCGGTGCTCAGGAGGACGGCCTGGGCGCCGCCCGCTCCGACGGCGATCGCCGTGTGGTCGACGTCGGCGTCGACGGGGCCGGTCTCCTTCGTCCACCCGTTGAGCGAGATCCCCTTCTTGGCGTAGGCGTAGCCGTCCGTGTTGATCATCATCTGGGTGCCGTCGGAGCCGGCCGCGATCACGGTCCTGCCGTAGTAACCGGTGGGAGTGACGATCGCGGCGCTCTCCTTCGTCCAGCCGTTCAGGGCGATGCCGGTTCTGGCGTAGACGGCCCCGTCGCTGCCGAGGAGCATCTGGACACCGCCGTTCGTGGTGATCGCCAGGGCGCCCGGGGCCTGCTCCTTGGTCCAGCCGGTGGAGGAGCCGATACTCGATCGCGCGTAGACGGCCCCGTCGCTGCCGATCATCATCTGGGTGCCGTCTGAGCCCACGGAGATCGCCTTCACCCCGCTGCCGCTCTCCACGGTCCAGCCGGTGCTCGCGCCGATCCCGTTGCGCGCGTACACGATTCCGTCACCGTCGAGGTAGAGCTGAACGCCGCCGTTGGTCGCGATCGCCCTGACGGACGTGCCGCCCTCGCTGGTCCAGGCGGTCGCACCGATGGTGTTGCGTGCGTAGACGGTGCTGTCGGCACCGATCAGCATCTGGGTCCCGTCGGAACCGGCCGCGATCTGGAAGGCGGTGTCGTTCTCCTTCGTCCAGCCGCCCGTGGTGCCCTTCGCGTACACCTCGCCGGACGGGGTGAGCAGCATCTTCACCGCGCCGCCCTCGGCGACAGCCTGCGCCGCGCCGCCGTTGGTGCTGGCGACGTCGAGGCACTTGCCCGGCGTGCCGGTCAGGGTGAGGGTCCCGTGGGGGCTGTAAATCCAGTCGAGGCCCTGGCTCGGGGTGAACGTCCAGTCCTGATTCGCCGTGCCCGTGCACGCCGAGGAGCCGACCGTCGCGTGATTGGCCGTACTGCCGGCGAGGTCGTCCAGGCACTTGCTGAGGCCGTCGTTGCGCACGGCGCCGCTGGCCGCGGCATCCAGGTCCGCGAGATGGGAGACCCCGGTGTTGCCGAGGTTCCAGTCCGTCGCGGCCTGCGCCGCCGAGGACGTGGCCGCCGTGAACACGAGAGAGAGCACCGATACGAGGGTCGTGACCCCCATGGCTCTACGACGGAACAAACGCTTCGATGATCTCGAAGTGCGCATGACAATGACACGCGACGACACGAATACCCCACCCGAATCCGTAAAAAATCCCCATGGGATCCGAGCAGCGTCGACCGTGCTCCACCGCAAGACCCCCCCGGCGGGAGATTAACCAGGGGTAGCTGCACATGACAAGAGGTGAGTTTCGGGCGGGCACGTGGCCAACTTCGCGGTTTGGCTGCGTGGTTGAGACGATTCGCAGGGGTTTGCCGCCGCGGCCTGAGGAAACGGAGTGAGCCGCGCCGGACGCTGTTGCCCCAGCGCCCGGCAGGGCGCACGGAAAACCCTTTGGCGGGCCGCGGCCGCCCCTGCTAACCTCGCCGAGGCCGTGCGAGAGAACGAGGAGGTGGTACCCGTGAACGCAGTATCGACATGGGTGCTCCCCTCGTGGGCCACGGTCGGGCGATAGGTCGTCCGGGAGCGCCGTCACGCGTACTCCCGAAAGGCACGACCGTGCACTTCACTTCCGAAAAGCTCCTCGACGACGGCGTCGTCGAGCGCGAATTCACCCTCGGCGAGATCCCCGGCACCCTCTGGACGACCGGATCCTCGCCCGCCCCGCTGATCCTGATGGCCCACAACAACGGCCTGCCCAGGCGGGAGCCCCGCCTCGTCGCCCGGGCCCGGCTGACCGCGGCGTACGGCTACGCGGTGGCCACCATCGACGCCCCCGGGTGCGGCGACCGGCCGCGTTCCGCCGCCGCCGAGCAGGCCCGCGCCGAGCTGCGCCGGGCGATGCAGGCCGGCGAGCCGGTCGACGAGACCTTCGAGTCCCTCGTGGCCCCGCTGGTCGCCGGTGCCGTGCCGGAGTGGCGGACCACCCTCGACGCGCTCCTCGCCCTCCCCGAGGTCAGCGGCCGCGTCGGGTACTCGGGCTGGACCGCCCTCGGCATAGCCCTCGCGTTGGCCGACCCCCGTATCGAGGCCGTCGGCCTCTTCGCCGGGGGTTACGTGCCCCGCGCGCAGCGCGCACAGGCCCCGGACGTCACCGTCCCGCTGCTGCTCCTGCTCCAGTGGGACGACGAGGGCAATCCCCGCCGGCGGGCCCTCGACCTCTTCGACGCGTTCGGCAGCGAGCAGAAGACCCTGCACGCCAACCTGGGCGGCCACCTCGGCACCCCGTCCTTCGAACGCGAGGACGGCGACCGCTTCTTCGCCCGCCACCTCAAGTAGCTCTCACGCCCTCGCCGGGCCGGCGCGCGATCGCCGGCCCGGTCAGGCGGCCGCCGGCCCGAGGTCCTTGCCGTAGCAGATCTCGACGTACGGCCCCGCGCAGTACGCCGGGATCTCGCGGTATCCGTGCCGGACGTACAAGGCGCGGGCCTCGACCAGGTCGAGCCGGGTGTTGAGGACCGTCCGGGAGGCCCCGAGCCCGCGCGCCTCGCTCTCCAGCAGCTCCAGCAGGAGCCCGGCGCCCTGCTTCCCCCGGAAGGCGGGCCGCAGGTAGACACGGGTGAGCTCGGCGCGCCCGCCGTCCAGCATCACCAGCCCCCCGCAAGCCGCGGCCCGGCCTCCGTACCGCCCCACCACGAACTGCCCGGTGGGCGGCGCGAGCAGCTCCGCCCCGTCGCCGGCCAGCCCCTCGTCGACCTCCGCGGACGTGGCGGGCCGCTTCCAGTAGCGGCTGGCGACCTCGTCGTAGTAGTCCCGCCGCAGACGCGTCGCCTCCGGGGTGTCGTAGGCCGCGGGAGCCAGCTGCCACGAGGTCATGAGGCGTCCTCCAGGCTGCGGCGATACACCAGTCCCGGCCTCCCGGAGTATTCCCGCTCCCCCACCACGGCGAACCCCGACCGCTCCAGCACCGCCCGCGAGGCGGCGTTGTCGAGGGTGGTCCCCGCGCGCAGAGACCTCAGCCCGTACCGCCCGGCGGCCAACCCGCACACCTCCCCCACCCCCCACGTGGCCAGCCC
>NZ_JOHY01000010.1 GCF_000721495.1 Streptomyces sp. NRRL F-5123
CCCCACGCGCCCCTGGTGTTGCCCGGCGGGGCATCGCGCTTCTGCTTCGGTGGGTGGGGTCGGGGGCCACTCCGGGGGTACCTCCTCGGAATGCGCGTCCGACCTCTCCCCCAGCGTGACGGGGAGTCGATGCGCATTCCTGCGGGGGCACCCCCGGATCGTCCCCCTCCCGACGTCTCGTCGGCGGCTGCCCGCCGGTGGGGGTGATGTCCCAAAGGACCGCGGCTCGCCCCCGACTGCGGGTCATCCCGCAGGGTGGGCAGAAGCCGTCGCTTCCACCTGCACGGGCGGTGGAGGTGGGAAACACCCCGCGCCGCCAGGCGCGGGCACCCCCACCGGCGGGAAGCCGACCCTCCACCGCAGGGGGGAGCGCGGTCACCGGCTTCCTGACGCGTACGCTTCCGGCTCCGCGGTCAGCCCGGGAAGCGCCCGGCCTTGACCTCGCTGAGGAAGGCAGCCCAGGCCGCCGCCGGGAAGAGGAGGGCGGGACCGTGGGGGTCCTTGGAGTCCCGGACGGGGACGAGGTGGGGGTAGTCGAGGGAGACCTCGACACAGCTGTCGGGGTGGGAGCCGCCGCTGTACGACGACTTACGCCAAGCAGCAACGCGCAAGTCCGGAATGGATTCAAGCATGCCGGGCTCCTCCTCCGCCGGACCGCGTCAACGGGCGGGCCGGTCGCCCCAGTTATGCCCTCCGGTCACACCGGAAAACGGTCACCCTTCACGTCCGCGACGAACGCGGCCCAGGCTTCCGCCGGGAAGACCAGGGCGGGACCCTGCGGGTCCTTCGAGTCCCGCACCGGGACCACGCCGGGGAAGTCGTCAGCGACCTCGATGCAGCTGTTGGGGTTCGATCCGTCGCTGTACGACGACTTACGCCAAGCAGCAACGCTCAGGTCCGGGGTTGACTCATGCATGACGTGTGGTCCTCCAGCATGCTGCGCAGCAGGGCAAGGGAATCCGCCGTTGAAAGCGCTGAATCCCTCAACAGATCGTAGGCCAACCGGAGTCGCTCCACCTCCTCAGATTCGGTGATGACGTGGCCGCTCCACGTGCTCTCGACGTAGGCGATCATGCGGCCGTTCGGCAACCACAGCAGCTGCACCGGACCCCAGAGCAACGGGTGGGGTCCCGCGCCGAGCGGCACGATTTGCAGCGCGACGTTGGGTTCCTGGGCCGCTTGCACGAGTCGTTCCAACTGGTCTGCCCAAACCTGCGGATCGGGCACCGGACGTCGAACAACCGACTCGTCGAGCAGGGCTCGGTAGTTCAAGGCCTTGGGACCGGACAGGCGCTTCTGCCGTGCGATCCGCGCATCGACCTGCTTGGCCAGTATCTCCTCGCTGGCCGGTCGCTCCATACGCATCAGCGCCTCGGCGTACCCGGGCGTCTGCAAAAGGCCCGGCACCGTACCGATACTGAAGGCGTAGAGGCTGGTCGCCTCGGCCTCCGCCTCGCTGAATCCGGCGAATCGGTTGGCGTCCGCTTCACGCTTCACCAAATGCCACAGGTCGGAGAGAAGTTCGCCCGTGGCATATACCTCGCCCAGCGCACACGCGGCGTCGATCGAGCCAACCCGCGTGCCCTTCTCCAGCCGATGCAGGTAGGACGTGTCGTACTTGGTCTTCTCGGAGAGCTGGCCCAAGCTCCAGCCGCTACGGGCTCGCAGTCGAGCCAGCTCCTTGCAATAGACCGCGCGAACTGACAGAAGGCCAGCACTGTTGTCCTGCATGCGAACGTACGCACCCACTTCCGTTGCCTCGTCGGCCAGGCAACAACCTGGCGCCCTCCGGCAAAAGGGGCCGCGGCCTGCGCGCAATGCGTGACGCACCTGCACGGAGGCAGGCCCATCTGCCGGTCCCGAAGGGGCAATGCTCCAGCCCTACCGACACTAGGTCACTTCACGCCACTCTGCATACACATCGTCAGATTCCGATCACGCAGAGGCGGCCCCCACCGATGGCTACGGCATCGCACCCCTACTCACCCGCGCAGATCCTGTGGCCTGCCACGCCCCGCGGGGTACATCAGGCGCGGCACTCGCTCGATCGGCAACTCACCCGGTGGGACATGGAGGATCTGGTCCCGGAGGCCGGTCTCGTGCTCACCGAGCTCATGACGAATGTGCTGCGGCACGCGGCCGTGGTCGGGCGGAAGACGGGGGTCAGCGTCCTCCGTGTGCCGGGTGGCGTGCGGATCGAGGTGCATGACGCGCGGGGGCGGAGCGAGGGGGTGCCGGTGGTGCGGGAGGCGGCCGCGGAGGCCGAGGACGGGCGGGGGATGACGGTCGTGGACCGGGTCACCGGGCACCGGTGGGGGGTCACGGACCGTGTCGGGCCCGGCAAGGTCGTGTGGGCGGAGTGCGTGCGCCCCGGTGCGTGACGGCGTACGCCTCCGCGTGCGCAGTGCGCGCCCGCATGTCGCCGCGGTGATGCGCGGGCCCCGCGGGCGGGTTCAGGTCAGGAGCCGGTCGACCAGCCCGTCGACGTATTCCGGGGTGAGGGGGACCATGCCGAACAGGACCCGGATGTACATCGGGGCCAGGACGTGGTCCAGCACCTCCAGCGCGTCGGGGGCGTTCTCGCCGCGGTCGCGGGAGCGGTCGAGCATGGACTGGAGCTGCCGGGTGCGTTCGTCGCGGATGTCGTCGCGGGCCTGGTCGCCCTGCCGGCCGTTGCCCGAGAGGGCGACGGCCAGGCGCACCAGCGCGAGGCCGTCGGGGCCGGTGATCTCGCGGGCGACGTTGGCCGCGTACGTGCGGAGGTCGCCGGTCAGGCTCCCGGTGTCGGGCATCGGCGACTGCGCGTTGAGGCGCTTGAGCGCCACATCGGTGAGCAGGGTCTCCAGATTGCCCCACCGGCGGTAGATGCTGCTGTCGGCCACGCCCGCACGCGCCGCCACCTCCCCGACGGTGAAGTTGCCGTAGCCGCGCTCGCTGATCAGGTCGGTGACGGCCTGGTGGACCTCCGCGGCGACGCGCGCGCTGCGCCCGCCGGGCCGCCGGGCCCGCTGGTGCTCGTTCATGTCCCTCACCTTAACGCAGTTAGTGCTTGCGTTTGCGGCGAGGACCTCTCTATAGTCCTTTAACGCAGTCGCCGACTGCGTTAAAGCGTCCGAGGGTATGGGCGCGACGACCGACGGAGGGGAATCCCCATGACCGCACCGCCCACGACCGCGGGCAGTCGATCGGGCCGGGGCACGCTGCTCACGGTGACCTGCCTGGGCCAGTTCATGGTCCTGCTCGACAACACGATCGTCGGAGCGGCCCTGCCCGACATGCAGCACCAGCTGCACACCCAGCTGACCGGCCTGCAGTGGATCGTCGACGGGTACGTGCTGCTCGTCGCCATGCTGCTGCTGTCGGGCGGGATCTTCGCCGACCGGTTCGGCCGCAAGCGGGTGTTCCTGACCGGCGTCGTGGTGTTCACCGCCGCGTCGGCGCTGTGCAGCCTCGCGCCCTCACTCGGCTGGCTGGTCGCCGGCCGGGTGCTGCAGGGCGTCGGTGCCGCGGCGCTGAGCCCCGCCTCGCTCGCCCTGCTCGCCGCCGCGTATCCCGTACCGCAGGAACGCGTCAGGGCGATCGGGCTGTGGGCCGGGCTCAGCGGGATCGGCCTGGCGGCCGGACCCGTGGCCGGCGGCGTGCTGACGGACGCCTTCGGCTGGCCCGCCATCTTCCTGGTGAACCTGCCCATCGGCGTGGTCCTTCTGCTGGCCGGTCTGCGCAGCCTCGACGAGACGCGCAATCCGCACGCCCCCGCGATCGACGTCCCCGGCACGGTGCTGTCCGCGCTGGGTGTGGGGGTGCTGACCTACGGGCTGATCGAGGGCGGTGCCCGCGGCTGGACGTCGCCGGTCATCCTGGGGAGCTTCGCCGCCGCGGTGGTCCTCCTGGCGGCCTTCGTCGCCGTCGAAGCGCGCCGCCCCGCACCGATGCTGCCGCTGCGGCTGTTCCGGGAGCGGCTGTTCACCGTGTCCAACACCGCCATGGTCGTGGTGGGGTTCGCGCTCATGGGCTCGTCGTTCTTCTTCTCCCAGTTCTTCGTGTACGTCCAGGGCAGCTCGGTCCTGCGCGCCGGCCTCCAGACCCTCCCCACCTCCCTCGCCATGGTGGCCGTCAGCCCCTACGCGGGCCGGCTCGCCGCCCGGTACGGCTTCCGCGTCGTCACCACCGCCGGCCTGGCCCTGGCCGGGCTGGGGCTGCTGGCGCTCGGCACCGTGCACGCCGACACCGGCTACGGGAACGTGTGGTGGCGGCTGGCAGTCGTCGGGATCGGCTTCGCCCTGACCCTGTCCCCGCTGACGGGCGCCGCCATCCAGGCGGTCAGCCCGCAGGAGGGCGGCCTCGCCTCAGGTATCAGCAGCACCACCCGGCAGATCGGCGCGGTGCTCGGGGTGGCGGTGCTCGGAGCCGTCGTCCGCGCCCGGGAGTCCGGCGGCGCCTCCTTCGGGACCGGCCTCAACAGCGCCTTCGTCACGGCCGGCGCCGTCACCTCGGCCGCCGCGGTGTTCACCGGCCTGTGGCTGGCGAGGTCCAGGCCCGCGGAAGGCTCCGCGGCGCCGTACCGCTCCACCGGTCCGGACGCGGTCACCACCGCGGACGTCGCCGGCCTGGAGGGGGCCACCGCCCGGATCGGGCGGGACTGACACCGCGACACCCGGGCCCGCGGGGTCAGCGCGGGGTGGCCGCCTGGTGGACCTTGGCCAGCAGGCGGCGGAGGACGATGGTGCGGTCGCTGTCGGCGGGCAGCCGTGCGAGGCAGGCCTCCAGGCCCGCGACGTGGTCGACCCGCATGCGGCCCGCGCCCACCTTGTCGAGGACGGCGACGACCGCGTGGAAGCCCCAGTACTGGCTGAACGCGATCGCCTCGTCGTCCAGGACCGCCTGCGTCAGGTCGTCCAGGTACTCCCCGTCGGGTCGGGCGTACTGCCGGGCGTAGGCGGCCAGCCGGATGCCGGGGGCCGGGGACGTGAGCGCGGCCTCGACGTCGAAGTCGTCGCGCTGCCGGGTGACGGTCACCAGGTCGGCGAAGATCTGCTCCATGCGGTCCGTGCGGGCGGGGCTGCGAGGTGTGCCGCGCACCCTCGCGTACTCGTCCGCCAGGCGCTCGACGGTCCCGGCGGGTCCGGCGGAGGTGTCCGCGTAGGGGCCCGGGGTGACGGTGTCGTCGCCGGTCCTCGTCACCAGGGCGATCCGCGCGGTGCGCGACGCGTCGTCCGCCGTGCGGCCCGCCTGCGCCGAGTTCTCCTCGGCGGCCTCCACGCGTTCGGCGAGCTGCCGGTACTGGAGCTTCGTCCCGCCGGGCAGCTCGATGCTGTCGAAGAGGTCGCCCAGCCACGGCACGACGGCCACGGCGAGGAGCACGACGGTGACACCGTCGATCGAGAGGCCGGGCCGGACCAGGTGCACGACCGCGGCCGCGACCGCCGCGCAGGTGACGACCGCGGCGATCACGTCCCGCCTGCGGCCGCGGCCCGGCCGCCGTCCCGCGCCCGCCGGTTCTTCTGCCATGCGGACCAGGGTGGCAGACGGCCTTCCGCCCGCGCGGGCGAACCCGGCTCACTCCTCGTCGCGGTAGGTGAGGCGGCCGCCGGACAGCCGCCAGTGGCGCCGGTGGGCGGTCAACTGCCAGGTCTCGTCGGCGGCGAGCGACTGGACGACCCACGCGTGGAGCTGCGGGAGACCGTGCGCGCGCAGGACGTCGCGGGAGGCGGCGCGGGAGGCGGCGTCGACCGGGTGGACGTCGATGCGGATGCCGACTGCGTCCGGGTGGACGCCCCGGCCGTAGGTGCGCGGGGCGGGAGCGACCCATGCCGCGCTCAGGACGAGGGTCCCGCTGTCGTGCCCCGTGAGGAACCGCAGCTCCGTGACGCCGCTCATGTGCGGGCCGAGGCAGTCGGCGACATCGGTGCTGGTCAGAGGCCAGGCGAGGTGCCGGGGAAGTCGTCTGTCGCGGGCGGGCATGGAAGGCAGCGTGGCAGACGCCCGCGGCGCGGGCCCGTGCCAGGATGGGCCGATGGCGAAGAACACGGCCGTACGGCGGCTGGACCTCGGCTATTTCGTCCGGCCCGCCTCCGAAGTGGGCGGCCCGCAGCCGCGGGTGGAACCCGTGCTCGCGTACCTCGTACGGCACGAGGACGGGCTCATCCTCTTCGACACCGGCATCGGTGACGCGGGCCCGGAGACCGAGGCGCACTACCGGCCCCGGCGGCGGGCCCTGCCGGAGGCGCTCGCGGCGGCGGGGGTGGGCCTCGACGACATCTCGCTGGTCGTGAACTGCCATCTGCACTTCGACCACTGCGGCGGCAATCCGCTGCTCGCGCGGCGGCCGATCCTGGTCCAGGACGTCGAGCTGGCGACCGCCCGGCGCGGCGGCCACACCGTGGACGCGCTGGTCGACTTCCCCGGCGCGGTGTACGAGGAGCTGGAGGGCGAGGCGGAGATCCGCCCCGGGGTGTGGGTCGTCCCGACCCCCGGGCACACGGAGGGCCACCAGTCGCTGGCCCTACGGCAGGACGACGGCACGGTGGTCCTCGCCGGTCAGGCCCACGACTTCGCCTCCGACTTCGCGTCCGACCACCTGGCCCGCGAAGCCGCGCGCGACGGCGTGCCGCAGCCCCTCCCCGGCTACGCCCCCTGGCTGGACCGCCTCGCGGACTTCGACCCGCGCCGCGTGCTCTTCGCGCACGACTGCTCGGTGTGGGAGCCGTCGCACATGACCGTGCGCTGAGCGGCGCCGCACGCGCCGGGCGGGCCGGGCGGGTCAGGCGCGCAGGTACACCGCGGGGAAGGTGTACGCGTACTTCTCCTCCCACGTCAGCCGGCCGTCGTCGTCCCGCTCGAAGGCGCCGCACTCGCACTCCTGCTCCGGGTCGCCGACCAGGACCGGGATCGACGGGAAGGACCGGCACTCGTCGCACCGCACGTAGGCGTCCGGCCGGGAGAGCCAGGCGCGGGCCGCCTGCGGGGAGTCGATCCGCGCGACGAACCTCAGCGGTGTCTCGTCCCGCGCCTCCACCACCTCGGGCAGGTGGCCGACGTGGTTGCTCATGTGGACCGACGGCGGTTCCGACTTGCCCCCCTGGTAGAAGAGCCCGAAGTCGTCGTAGCCGACCGGCAATTGGTCGTCGGCCGGGCCGTTGTAGTAGGGCTCGAACCACTCGCCCTGCTCGTCGTCCAGCGCCAGCCAGTACCTGAACACGGCCCGACTCCCGTCGTAGGCGTCGGTCCACGCGCAGCGGCTCACCCACACCTGGCACCCGAGGGCCCGCAGGGCCGCCACCTCGCGCGCGACGAAGGCCTCCACCGCTTCCGTCACACTCACCACGGCAGTTGCCGTCCCCTCGCCGCCCGTCCTACCCGCAACACGCACTGCTCTCGCACTCCCCCACGTCGTGCCCGCCGAACGAGCCCCGAGAGTAGCCCCGTTCTGCCGGGGCGGCGGCGCCGGGCCCCTACCATCGAGGGGCCGCCGCGGGGGTCCGCGGTGGGGAGGGAGAGGCGGATGGGTGCGTTCGACGTACCGCTGGAGGACGAGCGCACGCAGCTCGACGCGTTCGTCGAGGACTACCGGAGCGCGATCGAGGCGGCTCTCGACGGGCTGAGCGAGGAGCAGGCGCGGCGCAGGCTCGTGACGTCGGCGACGACGCTGCTGGGGCTGCTCAAGCACGTCACGTGGATGCAGCGGGTGTGGTTCGAGGAGTGCGTGGGCGGGACGCCGCGGCGCGAACTCGGGCTGGTGCTGGGGCCGGACGAGTCCTTCCGGCTCGGCGACGGCGACACGATCGCGTCCGTCACCGCGGCCCACCGCGAGGCCTGTGTGACGGCGCGGGCGGTGGTCGCCGGGCTGCCGCTGGACACCGTCGCGACCGGGCACCGGACCGGGCCGCGCACGCTGCGCTGGGTGTACTTGCAGGTGCTGCGGGAGCTGGCCCACCACTGCGGGCACGCCGACATCCTGCGCGAGCAGGTCCTGGCGGCGGGCTGAGCCGGGCAGTCGCCGTCCCGGTCACAGCCGGGGGAGGACGTCCGTGTAGAAGGCGTGGTCCCCCGCGAACGTCGGGGACAGCCGGGCGTACTCCTCGGCGGTGACCCAGCGGGCCTCGCTGACCTCCCGCGGGTCGGGGGTGAGCGCCCCGCCCGTGACCGCGGCCGTCCACCAGTGCAGGACGAAGCGGCCGTCCGCGCTCGTGCTCTCCCAGACCTTGGCGAGGGGGGTCACCCGCAGTCCGACCTCCTCGCGCACCTCGCGCACCAGCGCGTCCTGCTGCCGCTCGCCCGGCTCGACCGTGCCGCTGAGCGGCGCCCAGTAGCCGGACTCCCGTGCCTGCGGCCCCCGCAGGATGACCAGGATCCGGCCGTCCTCGCGCAGGACGGCCACGACGGCTTCCCGTTTGGCCTCGGTCTGCTCCATGGCGCCGAAACTACCCTGCGGGCACGGCGGGGCCGTAGCGTCGGGGGGTGACCTATGTGAGTCCGCTGGGGTATCTGCTGGGCATCGAGGGCGCCGCGCTGCTGCGCGGGCTGCGGGAGGGGAGCGCCGACCGGGAGTTCGTCGAGGCCCGGGTCGCGGAGGTGCGCGCCCTGCTGGAATCCCCGGAACTCGCCGAGGGGGTGGAGGCGGGCGAGGGCGGGATCGGGGTGGGCGAGGTCTACCGGGAGTGGGCCGGGCGCTACGACTCCCCCGGCAACCAGATGGTCGACGTCGAACAGCCGGTCGTCCGGGGGATCCTGGACGGGCTGCGGGCCGGGACCGCGCTGGACGCGGCCTGCGGCACCGGGCGGCACACCGCGTATCTGCGGGAGTCGGGGCACGACGTGATCGGCGTCGACAGCTCGCCGGAGATGCTCGCGCACGCCCGGGCGCGCGTGCCCGAGGGGGACTTCCGGGAGGGCGACCTGCACGGGCTGCCCGTCGCGGACGCGAGCGTCGACACCGTGGTGTGTGCGCTCGCCCTCACGCACGTGCCCGAACTGGCGCCGGTGCTCGCGGAGTTCGCGCGCGTGTTGCGGCCCGGCGGGCACCTGGTGATCTCCGACGCCCATCAGCTGGCCGCCTACCTGCGGCCGACGCCTGTACGCGGTGGCGCGGCCCTGCTCACCGAATACCACCGCCCCCTCAGCGCCTACCTCGCCGCCGCGCTCCCGCTCGGCTTCCGGGTCCTGCGGTGCGAGGAGCCGCGGCGGCCGCGCCCCGCCCTCGGCCCGGCCCCCGAGGTGCTTGCGGGCCACGTCTCGTGGGGGCTGCTGCACCGCTGCCCGCAGGCGGCGGCCGCGGTCCTGGACGACTCGCCGGTCGCGGTGGTGTGGCACTTCCGGCTCGACGGCTCCGACAGTTAGGGCAGGCCCGTGGACATCCTTCCCGCGACGGTGGCGGACCTCCGGCAGGTACTCGCCGACCACCACCGCTACTGGGGCGAGCGCGACCTGCGCGCGCTCCATCTCACCGCCCTGGTCCAGGAGTTCGGCGACACCTGCCTCACCGCCCGCGCCGCGGACGGCATCCGCGGCTACCTCGTCGGCTTCGTCACCCCGGACGCCACGGGCTACGTCCACCTGATCGCCACCCGCGACGACACCCGCGGCACGGGCCTCGGCCGCACGCTCTGGACCGCCTTCGCGACCGCGGCCCAGGCGCGCGGCGCCCGGCGGCTCAAGGCGATCACCTCACCCGCCAACACCGGCTCGATCGCCTTCCACCGCAGCCTCGGCTTCACGGCCGAGACCGTCCCGGACTACGACGGGCAGGGCGTGCCCCGTGTCGTCTTCCGGCGCGAACTGCCCTTCGGGGCGGGCGAGTAGCGGCTCAATCCCACCAGAAGCGCCACACCGGTTCGGTCACCAGCTGGTTGGCGGCGTATTCGGTGAGGATCTCGTCCTCCTCCTGGACGATCGTGTCGGAGGAGAAGGCGAAGTGCTCGGCCGCGACGTGTTCCGCCTCGGCCGTCGTACGGGGCGGGGCGGCGACCGAGAGGATCACCGTGTCGTGGTCCAGGCCCACCAGGCGGGTGCCGAAGCGGGACTCCCAGGAGGCCAGGACGGCCGTGAACTCCGCGCCGCCGTAAGGGAAGCCCTCCGCCACGCCGCGGGCGGCGAGCAGCGGGCCCGCCTCCGCGGCGCGGTAGGGGCGGTCGAGGGCGAAGGCGGGGCGGCGGCCGACGATGCCCTGCCTCGCGTCGCGCTCGTACTCCTTGACGCGGCGCTTCTCGGCCGCCCGCACGTCGGCGAGCACGTGCGCCGCGAGCTCGTCCGGGTCGGTGTCCCAGGGTTGCTCGCGGGGCGGGGCCAGGCCCGGCCAGCCGTCGCCGAAGGGGGCGACGACCTCCTCGTAGGGGTCGGGCTCGCCGAACAGCGCGACGAGCCGGGCCCGTACCTCCGGGTCCGTCCCGTCGTCCGCCGCCGCCTGCGCCGCGTACTCCGCCCACTGCCGGGCCAGCACCTGCTCCGCCGTCGTCTCGCTCACGGGCGGAGGCTAACCGACACCACCGACATCGGGGAGCGAAAGGTAGAGGCGGGTGCCCGCGCGGCGGAAACCCGTGCGGGCGTAGACGCGTTCCGCGTCGGGGCCCGAGGACTCCAGCCACACCGAGGACGCCCCGCGGTCGAACAGGGCCGAGGCCAGGGCGGCGGTCACCGCGGCGCCGATGCCGCGGCCGCGGTGGGCGGGGCGGGTGCCCAGACCCGCGAGTTCGGCCGTGCCCGCGGCGGGCGCCGAGCAGGAGCCGCCGCCCGCGCAGCCCGTACCGCCGGGGGCGCGGACGAAGCGGACCGCGCCGCCCGACTCCTCCGTACGGCGCAGGCGCGCCGCGCCCTCGGCGGAGGACGCGAACGCGCCGCCGAACGCCTCGGCGAGGGCCGCGTCGACCGCGGCGAAGTCCGCGTCCCCGGCGGGGGTTTCGACGTGCACGGCCGCGGTCGGCACGCTCAGCGCGTCCGGCGTGCACACGAGGTAGTCGTGCACGGCCTCCGTCCGGAATCCCGCCGCCCGCAGGGCGGTTGCCACCGCGGGCGCGGCCTCCGGCGCGAACTCCAGCCGCGGTAGCAGCCCGCGCTCCCGGAAGGCCGCGACCAGTGACGCGACGTCCCGCGCGGACGGCTCCGCACCGGGCAGCGGGGTGGCGTAGTTGACGTAGGGGCTGTCGGTGCCCGGATCGAACCCCGCGACGAAGCCGCCGAGTTCGGCCGCCGCGGGGCGGCGGCGGAGGTGGGCGACGGCGAACTGCTGGACCTGGGTGGCGTCCATGGTGAAAGGGTGACCTCACGGATTCTGCGCGCGTGCCGCGCGCACGGGAAGGCAGGGCAAGGAGGGCGCGTCGTCGTATGCCGTACGGGCGCAAGCGGTACGGGTACGTGGGACGCGCGGGGATGTGCTGCCGCCGTCGCGAGGTTGCTGCGCTTGGTGCTCAGCGCGCGCGGCGGCCGGTGCGGCTCGCCGAGGTCATTGGCGTTCGGTCCTTGCCGTGAGTGAGGCCGGGGGTCGTGCGGCGCTCACCTTCGCACGCGGCCCCGCGGCCGTCAACGGAAAAACGGCGCTGTCAGTGCCCCCTGCGAGACTGCGGAGATGGCGACATGGGAGCGGTTCGAGAAGGAGACGGGCGAGCTGGCCGCGGCCGTCCGTGCCCGGTTCGCGGCAGGGCGGACGCACGTCCTGGCCACCCTGCGGCGGGACGGCTCGCCGCGGGTGAGCGGCACGGAGGTCGACTTCCGCGGGCCGGACCTGTCGTTCGGCTCGATGCGGGGCGCGGTCAAGGCGCGCGACCTGCTCCGCGACGGCCGGTGCGCGATACACGCCCACCCGTACGGCGAGGGGGACGGTGACGCGAAGGTCGCCGGGGTCGCGGTGGAAGTCCCCGGCACGGACCTGGCGACGTACACGACCGGCTCCGAACCGCCCGGCGGTTTCCACGCCTTCCGGCTCGACCTCCACGAGGCCGTCCTCACCCGCGTGGTGGGCGGGGAACTGGTCATCGACGTGTGGCGCCCGGGACGCGGGGTGGTGACGCACCACCGGGTGTGAGCACGCACCCGGGCGGGACCGCGAAGCCCCACCGCCCGGAGGGCAGGACGCCAGGCGGGAGGTCAGCGGCCCGGGGCGCCGGGGGCCGCAGCCCCCCGGGGGGCCCGGCAGCCCGGCGGGCGCCGACGCGGTCCGGCGGGGGTCACCGGCCCGGCGGGCAGGACGCCAGGCGGGAGGTCAGCGGCCCGGGGCGCCGGGGGCCGCAGCCCCCGGGGGCCCGACAGCCCGGCGGGCGCCGACGCGGTCCGGCGGGGGTCACCGGCCCGGCGGGCGGGGTCAGCCCCGGCCGCCCCCGCGGAGGTTCGCGCGGTCCGCCGCCGACTCGCCCTCCGACCAGCCCGCCGCGTCGCGGGCGCGCAGCCGGGAGGTGGTCGTGGACGGGAAGAGGCGGCGGGTGGTGTCCTCCACCGCGAGGGCGCGGGACGCGAGGGCCGGGAGCAGTTCTGGGGCGGACGCGGCGGACGCCGACTCCTCCTGCGCGGTCGCGTCCGTCAGCCGGGTGCGGATGCGGGACGCGTACGCGATGAGGAAGGACTCGCGGAAGTCGCGGGAGCGGGAGACGCGGCCCGCGTGCAGGGCGCGGTCGGCCTGGACGAGCAGCGAGGTGTACAGGATCTCGGCGGCGTCGAGGTCGGCGGTGTGGCCGACGACGGTGGCGAAGCCGTAGTCCGACGACCACACGGACCGGCAGCGGTTCGCCTCCGCGACCGCGTCCAGCAGCAGCGCCTTCGCGCCCTCGTACGGCCGGTCCACCCCGATCCGCCGCGCCCCCGGCCCCTCCCCGGCCGCCGCGCCGAGGAGGGCGGCGTCGATGCTGTGCCGCGCCATGAGGTGCTGCGCCTTCGCCGACAGCGCCTCGGCCTCCTCCGGGAAGCCGGTCGACTCCGCCTTCGCGAGCAGCGCCCGGATGCGGGCGAGCATCTTGCCCGTCCCCGGCGGCGCCGCCTCCGCGCCGGGCGCCTGGAGCGCGGGCAGCCGCGGCAGCCGCCCGTACAACCGCAGGACCTCGACGCACACGGTGGCGGCGGAGAACCGGTCGAGCTTCTCCCGCCGGGCGAAGCCGGTCATGCCACCGGGGGCGTGGCCGGAGGAGCCGCCTGCGCCGGACGAGCCCCTGGAGCCCGCGCCGGGATCCCCGCCGGGCGCGGTGCCGGGCGGGGCCGGGGCGTCGTCGGTGAGGGTCAGGGCCAGCCGCTCGTGCCGGGCGCCCAGCTCGCGGGCGGCCATCCGGACGAGGTCCTGCGGCTGCCAGCCGCGCCGGGCGCAGCCGCGTACGACCTCGGCCGCCTGGCGCGCGGCGGCGCCGTCCCAGTCGGGCTGCGCCGCGAGCACGGACGCGGCCGCGTCCACCTCGTCCTCGCCGCCCCCGAGCGCCCGCGCGTACGCCGCCGCGAATACGTCCTCCACCTGGCCATTGTCGCCGAGCCGCCCGGCCCGCGCGGACGGCCCGCACGATGCGCGGGTGCCGGCTGCGTGCGCCGTGCCAGGCTCTGTCCATGACGCACGCACTGCATCTGACCGCCGCGGTCACCCATGAGGGCGAGTGGTACGTGGCGCGCTGCCTTCAGGTCGAGGTCACCAGCCAGGGCGATTCCGTCGAGGACGCCCTGGACAACCTGCGCGAAGCGCTGGAGCTGTACTTCGAGGACGCGCCCGCCCCGGAAGTCACCGATGTGATCACGGCCCCCGTGGAGGTCCGCGTCGCATGAGCCCGGCTGTTCCGAGCGGTCTGTCCGGTACCGAGGTCGCCAAGGCACTGGGCCGTGCGGGTTTCGGCCATATCTCGACCCGTGGGAGCCACGCCGACCACCGCAAGGACGACCGGACCGTCATCCTCCCGCTGCACCGCTCCCTCGCCGCCGGCCCTCTGCGATCCATCCTCCGCCAAGCCGACTGGACGGTGGACGACCTCTCCGAGCACCTGGAGTAAGCACTCCCGAGCCGCGGCTCAGCCGGTGTGCTCCCCCTGGGCGACCTCGATGGAGCCGTGGAGGTCGTGGGCGGCCTCCACGGCGCAGGCGGCGGAGAGGGCGAGGCAGGCGGCCAGGGCGGTGGCCACCGTCTTGGGGGCGCGCGGGGCGCGGGGGTGGGCCAGGAGGGCGGCGACCCGGCGCGGGACGGGGCCCGCGGTCGCCGCGAGGGCGGTACGGGGGCGGGCCGCGGCGGGACGGGCGGCGAGCGCGGCGCGGCCGATGGCCCGGGCGGCGACCCGGCGGTCGCCCACCGCGGCGGCCGCGGATTCGTCGGCCCAGCGTTCGAGGGCGTACGACAGCGGCGCGCGCAGCATCCGCAGCGCCGGGTGGCAGGCGGCGGCGAACGCGAGGGCGGTCAGGAAGTGGTGGTGCCGCCCGGCGAGGTGCGCCCGCTCGTGCGCGAGCAGCACCTCGCGCTCCGCGGGGTCGAGCGCCCGCAGCATGCCCGTCGTGACGACGACCCGCCCGGGGCGGCCGGGCAGCGCGTACGCGTCGGGCCCGTCGTCGTCCAGGACGGTGAGGTCGCCGCCCGTGGACCCGGCGGCGTCGGCGGCGTACCGGGCGCGCAGCGTGATCCGCACGCGCTGCCGGTACGTACGCGCCAGCGCCGCACCGACCGCCCCGAGCAGTCCGGCGGCCACGCACGCCGCGGGTACCGTCACCCCGTCCCCGACGACCGGCAGCACGAGGTGCCCGAGCGCCGCGACCGGCGGCAGCCGCAACGCCCCCGCCCCGGCGAGCAGCGCGAGCGCGGCCGTACTGCACGCGGCGAGCGCGACCGCCGACCCGGCGAGCAGCCACGCCGCGACCCGCGGCGCCACCGCCTCCGCGAGCCGCCGCGCGGCGGGCGCGGCGAGCAGCGGCACCACGAGCGGCAACCAGACGGCGTAATTCACCGGACCTCACCTCCGCCTGCCCCGACGTGAACGTCCCGGGCGTGAACCGGCAGCACGGCAAGGCCCGCGCCCGAGATGCGGGACAGCGCCCCACCCGCGGCACACCGCCCGACGCCGCAGACGACACACCCACGCACATCCCGCCCCCGGACACGCCCCGGCAGCGCGGCAAGGCCCCCGCCCGAGATGCGGCACGGACCGGCGGGCGGCGTGCCGCCGCGGCGCGCGGGGCGGCCCGCGCCGGGCGCGCGGCCCGACCGCGTGGCAGAGGCGGCGCGGGCGGCTCGCGGGGTCATGCGTCCCCGCCCTGTGCGTCGGGGGGTGCGGCCTGGGCCAGCAGTTCGCGGAGGAGGCGCTCGTCGGCCGGGCCGAGTTCGGAGACGAAGCGGGCCAGGACGGTGCCGCGCTGGCCCTCCGCGGACTTGTCGAGCTCGGAGCGCATGCGGCGGGCGGCGAGGCCGGGCGAGTCCTGGGCGGGGAGGTAGGCGTAGCCGCGGCCCGCGCGGGTGCGGCTGACGGCGCCCTTGTCGTGGAGACGGGCGAGGATCGTCGTGACGGTCGTGCGCGCGAGGTCGGCGCCGAGGTCGCGCTGCACGTCCGCGGGGGTGAGGGCGCGACCGCCCGCCGCCCACAGTGCGGCGAGCACGCTCGCCTCCAGCTCGCCCGACGGACGGCGGGCCGCGCCCGTCTGCGCCTCGTGGGGCTCGTGGGGCTCGCCCTGAGCCCCGCCGACCCCATACGCCTCCGGCATGGAATCGCTCCTTCCCGCTCGTTCGTCTACAGTGCTGTAGACCGACTACACAACTGTAGACGGCGGGGGCGCCGCACCGCGCCCCGGAACCCATTATGGGAGGGCTCCCCCCGCATGCTCCTGCCGATCGCCGCGCAGCTACCCGCACAGGTACCCGTGCCGCTGTCCGTACCGGGCCCGCACGCGGCCGGCACCGGCCTCGCCGTCAACGTCCTCGACGCGACCTCCCTCCTCTCCTCCTTCGGCGCCCTCGGCATCGCCGTCGTCCTCTTCGCCGAGACGGGCCTGCTCGTCGGCTTCTTCCTCCCCGGCGACTCGCTGCTCTTCACCGCGGGCCTGCTGTGCGCCTCCAGCACCTCCGGCAACGTGCACCTCACCCTCTGGCAGGTGCTCCTCGCGTCCGTCGCGGGCGCGCTGCTGGGCGCGCAGACGGGGTACGTCCTCGGGCGCCGCGGCGGCCCCGCACTGCTCGCGAGAACGAAGAACGCCCGGCTCCACGAGGGAGCCGCCCGCGCCACCGAACTGCTCGACCGCTACGGGCACGCCAAAGCCGTCGTCCTGGCCCGCTTCGTGCCCGTGGTCCGCACCGTCCTCAACCCGCTCGCGGGCGCGCTCGGCGTGCCCGCCCGCACCTTCGCCCTGTGGCAGGTGGTCGGCGGCGCGGTGTGGAGCGCCGGGCTCGTCCTCGGCGGGTACGCGCTCGGCTCGTCCGTGCCGCACGTCGACACGTACCTGCTGCCGATCGTCGCCGTCATCGTCGTCATCTCGCTCGCCCCGCTCGTCCGCGAGGTGCTGCGCGGACGCCGTGCCCGCACCAGCGACAACGCCACCCACACCGACACCCGCACCGGCGGCACCGCCGTCCGGCCGTCCGGGGAGGACATGTGACCGCCACCTTCGACGCCGGGCTCTACCGCTGGGTCGTCGACCTCGCCCACCGCACACCGGGGCCGCTCGACGACCTCGTCCGCGCCTTCAGCGACTACGGGCTCGGCATCTTCGCCGCGCTGATGCTCGCCGTGTGGTGGCGGGCGCGGGCCGCCGACGACCGGCGGATGGCCGCGGCGCTGTGCGTGCCGCTCGTCGTCGTCGCCGTCTACCTCGTCAACGACGTCGTGAAGTCCGCCTTCGCCGAGCAGCGGCCGTGCCGGACGCTGCACGTCACGACCGTCGAGACCTGTCCCGGGCTCGGCGACTACGCCTTCCCGAGCAACCACTCCGCCATCGCGGCGGCCTGCGCGGTCGCGCTGCTGCTCGCCTGGCGGCGGGCCGGACTGGTGGCGGCGCCCGTCGCGCTGCTCATGGCGGCGTCCCGGGTGTGGATCGGCGTGCACTACCCGCACGACGTGCTCGCCGCACTCGTGCTGGGCGCGCTGGTGGCGTGGCCGCTCGCCCTCGCCTCCCGCCGCACGGCCCCGCTCGTCGCCCGGCTGCGGGCGACGCGGTGGCGGGCGCTCGTCAGCACGCCCGTGTAGGGGGCAGTCGGGACGGCGGTCCCGTCCCGGACCCGGTTGTCGGCGGGGCCCGGGACGGGGCCGCTCCTTGCGTTTCCGCCTGGCGGCGAGCCGGGGGTCACGCGGGGTCCGTTCCCCCGCGGGGCTCCCATGCCTGCCCCTTACGGCGGGGCGGTCGGCTTCCCGCCGGTGGGGGGTGCCCGCGCCCGGCGGCGCGGGTGTTCCCACCCCCGCCACCCGTGCAGGTGGTAGCGACAGCTTCTGTCCACCTGTGGGGGCGCACCGCCGTCGGGGTCGAGCCGCAGTCCCCCGAAAACAGCACCCCCACCGGCAGGCAGCCGCCCACGAGACCTGGGAGGGGGACGATCCGGGGGTGCCCCCGCAGGAATGCGCTTCCCAGCGCCTTCACGTCTACGGAAGAGGGCGAACGCGCATTCCGAGGAGGTACCCCCGGAGTGGCACCCGACCCCACACCCAAACGGACAGCGCGATGCCTCGCCGGGCACACCAGGGGCGCGGGGAACTGCGCGAACAACCCCCACCGGCAGAAGGTCCCGGGCTCCACCTCAAGCGGCAGCCCGGAGGGCTGAGGTCAAGAGCGGAGAGCGGCAAGCCGACGAAGTGCCGCCCCCGCGCCGGAAGCGAGGGCGTGGGCCTCGGCACGGTAGTGGTCGGTGACGAGCGTGTCGACGTCCGCGTCCGTGAGGGACGGGTGGAGGCGGGCGGTGAGCCGGTTCATGTCGCGGTAGGAGCCCTGGAGTTGGAAGGGCTCACCCTTCGACCCCCGCGCCACCGCGCCGATGTACTCCGCGTTGACCGCGAGCAGCACGTCCCGCACCCGCAGCGCCTGCCGCAGCACCGCCACGACGGCGGCGAGTTCGTCCGGCTGGTAGGGGTACGCGAGGGCGTCCGCCCGCGCCGCCGGGTCGTCCGCGGCGAGCCGCAGCAGCACCGCGAGGTCGGCCCGGTCGCGCCCGGCGAGCGGGGCGAGGACCGGATTGGCGGTGAGCGCGTTCTCGACGTAGCTCAGCGCGAAAACCTCCTCGCGCCCCCCGAGCACGTCCCCGAGGTTCCAGACGTCCGCCCGGTTGGCGAGCATGTCGGGCACCCGGAAGAGCGTGCCGGACTCGGTGTAGGGGTTGCCGGACATGCAGACGGCGAAGCGCTTGCCGCGCAGGTCGTACGTGCCGCCGGGCCCTTCGACCCGGCGGGTCGCGTCACACAACGGGATGAACTTCTGGAGGAGTTCGGGCGAGGTGTGCTGGATGTCGTCGAGGTGCAGCAGCACGTTCGTGCCGAGCGAGAGCGCGAAGACGAGCTTCTCGACCTCGCGGCGGGCGGTCGCGTCGGGGGCTCGCTCGGGGTCGAGGGAGGTCACGCCGGTGCCGAGGGCGGGGCCCGAGACGGTGACGAGCGCGAGCCCGAGGCGGGCGGCGACGTATTCGACGAGGGTCGTCTTCCCGTAGCCGGGCGGCGAGAGCAGCATGAGCAGGCCGCCCGCCGACCCGAACTGCTTGGCGAGACTGTCGCCGACGAGCGGCAGGTAGACCTCGTCGATGAGCCGGTTGCGGACGAAGCCGGTGAGCGGCCGCGGCCGGTACGCGGCGAGCCCGAGCCGCTCGCGCTCGGCGGCGACGAGGGCGGTGCGGTGCCGCTGGTACATGCGATAGGCCGGGACGTCGTCGGCCTCGAAACGGCGGACGCGGGTGAGGAGTTCGTCGAGGCGGAGGGTCAACACGCCCTGTCGGACGCGCGGGTGGGAGCCGAGGAGGCCCTCGACGGTGGTCTCGACGGGGCCGCCCGCCGGGTAGCTGTCGCCGGGGCACAGGAGCGCGGCCGCGGCTTCGAGGTGGTCGCCGTGCGGCCCGGCGAAGGGGGCGAGCCAGCCGAGGGCGAGCTGCCAGCGGGCGGCGAGGTCGCCGCCGAGCGCGTCGAGATCGCAGAGCACGTCCTTGTACGGGACGGCGTCCGTCCCCCCGAGCGCGTCCGCGAACCGCCGGAGGACCTGGCCCGCGGCGGCCCCGGCGACGAAGCCGGGCTGCTCGGCGGCGAGTTCGGCGACGAGGTACTCCCCGAGGAGTTCGGCGTCCCCCGCCGCGAGCCCGGCGGCGCCGAGGAACTCCGCGGCGCCGGCTCCCAGTTCGGAGCCGAGGGCATCGAGCGCGGCGGCCCCGGGGGCCCTGGCCGCCCCGAGGTCTGGCCCCGCACCGGCCTCCGCGCCTGCGGGCACGCCCGCCCCGAACGCCGCCGCCCTCGTGAGCGAACGCGCCCGCGTCGTCCACGCGGCCCGCGACGCGTGAGTGGTCCCGTACCCCCAGTACAGCCGCGCGGCGGCCCGAACCCCCGGCGGATACCGCAGCAGCCCCGCCCCGGACGCGAGCCCGGCGAGCGCGGCCAGCAGCAGCGCGGCGTCGTGATCGTGCACCCCGCGCTGATACCCCTCGTCGACCCGCGCGGCAGCGGCGTCCCGCACGAGCGCGCCGGGATCGCCGAGCACACCCCGGCCGAGACGGCCGGCAGCCCCGGCGCCCCCCGCAACATCAGCCCCGCTGGGCGGGCTCGCGGCCCCCCGGCCGACCGGACCACCCGGCGAACCGGCCCCCGGCACAAGAACCCCAGCCCCCGCCCCCGACCCGGCGGCAACACCACCGCCCCCACCGGCGACAACCCCCGCGCCGGGCACAGCGTCAGCCCCTCCGGGCGAACCCGCGGCCCCCGGAGAGAGCGCGGCGGCGCCACCGGCGGCGCCACCGGCGGCGCCACCGCTCGCAGGGGCGGCAGCCCCGCCGGAGGTCGCGGTCGGCAGGCTGGGCAGCGCCCGCAGGAGCAGGCTCGCCGCCAGGTATTCCGCGCGGTAGAGGGTGGGGGTCTCGGAGACGAGGGGGCGGGTCCAGAAGCGGCGGGTCTCGGCAAAGGCGGGGTCGGTGACCGGGGAGAGGTAGTCGGTGCCGGTGACCGTGAAGGCGAGGGCGTCGGCGTGCGGGACGAGGGCGAGTTCGAGGGGCTGGGTGTTGACGGCGAAGCGGTGGCGGCCCAGCCGGATCGCTGCGCCGCCGTCCTCGTAGAGGTCGGTGCGGTCGCGCAGGGTGCGGGCGGTGTCCTGGCGGGCGGCGGCGAGGGACTCGGCCAGCTCCGCCGCCTTCGCCGGGTCGCCCAGCGCACGCAACTCCTCGCCGATGCGGCGGTGTTCGGCGGCCAGCGGATCCGCCGCGAAGAGCGTGTTGACCTCGTCCGCGGAGGCGAGCATGGCCGCGCGGCGGCGGATCGTGTCGAGGATGCGGTCCGCGGACGCGGCGAGCCGCGCCGCGCGCTGCGCCCGCTCGTCGGCGAGCGCCTGCCTGCGGGCGGTGAGGGTCTGCTGGATCTCGTCCCGGCGTTCGGCGAGCGCGGCGATGCGGTCGGGTTCGGCGGCGAAGCGGGTCGTCAGGCTCTCGACCTGGACGAGCAGCCGCCCGAGGTGCAGGTCGCACGCCTCGGGCGTGTCCGCGGCGGCGAGCGCGCCACTCACACTCTGCGCCAGCAGGGCGCTCTCCGCGGCGAATTCCGCCGCGCTCTCCGCGCCGAGCAGTTCGCGGCGGCGGGCGTCGAGGACGGCGCGGGCGCGGTTGACCGCGCCCAGAACGTCCGCGGCGGAGGCCAGGATGCGGGTGCGGACGGTCGCGTCGGAGATCTCCAGGCCGCCCGCGGTCTCCGTGACGGTCGCCAACCCGGCTGCCAGCGCATCGAGTTCGGCCGTGAGCGTGTCGCCGCCCGCGGCTGTCCCCAACTCGCCCGCGCGGGCGGTGAGATCGGCGGCCTGGTCGCGGAAGGCGTCGAAGGCGTGCTCGTCCGCGAAGCGGTCGGCGGCGCGGGACGCCGCGTCCGCGAGTTCGGCGGTCAAGGACGCGGCGAGCGCGTCGAGGCGGGCCAGGTCGGCGTACCGCATCTCGCGCAGGGTCGCCAACCGGCCTTGCGCGGCGCGCAGTTCGCCGAGCTTGTCGACCCACTCGGCGGCGGACGCGTCCGCCGTCTCGCCCCGCACCCGCCGTACGAGCCCGGCGACGCGCGCGGCGGCCTCCTCGACGGCCGCCGCTGCCCGCGCGGTGGCCTCCCGCACCCGCGCGTACTCGGCGAGCACGGCCCGCGCGGTGTCCCGCACGGCGAGCAGCGGCCCGGCGAGGTCGCGGACGGCGGGACGGTCCGCCCCGTACCCCGCGCCCCGCGCACCATCGGCAGCGCCGGAGCTGTCCGCGCCCACCGCGCCACGCCCGGCCGTACCCGCGACGGCCTCCGCGGCGCCCGAGGCCGCGCCCGGTCCACCGCCCGGTGCGGATCCGCCGCCCGTGCCGGGCGCGTCACCACCCGCACCGGACCCGGCGCCCGGTGCACCGCCCGCCTCCGGCGCCGCGGTGCCCGCCGCGGCGGCGCCCCCCGCGGGCCCCGCACCCGGCGCACCCGGCGCGGAGCCGGAAACCCCGCCCGAGCCGGAGCCCACACCGGCTCCAGGGCCCGCCGCGCCGCCCGCGCCCTGCGCGCCACCAGCAGCGCCGGCGCCGAAGCCCCCCGTCCCCGGCGCGCCGGATCCGCCGCCCGTACCGCCGCCCTGCGCGGAGCCGGACACACCGCGCGAGCCCACACCGGACCCGCCGCCCGCACCCGCACCGGCGCTCGGGCCGGAGCCCGTACCGGCCGACCCCGCGGCAGCGGGGGTGCGCTCCAGGCCCGTGTCGACGTCGATGTCGGCGAGCCAGTGGTGGCGGTCCAGGACGCGGTCGCAGGATGCCGCGAGTGCCTCGTAGACCGCCGCGCCCGGGGCGGTTTCCAGGGCCGCGCGGGCGACCGACAGCGCGTCGGAGACGGCGCGGACGAGGTCGGGGTTGCCGATGCGGGCCAGCGGGCCGTCCGCCGCGGGGCGGGAGGCGGCCCAGGTGTCGCTGACGAAGGGCGTGGACCAGCGCTGGAGGGTGTGGACGCGCGCGGGCTCACCGCCGTCGGCGGGGCGCAGCGTCAGGAGGGTGCCGTCGTCGTGGAGGGCCCAGCCGCGCGCGGTGAGCGGGGCGGCGACCTCCTTGCGGATGAGGTTGTACGGGAGCAGCAGCCTGCGGCCCTCCGCGTGGAAGACGTAGAGCACGTCCTCGCCGTTCGCGGACCGGACGAGCCGCTCGAACTCCAGCCGCTCGCCGCCCGTTTCGAGGTCGAACGTGCGCGTGCCGCCGGTCGCGAGGGCGTAGCCGCCGGGGAAGACGACGCCCTGCTCCTCCGGCAGCCGCAGGCACGCCTGGCCGAGCGCGTCGATCCGTTCGACCTGCTCGGTGCGGGTGTTGACGGCGAAGTGCCGCGCGGCTTCCTCGTGGTAGGGCCGGATGCGCAGCAGCAACAGGGGTTCTGCGGCGGCGAAGTGGACCTCGGCGTCGGCGAGCGACTGGAGCGCGTCCTCGACGGGCTCGGTGTGGACGGTGCCGCCGACGCCGATCATGAGGGTGCCGCCGGTGGGGTCGACGGTCACGCCGCCGATCGCGAGGTGCGGCTGCCTGCCGGGCACGTGCGTCTCGCGCCCGGCAGGCGTCCAGGCGACGGTGTGGCCGCCGCTGTCGTAGGCCGGGGTGTCGCGGGTGGTGCCCTCGTACGCGCAGGTGCCCGCCGCCTCGTCGGTGCGCCAGGCGAGCGCCTTGACGTCGGTCGCGGAGGGGCCCGTGCGGAAGACGGCGAGCAGCCGCCCCTCCGAGGCGCGCAGCCGCAGCAGCCGGGTCTGCCGGTAGTAGCGGTAGAGCTCGCGGAACTCCCGGACGAACTGCGGGTCGTCGAGCAGGCCGGGTACGGGCGCGTCGCCGTCGCGCAGCCGCAGGACGTCGCCGACGTCCGCGACCTGCGCGGGGTTCGACGCGAAGAGCAGCCGCCCGGCGACGGGGGCGATGTCCGCGGGCAGCGCGGGCTGCGCCGTCGCGACGCGCTCGCTGCCCGCGAGGCGCACCTCGCCGCCGCCGAACACCGCCTGGCGCGCCCCGTTCAGCGCCCCCGCCCGCGCCCCCAACTCCCGTGCGGCCGCGCCCAGCCGCTCCCGCAGCACCTCGTACGCATCGGCGTCCAGCCGGTCCCCACCGGCGCCCCCGCCGCTGTCGTGCCCCCCGCCCGAGCCACCGTCGGCCGCCGGGCCGGACGGACCGCCGCCCGTACGCCCGCCGCCCGCGCCCGGACGCCCCGCGGCACCCGCCGCCGCACCTGCGCCCCCGCCGGACGCACGCCCGCCCGAACCCCCGGCCCCGGACGCACCCCCCGCCGTCCCGGCGCCACCGCCGGACCCACGCCCGCCCGAACCCCCGGCACCAGCACCAGCACCGGCACCGGCACCGGCACCGGACGCACCACCCGCCGTGCCCGCCGTGCCGCCGCCCGCGCGGGCGCCCGTGCTGCCGCCCCCCGGGGCGCCCTGCTGGTCCTCGACGCTCATCGTCCGCCGGCCGCCTTACTTCGTCGTCGCCGGAGTCCCGTTGGCCGTGGCGGTGGCCGTGGTCAACGGGAGCTTGCCGTTCTGGAGTTGGGCGAGGAGATGCGCCAGCACCGTCGCCGCGTTGCCATTGCCGTTGCCCGTGTTCGTGCCGTTGCCCGCCGCCAGAGCGGTGAGGACCTTGGTCGCGTCGTCCGTGAAGCTGCCGGACTCGTCGAGCCAGTTCGCGCCCAAGGTGCGTACCGTCTCGGAGCTGGCGACGAAGCTGTCGACGCTGCGGCCCGCGGAGACCGCGCCCAGCAGGCGGTCGAAGAAGACGGTGTCGCCGCCGACGATCTGGATGTCGGCCTTCTCCAGGCCGGTCGCCAGCACGGTGGCCTGCGCCTCGGCGATCTGCCGCTGGGTCTCCAGGCCCGCGAGGCGGACCTCCTTCTCGGCCGCCAGCCGCAGCCGGTACTCCTCGTGGCCGCGCGAGGCCTCGTCCAGCGCGGCCATCGCCGCAGCCTTCTCGGTGAGGCCCGCGGCCTCCGCCTTGAGGCGGCCGCCGATGAGCGCGGCCTCGGCGGCGGCCTGCGCGGTGACGCCGTCCGCGTCGGCGAGCGCCTTCGCCCTGGCGCCCTCCGCCTCGGCCTTGAGGCGCGCGGCGATGCCCTGCGCCTCGGCGGCCCCGACCTTGCTGATCGCGGCCGCGCTGCGCTCCTGCACCTCGACCTCGGCGAGCCCGGCCGCGGCGGCTTCGGCGCGCAGGCCCTCGGCGAGCCGGATCTTCGCGGTGGCGTCCAGCTCGGACGCGGCCTTGCGCGCCTCGGCCATCGTCAGCGCCTCGCGGGCCTTGTGCTGCGCGGCCTGCTCGGCGGCCTCGGCCGCCTTGATGTCCTTGACGAGCTGCTCCTGCGCCTGCGCCTCGGCGGTGATGATGAGCGCCTGCCGCTCCCGCTCGGCCTCCTGCACCATCCGCAGGCCCTTGATGGACTCCTCCTGCTCGGCGACGGTCCGCTCGACGGCTATCCGCTCGCGCACGACGTCGGCGACCTCCCGGCGCTCGCCCTCGACCTCCTTCTCCTTGGAGATACGGGCGAGTTCGGTCTCCCGCTCACGCGCGATGACCTCCAGGACGCGGTCCTTCTCGATGCGCTCGTTCTCGACGGCGATGACCCGCTCGCGGTTCTTCTGCGCGACCGCGATCTCCCGGGCCTGGTTCTCCCGCTGCACCCCGAGCTGCTCCTCGGTGCGCAGGAACGCGCCCTGCGCGCCCAGCCGTTCCTCCTCCGCGACCTTCGCGGTGGCGGCCTCCTCCTTCGCCCGCAGCGTCTCGACCTCGCGGCGCTGCCGGATCTCCGCCTCGGCCTGCCGCCGCTCCAGCTCCAGGATGGTCTCCCGGGCGTCGACGTTCTGCCGGGTGATCTCCTTCTGCTCGGTGCGCTCGAACTCGTTGGTGCGGACGTGCTCGATCGCGGTCAGCTCGGTGATCTTCCTGATGCCCTGCGCGTCCAGGATGTTGGCGGGGTCGAGCTGGGTGACGGGCGTCTGCTCCAGGTAGTCGATCGCGCAGTCCTCCAGGTGGTAGCCGTTGAGGTCGGTACCGATGACCTGGATGATCTGGTCGCGGAAGTGCTCGCGGTGGGTGTAGAGGTCGACGAAGTCCAGCTGCTTGCCGACGGTCTTGAGCGCCTCGGAGAACTTGGCGCTGAAGAGCGCCTGCAACGTCTGCTGGTGGCTGGCCCGTTCGGTGCCGATCGCCTGCGCGACCTTGATGACGTCCTCCTTCGTCTTGTTGACCCGGACGAAGAAGGTGAGGTGGATGTCCGCGCGGATGTTGTCCTGGCAGATCAGGCCCTCGCGGCCGGTGCGCTGGATCTCGATGGTCTTGACGGAGATGTCCATCAGCTCGGCGTTGTGCAGCACCGGGAGGACCACGGCGCCGGTGAAGGTGACGTCCACCTGCCGGGTCCGGGAGATGATCAGCGCCCGCCCCTGCTCGACCTTGCGGAAGAGCTTGCTGATGGTGAAGAGCACTCCGACGGCGATGAGCGCGAGGACGGCGACGAGCACGCCGATCCCGATGGCAGTGGCATCCATGGCGGATCCTTCGATTCCCTCAGACGGTCGACGGGTCGGGCGACGCGCCACCCGGCACGTCGAAAGGTGCGACCCAGAAGAACTCGCCCTCGGGGTCGTAGTCGTAGAGCAGCGCTGTGCTGCCGGCGGTGAAGGCGTCGTCGCCGTGCTGCCGCACCTGGACGACGGCGGTGGAGCCGTCGGGCGCGGCGACCTCGGCCTGCCCGAACCGCCCGGTGACGCGGCCGGTGCGGATGACGCACACCCGGCCGGTGAAGTCCGCGCGGGAGGGCGGCCGCACGTCGGGGAAGAGCCGGCGCAGCGGCCGTACCAGGAGCCAGGTCGCGCACCACGAACCGACCAGCGCGGCGCCGACCACGGCTGCGTACAGCAGCGCGCGGACGGGCGCGGCCGGAACGCCCGCGGAGCGTACGGCGGCGGACCCGGCCAGGCTCAGGAACCATGCGACGGCGACGAGCAGCGACAGCACGACGGTGACGGGTACGCCGCCGAGACCGGCGGCGGCGAGCAGTCCGGCCCCTCCGCCGTGGGCGTCCCCGTGGGCGTCCCCGTGGCCGGGGTCGGTGAGGTCATGGCGCCCCCCGACGCCATGACCTCCGTGCCCCCCGATCCCCCTGTGGGCCTCCCCCAAGGCCCCGTGCTCCCCGTACCCCCCCGTTCCCCCGTGCCCACCGGCCGTGCCGTGGTGGTGCCAGGGGCCGTGCGCGTCGGCGCCGCCGACGACCACGAGCCCCCAGAACGCCACCACGGCCACCAGAGCTCCGGTGAACACCACGGTCGGAAACCCCAGGACGACGTCGGCGAACTCCCCCATGTCCCCCTCCGCCCTCCCCCGTGCGGTGCTTCCGATCCCGCGGAGATCGTCGCAGGACGGGCGCGGCACCGGCATTTCCGCTTCCCGGCAGACTTGACCGGGCGATCACGTCCGGAAGATGCGGGAACCGAACGCGAAAGGCCGCCGTCCGCGTGGTGGCGCGGACGGCGGCCTGGTGCGCCGGGAGGGCGGAAGCCCTGGGCTCAGCCCTGGGTGGCGAGGCCCGCCTCGATCTCCAGAGCGATCTTGATCTTGTCGCTGACGGCGGCCCCCGCGGCCCCGCCCGTCACGCCGAACTCGCCGCGGCTGATCTCGGTCGCGGCGGAGAAGCCGGCCACCGGGTTGCCGTCGAAACCCTTGCCGAAGCCGTTCAGCTCCAGGGTGAGCGTGACGGTCTTGGTCACGCCGTGCAGCGTCAGCTCGCCGTCGACCTCGAACAGCTCGGAGGTCTGCGGGCGGATGGCGGTGGAGGCGAAGGTCATCTCCGGGTGCGCCTCGACGTCGAGGAAGTCCGCGCCGCGCACGTGGGCGTCGCGGGTCTCGTTGTTCGTCGAGACGGAGCCGGTCTTGATCACCGCGTTGACGCTGGACTCCAGCGGGTCCTCGGCGGTGACGATGGTGCCCTCGAAGGCCGCGAAGTGGCCGCGGACCTTGGAGACACCGAGGTGCCGGACGTAGAAGGACACGTCGGAGTGCACGGCGTCGATCGTCCACGTCCCGGCGACATAGCCGTCGATCACTTCGGTCTGCGTGCTCATGGCGGAAACTCCTTGGGACGGATCATCAGAGCAGGTGGTGATTGAAACCTCAGTAACCATAACTCGCTGGTGTTGAGAGTTCAACCACCTTTATAGTGGACGTATGGACGATGTGCGATGGCTGAGCGCGGACGAGCAGGACATCTGGCGGGCCTACCTGTCCGCCAGCGTCACCCTCGCCGCGCACCTGGACCGGCAGATGCGGCAGGAGGCGGGTATGCCCATGGCGTACTACGAGATCCTGGTGCGCCTCTCGGAGGCACCGCACCGTCGCCTGCGTATGAGTGAACTCGCCGACGCGTCGCTCTCTTCCCGCAGCCGCCTCTCCCACGCGGTGGCCGCGCTGGAGCGCAACGGCTGGGTCGAGCGGCGCCCCGCGGACGGCGACCGGCGCGGGTGGGTGTGCGCGCTGACCTCCGCGGGGTTCGACGCGCTCGCCGCTGCCGCGCCGGGGCATGTCACGACCGTGCGGGAGCACCTCTTCGACGTCCTGACGCCTGAGCAGCTCGCCGTCCTCCGCCAGATCGGGCAGGCCATCACGGCGGGGCTGCAACCGGCCTGCGAGGCCGCGCGCGAGGAGGAGCCGCCCTGCGACGAGTGACCCTCCGCCCTGCCGGGCGCGGGGTCAGGTCCAGCCGAGCAGGCGCGCGCCGAGGGCCGCGGTCTCCAGGGTGTAGCGCTGGAGGGGGTCGTCCGGGTCGAAGCCGGTGAGGGCGGCGATGCGCTCCAGGCGGTAGGAGAGCGCCCGCACGCTGAGGTCGAGGCGGCGCGCCGCCTCCGCGTTGACGTAGCCGGCGGCGGAGTACGCGGAGATGGTCTCCAGCAGGGGCGCGGCCCCGCCGCGGGCGTCCCGCAGGGGGCCGAGCACGGACTGCACGAGGTCGGACATCGCGGCCCGGTCCCGCATGAGGACCGGGAATACCAGCAGGTCGGCGGCCAGCAGCACGCGCGCTTCGAGAGCGAGCCGCTCCGCGAGGTCCAGCGCGCTGAGCGCCTCCTCGTAGGAGCGCACGACGCCCGCCGCTCCGCTGTGCGGGCGACTCACCGCGACCCGGCCGCCGCTCTCCTCCGCGCCGGCCAGCTTCACGAAGGCGTCCAGCACCGGCTGCTGCCCGGTGGGGGCGACGCACACCAGCCGCCCGTCCTTCGGCGCGACGAGCGCGTCGTGGTCGCCGAAGCGGCCCGCCAGCTCGCGCTCGACGCGCCGCAGCAGCGGATGCCGCTCGTCGTACGTCCCGCCGGGCGGCGGCGCGGCCACGACCACGACGTGTCGTTCGGCGAGCCGCAGCCCGAAGCTCTCGGCCTGCTCGGCGATCCGGCCGGGGTCGCTGCGGCCGTACAGCAGGTCGTCGACGAAGGCCCGCCGCTCCGCCTCGGCGCGGCGCACCGCGTGCCGCTGGGCCCGCGCGTGGCCCTCGGCGAGCGCGTGCACGCCCGCCTCCAGCGCGGCCAGCACGGCGGCACCGGTACGGCGCAGGTCCCCGGGGTCGCGGGCGCCGGCGACGCCCGGCAGCGTGGCCCAGGCCCGGCGGGCGGCGGCCAGATGCCCGGCGGTCAGCTCGCGCAGCCCTATCCCGGCGTCGGCGGCCTGCTCCCCGAGCGCCCGGCGGCTCTCGCGCTCGGCGCGGGTCAGCGTGCGGCAGCTGAGGGAGACGTCGGCGAGGGCCTCGGAGAAGCCTGCGAGGAATTCCGCGGGCAGGCCGTGCCCGTGCGTGGGCCCGTGCCCGTGTCCGTGCGTGTGCGCACCGGCACCCGCCGTCGTGCCCGCGCCCGTCGTCACGTCCCCACCCCTGCCCGTCCCATGACCGCCGGTTGCCGTAAGCCGGACACGGAGAACCTACCAACGCTGCCGGATCCCGGAAACGCGGGGGCGCCCACCGGTTGCCGCCCCCGGACGGCACGGAACCCCGGACGGCCGCGGCCGTCCGGGGTTCCGGGGTGCTGCTTCGGTACTGCTCGGGTCTACTTCGCCGTCGTCGAGGCCTGCGGGGACGCCGCCGGGGCGGCCTCCTGCGCCGTGACGACGTCGCTGGGCGTGATGGCCTCGGGCGCCGGCGTCGCCGTGGAGGTCGGCGCGGTGCTCGCGGCGGCGCCGTCGTCCGTCTTCATGGCCTTGGCCTCGGACTTCAGGATGCGCATCGACTTGCCGAGACCGCGCGCGGCCTCAGGGAGCTTCTTGGACCCGAACAGCACGATGACGACGATCGCCACCACGATCAGGTGCCACGGCTCCAGCCCGTTTCGCAACATGGGATCCTCGTTTCGCTCAGGGTCCGACTACCTCTTACGTCGGCGCCTCGACTTCGCATTGTCACCCCTGAGCCGCGGTGAACGGCACCCGGGTACTCAAAGCATGCGCAAAAAGCGCGTGAACGGGAAGACCCTCAGGTCTGGCGCCTCGGCCGCGCATGTGCGACACGCCTTCCGCCGGCGCACGTCAGAGCTCCGGCCCGGGGACCGACGGGGGCAGCATCGCGGCGAGTTCGCGCCAGACGCCGTCGAGGGCGATGTGCACCAGCCCCGCCTGGTCCACGGGGAGGTCGCCCGGCGTTCCGCTCGTGGGGCCGCGCTCCTCGACGGCGACCGCGTAGCGGTCGGTGCGGAACCACACGGAGATGCTCGCGGCGTTGCCGAAGCCGCCCGCGGTGAACGCCGAGGTCGCGGTGATCACCAGGGTGCCGCCCTGCGCCGGGAGCACCGTGCAGGTCACGGGCGGGGTCGGGGAGGGGCACGTGCCGCGGCGGGAGTCCGGGTTGCCGACGGAGACCACGAGCTCGTAGGAGTGCACGTCCCCCTGGAAGAGGGCGTGGGCGTACGGGGCGGCGGGGTGCGCCCCCGTGCCCGGGGGCCGGCCCGTGACGCTGATGACGGGGCGGTACGGCAGCAGCGAGGACAGCGCCGTGGACATCATGCCGCCGGTCACGACAGGGCGCGTCGTCGCCGGGGACACGCCGGCCGGGCCCCCGGCGTGCGCCAGGACGGTCCCGGCCGCCGCCCCGCCCGCCGCGACGAGGACCACCGCCACCGCTCCCGCCACCATCCCTGCCGTGCGGCGGCGGCGCAGCCGGCGGCCCCGGGCATGGCCCGCCGCCACCAGCGACAGCGGGTCGTCGGGGGTGAAGGCCTCGGCGGCGTGCCGGAGCGTCGCGCCGAGGCGGTCTTCGAAGTCCATGTGCATCGGGGGTGCCCTCACAAGGCGCGGGGGAAGGTACGGGGGTGGTCAGTGCTCGACCAGGTCGGGCAGCGCGTCGCCGAGCTCGGCGCGCAGGCGGTCCAGCGCACGGGAGGCCCGGGTGCGGATCGCACCCGCGCTCGCGCCGAGTGCGGCGGCGGTCTCCTCGACGCTGCGGTCCTCCCAGTAGCGCAGCACCAGCACGGCCCGGTCCTGCGGGCTGAGCCGGCGCAGTGCGGCCAACAGCGTCAGACGCAGGGGCGCGTCGTCGCCCGCGTGTGCGGGTTGCGGCGGTGGCTCCACCGGTTCGGCCGTGGGGCGCTCCCGGCTGCTGCGGCGGCGCTGGTGGGTGAGGAAGTTCCGGACGAGCACCGTCTGCGCGTACGCGGCCGGGTTGTCGAGTCCGGCCCGGCGGCGGCTCCACACGACGTACATCCGGCCCAGCGTCTCCTGGACGAGGTCTTCCGCCAGGTGAGTGTCGCCGCCGGTCAGCAGGCATGCCGAGCGGTAGAGCGGGCCCGTGCGCGTACGGGCGAATTCGAGGTACTCCTCGGTCTGTGCTGTACGCACCGCGTGCGGCCCCCTCCGGATGAAGCGCTCACGTCATTACGACGCCTCAGCCCACCCGGTGCGTTACAGCCCTCAGCCCCGCTTCCCGCTGCCCCGCAGCAGGCTCGCCGTCGCCGCCAGCAGGCCCATCGCCGCGGCGGCGGTGAAGACGATGACGAGGCCGTGGTGGAAGGGGGCGGAGATGAGGTTCGGGAAGAACTCCTTGCCGGTGAGGACCGCGCGGTTGTGGGCCGGGAGGGTGGGCAGGACGCCGCTCGGGCCGAGGAGGGTCTGGACGGGGTTGATGCCGAGGAAGGCGGAGAAGACCGTCGAGACCGGCGGCAGCGCCGCGGCCTGCGCGGCGGTGGAGGCGGGGACGCCCTGCGCCTGGAGGCCGGAGGAGAGGGCCGCGGGGAGGCGGTCGGCGAGGCCGACGATGAGCAGCGAGAAGAAGATGCCGATGGACAGCGACATGCCGCTGTTCTGGAACGTGGACCGCATCCCGGACGCGGCCCCCCGGTGCGTGTTCGGCACGCTGCTCATGATCGCCGAGGTGTTCGGGGCCGAGAACATCCCCGAGCCCATCCCGTTGCACATGATGAGCAGCGCGAACGCCCAGTACGGGAAGGTGATCGGGAGCAGCAGCAGCCCCACGAAGCTGCTGCTGAAGAGCACGAGGCCGCCGGTGGTGAACAGCCGTACGCCGTAGCGGTCGGACAGCCAGCCGCACAGGGGTCCGGCGATCAGGAAGCCGGCGGTGAGGGGGAGCAGGAAGATGCCCGCCCACAGCGGGGCGTCCTCGAAGTCGTAGCCGTGCAGCGGCAGCCAGATGCCCTGGAGCCAGATGATGAGCATGAACTGCAGGCCGCCGCGCGCGACCGACGCGAGCAGCGAGGCGGCGTTGCCCGCGGTGAAGGCGCGGTTGCGGAAGAGCCCGAGGTTGAACATCGGCTCCGGGACGCGGGATTCGATGACGCAGAAGGCGATCAGCAGCACGCTGCCGCCGATGAGCCCGGCGAGGACCTTGGGGCTGGTCCAGCCCATGGTGTGGCCGGCGTAGGGCTGGATGCCGTAGGTGATGGAGATCAGGATGGCGCCGAGCCCGGCGGCGAAGGTGAGGTTGCCCCACCAGTCGATACGGGAGCGGGTCCGCGCCGAGGTCTCGCGCAGCGAGCGGTAGGCCCAGACGGTGCCGAGGATGCCGACGGGAACGTTGACCCAGAAGACCGCGCGCCAGTCCCACGCGGACAGCAGCCCGCCGAGGACCAGGCCGATGAACTGGCCGGACAGCGCGGAGATCTGGTTGATGCCGAGCGCCATGCCGCGCTGGTGCGCGGGGAAGGCGTCGGTGATGATCGCGGCGGAGTTGGCCATGAGCATGGAGCCGCCGAGCGCCTGCACCACGCGCCACCCGATGAGCCACAGCGCGCCGGACGGCCCGAGGAAGGGGTCGAAGGACAGCGCGACGGAGGCGAGGGTGAAGACGACGAAGCCGAGGTTGTACATCCGCACCCGGCCGACGATGTCGCCGAGCCGCCCGAGCGTGACCACCAGGACCGCGGTGACCAGCAGGTAGCCCATGATCATCCACAGCAGGTAGCTGATGTTGCCGGCCGCGAAGGGGTCGAGGTGGATGCCGCGGAAGATCGCCGGCATGGAGATGATCACGATGGAGGAGTCCACCGTGGCCATGAACATCCCGAGGCTGGTGTTGGACAGCGCGACCCATTTGTAGCGGTCGGGCCGCTCGCCGGTCGCGGTGGCGCCGCCGCTGCCGTCGCCCTCGGCGAGGTGTATGTGCGCGGGCTCAGACACGCCGGGTGATCCTCTCCAGCAGGGGGAGGGCCGCCGCGAGGGTGGCCTGTTCCTCGGGGGTGAGCTCGTCGGCGATGGCCCGGGTCAGCCGCCGGGCCTTCTCCTGCCGGGAGCCGCGCAGGCCCGCGCGCCCGGCCTCGGAGACGGTGACGACGACGCGCCGGCCGTCGCGCGGGTCGGCCTCACGGGTGACGAGGCCGCGCTCGTGCAGCCGGGCGACGATCGTGGCCATGGACTGCGGGCGGATGCCCTCGGCGGTGGCCAGTTCGGAAGCGGTCGCGGGGCCCTCGCGGTCCAGCCGGACCAGGGCCGAGGTCTGCGAGAGGGTCAGCTCGTCGCCGGGCCTGAACTGCCGCAGCCGCCGCACGAGCGGGCCGAGGGCGGCCCGCAGGTCGGCGGCGAGCCGGGCGGGGGTGCCGGGCCCGCCGGGAGGCTCGGCTTCGGCGGGGGCTTCGCCGGGGGCCCCGGCTGGCAGGGGTTCCCGGTCCGCGGGAGGGGGGCCCGCCGCGTCCTGGTGCGTGTCCGAGCTGCCGCTGGGCTCCATGACTATCAGTATAAACTGTTCAGTCTGTCCTTATGGTAGAGATGGCGCCATGACTGAAGCCTCTGCTTCCTCCGCTCACCCGGCCTACCCAGCCGACTTCCCGGACACCTCCGCCGGGTCCCTCTTCGCCACCACGACCACGGTCGCCGGCCACGGCGGCGACGAGATCGAGGCGTATCTCGCCCGCCCCGCGGGCACCCGCAGCCGCGGCGGCGTCGTCGTCATCCACCACCTTCCCGGCTACGACCGCGGCACCAAGGAGTTCGTGCGCCGCTTCGCCGAGATGGGCTACGACGCGATCTGCCCCAACCTCTTCCACCGCGAGGCCCCCGGCGCCGCCCCCGACGACGCGGCGGCCGTGGGCCGCGCGGCCGGCGGGGTCCCCGACGAGCGGCTGGTCGGCGACGTGGCCGGCGCCGCCGCGTACCTGCGCGCGCTGCCGTACGCCAACGGCCGGACCGGCGTCATCGGCCACTGCTCCGGCGGCCGCCAGGCGGTGCTGGCCGCGTGCCGGCTGGACGACATCGACGCGGCCGTGGACTGCTACGGCGCCTTCGTCGTCGGCGAGGTGCCGGAAGGCATGAACATGAACGTCACCCCGCTCGTCGCGGACCTGCCGAACCTGGGCGCGCCGCTGCTCGGCCTGTTCGGCAACGAGGACAAGTACCCGAGCCCGGAGCAGGTCGCCGAGCTCGGCCAGATCCTCACCGAGCACGGCAAGGACTTCGAGTTCCACACGTACGACGGCGCGGGCCACGCCTTCTTCGCCACCCACCGCCCGAGCTACGACGTGGCCGCCGCCAACGACGGCTGGTCGCGGATCGAGGCCTTCTTCGGCAAGCACCTCGCGGCGGCGGAGGGCTGAACGGCATGTGCACGTACACCACGATCAAGGACGTCGTCGACGGGAGCGCCAAGCCCGGGCCCGACGGCGGGTGGTTCCACGTCTCGGACGTGACGGTCTACTTCGACCACCCCGTGCACGCGATGGCCGAGCACACGCTCAACATCGACTTCACCGACCCCTCGCGCGGCCCGTCCGCCCGCGTCGCCCTCGAACTCACCGCGGAGTCGGCGGTGCGCCTGGTCGAGGCGATCCAGGCCGCGCTGGCGTCCGTCCCGCCGGAGATGCGGGTCTGACCCGCGGCGCGCGTACGAAAGGGGCGCGGGGAACGGCTGTTCCCCGCGCCCCTGACGGGCGCTACTGCGCTGCTGCGCTGCTGCCTCAGCGGTGGGCGCTGCGGGCTGCTGCCGCGTCGCCGCGGGCGGCGGCGCGGGAGCCGCGCTTGCTGCCGCCCAGCATGCCGAGCCCCATCGTGGCCAGCCCGAGCGCACAGGCGACGCCGCCGACGATCGCGTTGTTGACGATCGTGTGGGTGGTCGCCGCGTTGGGTCCGGCGATCGCCCACGGCGCGATGATCGTCCACACGCCGATCGCGATCGCGCACCAGCCGAGGCCCACGGTCCGCTCCAGCACGGAGCCGAAGCCCATCGCCAGCACGGCGAGTGCGATACCGGTGATCAGGTTGCTCACACGCAGGCCCTCGAACCCGGTGAAGTTCACCACCCACGGCGAGATCGCGAGGTAGAGACCGGTCAACAGGCACAGGCCCTCGATCAGCCCCGAGATCGGCTTCGCAGACGCCTCGGCGTAACGGCCGCGCAGGGCCATCAGGTCGGGATGGGTGTCGATCTGCGATGTCGAGTGAGTCGAATCGGTGGCCATTCCAGCCACCCCCTTCGCATTGCAGAGTGCAGTTCGTTTCTGCCGACGGATGTGTCCGGGTCTCCGCCCCGAAGTGCCGCATCCATAACTCAGCGTAGGCCTGGGGGGAGCGGAGTGGCCACTTATACGGGGCATACATTCAGAATGTTTTGCCCCGCTCACACACGGTGTGTCCCGGGCGACGCGCGGCTACCCTTTTCGTCCCACGACTGCGCCTCCGCGATGACCGCGGACGCCAGCCGAGCCGACCGCACGGCGATGTGCCGCGGCGGGTAGGGCCGCCCGCGCTCCAGCCACCACGCGATGGACTGCACGGACATCGCGGCGAGCACGGTCGGTACGAGGCCGGCCCCGGGGTCCTGGTCCTGCGGGGGGCGGGGCAGGTGCTCACCGACCATCGCCGCGAGCGTGGCCCGCATGCGGTCGGCGAACCACGGGCTGCCGTTCCTGCCGAGCAGGGCGCCGTAGAAGCGGTGGTAGCCGTCGATGTGCTCGTAGAAGCCGATCCAGCGCTCCAGCGGCGTGCGCTCCGCGCCGTCCTCGCCGCCGCCTTCCCCCATCGCGCCGAGCATCTCCTCGACGGCCTCGTCGAAGATCGTCTCGACGAGCTGGTACTTGTCCCGGTGGCTGCGGTAGAAGGCGGCCCGGCTGACCATCGCCCGCGCGCAGATCTCGCCGACGGTGACGCGGTCGAAGCCGCGCTCCTCGATCAGCTCGATGAGCGCGTCCCGCAGCAGCTTGCGCGTCCGCCGCACCCGTACGTTCTCCACGCCTCCCGAGGATGCCACCTCAACCGGTCGCGTCGAACGCGGCGTTGAGCCGGTCTGCCTGCCCCGTCAGAAGCGCGCGCTCCGGGACGGCGGCGGGTTGTCTTCCTTCCCGCCGTCCGCGGGTGGCGCGAGCTGCGCGTGGTCGGCGTCCGGGAGCCAGTCGCGCCCCGGCACGTAGTCGAGCCAGCGGCGCGCGCGGGCCGCCGCGGTGAACGCGCCCAGCAGGGCGTCCAGGAGCGGGTGGCGCGGGGTGTCGCGCCAGGCCAGGGACCAGGCGTAGAGCGGCGTGGGGCCGGTCAGCGGGATGGAGCGCAGGCCCGCGACGGACGGCAGCGGCGCGTCCGCGGGCACCAGCGTGAAGGAGCGCGGGTCGGCGCGGAGGTGCTGGACGAGGTGGTCGGGGCCGAGGTTCGGGCCGCTCTGGCGGCGGGCGATGCCGAAGTCGTCGGCGAAGCGGCGCAGGAAGTCCAGCCGCGGCAGCTCGGCGGGGGCCCACAGGACGCTGTCGCGCAGGTCGGCGGGCCGCAGCTCGGCCGCCCCGGCGAGCGGGTGGGCCGCGCTGACCACCGCGTCGACCGGCTCCAGCCGTACGAGCCGGTGGGCCAGCCCGCGGTCCCGCCCGTCCGGCAGCGGGTGCACCCGCCCGAACCCGGCGTCCGCAGCACCGCTCAGCAGCGCCTCCGCGACGGACGGCCAGTCCCGCCCCGGCCCCGGCTCCAGCCGCAGCGCGGGGTCGGCCGCGGCAGCGGCGTCGGCGGCGTGCGCGACGGTGCGCATCGGGGCGTAGAGATGCCCCCAGACGTCGAGCCGCAGCGCCTGCCGCCCGCCGCGCACCGCGGCCACCGCCCGCTCCCCCGCCGCCAGCGCCTCCCGCGCGGCGGGCGCGAACCGCTCCCCGGCGTCGGTCAGCCGGGTGCGCCGGGTGCCGCCGTCGCGGTCGAAGAGGCGGGCGCCGAGCAGCGATTCGAGGCGGGCAACGCGTTTGGACAGCGCCTGCTGGGAGATGCCGAGCCGGGCTGCGGCCTGCCCGAAGTGCAGCGACTCGGCGGTGGCGGCGAAGGCCCGCACGTGGGCGAGGTCGAGATCGAGGCGGGGGGCGGAGCCGTCCGCGGAGCCGGAGCCGTTCGCGGAGCCGTTCGCGGAGCCGGGATCGTTCGCGGAGCCGTTCGCGGAGCCGTCCGCGGAGCCCGGATCGTCCGTGGAACCCGGGGCAGAGCCTGTGGTGGAGCTGAAGTCGGGTGCCGCGTCCATGCGCCTGACCATAGCCGACAACTTCCGGTTGTCGGAGAGGTCGCAGGGTTGTTGGCCCGGGCGGGGGCCGTGGCGGTGGGATGGGCGTCAGACGCAGAGAGCGCCGCAGAACAAGCCAGAAGGAGGCAAGGGGAGATGAAGGCCTACATACCCACCGGGGACGCCGCAGAACCCGTCGTGCTGGCCGAGGTGCCGGAACCCGTACCGGGGCCCGGCGAGGCGCTCGTGAAGGTCGAGGCCTTCTCCGTCAACCGGGGCGAGACGTTCAAGCTGGAGGCCCCCGCGCCCGGTGACCGCCCCGGCAAGGACATCGCGGGCCTCGTCGTCCAGCCTGCCGCGGACGGCACGGGCCCCGCGGGCTTCGCCCGGGTCGTCGGCCACCCGATGGCCGGCGGCTGGGCGGAGTTCGCGGCCGTCCCCACCGGCGCGCTCGCCGTCCTCCCGGACGCCGTCCCCACCGTCCAGGCCGCCGCCCTCCCCCTCGCCGGCCTCACCGCGCTCCGCCTGCTGCGCACCGCGGGCCCCGTCCCCGGCCGCCGCGTCCTGCTGACCGGAGCTTCGGGCGGTGTCGGCCACTACGTCACGGAGCTTGCGGCCGCCGCCGGGGCCGAGGTCACCGCGGTCACCCGGGACGCCGAACGCGGGGCGCGGCTGCGCGAACTGGGCGCCGCCGAGGTCGTCCACGACGTGGCCGCGGCGCACGGCCCGTACGACGTCGTCCTCGAATCCACCGGCGGCACCGCGCTCCCCGCCGCCCTCGCCCGGCTCGCCCGCCGCGGCACCCTCGTCTGGTTCGGCCAGGCCAGCAGGACGCCCGTGACGCTGGACTTCTTCGACTTCTTCGCGGGCCCGGAGTCGGCGGTCATCCGCCACTTCCACTACCTCGACGCGGACACCCCGCTCGACGCGGACCTCGCCGCGCTCGTCCGCCTCACCGCCGGCGGCCGGCTGCACCCGGAGATCGGCCGCGTCGCCGGCTGGGCGGACACGGCGACGACGCTGACGGACCTGCGGGAGCGGCGTATCCGCGGCAAGGCGGTGCTGACGGTGTCCTGACCCGCCCCCGCCCCGTGCCCCTCCTACCTTCCCGTACCCCCGTACCTTCCCGTACGGACCCGACGCAGAAAGGCCCCGGCCATGAACGAGACCCCGCAGACCCCCCTCACCGACCCCCGCGCAGTCGTGATCCGCTACGTGGAAGCCGTGCGCGACGGCGACGCCGACGTCATCCGCGACAGCTTCGCGCCCGACGCGACCTGGCACTACCCCGGCTCGCTGCCCACGTCGAAGATCTGGCAGGGCCGCGACGCGATCGTCGACGACTTCCTCGGCAGCATGGGCACGGTGTTCGTTCCCGGTACGGTCCGGATCGAGCTGGTGAGCACGATCGCCGAGGGCGAGCGCGTCGTCGCCGAATGGACGTCGAAGGCGCAGACGGTCCACGGCGCCGCGTACGACAACCGGTGCATAGGCATCTACACGGTGCGGGAGGGACGGATCACGTCGGTGATCGAGTACGCCGACACGCACCACGTGGCGGCGACGCTCTTCCCGCAGGAGGCCCCCGGCGGCAATTGAGGTGCCACCACCGCGGACGATGCGCAACCCCGCCGGAGACCCCCGACCCCCGACCGTAATTGAGGTGCCGCCACCGCGGACGATGCGTAGGTTCGCCGGATGACGTCATCCGCGCACGCACCGCAGGACCCCGCAGCAGCGCAGGGGCCGGATCCCTCGGGGGACCCGGCCCCTGCTGACGTACCCGGTGCGGACGGGCCGCCGCGGCTCACCGGGCTGGTCTTCCACGGGCCGATCGGCGAGGCGCGGGCCGCGCGCTGGGTGGACCGCCTCGCCCCGGTGCTGGCGGCGGCGCCGGACGGCGGGCGCGTCCTCGACATCGGCTGCGGGTGGGGCGAGCTGATGCTGCGGCTCCTGGCGGCGGCCCCGCCGGCGCGCGGCACCGGCCTCGACCTCAACACCGAGGACCTCGCACGGGGCCGCGCCAACGCGGCGGCCCGGGGGCTCTCCGCGCGGGCCGACTTCGTCGAGGCCGACGCGACGAAGGCCGACCACGAGCCGGCCGACGTCGTGCTCTGCCTCGGCGCCAGCCAGGCCCTCGCGGACAACCTGGCCGAAGCGCTCGCCGCACTGCGGGCCCGGGTACGCCCCGGCGGGCGCGTACTCCTCGGCGAGGGCTTCTGGGAACGCGAGCCCACCCCCGCGGAGTTGGCGGCATCCTGGCCGGACGCCGCCGCCACCGACCACACGGACCTCGCGACCCTCGTCGACACGGCGGTGGCGGCGGGCTTCCGCCCCGTGTGGGTCGAGTCCGCGGACCGCACGGAGTGGGACGACTTCGAATCCGGCTACCTCGCCGACACGGAGCTCTGGCTCGCCACCCACCCCAACCACCCCTCCGCCCCCGCAACCCGCGACCGCCTCGACACCCACCGCTCCGCCTGGCTCCGCGGCTACCGCACCATCCTGGGCATCGCCTACCTGACCCTCGTCCCTTCCCTCTGACCTCCCCCTCCCCCTCCCCCTCGCCGACCAGGCGCTTCGCGCTGCCGCGCGGGGTGGGGGTGTCGGGGGCCGCGGTGAGCCGCCGGGCGAGCGCTTCGCGCTACCGCGCGGGGTGGGGGGTGTCGGGCTGCGCCCAGGGCCAGGAACTGCGCGTGCCCGCGCTACCGCGCCGGGCGGTTTGCGCTACCGCGCGCGGCGAACGTTCCGGGCTGCGCCCAGGCCCCGGGGGTTGCGCGATCCCAGCTGCCGCGCCGGGCGAAGGTGCGCGCTGCCGCGCCGAGTTCAGCGTCTTCAGGGGCGCGTGGGGGTACCTCCCAGGCGAAGCTCTGGGGGAGGACTGCGCGAGCAACCACCCACCGGCCGGTGGTCCGGTACGAAACGGTACTGCCCCTTCGGGTCGGTGACGACCCGCGCCACCGTCGTGGCTGAGCGCGCAGTTCTCCGCGCCCCTGAAAACGCTCACCGCCCTGCGCAGCAGAAACGCTCACCCCGCGCGGCATGCGCGGGCGGCCTCCCCGCGCACCCAAAACGCGCACCGCCCTCCGCGGCGGGCGGCCCCCCACCGCCACCGGCGAGGTTTGAGTACCCGTACTCATGCCGCACCCGCGCCCCCGCTCCCACACTCGGCTCATGAACCTCGACCGCTGCCCCGACTGCGGCTGGCCGCACGTAGCACCGCCCGGTGCCGGAGGCGGGGTGTGCCCGCGATGCGGGTTGCCCCTCGACGGCGACGCGGTCACGGAACTGGCCCTCATCGGGGCCGAGTTGCGCGGCCTCGCGGAGCGGCAGGCGGTGCTGGCCCAGCGGCGGGCGGTGCTGCTCGCGGCGCTGCGGGGGCGGCGGGTGGGGGCCGCGGCCCCGAACGTCGCCGTACCGGGGCCGGACGTGGAGGCGCGGTCCGCGCAAAACCTGCTGCTCACGCTGGGCGGCTCGCTGCTCACCCTCGCCGGGCTGGTGTTCACGCTCGTGAGCTGGGGGCGTTTCGGGATCGGCGCGCGCGCCGCCGTCCTGGCGGTTCTGACGGCCGCGGTGCTGGCCGCGCCCTTCCCGCTGCGGCGGCGCGCGCTGGGCGCCACCGCGGAGACCGCCTCCGCGGTGGGCCTCGCGCTGGTGCTGCTCGACGCGTACGCCGCCCGGGCCGCGGGCCTCGCGGGGCTCGACGGCGTACGGGCATACGGCTACTGGGCCGCCGTCACGGGGCTCACCGCGGCGGGCGCGGCGGCGTACGCGCGGCTCAGCCGCTCGGAGCTGCTGCCGTACGCCGCCCTGCTGCTCCTCCAGCTGCCCGCCCCGCTCACCGCGGGGCTCGCCCACGCGCACGCGACGGGCCTGGCGTACGCGCTGCTCGTGAGCGCGGGCGCCGACCTCGTGGTGGCGGCGCGGCTGCGGGCGCGCGCGCCGGGGCCGTTCGCGGTCGGCGCCGCCGCGGTGGGGGCGGCGGCAGCCGGCCTGCTCGCCGGCGCGGCCGCGTACTCCTTCTCCTCCTACGGCCCGGCGCTGCGCGCCTGCGTCCCCCTGCTGCTCGCCGCCGCGGTGGGCCTGGCGGCAGCGAGCCTGCGGGCCGCGGGCCCGCACGTACGCGCGGCGACGGCGGCGCTCGCGGGCCTGGCCCTGCTCTCCGCCGCGGCGGTCGCCCCGCACCTCGCCCTGCCGCCCTCATGGCTCGCCCTCGCGTGGGCGGGCCCGGCGGCCCTGCTGTCGGCGGTGGCCTTCGCCCTCCCCCCGCGGCGCGGCCACACCCCCGTACCCCTCGGACTGTCGGCGGCCGGCGCCTTCGTGCTGGCCGCCGCAGGCGTGTCCGTCCTTCCGGACCTGCTCCGCGCACTCACCGAACCTCTGCGCGGGACCCCGGACTTCCCCGGGACGTGGCACGCCACCGGAACCGCCGCGACAGTCGCCGCCCTACTGGCGGCTGTCGCGGCGGGAGCGGCGGCACGCTTCCGCACGATGACGCTGCCGCTGAGCTGTACGGCCGCGGTGGCCGCGGTGGCGGCAGCGGTGACCGCCCCGATCGCGGCGGGCGCCCCCTACGCGGCGGCGGTCGCGATCCCCACAGCCCTCGCCCTCGCCGCAACCGCGGCACTGGTACGGACCGAGCCCCCGCCGCAGCCCCCGGTCGCTGCGGCGCCGGTGCCGCCGGACCGGCAAAGGCCGGGAGCCGCCCCCGCGACGCCCCCCTCCGGAGAACCCCAACTCCCGCGCACTCCCCCGCCACCGAGCCCCGGCACCGACCAACTCCCGTCCACACCCCCAGCCCCCAACCCCGACACCCACCAACTCCCGCCCACACCCCCAGCCCCAAACCCCGACATCCACCAACTCCCGCCCGCCCCACCGGTGATCGGCCCGCCGTACCCCGCGGGGCCGCCGCTTCCCGGATGGGGGGCCGTCCAGATCCCGCGTGCCGTCGCCCGGCCCGCGAGCCCCGCCCAGGTCGTCCGCGGCGTCACGCTCTGTGTGCTGGTCGCCGCGGGGGCGGTGGCGGGCGGGTGGTCGCTCGCGCGGGACGCGGCCGCGCTCGTCGTGTTCGGGATCGCGGCGGTCGTCGCGGGGGGCATGGCCGGCGCGCGGCGCTTCGCTCTTCCCGCGGGCGTGGTCGCGGTCGGCGCGCTCGGGTACGAGGCCGCGCGGGCCGCGCACGCCGCCGGGATGCCGCCGCACCTCGCCGCGTTCGCGGTGCTCGGGGTCGCGCTGGCGACCGTACCGGTGGCCGGGTTCGCGGGGCCGGGCGTGGAGTACGCCGGGTACGTGCTCGGCGCAACGGCGGTCACCGCGACCGCCGGGCACCCGCAGCAGCTGAGCCTCGCGCTGGCGCTCGCCGGTGCGGGCGCGGCCGGGACCGCGCTCCGTCCCGAACGCCGCCGGGCCGCGGCGGCCGGGGCCACGGCACTGCTCAGTGCGTCGCTGTGGGTGCAGCTGGCCCTCGCGGGGGTGCATGCGCCGGAGCCGTACACCGCGGGTCCGTCCGCGGTACTCCTCCTCCTGGGGCATCTGCGCCGCCGCCGCGACCCTTCGCTCGACTCGTGGCCCGCGTACGGGCTGGGGCTGTGGGCGACCCTGCTGCCGAGCCTGCTCGCGGTCTGGGCCCAGCCGCACGGGGTCCGCCCGCTCCTGCTGGGCGCCGCCGCCCTGGCCGTCACCCTGCTCGGCGCCCGCCACCGGCTGCGGGCCCCGCTCCTCACCGGCGGCCTCGTCCTCCTGGCCGACGCGGCCCACGAACTCGCCCCGCCCGTCCTCCGCTCCCTCGACCACCTCCCCCACTGGGCCCCCGTCGCCCTGGCCGGCGCCCTCCTCGTCTACGTAGGCGCCACCTACGAACGCCGTCTCGCCGAGGCTCGCCGCCTCCGCTCGACCTTCCGCTCACTCCACTGACCCCCTCCGGGGGGGCGGCCCTCGCGGCGGGCTTTCGGCTCCCGCCGGTGGGGTGCCCGCGCCTGCCGACGCGGGGGGGGCTTCCGTGCGACGTGGACGTCGGCTTTCCCCCACCTGCGGGGGTGCACCGCCGCCGGGAGCGAACCCACCATCGGGGTGCCCGCGCCTGACGGCGCGGGGATCCCACCCCCACCACCCGTGCAGGTGGGAGCGAGAGCTTCTGTCCACCTGTGAGGGTGAACCACCGTCGGGGACTGACCCGCCGTCCCTGAAACATCACCCCCACCGGCAGGCAGCCGCCAACGCAACGTCGGGAGGGGGACGATCCGGGGGTGCCCCCGCAGGAATGCGCACCCCGTCCGGCACCGGACACGTCATAACGTCAGACGCGCATTCCGAGGAGGTACCCCCGGAGTGGCCCCCGACCCCACCCCCGTACGGAGTGCGCGATGCCCCGCCGGGTACACCAGGGGCGCGGGGAACGGCGCGAGCAACCACCCACCCACCGCAAGGTCGCGAAAACCACCGCAAGCCCCGCCCCGGAGCGGGGACCCGCCGGGCCCCCTTCGGAGGGGGGAGGACGGCGCGAACAACCAACCACCGGAGGAAGATCGCCTCGCCCCCGTAAGATGCGGCGGCGGGGGCACGGCAAGCGCGCGGGACACCGCGGGACCGGCACCCGCCGACCGTTCCACCGTCCCTGACGAGAGCGAGAGCGAGAGCCGGATGCCGTGCTGACGGCAGGTCACCCGACGCGGCGCCGGTTACCCACGCGGCGCCGGTTACCCGCGCGCGGCGGGCAGGAAGCCCGGCGCGGACTGCTCGCCGCGCTGGGCGCATACGTGGCGGTGCGCGCCACCGGGCTGGTGGCGCTCGCCGTCTGGTCGGCGGCGAACGGCAAGAGCGCGGTGACGCTGCTGTCCCGGCGGTGGGATTCGCTCTGGTACGTGCGGGTTGTCGACCAGGGCTACGGCTACGTGCTGACGGCGCCGGACGGGCGGCGGCTGTCGGACCTGGCCTTCTTCCCGCTGCTGCCGTGGCTGGAGCGGTCCGTGTCGTGGCTGACCGGACTCGCGGAGCCGGACGCCGGGCTGCTGGTCTCGGCGGTGGCGTCGCTCGCCGCGGCCGCGGGCATCCACGCGGTGGTGCGGCGGAGCGTCCCGGACCGCCCGGACGTCGCGGTCGCGGCTGTCGTGCTGTGGGCGGCGCTGCCGGTGGGGATCGTGCAGTCGATGGCGTACAGCGAGTCGCTGTTCACCGCGCTCGCCGCGTGGTCGCTGTGCTGCGCGCTGGACCGGCGGTGGATCGCCGCGGGGCTGCTCGCGTCGGCCGCCGGGCTCACCCGGCCGATCGGGCTGGCGGTCGCGTGCGCGGTGCTGGTGGCGACGGGTACGGCGGCGCGGCGCGGCGGGGTCTCGGCGCGGCTGGTGGCCGGCGCGGTGCTCGCGCCGGTCGGCGCGGCCGCGTACGTGCTGTGGGTGGGCGCCCGGCGCGGCAGCCTGTTCGGCTACCTGGACGTGCAGAAGGGCTGGGGCAACGGCTTCGACGGCGGAGCCGCCTTCGCGCGCTTCACCGGCGGCCTCGCGGCGCGCCCGCCGTACGTGGGCGGGGTACTGCTCGCGGCGGGTGTCGGGGTGCTGCTGTGGGGGTATGTGCGGGGCTTCCGCGACGGCGGGCCGCGGCTGCCACTGCCCGTCCAGGTCTACACGGGGATCGTGCTCGCGCTGGCGCTGTGCTCGTCGGGCTACTTCGGATCGAAGCCGCGGCTGCTGATGCCCGCGTTCGGCGTACTGGTGCCGGTGGCGGCCGCGCTGGGGCGGCTGCGGGTGCGGTGGCGGGTGGCCGTGCTGGCGGTGTGCGCGCTGGGGGCGACGGTGTACGGGGCGTTCTGGCTGAACGGGTCCGGGCCACCGTGACCGCCCGGAGTGCGTGACGGCCGCGCGGACGCCGCGTGACCGCACCACAGCGCGGGACGGCGCGCGCCGACGCCACCGTGCCCCCCAAAGCGCGAGACGCCCACGCGAACGCCACCCTCACCGCCCGGCGCGCGAAACGCCCACGCGAACGACCGCGACCGCCCAAAGCACGGAACAACCACGCGAACGACCGCGACCGCCCAAAGCACGGAACAACCACGCGAACGCCACCCTCACCGCCCGGCGCGCGAAACGCCCACGCGAACGACCGCGACCGCGACCGCCCGAAGCACGGGACAACCGCGCGGACGCCACCGCACCCCCCTCCTTGCGGTGCCGCCCGCGCGGCGATCGTGGGCCGGGCCCGCGCGCAGCCACGCCGGCCCTTGCGCCCAGCGCGGTCCGGCGGCCCGGCGCGCGGCGACTCGCCGCGGCTCAGGCCCGCGCGATGTGGAAGTTGAAGTCCGGGTGGCCGATCACGCCGTACAGCCGCAGCCAGACGGGCAGCAGCATCTCGGTGCCGCGGGCGGTGGCGATGCCGCCGAGGTCGATGACGCTCTCGGGCGGCCAGCCGAAGGACTCCAGCAGGGCGGTGACCGCCTTCTTCGCGTCGGCGTCGTCACCGGAGACGAAGACGCTGTGCGGGCCGGGCACCCGGGCCGGGTCGACCATGACGGCGGCGTTCGTCGTGTTGAGTGTCTTGACGACCTTGGCCGCGGGGAAGGCCCGCTGGATCTGCTCGGCGAGGCTGTCGGTGTTGACGGGGTCGAGGGACGGCGGGGTGCCGTGCGAGAAGTCCAGCGGGTTGGCGACGTCCACGAGCGGCTTCCCCGCGAGGTTCGCGGCGCCGGCCGCGGCCAGCACGTCGAGGCTGGCGGCGCCGGAGCTGGCGTTGACGACGGCGTCGGCGCCCGCGGCCGCCTCGGCGAAGGTCACGAGGGCGACGGCCGGGTGCGCGGCCTGCCACTCGGCGTAGGGCGCGTTGCCGTAGGCGTCGGTCCCGGTACGGGCGAGCGTCGCGCTCGGGTCGCGGGTGCCGACGGCGACCTCGTGGCCGAGTGTGGCGAGCTTGCCGGCGAGGGTCCGGCCGACGCTGCCGGTGCCGAGCACTGCGTAGCGCATGACGTATCCGCTTCCTGTTCTGTCGTAAGGGGTGGGGGCGGCGCACGGCGCCGCGTCCCGGGCCCGGAACACGGGCGGGCGCGTCTCGCCGGGGCAGCAACTCCCCTGTAGGCGGCGGCGCTTGGCCGTACCTGGACCGTATGCTCCCTACGATTCCGCTGACCAGTACGCACTTTCGGGTGCCTGTCGCTCACCGCCGGGGAACCCGGCACACGAAGGAGGCGCCGGATGACCGCCGACACGGCCCCGGCCACCGACACCGACACCGACGCCGGACCCGACACCGGACCCGACCCCGACGAGCAGCCCGCGATCCCCGTCCCCGACGTCCTCAACCCGCACTGCGGGTCGCGCCAGGTGCTGGAGCTGGTCTCCGACAAGTGGAGCGCGCTGATCCTCTTCCTGCTCGGCCACCGCCCGCACCGGCACGCCGAACTCATGCGCGCGGTGGGCGGGATCAGCCAGAAGATGCTCACGCAGACGCTGCGCTCGCTGGAGGCGGACGGGCTGGTCCACCGGGAGGCCTTCCCGGTCGTGCCGCCGCGCGTCGAATACTCGCTGACCGCTCTCGGGGAGTCGCTGTCCCCGCTGCTGCACGAGCTGTGCCGGTGGGCGGAGGCGCACTACGCCGACATCGAGGCGGCGCGCGCCGAGGCCTCCTGAGCCGGGCGCGCGGCGGTCACACCCAGGGGCCGCCGCACGCCGCAGCCGTCCAGCCGCCCGCGCCGCGCAGCACGAGCGCGGCGAGCGCCTCGGGGGCGCCGGGGCGGCCGCGCAGGCCGGGGAAGGCGTTGACGTCCACGACGACGGGGCCCGCGGCGGTCGCGACGACGTCCACGCCGTAGACCTCAAGGCCGAAGGCGGCACCGGTGCGGCGGACGAGGTCCCGCCAGGCGGGCGGGAGGGCGGCGGGCAGCGGGCCGGTGTCGGCGGTGGGGGCGGCCAGTTCGGAGCGGCGGCGGGCGGTGAAGACGTGCGGGCCGATGGCGTAGAGCTTGTGGTCCCAGCCGGAGTTGGGCACGAAGTCCTGGACGACGTACGGCTCGACGGGCGCGGTGGCCGCGAAGTCCCGTACCGCGGCGGGGCCTTCGAGCCGTACGACGGTGTCGGCCTTGCGGCTGTACCTGCTCTTGACGACGACGGGCCCGGATCCGGCCTCCGCGGCGACGAGTTCGGCGGGCGAGGCGTAGCTGCGGGTCGGGGCGAAGGGCAGTCCGGCGCGCAGGGCGTCGGCGGCCATGGCGGTGCGGTCCTGGCAACGAGCGGTCGACGCCGCGGTGTTGACGACCCGCGCACCCTCGGCCTCCAGCGCGCGGGCCAGCTCCAGGGCCTGCGGCGTACGGGACTTGAGCAGGTAGACGTCGGCGGGCTCGCCCGGCGGGCGGGGGGCCGCCGGGTCCAGCACCTCGACGCTCGCGCCGCCGCCCGCCAGCAGCGCGGCGGACGCGGCGAGCAGCGGGTGGCCGGGATCGGGCGTGACGAGCCCGACCCGTAGCGGGCGGCGCACCCGCGGCGGCGGGACCTGGTGGGCCGCACCCAGCGGGCTCCTGCCGCGGGGCCGGGGGGCGCGCGGGCCGTCGGGCTCCGCGCCCGCGCCGTGGGGCTCCTCCGTGCCGCCGGGGGCGGGGGCGCGGCTCACGGGACCGGGACGGCCGCCGGGGCCGGGGTCGAGCCGGGCCGGGTCTGCGGCACGGGCGGGGCGGGCGGCACGGGCGGGGCGGGCGGCACGGGCGGGGCGGCGGGCGCCGGTCGCCGGTCGCGGGCCAGGTCGAGGACGGCGGCGGCGACCCGCGCGGCGGCGTCCGGGACCTGCCGGAAGCTCGGAAAGTCGTTGACGTCCACGACGACCGGGCCGTCCGGCGCGAGGAGGACGTCGAGGCCGTAGAGGTCGAGCCCGTAGACCGCACCGGCGCGCGCGGCGATCGCGGCGACCTCGCGCGGCAGCGGCACCCGGCGTTCGGGGTGCGGCAGGTCGGGGTGCAGCGGGGAGCGGCGCTCGGTGGCGTAGAAGTCGTCGCCGATGCAGTAGATCTTCATGTCCACACCGGAGTTGGGCACGTACGGCTGCGCGATGAGCAGGCCCTCGCCGCGCAGCTCCGGGGCGAGGGCGGTGAGGGCGGCGGGCGTGGCGACGAGGTGCACGGCCCGCCCGGAGCTGCCGTCGGCGGGCTTGACGACCAGCGGGAAGTCCGACTCCGGTATCTCGGCGAGGAGTTCGGGCCGGGCGGCGGCGTAGGTCACCGGCATCGGCAGTCCGCCCGCCCGGCCGATCGCGGCGGCGAGCGCCTTGTCGCGCACCCGGCGGATGGCCCGCGCGTCGTTGACGGTCGTGAGCCCGGCGGACGCGGCGGCCTCCAGCAAGGTGAGCCCGGGCCCGCCGGAGACGGTCTTGAGCACCCAGGCGTCGTGCGCGGCCGTCCGCAGCAGGTCGGTCATCCGCAGCAGCGAGCCGCCGGGCCGCACCACGTCCACCTGGTGGCCCCACGCGCCGAGTTGCCGGATCACCTCGACCGGCATGCCGTCGCGGCGGTAGTTCTCCTCCACCAGAAAGCACAGCTTCATGCGACCCCCCTCCCCCGCCCCTCCCCCGGGCCGTCCTTCCGACGGTGTCCGGCGGGGCGTGAAGGTCACAGGATGCCACGCGCCCCTGAGACCCGCGGCGGCCCCGTCAACTCCGCCCGCATGAGCAGTGGTTGACGCTCCGGCGTACGGCCTGGGGACCTCGGGGGCGGGTTCGGGGGCGGGTTCGGGGCGGGCCCGGCGGCGAGGGCGCGGGAAGCGGTCAGCTGTCAGCTGTCAGCTGGAGTGCCGCAGCGGGTCGGTCTGCTCGGCCGTGGCGCCCTCCGCGGCCGTGGACTCGCTCAGCTCCCGCCACCGCTCGTCGGACGCGAGCAGCGCACGGCCCGCGGCCGTGGCGTACGCGTACGCGTCCGGCCCGGCGAGCAGCCGCAGCGGCGGTTCGTCGAGGCCGACGACGTCCAGGACCAGCCGGGCCACCTTCACCGGGTCACTCGCCGACAGGTTCTGCGAGGAGTGCATGCGCGCCATCGCGCCGACCGTCTCCGCGTACTCCGGCCGCACGGCGTCGATCCGCATCGAGGACCCGGCCCAGTCGGTGCTCATGCCGCCGGGCTCGACGACGGTGACCTTGATGCCGAGCGGGCCGACCTCGGCGGCGAGCACCGACGAGAAGCCGCCGACTGCCCACTTCGCGGACTGGTACGCCCCGAGCCCGGGCGTCGCGAGCCGCCCGCCGACCGACGAGATCTGCACGATGTGCCCGGCGCGCTGCTCGCGCATGACCGGCAGCGCGGCCTGCGTGAGGCGGACGACGCCGAAGAGGTTGGTGTCGACCTGGGTGCGGAAGTCGTCGAAGCCGACGTCCTCGACGGAGCTGACGTTCGCGTACCCCGCGTTGTTGACCAGGACGTCGAGCCGCCCGAAGCGGTCGACCGCGGTGCGGACCGCGGCCCGCGCCGCGTCGCCGTCGGTGACGTCCAGCTCGGTCACGGCGAGCCGCTCGCCGTACTCCCCGGCGAGGTCGTCGAGCGCGCCGGGCTTGCGGACCCCGGCGACGACCCGGTGCCCGGCGGCCAGCGCGGCCGCGGCGATCTCCCGCCCGAGGCCGCGCGAGGCGCCGCTGACCAGGAAGACGAGGGGGGTGGTGGTGGTGCTGTTCTGCTCCGGCATCGCTCTCTCCTTACTAACCGGTTGATTAGCAACCTCCTCCAGGAAACCTCATCCGAGGAGCGTTGTCAACTGATCGGTTAGTTGATAAGCGCGTGCCGCTCGCCGCGGTGGCCGGGCCCGGTCGCCGAGCGGGCCCGCGCGGCCACCGGACGCGACCACCGGACGCGGTCACCAGACGCGGTCACCAGACGCGGTCACCAGATGACGATGCCGCCTCCGACCGCGCGGGCCCGCTCGGCGGCCGCGACGATGTTCGCGAAGCGCTCGCGGACGTAGTCGGGGAGGTAGCCGCCGCGCACGGCCAGCTCGCCCAGGTGCGGCCGCAGCGCCGCGCACTCGGCGAGGAAGTCCGCGACGTCGTCCCGCTCCACGTACAGATCCCCGCGCGCGAGCCGCGGCAGGAAGCGCGCCCCCAGGGCCACGGCGTCCTCGCCGCCCCACAGCCGCTTGCGCGTGCTCTCGAATCCGGCCAGCTCGGCGCCGTTCTCCGGGTCGTCCAGGAAGTCGTGGCCGCCGTCGGCGTCGTAGCGGAAGGTGTGCACGGACAGGCTCATGGCGCCGATTCTCGACGGGCGGCCGGGCCGTGTCGACGGCGTTCCCCGGGCCCGCGGGCCGGTACCGCGCGGAGGTGGGGACGCGTCCCGTAACCCGTGGCCCCGGGCTAACGGTGCGGGCGCCAAGGGCGGCACGCAGACCGCGCGGACCGGGGTCCGCGTGATCGACGGCCGCGCGGCCGCCCCGCACCGGGAACCTATCCGAAGCTCCTGACCTGCGGATACGCGGGCCATCCCGGGTCGCCGGTGTGGACGAAGGCGGCCCACGCGCCCTGGACCTCCGCGGTCAGGCGGCGCAGCTCCGCCGGGTCGGCGCCCGCGAGCACGGGAGCCGCGCGCCACGCGGGCCGGTCGGCGCCGAAGAGGAAGGGCAGCTCGATGCAGTGGCAGGGCCCGAGCGGGCTGCCGGGCGGGGCCCAGTCGAAACGGTAGACGTACGCGGTGGCCGCCCGTGCCGCGAGCCGCAGGGTGCCGTCGGTGAAGCTCCGGGCGGTGACGTCGGCGACCACGCCGCCGGGCTCGCCGGGAAAGAAGGCCCTCGCTTCGTCCCTCGCGGTGCCGACGAGGAGCGGCACGTCCGTCCGCGCAGCCCCGACGAGGTCGCGGGGCAGCCCACCCGCCGCGACCAGCTGCAGCACCGGCGTCACGGACAGCGGCTCGTCCTGCTCCCGCGCCAGATCCTGCTGGGCGCGCAGCAGGACGGGAACGGCGGCGGAGCGCAGTCGAGCGGCGAGGGCCGCGCTCCCGGCGGGGTACGGACCCGGCACCCCGGACCCGCCCGAGGACCCGGCGCCCGCGCCAGGCGGGCCTTGCCCGCCGGGAAGCGGGTACGGACCCGGCACCCCGGACCCGCCCGAGGACGCAGGGCCGACAGGCCCGGCGTCCGCGCCGGGCGCAGGATGCGGCGGTGCGGCGCTCGCCGGGGGCCGGGGGGACGTCTCCGCAAGTTCCGCCAGGCGGCGGGTGCGGGCCGCCGCCTGCTCAGGGGCGAAGGGGGCGACGCCCGCCGGGGGGCTCTGGAGGACGGCCCGGGCGAAGAGGCCGCGGCCCGCGGGGTGGGCGAGGAGGGCGAGGGCGGAGAGGGCGCCCGCGGACTGGCCGGCGAGGGTGACGCGGGCCGGGTCGCCGCCGAACGCGGGCGCCGACGCGCGCACCCAGCGCAGGGCCGCGAGCTGGTCGAGCAGGCCCGGGTTGACGGCCGCCGCCTCCGGGCCGAGGTGGGCGTAGCCAAAGGCGCCGAGGCGGTAGTTGACGGTCACGACGACCATCCGCCCGTGCGCGGCGAGCTGCGCCCCCGCGTAGAAGTCCTCACCGCCGGAACCGCTGGAGAAGCCGCCGCCGTGCAGCCACACCACGACGGGCAGGCCGGTGCCGCCCTCGCCGTGCAGGTCGGGCGTCCAGACGTTCACGGTGAGGCAGTCCTCGCTCTGCGCGAGCCCGCCGCCGGGCCCCGTCACGGCCGCGAGCCGCGAGGGCGGCTGCGGCGCGGCGGGCCCGGGCGCGCTCGCGTCCCGTACCCCCGTCCAGCCGGGTGCGTCCCGCGGAGCCGCGAAGCGTCCCGCGACGGCGTACGGCACCCCGCGGTAGGCGGCGACCCCGCCCTCGGCCGTCCCGCGCAGCACCCCCTGCGGCGTACGGACGGCGGGGCGGTCGGTCATCGTACGCACCTCCCGGGGCGGGCGCGGGGCGGGACGGGCCGGACGCGGGGCCGGGACGGGCCCGGCACGAGGCCGGGGCAGGACCGGAGCAGGCCCGGCACAGCCCGACGCGGAGCCGGGACAGGACCGGGGCGAGCCCGGGACAGCCCGGCACGGGCCGGGGCAGGACCGGGGCGAGCCCGGGACAGCCCGGCACGGGGCCGCAGCAGGCTCGGCGCGGGCGCCCGACCCCTCCCTCCCCTTATTCTTCTGTCCCGGACGCCCGGCGGCATCCGCTCGGCGCGCATCCCGTTGCCCAGCCCGTGTCAACTGTCCGGTTAGTTGATACGCTGGCGGTATGACCAAGGCCGTCCCCGCCCGCGACGCGGAAGCGACCCGGCGCCGTCTGCTGGACGCGGCGACCGCCGAATTCGCCGCGTACGGCATCGCGGGCGCCCGCGTCGACCGCATAGCGGCGGAGGCCCGCAGCAACAAGGCGCAGATCTACCACTACTACGGCAGCAAGGACGGCCTCTTCGACGCCGTCTTCGACGAGATGTGCCGGCAGACCCTCGACGCCGTCCCGATCGACCCGGCGAACCTGCCCGAGTACGCGGGCCGCCTGCACGACTCCTACGTCGAACGCCCGTGGGTCCAGCGCCTCGCGACCTGGTACCGCCTGGAGCGCGCGGGCAGCGGTGTGGAGCTGCCGGTCGTCGCCGAGAGCACCCGTGCGAAGGTCCGCGCGATCGAGGAGGCCCAGCACGCGGGCGTCCTGCCCGCCCGCTACTCCGCCTCCGAGCTGCTCGGCCTGATCCTGCACCTCTCCGGCTTCTGGAGCAGCAACGTGCCCGAGTACGACGCGGTGTCCGCGCCGACGTCCGCGGCCCGCCGCCGCGAGGTCGTCGTGGCGGCGGTGGCGGCGCTGCTGACCTGACGCGGCCTGACCCCCGCGGGCCGTTCCCTGGCCTACGCTCGACGGGCGTCGTCTTTCGGGTGTCCGGTTGTCCGGGGGTGTGTGCGGTGGGTTCGGGGCCTGCGGGCGTGGAGGCGGCGGAAGGCGGGCTCGCCCCGGGCGCTGCACCGCGTCAGCCTGCTCACCGCGCCGGGGGCCGAGGAGGACGGGGACGAGCGGCGGGTGCGCGTCCACCAGGTCGTCCAGCGGGCGACGCGCGAGACCCTGCCGCCGGAGGAGTACGGGAGGGCCGCCGGCGCGGCGGCCGACGCGCTGCGGGCGGCCTGGCCGAAGGTCGAGCGGGACACCGCCCTGGCCCAGGCCCTGCGCAACTGCGCCGCCACGCTCATGTCCTGCACGGACGACTCCGGTTGCCTGTACGGATCCGGCGCCGACGCGGTGTTCTTCCGGGCCGGAACGAGCCTGGGCGAGGCAGGACAGCCCGGGGCGGCCGCCGCATACTTCCGGCACCTCGCGGCGACTGCCGCCCGTCAACTGGGCGCCGACCACCGCCACACCCTGGTCGCCCGCCACAACGAGGCCTTCTGGCACGGCGAGGCCGGCGACCCGGCGGGCGCTGCGGACCGATTCGCCGCCGTCGTCACCGACATGGAGCGGGCCCTCGGGCCCGAGCACCCCGACGTCCTCACCGCGCGCCCCGACCACCCGGAGACGGCGACAACCCGCCGGTTCCTCGCCCACTGGCGCAGCCGGGCAGCCGCGCACGGCACTTGACGGCCGCGGCGCCCCTCCTCAGGCCTCAGGCCGCGGGCCCTCCCGCAGGCCCTCCCGCAGGTTCGGCGGCGGGCCCGGCGGCGGGCGGCGGCGCCGGCGGGGCGGCCTCGCCCGAGACGAGGACGCGGTAGTGGTTCTCCGCCCGGTAGCGCACCGGGACCGTCCACCCCGCCTGGGGCAGCGCGGTGATCGGGAACGTGTGGTCGGTCTCGGCCTCGAAGGCCTCCCCGTCGGGCGGCGTCACGGCGAGGGTCAGGTCCAGCCGGACCATCCCGTCCCTCATGAATTGGCGCGGGGCGACCTTCACGATCTCGGCGGTCGCCGCGACCCCGCGGGTCGTGATCCGGTGGCGGATCGCACTGTCGCCCGCCGCGAAGGCGATCCCGATGAGCATGACCGCGCCGATGCCGCCGAAAATGTAGTAGGCGGGTGTGTTGTCGATATGGCCCGTGCAGTTCGACTGATGGCAGTTGGTCGCCAGTTGAGCGAGCATCGCGTCCCCCCTCGTTCGCGTCCCCGCACCATCATGGCCCTGCCCGCGGGGCCGTGGACGTCCTTCGGCCCGGCTCCCGGGAGGGCGAATTCCAGGGGCCGGGCCGAGGGACGTGACGGGTCGGGAAGGGGGCGGGTTCAGCAGGCGCCGAGGTCCTGCCAGACCCCCCATTCACCGGTGGTGCCGGGCTCCTCGCCCTGCGTCCACCACTTGGCCTGCCACTTGTGGCTCTTCCAGGAGACCTGGTTGCCGCCGGTGTAGATCGCCGACGAGCTCCACGAGGCGACGGTGCAACTGCCCGTGCCGCCGGTCGTAGAACCGCCGGTCGTGGTACCGCCGTTGGTGGTCCCGGTGGACGTGCCACCGTTCGTCGTACCGCCGTTGGTCGTGCCGCCGCTCGTGCCGCCCGAACCGCCCGCGTACTTCAGGAAGATGTCGGTGAACTGCAGCGTGCTCTGACTGATCTGGCTGCAGGTGGACAGGCCGTTGGCGCTGCCGCCGCACGCCTGGTCGCGGGTCACGGCCCAGAAGGCGAGGCGGCCGACGCCGTGCTGCTCGGCGAAGGACTCGACGGTCTGGGCGTCGGCGAGGGTGAAGGTGGAGCCGTCGTCGTTCTTGCCGATCATCGGCGTGATGCCGAGGTTGGCGTAGGTGTAGCCGGCGTCGACGGACTGCATCTGGCCCAGCGTGGCCTGTGCCGCGGCGACCGAGCCCTGGCCCATCTCGGTGCCCGTGCCCGAGTAGTAGTCCATCGTCATGATGTTGACGACGTCGATCTTGACGCCCGCGGTCTTCGCGGCCTTGATGATGTTGACGCCGTCGCCGGTGAGCCCGCTCGCGAGGACGGGCAGCGTCACGGAGAACTGCAGGTTCGGGTTCGACGCCTTGAGCGTCTTCATCGCCTGCATCTGGCGCGCGGCGGCCGCGGTGTCGGCGATCGCGGCGCCCTCGATGTCGAAGTCCAGCTGTGTGACGCCGTAGTCGTTGATGAGGGCCTGGTAGCCCGACACGATCGAGCTCTGCGTGGAGCACGTCCAGGCGAGCGGCAGGCCGCTGGCACCGCCGGACGAGATGATGACGGACGCGCCCTCGGACTTCGCCTTCGCGATCAGCGGGTCGGTGAAGGAGTCGTTGCCGATCGGGAGGGTGTCGCCCCAGATCTGGTTGCAGCCGGAGCCGAGCACGAAGGCCGCGGTGTAGGCCTTGAGTCCGTGGCCGGTGACGGCCTGGTCGAGCAGGCCCTCCTGGCTGTTGGACATGTCGACGTAGGGGGCGACGGCGTAGGTGCCGGTCGCCGCGGCGTTGCCGGCGGGGGCCAGGGCGAGGACCGCGCCGGCGGTCGCGAGGGTGAGCGCGGAGGCGGAAGCCGCCCATTTGGCAAGGTGCATGAAAGCCCCTCGGGCGTGAAGTGGTGGGGGAGGAGGTCACTCAGGCCTGAGTTGGTACATACCAAAGCGCGCACAGGCGTACCGCGTCAAGAGGACTAGACCAACTCCCTCCGGAGGAAGGGTCCGGGCTTGCTCTCGCCCGAGGCGTGGGCTATTAACAAATGGACGTTCATTTACTCTCCTGGGAGGTCCCCGGTGGCACGCCCGCGCGGAGTCGAGGACGCGGTGATCCTGCGCGCGACGGCCGACGTCATGGGCAGGCTCGGCCCCGCCGGGCTCACCCTGGCCGCCGTCGCCCGCGAGGTCGGCCTCGTCCCCGCGACGCTCGTGCAGCGCTTCGGCTCCAAACGCGGCCTGCTGCTCGCCCTCGCCGACCGCTCGGCGGCGGACGCGGGCGAACTCGCCCGCCGCGTAAGGCAGGAGCACCCCTCCGCGCTCGCGGCCCTGCGGGCGCTGACCGTCGAGTCGGCGGCCGGGACGGCGACCCCGGAGCGCTTCGCGCACCACCTGGCCTTCCTCTGCATGGACCTCGCCGACCCCGAGCTGTACGCCCGTGCGCTGGCCGTCCACGAGGCCCACCGCCAGGCCGTCGCCCAACTGCTCGCGCAGGCCGCGGAGTCGGGCGAGCTGCGGCCCGGCACGGACGTCCCCGCGCTCGCCGACGCCGTACGGGCGGTCACCGCGGGCGCGGGCCTGAACTGGGCGCTCGAACGCCGCGGCACCCTCGCGGAGCGGCTCCACCGCGACCTCGGCACACTGCTCGCCCCGCATCTCCCCTCATCCACCACGGAGGCACGATGAAGACGACGACGCCCGCAGGGACGGCGCTGGCAGGCCGGGTGGCCCTGGTCGCGGGCGGCACGCGCGGCGGCGGGCGCGGCATCGCGGTCCAGCTCGGCGCCGCGGGCGCGACCGTGTACGTCACCGGCCGCAGCAGCTCCGCCGCCGGGCGCTCGGCGATGGACCGCTCCGAGACGATCGAGGAGACCGCCGCGATGGTCACCGCGGCGGGCGGCACGGGCATCGCGGTCCGCACCGACCACAGCGACCCGGACGACGTCCGCGCCCTCGTCGGCCGGATCGCCGTCGAGCAGCACGGACGGCTCGACGTCCTCGTCAACTGCGTATGGGGCGGCGACCCGTTGACCGACTGGGAGCACCCGCTGTGGGAGCAGGACCTCGACACGGGCCTGCGGCTGCTGCGGCAGGCGGTGGAGACCCATGTGATCACCAGCCGCTACGCCCTCCCGATGCTCGTCGCCCGCGGCAGCGGCCTCGTCGTGGAGGTCACCGACGGCAACACCGCCCGCTACCGCGGCTCGTTCTTCTACGACCTCGCCAAGTCGGCGGTCATCCGCCTCGCCGTCGCCCAGGCAGCCGAGCTGCGCCCGCACGGTGTCGCGGCGCTGGCGATCACCCCGGGCTTCCTCCGTTCGGAGGCGATGCTCGAAGGCTTCGGCGTGACGGAGGCGAACTGGCGCGACGGCGCCGCGAAGGACCCCCACTTCGCGCACTCCGAGAGCCCCGCCTACCTCGGCCGCGCGGTCGCCGCCCTCGCCGCGGACCCGGACGTGATGGCCAAGTCGGGCCGCGCACTGGCCACATGGGGCCTGTACGAGGAGTACGGCTTCACGGACGCGGACGGCACGCAGCCGGACTGGGCCGCGCACTGGGCGGCGGAGATGGAGCCCGAACACGGACCGCTGGGGGCCGGGTTGTGAGGCGGCTGCGGTGACGTCGGGCTTGTGAGGGCGGGGCGGGTCAGTCCGCCGCCTCCGCCTTCGCCTTCATACGCTCCAGGTCGTCGCGGACCTTGCGGGTCGACTCGGCGTCGGGGCCGTCGAGGCGTGCGCGGGCCTGCAGGAGCCGAGCCAGGTCGCTGAGGGCGCCGGGCGTGTCGCCCGCCACGTAGCGGTTGAGGGCCAGCTCGTGGCGGACGCCGAGGGTCACCGGGTGCTCGGCGCCGAGGGCGCGGACGCAGTCGACGTGCAGCTCGGCGAGGGCGGTGAGCGCGCCGACGGTGTCGGCCTGCCTGCCGCGCGCCGCCGCCACGCGGAACCGCACCCGCAGGGTGTCCGGGTGCTCGGGCCCGGGCACCCGGGCGCACCGGGCGGCCAGGTCCGCGAGGGCCACGAGGGCGGCGACGGGGCGGTCGGCGCTCTCGTGCATGTCGGCCATGTGGGCCAGGAGTTGCCGGGTACGGCGGTGGTCCGTACCGAAGACCCGCTCGGTGTCGGCGAGCAGTTCCGCGCACGCGTCGGCGAAATCGGCCGGGGCCCGCGGCGGCAGGTCCTGGGCGGAGACCCCGAGCAGGTAGGCGCGCGTGCCGAGAGCCCCCGGGTGATCGGCGCCGAGGAGCGCCTCCCACTGGTCCGCCAGGGCGCGGAAGGCGGCCTCGTCGGCTGAGTCCGAGCCGCTGTTGAAGGCCGCGAGCGCCGCCGTGACCCGGCAGTCGAGCGTCACGGGGTGCTCGGGGCCGAGCACCCGAACGGCGGCGGCGAGCGCGCGCTCCGACAGGGCCAACGCCTCGTCGTCCGCACCGAGGTTGATGTGCATGCCCGCGAGCAGGCGCAGGGTGTCGACGGTGTCGGGGTGGTCCTCGCCCGCGACGCGCCGCAGTTCGGTGTGCAGCGCCTCAGCGATGGTGAGGGGGTCGGCCTTCGGCGGGCCCCCTGCGCTGTGGCCCTTGGTGATCAGCAGATCCGTGACGGCGTCGACGTCGTCCCCGGCGAGCGGCTCACCGTGCCCCCGGTCGAGCATGCCGCGGACGATCGCCATCGCAGTGACCAGCGTGTCCGGGTGGTCCGGGCCCAGCCGTCGGATCCGGCCGCGCAGTACGGCGGCGAGCTCCGCACGCGGCCCGGGCGCGTCGCAGGCGGTCGCCGACAGCTGCGAGACGGCCAGGTGGTGCCGGGTCGTGAGCACGTCGCGATGCTCCTCGTCCAGCGCCTCCCGCTGGCGCGCCAGGATGCCTGCGAGTTCGCCCGCAGCGCCGAAGTCATCACCGCGGGCACCGCGCCAACGGGCCGCATGGGCGAGTGTCTTGAGCAAGGGAAGGTCTGTGCCGATGCGATCGGCGCCGTGAGCCGCGGCAGCGCGGAAGGCCATGGTGCGGAAGTGACGCTCGGCTTCCGCGCACCGGCCCCACACGCCGAGGCTGTGCCCGTAGCGGTAGGCCAGGGGGTGAATACCGCCGCCGTCCAGCAGGCCCGCTCCGCCGTCGTCCCCGGAGTCGGGATACTCCAGGGCCTCGACCGAGCCCCACAACAACCGGGCCTCTGCCAGGCTCCGTTCGGCGTTCGGCCATGCGGCGGCCAGCGCGTTCCGCAGGCCGCGGAGCAGGTACCGCCCCTCCGGGGTGTCCACCCTCGGCACATCGGCCAAGCCGGCACGGAGCACGCCTTCGGTGATCCGGACGAGCCGTACTGCGCCGTGCTCTTCCCGGTCGATCACACCCCTGACATGCAGGGCGCGCAGGGCGGTGCGGACGGCGCCCACGTCGACCGGCGCTGTCAGCGCCTCCCTGCCCTGCATGGCCCGCCGTCCTGCGGGCCCCAGGTGCGTGAGGTCGTCCGGGTGCCAGTGTTTGCCGAGCAACGCCATCTGCCGCCGTGCGGGCTCCACGAAGAGGACGTCCTCCAGGACGCCGTCGTGGTCCAGCAGCGCGATCAGAGCGAGCACCGCACGCACCACGCTTTCCGGTGCCATCGCCGCGGCCGCCTCGATGGACCGCCGGACCGGGGTGGGCTGTGCGCTGTCCCCGCCGGAGACGGTGACGTCGGATCGGGGTTCGAGACACGCGTCGGGAGGGAGACCTCCCTCCACGGCCGCTCGGGCCGACGCGACGACGAAATCCTCCACGTCGCCCTTCCCGGCGACCCGGCGGGCAGCCGCGTTCCGTTGCAGCGCGCGCTCCAGGTACGTGTAGACCTCGCCGAAGGTGAACGGCCGGACCCGCACCACCCGCGGGCTCCCCGCGCCCTCGAAGTCGGCGCGGCTGCTGGTCACCAGCACGCGCCCGCCCGGGCTCGCGGGCGGCCACAGGCCCGCGAGGTGGGCCGGGTCGGTGACGCCGTCGAGGACGACGAGCCACGGGTGGGGCTGCGTACCGCCCGCCGGACGGAGCCAGTTGAGGAAGGCCTGCGCGCCGTCCGCCACGTCGACGTACGTGCGGCCGAGCAGGTCCTGGCCCGCGCGGGCGTACGCGGACAGGACCGCCTCGCGGGAGGACGCGTCGGCCCACAGCAGCAGGTGCAGGTCGCCGCGGTCCCACGCGGACTCCGCGTACTGCGCGGCCAGTTGAGACTTGCCGGTGCCGAACATGCCCGCCAGCACGATAGGCGGGCCGCCCGCCGGATCGGCCGCGGCCAACTCCGGGACGTCCCGCTCCTGGAAGGGCGAGGCGAGCGCGGGCACGCGCCCGATGCGGTACGGCAGGCGGACCGCGGCCTGCGTGACCTGGTAGTTGTTGACGATGTGCGCCTGCCCGACGGCGGCCCCGCTGCCCTGGTTCTCGACGCGGATGTCCCGCCCGGCGTGCACGCCGCCTCCGGCGGGGGCGGGCGGATCGGACGGCGTGAAGCCGCCGGGGCTGCCCGGAGCCGCGCCCCCGGGGGCGTGCCCGGGCGGCACCGCCCGGCCGGGGGCGCCGGAAGCAGAGGACGGGCCCGCGGCGCCGGGCGCGGCAGGACCACCCGGGGCGGCCCCCAACAGGTCGTGGCCGTCTCCCGCGGCGTCGGACGCCTCCGGGCCGCCGCGCTCAGCGGCCGCCCTTGCGGCAGACCCGCTCCGTGCCGCCTCCTCGTGGCTGCCGGGCGGGTCCGCGGGCGCCGCGGGCCCTTCGTGGGCACGGGCGCGGTGGGCCGCCACGAGGCCGGCGACGGCCACCGGGCCCAGGGCGGTCGCGATCGCCACATCGCGCATGGCCGCCTTGACGGCCCCGCGTCTGGTGCGGGCAGGGTCGGCAGTGCCAGGCGCATCCGGTGCGGCCTCCGCGGCTGCCGCCGCGCCGGACTCCGCCGCACCCCGCACCGTCTCCCCGACCTCGGGCAGCTCGGCCAACGCCTCCGCGACCCGCGCCGCATCAGCCCACGCCGGACCAACCGCACCCCGCCCCGCCTCCGCAACCTCGGGCCGCTCGCCCGACACCCCCGCAGCCCGCGGCGCATCAGCACGCTCACCGGCCCCCGCCGGAACCGCCGCACCCCGCGGCCCCTCCACAGCCCCCGCCGGACCAGCCGCACCCCGCGCCGCCTCCGCGACCTCGGGCCGCTCGCCCGACACCCCCGCAGCCCGCGCCGCATCGACCCCCGCCGGACCAGCCGCACCCCGCGGCGCCTCCGCGACCTCGGGCCGTTCGCCCAGCACCCCAGCACCCCGCGGCGCATCAGCCTCCGCCGGGACATCCGCACCCCGCGGCGCCTGCGCGGCATCGGGCCGCTCGGCCAGCGCCTCCGCGGCCCGCGGGGCGTGCTCGGGGTGGTCGGCCGGGGGAGTCGGCCGGGTTGGGCTCGTGGGTGCCGGAGCGCTCAGCCCTGGGATGCGTCCGGCGTCGGAGGGGGGTTGACGCCCAGGTGGACGTCGCCGCGGATGACGGCTGCGGCAACGGAGTTGGCGCCCTCCGCGCGTACGGTCACGTCACGGCCCGCCGCGACGGAGCCGTCCGTCGCGCCGACCTGTGTGCGGGAGACGGGGAGTTCGGCGAGCAGGGTGCGCAACTCGGCCGACGCCGACGTGCGTTCTTCGGCGTCGAGGTCTTCCAGCAGGTCCCGGATGCGGTTCGTCCAGACCGCGCCCGCGCGTTCCCGTACGACCTCCGACTCGGCGCCGGGGGCGGCCTCCAGCTCCGCGGCGGTCGTGTCGAGGCGTTCGAGGGTCACCGTCTCCCGGCGGTCGCTGCCGCGGCCGAACCAGCGGGCCAGCCGGGCCCGCAGTTCGGTCCAGGCGTCCGTGCCCGCAGCGGTCACGACCGCCGCGCCCCCCGATGCCGCGAGCGCGGCAAGTGCTTGCTCCAGCATGAACACCCCTGTGCGCGATGGCCCTTACCCAGAAGGTAGCTCTTCCCGGCCGGGCCCGGGAGCGCCTTGCGGTACGCCGCCCGCGGGGACGGAGCGGCGGCAGGAACCGGGCCCCGCGCGGCACACGTCCTCCGCGGCGCCGGGGTGACCGCGCCGGAGCGGCGGCCCGGCCCTCCACCGCCGTTGCTCCGGGCAACCAGCCTTATCATCACGCGAGTTCATACCACGAGCGGACAACGGGAGGCACCGGCCGTATGACCAGTACGCACGGGGGAGACGGCGAGGCGGAACGGGACGGCCTCGACGGCGCGGTCGAACCGCTGATACCGGCCGACCCCGCCCGCATCGGGCCCTACCTGCTGCTCGGGCGGCTCGGCGCGGGCGGCATGGGGCGGGTCTACCTGGCCCGTTCCGAGGGCGGCCGGACGGTCGCGGTCAAGGTGGTGCACGAGGAGCACCTCTCGGATCCCGCGTTCAAGGCCCGCTTCCGGCGGGAGATCGACGCGGCGCGGCGGGTCGGCGAGCGGTACACCGCCCCCGTCCTCGACGCCGACCCCGACGCCGCCCTCCCGTGGGTGGCCACCGGCTACGTCCCGGGCCTGTCCCTGGACGAGGTCGTCCGCGAGCACGGTCCGCTCCCCGCCGCGTCCGTACGCGCCCTCGCCGGCCGCCTCCTGCACGCCCTCCAGGACATCCACGCGGCCGGCATCGTCCACCGCGACCTCAAACCGTCGAACGTGATGCTCACGGCCGGTGGGCCGAAGGTCATCGACTTCGGCATCGCCCGGGCCGTCCAGACCACCGTCGAGTCGCTGCTGACCAGCACGGGAATGGTCCTGGGCTCACCGGGCTTCATGTCCCCCGAGCAGGTCCGCGGCCAGGACGTGGGCCCCAAGAGCGACGTGTTCTCGCTCGGGTCCGTGCTGATGTACGCGGCGACGGGCAGCCTGCCCTTCGGCGCGGGGGCGGGCAACCACCACGCGGTCATGTTCCGGGTCGTCGAGGAGGAGCCCGCCCTCGACGGGGTCCAGGACGGGGACCTGCGCGCGCTCATCGCCCGGTGTCTGCAGAAGAAGGTCGAACTGCGGCCTTCCGTGGCCGAGTTGCTGACGGACCCGGAGCGGACGGTCGTCCTCGGGGACGACCGGGCGTGGCTCCCCGCGCCGGTGCTGGCCCGTATCGCCGAGCGGTCCGCCCGGCTGCTGGAGGCGGACGCGGCACCCGTACGCCAACCCGGTGCGGCCCCGACGCTCGTCGCCCCCGAGCATCCCGCGGCGGCGCCCGGCGGCACGCGGCCCGAGGCCGGGGACAAGGAGAAGGAGGAGGAGCGGAAGGACCGGAGGCGCCGCACCCGCTTCCTGGCCGTACCCGTCGTCCTCGTGCTGGGCGCGGGCACCGGCACGCTGGTGATGCTCCAGCCGTTCAGCTCCGACAGCCGCGACAGCGCCGCGCCGCCGTCCCGCAGCGCCGGCCCCTCGTCCGGCACCACCCGGCCGCTGCCCGCGGACGCCCCGTCCGCCACGCGGGGCTCGGGCAGCCCGGCACCGCCCGGCACGCAGACCGCGAAGGCCTCGGCGAGCACCCCGCCCGCGGCGGGCAGCAGCGCCCCGGCGAAGGCCGGCAGCGGCGGCCGGACGAGCACGGGCGGCGCGAGCGAGGGGAGTTCGACCGCGGGGAGCACCGGCTCGGGCGGGTCGTCCGGCAGCTCTTCCGGCTCCGCGTCGAGCGGGTCGACCACGTCGGGCAGCGGCTCCACCGGCAGCTCCGGCAGCTCCGGCTCCACCGGCAGCAAGGTCCCCACGGCCTTCGTGGGCGGCTGGACGTACGGCGACACCTTCAACGTCGGCCAGCCCGCCACGATCACCTTCACCTCCGCGGGCACCGTCCGCCTCACCGAACTCCCCGTCAGCGGCTGCTCCTACACCGCGCAGGTGACCTCCACGGCGAACGGCGGCAGCCGCGTCGACGTCGGCCCGGCCCAGGCCGACAGCCACTCCTCCCCGATCTGCGCCTCGCTCGCCGCCTCCTACTTCGCCGTGAGCGGCAGCGGCATCCGCCACTACACCGGCGACGGCGTCACCAACGGCTACTACTACCAGCGGTCCTGACGCCGGACCCGAACCCGGCGGTCCGCCACCCCTCCCCGGACGGCGTGACCGCCTGCGCCTCCGTGGCGGGCAGCGACTCCAGCCAGGCGCGGGCGGCGGCACCGCCCATCGCGTAACCGGCGGTCGCGTGCACGTCGGCGTCCGTCAGGGAGACGGCGACCACCGTCAGGGAGGCGAGGGGATCGGCCGGGGGGCGGCCGGTGTGCGGGTCGAGGATGTGCGGGCCGCGCTCGGCGGGGCCCGAGGTGGCGACGGCCAGCGACGCGCCCGGCGGGGCGAGGACGACGGCCGCGAGGGCGCCGCGCAGCAGCGGGTGGGCGACGCCGATGCGCCAGGGGCCGCCGTGGGTCTGGATGTCGCCGCCGCCGTTGACGCACACCGCCTCCGCGCCGGAGGACGCGAGCATCGCGGCGGCGCGCTCCACCGCCCAGCCCTTGACGAGGCCGGTGGGGTCGAAGTCCGGGCCGCCCGCGTAGTGCGCGCTGAAGTAGCCGCGGGTGCGGCGCTCGGCCGCCTCGCACAGGCGCATCACCTCCCACACCTCGGGCGAGCACCTCGACAGCGCGAGCGTGCCCGCGGCGAGGCGGCTGATCTGGCTCTCCGGGCGGTACGTCGAGAAGGTCTCGTCGACGTGCTCCAGCCACGCCCCGGCGGCGTCCAGCGCAGCCCCGGTCCGCGCCTCCCCGGCGGCCGGACCGCGGACGTCGAGGGAGAAGACCGTCCCCATCGTGTGGACCGTGCGCACCGTGCGCGGCCCGGACTCAGCCGCCACGGGCCTTGTCCAGCGCGCTCTGCAGGGAGCGCACGTAGCCCTCGCTCGTGTACGTCGCGCCCGACACCGAGTCGATCTGCGCGCTCTGCGCCGCCAGCGCCTCCTGGGTGAGCTGCGGGACGGAGAAGGAGGTGATCTCCTGGTCGCGGCCGTTGCCCTGCGGGGCCCGGAGGACGTCGACGCCGGTGAGCCTGCCGCCGGTGAGGGTGATCCGCACCTGGACGGGGCCGTACCGCGTCTGGAACGTGTCGCCCTTCACGGTCCGCGTCCCCTGCGTCCCCTGCGTCCCCTGCGCGCCGCCGGTGGCCGTGGGCTGCGGGTTCGCGCCCGCCGCCGGGTTCTGCGCCGCCCCCTGCGGGGCGGGGGCCGCCGCCGGGGGCGCGGTCGCGTGCGGTTTGAGCGCCAGCAGCGCGAGCACGCCGGACGCCGTCGCGGTGGTGGCCAGCGCGATCCGCGCGCCGGGCGCGAGGAGGGGCATGCCGCTCATGGGCGGGCCTTTCTCTCAGGTCGGTCAGATCTCTCAGGCACTTCGGATCTCTCCGCTGTCTCAGGTCCCTCAGGTCTCTCGGGCAGTTCAGGGCCCCTGAAGGGCTCGGGCGGTCGTCACAGCGCGAAGGACTCGTGGTGGATCCGGGCCGCGGGCACTCCCGCGGACCGCAGCTCCGTGTACACCGCCCGCGTCAGGGCGGGCGGCCCGCACACGTACACGTCGTGCGCCGCGATGTCGGGGAGCGCGGCCCGCAGGCCCGCCGCGGTGAGGTCGGGGCGCCGGCCGTCGGGTGCGTTGACGGCGAGGAAGAGGCGGGCACCGCGGGTCTGGGCGATCGCTTCCAGCTCGGAGCGCAGCGCCAGGTCGGCCGGGGTGCGGGCGCGGTAGATCAGGGAGAGGTCGCCGGGGCGGCCGGGCAGTGACTCGAAGAGGGCCCGCAGCGGTGTGACGCCGACGCCTCCGGCGAGCAGCAGCACCTTCTGCCGGCGGCGGCGGTCGGCGGTGAGGGCGCCGTACGGGCCCTCGGCCCAGACCCGGGTGCCGGGGCGCAGGCGCGCGAGGGCGGCGCTGTGGCTGCCGACCGCCTTGACGGTGATGCGCAGGACGTCGCCGCGCGGCGGGGCGGACAGCGAGTACGGGCCGGAGGTCCAGCGCAGCCCGGGCGCGAGGAAGCGCCACCGCAGGAACTGGCCGGGCCGGGCCCGCAGCTCGCCGAGGCGCCGGCCCTGGACGAAGACGGACACCACGCCGGGCCCCTCCTGCACCACGGAGGCGACCCGCAGCCGGTGCCGCAGGTTGAGCCGCAGCGGGACGAGGAGCCGGTACCAGCAGACGGCCGCGGCGGCGGCGCCGTAGAGGACGTACCAGCCGGTGCGGGCGGCGGACCCGCCGGGGAAGTCCGCGCCGAGCGCGAGCTGGTGCCAGAAGGCGAGGTAGAGGGCGAGGTAGGTGAGCAGGTGCAGGTGGTACCACGTCTCGTAGCGCATCCGGCGGCGCGCGGCCCGTACCGACAGCGCGCCCACGCCCAGCAGCAGGAGCCCGCCGGTCGCGCCCCGCAGCATGTCGGGGTAGGTCGTGACGACGGTCCACGTCTCGCCGACGATGTTCGTGTGCGCCTGCGCGGTGTAGCCGGCGAGCACGCAGGTGACGTGCACCAGCAGCAGGCACACGACGTAGCGGCCGGCCATGGCGTGCCAGCGGGCGACGCGGTCGCTGCCGACGGCGTTCTCCAGCGCGGGCACGCGCGCCATGAGCAGGACGAGCAGCGCGCAGCCGTATCCGCACAGCAGGCCCGCGATGCGCCCGGCGCCGAGCAGCCAGTCCGCCGTGCCGACGACCGAGCCGGTGTCCTGCCACCACAGCGCGAGCACCGCGGCCGCCCCCGCCCAGCCGAGCGTGAGCACGACCGCCGCGGCGGGCACCCGGCCCGTACGGGCGCCGCGGGGAGCGGCCGAGGCGCGGTGCCCGGCTGCCTGGTGACGGGGTGGCGCGGCGCGGTAGGCGCTGGTCATCGGGGGTCCTCTCGTACGTGTACGCCTGCCACTGTCGGCCCCGAACCTCTGAATGGCCTCTGAACGGGGCGCGCGGGCGCCCGCCCGCCCCGATCCACAGCAAACGCAGAGGTGGCCGGGTGTGCCGCGGCCGGGCGGTCGCGCGATGCTGGGAGGACCATGAGATCCACGCCCCCCGCCGCCGCCCCGCCCCTCGCGCACCCCGACGGCACCCCCGTGCGGGTGCTGGTCGTCGACGACGAGCCGGACCTCGCCGAGGTCCTGTCCGGCGCGCTGGCCTACGAGGGCTGGCAGGTGCGGACGGCGGGCGACGCGGCCGGCGCACTCGCCGAGGCCGCCGCCTTCCGGCCGGACGCCGTCGTGCTCGACGTCATGCTCCCGGACGGCGACGGCCTCGCGGTGCTGCGCCGGCTGCGGGCGGACCGGCCGGACGTGTGCGTGCTCTTCCTCACCGCGCGTGACACCGTCGAGGACCGCATCGCCGGGATCACCGCGGGCGGCGACGACTACGTCACCAAGCCCTTCTCCCTGGAGGAGGTGCTGGCCCGGCTGCGCGGCCTGCTGCGCCGCGCGGGCATGACCCGGGCACGCGGCGACGCGGCACTCCTCACGGTCGGCGACCTGCTGATGGACGAGGACGCACGCGAGGTCACCCGGGGCGGCGAGCCGGTGGAGCTGTCGCCGACGGAGTTCGAGCTGCTGCGCTACCTGATGCGCAACCCGCGCCGGGTGCTCAGCAAGACGCAGATCCTCGACCACGTGTGGTCGTACGACTTCGGCGGCCAGGCGCACGTGGTGGAGCTGTACATCTCCTACCTGCGCCGCAAGATCGACATCGGCCGCCCTCCGATGATCCACACGGTCCGCGGCGCGGGCTACGTGATCCGGGCCGCGGGGTGAGCGGCCGGGCGTGGCGCTGGGGGCCGCGGACGCTGCGGGGGCGGCTGATCTGCGGGCTGGTCGTGCTGCTCGCGCTGAGCTGCGCCGCCGTCGGGATCGCCGCCGTCCTGACGCTGCGCTCGTACCTCACCGGGCAGCTCGACCAGCAGCTCGCCGCCGCGGGCGGGCGCTTCCCCGCGAGCCTGGAGCACGGCGGGCCCGGCGAGCCCGACGGCGACGACGCGCACGCCGACACCCGCCGCCAGGCCCCCGGCACCTTCGGGGCCCGCCTGCTGGGCGGTACGGTCACGGACGCCGCCGTCGTACGCTCCGGGGCCGACACCTCCGTGACGCTCTCGGCGGGCGACCGCGCCGCCCTCGCCCGGCTCGCCCCGAACGGGCGGCCGCACGGCCTGGACCTCTCCGCGCTGGGCGACTACCGGGTCGTGGCCGTCACCGGCGACGACGGCGACGTGCTCGTGACCGGGCTGCCGCTGGAGCGCATCGAGGCCGCCGCGCGGCGGCTGGTGATCGTCGAGGCCGTCGTCTTCGGCGTCACCCTCGCCGGGGCGGGGGCCGCGGGCGCGTTCTGGGTGCGCTGGTCGCTGCGGCCGCTGCGGCGGGTCGCCGCGACCGCCGCCGCCGTCACCGCCACCCCGCTGGCCAGCGGCGCGGTGGAGCTGCCGGACCGGGTGCCGGACGCCGACACGGACCCGCGTACCGAGGTCGGGCAGGTCGGGGCCGCGCTCAATCTCATGCTCGGGCACGTCGAGGACGCGCTCGCCCGACGGCACCGCAGCGAGGAGCGGCTGCGCCGCTTCGCCGCCGACGCCAGCCACGAGCTGCGCACGCCGGTCGCCTCCATCCGCGGGCACGCCGAGCTGGCGCTCCGCCGGCCCGAGCCCGTACCGCCCGGGGTGCGCCGGGCCCTCGACCGCATCGGGGCGGAGTCCGCGCGGATGGGCGGCATGGTGGACGACCTGCTGCTGCTCGCGCGGCTCGACGAGGGGGTGCCGCAGGCCAGCGAGCCGGTGGACCTCACTCTGCTGGTCCTCGCCGCCGTCGAGGACGCGCGGGCCGCGGGCCCCGGCCACCGCTGGCTCCTGGACCTCCCCGAGTCGCCGGTCACCGTGACGGGGGACGGCGCGCGGCTGCACCAGGTGCTCGCCAACCTGCTGGCCAACGCACGCTCCCACACCCCGCCGGGCACGCACGTCACCGTCGCCCTGCGGCAGGACGCGGCGGGCGGCGCGCGCCTGGCCGTCTCGGACGACGGCCCCGGGCTCCCGGAATCCCTCCGGACCACGGCCTTCGAACGCTTCACCCGCGGGGCGCGGATCCCCGCCGGGGGCGGCGGGGCGGGGCTCGGGCTCGCGATCGTCGCGGCCGTCACCGCCGCGCACGGCGGGACCCTGACTCTCACCTCCCGCCCGGGCGCGACCACCTTCACGGTCACCCTCCCGCCGGGGGGCGAGCGCCCCTAGGGGCGGAGAACAGCAGGTCGCGGGCGATGTCGGGGAGTTGGCCGAAAGGGTGCGCGGACCCGCCCGTGAGCGGGCGGGACCGGGCCCGTACGATGGCCCCCCAGGAGCCGAAAGTTTCGAGACGTTTCCGTAGCGCGGCCGCTCGGCGGCCGCGTGCCGCGTGCGCCCCGCACGCCCCGTGCGCATCTCGACCCAACTGACGCCGCCGGGTCCCGCCGGGTCCCGCGACGCGGTCACGGAGGGGTTGCCGCGGGGCAATGCGGCGGCAGTTTTGCCACGTCAGCCATTGACTGCACGTCACCGAAATCGTACGTTCCTCGGCACGTAAACTTACGGCAGTTTCCCCGATCGGGTCGGAAAAGTCCGGGTCCCGGAGGAGTGTGTACGTACCATGAAGCGCCTCGTCTCCCTGCGGGCGACGGCCGCGGTGGCCACCGTGACCGTGCTCGCCCTGACCGCGTCCGCGTGCGGCGGTATCGGCAGCAGTGCCTCGGGGAGCGACGGCCCGGTGACCGTGTGGACGCTGTCGAACGACGCGCTCAACCCGCTCCAGCGGCAGTCGATCGCGGCCTACAACACCCAGCGGAAGGCGAAGGTCACCCTCAAGACCTTCGAGAACGACCCGTACAAGCAGAAGCTGAAGACCTCGCTCGGCTCCGCCGGCTCCCCCGACATCTTCCTCAACTGGGGCGGCGGCAACCTGAAGCAGTACGTCAAGGCCGGCCACGTCGCCGACCTCACGGGCATGCTGGACAAGGACTTCACGAACGAGTTCCTGCCCAGCGTGCTGGCCGGCGGCAAGGTCGACGGCAAGGTCTACGCCGTGCCGATGGAGGGTGTGCAGCCCGTCGCGCTCTTCTACAACAAGGACGTCTTCAAGCTGGCCGGCATCGACACGCCGCCGGCCACCTGGAACGCGCTCCTCGACGACATCGACAAGATCAAGGCCAAGGGCATCACCCCGATCGCCCTGGCCGGCTCGCAGGCCTGGACCGAGCTGATGTGGCTGGAGTACCTGCTGGACCGCGTCGGCGGCCCGCAGGCCTTCGCCGACATCGAGGCCGGCAAGCCCGGCGCGTGGGACAACCCGGCGGTCGAGAAGTCCCTCGGCATGATCCGCGACCTCGTCGACCGCGGTGCCTTCGGCAAGAAGTACGCCACCGTCAACCAGGACGCGGGCGGCACCAACGCGCTGCTCTCGCAGGGCAAGGCGGGCATGCTGCTGATGGGCTCGTGGGAATACGCCGACATGCTGGCCGCCGCCCCGAAGTTCGTGAACGCGGGCAAGCTCGGTTTCGCGCCCTTCCCGACCGTCGCAGGCGGTGTCGGCGACCCGAACAACGTCGTCGGGAACCCGTCCAACTACTTCTCGGTGACGGACACCTCGGACAACAAGAAGAGTGCGGTCGCTTTCATGACCAAGACCCTCGACCAGCCCTCCTACATCGCCGATCTGCTCTCCATAGGCCACGTCCCCGCCATCGCCGGCATCAAGGGCCAGCTGATGGGCGCGCTCAACCCGGATTACACCGGATTCATCTACGACATGGTCGCGAACGCCCCGACCTTCACCCAGTCCTGGGACCAGGCGGTCGATCCGGACACCGCGGGGCTGATGCTCGCGAATCTGCAGAAGGTCTTCAACAAGAAGATGGCGCCCAAGGAATTCGTGCAGTCGATGGACGCCGCCCGATAACCTTCCGCCGAACTCCCGCACGGGGGCCGTCCCGCCAACTTCGCCGTTTCCGGGACCGGTCCCCGCGGGGCGGTCTACGATCCCCATTCCGAAGCGGTGCCCCGAACGGGCGGGCGCGCGAAGGGACGACGGGGGTCGCGGTCAGGTGGCAGAGGGCAGCAGGCTGAGGCTGCACGGGCGGGAACGGGTCGTGGGGTACGTCCGCGGCGCGCTCGTGCGAAACGGGGTGCCCGCCGCGCCGAGCCCGGTCGTGCTGCTCGCGGGCCCCCGCGGCTCCGGCGGCACCGTGCTGCTGGACGTGATGTGGGACGACTTCTCCGACGACTGCCTGAGCGTGCGACTGGACCTGCGGTCGGCGCAGGGCGTCGAGGACATCGTGCTCGCCGCCGTCCGCGGGCTGGGCCGCCGGATCCCCGGCATCCGGCCGATCGACTTCCCGCGCACCTCCATGCTGCTCAAGGCACTCAGCTACATCGACACCGGCGGCGGCCGCACCGCCTTCGAGGCCTACCTGCGGGCCCGCCCGCAGGACGCCGAGCGGCAGTCCGCGCTCACCGACTGGAGCAACCGCGCCGCCCCGCTGCTCAGCCCCGAGCACCGCGGCCTGCTGGACGTGCTGACCGGACTGCTGAGCGCGCTGCACTCCGCCGTCGGGCGGCACAAGGACGCCCGCGCGCTGCGCTGGCTCGCCGAACGCGGCGGCGGCGGGCGCGAGTACGACTCGCTGTGGGAGCTCTACCGGCAGCACCAGGCGCAGGACGGCCCGACCGGCACCCCGCGGGTCGTCGCCCGCACGCTGTGCGCGGCCTTCCTCGCCGACCTGCGGCACGACTTCAACGACTCCTGGCCGCGGCTCCAGCGCCCCCGCAACTGCCTGCTGTTACTGGACAACGCGGGCGGCCGCACCGCCGACCTCTTCCTCGAACTCCTCGCCGAGTGCCGCCGCGAGGACGCCGCCCGCGACGAACGCCCCGACCCCGCCGTGGTGGTGGCCGTCCAGCGCGGCCGGGTCCGCCCCGAGGCCGCCCGGCTGCTCGACCCGACGCACCCGGACCTCGCCTTCGGCACCCGCCACCCGTACGCCCCCGGCGCCGCCGGGCACCCGGTGTGGTGGTACCCGGTCGCCCTCGCGGACCTCACCGGCGAGCAGGTCCTCGCGCTGTGCACCAGCAGCGTGCTGGGCCGGCACAACCGCGACGCCGACTTCCTCCACGCCCTCACCGGCGGACACCCCGAGGCCACCGACCGGCTCGCGTACCTGCTCGCCCGCTTCGGCCGCACCCCGCCCGCCGACCCGCGGCGCGCCCCCGCCGACCTGCCCGAGCCCTTCGACCCGCGGCGGCTGCTCGGCGAGCGGCTCGCCGACGACACCCACCCGCTGCCGCAGTCCTGGCCCGCACCGGCCCGCCCGGACACCACCGTCGAGGACTACCTGCTGCGCCGGATGCTGGCCGACCACCTCGCCGTCGCCGCCGACGGCACCCTGCGCCCCGGTGACAACCCGGTCCTCGACGTCATGGCGGTGCTCGCCGCGACACCCGGGCTGCGCCGCGGCGCGTGCAACGCCACGCTGCACTACCTGGACTGGACCGGCACCGACGCCGACACCGCCCAGCTCGCCCTGACCGCGGGGATGTGGCTGGAGGAGACCGCCGACGGCGACGCGCTGCGGCTGCACCCGCTGGCCGAGCTGCTGCTGCGCCGCTGGCTCGCCCGCGACCCCGCCGTCTGGCGCAAGGCGCACACGGGGTACGCCGCCCACTACTCCAGCCGCACCGACGCTCCGCTGCGCCACCTCCACACCCTCGCCCAGGTCGAACCGGCCCGCCGCGAGCCGCTCACCGCCGTCGCGGCCTACCTCGACGACGAGTTGGACCGGGCCGCGAGCGCCACCGAGTGGCTGGACGTCCTGGAGCGCGTCACCGCCGCCCCCAACCGCCTGACCACGACGCTGGATCCGCGCACCTTCGTCACCTCGCTGGCCGGCCCCGCCGAGGACCGCAACCGGCGCCGCGCCGTCACCCGCCTCGCCGTGGCCCGCTGGCTGCACGCCGACCGCACCTTCGACCCGGCCCACCAGCTCGCCCACACCATCGCCGGCGAGTACGAGCACCTGGCCGACATCACCGACGAGAACGAGGAGCTGTACCGGCAGGCCGGGAAGTTCCGCCGGATCGAGAACTCCTGGAAGGACTGAAGGACTTGTCCCGCCCGATCGCGTTCCTCCGCCGCTACGTCGCCCATCTGCCGGTCGCGGCACGGCGCTTCCTCGCCGTCCTGGGCGTCCTCGCGCTCGCGGCGGTCGCGTACGGCGTGTACGTGCCCGTCGACCACCTGCTCAACAAGCCCTGCATGCGCGAGGGCGCCACGGCCGTGACGCACCACGGCGGCGAGTGCGTCGGCGTCACGGACGGCGCGTACGTCTTCCACCCCTCGCTCAAGCCCGCCGAGGACGCCATCCGCGCGGAGAACGCGCAGGTGCGGAAGGCCTACCCGACGGACTACGTGAGCGTGGTGCTGCTGCTGCCGATATCGGCCGACAAGGGCAGCATCCTGTCGATGCCCAACGCCCTGGAGCAGCTCCAGGGCGCCTACGCCGCGCAGCACTACGCCAACCGCAACAACGTGCAGGGCACCGGCCCGCACATCCAGCTGCTGATCGGCAGCGACGGCTACCAGGCCAACGCCTGGCAGCCCGCGGTCGCGGAGATCGAGCGCGACCGCGGCCGGCACATCGCCGCCGTCACCGGCTTCGGCCTCAGCCTCGCCGGCACCGAGAGCGCGATCCGCGACCTCACCGCGCACAACATCGCGTCGTTCGGCGCGACGCTCACCTCGGACTCGTACTCCAACATCAAGGGCTTCGTGCGCGTCTCGCCGAGCAACGTCGACAACATGGCGGCCGCGCTGTCGTACGTGCAGAAGGACTTCAGGCGCGCGGTGCTCGTCGAGGACGGCAACGCCGGCGACAGCTACGACGTCACGCTCGTCAGCGGCTTCAAGAAGTTCTCGGCCATAAAGGGCCACCAGATCGTGGGGGTCGAGCCGTACGACACCACCGAGCGGGACCGCGACGGGCAGTCCGCGGAGGAGCGGCGCCGCCACCAGGCCGAAGTGGCCACCCGTATAAGCCAGATGACCACCAACATCTGCGCGGCGCAGCCCGCGGTGGTGCTCTTCGCCGGGCGCGGGCAGGACCTCGGCGTGCTCGCGCACGCCTTCTCCGACACCTGCCTGGACAAGCAGATCAGGATCGTCAGCGGCGACGACACCACCAACCTGCCGGACAGCCCGCAACTGCGGGCGGACCTCGCGTCCGGGCACGTCACCGTCGACTACGCCGGGGTCGCGCACCCGGGCGAGTGGGCCTCGGACGCCGGGCACGACCCCGGCCACGAGCAGGAGCAGCAGGACGGGGCGCGGGGCTACGCGGTCTTCCGGCGGACCTTCCAGCAGGTCTTCCCGAAGGGCTACCTCGGCGACGGCAACGCGATGATGGCCTACGACGCGACGCTGACGGCGACCGCCGCGATCCGGCTCACCCACCAGTCGCAGCCGCTGCCCGACGCCGTGGTCAACGAACTCGGGGCGCTCCAGGGCCAGTACACGGTGCTCGGGGCCAGCGGACCGATCCAGTTCACCGCCAACTACCTGACCAGCCACACGGGTTCCAACCCGGTGGGCAAGCCGATCCCCATCATCCGGCTCACCGCGCAGGGCAACCCGAAGGTGCTGACGGTCAAGTGGCCCGACCACGCCCCGCCGGTGGGCTGACCGGCGCGGCACCCGTTCCCCTGCTGCGGCACGACGGCGTCGGCTAGGGTACGGGCGGGGCTCGGCCAGGGCCCGGACCGGTGGCGCACCGGGCGGGGCGCCGGCCGGAAGGGGAGGCACGGTGGGCGCCAGCACGCACGAGAGGGCAGCGGACGGACCGACGGTGCCGTCCGAGGTCACGTCGGTCGTGGTGTACGCGGCGGGCGCCGTCTGCACGCGCCGCGCCCGCCTCACGCTGCCGCCCGGCGACGGGCCCGTGACCGTACGCGTCACCGGGTTCTCCCCCGCACTGCTGGAGCAGTCCCTGCGGTGCCGCGTCACCGCGGACGAGGAGCTGCAGGTCGCCGACATCCGCGTCGGCTACGGTGCGACGCTGCGCCGCGGCGACGAACTCCCCCGGCTGCGGCTGGACCTGGAGGACGCCGAGGACCGGCAGAGCCGGCTGCGGGAGCGGACGGAACGCCTCCGTACGGAGATAGCCGAGACCGCCGCCCTGCGCGCGGAACCCCCGGCCCCGCGCCGCGGCGACCCGCCCCGCTGGGCCCCCGTCGAGTCCATCCTCGCCCTCGCGAGCTTCGTCGACGCCCGCCTGACCACCCTCCACCGCCGCCTGCGCGCCGCCGAGCAGGACCAGCAGCAGGCCGACCACGCCGTCGACGTCCTCCGCCACCGCCTGTCCGAGGCCTCCACCTCGGTGGACCCCAACCGCACCACGCCCTCGGCGACGGCGTACGTGACACTGACGCGGGGCGGCCCCCTGCCGGACGGCTCCCCGCGGGGCGAGGCAGCGGGGGAAGGGGACGCGGACGGTCCGGACGGCCCTTCCGCGGGCGACGGGTCGGGCTCCGGCTCCGGCTCGGGCTCGGGCTCGGGCTCGGGCTCCGGCTCCGGCTCCGGCTCCGGCTCCGGCTCCGGCTCCGGCTCCGGCTCCGGCTCCGGCTCCGGCTCCGGCTCCGGCTCCGGTGACAGCCGCTCCGACGGCGCCGGCACGTGGCCGGAGGCCGGTTCGCCGGGCGACCGCTCCGGGAGCGGCGGCTCCGGGCCGGACGGCGGCGGCCCGGCGGTGGGCACGGCGGTGGGCGACGGACTCGCGCCGGGCGGCGACCTCGACGTCGTGCTCGACGTCGAGTACCAGGTCCCCGGGGCCTGCTGGGTGCCGGTCTACCAGTTGCGGCTCGACGGGCGCAGCGGTGCGGGCGGGCTCGTGCTGCGGGCGATGGTCGCGCAGCGGACCGGGGAGGACTGGACCGGGGTGCGGCTCGCGCTGTCCACCGCGGACCTGCTGCGGCGCACCGACCTGCCGGAGCTGCGGTCGCTGCGGATCGGGCGGCGGCAGGCGGCGCCCGCCGCGCTGAGCTGGCGCGAGCCGCCCGCCGGGCTCGGCGAGCTCTTCGCGGGGTACGACGCGGCGCGCCGCCCCCGGACGCCCGTCCCCGGGCCCGCGGGGGCCCCGGCCGCCGAGGTGGGCGGGTACGGCTTCGCGGCGGAGGCCGCGGACGAGGACTTCGCGTTCGGCGGCGGGCCGCCCCTGCCGGTGTCCGCGGCGCCGACGCCCCCGCCCCCGCCCGCACCCGGCGGCCCCCCGCGGCCGATGGCCCCCGCGGCCGCGCCCGTGGCCCGCTCCCAGGTGAGCCGCGGCTTCGCCCCCGCCGCGGCGGACGGCTACGCGGGCCCGGTCCCGCAGCCGCAGCCCGCCCCGCCGCCGCCCGGCACGGCCGCGCCCGGCGCGGACCTGCTCGACTACGCCCGGCTCACCCTCTCCGGCCCCGAGTCCGCCGAGGAGCACCGCGGCACCCTCCAGCCGCCGCCCCCGGCGCTGGGCGCGGTCGGCGGCGAGTACCGCAGCCGCGCGGGCCGCGTCGCCGGGCTCGCCCGCCCCGCCCACGCGGTGGACGTCCGCACGTCCGCGGGCTCCTTCGACTACCGCTTCGACACCGCCGCGCCCGCCGACGTCGCCGCGGACGGCCGCTGGCACACCGTGCCGGTGAACGAGGTGCCGGTGAACGCCGACTTCGTGTACGTGTCCGTGCCGTCCGTGGACCCCGCGGTCTTCAGCACGGTGCGGCTGACGAACACCTCGTCGCACGCGCTGCTCGCCGGGCCCGTCGACGTCCTGGTGGACGGCGACTTCGTGCTGACCGCGCCGCTGCCGACGCTCGCGCCGGGCCAGCGGCAGTCGGTGGGGCTGGGCGTCGCGGAGAGCGTGAAGGTCGCGCGCCGCACGCACATGCGCGAGTCGACGGCCGGGCTGCGCGGCGGCACGACCGTGCTGGACCACACCGTCGAGATCGACGTCGCGAACCGGCTGCCGTACCCGGTCGTCGTCCGGGTGCGCGAGCGCGTACCCGTCTCCGCCGACAAGGACGTACGCATCGACGAGCACAAGGCGAGCCCGCCGTGGGAGGCGGCCACGGCCCCGCTGGAGGGCCAGGAGGACGGCTGGGCGGCGGGCGTGCGCACCTGGCGCGTCGAGCTGGAGCCGGGCAGCACCACGACCCTCGCCGGCGGCTACGCGATACGGCTGCCCGCGGGCAAGGCCGTCGTCGGCGGCAACAGGAGGAACTGACCGTGCACGAGGACCCGTCCCTGCCCGACGTCCCGCACGCCGAACCCGGCCCCGAGCTGACCGCGCTGCCGATCACGGCGGTCACGTGCATGGAGGACCGCGCGCAGGTCCGGCGCACCGGGCACGTCGAACTGGCCGCGGGCGTCAGCCGGTTGCGGATCGGCCCGGTCACGCCGCTGACCGTCGACCGCTCGCTGCGCGCCGACTTCGCCGCGGGGTCCACCGCGGGCAGCGGCGCGGACGGGCTCGGCGCGCGCGTCGTGGACGCCCGCGTCGTCCGCCGCTACGCGCCCGCGCCGCCCGGCGAGCCCGGCGCGGACGCCTCCGCACTGCGCCGCGAGGTGCACACCCTGGAGGAGGAGCTGGCCGACGCCAAGCTGCTGGGGCAGCGGCTGGAGAGCGCGCTCGCCGTCGTCGCGCAGGCCAGGACGGACCTCTACCGCGACATCACGCAGGGCGCGGGCGGCGGCGACGCCGACCCCGAGCGCTGGGCGGACCGGCTGGACCGCGTCGAGAGCGAGGCGGAGCCGCGGCTCGCCGAACTGCACAAGCTGCGCCGCCGCCTGCACGACATCGAGTCCGAACTGCGCGAGGCACGCCTCGCGTTGAGCATGTTCGAGAGCACGCAGGACAAGCTCACGGCGTATCTGGAACTGGTCGTCGAGGCGGACACGGCCGGCACCGCGGAGCTGCGGGTGACCGCGCTCGTGCCGTGCGCGCTGTGGCGGCCCGCCTACCGGGCGACGCTCTCCGCCGCGGGGTCCGGGCCGCACACCGTACGGCTGGAGACGGACGCCTTCGTGTGGCAGGACACCGGCGAGGACTGGTCCGGGGTGCGCCTCACGCTGTCCACCGCGCGCCCGACGCTCGCCGCGAGCCCGCCCGAACTCCGCGACGACGTCCTGATGCTGCGGGACCGCTCGGCCGAGGAGCGGCGCACGGTCGAGGTGGACCTGCGCGAGGAGGAGATCCGCAGCGTCGGCTCCGCCGCCGGGCCCGCCGCGCTGCCCGGCCTGAACGACGGCGGCGACGTCCGCGTGCTGCACGCCCCGCACCCGGTGACCGTCCCGTCCGACGGCCGCCCGCACCGCGTGCACCTGACGTCCTTCACGGCAGGCTGCGAGGTCGAGCACACCTGCGCGCCCGAACTCTCCCCGCTCGTCGTGACGGTCGCCCGGCTGGTCAACCACGCCGGGCACGTGCTGCTCGCCGGTCCCGTCGACCTGGTGCGCGGCAGCGGCTTCACGGGCCGCGGGACCCTCGAATTCACCGGCGCGGGCGAGGAGTTCACGATCGCCTTCGGCAGTGAGGACACCTTCCGGGTGGTCCGGCACACCGAGGAGAGCCGCGACACGACGGGACTGGCGGCGATCAACCAGCGCACGGTGGTGACCCGCCGCGTCCGCCTCTTCGTCTCCCGCCTCGACGCGGCCCCCGGCGCCGCCGACCGCACGATCACCCTGCGCGAGCGCATCCCGGTCTCCGAGGTCTCCGCCGTCGACGTCACCCTCCGCCCCGCCGACACCACCCCCGCCCCCGACACCCTCGACGCCGAGGGCGTCGCCCACTGGACCCTGACCCTCCCGCCGGGCGCCCGCGAGGAGGTCGCCTTCGCCTACGACATCACGGCGGCCGCCTCGGTGACGGGCCTGTGAGCGACGGGCTGCCCCGCGGCGTGGCGAATACTCCCGCCAACGGCTAACGCGCCCATCGGACCCCGCAGTCGCGCCACGCCTCGGCGAACTCGCGCGCGTGGTGCGGGGCCGGGTCCGGCCGACGCGGATGAGCTTGCCGATCTCCCCGGCGAGCACATCGCGTGACAGCCGCCTCGGCGGCCCGGCAGACGTGTCCTGCCATTGCCGATAGCGCACGCGTCGATTACATTTCCCGTGTGCACACGGATATGAGGCTGGTCTCGCGCCGCCACGTCGACCTTCTGCGGTCGGCCAGCGCGCTGTGTCCGCGCTGACGCGCGCAGCGCCGCTTTCCCTGCCTTCCGCCACGCGCTGAGCGCGTCGCGTTCTCTCCCCGCCCACCGGGCCCCACCTGCGCCTTCGCCGAAGGCGCGGCTCAGGCGTGCCGCCGTGACGGCCGCCGGTCCCACCGGTCCCACCGGGGCGGAATTCCCGCACGGCCGACTCTCGGCGGCGTACGCGAATGCGCGCTGCCCTTTTCCGTATCGGAGTCCCGGAAATGGCTCACGAATTCCTCTGGTACATCCCCAACACCGTCGAGCCGGGGCACCGCGGCGACGACACGACCACCGGGTGGGGGACGCTCGACTTCTCCACCGAGCTGGCACTCGCCACCGAGGCGCACGGGTGGGGCGGTGCGCTGCTCGGGACGGGGTGGGGGCGGCCGGACACCTTCACCGTCGCCACCGCGCTGGCCGCGCGCACCACCACCTTCAAGCCGCTCGTGGCGATCCGGCCCGGCTACTGGCAGCCCGCGCACTTCGCGAGCGCCGCCGCGACGCTGGACCGGCTCAGCGGCGGGCGGCTGCTGGTCAACATCGTCAGCGGGCTCGACAACGCGGCGGCGTACGGCGACGGCCAGACCGACCAGGCGCGCCGCTACGACCGCACACGCGAATTCCTGCAGCTCGTGCGGCGGTTGTGGACGGAGGAGGACGTCACCTTCCAGGGCGACTTCTTCCGCGTCGAGGGCTCCACGGTCCGCCCGCGCCCGTACGGGGCCGAGCAGGGGCGCACCCCGCGGCTCTACTTCGGCGGCGCCTCGGCGGCCGCCGAGCGGGTGTCCGCCGCCGAGGCGGACGTGCAGCTCTTCTGGGGTGAGCCGCTCGACGGGGTGGCCGAACGCATCGCGCGGCTGCGGGAGTTGACGAACGAGGTGGAACGGCCCCACGCGCCGCTGGAGTTCGGGCTGCGGATCACCACCCTCGTACGGGAGACCTCCGAGGAGGCCTGGCGCGACGCGGAGGCGAAGGTCGCGGCGATGGCCGAGAAGCAGGGCGCCGACTCGACGTTCACCGCCCAGCGGCGGCGCGCGGTCGGCCAGCAGCGGCTGCACGACCTCGCCGGGCGCGGCGAGGTGCTGGACACCTGCCTTTACACCACGCCGGGCCGCTTCGGCGGCGGCGGCGCGGGCACCACATGGCTGGTCGGCTCGGCCGACGAGGTGGCGGCGGCGCTGCGCGCGTACGCGGACCTGGGCGTCACGCACTTCGTGCTGTCGGACACGCCCTACCGCTCCGAGATCGCCCGGGTGGGCGACGCGCTGCTGCCCCTGCTGCGCGAGCCCGCACCCGTGGGGTGAAGAACGGCGACGTGTCGCAGGGCCCCACCGCCACCGGTGGGGCCCTGCGGACGGCAGGCGCGCGGGCGCGGGCGCGGGCGCGGGCGCGGGCGCCTAGAAGATCACGCTGTAGGTCCAGCCGGGGCCGACCTTGGTGCGCGGGGCGTAGGGGACGGCGGCGTCGCCCGTGCCCTGGTAGAGGTACAGCCCGCCCGTGGTGTCGCGGGCGAGGAAGTCCGCCTTCCCGTCGCCGGTGAGGTCGCCGCGGGACAGCAGCAGGTCGTAGTTGCCCCACCCGGTGCCGACCTTCACGCGGGCGGCGTAGGGGGCGGCCGCCTTGCCGGTGCCCTTGTAGAGCCACAGCACGCCGGACCCGTCGGTCGCGAGCAGGTCCGCCCTGCCGTCACCGGTGAGGTCTTCGGCCCCGGTCAGGGTCCGGTAGCCGCTCCAGCCGTCGCCGATCTTCGTGCGGCCGCCGAAGAAGGGAGCCGAGGTGCTCGCCGTGCCCGGGTAGAGCCACAGCGTCCCGGCGGAGTCGCGGGCGACCAGGTCGGCCGCGCCGTCGCCGGTCAGGTCGCGCGCGCCGACGATCGTGTCGTAGATGCTCCAGCCGGAGCCGACCTTGAGGGGCGTCTTGAAGATCACGGAGTAGCGGTTGCCGCTGCCGGGGAGGTACCAGAGGACCCCGCTCGCGTCCCGCGCGACCACGTCGCCGGTGCCGTGCGTCGTCAGCGGGGACAGCGCGGTGACGGCGTTGTAGCGCTCCCAGCCCGCGTCGTACGAGCTGCGCTGCCCGAACGGCGCGCTCACGCTGCCCGTGCCGTCGTAGAACCACGACTCCCCGTTCTTGTCGACGCCGAGCACGCGGTAGCGCTCGCTCACCGGGTCCGGGCTGAGGAGCGTGAAGGTGCTGGTCGTCTCGGGGTTGCCGAGGCCGCTGGTGATCACGTGGAGCACGGCGTCCGCGACGAGCTTCCACGCCTCGACCTCGGGGCCGGTGGTGAGCGTGTAGGTGATGGTGTGGTCGCCCGGGGGCAGGTCGCACCACAGCCCGCCGCTGGGGGCGGCCGAGGCGATGGTGTGGCCGCAGGCGTCCGCGGGGCCGCCGTCGACCGCGGTGATCCGCACGTCCGCCTCGTCCTCGTCCATCCACCGCTCGCTCTCGGTGGGGCCGAAGCTGATCTCCAGCCGGGCGGGATCTGCCGCGTGGACCTTCGCCGTCTGCACGACGGAGGAGTTCAGCGGCACATCGGGCGTGGTGAGCTGGACGGTGCTCAAGGCCACCTGGTCCTCGGTCAGGACCGAGATCACGCCGGCGGTCTTCTCGTCGGCGCTGGTGGTGGTGCCGGCCAGCTCGGCGGCCTTGACCGCCGCGGCCAGGTCGGTACCGCGCGGCGCGTAGCCGGAACCGACGTAGGCGTAGGTGTGGTTCGCGGCGTCGTCGGCGGCCTGGACCATCGGCGAGTCCATCGAGTTGGCGTCGGTGACCGGGCACGTGTACACGCCGGCCGCGCCCGCGTACGCCTGGCAGCTCGTGCCGTCCACCGACGCGGTCAGCCCGGCCGGCAGGCCCCCGTCGGCCCAGGTGGCGTCGGTCAGCGGCGCCTTGCTGAACGCGTAGACGGCCGTGCCGTCGGCGGTGCCGTAGGCGCCACCGCTCACGCTCCAGTCCTGGCCGGGATTCACCGCCACGTCGGACACGAGCGGGATGAAGTACGGGTCGGCGCTCGCGCCCCCGGCGGCGGCGAGCGACCCCGCCGTCAGGGCGGCGGTGAGCGCGCAGGCGGCCGCGAGCCTGGTGGCGTGCAGGCGTCTGGACATGGAGTTCCCCCTCCGTGACAAGCGGCGTCAACCGCCGCTCCAGGCGCCCGGACCCCCCGACGCCCGGGCCAACCTACCCGCCGGACATGATCAATCGGGTGGCGCAATTACGTCATCTGCGCAGCACTCGGCCTTTGGCGTACAAATCGGTTAAGCAGGGGTGAACGCCCGCCCCCGGACGCGTGAACGGGAGCGGGCGCCGGTCCTTACCGCCCGGTCACTTCCAGTCGAAGCGGTACGCCCGGTAGCTGATCACGCCGCTGGGCCACTGGGCGTCGAAGCGCAGATCGCCGGAGGGGCCGAACTCCGAGACGTACGGCTGCGATCCCCAGCCGACGAACCGGCCGCCGTTCGCCAGCGGCTGCGCGTTGCCCTGCGAGGAGGCGATGAGGCCGGCCGGCTGGTCGTCGGAGGCGAGAAGCGTCGCGGTGTGCCTGCGCGGGTCGAGCTGGACGGTGACCGCGCGGCTGTACGGCAGCTCGTCGACCGCGCCGGTGCCGGTGTTGGCGATGCCCGCGGACTCGTTGTCGAAGAAGCTGTACCGGCCGCCGCCCAGCGGCTCCGGGTCGTGCTGCCACGCGAAGATCGCGTCCTTGGTGTTCAGCACCTGCCCGGGCGCGGCCTTGAGGGTGAAGTCGCTGCTCTTGCCGCCCAGTTGCCACTGCACCTGGCCCGTGCGGCCGGAGATCTCGTACGCGGCCCAGGTGTTGCGCGAGTCGACGAGCAGGTTGCCGCCCGTGTCCTGCTTGACGGCGTTGATGTGGAACCAGTCCCACGGGCTGTCGGGCGAGGCGGGCAGCGGCTGCCGGCTCTCCGAGTACGGCACGTGGTCCGCGCTGTTCCACTCGAAGAGCACCTTGCCGGTGCGGATGTCGACCTCCTGCACGACGCCGTCGATGACCTTCTGGTGGTCGGAGCCGCCGATCGAGGTGAGGTCGGCCGTCGCGACCCCGTAGGCGAGGATCAGCGCGGTGTTCTGCTTCGTGATGAGGAATTCGTGCCCGTCGGCGGAGTAGCCGTTGCCCGCGCGGACCTCGGCTATCTGGCGGTAGTGGTCGTCGTAGACGTAGTCGACGCCCTGCGCGACGCCGCCGAGGCCGGACCCCTGCCACCAGGTCAGGACGGGCTTGCCGTGGTAGGTCTGCTTGCGGAAGTCGGCGGCGGTCTGGCCCGCCGGCACGGCGTGCGACCACACGGTACGGCGCCCGTCGTGGCTGAGTATCTCCACGCCGCTCGCGTACGTGCCGTCGCCTCCGTACGGGGCCACGAACAGGTCGCCGCTCGCGGTGCCGGGCTTCGCGGTCAGGACGTTGAGCGGTGGCAGCGGCAGCGCGTCCGCCTTCCCGCCGGACGCGGCGGCGGCGCCGTTCGCGGGCAGGACAGCGGCGAGCGCGGCCGCGGCGAGGGCGGGGACGGCGTAGCGGGACCAGGACTTCACGGACATGGGTACTCCTCCAGGGCATGACGGATCCGCCGGGCGGCGCGCGCACGCGGCGAACGCCCGGACGGGGAAGGGGATTTACGCGGTCGACGAGTGCGTCGGGACGCGCGCTGTCACCGCACGGCGGGCACAGGGCGGCCGTACGTCGCCGGAAGGGACCGGCAGGGAGGGAGCGGCGTGGTTCAGGCGTCCTCGACGCGAGCGGAAACGCTCAGCAGGGACGACAGGCAGCGGAGCAGACCCGCATGAGGTCGACATGACCGCGGGTCGTGAGGGTGCGCCGGTAGGGCCGCTTCATGCCGAGCAAGCTAACTGCTTGGCCTGTACACCGTCAACGCCCGTCCATATGGCGGCCGTCGCCGCAGCTCTGCGGGCGGGGGCAGGCCGGGGGCGGAGAGGGGCCGGGCGCAGGCGCGGGCGGGTGCCCCCGTCCGTGAGGGGGGCACCCGCCCGTACGGGAGGGGCGAACTCCGTTACGCGGCACCGCCGTTGACGTACAGCGTCTGCCCGTTGGTCCAGCGGCCGTGCGGGCCCGCGAGGAAGGACACGGAGTCGGCGATGTCGTCGGGGCTGCCGAGGCGCTGCATCGGGTTGAGGCCCGCGATGTGGTCGACCAGCTCCTGCGGCTTGCCGTCCAGGAAGAGCGGCGTCGCGGTGGGGCCGGGGGCGACCGTGTTGACGGTGACGTCCCGCCCGCGCAGCTCGCGGGCGAGGATCAGCGTCATGGCCTCGACGGCGCCCTTGGACGCGGCGTAGGCGGCGTACCCGGGCTGCTGGAGCCGCGTCACGGACGTCGAGAAGTTGACGAGCGCGCCGCCCGCCCGCAGCCGCCGCGCCGCGAGCTGCGAGACGACGAAGGTCCCGCGGATGTTGACCCGGTGCATGCGGTCCAGGTCCGCGAGGTCCAGCTCGGCGACGGGTGCGAGGGTCATCACGCCCGCGGTGTTCACGACGACGTCGATCCCGCCCAGCTCCCGCTCCACGCGGTCGAAGACGGCGGCCATCTCCGTCTCGTCGGCGATGTCCGCGGCCAGCGCGAGCGCCCTGCCGCCCTTGCCCGCGCCGGCCGCGGCCTTCTCGACCGCGGCGAGCGCCTCGGCGGCACGCTGCGTGCCGCCGCCGTAGAGCAGGGCGACGGACTGCCCGTCCGCGGCCAGCCGCTCGGCGACGGCCCGGCCGATGCCGCCCGAACCGCCGGTGACGAGCGCGACCCGGCTGCCGGCGGCGTTGCCCTCGGGTGTGGTGGTCATGGCGGTCTCCTCTGGCTCGCGCGGTGGCCCTGCTTTTGTGGACTGTCCGTCCACATCGAAAAATGTAGACTGATCGTCCATATAAAGCAACCGCGACCAGGCCGCCGGGAGGCCGAGATGCCCGCACGACCCGCCGCTGCCGCCGAGCCCGGCGACGGCGCCCGCCCCCACCCGGCCGCGGGTGCCCCCGCGGCCCACCCGTCGCGCCCCGTCCGGGGCCGGGGCCGCCGACCGGCCGCCGAGGTGCGCGCGGCCGTCCTGACCGCGACGGCCGCGATGCTGCGCGAGAGCGGGCTGCGCGACATCACCTTCGAGAAGGTCGCCGCCCGCGCGGGCGCGAGCAAGATGACCCTCTACAAGTGGTGGCCCTCCCCCGGCGCGCTCGCCTTCGACGCGTACTTCGCAGCGACCGAGGAGACCCTCGCCTTCACCGACACCGGCGACCTCGCCGCCGACCTCACCGCACAGCTGCACGCCTTCGTCGACCTCCTCACCCGGGAGGGCAGCGGCCCCCTCATCGCCCAGCTCGTCGGCGCCGCCCAGACCGACCCCGACCTCGCCGCCGCACTCGACCAGCACTACATCCGCCCGCGCCGCGACCTCGCCGTCGACCGGCTGCGCAGCGCCGAGCAGGCCGGCCAACTGCGGCCGGGCACCGACCTGGAGAGCCTCGTCGACCAGCTGTGGGGCGCCTGCTACCACCGCCTGCTGCTGCCCGCGCCCCCGCTGGACCGCACCTTCGCCGACACGCTCGTACGCAACCTGCTCGGCGGCGTCGCGACCCCCTCGCCGCCCGCGTCACCGGCTTGACAGGTGACGCGAGCGAGTGGGAGCGTGAGTACCGGCACAGCCAGGACCACTGAGCGGAGGCCCCGCGATGAGCACTTCGGTGAACATGAAGGTCGTACGAAAGGTCCATGAGGGGGACACCGCCGATGCAGCGGCCCGGCAGTCCCGTTTCGGCCACCTCCCCGAGCGCGTCCCCTTCGCGGACATGGTCCAGGAACAGGTCGCTCCGCGGGACCCCGCCCGCGACGCGTACAACGCAGCGGGCTCGCTCATCTCCTTCAACTGCCTCGCCCTCGACCTGGGCCTCTGAGGCTCAGCGCTGCCGCGCGGGGCGAGCGCTGTGCGCTGCCGCGCAGGGCGGCGAGCGGTTTGCGCAGCCGCGCCGGACAGGCGCAGTTGCGGCACCGGGCGATGACGACGACGGTCGTGGCCGCGCCCGTCCTGGCGGTGTGGGCGGCGTACCGCGCGACCCCGCTCGGCGACGACGCGCACGGCAGGCGTTTCCGCTGTGCACAGCGAGCGTTTTGCGCTGCCGCGCCGGGCAGTGAGCGGTTTGCGCTGCCGCGCGGGGCAGGCGTTTCCGCTGCGCACGGCGAGCGTTGTGCGCTGCCGCGCCGGGCGAGCGTTTCTGCCGCGCCGGGCGGTGAGCGGTTTGCGCAGCCGCGCCGGGCAGCGATTCCGCTGCAGCACGGCGAGCGTTTTCGCGCTGCCGCACGGGGGCGAGCGTTTCTGCTGCGCAGGGCGGTGAACGGTTTGCGCAGCCGCGCCGGACAGGCGTTTCCGCTGCGCACGGCGAGCGTTTTACGCTGCCGCACGGGGGCGAGCGCTTCTGCCGCGCCGGGCGGTGAACGGTTTGCGCAGCCGCGCCGGACAGCGATTCCACTGCGCACGGCGAGCGTTTTCGCGCCGCCGCACGGGGGCGAGCGCTTCTGCCGCGCCGGGCGGCGAGCGGTTTGCGCAGCCGCGCCGGACAGGCGATTCCGCTGCAGCACGGCGAGCGTTTTCGCGCTGCCGCACGGGGCGAGCGTTTCTGCTGCGCAGGGCGGTGAACGTTTTCAGGGGCGCGGGGAACTGCGCGGCCAGCCCACCGCCGGAGCGCGGGTAGTCACCAGCCCGAAGGGGCAGTTGCTCTCTCCCCCAGGGCTCCGCCTGGGAGGTGCCCCCACACGCCCCTGATTAACGAGTGCCCCGCGGCGCAGCCGTACCCGAAGACGCTCGCCCTGCGCAGCAGAGAAGCCCACCGCCCCGCGCAAGGGCGGGCCCGTGCTTGCGGGGCGGGGGGTCACCCCCCAGGATGGTGACGTGGACCTTACGCATGTGTTCGTCTGCGGCAATCCCGCCCTGGATTTCGCCGCGACCCTCCGAGCCCGGCGAACCCGCCGGTTCGAAGCTCTGGTCACGCCCGAGCGGCTCGACGCCTGGTACGTGGAGTCCGGCGTCGTGGACGCCGTCGCGCCGAGCGGGGCGGCGGACGTGACGGCGGCCCGCGAGGTCCGCGAAGCGGTGTACGCGCTGGTGACCGCCCGGCGACAGGGCGAGCCGTACGGCGCGGACGCGCTCGCGACCGTCAACGCGGCGGCGCGCGGACCCGCCGCGGCGCCGCAGTTGACGCCCGCCGGGCGGTGGACGGCGGCGTCGCCCGCCGAGGCGCTGTCGAGCGTGGCCCGGCAGGCGGTGGAACTGCTCAGCGGACCGGACGTGCCGCTGCTCAAGGAGTGCGGCAACCCGGAGTGCACCCGGATCTACGTCGACCGTTCGCACGGCATGCGGCGGCACTGGTGCGGCATGGAGTCGTGCGGCAACCGCGTGAAGGCCGCGGCGTACCGGGCCCGTAAGAGGTCGGCCGCGCAGGCGGGTTGAGCGGCGATGGCGCCAACCGCCTTCGTACGCTCAGGGCTTGATCGCGACGCCGCCCCACGCGGAGACCTCGGCGTCGGTGAGCGCGGCCACACGCGGCTCGTCCTCGGGGTCGGGGCGCCAGGTGTGGACCATGGCGATGCCCGGGTCGATGAGGTCGAGGCCCTCGAAGAAGCGCTTGCCCTCCTCCAGGGTGCGGACCTGGCCGGGGGTGCCGCCCTGGAGGTAGATCTCCTCGATGCGAGCCCAGGCCTCCGGGGCGAATTCCGGGGTGCTGTGGCTGAGCGCGAGCGCGCTGCCGGAGGGGAGCGCGTCGACGAAGCGCGAGACGAGGCCGTAGGGGTCCTGGTCGTCGGGCACGAAGTGCAGGATCGCGTTGAGCGACAGCGCCACCGGCTGGGTGAGGTCCAGCACGTCCGCCACTTCGGGGGACTTGAGCAGCTCGTCGGGGCCGCGCAGGTCCGCGTGCACGTACGCGGTCCGGCCGCCCGGGGCCGTACGCATCAGGCGCTCGGCGTACTTGAGGACCAGCGGGTCGTTGTCGGCGTAGACGACGCGGGCCTCGGGCGCGACGGACTGCGCGATCTGGTGCAGGTTGGGCTCGGTGGGTATGCCCGTGCCGACGTCGAGCCACTGGCGTATGCCGTGCTCGCGGGCCAGCACCCGGGTCGCCCGGTGCATGAAGAACCGCAACTCGCGGGCGCAGGTGCCGATGCCGGGGAAGACCCCGGCGATGGCCTCGGCGGCCTGGCGGTCGGCCTCGAAGTGGTCCTTGCCGCCCAGGTAGTGGTCGTACATGCGGGCGGAGTGCGGGCGGCTGGTGTCGATCACCGGTTCGGCCCCGGGCGTGGTCATGGTGGTCCTTTCCGTCGTACGTCCGTCGTCCTCCTGCCGGAGGGAGCCGTCACGCGGCGAAGTGGTCGGCGAGCCCGTCCTTGACGCCGCGCACGAACGCGCGGATCTCGTCGGGGGTGTAGACGAGCGCGGGGCCCGCCGGGTCGGTGGACTGCCGCAACGCGACGCGGCCGTCGGGCAGTTGCTTCAGCTCCACGCACTGCCCGCCGTTGGGGCCGCTCCACGGGCACTCCCAGCCGTGGTCGCCCAGCTCACGCGCGGGCATGCCGCTGCGGATCTCGGCGAGGTCCGTGACGCCCGGACGGGCTTCCGGAGCGGAGCCGCGGGGGTCGGTGGGGGTCATGTGTACTCCTTCCGCATGCGGTTCAGCAGCGCGGTGCTCTCCCGGGTGGAGGTGAGCAGGGAGAGCCGGTTGTGCGCTTCGAGATGCGTCGAGACGTCCGCGCGCTGGTCGAGGTAGACGGCGGCGGAGAGGATCTCGCTGTAGACGATGTCGGGGAGTTCGGGCTCGGCGAACCGGAAGTACGTGAAGGGCGCGCACGCCCCGACGTGCGCGCCCGCGCTGAAGGGCACGATGTCGACGCTGACGTGCGGGAGTTCGTTCGCCTCGAGCAGCCGCTCGATCTGCGCGCGCATGATCGCGGCGCTGCCGACCTGGCGGTGCAACACCGCCTCCTCCATGACCACCCACAGCGTGGGCGCGTCCTCCCGCTCCAGCAGGACCTGGCGGCGCAACCGGAGTTCGACGCGCTGCGCGAGCGCGTCCTCGGACTCGTTCGGGAAGCCGCCGCGCAGGCACGCGTGCACGTAGTCGGGGGTCTGGAGCAGCCCGGTGACGTAGTGCGGCTCGTAGGTGCGCAGCGCCCGCGCGCCGGTCTCCAGGCTCACGTACGCCTTGAACCAGCCGGGCAGCACATCGCGGTAGGGATACCACCAGCCGGGCTCGTTGGCCTGCTCGGCGAGCGCGCAGAACTCCTCGATCTCGCGCGGCCCGGCCCCGTACGTCTGCAGCAGCTTCTCGACGTAGAGCGGCTTGAGCGCGACCTCCGCCTTCTCCAGGCGGCGGATGGTGAGCGGGGTGACGCGCAGTGACCGGGCGGCCTGCTCGAGCGACAGCCCCGCCTCCTGGCGGCGCTCCTGCAGCCGCCGGCTGAGGATCATGCGCAGCACGGTCGGGGCGTTGGGACCACCTGCTGCGGCCGGCCGCTCCTCGCTCACACTTCCCCCTGACCGGGCCTCGCAGGCTGGTTGCTCTGGTTGCCGAGAGTTTGCTGAGTGCCCGTCAACAAGCTGAGTGTCACACACAGTTGATGAGATCACCAGATCGATCGGACGCAGGATGAAAATATCAGGAAGCGCATTGCGCGATGAGCGCCGCGGCACGATAGTGACGTGTGTGACTCACGCAACGCCGGGCGCACGGGGGCGCCGCGGGCACGGCGACGGCTTCGCGGCCGGCCGCCACGCCTTGGCCGAGACAGGAGTGTTGACGGTGGAAGACGGGATGCCCGGGTATCCGGAGCCGGAGCCGGCCTACGTCATCGACCACGTCTTCAGCGGCGCGGACCACCAGCACCGGCGCGTGCAGCTGCCCGTCGAGTGCGCGGACCGGGCGGTGTCCTGGATACGCATCCAGGCCCGCACGTACGGTGCGAGCGCACCCGAGGACCACCCCATCTGGGGCTGGATCGACACCCTGCACCGCGCCACCGAGCGGCAGTTACTCCTCACCGGCGCCGCCGACCTCACCTTCGACCTGGACCAGGGACGGGTGAGCTGGAGCATCCGCCGGGCGATCCGCGCGCGCATCGCCTGAGCGCTCGGCCGCTCCGCCGCCGGGGGGTGACATCCCGCGGCGCGGTCGCTTATGGTGAGCGGGATGACTACTCCTTCTGTTTTCGGAATGGGGGCTCGATTCGCTCAAGGTGAGTGCTGATGGGCACTCAGACCTTCGAGCCGGTGGCCTTTGAGCACACGGCTCGGTCCGCGAATCCGGAGACCCGGCTTTCCCTGTGGCTGCACGTGCGGCGTTACGCCGTGCCGCCCCCGTTGATCGACACCGCGACCGTCCGCCGCCACGCCGGCGACTGGGCGGGGGCCTGCGCTGCCGCAGGTTTCGACGTCGACTTCACCCCACGCTCCCTCGCCCGTACGCACGGCCGCGAACTCGCCAGTCAAGTCCGCCTGGACCTGCGGCGGTTGGCGCCCGATTTGCTGCGCTGGCACATGCCGAGGGTCGCCCCCGACGGGCTGCTCCGCCCCGGCGTGACCCTCGCGCTCGCGCGGTACGCCACCGCGGAGGGGGCTCTCCATCTCGTGGCCCGCACCCCGCCCGCGCGGGCGGCCGCACGCCAGCGCGTGCAGCTCGCGCTGTGGGACGGGACCCGCGACCTGACCCGTACGGCCGCGCAGGCCGCCGCTTCCGGCGGCAGCCGCGCGCATCCCCATCCGCGGCCCGACCGCCGCTTCCGGCTCGACCTGCACCGCCACCTGTGGGACGCGGAGCGGGCGCACGAGCTGCGCGAGCGGTCGGGGGCGGCACGGCGGCGGTCCTCCGCCGCCTTCCCGCCCGCCGGGTACAGGGCCCGGGAGGGGGCGGATCCCGCTGCCGCGGCCTGGCTCCCGGAGGGCTTCGGCACGCCCGCCGGGTACCGGACCCGGGAGGAACCGGAGTCCTGTGCGGAGGACGGGAGTTGGTCCGCCGGTGCGGACGGCTGGGCCGCCGCCTCGCGGTGGGCCGGCGAAGCCGCCGCCCTGCTGCGCGCGGAGGGCTCGCCTTCCGGCGGGGCCGTCGTCGTACGGCTCGGGCGCGGGCGGCGGCTGGTCCTGGAGGTCGAGTCCCCGGCGGGCGGCCCGCCGCGGGTTGCCGCCCGGTACGCGGAGGGGGCGTACCGATGCGCCAATTCGCTGACTGGGCAGGGCGGTTGCGCCGCCGGATGCGGGGGCTGCCTCGGCCCCGCCGCTGCCGCCGGATACGGCGACCTGCGCGCGCTGCCGGTGCTGCCGGACGCCGCGACGTGGGTGCCGCCCGACCTCGCCCTCCTCACCGCGGGCCTGCTGGCACCGGAGGAGCTGCACCCGCTGGTCGCCGCCGCCCTCGCGCCCGGGCGGGTGCGGGCGGCGGGGCCGCCGGGCTCACCGCCGGGTCCGGCGGCGCCGCGATACGTGCTGTGCCGGGGGGCGCGGCACCGTATCGGCCTCGTCGGCGGGGTCCTCACCGCGCTGGACCACGACCGGGACGAGGTCCGCAGGGAGGAGCTGCTCGCCCAGCTGAGCGGCACTCCGCTGCCGTGCCTCCAGGCCGTCGCCGAGGCTCACCGGCGTCCGGAGAACCTCCCGGACGTCCGGGCCCGCCTCGCCCACGGCGACATCCGCGGCGCCCTCGCGGAGGTCGAGGCCCTTCTCGGCCCGTCCGCCCTCCTCCGCGAGGGGGGTTTGCGGGACGCGCTCGAAGCGGCGGTCCGTGGCCGGGTGGACCACGGGCTCTTCCGCTCGGGCCTCGCCGACCCCGGGCCCGCGCCCGGCCTCCGCGCCTTCCCCCCCTTCTCCCGCGAGGAGCGGCGCCGCCGCACCGACTTCCACTCCCGCACCCGGCAGGCAGCCGCCCGCTGACCCGCCTCCCGGCGGAGGACGCCGAGTCCTGCCTCGCGGGGTGCGCGCTTCCCGCTGCCACGGGGCAGCGTTTTCGGGGGCGCGTGGGGCACCTCCCAGGCGGAGCTGCGGGGGAGAACCGCGCGGTCGGCCCACCACCGGCCGGTGGTCCGGAACGAAACCGAACCGCCCCTGCGGGCCGGTGACTACCCGCACCACGTGGGTGGTTGCTCGCGCAGTTCCCCGCGCCCCTGATGGGCACCGCCCTCCGCAGGGCCGGCACCCGAAGGGGCGCGTGGGGCACCTCCCAGGCGGAGCTGCGGGGGAGAACCACACGGCCGGCCCACCACCGGCCGGTGGTCCGGAACGAAACCGAACCGCCCCTGCGGGCCGGTGACTACCCGCACCACGTGGGGGGTGCTCGCGCAGTTCCCCGCGCCCCTGATGGGCACCGCCCTCCGCAGGGCCGGCACCCGAAGGGGCGCGTGGGGCACCTCCCAGGCGGAGCTGCGGGGGGAGAACCGCGCGGGCAACCACCCACCGGCCGATACTCCGGCCCCGACCGCAACAGCCCCGCCCGGACGGTGCCGCCCCGCGCCAGCGGGAAGGGCCCGCCCCGCGGCGCAGCCGCACCCCGAACGCGCCCGCGGCGCAGCCGCAACCACGTCCGGCCGACCAGGCCCGACGTTCCGACCTCGAACGCAAAGGTGACCTATGACCGTTGACAGCCCCATCGCCACCCTCCCCGGAGGGGACCAGCTCGGCGTCGCCGGAGAGCTCATCGCGCTGCTGAGCGCGACCGAGACGGAGCCGCGTCCCAACGACCAGTTGTCCGCCCTCACCCTCGCGGTCGCCGCCGACCTCCCCGTCCTCCTCTGGGGAGAACCCGGCATCGGGAAGACCGCCGCGCTCACCCAACTCGCCGCCGCGCTCGACCTCCCGCTCACGACGGTGATCGCGAGCGTGCACGAGCCGTCCGACTTCGCCGGGCTGCCCGTCGTCGGGGACGACCCCGCGGTGCAGGGGGTGCCGATGGCCCCGCCCGACTGGGCGGTCAAGCTCGTCCGCGCGGGACGCGGCCTGCTCTTCCTGGACGAGCTGTCCACCGCACCGCCCGCCGTGCAGGCGGCCCTGCTGCGACTGGTGCTGGAGCGCCGCATCGGTGCGCTCCAACTGCCGCCCGGCGTACGGATCGTGGCGGCAGCCAACCCGCGCTCGTCCGCGGCCGACGGCTGGGAGCTGAGCCCGCCGCTGGCGAACCGCTTCGTGCACCTGCAGTGGACGCACGAGCACGACGTCGTCGTACGCGGCCTCGGCGGTGTGTGGCCGCGCGCCGCGCTGCCGCGGCTGGATCCCCGACGCCTCGCGGAGGCCGTGGCGTTCGCGCGCCGCGCGGTGTGCGCCTTCCTCAAGGCGCGGCCCAAACTCGTCCACCAGCTCCCGGCCTCGGAGACGCGCCGGGGCGGTGCGTGGCCCTCGCCCCGCAGTTGGGAGATGACGCTCCGGCTCGTCGCGTTCGCGACCGCCGCGGACTCGCCCCGCGAAGTGCTCGCCCTGCTGGCGCGGGGTGCGGTCGGCGACGGTCCCGGCCTCGAACTCCTCGCCGCCATGGACCGGATGGACCTCCCCGACCCCGAGACGCTGCTCGCCGACCCGGCCGCCGCGGACCTTCCGGAACGTGGCGACCTGCGCCAGGCGGTGCTGGACGCGGTGGTCGCGGCGGTGCACTCCCACCCGACGCGTGCGCGCTGGGACGCGGCGTGGGCGGTGCTGGTCAAGGCCCTGGCCACCGGCGCCCCCGACCTGGTCGTGATGCCCGCGAAGGCCCTGGCGGGGCTGCGCCGCGAGGACTGGGACGTCCCCGCGGCGATCGACCGCCTCACCGGGGCCGTCACGATCTCCCGCCACGCCACGGAGGCCGCGACCCGTACGGCGGCGAAGGCGGGTGCCGCCCGATGAGTACGAACCCGCGTACCGCTCCCCCGATGCAGGGGTCGCCGCCCGAAGCCGTACCGGGCGCTCCGGCACCCGCGCCCGGTGATCCCGCACCCGTACCCGGCGCTCCGCCGCCCGCCCCCGGCGATCCCGCACCCGTACCCGGCGATCCCGCACCCGTACCCGGCCCCCCGGAGCCCCCGCCCGTACCCGCACCGGAGCCCCCGCCGGGACGCGCACCGGCACGCCCCGCGCCCGTGACCCCACCCGCCGGCCCGGCCCCCGAAGCCCAGGCGGCCCCGACCGCCCGCCCCACGCCCCGCCTCATGCCGCGCCGCCCGGCCCCGGCGCCCACCCCGCCCTCTCCCGAGGCCCTCAACCCGGGCGCGTCCGACGCGCAAGAAGCGTCCGACCCGCAGGCCACCTCCGCCCCCGCGACCGAGCAGCCCGCGCCCCCCGCCCCGGCCGCCGAGGTACCGCCCGACCTCGACTTCGACAAGCTCTACGCGGCCCGCCTCCTCGCCGCCCGCGCCCGCCCGTACCTCGCCAGCGCGCTGTTCGCGCTGCACGTCGTGCCCTCGCGCCACGTCCCGACGATGGCCGTCGACCCGTACTGGCGCTGCTACGCCGCGCCCGCCTTCGTCGCCTCGACGCCCGTCGAGGAGCTGGCGTCGGTGTGGGTGCACGAGGTGTCGCACCTGCTGCGCGACCACCTCGGCCGCGGCGAGAAGTACGCGCGCGAGCACGACGAGCACGGCCCGGCCGAGCGGCTGCGCCGCAACATCGCCGCGGACTGCGAGATCAACGACGACGCGTTCGGCCACGGCCTCCCCGTCCCCAAGGGCGCTGTCACCGCGCACAGGTTCGGGATCCCGCACGGCCTGCTGATGGAGGAGTACCTGGAGAAGATCCGGCTCGGGCCGTTCACCGAGCGGTTCAAGTGGCTCGACTGCGGCAGCGCGTTGGACGGGCACGGCCGGGCGTGGGACCTCGGGCCGGGCGGGTCGTGGAAGTTGAGCCCGCACGAGCGGGACGCGGTGCGCTTCCGGGTCGCGGAGGGGATCAAGGGCCGCCCGGGGGACGTACCGGAGGGCTGGCGGCGGTGGGCCGAGGAGGCCTTCCATCCGCCGCAGCCCTGGCGGCAGTTGCTGGGAGCGGCGGTACGGGCCGCGGCTGCGGGCGGCGGCACGGGCGGGGACTACTCGTACGGGCGGCCGGGGCGGCGCTCGTCGAGCGTGCCGGGAGCGGTGCTGCCGAGCCTGCGCCGCACGCCCCCTCGGGTGTGCGTGATCGTGGACACCTCGGGGTCGGTGAGCGACGCCGAACTGGGCAGCGCGCTGCTGGAGATCGCCGCGATCTCCGCGGCGGTGGGCGGCCGACGCGACCTGGTGGGCGTCCTCGCGTGCGACGCGGCGGCCGACGCGGTACGCCCGCTCACCGCCGCCCACGACATCGCGCTCATCGGCGGCGGCGGCACGGACCTGCGCGAGGGCTTCCACCGCGCCCTGCGCTCCCGCCCCTCCCCCGACGTCATCGTGGCCCTCACCGACGGCCAGACCCCCTGGCCCTCCCACGCCCCGCCCTGCCGCTCCGTGATCGGCCTCTTCCGCCGCCCGCCCCGCATCAACGAGGACAACCCCGAATACCGCCCGGACGCCCCGCCCGACTGGGCCCGCGTGGTGACGATCGGCTGACGTCGGCTACGTCGTCTTGAGCGGTTCCCTGAAGGACTTGCGGAACACCGGTCCGGCGAAGGGGATGATCGTGGACAGCACCTTGGCGGTGAACTTGGTGGGGTGCCGCTGGAGTTCGACGTCGATACGCGTGCCGTCGTCCTCGGGGGTGAGCTGGAAGACCCAGCCGCCCGGCCCGAACGGCTTCGACTCGCGGGTGGTGACGGTGACCTTGTTCGCCGCCGGGTCCCACTCGTAGCGGGCCCGCTCGAACGACTTCTCGTTCCCCTCGGTCACCTCCGCCCAGGTGTCCCCCCGCTCGTGCACCTCGAAGTGGTCGGCGTCGATCGACGGCCACTCCTCGATCCGCGCGGGGCTGAAGTCGGTCAGCACCCCCATCACCTCGGGCGGGCTCATGGAGGATTTCAGCTGCATGTGCAGGGCCGGCATGGCCTGCTCCCTTCCGCCGGAAGGCCCGGTTCTCACGGCGGCCCCGCGGTGCCGTACGCGCACGACGCGGTGGGCGGGAGCGGCCGCCGCCTCCTCCCAGCATGCGCCCGACCGCCGTCCGAGCGCATGCTGGGAGGAGTAGCCCACTCCCGGGAGCCGTCATGAACGTCGCCCGGCGGAGGTACGTGACGCGTGAACGGACCCCGAGGCTGGAAGGATGTGCTCCCGCCCGGTGCCGCACCGGCACCCACGGAACCGAGGGAGCGCGGGGATGACCGCAGCAGACGTGTCGCAGGCCTTGATCCTGGCGGGTGGGCAGGCCACCCGGATGCGGCCGTACACCGACGACGCCCCCAAGGCCATGGTGCCGGTCGCCGGGGCTCCGATCGTGGGGTACCAGCTGGTGTGGCTCGCGGCGCACGGAGTGCGGTCGGTGGTGATCAGCGGCGGTTACCGGCACGAGATGATCACCGACTACGTGGGCGACGGCTCGCGCTTCGGCCTCGACGTCCAATACGCCGTCGAGGATGAACCGCTCGGCCGCGGCGGCGGACTGAAGTTCGCCGCCCGCCAACTGGCCGACCCCGGCAGCCCGTTCTACGTCCTGAACGGCGACGTCATCAGCCGCTTCTCGCTCGCCGACTTCGCCGCGTACCACCACGCCAACGCGGGCGCCGTGACGGTCGCCCTGTCCCCGTACCGCTCCAACTGGGGAGTCGCCGACCTCGTCGACGGCAACCGCATCAAGGGCTTCACCCAGTCGCCGGAACTGCCGTACTGGATCAACGCCGGGGTGTACGTCTTCAACCCCGACGTCGTCGACCTGCTCCCTGCCAAGGGCGACCACGAGGACACGACCTTCCCCGAACTGGCCCGCGACGGCCGCCTGATCGGCTTCCGCGTCTCGGGCTACTGGCGCGGCATCGACACCGTGAAGGACGTGATCTCCGCTTCGCGGGAGGTCCTCGCCTCGGGCGATGTGCTGGACGCCGCCTACCGGACCACCGAGGTGGAGTTGTAGACCTGCCGCAGGCGAAGGAACGTAGGCGCAAGCGGAAAATCCTGCCGATCGCGCTCGGCTCGCTCCGCTGCGACGCCGACTGCCGCCTCCCCGCTACGGTCGAGCGCTATGACTGCCGACGATCACGTCGTCGTCGGAGTGGGAGTCGGAGTCTCCAGGATGACCGCCGCCGTCGTGCGGGGTGAGGCTGACGGTCAGGTCGGAGTCGAGGGCGCGGGCCAGGCGGCGCAGCAGCGGCAGGGTGGGCACCGTGCCGCCTGTTTCGAAGCGGGAGATCTGCGGCTGTTTCATTCCGCACCGCTCGGCCAGCTCCGTCTGGGAAAGCCCGAGCTCCGCGCGCCGGTCGCGAACGAGTCGGCCCAGCTCCCGGGCAAATGCCATGGGGGCGCCGTGCATGGCTCCTGCTCGACTCAAGCGGCCGGTGAGACGATGGTGACGGTGGGCTTGTCCCCGGCAGCAAGGTGCATGTCGACGGTGAGATCCAAGGCCCGGGCCAGGCGCATGATGACGGCGATGGGCGGCAGTTCGGTGGCGGTCTCGATGCCTTCGATCTCGTCGGTGGTGGTGTGCATCCGTTCGGCCAGATCAGCCTCACTCAGCCCAAGTTGCCGGCGCCGGTCGTAGACGGCCTTGCCCAGCGTCATGGCCAGGCCGGCTTCTTCGTAGACGCGGTCGTACTCGGGGTCGGCGTCCAGGTGTTCGCCGCTCAGCAGCCGGTGGCGGCGGGTCCTCCATTCGCTGTGGTTCATCGGTCCTCCTTGAGATCACGGCTGTAGAGGTCGTGTTCGGCGGCCGCCTGGTGCTCTGCTTCGCACAGTCGTTGAGCGGCGTGCGCCCGGTCCACTTCGGCCTGCTCGCGCAACTTGGTCTTGCGGAACGTCGTGAGCAGTACAACGCGTCGATCGGGCGCCAGCCAGTAGGTGATGCGCTGGTGTGCGTCGCCGAGGCGGAAACGCAACTCGCGGAGCTTGCCGCCCAGGTGGCGGGAGTGTGGTTCATCAAGCGTGGTGGGCTGCCCGGCGAGCAGGTCGGCGACGCGTTCCGCCTGCTTGTAGTGCTGGGCTGGGATGTTCTCCAGCCACAACCGCACTTCCGGCTCGACCTCGATCGAGTATCGCCCACTATCCATACCATCCATGCTATATGGCAGGGAGGAGATCGCCACACGATTCCGTGGCACAGACCCTGAGGCGGTCGACTCCGTGCCGCTTCGGCCGGCTCCGGTGCGACTGCGGCGGCCCCGGGACAGGGCACGGGGTCACCCCGACGCTCGCGGAGGGTGGCCGAATTCCGCGCACGGAAATCATCCCGATACCCCCCGCCATCACATGAGCGGGGGATTCCGCAATCCACCCGCCCGCTCACTCTCCGCTTCGAAACATTTCGGCCCGCCGAATATCTCGCACATCCTCCCACCAGGGCATTTACCCGCGAATTCGCAGTGAGTAGATTCGTCGGGTGAGCCCGGCGCGGGATGTGCGGAAGCGCGCATGCGCACCGGCAGGCAAACGAGACGGGAAATTCCGTGACGATGGACATGACGACCGACGTGCATGCGGCCTGGTTGCCGCCGGAGGCGTTCCGGGCGGTCGGGACGCGGCGGGTGCTGGTGGACGCCGCCGGCGGGGTGGCCGACACCGTGCGGGCCGAGGTGGAGCGGGCCTGCGGGGAGTACGGGGGGCGGGCCGGGGGCGGCGGGCCGTACGACCTGGTGTTCGAGCTCGGGGGGAGCGCCGGCCCCGAGGGGTACGTGCTGGAGCGGCGGGACGGGGTCACCCGGGTCGCGGCCGAGGAGGCGGCGGGGCTGCTGCACGGCTTCTTCCATGTCGTCCGGCTCGGGGAGGGGGCCTTCGGTGACGACTTCGCGGCGGCGGCGCACCGGCCCGCGCTGCGCACGCGCATGCTCGACCACTGGGACAACCTCACCGTCCACCCGGTCATGGGCGCGGTCGAGCGCGGGTATTCGGGGGGGTCGATCTTCTGGCGGGACGGCGAGCCGCTGCGCGACTTCCCGCGGGTGCGGGCGTACGCACGGCTGCTGGCGGCCACCGGGATCAACGCCGTCGCCGTCAACAACGTCAACGTGCACGCCGCCGAGACCCGGTTGCTCACCGAACGGCTCGCCGACGTCGCCGAGTTGGCGGACGTCTTCCGGCCGTACGGGATCCGGCTGCACCTCTCGGTGAATTTCGCCGCGCCCGTCGTCCTCGGCGACCTCACGACCGCCGATCCGCTGGACGACGCGGTCAGGAAGTGGTGGGCCGCCGCGGCCGACCGCGTCTACGAGGCCGTCCCGGACTTCGGCGGCTTCGTCGTCAAGGCCGACTCCGAGGGGCAGCCGGGCCCGTTCGCCTACGGCCGCACGCACGCGGACGGCGCGAACATGCTGGCCGCGGCCCTCGCGCCGCACGGCGGAGAGGTGCACTGGCGGGCGTTCGTCTACAACCACCAGCAGGACTGGCGCGACCGCTCGACCGACCGGGCGCGCGCCGCGTACGACCACTTCGCCCCGCAGGACGGGCAGTTCGCGGACAACGTGGTGCTCCAGGTCAAACACGGGCCGATCGACTTCCAGACCCGCGAGCCGGTCTCGCCGGTGATCGCGGCGATGCCGCGCACCAGGCTCGCGGTGGAGCTGCAGGTCACGCAGGAGTACACCGGGCAGCAGCGGCACGTGTGCTACCTCGGCCCGATGTGGAGCGAGGTGCTGGGGTTCCGGCCGTGGGGCGACGCGGGCCGGTCCGTCGCGGACCTCGCCGCGGACCCGGCGACCGGCGGCGGACTCGTGGCCGTCTCCAACGTCGGCGACGACCCGTACTGGACGGGGCACCCGCTCGCGCAGGCCAACCTCTACGCGTTCGGCCGCCTCGCGTGGGAACCGGGCGCGGACCCGCCGGCGCTGCTGGACGAGTGGATCGGGCTGACGTTCCTGCCGCTGCTGTCCCGCGACCGCGACCCGGAGCCGCTGCGCCGCACCCTCCACGCGCTGATGGACGGCTCGTGGCGGACGTACGAGCGCTACACCGCGCCGCTCGGCGTCGGCTTCATGGTCCGGCCCGGCAACCACTACGGGCCCGACGTCGACGGCTACGAGTACCAGCCGTGGGGCACCTACCACTTCGCCGACCGCGACGGCATCGGCGTGGACCGCACCCGCGCGACCGGCACCGGCTACACCGGGCAGTACCCGCAGCCCTGGTCGGACGTCTACGAGGACCTCGCGAGCTGCCCGGACGAGCTGCTGCTCTTCTTCCACCATGTGCCGTACGGGCATGTGCTGCACAGCGGTTCGACCGTCGTCCAGCACATCTACGACACGCACTTCGCGGGCGCCGACGAGGCCGCGGCGATGCGCGAGCGGTGGACGGAGCTGGAGGGTACGGGCCTGGTCGACGCGGCTCTGTACGCCCGGGTGCTGGAGCGGCTGGACGAGCAGGTGCGGTGCGCCGGGGAGTGGCGCGACCAGATCAACGCGTACTTCCTGCGCAAGTCCGGGGTCCCGGACGCGCACGGCCGCGCCATCCCGTGAGCCGACGCGTCCCGTAGGCCCCCGAGCCGGGGAAGCCGGACGCCGCCGTCCCCGGCAGGTGGGGGCGGCGGCGTCAAGAGGCCACGGAGCGCGAGGAGTTAGTGCTCGCGCAGCACCCGCACTCCGTGGCCGTCCAGGGTGACCTGCCCGCCCGCGGCGAACGTGTCGCCGGTCAGCAGATCCGTACCTCCGACGGCGGCCGGTGCGGTGACCGGCTGGTCGGAGTGGTTGAGCAGGAAGAGCAGCCGGGTGCCGTCGGGGGCCACCCGGGCGGCGGTCTCCAGGTGGGGCAGGCCGGGGTGGCGGGTGGCGACCCCGGCGGTGTCCAGCACCTGGCGGACGACCCAGTCGACGCCCGGCTGGTCGAGTCCGGCGGCGACGTACCAGCCGTGCCCGGACCCGAAGGTGTTGCGGGTCACGGCGGGGGTGCCCGCGTAGAAGTCGGCCTGGTAGCTGCCGACCGCGTCGGCGCCCTGCGGGATGACCAGCTCGAAGACCAGCCGGGCCGCGGACTCCACGGCGTCCGGGCCGGAGCCGAGCAGCACCGGGTTGGTGAACTCCGGCTCGCGGGCGTCCCATTCGTCGATGCGGATGCCCATGAGCGGGGCGAGCGGGCCCGGCACGTCGGCGAGGAAGGCGTTGTCGCTCTCGTCGACCCGGCCGGACAGGTAGCTCGCCAGCACCGAGCCGCCGCGCCGGGCGACGGCTTCGAGGCGCTGGGCCAGGTCGCCCTTGACCATGTGCAGGGCGGGGGCCACGACCACGTCGTAGCCGTCGAGTCCGGCGGTCACGGGGACCACGTCGACGTCGACGCCCGCCTCCCACAGTGCGCGGTAGTAGGCCAGCACGACCTGCGGGTAGCGGACATGGCGGTTGGGGCCGTCGGAGATCTCCAGCGTCCACCAGCTGTCCCAGTCGAAGAGCAGCGCGACCCTCGCCGGGGTGCGCGCGCCCAGCGCGACGGGACCGAAGTCCGCCAGCTCGGCGCCGAGCGCGGCCACCTCGCGGAAGACCCGGGTGTCGTCGCGGCCCGCGTGGTTGATGACCGCGCCGAAGAGCTTCTCGCTCGCGCCGCGCGAGGCCCGCATCTGGAAGTAGAGGACGGCGTCGGCGCCGTGCGCGATCGCCTGCCAGCTCCACAGCCGCATGACGCCGGGCCGCTTGACGGGGTTGACGTCGCGGCACGCGGTCGTGGTCGGGGCCTGCTCCATGAGCCAGAACGGCTGGCCGCCCTTGAGGCCGCGCATCAGGTCGTGGCTCAGGCCCATCCACGCCGGAGTGGTGTTCTCCGGCGGGTAGTTGTCCCAGGACGCGAAGTCCAGGTGCTCCGCCCAGCGGTGGTAGTCGATGGGCCGGTACATGCCCATGAAGTTGGTGGTGACGGGCAGGTCGGGGCTGAAGCGGCGGATCGCGTCCTTCTCGTCGCGGAAGTTGGCGAGCATCGCGTCGGACATGAAGCGCAGGTAGTCCAGGGTGATGCCCTGGAAGGCGGTGTGGTCGGGGCCGCGCCAGTGCTCGGTGAGCGCGGACGGCGGCTCGATCTCGTCCCAGTCGTAGAAGGTGTGCGACCAGAAGTCGGTGTACCAGGCGGCGTTGAGCGCCTCCAGCGTCCCGTAGCGCGTGCGCAGCCAGTCCCGGAAGCCCGCCGCGCACAGGTCGCAGTAGCAGGCGCCGCCGTACTCGTTGCCGATGTGCCAGGCGATGACCGACGGGCGGCCGGCGTAGCGCTCGGCGACCCGCGCCGCCAGCCCGGCGGACAGCCGGCGGAAGGCCGGGGCGCTGGGGCAGGAGTTGTGGCGCTGGCCGAAGCGGTGCTTGCGGCCCTCGAAGTCGGTGCGGGTCACCTCGGGGTAGGCGCGCGCGAGCCACGCGGGGTGCGCGCCCGTCCCCGTGGCCAGGCAGATCCGCCGGCCCTGCGCCTCGGCCTCGTCCACCGCCCGGTCCAGCACGGTGAAGTCGTAGGTGTCCTCGGCCGGTTGGGTCTTGGCCCAGACGAAGACGCCGAGGGTGACGGTGTCGATGCGAGCGGCGTCGAAGAGCCGGTAGTCGTCCTTCCACACGTGCTCCGGCCACTGCTCGGGGTTGTAGTCCCCGCCGAAGGGGGTGCTGGGCGTGACGGGCAGGCTCATGCGGTGAATTCCTCGCGGATCCGGTCGATCATCGGCCGGCTGTTGGTGAGCGTCACGGCGGCGATGACGGACGCGAGCAGGAAGGGCAGCAGCTGCGCACCTGCCAGGGTCACGGCGAAGGCGGCGGCCAGCACGCACAGGTTGCCGAGCGTCGCCTTGAAGCCGCGCACCAGGAAGAACGCGGCCAGCCGCGCGGTGTCGCGGGTGCGGAAGCTGAACAGTGCGCTGATGACCATGGCGTTGACCATCCACAGCGCGGAGACGGCCGCGAATGCGGCGAGCAGCCCGGTCCACCAGCCCGGCACGCCCGCCGCGTCCCGGTGGGTGAGGACGGTCGCGACGAGCGCCATCGCGACCAGCCAGGGGGTGAACACCTTGAGCGCGTCCACCGCGTTGGCGCGGTAGCCGCGCCGGAAGGCGCGCGCCGGGTGCAGTTCGGTGAGGTCGCGGCTGCGCCGCTGCCACGCGTAGAGCCCGGCGGACCACGCGGGTCCCGCGGGCAGCGCGCACAGCGCGGCCAGCGGCACGTTGCTCGCGTCGCGGTCGAGCAGCCCGAGCACCACCAGCCCGGGGGCCACCGCGACGAGCAGCAGCACCTCGACCACCAGCAGGCTGTAGACGAGGGCTGCGGCGCGGGCGAGCGGGCCCTCGCCGAACTCCTTGCGGGCTGCGGACGCGGCGCTCATGCGTGGCCTCCTGCGACGTCGGACGCGGCGCTCATGCCGGGCTCCCCTCCGGGGCCGAGGCGGGGTCGAGGCCGAGGAGCCGGCGCTCGTCCCACCACTGCGGGGTGCGGTCGGTGACCGGGGTCAGCTCCAGCAGGGTGACCTCGTGGCGGGCCAGGACGAGGTCGACCTCGACCCTCCCGCCGGCAACGGGCAGGCTGCGGTGGATGCGGGACGGCTCGGCGGCCTCCCGCAAAGCCGCCAGTTGCCGGCGGTCGGGCGACAGGGGGCGGCCCATCTCGGCCCACGCGGCCCACGCGTTGCCGGCGTCCTCGGAGACCGAGGAGCGGTGCGCGTAGACCGTGGCGTTGCCGGGGCCGCCGACCGGGACCGACAGCCGTACGGTGTGGCCGTCGACGACCTCGCCGGTGCCGGTGTGGTCCACGGGCGCCCAGGCCAGGACGGTGACCCGACCGTCGGCGTGCCGGGTGACGAGGTGGTCGGCGCCGCGCGCGAGGACGTCGCCGCCCATCCGGGCCATGAAGGCGTACAGGTGGTAGGTGGGCTTCTTGATCTGCCGGTGGGTGAGCAGCCCGAACCCGCCGTGGAAGAGGGCGGTGGGGATGCCGACCTCCTCGAACATGTCGCTGAAGGTCCAGTAGGAGAAGGAGTCCACCAGGTCGCCGCCGGCCGCCAGCACGGGCGCGAGGTACGCGGCGTGCAGCGCGGTGTCGTGCACCGGGTTGTCGGGGCGGTAGGAGGAGTTGAACTCCGTGATGTGCACGGGCAGTCCGGCGAGCTTGCTGCCCGCGAGCTGCTCGCGCGGCGCCGCGAACTGCTCCAGCAGCGCCGAGGCGGGCCCGAGCGTCTGGTGCACCCCGAAGGGGACGTGCTGCGCGGGACCGGTGGAGTAGGCGTGCCGGCTGACGAAGTCGCAGGGGGCGCCGCTGGCTTCGACGAATTCGGCGAAGCCGGTCATCCAGTGCGGCTGGTAGCCGGGCGCCAGCGAGGGCCCGCCGACCTGGAGCCCGGCGTCCACCTCCTTGACCGCCGCGGCGCTGACCTCGTAGAGGCGGTGGTAGGCGTCCTGGTCGGCGCCTTCCCAGAAGTCGGGGAGGTTGGGCTCGTTCCACACCTCGATGGGCCAGGTGCGCACCTCGTCGAGGCCGTAGCGGTCGACGAGGTGCGCGACCGTGCCGCGTACCAGGTCCGCCCACTCGCGCCAGTCGCGCGGCGGGGTGACGTTGCCCTTCCACCAGAAGACCGTCTGCTCGCCGGACGCCAGCTCGCCCGGCATGAAGCCGAGTTCGACGAAGGGCTTGATGCCGAGGTCGAGATAGGCGTCGACGACCTGGTCGACGTAGCTGAAGGAGTGCCGCACGTGCCGTGCCCCGGCGTGCTCGTACGGGCGGTGCACGCCGGTCTGGTCGCTCAGCAGGCCGTGGCCCCTGATGTGCCGGAAGCCGATGTCCTGCTGGACGAGGGCGAGCGAGTCCTGGTAGTCGCGCCGCAGGGCGAGGTCGAACCGGCCGGTCCCGACGCAGAAGCGCCACGCGTCCGTCAGATGTCCTGAAGGCTGGTCGGGTACTGGGATCCGCACAGTGGTGGTCCTTTACGAGGGTGCGTGTCTGCGTCGGTGCCGGCCGGTCCGGTGGGAGGGTCCCCGCTGCGGGCCGGGCGTCAGCTCTTGTCGGAGCCGTTCTTCTTGCTCTTGTAGCGGTCGTAGGCGCCGTTCACGAGGCTCAGGTACTGGTCGCCGTTCTTGCCCTTGAGCTCGCTCTTGAACTTGTCCCACTCGCTGAGCGGGCGCTTGCCGAGGATGAAGTCCAGGGTCTGCTGCTGGACGAAGTCCCACAGCGGCGCCTCGTAGAGCGAGAACTGCTCCTGCTCCTCGGAGTTGAGCGGGTACGGCGGCGGCACCGGGAGCGTCTTGCGGGCGGTCATGATCTTCTGGAATTCCTTCTCCTCGTCGGAGAAGACGGACTCCAGCAGCTGGGTGCTGCCGCCGTAGGCGAAGTTGCCGTTGGAGAAGCCGAAGTCGACGTTCAGCTTCTTCGTGCCGCTCGGGTTCAGACCGACGTAGTCGACGTCCTTGGCGAGCTTGAAGTTGCCTGCGGCGTCCTTGGTGTAGGTGACGCCCTCGACACCCCACTTGGCGAAGACCTGGCCCTCGTCGGAGTAGAACAGCCAGTCCACGAACTGCATGATCGCCACGAAGTCCTTGGAGTCGCGCGCCTTCGTGGAGATCATCAGGCCGTTCTCCAGGCGCGAGCCGACCTTGACCTCGCCCGCGGGGCCGACCGGCACCGGCATCTTGGTGACCTTGGCGCTCGGCACCGCCTTGGCCAGGCCCGGACGGTAGGTGTTGACGAGCTCCTGCGCGTTGGTGGAGATCACGAACGACTTGCCGGAGGTGAACTTCGCGTTGGCCTGGTCGTCGGTCTGCGTGAAGCTCTCCGGGTCGAGGAGCTTCTCCTTCACCAGCTTCGCGGTGTACTCCACCATCGCCTTGTACTGGTCCATCGCGCCGGTCAGCACGAACTTGTCCGAGGCGGTGTCGTACGTGGCGTTGTGGTAACCCCAGCCGCCGCCGTAACCGGCGCCGAACGCCTGGCCGAAGGTCTGCAGCATGGCGCCGGCCGGGTGGGGCTGGCTCCAGCGGTCCGACAGCGGGTACTTGTCGGGGTGCGCGGCCCTCATCGCCTTGAGGACGTTGTAGAGGTCGTCGAGCGTCTTGGGCATCTGCAGGCCCAGCTCGTCCAGGATGTCGGTGCGGATCGCGAAGGTGTAGTCGACCCAGACGTCCTCGTGCAGGCCCGGCAGCACGTAGTACTTGCCGTCGTCCTGCACGACGGTCTCGACGTCGCCCTGCAGGTTCCACCTCTTGATCTTGTCCTGGTAGTTGGGCATCAGGTGGACGTAGTCGCTGACGGCCAGGATCGCGCCGGAGGAGACGAACGCCACCTCCTGGCCGTAGTAGGTCTTGGGGATCAGGAAGGGGGCGTCACCGGCGCCGATCATGACGCTGCGCTTGTTCTCGTAGTCGCTCAGCGGGATGACGGTCGGCTTGAGCGTGACGTTCGTGCGCTTGGCCAGCTCGGTCCAGAAGAGCCAGTTGCCCTTCTCGGGGTAGCCGGGGTTGTCGTTGAGCATGGTGGTGAGGGTGAAGGGCTTCGTCGCCTTGAACTGGTCGCCGACGCCGAACTTGTCCATGGCGTCGGCTCTGTTCTTCGACAGGTCCGAGCTCTTCTTGTCGCCGCCGCCGTCGCTGCTGCAGGCGCTCAGGCCGAGCGTCGCCGCACCGAGCGTGGCGCCCAGCGAAACGAGCATCGACCGGCGGGAGATGTTGTTCATGGGGACTCCATTCCCGCCATGCGCGGGAGTTCGGGGTAGGGGGTGGTACGGGACGGGTCTGGCACGGGTGTTGCGTACGGGCCGCGAACGCGGCCCGCGCGCGGCGGCGCTCCCCGGGGGTCAGCCCTTGACGGCGCCGAGCGTGACCCCGGAGACGAAGTAGCGCTGGACGAAGGGGTAGACGACCAGGATCGGGAGGGTGGTCAGCACGATCGTCACGGCCTGGATGTTGGCGCCGATCGCGGTCGCGTCCGCCTCCGAGAAGCCCACGGAGGTGCCGCCGGTGGCACCGGCGATCATGTTGCGCAGGTAGACGGTGACCGGCATCAGGTCGGAGTGGTCCATGTAGAGGAAGGCCGTGAACCACGAGTTCCAGAAGGACACCGCGTAGAAGAGCACCATCGTGGCCAGCACCGCCTTGGACAGCGGGAGCACGACGCGCCACAGGATGCCGTACGTGTTCAGGCCGTCGATCGCGGCGGCCTCCTCCAGCTCCACCGGCAGACCCTCGAAGAAGGCCTTCATCACCAGCAGGTTGAACACGCTGATCGCATTGGGCAGCGCGATGGCCCACACGCTGTTCTTCAGGCCGAGCGTGGTGACCAGGATGTAGTTCGGGATCAGGCCGCCGCTGAAGAACATCGTGAAGACGGCGACACCGACCAGCACCCCGCGGCCGCGCAGGTCCTTCTTGGACAGCACGTACGCGTAGCAGGTGGTCAGCACCATTGCCACGACCGTGGCGGCGACGGTGTAGACGACCGTGTTGCGGTAGTCCGTCCAGAACAGCGAGTTGCTCATCACGGCCTTGTAGGTCGTGACGTTGAAGCCGCGCGGCCAGAGGCTGACCTTGCCCGACCGGATGTAGCCGTCCTCGCTGAAGGAGCGGGCCACGATGTTGACCACCGGGTAGAGCGTCACCACGACGACCCCGAGCAGGATCAGCGTGTTGACCACCTGGAAGACCCGGTAGCTGCGGCTGGTGCTGATCCCGGCCGGCCGCATCGTCGGCCGGTCGTCGGTGGCGGTTGTGTCGAGGGCTACCACAGGCTCGTCCCCACTGTGCGACGTGAAATCCGGTTGGCCGTGACGATCAGCACCAGCCCGATCACGGACTCGAACAGCCCGATCGCGGCGGCATAGCTGAAGTTGTTGGAGACGACGCCCATCCGGTACAGGTACGTGGAGATGACATCCGCCGTCGGGTACGTCAGCGGGTTGTAGAGGAGCAGGATCTTCTCGAAGCCCACCGCCATGAACGTGCCGATGTTGAGGATCAGCAGCGTGACCATGGTGGGCCGGATGCCCGGCAGCGTGACGTGCCAGGTCTGCTTCCAGCGGTTGGCGCCGTCGATCCGCGCGGCCTCGTAGAGGTTGTCGTCGATCGAGGTGAGCGCGGCCAGGTAGAGGATCGTGCCCCAGCCGACCGTCTGCCACAGCTCGGACGACACGTAGATGGAGCGGAACCAGCCGGGCTCCTGGATGAACAGGATCTGCTTGTGCCCGAAGTGCCGGATCGCCTGGTTGACCGGGCCGTCGGCGGCCAGGAACTGCATGACCACACCGGCCACGATGACCGTCGACAGGAAGTGCGGCAGGTAGGAGATCGACTGCACCAGCCGCTTGAACTTGCGGCTGCGCACCTCGTTCAGCAGCAGCGCCAGGATGATCGGCATCGGGAAGGCGAAGACCAGCGTCAGCACGCCCATGTACAGGGTGTTCCAGAAGACGTGCCAGAACTGCGGGTCGTGCCAGAAGAGCTTGAAGTAGCGCCAGCCGACCCACTCGTCGCCGAACATGCTGCTGCCGGGGTGGTACCGCCGGAAGGCGATGACGTTCCCGAGCATCGGCAGATACCGGAAGATCGCGAAGAACAGCAGCGGCAGCACCGCGAGTGAATAGAGCTGCCAGTCGCGGCGCAGCGACTGCCGCCAGGACCGTTTTGCCCCCTTGGCAGGCTTACCGCCCTTGGGGCGGGTCCGGGCGGATTTCCGCCCGCCCGCGCCAGAGGCTTCGGACGGCAGGTCCACCGTCCCCATCGTGCTCATCGTCGGGCCTCCGTGCGGTGGATGGGTGACGCACGCCCACCTCGGCTGGCGCTGGTTCAACCATGCGCAGGACCGCGCCGACCTCCAGGAGGCGGCAAGACAGGAGCGGGCGAAGTCGAAACTTTCGACATTCTTGCTTAATGTGTCGGGCAGCCTAAGGACGTGGCAGAACAGGTGTCAATAGGTGGGACAGCAGCATTCGAGCCTGGTCTGGCCTCATCAAGTGCCGTATATTCGCCATCTGCCCACCCCATGGGCACAGCTTGTTTCCGTAGATGTGTCGAAACTTTCGACACCCTGCAGCGTAGGGCACCTCCGTGACCAGTACCGATCCAGCAGGCGGGCAGCGGGCCGCGACGATCGCCACCATCGCCAGCGAGGTGGGCGTCTCAGTGGCGACCGTCTCCAAGGTCCTCAACGGACGAGCGGACGTGGCCGACGAGACCCGGGCGCGGGTCGAGGCCAGCCTCGAACGCCACCGCTACCGGCGCAGAAGCCGCCGTACGAACGAACCGAGCAACCAAGTACACCTGGTCTTCCACGAGTTCGACTCCGCGTGGGCCATGGAGATCATCCGCGGCGTGGAGGAGGCGGTGACCGCCGCCGGGATCGAACTGGTGCTCACCCAGCTCGGCGGCGTGCACCGGCCGCAGGACACCTGGCTGGACCTGATCGTCGGCCGCCGGCCGCTCGGCGTGCTCCTCGTCCAGTGCGGGCTCGCCGAGGCCCAGCAGGAGAAGCTGCGCCGCCAGCGCGTCCCCTTCGTCGCCGTCGACACCGACAGCGCGACCCCCGCCGCCGTCCCCACCGTCGGCTCCAACAACTGGAACGGCGGCCTCATCGCCGCCCGCCACCTGCTCGAACTCGGCCACCGCCGGATCGCCGTCATCGCCGGCCCGGAGGACCTGCTGTGCAGCCGCGCCCGCCTCGCCGGCTTCAGCAGCGCCCACGACGAGGCCGGTCTCACCATGGACCTCGGCCTCGTCCGGCACGGCAACTTCTACCTCGACGCCGGATACCGGCACGGCATGGAGCTGCTCCAGCTCCCCGACCCGCCCACCGCGATCTTCGCCGGATCCGACGCCCAGGCCATGGGAGTCCTGCGCGCCGCACGGCAGTTGGGGCTGCGGCTGCCGGACGACCTGTCCGTCGTCGGCTACGACAACCTGCCGGTCGCCGCCTGGATGGAACCGGCGCTCACCACCGTCCACCAGCCGCTGCACGACATGGCCGCCACCGCCACCCGCATGCTGCTGGACCTCGCGGCCGGCGCGGACGTCCCCACCAAGCGCATCGACCTGGGCACCGAACTGGTCGTCCGGGAGAGCACGGCGCCGCCCAAACCCGGGCCCTGAACGGCCTCCCCCCGCACGGCGTTCCGCCGCCCCGACCCCGAACCCCTCACGCTGGAGGACCCCGTGGCCCTGTTCGACCTACCGATCGGCGAGTTGCAGGCCTACGCGCCCGACGTGCGCGAGCCCGACGACTTCGACGCGTTCTGGGCCGCCACCCTCAAACAGTCCGACACCGCGCCCGTCCTCCTCGACGTCCGCCGCGCCGACACCGACCTCAGCCTCGTCGAGACCTGGGACGTCACCTTCGCCGGCTTCGGCGGCCACCCCGTCCGCGGCTGGTTCACCCGCCCCGCGGGCGTCTCCGCGCCGCTGCCCGCGGTCGTCGAGTACCTCGGGTACGGGCGCGGTCGCGGCCTCCCGCACGAGCGCCTGGCCTGGGCGAACGCCGGATACGCGCACCTGCTCATGGACAGCCGCGGCCAGGGCGACCTCTACGGCAACGGCGGCGACACCCCCGACCCGGACGCCGGCACCCTCGGCGGCCCCGGCGTCGTCGTCCGCGGCATCCTCGACCCGCACGACTACTACTACCGCCGCCTCGTCACCGACGCGGTGCGCGCGGTCGCGGCGGTGCGGGCGCTGCCCGGCGTCGACCCGGCGCGCGTCGCCGCGGTCGGCAACAGCCAGGGCGGCGGCCTCGCCCTCGCCGTCGCCGGCCTCGTCCCCGACCTCGCGGCCCTCATGATCGCCGCGCCCTTCCTCTGCCACGTGCAACGCGCCATCGACATCACCGACGCGGAGCCGTACGGCGAGGTCGTCCGCTACCTCGCCGTCCACCGCGAGGCGGAGGAGCACGTCCGGACGACGCTGTCCTACGTCGACGGCGTCAACTTCGCGCGGCGCGCGTCCGCGCCCGTCCACGTGGGCGTGGGCCTGCGGGACACGGTGTGCCCGCCGAGCACGGTGTTCGCGGCGTACAACCACTACGGCTCCGCCGCCGCGGGGGCGGACGCGGTGGAGCGGGCCGTCCATGTCTACCCGTTCAACCACCACGAGGGCGGCGAGGCGTTGCACGCCGCCCGCCAACTCGCGTGGCTCCGCGCCCGGATGGCGCCCTGAGCCGGTGGCTGCCGCCGCGGGGTGGGCGTTTCCCGCTGCCGCGGGGGGTGAGCGCTCCCGCTGCCGCGGGGGGTGAGCGTTTTCAGGGGCGCGTGGGGGCACCTCCCAGGCGGAGCCCTGGGGGGAGAACTGCGCGCGCAGCCCACCACCGGCCGGTGGTCCTGGGGGCGCCCCCAGGCGGAGCTCTGGGGGAGAACCGTACTGCCCCTTCGGACCTGTGACGACCTGCGCCCCGCAGGGGCTGGGGGTACCGCCCAGGCGCCCTGAAACGCGCACCCCGCGCGGCAGCGCAAACGCACCCCGCGGGTGAAGATGGGCTCATGACGATGATCCACGGAGAAGCCGCCACCCGATTCGGCGGCGTCAGAGCCGCGTTCGCGGAGAACTTCACCGAGCGCGGGGACACCGGCGCGGCGTTGTGCGTGTACGTGGACGGCGAGGCCGTCGTCGACCTGTGGGGCGGCCTCGCCGACCCCGCGGCGAACCGCCCGTGGCAGCGGGACACGCTCCAGCTGGTGTACTCCGCCACGAAGGGTGTGGTCGCCACCGCGGCCCATATGCTCGCCGAGCGGGGCGAGTTGGACCTCGACGCGCCTGTCGCCCGCTACTGGCCGGAATTCGCCGCGAACGGCAAGGGCGGGATCCCGGTGCGCTGGCTGCTCTCCCACCGCGCCGGGCTGGTCGCGCTGGACGAGCCCGTACCGCTCGCGGACGCGCTCGCCTGGACGCCGATGGTCGACGCGCTCGCGGCGCAGAAGCCGCAGTGGACGCCGGGGACGGCGCACGGCTACCACGGGCGGACGTTCGGATGGCTGGTCGGCGAGGTGATACGCCGGGTGTCGGGCCGTACGCCGGGGCGGTTCCTCGCCGAGGAGATCGCGGCCCCGCTGGGCGGCCTGGACTTCTTCGTCGGCCTGCCGCCCGCCGAGCGCGAGCGGGTGAGCGTCATGTCCTACCCCGCGCCGGAGGTCGATCTCGCCTCGCTGCCGCCCGAGTCGTTGCCCGCTGAGATCCGCGACGCGGTGGCGATGTGGGCGGATCCGCAGTCGCTGGCGAACCGCGCGTTCGCCGTGACGGACCCGGCGGACGTGGACTTCGGGTCCGCGGAGGTGCAGGCCGCCGAGATCCCGTCGTCGAACGGCATCTGCACCGCCCGTGCGCTGGCGCGGATCTACGCGGCGCTGGTCGGCGAGGTGGACGGGGTGCGGCTGCTGTCGCCGGAGACGGTGGCGGCGGCGACCGTGCAGCAGTCGGCGGGCCCGGACCTGGTCATGGGCTTCCCGAGCCGCTTCGGGTCGGGCTTCATGCTGCCGACCCTGCTCGCGCCGCTGACCGGCCCCGCCGCCTTCGGGCACCAGGGGCGGGGCGGTTCGCTGGCCTTCGCCGACCCCGAGCGGGGGCTGGCATTTGCCTACGTCGTGAACACCATCGTGGAGGGTGCCGACGACCGGCGCGCCGCCACGCTGGTCAACGCGGTGCGGGCGGCTCTGGCCTGAGCGCTACCCGCGCGGGGCGGCCGTGGCCCACAGGTCGGCGTTGCCGGCGATCAGGATGCGACCGCCCGCGAGGGTGACGACGGTGGTCGGCGGGTTCTCGGAGCAGCCGAGGCCGCCGCGCCGCCACTTCGCGGTGTCGGCGGTGCCGTCCCCGATCCACACCGAACCGCACGCCACCGAGCGGGCTTCGGGCTTCGGCTTGGGCTGGTGGGCGGAGCCGACGAGTACGGGGTGCCCGTTGCCGTCGACGGTCGCGGCGACGACCTCGCCGCTGCCCATCGCCGCGGTGTCGGCCCGCGACCAGTGCCGTCCGTCGGTGCTGGTGAGGACCAGCGGCAGCGTCGCGGAGACCCCGCCGGGCGCGGCATACCCGCCCACCGCGTACCAACGGCCGGACGCGTGCAGGACGTTGGTGACGACCGTGCCCGCGGGGGTGCCGGTGACCCGGCCGGCGGTCCAGTGCGTACCGGAGTCCGCGCTGTACCAGAACGGCAGTGTGCCGTCGGGGGTGTGGTAGTCGTACGCGTTGCTCGCCTTCAGGGCAACGGCGACGACCTGTGTGCCGTTCACGGCGAACCCGCCGACGGGCGTGGGGGGTTGGAGGCCGTCCACGGTCGGCAGCGGGACCCGGCGCACGGTGCGGCCCGCGTCGTCCGACGCGAGGACGTACGGCGTCTCGACCTGGTGGACGTACTCCCCGCCGCCGATCAGCAGCCGGTCACCCACCTTGACGGCGGTGTTGACCGAGGCGTCGTCGGAGGTCTCCTCCTCGGGGCGCAGGCGGAAGGTCAACGGCAGCTCGGCCAGGGTCGTCTGCTTGCCGCCGGGCGCCCGCAGGGTGAGGTGGCCGCCGACGCCGAGGAGCGCGCCCCCGGTCCACGGCACGACGACGTCGGCGGCGAGGCCGCCGCCCGTCCACCCGGTGCGCATCGAGTACGGCTTGTCGTCCTCCTTGTCCGCCGCGGGCCGCGGGGTGATCGCGAAGGACGTACAGCCCTTGGAGCCGGTCCAGTTGACGTTCGCGTAGTGGTAGCCGTTGTTGTACGTGCCGATGCCGAGGGCGCAGTCGCCCAGCGGGACGAGCTGCCGCAGCCCCTCGCCGGGGGCGACGTACGGTTCGGAGCCCGGGTATTCCACGGACGCGTACTCGACGGCGTTCGCGTACCGGGTGAAGCCGAACTTCGTGGCGCTCGTGTCCCCGCCACCTGCTCCGTGCGCGGTGCCGCAGCCCGCGAGCGCCAGCGGCGCACACGCCGCGAGGCCCGCGATGACCGCGAGCCGCCCCCCTCGTGGTGTCATGCCGCCCACGCTAGCCGAGCGGCCGGCCTCGCGGCCGGGCGGTTCCGGGACGGCCCCGGGGCCAAGAGGTCGCGTGGCGGGCCTCCGCGGCGTCGCGTGCCCCGGCACCTCCCCCACGCGGGACCCGCACGCCGCCCCCTAACCTTCCTGTCATGATCAGCTCCTACACACCGGCCGCGGACGCCGAGGTCGCGGCGGCCGCCGCCAAGGCAGGCGCGGACGTGGTCCGCGCGATGTACGGGACGCGGCTGGACCGCGTCGACAAGGGCGGCGGCGACTTCGCGACCTCCGCGGACATCGAGGCCGAGAAGACGATCCTGGGCGTCCTCCGCGCCGCCCGCCCCGACGACGCGTTCCTCGGCGAGGAGGGCGGACGGCAGGGCGGTGCGGCCGGCACGCAGCGGGAGTGGCTGGTCGACCCGCTGTGCGGCACCCTCAACTACGCGGCCGGCACGATGCTGGTGGGCGTCAACGTGGCGCTGCGCGGCGGGCCCGCGGCCGTCGCCGACCCCTTCTCCGGCGAGGTCTTCTGCACGGACGGCACCACCGCCTGGCTCCGCGAGGACGGCGCCGCGTCCTCCCCCCTGGCACCGTCCGCCGCGACCCGCCTCGTCGACGTCAACCTCGACCCGCTGGCCCGCGGCCCCTACGGCTTCCGCGCCCTCGACATGCTGGCCGACCCCGCCTTCGACGAGCACTTCCGCACCCGCGTCGGCTCCACGTCCCTGGCCCTCGCCTGGGTCGCCACCGGCCGCCGCGCCGCCTACGTCACCGACGGCGGCGACGTCGCCTCCAGCGTCCACTTCGCCGCCGGCATCGCCCTGTGCCGCGCTGCCGGCTGCACCGTCACCGCCCTCGACGGCTCCCCCCTCACCCCGACCACCCGCGGCCTCCTCGCAGCGGCGGACGCCCCCACGCACGCACGGCTGCTGTCCATCGTCACCGCGACGCACTGAGTCCCGGGGCCGCGCGGGCGGTTCCGGCTGCACGCCGGACACCCCGCGCGGCCCCGCGCGGCCCCGCCGGGCACGACCGGGCACCACCGGGCGCGGACCGGCTGGTTAGGGTCGACGGCATGACGACACCCCTCGCCGGCAGCGCCTTCGACTCCCTCCGCCTCGACGCCGTGCCCGACCGGGAGGCGCTGCGCCGTGCGTACGCACTCCCCAGCGACGCGGCCGTGCGCAAGCAGATGACCGAACTCACGCCCCAGACACGGCGGTTGATCGGCTGCGCGGCGCTGGTCCTGATCGCCAGCGCGGACGCCGAGGGCAACTGCGACGTCTCGCCGCGCGGCGGCCCTCCCGGCTTCGTCTCCGTCCTGGACGACCGGACCGTGGCGATACCCGACGCGACCGGCAACAAGCGCCTGGACACCCTCCAGAACGTCATCGCCACCGGCCGCGCCGGCCTCCTCTTCGTCATCCCCGGCCGGACCACCACCCTGCGGGTGAACGGCCGCGCCGTCGTCTCCACCCGCCCGGACCTCCTCTCCCAGCTCACCCCCGTGGGCAAGCCCCCCGCCGGCGCCCTGGTCCTGGGCATCGAGGAGGTCTACCCCCACTGCCCCAAGTCCCTCCTCCGCAGCGCCGCCTGGAAGCCCGACCAGTGGCTCCCGGCGGACGCCCAGCCCACCTCGGCCGAAGTCACCCTGGCCCAACTGCGGATGCCCGAACTGACGATCGCCGACATCGAGCAGGCGGAGGCGGACTCGCTGAAGTACCGCTACGAGTGACGGACCGGGCCCGGCCCCGCGAGGCTCAACGGCAAGGCGTGCCCGCGGGCTTGTGCCAGCCGTGGAGGGAGAAGGGCTCGCCCTTGAGCCAGTGGCCGATCCCGTAGGCGTTGTACGGGACGGTGTTGTCCGGCAGGACGTCGGCCGGGTGCCAGGACAGGCCCGCGCACTTGTGGGGCTCCATGTTCCGGGGCTCGCCGTGCCAGTACCGGGCGGTGAAGAACCAGCCGACCCGGGTCTCCCCCTCAGGATTGCGGAAGTGCATGACGTGCACGATCCGCAGCGCCTCGCGCTCGACGACGATTCCGGTCTCCTCGCGGGCCTCACGTATCACGGCCGCACAGACGTCCTCGCCCTCGTCGAGCTTGCCGGACGGGAGGTTCAGCATCCCGTCGGCGTAGCCGGTGCCCCGCCGCTCGGCAAGGCACACGGCACCGTCGCGCTCGCGCTGCAGGATGAGCATCACGTCGTTCACGGGGCGTTGCGGGGCCACTTCGTCCTCCGACCGGTGAGGCGTTGCCGGCAGGGGGCTCCAGCCGGATCAGGCGGCGGGCAGCCCCATGTCCTCAACGCGCTCCACGGTCCGCTGGACACGCTCGGCGACCGTCAGCCCGGTGGGCATGTCGGGGATCCGTACCGCGGTGAGCGCCCCGGCGGAGCCCACAGGCTGCCGCGAAGACCGCCGGACGTCCATGTCCTCGCCGAACGCCTTCAGGGCGCGGTTGCCGCGTCCGGCAGACCCGACCCGACGCCGGTCGGCTCGGCTCCCCCGGGTGCGCGGGCGCCGCGGATCGCCGGGTGCGCGGTCGTCAGGAGGGCCAGCGCGAGCAGCCATGCGGTGGAGGCCCAGACGAGGGGGTGGGTGCCCAGCACGGAGATGAGGAAGCCGCCGGCCAGGGTGCCGGCGGAGAGTGCGCCCGTCGTGAGGGTCGAGACCGCGGCCGAGGCGCGGCCGCGCAGCGCGTCGGGGGTGGCGGAGAGCTGGTGGGCTGTCATGGCCACCATGTAGACGGGAGCCGCCACGGACTCGGCGGCGGCGACGGCCGCGAGGGCGAGGGGGCCGGGCGCGAGGGCGTACAGGGGGAACATCAGCGCCTCGGACCACAGCATCACCACCGCGATCCGCCCGAGCGGGAAGCGGCGGACGGCGTATTGGGAGACGAGCGCGCCGGCCATCGTGCCCGCGGCGGCGCCGCTGAAGATGACGCCGATCCACAGCGGCGAGGCGCCCGCCTCCCGGGCGAGGGTCACGATGAGGAGGTAACCGGCGCCGTAGCGGATCTTGTCAGCGGCGTTGACGAGGGTGAGGAAGCGGATGACGGGCCTGCCCCACAACCACCGCAGCCCCTCCCGGATTTCGCGCGTGAGCTGCGCAACCCCGCGGCCGGACGCAGTGGTTGCGGGGCGGAAGTCCGCGCGCATGAGGCGCAAGGAGAGTGCGGACCCGGCGAAGGAGAGTGCGTTGGCGGCGAACGGCACGATCCGGCCCACCGCGTACAGCGCCCCCGCGAGCGGTGCGCCGAGGACGCCGACCGCGCCCGACGCGGACTGCGACCAGCCGAGCGCGGCGGCCAGCCGCTGCGGGCCGACGACGGCGGGCAGCGCCGCAGTGCTCGCCGCCTGGAAGAGGGTCGTGAGGACGCCGGACAGCACGGCCGTGGCGTACAGCTGCGGCATGCCGAGCGCGTCCTGCCACAGCGCGACCGCGACGCCCGCGGTGAGCAGCGCGCGGCCGGCGTCGCACCACACCATCAGCGCGCGCCGGTCGAAGCGGTCGGCGAGCGCTCCCGCGACGAGTCCGAAGACGAGGAAGGACAGGGTGCTCAGCCCCAGGACGAGGCCGGCGCGGGCGGCCGAGCCGGTGAGGGCCAGCACGACGAGCGGCAGGGCCATGCCCTGCGCCTGGTCGCCGACAGCCGAGACGACCTGGCCGCACAGCAGCAGCGAGAAATTCCGGTCACGCAACAGACCGGGCTTACGAGAGGTGTTCACGAAGATACGCTCCGTAGTAGCTCATGGGCACAAGGGCGGTGTCGCGCTTGGTGCCGGGCTACGAGACCCGGGGCGTGGTGAACACGCGCGGATCTTCCCGTGCCGAACCGGCCTCCCGCAACCGATTTCGGGCCGGAAGCAGCAGCGCGCGGAACCTCCGGGCGCGGCCGATGCGTCGCGGCATATGGCGTCCCCACGGGGGAATGCGGTTGACTCCGCTACGCAAGCGGCGGGGAGGCCGGTTGGGGCAGGTGTGCCGGGGGTGATCCTGAGTGCTGGACGAGATGGTCTTCCGCAGCGAGGAGCTGGCGGCCGCCGACAGGTTCGACGTGTGGCACGACCTGATGAGCAGCACCCACGCGCCCATGGACCTCACGAGCGACTACGCCGCGGACTTCCGCGGGACGCTCCGGCTGATGGACCTCGGCGGGATCACCCTGTGGCCGGCGTCCTTCCCGCAGCTCACCTTCCACCGCACGCCCCGCCGTATCCGGCAGTCCGACCCGGAGACGGTCAACCTCTCACTGGTCGTGCAGGGCGACGCGTGGACGAGCTGGCCCGACCGCCCGCAACGGGCCCTCCGGGTACAGGACTTCCACATGAACGTCTCGTCGGTCCCGATGAGCGTCTGCGGCGTCGGCCCGTGGATCGAGATGATCGGCGTCGAGATGCCCCGGTGCGCGCTGAGCCTGCCGTGGGACCGGGTACGGGACGTCCTCGGACGGGACCTGCAAGGGCGGACGGGCATCGGCGCGCTGGTCGCGCAGTTCCTCACCCAGGTGACCTCGCACACCGGCCAGTACCGGCAGGCCGACGCGCCCCGCCTCGGCCGGGTCCTCGCCGACCTGGTGAGCGCGCAGTTCGCGCAGGTCCTCGACGCCGAGGACGGCCTCGCGCCGGAGACCCGCACCCGCGCGCTCACGCTGGAGCTGATGGCGTTCATCCGCCGCCACCTCGCCGACCCCGACCTGACCCCGAGCAGCGTCGCCGCCGCCCGGCACATCTCCCGCAGCCACCTGCACCGGCTCTTCCAGGCGCGGGGCACGACCGTCGCCGCGTACATCCGCGAGCAGCGGCTCGAAGGCGCGCGCCGCGAACTCGCCGATGGCGCCGGGGAGGTCCCCGTCCACGCGATCGCCGCGCGCTGGGGCTTCAAGGACCACGCGACCTTCACCCGCAGCTTCCGCGCCGCGTACGGCGTCAGCCCGCGCGACTTCCGGCACGCCGCGCACCTCGTCCCGACCCCGGCAGGACGGTGAGTCAGCGCGGGGGGCGCACCGCGTAGAGGGTCTTCGGCTGCATGCCCTTGCCGGACGCGAACGTGGACGCCTGCGCGACGAGCAGCCCGCTTCCCGGGTCCTCCGCCCACGCCTCGATGTAGCCGTCGGGGATGCCGTCGGGAGCCGTCCACACGTCGTGGCCCGTCGCCGGATCGACGCCCGCGAGGCCGAACGGCGCGGGCGTGGGCGGCCGTCCGGCCGGGGCCGCGGTGGCGGGCGGCCCGGAGCTGACGGTGAACGGGACCCAGGGGGCGGCGACGGCGGTCGGAGCCGTGCCGTCCGCGCCGGCCCAGGAACCGGCGGGCAGCGGCATCCGGCCCTGCCCCTCCCAGAGCACCGCGCCGGTTCGGGCGTCGAGGGCGCTGTACTTCCCGCCGGGCGCCGAGGGGCCGGGCGGCTCGTCCACGCTGATCACGCACGGCCGCGGATCTCCCGCCCCGAGCCCCATGAACCACGCGGGCGACTTCCGGCTCCACAGCGCGTGGCCGTCGTCCATCGAGTACGCGGTGAAACCCCCCGCGTACTGCGCGCTGCCCTCGCGTCTGAGGCGCTGCACGAAGAAGGCGCCCGACGGGGAGGACACCCCGACGTAGCCCTCCGCCCCGGACACCGGCACGCTGCCGCGTACCGTGCCGTCCTCGACGCTCACCAGGGTCAGGGACGACGGGTCGGTCTCCCCGGCGGCGAGGAGGGCGGTGGGCGCGTGGGCGGACACGCGCCACGAGCCGGTCCAGCGGGTGGACTTGGTGGTCGGGTCGAGGCAGAGCAGGATCCCGAACCCGCCCGGTGACTGCGGGTCCTCGCGACCGATCAGCAGGGCCTCGGCGGAGACCGTCGTCACGGAGTTGATGATCGCCTGGCCGTCGGTCTCGTCGGTCTCCCACGTCCACCGCCACAACTCCTCGGCGTCCGACGCCCGGAGGGCGACGAGGAATTTCGCGAGGACCGCATAGAGGGTCCTGCCGTCGGCCGAGAGCGCGAGGTGGGGGAAGCCGGTGTTGAGGAGCCAGTTGCTGCCGGAGGGCGGGGCCGGGAGCTGGAGGGAGTAGCTCCAGGACGCCTCGCCCGTCGCGGGCGCGATGCGGCGGATCCGCCGGTCCTCGGTACTGAGGTAGAGCGCGCCGTCCTGGCCGATGACGTAGCCGTAGGCGCTGTCGTCGGCCTTCGAGGCGTCGGAGAGGTCGGGCAGCTTCCACCGGCGCTCGCCGGTGGTGAGGTCGACGCCGATGAGCTGCTTGTCGTCCTCCAGGAGGGCGGCGCCGGAGGCGAGGCCGACGAACTGCTCGGTGGCCGGGATCTGCCAGGCGAGTGCGGCCTTCCCGAGGCCCTTGCCGCTGCCGCTGCCGCCGTCGCCGTCGCCGTCGCCCTTGTCCGGGAGCAGGGCGAGGGTGGTGGCCGTGGCCCCGCCCGCGACGACGACGCCGATCCCCGCGAGCAGCACCGTCCGCCGGGTGGGGCGGCGCCTGTCCGGTACGGGCGCGGGTACGGGCTCGGCCGGCGGTACGGGAGCGGGGGCGGTCTCCGTCGGAGCCTGCGGGACGGATACGGGGTCCGGCTCGGGCGGACGTACGGGCGGCGGCGCGTCCGGGCGGGTCGGGACGGACGCGGGGTCCGGCGCCGTACCCTCCGCCCCCTGCGGCGTGAGCGCACCCTCCGGCGTACCCGGCGACGCACCCGCCACGGGCCCCAGCGCCGCCGCGGCCCCCGCGTACGGCATCAGCCGGGCCGCGACCTCCGTCGCCGACGCCGGGCGGGCGGCCGGGGACTTGGCCAGCAGCGCGAGGACGAGCTCGTCGAGGGCGGGCGGGATGCCGGGGCGGGCGGCGGAGGGCGGGACCGGGGCCTCGGTCGCGTGGGCGAGGAGTTGCGCGGTGACGACGCGGTCGCCGAACGGCGGGCGGCCGGTGAGCAGATGGTGCAGCAGGCAGCCGAGCGCATAGAGGTCGGCGCGGTGGTCGACGGCCGCGCCCGTGGCCTGCTCGGGCGACATCCAGGGCGCCGAGCCGAGGACGGCGGCGGGCGCGCTGAGCTTGGTGAGGTCGTAGGAGAGGTCGAAGGCGGCGATGCCGAAGTCCAGGACGGTGGCGCGCCCGCGGTCGTCGACCATGACGTTGGCGGGCTTGATGTCGCGGTGCACGATGCCGCGCGCGTGCGCGGCCGCGAGCGCGAGGGCGACCTGCCGGGCGAGGTCGGCCGCGGCGGCGGGCGGCAGCGGGCCGCGGTCGTCGAGGACCCGGTCGAGGCTGCTGCCGGCGGCGAGGGCCATCACGATGAAGACCTCGGAGCCGTCGCGCCCGAAGTCGTGGACGGTCAGCACGTGTTCGTCGACGAGCTGCGCCGCGGCCGTCGCCTCCCGCTCCAGCCGCCGTACGGCGCCGGCGTCGTCGGCGAGCGGGCCGCGGATGAGCTTGATCGCGACCGCGCGGTGCAGCACCGGGTCGTCCGCCCGCCACACCTCACCCATGCCGCCGCGCCCGAGCCGCTCCTGCAGCCGGTAGCGCCCGGCGAGCGTCCGCCCGTCCGGAACCCCGGGAGCCGCCGGAACGCCCGGACCCGCCCCCGCCCCCTCCGCCGCGGGCTCCCCCGGCGTACCGCTCCCGGCGCCGGCCACGTTCCCGTCCACCACGTCCGCATCCCCCCGGCTGACCAGACGTCAATCATCGACTACGACGTGATCACCGCGCCAGCGGATCCGGCCATCCCGCCCGCCGGACCGGGCGCGACCGTGCTCGCCGCTGCCCCGCACCCGTATCCGCTCGGCCCCGCCCGCGGCGGGGAACCGGGACAGCCCCGGTCGGGCCCGTCCTCCCGGACTACTCGCACGGCCCACGCCGGTGTGCGCCGATCGGATGCAGGAGGAGACGCGCCCCCGCCGGTCCGGAGGATTCGCGAGCCCGTCTGCCTACGGTCGCGGGCATGCGCAAACCACTCTTCGCCACAGCCGGCCTCGCCGTGTGCACGTGCAGCCTCGCCGTCGCCGGGCTCGTCGCCATGCCCTCCGCGCCCGCCGCGGTCGCCGCGACCCGCGCGGTCGGCAACCCCGTCACCGGCAACCAGGGCTTCGGGACCATCGTCGAGCACGACGCCGTGCTCGGCACCACCGAGACCGAGGGGACGGTCGCCCTCGGCGGTGACCTGTCCTTCGGCCCCGCCTACAACGTCGCGCTGCACACCGCCGGCGACTTCGTCGACGACGGCGACGCGCAGCCCACCGCGCTGCTGGTCGGCGGCCGTGTGCAGACCGCCACCAGCGACCCGGCGGGCGTACTCCAGGTGCTGAACAACGGCTACGTCAAGATCGGCGACCCCACCGGGGTGGACGTGCTCGACCGGGACCAGAACAACGCGAGCGTCAACACCCGGGTCGTCCCGGAGGGCGCGGGATACGACGCCACGCCCCGCATCCAGCTCACCACCGACCAGCCGCCCGCCTCCGTCGCCCCGAAGCCGGGCCTCATCGACTTCACGACGCTCTTCTCCGACTACCGCGCCCGGGCCGCCGCGATGGCCACCTGCGACGCCAACGTCGTGCTGCGGCACGCGAACGGCGACCCGCTCGACCCGCAGACCGGCTTCCCCGACGGCACGGACGCCTACGTGAGCCTCGTCCCCGGGCGGACCAACGTCCTGCACATCACCGGCGACGACCTCAACCACATCGGCAACCTCACCTTCCGCGACCACCCCACCGCGAACACCCCCTTCCTCGTCGTCGTCGACACCACCGCCACCGGCGGGCAGTACACCTGGGACGTGCCGACGCTCGCAGGCGTCAGCGGGGACCAGGCGCCCTACATGCTCTGGGACTTCCCGGACGCCACGGACATCGAACTGGCCACCGGTGACAGCCTGGAAGGCACGATCTACGCCCCGAACGCCCACCTCACCGACACCGACGCCGCCAACATCGAGGGCGACATCGTCGTACGCCAACTGACCGCGGGCCCACAGCTCGCGAACGGCACCTGGGTCAACGCGGGCGAGATCCACAACTTCCCCTTCAACGCGTCGATCGACTGCGGCACCCTCCCGACGACGACGCCGCCGACCACGACCCCGCCCACCACCCCGCCGACGACACCCCCGACCACGCCGCCCACCACGCCTCCGACCACCCCGCCGACGACACCCCCCACGACCCCGCCCACCACCTGCCCGCCCAGCACCAAGCCGCCGACCTACGGGCACGGCTACGCGGACTGAGGCCCGCGCACCCGTCACCCCGCCCGGGGCGGCGGCCCCCGCCGGGCTCAGCTCTTGAGGGCCCGGTCCACGAGCGGGCCGGCCGCCCCGGTGTAGTTCGCCGGGTCCAGCAGGTCCGCCAACTGCTCCGCGTCCAGCAGGCCTTGCAGCCGCGGCTCGTCCGCCAGGACGTCGGCGAGCGGGCGGCCCTCAGCGGCGGCCCGCTGCGAGGCCGCGCCCATCAGCTCCTTCGCCGCGGCCTTGCCGAGCGCCGGGGCCAGCACCGCCGAGACGCGTTCGGAGGCGATCTGCCCGCCGGTCGCGGCGAGGTTGGCGCGCATCCGCTCCGGGTGGACGCTGAGCCCTCGCACCAGCTCGACCGCGGTGTACGCGGCCCCGCCCGTCAGCCGCAGGCACTCGCGCAGCGGCTGCCACTCGGCGTGCCACACGCCCGCCGAGCGCTCGTCCTCGGTGACCAGGCAGGACGCCAGCACCCCTGACAGCGCCGGGACCTGGATCGCCGCCGAGCGGATGAGCGTGGCCAGCACCGGATTGCGCTTGTGCGGCATCGCGGAGGACACCCCGCGGCCCGCCCCGCCCGGCTCGGCGGCCTCGCCGACCTCCGTGCGGGCCAGCACCAGCACGTCGGCGGCGATCTTGCCGAGCGCCCCCGCGGTGTGCGCGAGCGCGGCCCCGAGATCCGCGAGCGGCGTGCGCAGCGCGTGCCAGGGCAGGACGGGCACGGCCAGGCCGGTTTCGGCGGCGAAGGCGGTCACCAGGTCGAGCACGGCGGCGGGTTCGGCGCCCTCGCCCGCGTACTGGTGGTAGCCGGCCAGCGTGCCGGCCGCGCCGCCGAGCGACACCGGCAGCCCGCGGTCGGCGACCGCGCCGATCCGCTCCGCGGCGTCCAGCACCAGCTGCCGCCAGCCCGCGGCCTTCAGCCCGAAGGTGGTGGGCACGGCGTGCAGCGCGAGGGTGCGGCCGGCCATGACGGTGTCGCGGTGCTCGGCGGCGAGCGCCGCGAGGGCGTCGGCGACGGTGTGCAGGTCGGCGCGGATCAGCCGCAGCGCCCGCGCGGCGACCAGCATCGCGCCGGTGTCCAGGATGTCCTGGCTGGTGGAGCCGCGGTGCACGAACTCCGCCGCGTCCGGCGCCCGTTCGGCGACGACACGGGTGAGCGCCGCGACCAGTCCGACGACCGGGTTGGCGGTCTCCCGCGCGGCGAGCGCGAGCCCCCGTACGTCCAGGTGCTCGGCCCGCGCGGCCGCCGTGATCGCCTCGGCGGCGGCCGCGGGCACGGTCCCGCAGCGCACCTGCGCCCGCACCAGCGCCGCTTCGGCGTCCAGCATCGCCTGCAGCCAGGCGGCGTCGCCGACCGCGGCCTCCGCCGGGGTGCCCGCCCGTACGGGGGAGAGCAACCCCAGGTCGGCCCAGGCGGGTTGGTGCTCCCCGTACGGTGTCGCGCTCATGTCCTCGTCCTTCCGCTCCGTCATGCCCTCGTCCCCGTGCCCTCCACCGTACGGTCGCGCCTGCCGGCCGGCTCCGGCAGCCGGCCCTGCGGGAGGCCGGGTTCTGGCAGCGCGAGGACGGCGGCGGCGATGTCGTCGGACTCCTCCAGGGTGACCGAGCCGACGCCGGGGCGGATGCCCGCCGCCGTCACCCAGTGCACGGACTCCGTCGGCACGCCGTACGCGAAGCGCCGCGGGTGTGCGGTGCCGTGGGCGTCGAGCAGGCGGCAGGGGCGGCGCGAGACGGCGAGGCCGCCGGTCTCGTAGTCCGTGCCGTCGGTGCCGGGGACGCGGTAGGTGCGGCACTGTCCGGTCCGCAGCAGGTGCGTCATCAGCGGGTCGGCGGTGCGGCGCAGGTCGATGTCCGGCAGCCGGGCCTCGATCAGCGCGGTGGCCCGCACCCGCACGTCGGCGATCTCGGTGGAGGTCGCCACGAAGCACGGCCCGCCGTCCGCCGGGTCCGCGGCGATGCCGACCCGCATGCCGGGCCCGGTGACGTCCAGGATCCCGGCGTCGATGAGTGCGGCCATCTCCTCGATACGGGACGCGGGCGGGCCGATCGACAGGTAGGCGTTGAGCGGGGTGTACCAGCCGTCCAGCTCGTCGCGGTGCGAGGCGGCGTCCAGCCCGCCGTGGTCGACCGCGAGCCGCACCTCGTTGCGCAGGTCGCGCAGGATGTCCAGGGCGGCTTTGAACGGCCCGTCCACGTTGCCCTCGTGGGCCTTGCGCACGTCGTCGTCGAGGTAACCGCGCAGCCAGCCGCGGAAGGCGGCAACGTCCCGCAACTCCGGTGCGCCGTAGGGGCGTTCGACACGGCCCCAGTCCCAGCGGTCGGCGGGCGCGATGCCCGCCTCGTCCAGCAGCCGCTGCTCGTCCTCGCCGGGCGCGGCGCGCAGGTAGCGTGCCGCGAAGTCCGCGGCCCTCGCGGGGGTTTCGCGGTGTGCGAGCAGCGTCTCGTAGTAGACGCACTGCACTTCCATCGCGATCAGCGCCCACAGCCCGGTGCCGAAGCGCACCGGCTCGCTCGCGGTGGCCGGGGTGCGCAGCGCCGCGACGTACTCGGCGGTGAGCAGCCGCGGGGTGTAACGCCCGTGCGCACCCTTCTGGTTGTCGCCCCGCGCCTGGTACGGCACGCCGCGCCGCGACCCCGCCACCAGGTGCGGCTCCTTTCCCGAGGGCCGGTAGACCAGCCGTCCGCCGCTGCGCTCGAACACCCCGCCGCGGGCGTGCGTGAAGAGCGCCATGTAGTCGAAGAAGCCGAGGCCCAGGCCGCGCAGCAGCACCGTCTCACCGGGCGCGACCGCCGACACGTCGGTGTCCGCGGGGTTGGCGGGCGGGATGTACGTGAGCTGGTGCCGGGCGGCGAACGCCGTCAACTCCCGCTCGGTGCTGGTCGGGTGGACGGGCACATGGCCCTGCGCGAGCAGCACCGCGCCGAGGCCGGCCAGCCGGGTGCCGTCCTCCAGCAGCACGGTCTGCGGCCCGTGCGGGCCGAGCGCGCTGTCCCCGTCGTCCAGCGCGACCGCCCGCGACGCGTGCACCCTGACGCGTACGTGCGCGGGGGCGTCCGCGGCGACGTGGCGGAAGGCCCACGTCAGGTACTGCCCGTAGAGCGCGCGGGTCGGGTAGGTGTCCGGCCCGATCGCGCGGGCCTCGCGCAGCGCGGCGTCGTCCGGTCCCGGCGCGCCCGAGGCGTCCGCGATGTCGGCGAGCGCCTTCGCCCACTCGTACAGGCTCGGGCCGCGCTCCAGCGGCCCCTCGATGCTGACGCTCGCGTCCGTGAAGACGGTGACCTGGCTCGCGACGGTGTTCATGAGCAGGTGCCGCGACTGGTCCAGCCGCCACACCCGCCCCGCGCCGGGCGGGTCGGGGTCCACGACGTGCAGCGTGAGCCGCTGCCACCGCGGGTGCCGCCGTTCACGGGCGACGATCCGCTCCAGCAGCGAGAGCCCGCGCGGTCCGGCGCCCACGACGCACACCTCCAACCCGCGCCCCGCCGCCCCGTCGGACGGCGGTTCGCCCCCGTAGTACGACATCCGGGCCAGCCCCTCTCCCACGTGAGTGCCTCACTTCACGGACTACGCCCACCTTTGGTCCGCCGCCTTGCCGCCCACTATCCGCGCCCTTGGCGCCCTGGTAGTCGCGATCTGCCGCGCGGGGCGGCATGCGTTTCGCGCCGCGGGGCGAGCGTTCTGCGCTGCCGCGCCGGGCGGGGGCGGCGGGCGGCGGGCGCGTCCGGGGAACGACTGCGTCGCCGGGCCCCTAGGAGCACTCACCCCGCACGGCGGCGCGGTCCAGCGCGGCAAGGCGGCTGCTCGCGTACCCGCGGATCCGCTTCGTGCGCCCGCGTTCGCCGAGCCGGCGGAGCACGGCCGGTTCGGGCGAGGCCTGCGCGAGGCGCACCTGCAGCCAGTCGCTCCACGACTCCTGGACCTCGCCGTCCGCGAGCAGCGGGGTCAGCGCGGCGCTCTGCAGGAGCGCCACGTCCCGCGCGTACCGCTGCGCGTACTCCCTGCTGTACTCCCAGCGCAGTTGCGCGATCCACCGCGCCCGCTCCCCCTCCGGGAGCCTCTCGAGCACCGGCAGCAGCACGCTCAGCGCGACGTTCTGATCCGGCTCGAACCAGATCACCTCGAAGAGCAGGCCGAAGTTCTCCGCTTCCCCGAGGGCCGCCTCGTACAGCCTCCACCGGTCGTGCCCGTTGTCCGCGTCCCCGACCGGCAGACCCGTGCGGTCAGCCAGCTCGTCGAGGACGGCGACGAGCCGGCCGTCCTCGTCCCGTCTTCCGTCGTCCACCCGGAATCGCCCCCCTGTCATGAATCCCCCTCCATGGACGGGCGCGCGCGGCCTTCCCGTTGCACGGAATCGGCCGCTGCCGCGGCCGCCCCCCCGACGCTCCATGGCCGGAACGGCCGCTGCGCCCCCGCGCAGCCGACCGGACAAATGACCATACGCCCAGCAGCTGTGATCCGGCCCCGAATGATTCAGCCATGAACAAGTCTGCGGAGTCGCACCCGTCACCAGCGCCACCGGCGCGCGCTCCGGCGCGCAGGAGGCGGCCACCCCACCGCCTCGGAGACGCGGCCGACGCCGCGGTGAGTCGAACACCGGGCCGGCGGAGCTTACTTGCCGTGGTAGACGTACGGCCAGTAGACCGGCATGCAGCCCTCCTCGGCCCCGTTGACCACCTGGGCGGACTTGGGGACGCCGCCCGCCTTGGGGGCGGTCTTGGCGAAGTCGGTGCCGGTGCGCCAGTCCGCGCCGATCGTCAGGGTGATGTGCTCGACGTCCGGGGACGCCTTGACGTCGCTCACCGGGATCTTGAGGACGCCCGCGACCGCCGTCGCGTCGGCCTTCGCCTGGGCGCCGCCGCTCGCCGGGTAGACGACGGTCGTCGCGGGGTTGGGCGCGGGCGTCTTGTCGAAGTCCGCCTGTGTGTAGCCCGCCGCCTTGAGCGCGTCGGCGATGTCACCCGCGCGGCCCGGAACGGCCTGACCGGTCGCCGCGTTGCCCGCCGTGCCGTTGACGACCGTGACGGCGACGGTCGCCGGCGCGCCCGCGGGCGGGCCCGAAGGCTTGGGCGAACTCGTCGGCGAGGCGGTGGACTTGGGCTTGCCGTTGGGGTCCATCTCGGTGTCGTTGCGCAGCAGCGACCAGACGGTGTCGGCGTCCTTGGACGGGATGTAGTGGGCCTTGGGGGCTTCGGGGTCGGCGTCGTGCGGCATCGTCGCCATGGAGATGCGGTTCGGCGGCACGGTCTTGAGCTGCATCCCCAGGTCGTACAGCTTCTTCGGGGTGCCGATCTCCTCGGAGACGACGAAGGCCGACATCGCCGTCGTGGCGATGTCGTTGAGCTTGGCCGGGTTGCTGAAGAGGTTCTCGCCGCGCAGCTTCCGGATGAGCGAGTTCATGTACATGTGCTGGGCCTCGGCGCGGCCCGCGTCGTCCATGAAGGGGTGCCGGGCGCGCAGCCAGGCGAGCGCCATCTCCGGGTCGGTGATGGTCTGCTTGCCTGCCTTCTTCAGCAGCAGGTGGGAGGTGCCGGGCGCGCTCGCCGTCGGGTGGTCGTAGACGGGCTTCTCCACGCAGACGTCGACGCCGCCGACGACCCTGGCCATCTCCACCACGCCGTGGAAGCGGATCATCATCCAGTGGTCGATGTAGACCTTGGTGAGGTTCTGCACGGTCGCGAGTGTGCAGCCCGCGCCGCCGCGGGTGAGGGAGGCGTTGATGATGTCCTCCGTCGGCGCGTAGACGTGGTGCGTCTTCGGGTCGGTGCACTCCGGTATCTGCACCCGGGTGTCGCGCGGGATGCTCACGACCGACATGTTGCTGCGGTCCGCGGACAGGTGGGCGATCATGATGACGTCCGCGCGCTCGCCCTTGGCGTCCTTCGCGCCGCCGAGCTTGGCGTCCTCCGGGTCGTCGCGGTTGTCCGAGCCGATGATGAGGATGTTCATCGCGCTCGTGCCGTCGGCGTTGGCCTTCGCCTTGTGGACGGTGCTCTTGCCGCTGACGCGCTCGCCCTTCTGGATCTTGCTGGCGAGGTATTCGTAGTAGCCGAACGCCGCGCCCGCCGTGCCGAGTACGGCGACGCAGGTGCCGATCGCGGTCCACTTGAGGATCTTGCGGCGGCGGCCGACGGGCTTCTTCCGGCCCCGGCCCCGGGCGCCGCCGCGCCGGTGGCCGCCGCCGTGCTGGGGGCCTCCGTGCCGGCCGCCGCCGTGCTGGGGGCCTCCGTGCTGCGGACCGTCCTCGCCGCCGTCCCGGCCCGGCGGGGAGCCCCCGTGATGCCCCGCGCGGTGCCCGCCGGGCTCCGCGCGTCGCGGGCCGGGGACGCCGGGGGCGCCGGCGTCCGGGCCGGAGCCCGCTCCCGTACCCGTACCCGTACCGCCGTCCGGCCAGAACCCGCCGCCCTCCGCCGTGCCGCCGTGCATCCGCAACCATCCCCCATGTCATGGGCGTTCGCCCGTGGCCCGGCCGGGCGGGACAGTCCGCCGACACCGCATCAGACGATCACGGTCGGCCGAAAGTTGTAGGGCACGCGATCACCGCCGCCCAACCCCGCCCGTTTCCGGACCTGTTGTGCCCATACGGTCCGCCGCACGCGGCCGCGCCCGCACCTCCTCGGCGCCGGTCCGGTCAGGGCCGTTGACATGGAACTCAACAGGCGTAGAGTTCTGCACGGCAGAAGAACTCAACACGTGAGGAGTTAAGGATGTCCGCCGCAACTCCCGCCGCCGGAGGCGCAGTGACCGCCACCGGCGGGCTGCTCGCCGCCAGGCGCGGCCACCGCGTGCTCGCGCTGGTGGTGGTCCTCTCGGCCGTCTTCATGCAGCTGCTCGACACCACGATCGTCACGGTCGCGATCCCGTCCATCCAGGACGACCTCGGCGCCGGCTTCGGCACCGTTCAGCTCGTGCTGGCCGGCTACAGCCTCACCTTCGCCTGCACCCTCGTCACCGGCGGCCGGCTCGGCGACAGCCACGGCAGGCGCCGCCTCTTCCTCACCGGGATGCTCGGCTTCGTCCTCACCTCCGCGCTGTGCGGCGCGGCGCCGGACGCCACCACCCTCGTCGTCGCACGGCTCGTCCAGGGCATGTGCTCGGGCCTGATGTTCCCGCAGGTCCTGGCCATCATCCAGAGCCTCTACGACGAGCGGAGCCGCCCGAAGGCACTCGGCGCGTACGGCGCCTCCATCGGCCTGGCGACCATCTCGGGCCCCGTCCTCGGCGGCGCCCTCATCGCTGCCGACGTCCTCGGCACGGGCTGGCGCGCGATCTTCTACCTCAACCTGCCCATCGGCGCCCTCGCCCTCGCCGGCGCGCTGCGCATCCTCCCCGAGACGTACGGCGACCGCGGGCGCCGCCTCGATCTGACGGGCGCGCTGCTGGTGACCGGCGGGCTCTTCCTACTGGTGCTGCCGCTCGTCGTGGGCCGCGACCAGGGGTGGCCGGTCTGGGCGTGGGTGCTGCTCGCGCTGAGCGTGCCCGTGCTCGGCGCCTTCGTGGCGCAGCAGCGGCGGCTGGGGCGGCGCGCGGACGCCGACCCGCTGATCCGGCCGGGCCTCTTCGCCCGCCGCTCCTTCAGCGTGGGCCTGGCCGTCAACCTGGTCTTCTTCGCCGGGATCCCGAGCTTCTTCTTCCTCTTCATCCTCACCCTCCAGGCAGGCTTCGGCTACAGCGCGGTCGGCGCGGGCACGGTCACGCTCGGCTTCGCCGTCTTCGTCGCCCTCGCCTCCGCCCGCTCCAGCGCGGTGGTCCGCCGCCTCGGCACCCGTACGCTCTCGCTCGGCACCGCGCTGCTGGTCGCCGGCATGACCGGCGTGCTGCTCACCCTGCACGCCGCCGGCACCGGCCTGCACGGCTACCAGCTGCTGCCCTCGCTGGCGGTGGCCGGCATCGGCGCCGGGCTCTTCCTCGCACCCGTCACCGGCGTCATCACCGCCGGGCTGCCGCAGCGCGACGCCGGATCGGCCTCGGGCGTGCTGGCCACCGCGCAGCAGGTCGGCGCGGCGCTCGGCATCGCGGTGGCGGGCGTGATCTTCTTCGGCCTGCTCGGCGGCAACGCGCAGCGCTCGGTCGACGCGGTCACCCCGGCCCTGCGCGAGCAGCTCACCGCGGCCCACCTCACCGCGGGCCAGCAGCACGACGTCCTGGCCGGCTTCACCGCCTGCTTCACCGACCGCGCCCACGCCACCGACCCCGCGGCCACCCCCGCGAGCTGCGCCCGGATGAGCAGCCGGGCGGCCGCCGCCCCCGCGGACGTAAGGGCGGCGGTCCAGCGGGCCGTCGTCGCCGAGGCCCTCCCGCAGGCCCGGCGGCACGACTTCAGCCGCACCCTGCAGCAGGCACTGGGCTGGCAGGTGGGCGTCTTCGCCCTCTCCTTCCTGCTGGTGGCGGCGCTGCCGCGGGTACGCGGCGGGGACGTCAGCACCCTCCCGGCGGCATGACCTCCGGCCGGCCGGGCTATGGGCCGCGCGCCCGTACCCGGCGTTCCGCCCCGGAAGGCGCGGCGGTGACGGCGGTGGCGGGCCCGGCGCCGGCGAAGGGGACGGCGGTGACGGCCCGGGACGTCCCGGAGGGCGCCGCGGCGGCCGGGGACCGGAAGGGCGGGGAAGCCCCGCCTATACTTCCGGCTGTGCCCCCCTCCGCCCCGCAGCCCCCGGCCCGCCGCCGGGGAGGCCGCCGCGGGGGCGACGCCGACACCCGCGGGGACATCCTGCGGGCCGCGCGCGAGCAGTTCGCCCAGGGCTACGAGGCGACGAGCGTACGCGCCGTCGCGCGCGCGGCGGACGTCGACCCGTCGCTGATCGTGCAGTATTTCGGCGGCAAGGACGGCCTGTTCAAGGCGGTGCTCGACGAGGCCGTGCAGCCGCACGAGGGCGTGGGCCGCGTACTGGCCGCGGGCGGTGAGGGCGCCGGCGGGCCCGACCTCGGGCACGGGCTCGCCGCGTACTTCTTCGGCATCTGGGAGGACCCGGCCCGCCGCCACCCCTTCCAGGCGATGCTCGTCTCGGCCGCCTCCAACGAGGCCGCCGCGACCGTGCTGCGCGACTTCGTACGGGGCGAGGTCATCGCCCGCGTCGGCGCGATGCTCGACGGCGACGACGCGGAACTGCGCGCGGAACTCGCCGGTTCGCACCTCATCGGCGCCGCCCTCGTGCGCTACGTCTACCGCATCCCGCCGCTGTGCGACGCCCCGCTGGACGACGTCGTCGCCCGCATCGGCCGCGCCGTGCGGGGCTACCTGACCGGCTGACCCCGCACCCGCCGGGCCCGTCGACGTAGCAGCCGTTCCCGCGCCGGGGTGCTCGACGTCGTCCGGTCAGGCCTGCTCGCGGGCCACCCGCCGGGGCGCGTCGCGCGGGACGCGCGGGCGTCGGCGGGGGCGGCCCCGGACGCGCTCGAACGGGGCTCCGCCCGAGGGGCGTCGGCGCCCGCGGTGTACCCGGCTCAGCCCCGCCCGTGCTTCAGCCGGCGTGCCGCGCTGCGCAGGGTGCGGGCGGGGGTGCGGGTCACCGAGTGGCGGACGCGGGCGGTCTGGCGCTTCCAGGCGCGGGAGCGGCGCGAGGCGGCGAGGTCGGCGAAGAGGGCCTCGTACGCGGCGACGGCACGGTCGGGGTCGTAGCGGTGCGCGGAGGCGAGGGCGGCCTCGCCCATCCGGCGCCGGGCCGGCTCGTCGGCGACGAGCTCCAGCAGCGCGGCGGCCAGCGCGTCCCGGTCGCCCTTGGGCACCAGGCGGCCGTCGACCCCGTCGGTGATGATCTCGGCGGGGCCGAGCGGGCAGTCGGTGGAGACGACCGGCACACCGCAGCGCATCGCCTCGACGAGCGTCATGCCGAAGGACTCCGCGTCCGAGGCGGACGCGACGATCGACGCCTTCGCGAACTCCCCCTCGATCGGCGAGACGACACCCATCAGCACCGCCCGGCCGTTCAGCCCGCGGTCGTCGATGAACTGCTGGATGGCGGCCTTCTCCGGGCCGACGCCGTAGATCCGCAGCGTCCAGTCCGGGTATTTGGCGGCGACGTCGCCGAACGCGTCGATGAGCAGGTCGTACCGCTTGCCGCGCGCCAGCCGCCCGGCGGCGGCGATGACCTTGGCCGTGCCGTCCGCCGGTGAAGTGCCGATGTCGGGCACCGAGTTGGGGATCGCCAGAACGCGCAGGCCGGGCAGGCTCATCCGCGCCCGGTACATGGCGGCGTCCGCCTCGGTGATGGTGACCAGCGCGTCCAACCGCCGGTAGAAACGGGCGAACTGGCCGCGCAGCCTGGCGCCGTGGCTGTCGTACGTCAGGTGCTCCTGGGCGATCCGCAGGGCAGTGGGCGGGCCGAAGCGCGAGAGGTAGACGTTGATACCGGGCCGGGTGCCGATGATGACGTCGGCGTCGCACTCCCGCAGGTACTCCTCGACCCGCTGGTCGATGAGCCGGCTGTACTGGGCCAGCCGCTTCTCGGCGGGCGGGAAGGCGGTCGACGGCTCCGCCGTCAGCGGGTGGGCCCGGTCGTCGGACCCCGGCCGCGCGTCCACCAGCGGCACGACCGTCAGTCGCGGATCTATCTCGAACTCCGGCTCCGTGCGGTGCCGCCGCACGGACACGATCGTCACCGCGTGCCGCTCCGCCAGCGCCACGGCGAGATTGAGCGTCGTCCGGTTCGTGCCGCCGAGCCCGTAGAGGTCATGAATCAGGAATGTGATCTTCATGTCTGCCGCTCCCCCGCGTCCCGCGCCTGGGTCCACCATGTGACCCACGAACCTAGGCAAAAGCTGTGCAAAAGCCAAACGCGAGCTGAACGACGGGCGTGCTGCCGGTGCGCGGCAGGGCTGTGACCGGCGGGGGGACGTGTCGCGGACGCGCGGCCGTCAGCTGTCGGGCGTCGTGGGGGCCCAGGACTCACCGTCGTAGAAGTAGGCCGGGTCGCCCTTGAGGCCGAGGGTGCGGAAGGGGTGGCCGTGGTCGTCGACGGTGAGCTTGCCGGAGTGGTCGCCGCTGCTCCAGGCCAGTTCCAGGTACCAGCTGACGTCACGATCGGCGGTGCTCGCGTCCACGTCCAGGACCTGGGGGTCGGTCGCGGAGATCCGGTACGGGAATCTGCTGAGGGTCACCGTCGTGCCGTCGGCGGCGAGGCCCCGGACCGGGGTCGTACGCGGGGCCGGCGCATCGAGGTCCACCGCGAAGTTCGCAGGGTCGAGGGGGCCGCCGCAGCCGGAGCCGGGCGTGTAGACGTTGCCCTTCCGGGCCGGCTTGCTGCTCACGACGTGGACGTAGAGGGCGTGCAGCACGATCGGCTGCGTCGCCCCGGTCTGCGCGGTCAGCTCCAGCCGCAGGTGCCCCGCCGGAACGCCGCCCAGTGCGGCCGCCCACGCGTTCGTCTGCTCCAGCGACGGCGGCGGGGGCACCTTGCCGGGCTGCTGCGGCATCCGGAACCACGCCCCGCACTGCGCGTTCCAGTTGTCGGCCATCACGTCGACCGCGAAGGGCGCCGGGCCGGTGTACGGGGCGGGGGCCGTCGTGGTGGGCGTCGCCGCCGTGGGGGTCGCGGACGCGGACGCCGGGGACGCCGGGGACGTCGCGGCCGGGGCGGAGGTCGGGGGCGGGGCGGCCGCGGTACGGCTGTGCGTCGCCGGGAGCGGGGAGGCCGGGCCGGCGTCGCGGCCGCCGTCGCCCCGGCCGTTCAGCGCGACCGGCAGCGTGGCGACGGCGGCGATCGCCGCGACCGCGCCCAGGACGAGCAGGGTGCGGCGGACCCGCGGCGACCTGCCCGCTGCGGCGCCTGGCCCGGCGGTGACGTCGGGCCCGGCGACCGGCGCCTCCGCCTGCTCCTCCGCCGCCCCCTCCGTCTGCTCCCCCACGGGCTCCCCCACCGGCTCCGCGGCAGGCTCCGTCAAAGCCGCGGGCCGCGCCTCCCCCGGTCGGTCGGTTTCGCGGCGTGTTGCGTCCGCGAGCACCCAGCAGCGGTGGAGTGTGAGCAGTTCCTCGGGCGTCGCGCCGCAGAGCCGGGCGAAACGCTCGACCGGGGCGTAGTCCGCGGGTACGGCGGCGCCGTTGCAGTAGCGGTGCAGGGTGGAGGTGCTGAGGTGCAGCCGGGTGGCGAGCTGGCCGTAACTGCGCCCCGAGCGTTCCTTCAGCTCGCGCAGCCGCCGCGCGAATTCCTCGACGTGCGTGGTCATTCCCCAGCCCTCCCCGTCCCGGAACGGCGTTCCAGGTGGGGACATCATCGCAGCTCAGAGGGGCTGGAACGTCCCAGCGTCCCGGACTGTCGCGAGATTGTGGCGTACGGGACGGACCACGTCCGACGGTGGTGAGGCAAGCCAGTCAGCGATCCACACGAAGGGCGGCCACCATGCCGACGAAGCCCGCTTTCCTGTCCGTTGTGTCTCTCACGTCCTTCACGTCGCTCGCCTCCGCCGCGGTCCTCGGCCTCGGCGTCCTCACCCTCACGGCGTGCCAGTCGGACGACACCGGCGCGGCCCCCTCCACGACGTCGTCGAGCCCCGCCGCCCCGGCCGCGGGCACGAGCGGCACGCCCACCGCGTCCACGGCCCCGGCCGCCCCGGCGTCCGCGAGCCCCGGCGAGGGCGACGGCAGGAGCAGCACCTCGAAGGGCGGCGGCTCGAAGACCGGCACCCCGCGGAGCGGGACCTCGAAGGGCGGCGGGTCGAAGGGCGGCGGTGACGCGACGAGCGACAGCTACGCGTTCACCCACCCCTGCACACCGCAGCAGCTCTCGGTGCACGTGACGGGCCGCTCGGGCGCACCGTCCCAGCGGGTCATCGCGGTGCGCAACACCGGGCAGCGCTCCTGCGGCCTGAGCTACTACCCGCTCGTCCACCTCGACAACGCGAAGGCCCCGAACGGCGAGAGGGCCGTCCACCCGATGATCCCCAGCGGCCTCGGCGGCGCCCCGGCGTTCCCGGTGTACGCGGGCGCCACCGCCTACGCCGTCATCGACCTCGACCCGAGCGGCGCGACCACCGGCACCGTCCCCGGCATCGACGAGCTGAACGTCCTCCCGGACGGCGACCACATGCCCAACGCCGCCACCCTCGGCTTCCCCCTCCCCGCCGCCACTCCCGTCCTCCACCCCAAGCTCGGCCTCTACCGCACCACCGTCGCTGACGCCGTCTCCTCCATGCGGTCCGCCGACTACCAGTCCTGACCCGCCGCGGCCCGGCCGGGCAGCCCCGCCCCGCGGGGAGTACCACCGCCGGGGTGGGGTTTTCTGTAGGGCGGGATCCGGATACTGGCTGCATGTCCGCCGCCTCCGCGGATCCGTAGCGTCGTCGGTGTCGGAAGATACGGACGGCGGAGGGACGGGGACGTGGACGGCAGGACGGGCAGGACGGCCGGCGCGGTCAGCGCGGGCACGGGCGCCGGGGAGGCGCTGCGGATGGTGGACGTGGTCAAGGTCTACGGGGGCGGGAAGGACGTCGTCGCACTGGACGGGGTGTCGCTCGCGCTCGGGACGGGGACGTTCACGGCGGTCATGGGGCCGTCCGGGTCGGGGAAGAGCACGCTGCTGCAGTGCGCTGCGGGGCTGGACCGGCCGACGGCCGGGCGGGTGCTGGTCGGCGGGGTGGAGCTGCCGGGGGGCGGCGAGTCGGAGCTGACGCGCTTCCGGCGGTCGCGGATCGGGTTCGTCTTCCAGCACTACAACCTCGTGCCGTACCTCACCGTGCGGCAGAACGTGCTGCTGCCGCAGTCGCTCGCCGGGCGGCGCGGGCGGCGGGCCGGGGCGGAGGCGGCGGCGGTGCTGGAGCGGCTGGGCGTCGCGAACCTGGCGGAGCGGCGGCCCGCGGAGCTGTCGGGCGGGCAGCAGCAGCGGGTGGCGATCGCCCGGGCGCTGGCGACCCGGCCCGCGGTGCTGTTCGCGGACGAGCCGACCGGCGCGCTGGACACGGCGAGCAGCCGGCAGGTGCTGGCGCTGCTGCGGGAGAGCGCGGACGCCTTCGGGCAGACGGTCGTCATGGTCACGCACGACCCGGTGGCGGCGGCCTTCGCCGACACCGTCCTCTTCCTGGCCGACGGCCGGCTGGTCGACGAGCTGCGGTCCCCGGACGCGGCGGAGACCGCGCGCCGGATGGCCGCCCTGGACGGCGCCACCGCCACCGCCTTCCGGAAGGAGGCCGCGTGATGGCCGCCGGACTCGCCCGCGCGTCGGTACGGCACCGCCGCGGCACCTTCCTCGCCGCCTTCCTCGCGGTCTTCCTGGGCGCGGCGATCCTGATGTCCTTCGCCGCCCTGCTGGACACCGCGGGCGGCCCGCACGTCACCGGGACGGACCGGAACACGCTCACGATCATGGCCTCGGTCGTCGGCGGCTGGGGCGTGCTCGTGGTCGCCTCCGCGGTGGCCACGACCCTCGCGGTGGCGGCCCGCCAACGGGCGGGCGAGCTGGCCCTGCTGCGCTCGCTGGGCGCCACACCCGCGCAGACCGTACGGCTGGTGGTCGGCGAGACGGCCCTGGTGGGGCTGGCCGGGGTGCTGCTGGCGCTGCCGGTCGGCTACGGCGGCGGCTGGACGCTGCTGCACCTGCTCCAGGACACCGGCCAGGTCGGCGACGCGGTGGGCTTCCGGTTCGGCGCGTCGGCGCTCGCCGTCGGGGCGGGCGGCAGCCTGCTGGCGGCGCTCGCGGCGTCGTTCGGCACGGCGCGGCGGGCGGCCCGCCGCAGGGCCGTGGAGGCGCACCGGCAGGCGGCCGCGGGCGGCCGCCGCACCAGCCGCTTCCGGCTGGCCGCGGGCGCGCTGCTGGTGGTGGCCGGGGCGAGCTGCGCGGTGGTCACGGCGACCGCCCTGGACGCCTCGAAGATCGAGTCGCAGTCGGTCGCGGGCGAGGCCGCGGTGCTGTCCGCGCTGGGCTTCGCGCTGCTCGCGCCCGTACTGCTGCGCGCGGTGACCGCGGCCCTGGCCCCGCTGCTGGGCGCGTTCGGGGCGCCGGGCAGGCTCGGCGTGCTGGCGGTGCGGCAGCGCGTCCAGCGGGCGGCGACCGCGGTGATGCCGATCGTGCTGTGCACGGCGATCTCCACGGGGACGCTGGCCATGCAGTCGGTGTGGAATGCGGCGCACCCGCACCTGTCCGCGGACGACAAGGGCACGGCGACGCTCAACTACGTGGTCGTCGGCATGCTCGCGGTCTTCGCCGCGGTGATGCTGGTCAACCTGGTGGTCGCCGAAACGGCCGCCCGGCAGGGCGAGTTCGCCCAGCTGCGGCTGGCCGGTGCGACGCAGCCGCAGTTGCTGCGGCAGGTCGCCGCCGAGACGGCGCTGACGCTGGTGACGGGGCTGCTGTTCGGCACGGCCGCGGCCGCGGCGTCCGCGGTGCCGTACAGCCTGGCCGTGTCGGGTGACGTCCTGCCGGGCTCGGCGGTCGGCATCCACACGGCGGTGGTCGCCGGGGTGGCGGTGCTCGCACTGGGCGCCGCCCTCACCGCCGCCCGCCGCGCGGGCCGGGCCCCCGCGACGGTGGCCCTGCGGACGGCGGTGGCGGCGTGACGGCGGGGGGCCGCGGGGCGGGGCAGGCCGCGACGGGTCCCGTACGGCGCACCGCGGGCGTACGCACGGAGGTGTCCGCGTGAGCGCGGCATTCCCTCTCTCCCGACCGGGGCGGCGGCTGCGCCGGCCCGGTTGGGGCGTTCTCCTGGTGTGGCAGGCCGTCGCCTCGGTGGTCGTCGGGGTGGTCGGCACCCTGGTGTGGGCGCAGCTGAGCCCGATGTACTTCTGGCCGCGGTGGGTGTGGTTCGGGCTCGGCGTCAACCTGGCGCTGCAGTACGGGCTGCGCTGGGCGCTGCGCAAGCCGCGCGGGCGGCGGCGGGCGTTCGCGCTCCAACTCGCCCTGAGCGCGGTGTGGGTGGGCATCGACGTCGTGTCGTGGGCCCTGTCCGGCGGGGGCTTCTTCTGGCCGGTCTTCAGCACGCCTGTGGTGGCCGTCGCACTCGTGGTGCACGCGTGGTGGCTGCAGCGGCTGCCGCCGGCCCGCGAGCAGGAGCTGACCGAGCGGGTGGCTGCGCTGCACCGTACGCGCAGCGGCGTACTCGACGTCCAGGCCGCGGAGTTGAAACGGATCGAGCGGGATCTGCACGACGGGGCGCAGGCCCGCATGGTGTCGCTGGCGATGAACCTCGGGCTCGCGAGCGAGCTGCTGCGCCGCGACCCGGACGCGGTCGCCGCGCTGCTCGCGGAGGCGCGGGAGACGACGCTGACCGCGCTGGAGGAGCTGCGTACGGTCATGGAGGGCATCCAGCCGCCCGTGCTGGCCGACCGCGGGCTGGTCGGCGCCGTGCAGGCGGTCGCGCTGGACCTGGCGCTGCCGGTGGCGGTCGAGGCGGACGTGCCGGGCCGGCCGGAGGCACCGGTGGAGTCGGCGGTGTACTTCGCGACGACGGAGTGCCTGGCCAACGTCGTCAAGCACGCGGGTGCGACGCGTGCGTGGGTGGGCCTCGTACACCGCGCCGGTACGCTGACGGTCGTCGTCGGCGACGACGGCCGCGGCGGCGCGGCCGTGGGTGCCGGAAGCGGGCTGAGCGGGGTGGCGCGCCGGCTGGAGGTCTTCGACGGCACGCTCGCTGTGGACAGCCCGCCCGGGGGCCCGACCCGGGTCACGATGGAGGTACCGTGCGCGTTGTCATCGCCGAAGACCTCGCCCTCCTCCGGGACGGCCTGACCCGCCTGCTGGAGGCGCACGACTTCGAGGTGGTGGCCGCGGTCGGCGACCCGGAGGCGCTGTCGCAGGCGCTGGCCCGCGCGGAGGTGGACGTCGCGGTCGTGGACGTCCGGATGCCGCCGACGTACAGCAACGAGGGGCTGGTCGCGGCCCTCGCCGCGCGCGAACGCCGCCCGGGGCTCCCGGTGGTGGTGCTCAGCCAGTACGTCGAGCAGCTCTACGCACGGGAGTTGCTCAGCTCGGGCGAGGGCGCGATCGGCTACCTGCTCAAGGACCGGGTGGGCAACGTCCCGGACTTCGTCGAGGCGGTACGGCAGGTGGCCAGGGGCGCGACGGTGCTGGACCCGAAGGTCGTCTCGGCGATGGTCTCCCGGCTGGAGGCGACGGGGCCCATGTCCCGGCTCACCCCGCGCGAGCGCGAGGTGCTGTCGCTGATGGCGCAGGGCCGTTCCAACGCGGGCGTCGCCGCGGCCCTGGTCGTCACGGAGAACGCCGTGAGCAAGCACATCAACAGCATCTTCGCGAAGCTGGACCTGCCGACCGCCTCCGACGACAACCGCCGGGTGCTCGCGGTCCTCGAATACCTGCGGACCGAGGGCGGGCTCAGCTGACGCCGGCCAACTCCCCCCGCATCTCCCACGCTTCGAGCGGGAAGGCCAGCTCCTTGGCCTCGCCCAGCAGCCCGACCACCCGCGCCTGCTCCTCGAAGGCGGCGGCGCCCGGGCCCCCGGAGGCGAAGTCGGCGTAGGCGCGCAGCACGAACTCCGTCAGCGCGTCGTCGCGGAAGACCGCGCGCGGCTCGGGCGGTACGTCCCGTACGAGCAGGCGCAGTTGGGCGTAGTGGTCGGAGGCCTCGGCGGGGTAGTGGCCGATCGCGGTGCCCTGGTCGAAGCGCAGCGTGATCCGGCGTTCGCGCACGGGCGAGGTGAGGTCGGAGCGGATGACGCCGCGGACTCCGCCGTGGTGCGCGAGGCGCAGGGTGGCGCCGCCGAGCCGGGGCAGCCGCCGCCCGTTGACGTCCAGGTCGGTGCAGATCGCGCCCGCCACGTCGGCGTCCCCGGCAAGCCGCAGCAGGACGCCCATCGCGTGCGGGATCTCGACGTCGAAGGCGGTCGGGTGCCCGGAGCCGGCGAGCGAGCGCCGGAAGCGCGGCTTGCTCTGGACGACGGAGATCTGCCGCAGCGCGCCCAGCGCGGACCGCTCCCGGACGAGCACGGTCAGCCGGTCGGTGAGCGTGCTGGCCAACCAGGGTGCGACGACGGCGACTTGCACGTCCGGACCGCGCAGCAACTCCAGCAGCCGCGCGAGGTCGCGCGGCCCGGAGGCGAGCGGCATCTCCACCAGCAGCCTGCGGAAGCCGAGTTCGAGCAGCTCCTCGATCAGCTCGACCCGCGCGACCGGCGGCGTGCAGACGTGCACGACCGTACGCCCGGGGTCCAGCACGCGCCGGGCCTGCGCGAGCGAGGCCACCGTGTGCACGCCCTCCGCCGTGTGGCGGGCGCGGGCCGCGGCGTCCCGGTCGAAGGCGGCCACGGGGCCGGGCGCGAACCAACGCGGCTGCCGCTCCCGGGCCTTGGCCAGGACCGGCAGATGGAGGCCCGCCCCCGCCCGGCCCAGGCCGACGACCATCGTGTGCAGCATCTCCGGCATGTCCGGCAACAACCTTCCGTAGCGTTCCGCCCTCACGGGGGCGGTGTTCCGTCGAACCAGCGGTGCCCGGTCGCAGGAGATCCGGGACAACGCGGGCCAGCCTGCGCGCCCGAACCGGACGAAGTCAACGAAACGCGCCGGTCGCGCCCTTTTCACAGGAAACAACCCAAGAGGCTTGCCGCGTACCGGTGTTCGCCGCCCCCGCGGACGTGGGCCGGGGCGATGCGCCGCGGACCTGCCCGGCCGACCCCGAGGGCCGCGGATTCTGCACCCTCTTTCCGTCCTGGCCCCCGACCCCCCGCCGCCGTGCGGCCCGGCTCACGGGCGCGGGAGCAGGTCCACGTCCCGTCCCCGGTCGCACAGCACCTCCGCGAGGCGGTCGCACGCCGAGTCCAGCAGCGTGTTGATGTCCCCGCAGCCGCCTATCGGCCCGGTCATGAACGCCTCCAGCTCGGTGCGCAGCCCGGTGACGGCCGGGTCCTGCCCGCCCAGCCCCTCGACAAGGGCCAGCGTGCGCCGGGCGGCGTCCAGGCACCGCGCCTGGCCGTACACGGCCGGCTCGTCCGCCAGTCCGCGCCCGCTGCTGAGCAGGAAGGCCGCCAGCAGCAGCAGTTCCTCCCGCATACGGCCGCTGTCACTGCTCCCATGTGTCATGTCTGAGCACCTCGTTCCGGTCACGTCGGTCGGTCGGGCGCAGCGGCCCGGCGGGGTGGCCGACCGGCACCAGCAGCACGGGGTCGAGGTGTGCGGGGAGCCGGAGGACCGTCCGCACCGGCCCCTCGCGGAAGCCGCCGACGGGGCAGCCGCCGAGCCCGAGGGCGTGGGCTGCCAGCAGCAGGTTCTCCACGGCCATGGCCACGCACAGCAGCCCCATGTCCCAGCCGCCTTCCCCGGGCCCGCGTTCGTCGACCGGCCGGGACCGGTCGAAACAGGCGGCGACGACGAGCGGCGGCGTGCCGATGATCCCGGGGGCGAACGCGCCGAGCAGGCGCAGCGTCCGCCGCTCGCGCACGGCGACGAAGGCCCACGCCTGCTTGTTGGAGGCCGTGGGCGCCGCGAGCATCGCGCTCACGAGCATCTCCAGGACCTCGTCGTCGACCTGCCGGCCGGTGTACTGCCTGACGACACTTCGGCTCCGCAGTACGCGCAGCACCGCGTCCGCCGAGCCCGCCGGACCCGCCGGACCTGCCGGACCCGCGTCCACCGCGTCCACGAGCGCGCGGCCCGCACGCTCCTCGCGCACCCGGAGTGACGCCCCAAGGGAGATATCAGCCACTTCACTAACTGTACGTGATGAGATAGAGCAAATACGCTCAAGGCAGACAGGGAGTCTTTCCGGATGCAGCAGCAGACCACGGCGGCCCGTGCCCCCGGCGCCCCCGCCGTCCTCCCGCCTCCCGGACAGGGCGGCGAGGGGGACGGGGACGGCATCGGCGGCCTCTACGACAAGGTGTCGCACATCCTGTCCGGCCCCTACGGAGGGAATCTGCACATCGGCCTGTGGGCCGAGCCCCGCGAGGACGACACGCTCCCCCGGGCCGCCGACCGGATGACCGACCTGGTCGCCGACCACCTGATGCTCTCGCGCGGGCAGCACCTGCTGGACGTCGGCTCGGGCACCGGCGCACCGGCCCTGCGCATCGCGCGCCGGCACGGTGTCGAGGTCACCGGAGTGTCCGTCAGCGCCGTGGAGACGGACCGGGCCACCGCGCTGGCCCGCGCCGAGGGGCTCGCCGAGCGCGTCCGGTTCGAGCGCGCCGACGCCCTGGCGCTGCCGTACGGCGCCGGATCCTTCGACGCGGCCTGCGCGGTGGAGTCGATGAGCCATATCCGCGACCGCGCCGGTGCGCTGGCGCAGATCCGCCGGGTCCTGCGTCCGGGCGGGCGCCTGGTGGTCGCCGACGGAATGCTGCTGCCCCCGCAGGGCCCGCGCCCGCGGGAGGCACGGGCGCTCGACGCCGGCCCGGCGATGCACCTGCCGCCCACGCTGGAGGGATGGCGTACGGAGCTGCGGGAGAGCGGGCTGACCCCGCTGGAAGCCGTCGACCTCAGCGACCACTGGCGTCACTCGGCGGCCCAGATGCTCCGGCTGATGGCCGAGGCGCGCGGGGAGTTCGAACGGGCCATCGGCGCCGAGGAGTTCGGTGCGGCCCTCGCGGGGCTGGAGCAGTTCTGCGGCCATCCGGATCTGGGTTACGTCCTGCTCGTCGCCGCGCGGAACTGAGCCGGGGTCCCCATGTCACAGCATCGGGAGTCCACATGTCACAGCAGATGACACCGGTCACGGCCATGATCGCGACGGCGAACATGCTGTGGGCGGTCGTCTACGTGCTGATCATCCGGGCCGGGCTGCGCGACCGCACCTACGGCATGCCGATCGTGGCACTGTGGCTGAACCTCTCCTGGGAGGGGAACTTCTCCTTCGTGCGCCCGCAGCCCGGAGCGCTGTGGGTGACGAACGTGGTCTGGTTCCTGCTGGACTGCGGCATCCTGTGGACGGCGCTGCGCTACGGCCACCGGGAGTTCCCCTGGCTGCCGCGGTGGGGGTACGTCCTCGGCCTCGCGCTGACCGGCGCGTGCTGCTGGACCGGCATGGAGGCGGCGCTGCGCCAGCTCGAACGCGCCGGCGGCATCGAGACGGCGGGCACGTACACCGGTTTCGGCGCGCAGTTGGTGATGTCGTGCCTGTTCCCGGCCATGCTGATGGCCCGGCGGTCCACGTCCGGCCAGTCGACCGCCATCGGGGTGTGCCGGCTGGTGGCCGACGCCGGAGCGGTGGCCGGCGGGGTGGTCTGGCTGCGGAACGGCACCGTGGTCGGCGGTCCGGTCCTGCCGGTCGTCTTCACCCTCGCGATCGTCCTGGACCTCGCCTACGTGGCCGGCGTGTCCGCCGTGCGGCGGGCCGAGCGGCGCGTTCCGGCCGCCGTCGCCCCGGATCCGGCCGCAGGCGCCCCCGTCGTGCTGGGAGGCGGGTGAGCTGCTGCGAGGCGTCCCGCACGGCAGTCGGGTGAGGCCTGTCACCCACGTGCCGGACCGCCGCACACCGGTAGTGGCAGGCGGGGAAAGTCCTGGTATATCCCTGTAGTCGTCGCGTCAGCCGCCCGTATCAGGAAGCGCTCTATGACCAGCAGGACCGAAACCAGCGTGCCGATCCCGGAGTCGTCGGAGCCGCCTGAGCCCTCGTTCGGCGTCGAGCCCCTCACCGGCAACTGCCGACGGGTCTTCGACCGGGGCGAGCACGCCCTGATCGGAGTGAGCCCCGGCAACAGCTACTTCAGCGAGGAGCTGCTGACCGGTCTCCTCCGCTGGACCGCCCTGCGCTTCGACCGGATCGACGTCGTGATCCCCGACAGCGCGCGGCGGGAGACGTTCCTGGCCCTCGGCTACGCTCCCGAGCGCGCCCGGAAGAAGTCGTGGGAGGAGGCGTCCCGCATCCGCAACCGGGTGCTGCGCGCGTGGGAGGCGGCCGGGGTGACCAGCCGGCCCTTCGCCGCCCACCGGCTGTCCCGCCTCACCGAGCACCCCGCCTACCAGGCGCTGCTGCACCGCACCGAGCAGGAGTGGGCGAAGGGCTCGGTCCTGCGGGAGTCCTACCTGGCGGCCGCCCGGTCGGTGCTGCACGGGCTGTTGAAAGGTGCCGCGCCCACCCAGGAGCAAGCCGAGCTGGCGGCCCGTCACCTGATCGCGGAGACCCCGCTGCTGATCGGTGCCCCGGACGTCTTCGGCGTCGCGAGTTCGGCCGCTTTTTACCACAAGCGCATCGACTTCATCGACGCCGTCTACGCCGGGCACACTTCCCTGGACGCCCATCCGGACCAGGGGTTCGTCATCGTCCAACGGGAGCCTGCCGAGGCCCCGGCGCCCGCGCCCGCTTCCGTCCAGGCTGTGGCCGGCCCCCGGCTGCTTCCGTGAGCGCGCGGGAACTGGACGCGGCCGGCATCCACGACCCCCTCCTCCGCGACGCCTACGGCCACTGCGAAGCGCGCCTGCTCCACCACAACCACGCGGCACACGCGGGCAGCCGCGCCCTGATGGCACCGGCGAAACGCCCGTACTGGGACGCGATCATGGCCTTCTGCGGCCACGCGGACGACCTGGCGGACGCCCGGGACAGCTCCCCGGAGCAACGGCGCCACGACTTCGACGCGTTCGTCGCCGACTTCGACCGGACCCTGGCAGCCGATCCGGCTCCGGCGCCCGCGGCGCAGCCGGCGTCCCTGGTCTGCACGGCGTTCGCGGACTTCGTACGCACCTGGCAGATCCCCGGCCACAGCCTCCGCCAGGCCCAACGGGCCGTACGGGAGGACATGGCCGTACGGGAGTACCGCACGACCGCCGAACTGGACCGCTACATCGCGGGCGTGAGCGGCCAGCCCGCCCTCTGGCTCGCCGACCTCTTCGGCACCGCCGACACCGCCGACCGTACGGCGGCCCGCGACGCGGCGGTCTCCCTGGGCGTGAGCCTGCAGATCCTGGACAACCTCACGGACGTCCCCGAGGACCTGCACCTCGGCAAGCTCTACCTCCCGCTGGACGACCTGTCGCGCTGCGGGCTGACCCGCGCGGACGTCGAGGAGGCGGTCGCCGGCAGGCACAGCACCGCCCCGCTGCGCCGCCTCGTCGCCCTGCACACCCAACGCGCCCGCGACCACCTCTCCCAGGGTGAGGCGTGGCCCGGCCTGGCCCACCCCGCGAGCCGCGACTTCGTACAGGCCATGGTGTCCCAGACCCGCCAGGCGACCGAGCTCCTCGAATCGGCGGACTACGACCTGTTCGTCCTGTCGGCCACCGCCGCCTGACGCCCGGGTGGGCCCCGACCCGATCACAGCACTAGCTCCGCGCCGCCCGCCAGGTGAGGGCGCGGAACGGGAGGTCGAAGGCGTCGTCGGGGCCGATGCCGAGCTGCGCGCAGAGCGTGTCCCGGGCTCGGGCCAGCAGCGCCCGGCGCTCCTGCTCGGGGAGCAGGATGACGCGGCTGTACGTGCCGAGCAGCGCCGCCGCCTCGGCCGGGGTGGTGCGGCGGGTGGTGGTGAAGGCGGCGTGCTCCAGCGCGCCGAAGGGCGAGTCCGGGGTCTCCAGCGCCGTGCGCAGCAGCTCCCCGCGACGGGCCCAGCGCTCCGTGGGGGCCGGCTGGCCGCCGGTGCCGCCGAGCCCGCTCGACCAGCGGTCCACCCAGTCGACGCCGCGGTCGATGCCGTTCCAGACGATGCCCAACCGCCCGCCGCTCCGCAGCACGCGAGCGATCTCGGGTACGGCCCGGCCGGTGTCGAACCAGTGCCACGCCGAGGAGACGATCACCGCGTCCACGGCCGCGTCCGGCAACGGGATCGACTCCGCGCTGCCGCGTCGTACGTCGGCGTCCGGAAGCCGCTCGGCGAGCACCGCCCGCATCCGGTCGTCCGGCTCGACCGCGTACACCTCCGGCACGCGGGGCGCCAGCAGCGCCGTGAGGGTGCCGGCACCGGCCGCCAGGTCGAGAACGGCGGACGCGCCCTCGGGCAGCATCCAGCCGACCGCCTCTTCCTGCGGAGCCGGGCGCAGCCGCCCGTAGTCCTCGGCGACCCGCCCGAAGGCGGCGGCGCGCTCCGGAGGGAAAGGTGAGGGCGAGGAAGTGGCCATGGCTCGGGTGCCTCCGTCGGGTCGGACGTCCACCCGGCAGTAGATCACGCCCCCCGGTCACAGCCCCGCACCCGTCCGGGAACGTGACCCCGCCCCCGCCGCCGGGTCAGCGGCGGAGGCCGGCCCCGGGAGTGCACTCCACGGCGGCCCTCACGCGCCCGCCACCGGCACGAGGATGCCGGCTTCGGGCGTCGGCCGTTCGGCCTCGTCCACGATGAGGGCCGCGACGGTGGCGCGCGAGGCGTGCGGCGGCAGGAAGGGCTTGGGGTACTGCGCCAGGGGTACGTTGCGGCGGGCCGCGCTGACGTCCCCGACCCACAGGTCGGGCGCGTGGAAGACGGTGGCGCCGCTCTCCAGGACGATCGCGTCGGCCGCGGCCTTCTCCGCCAGCTCCTTGCCGACGAACATCTTCATCACCGCCTGGTAGATGCCTCCTCCGGCGCCGGTCGACAGTCCCGAACCCAGCGCGCCGAGCCACAGGGTGCGGACGGGCAACGCCGCCAGGATCCGCGCGCCCGCCACCAGGGCGCCCGGGCCGTCGCCCTTGCTGATGCCGAGCGCGGACACGACGACGTCCACATCGCCCAGGTCCGGGAAGGACCGCGGCCCGGTCACGTCCGCCTCGCGGACCTCGACCCCGCCCCGTGCGGGCTGGACGTACTTCTGCGGGCTGCGGACGAGCGCGACTGCCTCGTGGCCCCGTTCGACCGCCTGGTCCACGACCAGGCGCCCGACCCGGCCGGTCGCGCCGAGAACTGCGATGCGCATGACGACTCCACTAACTGAACAAGTGTTGGTGAACTTGAGTGAACACCTGTTGGTCAGAGGTGTCAAGCCGTACGGCCCGGGCGCCCGAGCGGCGCCGAAAGGTAAGGTGAACGCCCGTTGCCGACGAGGAGGAGCCGGGTATGGCCGGGGAGCAGGCCCCGCGTCGCCGACGCAACCCCCGAGGTCAGGGGCAGACGCTCAAGGCCGAACTGGTCGAGGCCGCCGCCCGGCTGCTGGCCACCCTCGACCGACCGGAGACGTTGACCCTGCGGCAGGTCGCCCGGGAGGTCGGCGTCGCGCCCGCCAGCATCTACAGCCACTTCCCCGACCTCGGCGCCCTGATCCAGCACGTGCTGCGACTGCGGTTCGCCGAGCTGGCCCGGCTGATGGACGAGGCGGCGGCACGGACCGCCGACCCCCTGGACGACCTCGTCGCCCGCTGCGCCGCCTACGCGCGCTGGGGGGTCGAGCACCCCGGGGAGTACCGCACGCTCTTCGGAGGCCGCATGCCGGCCGAACTCGTCCCCCTCCAGGCGTACGGCGCCGGCGAGGCCCTCCTGGGCTCCGTCATCACGTCACTGGCCGACGTCCGGCAGCGCGGCGGTGAGCGGTCCGGCCCCGAGCGGCAATGGCAGAACGGGCTGCTCCTGTGGACCGCGCTGCACGGTCTCGTCGCCCTCTACAACGACCACGGCGCCATCCCCTGGCCGCCGCTGGACACCCTCGTCGCCGACGTCCTCGCCCTCCACACGGGCGAGCCGGCCGAAGAGATCTCGGCGCGTCTCCCGGCGGGATGACCCCGGTGGGCCCGGGGCCCGCGGGACGCCCACCCGCAGGGCCCGGGCATCACCCTGAACCGCACCCTCCCCGCGGCCGAGACCGCCCGGACTTCACGGGGCCGCTCCTCCTCACCGTACGGCGGCCCTCCTGCCACAGCCTGCCGCCGCGTCCCGGGTGGCACGAACGGCTCAAACGGGTCACTCTCGTTCATGTACGGGGAGTGGGCCGTCCGAGCGACCGGCCGGCCCCGTTCGACGCCACCGCCGAACCCCATGGAGGTCGCCATGTCCACGCTGGCCTGGGAACAAGGAGGCGTGATCAACGCCAGCTACTCCGCCGGAGGCCTCGGCGCGCCGTACGGCGTGTATCCCACCGAGACCGTGCACATCCAGGTCGACAAGGTCCCCATCCCGCCCCCTCCTGACGGCTGGGCGGTGCACGTCCATGTGGGGCTCGCCCTCGTCAAGGCCGAGTCCGCAGAGATCGGGATCATGTCCGCCACCAAGGTGGGCCTCGGACCGGATGTGACCTTCGACCCCTGGGAAACAGCCGCCTACGGCCAGATCCTGGGATTCACCGTGGGCGCCGACGTGACGAACGGCGCCATGCGGGGCTGGTGGTACTGGCAGCTGTGGCAGTGGTGACCGACGAAGCTGCCCCGGGGCGGTCGGGCGGCGTATTGCGCGTCGTAGGCGCTCAGGTCGGCGTGGAGCTCTGCCCGAACTGACCGTGCTGGACCGGCCCGCCTGAGGCCTACCGCCCGGACACCTCCCTGAGGGCGGCCAGCAGCCCGCCGAGCGCCGGCTGGGCCGACGGGGCCTCCCGTACGGCGGCGTGGATGGCCCGGCCCGGCTCCGGGTGCCGCACCGCGCGTACGACCACCCCGGGGTGGCGGTTCGTCAGCCCCATGGCCGGGATCAGACCGACCCCGAGCCCCGCGGCGACAAACCCCTGCGCGGTGGCGTAGTCCTCGCTCTCCGCCACGAAGTCGGGGCTGAAACCCGCCGCGGCGCAGCCCTCGACCACCGCGTCCAGGCACGGGCCGGGCCGGTCGCTGCGCACCCAGGGCTCGTCGGCGAGGTCCGCGAGGTCCAGGACCTCCTCGGCGGCCAGTCGGTGACCCAACGGCAGCACCGCGCGGTAGGGGTCGTCCAGCAGATGGACGAAGCGGACGCCCTCATGGGTCCGCCCGCGCGGCCGGACCACCAGGGCGAGGTCGGCCCGGCCCTGGACGACATCGGGCAGCGGATCCTCGGGGTCGGTCATTCTGAGGTCGACCCGGATGCCGGGGTGCTGCTGCCTCAGCTGGGCGAGCGCGGGTGCGATCAGGCTCGCACCCGCCGTGGCGAAGTAGCGGATCGACAGCAGACCGGTGCGCCCGGAGCGCAGATCGGCCAGTGCGGTCTCCGCCTCGGCCACGTGCCTGCTGATGACGGCCGCGTGCTCGCTGAGCAGCCGGCCGGCCTCGGTCGGCCGCACCCCGCGGCCGACCCGCTCCAGCAGCGGCAGCCCGGCCTGCCGCTCCAGCGCCGCCACCTGCTGGCTGACCGCGGAGGGGGTGTAGCCCAGGTTCGTCGCCGCGGCGGTGATCGACCCGCTGGTGACCACGGCGCGGAGGACCTGCATGCGTCGCACATCAATCATGCAGCAGAGCTTAAAGGTTGAGCCGAATCTTTTGCTTGTCCTGTTGCGAATCGGCCCGGCACCATGCAAGCCGGGCCGGGCAAGTGGCAGCAGGAAGACAGCAGGGAGGCGGACGTGATGGACGGCGGACGGGGCTCATCGGTGCGGATGGCCGCACTTGCGCTGCTGTGGGGATCGGCGTTCCTGTGGATCAAGATCGCACTCAACGGAGGACTCACCCCGTTCCAGATCGCCTTCGTCCGGTCGGCCCTCGGCGCGGCGGTCCTGCTCGCCCTGATGCACGCCGCGGGGCAGCGGCTCCCGCGCGACCGGGCCGTCTGGGGGCATCTGGTGGTGGCCGCCTTCTTCTGCAACACCCTGCCGTTCCTTGCGTTCGGCATCGGCGAGCAGACCGTCGACTCCGGCCTGGCCGGGGTGCTCCATGCGACCACCCCGCTGTGGTCCGTGCTCATCGGCACGGCCATCGGCACGGAACGCGGCATCGGCGCCGTCCGCCTGGGCGGGCTGCTGCTCGGCTTCGCCGGAACGCTGGTGATCTTCGGCCCCTGGCAGGGCACGGGCCCCCTGGGCGGCGGCGCACTCGCCCTGTTCGGGGCGGCGGCGAGCTACGCCGTCGGCTTCGCCTACATGGGGAGCCGGCTGACCGGGCGGGGAACCGCGCCGCTCGCCCTCTCCGCGGCCCAGCTCCTGGTCGCCACGGCACTGAGCGTCCCCGCACTGCCGGCCACCGGCGCCGCACCGGCCGGCACCGGTCTGCGGGCCGTACTCGCCGTCACCGTCCTCGGCATATGCAGCACCGGCCTGACCTTCTACCTCAACTACCGCCTGATCGCGGACGAGGGGGCCACCAGCGCGGCCACCGTCGGCTACCTGCTGCCGGTCGTCTCCGTCGCGCTCGGCGCGGCCGTCCTCGGGGAGCAGCTCGGCCCGCGGGTCGTCGCCGGGGCTGCCGTGGTGCTCGCCGGAGTCGCGGCCACCCGGTGGCGCAGCCGCCCGTCAGGATGCGCGACCTGCGCGCCCGGCCACGCGGGTGTGGACCGCCAGGCGGGTCGCCCGCCGGAAGCGCACGGACAAGAAGCCGTCACCCGTGACGGTGTGGAACAGACCACCGCCTCGCCGGCGAGGATGGTCCCCCGCACACCGTGCGTCGGACCCGGACAGGCGAGACACGTCCCAGCGCAGGACTCGAACAAAACTTCGCATAAATCACCACAAAATACCGTGCTGGCTCTTGACGAAATGGATTGAAGCTGCCACCTTGCCTCGGCAAGAGCCGTCGCCCACCGTGCCGTACCAGTGCTCAACCTCCCTACCGCGCAGCCTCCGGAGGCCCGCGAATGAGCTCACGCCACGTCAACTTCACTCTGCGCCGGCCCCACCGACCGGTCCAGGCTGCCTTGGTGCTGGCCCTGGCAGTCGGCGGCCTGAGCGGCGGGGTCGCGCCGGCCGCCGCCGGACCCGATCCGGCCACCTCACCGACGACCCACGCCTCGGCCTCCCCCGGCCGGGTCGACTTCCACAAGTGGACGACCCTGGCCGACTTCACCTCCGGCAGCGGGAGCGGCGTCGAGGAACTGTCCGGTGACCGCACGGGCATCGACATCGCCGGCACCGTCGGATCCATCAGCTACAAGGACCCCTACCTGCATACGACCAATTCGTACGGCTACGCCACGTGGACCTCGCCGGTCCACCCGCTCGGGTTCGGCGCGACCGAGCTGGTCTCGTCGTGGAATGCGCAGACCCCCGCCGGAACGTGGACGAAGGTCGAAGTGAACGCCACGATGGAGGACGGCGTACAGACCGGCTGGCTGGACATGGGCCACTGGGCGGCGCTGGACACCGACATCGCCCGGACCTCGGTGAGCCCCACGGCCGCTCCGTACGGTCGGGTCAGCACCGACACCTTCAACGCTTCTCCCGGGCACTCGGTCCACGCGTACCAGCTTCGCGCCACGCTGTACCGCCGGTCCGGCTCGACCGCGACGCCCAGGCTCTGGCAGCTCGCCGCGTTCGCCTCGCTCGTGCCCGCCCGCACATCCGTTGTCCCGAGTCCGCTCGGCGGCGCAGAGGGAATCGAACTGGCAGTACCGAAGTACTCCCAGCAGATCCACGCCGGCGAGTACAAGAAATACGGCGGCGGCGGGGACGCGTGGTGCAGCCCGACCTCGAGTGAAATGATCGACGAGTTCTGGGGCGCAGGACCCACAGCAGCCGACATGTCCTGGGTCGACCCGTCCTACGCCGACCCCAGTGTCGACTACGCCGCGCGGGAGACGTACGACTATCTGTACCAGGGCACGGGCAACTGGCCGTTCAACGCCGGCTACGCCTCACACTTCGGTCTGGATGCCGAGGTCGTCCAGCTCCAGAGCACCGACGACCTGGAGCAACTGATCAAGGCCGGCATCCCGGTGGCGATCTCCGTCGCGTTCGACAACGGCGAGCTCACGGGAGCCGGCTACGGCACGGCCGGCCACCTCATGGTCGTCGACGGATTCACCCAGACCGGCGATTTCATCGTCAACGACCCGTTCTCCGCCTCCGACGCGCAGGTCCGCCACATCTACGCCCGCGGCCAACTGGAGAACATCTGGCTGCGTACCTACTGGACCCGGGCCAACGGTTCGACAGGCTACGGCTCCGGCGGCGTCGCCTACGTGATCACGCCGCACAGCTCGACGCTGCCCCCGGTCCTCGACCCGGCGAACCCCACCTGGTGACAGCCCGGACCCACCGGTGGGGCGGGGTCACCGACTTGCCCGGCGGTCAGCACGAAGGCCACCGGCCTGCGGCGGTCGTCGGCGGCGAGGTGGATCTTCGTGGTCAGTCCGCCGCGGGACCGGCCGATGGCATGGTCGTGCGGCTCGTCGGCCGGGGCCCCTTTTTGTGGGCCCCGGCCGCGTGCCGATACGCGCGCACGCACGATCGTGGAGTCGACCGGGACGGCCTAGCCCGCCGGGACCACCACCATGGCCGAGCCGCCGCCCCGCCGCACCGGCTCCGCCGCGGCCAGCCAGCGCCCGTCGCCGAGGCGCTGGATGCCGGTGGCCGCACCGATCTCCGGGTTCTGGGCGAAGTGGTGCCCGATGCCCTCCAGTTGGGCCTTCAGCGGACTGTTCCACAGGTCCGGTTCGAGTTCGGTGTTCGCCGCGTTGCGCTGGCTGGCCCGGGGCGCGGCGATCGCGTCGACCAGGGGCAGGCCGCGGTCGACGTGCTCGGTGAGCACCTGGAGCACGGTGGTGATGATGGTCGCGCCGCCGGGCGAGCCGATCGCGAAGTCCGGGCGGCCGTCCTTGAGCACGATGGTCGGGGAGATCGACGAGCGCGGCCGCTTGCCGGGACCGGGCAGGTTCGGGTCCGGCACGGCGGGATTGGCGGGGACGAAGGAGAAGTCGGTCAGCTCGTTGTTGAGCAGGAAGCCGCGCCCCGGCACGGTGATGGCGCTGCCGCCGGTCTGCTCGATGGTGAGGGTGTAGGCGACGACGTTCCCCCACTTGTCGGCGACCGTCAGGTGCGTGGTGTTGTCGCCCTCGTACGTGGTGGGCGCGGCCGTCCCGGTGCCGCCGCACGCCGCGGGGTGGGCGGGGTCGCCGGGGGTGAGCGGGCTGGTCAGCACCGCGTCGTCCTTGATCAGGCAGGCCCGCGAGTCGGCGAACGCCTGGGAGGTCAGCCCGGCGGTCGGCACCTGCTCGAAGGCGGGGTCGCCGACCCAGCGGCCGCGGTCGGCGAAGGCGATCCGGCTGGCCTCGATGTAGTGGTGCAGGTACTGCAGTTGCGAGGCGTCCTTGAGATCGGTGTTCTGCAGGATGTTCAGCGCCTCGGCCACCGTCGTCCCGCCGGAGGAGGACGGCGCGGGCCCGTACACGTCCAGGCCGCGGTAGGCGGTGTGGGTCGGCGCCTGCTTCTTCGCGGTGTACGACGCCAGGTCCGCGGTGGTCAGGTCGCCGGTGCGCACCACGCGGGTGGCGGCGGGGTCCACCGGGGGCTTGCGGACGGTGCGCACGATGTCCGCGCCGATGTCGCCGTGGTAGATCGCGTCGATCCCCTTGGCGCCCAGCTCCTGGTAGGTGCGGGCGAGTTCGGGGTTGCGCAGGGTGGAGCCGACGGCCGGCGGCTGCCCGCCGGACAGGAAGAGCGCGGCGGTGGCCGGGAAGTCCTTGAACCGGTCCTGGTTGGCGGCGGTCTGCGAGTTGAAGGTCGGGTCGACCGTGAAGCCCTGCCGGGCGATCGTCTCGGCGGGCTTGAGGACCTCGCCCAGCGACCGCGTGCCCCACGAGTCGAGCGCGGTCTGCCAGGTCGCGGCGGTGCCGGGGACGCCGACGCTGCGGCCGCTGGTGACCGCGTCGGCGAAGGCCAGCGGCTTGCCGTTCTCGACGAACAGCTGGTCGGTGGCGCTGCGTGGGGCGGTCTCCCGGCCGTCGATGGTGAACACCTGGTGCTGGCGGGCGCTGTAGTACACGAAGTAGCCGCCCCCGCCGATGCCCGAGGAATACGGCTCGGTGACGCCGAGCGCGGCTGCCGTGGCCACGGCGGCGTCCACCGCGTTCCCGCCGCGCCGCAGCACCTCGACGCCGGCCGCGGTGGCGTCGGCGTCCACGCTGGCGACGGCCCCGCCGTACCCGACGGCGAGCGGGGTCTTGGCGGGCGGCGCCGCCGGGTCGTGGTGCGCCGGGGCGGCGGCGGTGAGGGCGCCGGTCAGCGCCGTGACGGCGAGCACGGACACCGCCCGTACGACCCGGGGCCGTGCCTGGTTCCTGGTCGGATGTGCGTCGGGGTGTGCGCGACGGTTGCGTCCCACTGCGACCTCCAGTCAACGACGGTCCCGGCAGCCTAACTTCGCCCCGGCCGGCACGACAGGAGGACGCGGAGCAGGTGGACTTCCTGGAGAAGGACTTCACCGCAATCGCCGACATCGCACTTCCCGTCGACATCGCACTTCCCGTCGACACGTCGCGGGACGTTCTCAGTGAGTACCTGGAAGGACTGCACCAGTGATCACCGACAACCTGACGGCCTCGGAGCTCATGGGCGCCGTCTGGAGGAAGTCTTCCTCCAGCGGAGGCAACGAGGGCCAATGCGTCGAGGTCGCTGACCTCACGGCCACGCCGTTCGCCGGACAGCGGGGCATCGAGGACTCCAAGAACCCAGAAGGCCCCGCGCTGCTCATTCCCACGGAGTCGTTCGCGAGCTTCATGACTGCCGTGAAAGCAGGCGGGTTCGACATCTGATGGGCCAGGCTCCGTCGAGGCCCGTCTCCCCCGCCCCAACGGGGACGGACGAGCCTCGACGTGTCCGCATCATCCAACCCCTGGGACCGACACAGGCGGCGGCCGCAGCGGATCAGCGCGCTGGGTCTGTCGAAGTGGGCGGCGAGCTGGACCAGGGTGTTGGCTTCGTCGTGCAGCGTTTCGAGCACCTATGACACGACAGACCGGCTGATGAGGTCCCCCACCTTCTCAGCGGAGCAGGGCGGGCTCGGCCCCCGAGGCCCGTGGCAACACGAAGCGGCCCCTGAGGCCCTCACCTGGCCCGTGGAGAAACCGGACAGCATCTCTGCCCGCGCCGGGTACGCCCTGGCCACGTCCGTTGCACGCTCGCTGCACGGATGGCCACGGTTCGGCCACCGGACGCCCCCGGACCGCGTTCCGCGAGGGGGCCTGCGGGCGTCCCGGCTGCCGAGGAAAAGCAAAACCCCAGGTCACGGGCTATGTGACCTGGGGCTTCGTGGAGCCGCCTTCGGGATTCGAACCCGAGACCTACGCATTACGAGTGCGGGGCCGGCCATGCCACCGCATTCCAGCTCATGCCGCGCAGTGATGTTTCACCTGGTCAGAGCACCTGTATCTGGGTAAGCGGTCATGCCTTGTGCCGCCCCGTCCAAAGGCGTCCGCGCTCCCCTCGCGCACCCCCGATGGCGATAGCGGGTCACCGTCCGCGATGGGGTCGAGCGTCGGTCTGCAAACGAGAGGCCCGTTGCCGGAGCGAGAACCCAGCCCAGCTTCTTGCTCACCCATCGCCACGGTGGACCGTTCCCTCGGACGAGGAGCATGTGTTGCTCTTCGACAATGCCGAACCGCCCACACCGGTCGGTTCCGCGGTCGATCTAGCGCGCCACGCCGCCCGTTCCACTGCTTTGACCGGTGAGCGTCGCAGGCGTGTAGTCGAACCAGTCGAAGGCGACGCTGCCTTCGATGGCGTACATGCCGATCACACGGCCGGTGAAGCCGGTGCTGAGCTGGGTCGAAAGGTAACGCCCGTCGAGTTCCGCCAGCAGTGCCGTGTCGGTGCCGACGATCGAGAAGGCAAGCGTGTCCGGCCCGGCGGCTTCCGTGCCCAGCGGCCCCTGCTCCAGTTCGCCGGCGGAGGTGACGGAGGGCGGCAGCACGCCGGTCGTCCGGGTCTCGATGACCAGGGTGAGTGGTCCCGGCGGTACCGGGCGCCGGGCCACGGTCTGCCGCAGCGGGCCGATCCGGGCGACCACACTCGCCTCTCCGCCACTGACTTCGAGTTCGTAGTGGTGTGCCTCGTCCATGCGCACGCACAGTCCGCCGCGGCCCGTGCCCGGATCGATACGGACGGAGACCCGGCAGTCCAGGTGCTGCTGGCGGCGTCCGACGAAGGTGTACCCGGGGCGGTCGAGGCTCGGGCCGGCCGCACGGAGCGTCAGCCACCCACGCCTCTCGCCCAGTGACCACGACGTGTCAGGCAGGCTGCGAGGGGAGATCCAGCCTGGTGACAACGCTGCGGAGTCGAAGTCGTCCCGGGCGGGTTCGGGCGCCCACGGGTGCCATGCCGCGGGGGCCGGATGCTGTGCCTGGACCGGGCCGGCGACGGGCCAGCCGTCCTCCCACCGCACCGGCGCCAGGAACGTCTCCCGCCCCATGACATGGAATCGGGGGAAGGCTCCTCGGGGCCGGGTGCCGAGCAGGACCAGCCACCACGTGCCGTCGGCGGCCTGGACGAGATCGGCGTGTCCGGTGCTCTGGATCGGCAGATCGGTGCTGCGGTGGCTCAGGAACGGGTTCGAAGGGCACGGCTCGAACGGCCCGCGGGGGGAGCGGCTGCGCGCGATGGAGACGGCGTGCCCGTCGCCGGTACCGCCCTCGGAGACCAGCAGGTACCACCAGCCGTCGATGCGATGAAGATGCGGCGACTCCGGATACTGCCCACCGGATCCCGACCATGTCCGCCATGGGCCCTCCAGCACCGCCCCTGTCGACGGGTCGATGCGCGCCATACGGACGCCGGAGGTGCTGCACCAGCACGCGCCGTCGTCGTCCCAGGCCAGGTCGGGGTCCACACCGGGCAAATCGACGTGGACGGGATCGGACCACGGACCCTCCGGCCGCTCGCTGGTGACGATCAGATGCCCGGCGGGGACTCCGCCGGCACCTACCCGGGAAGTGATCACGTAGAACAGGCCGTCGTGATGCCGGATCGTCGGCGCGTAGATACCGCGGGAAGACGGTATGTCGTCCGTCAGGCCCAGTTGCCCGGGCCGGTCCAGGACGTTGCCGACCTGCCGCCAGTGCACCAGGTCGCGGCTGTGGAAGAGGGGGACTCCGGGGAAGTACTCGAAGCTCGAACTCACTGCGTAGTAATCATCGCCGACCCGGCACACGCTCGGGTCTGGGTAGAAGCCACTGATCACCGGGTTGTCGTACATCTGCATGGGGAGCTGGTCTTCCTCGGTTCGGTCGCCGCGCGCCCCGGCGGATGCCGGGGTGCGCGGCGGTCGTGCGTCTCGGTCGCGTGGTCGCCGTCGGGCCGCCGGTCAGCTCGCGGTCCGCCGCCGGCCGGAGCCGCCGTTGCGGGTCCACACGCCGATCTTCGCCCCGTTCGTCGCTCCTGCGCCAGGTCCGAGCTCGGTCCGGACGCCGCCTCGTGCTATTCGGTGGCACCCCCGAAGACCTCGACCGCACACTTTGCCGCGCCGCTGCGAGCGATGCGGGCATCGCAGGTGACGAGGGGGACGCCGAGCGCTTCAGCGAGGGTGACGTATTGCGCGTCGTAGGCGCTCACATTGGCGTGGAGCTTTTGGATCCGCTCCCAGAAGGGCAGCGTCTCCCTCCTGGTGATCGGAAGCAGCCGGTAGGCGGCGATCGCCTTGCCGACCTCCTTTTCCGTGAGCTTTCCGCCGCGTCGCATGCCCAGGAGGGCCGACTGGACCTCGTAGTCGAGAAGGGTGGGGGCGTAGACGTCGGTGGCTTGGGCGACACGGGTGCGGATCCGTTCGCCTTCGGCGTTGTGTGCGGTGAGGACAGCGACGAGGGCGGAGCAGTCGAGGACGATCAACGGCCCGCCCGGCCCTCGTCGATGGCGCTGAGGATGTCGGCGGTGCTGATGTCGGCGGTGGTCTCGCGGTTGAGGCGTTCCATCATCTCGGCCATGGTCGGCTTCGCCGTCTCGCGTTCGATGAGATCGAGGAAGTATGCCTGGAGAGACTTTCCGGCCTGGGCGGCGCGGATCTTCAGGGTCTGGATCTGGTCGTCGGGGACGTCCCGGATGGTGAGTGCACTCATGTTTCCATTTTAGCAGCAATGCAGGCATTTTGCAGATACGCCTGGTCGATTACACAGGGTGCCCGGCGAGACGCCCAGGAGGGTGGCGGAGGCGGGCCCGGTCCAGTCGCCGTAGTCGAGCAAGTGGAGGCGCGGTTCGGCGGTCGCCGGGGTGCCCCTGGCCGGGATGCGGCGCGCCGGGCGTTTAGGGCGCGGCGGCGCTCGGCGGCGGCCACCCGCAGCAGCCGACCGTCCTCCCGTACGGCATCCACCCCGGCGGCGCACTCGCCCGGTGGTCCAACGACCCGCCCAGCGGCGCCCTTACCTCCCTGCTCGACACCGTCTTCGGCCGCGACCAAGCCCACGTCTACCTCGCGGTCGGGGCTGCTGAAGACGGGCGGTAAACCCGCGCCGGACAGGCCACAGTGAAGCAGGCGGTCAGCCCAGGCGGCCCCGCGGCCAGCGCCGTCCCCGGAGCACAATCCCTTGCCAGAGTGCGACAACCCTTGCCGGAGCGGTCGGTCTCGTAGAGCCCCGATCCGGTAGAGCGGAACCCCCACGAAATCGCGACGGACGGGCGCGGCACAGGCTGCGGCCGGTGGAGTCAGGACAGGCAGCCAGCAGCACATCGGCGACGACCCCGTAGCTGGCCTTGACCGGGAAAGCCCAGCTCAGACGGCATCTCTGCGTATGCGCGTCCTCAGCGGCCGACGAAGGGTGACTCACCGACCTCCGCATCGGAATGCGTAGGTCAAAATGCCCTCATGGAGCCGCTTCCATGATCAAGAAAAAGAAAAACCCCAGGTCATAGGCCTAACCTGGGGTTCATCGTGGGTCACGTCCGCTGGAGTGGTGTATCGACGGCCACTCGGTGATCTTGTTTTGAGGCTATGCGCTGAGTTCGGTGGGTAGGGGCGTGTTGTCAGTTTCTGACTCGTTCGGGTGGTGGGCCTTGGCCAGGAGGTCGAGGCCCATGTAACGGCGGGCCTCTGTCCATTCGTCGTTCTGTTCGGCCAGGACGGCGCCGACCAGGCGGATCAGTGCGGTGCGGTCGGGGAAGATCCCGACGACGTCGGTGCGGCGGCGGATCTCCTTGTTCAGTCGCTCCTGCGGGTTGTTGGACCAGATCTGCCGCCAGATCTCGCGGGGGAAGGCGGTGAAGGCCAGCAGGTCGTGCTGGGCGGTATCAAGGTGGGCTGCGGCCTTGGGGAACTTCGCCTCCAGGGCGTTCAGCGCGTGCGTCATCTGGGCTTTCACGGCGTCGGTGTCGGGTTGTTCGAAGACCGTCCGCAGCAGGGTGGCCACCCAGGGCTGGGCGGATTTCGGCACTTGCGAGAGCAGATTCCTGGCGTAGTGGGTGCGGCACCTCTGCCAGGACGCGCCGGGCAGGACGGCTCCGATCGCGTTGACCAGGCCGGTGTGGGCGTCGGAGACGACGAGCTGGACGCCGCTCAGGCCGCGGGCGGTCAGCGAGCGCAGGAACGCCAGCCAGCCGGCGCCGTCCTCGGCGGTGGCGACGTCGATGCCGAGGATCTCGCGGTGCCCGTCGGCGTTGACACCGACCGCGACCAGCGCGTGGACGTTGACGATCCGCCCTTCCTCGCGGACCTTCTGGGTCAGCGCGTCGACCCAGACGAACGCATACGGTCCGGCGTCCAGCGGCCGGTTGCGGAAAGCGGCGACCTGCTCGTCCAGGTGCTTGGCCATCGCGCTGACCTGCGACTTACTCAGCTGCGTCACGCCCAGGGACTGCGCGAACTTCTCCACCCGGCGGGTCGAGACTCCGAGGAGGTAGGCGGTGGCGACCACCGAGATGAGGGCCTGCTCGGCCCGGCGGCGGCGTTCCAGCAGCCAGGCCGGGAAGTAGCTGCCGGTCCGCAGTTTGGGGATCGCGAGTTCGACGGTGCCGACGCGGGTGTCCCACTCGCGGGGGCGGTATCCGTTGCGGTGGTTGACGCGTTCGTCGCTGACCTGCCCATACCCCGCATTGCACATCGCGTCGGCCTCCGCCGACATCAACGCGTCGGTGAACGTCTTCACCATCGCGCGCAGCAGATCCGGACTCGCCGACGCGAGGTTGTCCTCAGTGAGAGCGTGCAGGGGCAGACTGTCGGTTGCGGTCATCGTGCTGATCTCCTTCGAGGCTTAGACACTTCGAAGATCAGCCGGTGGCCGTTCATCTATGCGGGCACCAACCCGGACGCCGGGACAAACCCCCGGATCAGGTCAAACCCGTTTCACCACTTCCAAAGACGCAACCTCATCGTGGAGCCGCCTTCGGGATTCGAACCCGAGACCTACGCATTACGAGTGCGTTGCTCTGGCCAACTGAGCTAAGGCGGCGTGCTGCGCGCGTAGTGCCAAGGTTGGCAGGCGCAGCGGGGGAAAGTCTACAGGGTTCCGGGGGGTGGTTCTGACCGGGCGGGGGGCTGGTCAGGTGCACTTCTTGTGGGTGGGGGGGACGGTGCCGGAGAGGAGGTAGGCGTTGACGGCGTTGTCGATGCAGGTGGAGCCGCGCGCGTAGGCGGTGTGGCCGTCGCCGTCGTAGGTGAGGAGGGTGCCGGAGGTGAGCTGGGAGGCGAGGGACTGGGCCCAGGCGTAGGGGGTGGCCGGGTCGCGGAGGGTGCCGACGACGAGGATCGGGGCGGCGCCCTTGGCGGGGATGCGTTCCGGGTGGCCGGTGGCCTGGAGGGGCCAGTAGCCGCAGACCAGGGAGGACCAGGCCAGGGCCGTGCCGAAGTGCGGGGAGGCGGCGCGGAAGGAGGCGACCGCCTTGCCGACGTCGGCCGGGGAACGGAAGGCCGGGGGGAGGTCGAGGCAGTTCACGGCGGCGTTGGCGTACATCAGATTGCTGTACTTACCGGAGGCGTCCCGCTCGTAGTAGCCGTCGGAGAGCTTGAGGAGCGGTCCGCCGTCGCCCTTGTTCGCACTGATCAGGGCGCCGCGCAGGGAGGGCCAGGCCTCCTGGTCGTACATTGCGGCGATCACACCGGTGGTGCCGAGCGCCTCAGTGAGGGGGCGGGAGGTGCCGGTGGGGAGCGGGTGCTTGTCGAGGGCGGCGAAGAGGGCGTCGAGGCGCTTGCCGGCGTCGGCGGTGGAGGTGCGGCCGAGCGGGCAGTCGGAGCGCTTGACGCAGTCGGCGGCGAAGGCGTCGAAGGCGGTCTCGAAGCCGCCGGCCTGGGTGCGGCTGCTCTGCAGGGCGTCCACGGACGGGTCCATCGCGCCGTCGAGGACGAGCCGGCCGACGCGCTGCGGAAAGAGGCCGGCGTAGGTGGCGCCGAGGAAGGTGCCGTACGACTTGCCGACGTAGTTCAGCTTGGCGTCGCCGAGCAGCTCGCGCAGGACGTCCATGTCGCGCGCGGACTCGACGGTGGAGACGTGGCCGAGCAGCGCGGCGGACATCTTCTTGCAGCCCGCGGCGAACCCGCGGTCGGCAGTGGCGAGCTTGCCCTGCTCGGCGGTGTCGTCGGGGGTGGTGTCGACGGCCGTGTAGGCGTCCATCTGCTTGTCGGTCAGGCATTTCACCGGCTCGCTGCGGGCCACGCCGCGCGGGTCGACGGCCGCCATGTCGTAGCGGGCGGTGACGGCGGCCGGGTAGCCGAGGGCCGCGTACTGCATGTAGTCGATCGCGGAGCCGCCGGGCCCACCGGGGTTGACGAGCAGCGAGCCGAGCCGCTTTCCGGGGCCGGTGGCCTTCTTGCGGGCCACGGCGAGTTCCAGGTCGTTCTTGGCGGACGGATGTGCGTAGTCCAGCGGGACGCGCATGGTGGCGCAGTCGAAGTCCGGGACGCCGCAGGAGTGCCAGGCGAGCTTCTGCTGGTAGTACGGCTTCAGGTTCCCGGGCGTCGCGGCCGGGAGGGGGTTGAGCGTCGCCTCGGTGGCGGGCTGCGCCGTCGCGCCGGACGCGGCGCCGGCGTCGGGCGCGGCCGTTTCCGGCGCCGGGGAGGCCGAGGCGGAGGGAGCGGCCGGGTGGTCGCCGTCCGAGCACGCCGAGCATGTGGACAGCAGCAGCCCGGCCACCGCGAGTGCGGCGGCCGGGAGGCGGAGCAGGCGTGTGGGGTGCATCGGCGGCTCAGGTCCTCCCGTCGGATGAATGCGAGCGTATCGGGGGTCCGTCGCGGGCGCGCTGCGAGGTGTCCCTCTCACGGGTGAATACGGTTTTTGAGGTGATTTGCTGGATTGCGGGCCGGTGTGGCGTGGGTAGTCAGCTGGCGGGGCCGCCGCGGGGGTTGGCGGGGGCCGGGGAAGCGGGCGGGGTTGCGATGGCGGCGGGGCCGTCGAGCTTCTCCGTGAGGTAGCCGGCGATCTGGGCGAAGAGTTCGCGGCGGACCGGCACGCCGTCGACGAGGCGTACGTCGTCGGCTCCGCGCGGGCGAAGGGCGGTGCGCAGCCGCCGGGCTGCGGTCTGGGCCGCGGTCTCGCCGGGGGCGGAGGCGAGCAGCAAGGGAGGTGGCGCGGTGCGCGACGAGGAGGAGGCGGCAAGTGGTGGGTACAGACCGGAGACACCGGCGGCGGCGCCGTAGCGGCCGGTGGTCGCAAGTGCTGCGTTCACGGCGCAGGGAGCACCGGCACCGACGCCGATGACGCCTGTGCCGCCGCGCGCGGGCAGGACGCGGAAGTGCCGGCCGGCGGCGGCGAGGGCGGCGCCACCGCGGGCGCAGTCCGCGGGGAGGACGAGGACGAAGGGGTCGGCGAGCCCGCGCCGGAGGGCGAGGGCGAAGCCGTCGAAGAGGTCCGCCTCGCGCTCCGCGGGCAGATGGGCGACGGCGACCGGGAAGGCGACGCGCACGCCCCGCGGGGAGGCGTACCACGGCGGCAGCCACACCCGGGTGCCGTCCGCCAGCTGGTCGAGGGTGCCGCCGGCCGGATACCCGAGGGTGTGCAGCGCGGGCGGCGGGGGTGCGGGCTGCGGGGTACGCCGCGGGGCCGGGGGGGCGGGCACGCCGGACGCCTTGCCGCCGTCGGCGCTGACGCGGGTGGTGCCGCTGCCGCTCGCGCCGTTCGGGCCGCCGCCGAGCAGTGGAAGGGCCAGCACTCCGGCCAGGAGCGCGGCGGTCCCGGCTGCCCCGGCACGCAGGACGGTGCCGTTGCGGTCGACGGGCAGCTCGTAGACCCGCCCGGCCCGCTCCGCCCACCAGTGCCGCACCGCCCGGTGCCCGAGCAGCACGGCCGCCGCCCCGGCCAGCACGACCAGCACGGACCACACGACGTCAGCCACGGCAACCCCCTCGGGACGGCGCCCCCGCAGGGGCCACGACGGGCAGGCAGCACCCTTCCTGCACCTTGCAACGCCCACCGCCCGAGCCCCGGCTGCCGTCACGCACTCCACCCCGCGATCACCCGAACGCCGCACAACCGCTCCGCGGGGGCGCGGGAGGGGACCTGTCGCAGGCCCCGCGCAACCAGCCCCACCAACACCAGGCTCAGGCGGCCCGGCAGACAGGCCCAACCGGCGCAGAGGCCCGGAACAAGCCCCACGCCCCACGCAACCAGCCCCACCAGGCGCCGGCGGCCCGGCAGACAGGCTCAGGCGGCGCGGAGGGTGAGGGTCATGGCCTCGACGGCGAGGAGGGGGGCGACGTTGCGGTCGAGGGCCTCGCGGCAGGCGAGGACCGCCTCGATACGGCGCAGGCTCTGCTCCGGACGGGAGTCGGCGGCGAGGCGGCGGATACCGTCGGCGACCTCGACGTTGGCGATGCGCTCGTCCGAGCCGAGCTGGACGGCGAGGACGTCACGGTAGAAGCCGGCGAGATCGGTGAGGGCGAGGTCGAGGGTGTCGCGCTGGGTACGGGTGGAGCGGCGCTTCTGCCGGTCGGCCAGGTCCTTCATCACGCCGGCCGTACCCCGCGGCATCCGCCCGCCGGTTCCGGCCGCCGCGCCGAGGGCGGCACGAAGCTCCTCGGTCTCCTTGGCGTCGACCTCCTCGGCCACCGCCTTGGCGTCCTCCGCCGCCGCGTCGACGAGCTCCTGCGCCGCCCGCAGGCACCCGCCGATGTCGCCGATCCGCATCGGCAGCCGCAGCACGGCCGCCCGCCGCTCGCGGGCCGCCTCGTCGGTGGCCAGCCGCCGGGCCCGGTCGATGTGCCCCTGCGTGGCCCAGGCGACCTGCGCGGCAAGGCCGGGTTCGATGCCGTCGCGCCGCGTCAGGACGTCCGCGACCGCCTCGGCGGACGGCGTCCGCAGCGTGAGCAGCCGGCAGCGCGAGCGGATGGTCGGCAGCGCGTCCTCGACGGAGGGCGCGCACAGCAGCCACACCGTGCGCGGCGCCGGCTCCTCGACGGCCTTGAGCAGCACGTTGCCCGCGCCTTCGGTGAGCCGGTCGGCGTCCTCCAGGACGATCACCTGCCAGCGGCCGCCCGCCGGCGACATCGACGCCCGCCGCACCAGGTCACGCGTGTCCTTGACGCCGATCGAGAGCAGGTCCGTACGGACGAACTCCACGTCCGCGTGCGTACCCACCAGCGTGGTGTGGCAGCCCTCGCAGAAACCGCACCCAGGCGCACCGCCCAGCGCCCGGTCCGGACTCACGCACTGCAACGCGGCGGCGAACGCCCGCGCGGCAGTCGCCCGCCCCGACCCGGGCGGCCCCGTGAAGAGCCACGCATGCGTCATCCGCGACCCCGCCGCCCCCGAGGTGACGACGGCGTCGGCATCCGCCGCGGCCGCGGCCAGCTCGGCCACGACATGGGACTGCCCGACCACGTCGTCCCAAACGGCCACCGCGCACTCCTCTCACCGATCCGCTCCATTCTGCGCCATCCCTCTGACACCCCCGCCCACACCCTTGCCCATCCGGGCGAGCGATCCACCCCCACCGGCATGCAGCCGCCGACGAAACCGGGGAGGGGGACGATCCGGGGGTTGCCCTTGCCCAGCCGGGCGAGCGATCCCCCACCGGCGGGACAGCCGCCCACGAAACCGGTGAGGGGGACCGTCCGGGGTTTGCCCTTGCCCCGCGGGGCGAGCGATCCCCCACCCCCGCCCGCGTGCACCCGCCCTCCGGCCGGGAGGGGGACGATCCGGGGGTGCCCCCGCAGGAATGCGCTTCCCAGCCCCTCACCAATTCGGGAAGAGGGCGAACGCGCATTCCGAGGAGGTACCCCCGGAGTGGCACCCGACCCCACCCCCGCACGGACAGCGCGATGCCCCGCCGGGCA
>NZ_JOHY01000011.1 GCF_000721495.1 Streptomyces sp. NRRL F-5123
CTTCGACCACCGCACCGTCGAAGCCGTCGCCCAAGCCCTCGAAAACACACTCCTCCAAGAACTCGACCAGCTCACCGACGCCGAAGCCGACCAACTGCTCGGCCAGAGCGGGAGCGCCCACGGAATGGACGGAACAGCATGACCACCCCGGTGATCAAGGAACGTCTGGCCCAGCTCGTCGCGGAGTCCTCGGACGGCGCGATCACCGCGGGCCAGGCGCTCGCGAGTGCGGCGCCGCTGTCCGACCTGGGCCTGTCCTCGCTGTCCCGGATGCGCCTGGTCGACGCGGTGGAGGACGAGTTCGACGTCGAGATCGACCTCGACGGCGACGGGTGGGACCTGGTCGACAACCTCGACGCCCTCGCCGCGCACCTGGAGTCCCGGTGACCGAGGCGCCGCCCGCCCCCGCCGCGGGCAGGACCGCGGCGCCGCAAGTGACATGGGAGCCCGTGCCGTTCACGGCGGAGGGCGGCGAAGGGCCGCTCGCCTGGGGGCAGTTCCACATGTGGCACCCGATGCTGCGGTACGGGGCGTCCTTCGCGACGCTCAGCCTGCGCCAGGTGCTCGCCCTCCCCGCGCCCGGCCCCGACGTGCCGCGGGCGCTCGCGGCGATCCGGCGGCTCGTCGAGACGCACCAGGTGCTGCGCACCCGCTTCTCCGACCGCGCGGGCGAGCCTTGGCAGACCGCCGCCGCCGAGGGCACGCACCTGGTCGAAGTCTGCGAGCTGGGCGCGGACGCGGGGGCCGGGGCGCTCGCCGCGTACGCGGAGCGGCGGACCCGCAAGCTCGCCGCCGAGCCCTTCCGGCACAGCCACGAGTGGCCGGTGCGCTTCAGCCTGGTGTGCCGGGGCGGGCGGGTGCGGGCCGTCGCCGTCGTGTGCTCGCACCTGACCTTCGACGGCTGGTCCGCCGACCTCGTCGGCACCGCCCTGCGCCGCCTGCTCGCCGGGGCGCGCGCCACCGCACCGGAGTGGCAGCCGCTCGACCAGGCCGCGTACGAGCGGTCCGAGCGAGGCCTGCGGGACGACGCCCGCGCGATGCGGCACTTCCGCGCGCGGCTCGCCGAGGTGCCCGACACCGCGCCGCGCCCGCCGCACGAGCCCGCCTCCCCGCCGATCCAGCAGTGGTGGCTGACCTCCACCGCGCTCGCCGCGGCCTCCGTCGCGGTGGCCGAGCGGACCCGTACGTCCAGCTCCGCGGTGATGCTCACGCTCGCGGCGACCGCGCTGGCGGCGCTGCGCGGGCAGTCCACGGTGCCGCTGCTGCTCATCACCGGCAACCGCGTCACCGAGCGCCAGCAGCGCTACACGGCGGCGACCGCGCAGGACGGGCTGTACGTCCACGACGGCGGCGCGGGCGGCACCCTGGACGACGCCGTCCGCGCGGTCTACCGCCGCTCCGCGACCTCCTACCTGCGGGCCGCCTTCCACCCGGCGTCGCTCGCCGCCCTCACCGCCGAGCTGGACGCCGCCCGCGCCCACCCGCTCGACCTCACCGGCTACTTCAACGACGCCCGTCTCAGCCGCGACTGGCAGCTGCCCGCGGGCCCGGGCCCGTACGCCCGCTCCGCGCGCGGTCCCGCCTTCGTGCGCGGCTACGACACCAACGACATGGCCTTCTGTCTCGTCCTGGCCCAGCAGGGCCCGGACTGCCAGGTCTCCCTGCTGGCCGACACCCGGCTGCTCCCGGCCCCGGCGATCCCGACGCTGTTGTCCGGGCTCGAATCCGTGCTCTGCGACGCGGCCGCCTCGGACATGCCGCTGTCCGCGATCCCCCCCGCCCTGGGCATCGGGTAGCCGCGGGGGCGCCCGCCCGCACGGCGGGAGAGCCGCACTCCCTCCCCGCCTACCGGCGGGTGAGCAGCCAGGGCTCGACCACGCCGAGCCCCCGCACCGGCCGCCGCCACATCGGCTGGAGCGCGAACCGGTACTTCGCCGAATCCGCGGCGTCAGCCCCCTCGGCGTCCACATCCGCCTCGGACAGCGGCGCGTCGCCCGCCTCGCCGAGCGCCTCCGCGAAGTCGCCGTCGACCAGGACGGAGTCGCGCGGCGCTATCGAGGTGAGCCGGGAGGCGAGGTTGACCGTCGTGCCGAACACGTCGCCCATCCGGGTGGTGACCGTGCCGAAGGCCATGCCGACGCGCAGCGCGGGCATCATCTCGTCGCCCGTCATCGTCTCGATGAGCCGGATGCCGATCTCGGCCGCGGTGCCGGGGTCGTCGGCGACGAAGAGCACCTCGTCACCGAGGGTCTTGATGAGCCGCCCGCCGTACGCGGCGACCTGGTCGGCGGCCGTGGTCTCGAAGGCCTCGACGAGTTCGCCGAGCTCCTCCTCCTCCAGCCGCCGGGTGAGCCGCGTGAAGCCGACGAGGTCGGCGAAACCGACGGCGAGCCGCCGGTCCACGGCCTCCTCGTCGTCGGACTGCACGACCCGGCTGGTGGCGGCCGCGACCTGGCGGCGCCACACGTAGATGAGGAATTCCTCCAGCTCCGGCAGCAGCAGCTCGACCAGCGGATACGCGACCTCCGCGCGGGTCATGCCGGGCTCTGGCGGCTCGGTGAGGCCTTCGAGGAAGGAGTCCGTCTGCCAGTCGGCGAGCCGCGCGGTGGTCTGACCGGTGGAGCGGGCCACCTGGACGGCCATCGACTCGCTGAGCAGGCCCGCCTCGACCAGGCCCGCGAGCCGCCGCAGCGCCAGCACGTCGGCCTCGGTGAGGGCCTTGGCCTGGCCGATGTCGGCGAAGCCCATGGCACGCCAGAAGCGGGCGGCCAGGTCCATCGAGACGCCCGCGGTGCGCGCCGCCTGGAAGGGCGTGTAGCGGCGGGGCGCGCCGAGGATGAGCTGTTCGAGCCGCAGCGCGAGCGGGTGCTCCCCCGCCTCCGCGGCGGCCTCGCCCGCCCTGCCGTACGCGGCGGGCATGCCGTGCTCCCCGGGGGCGCGTACGGGCTCGGGCTCGGCGGACTCGACGGCGAGCGTGCCGGAGCCGCCGGAATCGCCGGAGTCCGCGGACCCGCCGGGCTCCGCGGGCCGCTCGTCCTCGTCCGGCCCGGGCTCGCGCCCCTGGGCGGCGCGCTCCCCGGCGTCGCGGTCGCCACGGGAACCCGCGGCGCGGCCCGGCTCCGGGGCGGGGGGGCCTGGGTCGTCGGCGCTCACCGTACGACCCCTGTGGAATCCCTGCGCACAGCCCTTCCGATCATCGAGACGACGCAGCGAGTCCACGATACGGCAGGTGTGCCGCAGCTCACTCTCACCGGGAGCCGCATCTCGCCGGTACGGCGCCGGTCACCGGTGCACGGTCACCGGGACGGCGGTCACCACCCCGTACGCACCCGGCCGCCGCGCGGCAGCGGACCGGCACCCGCCTGCGCGCAGCCACCCGGCCGCGCGGCAGCGGACTGGCACCCGCCTGCGCGCAGCCACCCGGCCGCGCGGCGGCGGACCCGCTCAGGCCGTGGGCCGCAGATGCACCACGTCCCCCGCCCCCACCGCCTGCTCGCCGTCCGGTCCGGCGATGACGAGGCGGCCGTCGTCGTCGATGCCGACCGCCGTGCCGGACAGCTCGCGGTCGCCGGGGAGTTCCGCGCGGACCTGGCGGCCGAGGGTCGCGCAGCCTGCCGCGTAGGTCTGCCGCAGCCGGGAGGCGTCGGGGTCGCCGCCCGCCGAGCGCCAGGCCTCGTACCAGTCGGCGAGGGAGCGCAGGACGGCCCGCAGCAGCGGGTCGCGGTCGGTGGCGGCGGCGCCCGCGAGGGCGAGGGAGGCGGCCGTGGGGACGGGCAGCTCGTCCTCGCGCAGCGACACGTTGAGACCGATGCCGACGACGACACCGCTCTCGCCGGTGCGCTCGGCGAGGATGCCGCCCGCCTTGCGCTCCTCGTCGTCGACGGTGAGCAGCAGGTCGTTGGGCCACTTGAGTGACGTGTGGACGCCCGCCGTCCGCGACAGCGCGGTGGCGGTGGCGACCCCGGCGAGCAGCGGCAGCCAGCCCCAGCGGTGCACGGGCACGGGCGCGCCGAAGGCCCCGGCCTCACCGGGCCGGAGCACGACGGAGAAGAACAGCCCCGAGCGCGGCGGGGCGCTCCACCTGCGGTCGAGGCGGCCGCGCCCGGCGGTCTGCTCCTCGGCGACGAGCACCGCGCCCTCGGCGGCCCCGGCGGCGGCGCGCGCGGCGAGGTCGCTGTTGGTGGAGCCGGTGGCCTCGACCACGTCGAGCGAGGTCCACAGCGGTGAGCCGACGACGGCCCGGCGCAGGGCGGCTTCGTTGAGCGGCGGGCGTTCGAGGTCGGACCAGCGGCTTGTCGTCATGCGCCCCACCCTACGAGCCCGCGGTGCGGCAGGCCGTGACACGCCGGTGCGGGCCCGTGCCGCAGGGTGGTCGGTGCGGGCAATGGTGGTGCAGTGTGGTGAACGCCGCAGTGCCCGTACCGGAGAGTCGCCGTTACGCTACCGAGCACAGCGTTACTGACCAGTTAAGAAGACCCCCGCACCGCAGTGAGCCGCCGAGAGCAGCCCAGAGCAGGAGAGCCGCCGAGCCATGGCCGAGCCGGACTACGACATCCACACCACCGCGGGCAAGCTCGCCGACCTGCGCCACCGTATCGAGGCTGCGGCGCACGCGGGCTCGCAGCGCGCGGTCGAGAAGCAGCACGCGAAAGGCAAGCTGACCGCCCGCGAGCGGATCGAACTCCTGCTGGACGACGACTCGTTCACGGAGCTGGACGAGCTGGCGCGGCACCGCTCCACGAATTTCGGCCTGGAGGCCAACCGCCCGTACGGCGACGGCGTGGTGGCGGGCTACGGCACCGTCGAGGGCCGCCCGGTCGCGGTCTTCTCGCAGGACTTCACGGTCTTCGGCGGCGCGCTCGGCGAGGTGTTCGGCGAGAAGATCCTGAAGGTCATGGACTTCGCGCTGAAGACCGGCTGCCCGGTCATCGGCATCAACGACTCCGGCGGCGCCCGCATCCAGGAGGGCGTCGTCTCGCTGGGCCTGTACGGCGAGATCTTCCGCCGCAACACCCTTGCCTCCGGGGTGATCCCGCAGATCAGCCTGATCACCGGCCCGTGCGCGGGCGGTGCGGTGTACTCCCCCGCCATCACCGACTTCGTGGTGATGGTCGACCAGACGTCGCACATGTTCATCACCGGCCCGGACGTCATCAAGACGGTCACCGGCGAGGACGTCGGCATGGAGGAGCTGGGCGGCGCGCGCACCCACAACTCCACGTCCGGCAACGCCCATCACCTGGCCGCGGACGAGAAGGACGCCTTCGAGTACGTCAAGGCGCTGCTGTCCTACCTGCCGGGCAACAACCTGGAGGAGCCGCCCGCCTTCGCCGCCCAGGCCGAACTCGCCGTCACCGACGAGGACCTGGAGCTGGACACGCTGATCCCGGACTCCGCGAACCAGCCGTACGACATGCACAAGGTCATCGAACACATCGTGGACGACGGGGAGTTCCTGGAGACGCAGGCGCTCTACGCCCAGAACGTCGTGACCGGCTTCGGCCGGGTCGAGGGCCGCCCGGTCGGCGTGGTCGCCAACCAGCCGCTGCACTTCGCCGGCTGCCTGGACATCAAGGCGTCGGAGAAGGCCGCGCGCTTCGTGCGCACCTGCGACGCGTTCAACATCCCGGTGCTGACCTTCGTGGACGTCCCCGGCTTCCTGCCCGGCACGAGCCAGGAGTGGGACGGCATCATCCGCCGCGGCGCGAAGCTCATCTACGCCTACGCCGAGGCCACCGTCCCGCTGATCACCATCGTGACGCGCAAGGCGTACGGCGGCGCGTACGACGTCATGGGCTCCAAGCACCTGGGCGCGGACCTCAACCTGGCCTGGCCGACCGCCCAGATCGCGGTGATGGGCGCGCAGGGCGCGGTCAACATCCTGCACCGGCGCACCCTCGCGGAGGCCGGAAGCCCGGAGGAGGCCGACGAGTTGCGGGCCCGGCTGATCGCGGACTACGAGGACACGCTGCTCAACCCGTACATCGCCGCCGAGCGCGGCTACCTGGACGCGGTGATCGCGCCCTCGCAGACCCGGGTGCAGCTGGTCAAGGCGCTGCGGACGCTGCGCAACAAGCGGGAGAGCCTGCCGCCGAAGAAGCACGGCAACATCCCGCTGTAGGAAGGCCGGAGCCGGAGAAGGGAGTCCGTCGGTGGTGGAGATCAAGGTGGAGCGCGGCCGGCCGACGCCGGAGGAGCTGGCGGCCGTGGTGGCGCTGGTCCAGGCGCGGGCCGCGGCGGCAGGGGCGGGCGAGCCGGAACCGCCCGCGGCGCGCCCGTCGGGCTGGTCGGCGCCGGACCGCAACCTGCCGCGGGCCCTGCCGCGCCCGGCGGCGGGCGCGTGGCGGATGTCGGCCCGGCCCTCCTGAGTCGGGGGAACGCGGCACTCCTGGTACGGCAGAGGCCGAAAGGGCCGGGAGGGAGCGGGAGGGCCGGGAGGGACCGTGCCGACCGGGCCATTCCGCTTGAGTACGCGTACTCAGGCGCCGCCCCCGCACCGCGAGCACCCTGGTGGGCATGCTCTGGCCCGATGATCAGGGACGTGACGAACCGTCCGAGGACGCCCGCGAGGCGCTGCGCAAGCTGCGCCGCGCGATGGTGGTGGCCGCGCTCGTCGCGGCGCTGCTGATGGTCATCGCGACCCTGCGGGTGTGAGCGGGCCCCTCGCCTGCGAGGACGCCGCCGCCCGCCCGTACGGTTGCGGCGCCCGCCCGTACGGTTGCGGCGCCGCGCCTACGATGGTGCGATGACCTCGCCGAACTCCCTGAACTCGCCGAACACCCCTGCCTCGCCGTCCTCGCCCCGCCGCGTGCTCGTCCTCGCGTCCGCCTCCCCCGCGCGCCTCGGCCTGCTCAAGCAGGCGGGCTTCGACCCGCGGGTGGTGGTCAGCGGGGTGGACGAGACGGCGATCCGGGCCGACACTCCCGCCGAGCTGGCGCGCGTGCTGGCCGAGGCGAAGGCAACGGCGGTCGCGGGCGGCGGCATGCTCGACGGCGGCGACGAGCTGGTGGTCGGCTGCGACTCCGTCCTGGAGCTGGACGGCCAGGCGCTCGGCAAGCCCGCGGACGCCGCGGAGGCCACCGCACGCTGGCAGGCGATGCGCGGCCGCGCCGGGGTGCTGCAGACGGGGCACTGCGTGATCGACCGGGCCACCGGCCGCCAGGTCTCGGCGACGGCCTCGACGACCGTGCGCTTCGGCCGCCCGGACGACGCGGAGGTCGCCGCCTACGTGGCCAGCGGCGAACCGCTGCACGTCGCGGGCGCCTTCACCCTCGACGGGCGCTCCGCGCCCTTCGTCGACGGCATCGACGGCGACCCGGGCAACGTCATCGGCCTGTCCCTGCCGCTGCTGCGCACCCTGCTGGGCGAGCTGGGCGTACGCGTCACCGACCTGTGGGTGTAGGCCGTACGGGTGGAGGCGGGGCTCAGGGCCCGGCGGACGGCAGCGGCGCGCCCGGCGGAGCGGCGGGCGGCGGCGTCGGGTTCTGCGGCGCGGGGCCGCCCCCCGTACCGCTGCCCGCGCCGCCCTGCGCTCCCCGGGTGTCCTCGGGCGCGTAGAGCAGGAGGGTGCCGACGAGCAGCCCGAGGACGGCCATGAGGGCGACGAAGGCGAGCCAGCCCACCAGGCCGACGACGACCGCGCCGAGCACCCCGTGGACGACCGCGCAGACGATGAGCACGATCCGCCCGGCCAGGGACGCGGGCTCCTGGCGCGCCGCGACACGGGCCGTCAGGAACGCGCACAGCAGCAGGAAGAGGGCGAAGACCCCGCCCGCGATCCACGAGCCGACCGCCATCGCGTCCGGGTCGAGACCGCCGAGCGACATGTCCTGGTGGCGTACGGCGAGGCCGAGTACCCAGTTCACGAAGGCGACCCCGAGTGCTTCGAGCACCAGGACCACCGCGGTGGCAACGGCTATCCCTCTGCGCACGCTGTCCCCCCTTCGACGCCCGTCCATGGGGTCGCAGGCTACTCACGGGTAAGAGGCCGGGCAAGGGTCGTGACAGGCGCACCGGCCCACCGGTGCGCAACCGTGACCGCGCGCCGCACCGCGCCCCCCGCCGAGTCGGCGGATCAGCGGCGCGCCCTCACCCGCACGGACGGACCCGGCGGCAAACTTTACGCGGACTCTTCGTGGGATTCCCACAAAAGAACGTCAACTCCATGCACCGACTCCGAGCGAGATTCGACCCGCGCCCGGTAGTGCGGGACATGGGCGGGAGCAGGGTCGTACCGTGGACTGAGCTGGAGTTCACGGGGTGCGGTGGTTCTTCGGATCACCCTCCGTGTGGGCAAGCTCACGTGCAGGGGTGCCTCGGCATCGAGTGTGGCCAGTACCTAAACTCGGCTTGTTACATGGAGGGAGCCATCGTGCGCAAGGTGCTCATCGCCAACCGCGGTGAAATCGCAGTACGCGTCGCCCGTGCCTGCCGGGATGCCGGGATCGCCAGCGTAGCCGTCTACGCGGACCCCGACCGGGACGCGCTGCATGTCCGCGCGGCCGACGAGGCGTACGCACTGGGCGGCGACACACCCGCCACCAGCTATCTGGACATCGCGAAGGTGCTCAAGGCGGCGGCCGAGTCGGGGGCGGACGCCGTACACCCCGGCTACGGCTTCCTGTCGGAGAACGCCGAGTTCGCGCAGGCCGTGCTGGACGCCGGGCTGAACTGGATCGGCCCGCCGCCGCAGGCCATCCGCGACCTGGGCGACAAGGTCGCGGCGCGCCACATCGCCCAGCGGGCGGGTGCGCCACTGGTGGCGGGCACGCCCGACCCGGTGTCGGGCGCGGAGGAGGTCGTGTCCTTCGCGAAGGAGCACGGCCTGCCGATCGCCATCAAGGCCGCCTTCGGCGGCGGCGGGCGCGGCCTGAAGGTCGCCCGCACGCTGGAGGAGGTCCCGGAGCTGTACGACTCGGCGGTGCGCGAGGCGGTCGCCGCCTTCGGGCGCGGCGAGTGCTTCGTGGAGCGCTACCTGGACCGGCCGCGGCACGTCGAGACGCAGTGCCTGGCCGACAAGCACGGCAACGTGGTGGTCGTCTCCACCCGTGACTGCTCGCTGCAGCGCCGCCACCAGAAGCTCGTCGAGGAGGCCCCGGCGCCGTACCTGACGCCGGAGCAGAACGCGCAGCTGTACACCGCCTCGAAGGCGATCCTGCGCGAGGCGAAGTACGAAGGTGCGGGAACCTGCGAATTCCTCGTCGGCCAGGACGGCACGATCTCCTTCCTGGAGGTCAACACCCGGCTCCAGGTCGAGCACCCGGTGACCGAGGAGGTCTCGGGCATCGACCTGGTGCGCGAGATGTTCCGGATCGCGGACGGCGAGGAGCTCGGCTACGACGACCCGCCGCTGCGCGGGCACTCCTTCGAGTTCCGGATCAACGGCGAGGACCCGGGCCGCGGCTTCCTGCCCGCTCCGGGGACGGTGACGAAGTTCGTCGCCCCGTCCGGTCCGGGCGTGCGGCTGGACGCGGGCGTGGAGTCCGGCAGCGTCATCGGCCCGGCGTGGGACTCGCTGCTGGCCAAGCTCGTCGTGACCGGCGCGACGCGCGAGCAGGCGCTCCAGCGGGCGGCCCGCGCGCTGGACGAGTTCCAGGTCGAGGGCATGGCGACGGCCCTCACCTTCCACCGCGTGGTGGTCCGGGACCCGGCGTTCGCGCCGCCGAAGGGCCCCTTCACCGTCCACACCCGGTGGATCGAGACCGAGTTCGTCAACACGATCGCGCCCTTCGCGGGCTCGGCCGTGGACGAGGACGAGGCGCAGGGCCCGCGCGAGACGGTCGTCGTCGAGGTGGGCGGCAAGCGCCTGGAGGTGTCGCTCCCGGCGTCGCTCGGCATGACCCTGGCGCGGACGGGGCTGGCCGCGGGCGCCAAGCCCAAGCGGCGCGCCACCCAGCGCGCCGCGGCCGCGGTGTCCGGCGACTCGCTGCCCTCGCCCATGCAGGGCACCATCGTCAAGGTCGCGGTCGAGGAGAACCAGCAGGTCACCGAGGGCGACCTGATCGTGGTCCTGGAGGCCATGAAGATGGAGCAGCCGCTCAACGCGCACCGCTCCGGCACGATCGTCGGCCTCAAGGCCGAGGTGGGTGCCTCGGTGTCGTCGGGCGCGGTCATCTGCGAGATCAAGGACTGACCCGCCCGAGGGTCACGTGTCACGCGCGCGGCGCGGCATCCCGTCCGGGGTGCCGCGCCGCGCGCGTGCGTACGCGGGTGACGGGCCGTCAGCGGGCTCAGCGGCCGGTGAGCGGCTTGCGGGGCGGCAGCCGCAGGGCGAGCACCAGCGCGAGCGCGGCGGCGACGAAGACGACCGCGAGGACGAAGGCGGCGTCGACGCCGTGGATGAACGGGTCCTGCCGGTGGTGCCGGGAGACCGTGCCGTAGACGGTGACCAGCACCGACAGACCGAGGCTCCCGCCGACCTGCTGCATCGTCTGGAGCAGCCCGGAGGCCGAACCGGCGTCCGCGGGGGCGACACCCGACAGGATGACGGTGTTGAGCGGCATCATCGTCCAGCCGATGCCGAAGCCCATGAGCAGCATGGTCGGCAGCACCCCCTGCGCGAAGCCGTCGGACGCGCCGAGCCGGGTGATCAGCACCGCCCCGGCCAGCGTCACCGCCAGACCGGCGGCCGCGACGTACCGGGCGCCCCAGCGGGCGAGCAGCCGGGGCGCGAGGCGCGCGGCCACGAAGAGCGGCAGGGCCAGCGACAGGAAGGCGAAGCCGGTCTTGAGCGGGCTGTAGTGCAGGTAGCTCTGGAGGTACTGGGTGGAGAAGTAGAAGACGCTGGACATCGCCGCGGGCACCAGCACCATCACCCCGTACGCCAGCGAGCGGTTGCGGTCGGCGAACAGCCGGAGCACCACCAGCGGGTGCTGCACCCGGGTCTCGTTGACGAGGAAGGACGCGAGCAGCGCGACCGCGACGGCGAAGGCGGCCAGCGCGCGGGCGTCGCCCCAGGAGCTCTCGCCGACCCGGATGAAGGCGTAGACCAGGCTCGCCATGCCGAGGGTGCCGGTGAGGGCGCCCGCGACGTCGAAGCGGCCGCCGCGGTGGCGCGCGGTCTCGGTGATGAAGCGCGGGCCGAGCAGCACGACGGCCGCGCCGAACGGGATGTTGATGAAGAAGACCCAGCGCCAGGAGCCCCAGTCGGTGAGCACGCCGCCGAGGGTGAGTCCGACCGCGGACCCGGCGCCGGCGATCGCCGAGAAGACACTGAGGGCGCGGTTGCGCTCGGCGCCCTCGCGGAAGTTCGTGGCGATCAGCGCGAGCGTGCTGGGCGCGGCGAGCGCGGCCGCGGCGCCCTGGAGGCCGCGGGCGACGAGCAGCGTGGTGGCGTCGTTGGCGAGGCCGCCGAGCACCGAGGCGAGGGTGAAGGCGGCGACGCCCCACACGAGCGCCGTGCGCCGCCCGATGAGGTCGCCGATGCGGCTGCCGAGCAGCAGCAGGCCGCCGAAGGCCAGGGCGTAGACGTTGAGCACCCAGGACATCCCGGTGGCGGAGAAGCCCAGGTGGGTGCCTATGCCGGGCAGGGCGACATTCACCACCGTGAGGTCCAGCAGCAGCATCAGCTGGGTGCCGACGATGGCGGCGAGGGCGAGGAAGGCGTGCGCGCCGGAGGGGGCCGGCGTGCGGGGTGCGGCGGCGTGGTCGTCCTGATCTTCCTGGACGCGCGCGACGGGCGTGGACATGGCTGTGAGCCTCCAGCGGAGAGGTCGGCAGCGGAAACGGAGGTTGCCTCCGAAAACTATACGGAGGCGACCTCCGGATTTACCATCGTTTCGGGAGAAGACTTCTCCGGGACGGGAGGGCGGGGCGGCATGCGGGCAGACGCGCAACGCAACTACGACCGGCTGCTGGAGGAGGCCCGGCAGGCGTTCGTCGTGCACGGCACGGACGTGGCGCTGGAGGACATCGCACGGCACGCCGGCGTCGGGATCGGCACCCTCTACCGGCACTTCCCCGACCGGTCGGCGCTCATGAACGCGGTCTTCGTGCGCGAACTGGACGCCCTGGCCGGGCGCGCGCGGGAGCTGCTGGAGCAGGAGGAGCCGCTGCCCGCCCTGCTGGCGTGGCTGAAGGCGGTGGCGGTGCACGCCTCCGCCTACCGGGGGCTGTCCGCGCGGATCGTCGCCGACTCCGACGGGCACATGCTCCAGTGCAAGACCCGGCTGCACGACGCGGGGCACACCCTCCTGGCGCGCGCGCAGGCCGCTGGCGAGGTACGGCCCGACATCGCGATGAGCGACCTGCTCAAGCTCACCTCGGGCATCATCACGATCGCCGAGCAGAACCCGGAGGACAAGGGCACCTACGGCCGCCTGATGAACCTCGCGGTGCGCGGCATCGTGACCTCCGGGGACGCCGACGGCTGAACCGGCCGCACCGCCGGGGCGGGTGGGGCCGGTCCCGGGCCGGGGCGGACCGCGGGGCTCAGTGCGGCCGCAGGTCCGCGAGCCTCGGTACGGTCGGCGGGCGCAGCCCGTGCGGGCGGCGCGGCGCCGGCAGCGGCTCGCGCGGAGCCGTCTCCGGGGCCGCCCCGGGGGACGGGGCGACGGCGAGCTGCACCCCGCGGTCGGCGAGCGCCTGCAGCTCGGTGGCCGCGCGCTCCTCGCCGGGCGGCGGGTCGTCCGTGACCAGGTGGGTGATCATGTCGGTCGGCACCGTCTGGAACATGGTGTCGGCCCCGAGCTTGGTGTGGTCGGCCAGGACGACGACCTCGGCCGCCGCCTGCACGAGCGCCCGGTCCACGCTGGCGGCCAGCATGTTGGACGTCGAGAGCCCGCGCTCGGCCGTCAGCCCCGCGCCGGACAGGAACGCCCGGGAGACCCGCAGCCCCTGCAGGGACTGCTCCGCCCCGCTGCCGACCAGCCCGTAGTTGGAGCCGCGCAGCGTGCCGCCGGTCATGACGACCTCGACCCGGTTGGCGTGCGCGAGCGCCTGGGCGACCAGCAGCGAGTTGGTCACCACGGTGAGCCCCGGCACCCGGGCGAGCCGCCGGGCGAGCTCCTGCGTGGTGGTGCCCGCGCCGACGACGATGGCCTCGCCCTCGTCCACGAGCGAGGCCGCGAGATCGGCGATCGCCGTCTTCTCCGCGGTCGCTAGATGGGATTTCTGCGGGAAGCCGGACTCGCGGGTGAATCCCCCCGGCAGCACCGCACCGCCGTGCCGGCGGTCGAGTAGTCCTTCGGCCTCCAGTGCCCGCACATCACGGCGCACGGTCACTTCGGAGGTCTGGACGACACGGGCGAGTTCCCGGAGCGACACCGCTCCGTTGGCCCGCACCATTTCCAGGATCAGTTGGCGACGTTCTGCAGCGAACACGAAACCGACAGTAACCCCATCGATCGCTGCTTTCAGCGTTTTGCACCAGTACAGCGATATTCCGCGCGAAACAGACCGCGAAGTGCTACAGGCCGACCGTACGTTCGCTAATTCCCGCGGTTGTGCAGCTGCCGGGCGACCTCCGCGATCGAGCCGGACAGCGACGGGTAGACCGTGAAGGCGTTCGCGATCTGCTCGACCGTCAGGTTGTTGTCCACCGCGAGCGAGATCGGGTGGATCAGCTCGCTGGCCTTGGGCGCGACCACCACGCCGCCGACCACGATGCCCGTGCCCGGGCGGCAGAAGATCTTCACGAAGCCGTCCCGGATGCCCTGCATCTTCGCCCGCGGGTTGCGCAGCAGCGGCAGCTTCACCAGCCGGGCGTCGATCCGCCCGGAGTCCACGTCCGCCTGCGTGTAGCCGACGGTCGCGATCTCCGGGTCGGTGAAGACGTTCGACGACACGGTCTTCAGGTTCAGCGGCGCGACCGCGTCCCCGAGGAAGTGGTACATCGCGATCCGGCCCTGCATCGCCGCGACCGACGCGAGCGCGAAGACACCCGTGACGTCCCCGGCCGCGTACACGCCCGAGGCGCTGGTGCGCGACACCTTGTCCGTCCACACGTGGCCGTACTCGGTGAGCTTGACGCCCGCCTCCTCCAGGCCCATCCCGGCGGTGTTGGGGATCGCGCCGACCGCCATCAGGCAGTGCGTGCCGGTGATCACACGGCCGTCGGTGAGGGTCGCCTCCACCCCGTCGCCCACCCGCTTGACGGACTGCGCGCGCGAGCGCGACATCACGTTCATGCCGCGGCGCCGGAAGACGTCCTCCAGCACCGCCGCGGCGTCCGGGTCCTCGCCGGGCAGCACCCGGTCGCGCGAGGAGACCAGCGTCACCTTCGAGCCCAGCGCCTGGTAGGCGCCCGCGAACTCCGCGCCCGTCACACCCGAGCCCACCACGATCAGCTCGCGCGGCAGCTCGTCCAGGTCGTAGACCTGGGTCCAGTTCAGGATCCGCTCGCCGTCCGGCATCGCGTCCGCCAGCTCGCGCGGCCGCGCGCCGGTCGCGATCAGCACGGCCTCGGCCGTCAGCCGCTGCTCGGTGCCGTCGGCGGCCGTCACGACGACCGTCCGGGTGCCCTCGGCCGTCTGCGGGCCCTCCAGCCGCCCACGGCCGCGCATCACCTTCGCGCCCGCGCGCGTCACGGAGGCGGCGATGTCGTGCGACTGCGCGAGCGCGAGCCGCTTGACCCGGCGGTTGACCTTGCCCAGGTCCACGCCGACGACCCTCGCCGCCTGCGCCTCGGGAGGGGTGTCGTCGGCCACGATGATGCCCAGCTCCTCGTAGGAGGAGTCGAAGGTCGTCATGACCTCTGCGGTGGCGATCAGGGTCTTCGACGGCACGCAGTCGGTCAGGACCGACGCACCGCCCAGGCCGTCGCAGTCGACGACCGTCACCTCCGCGCCGAGCTGCGCTGCCACCAGCGCCGCCTCGTAGCCGCCGGGTCCGCCACCGATGATCACGATCCTTGTCACGTACCCCATTGTCCCGCACGCGCCAAGAAGCGACCGCGCGGGGCACGTACGTTCGCCCATCCGCTGCGGAAGGGGCCCGCAGGGCCCCGGCGCATCCCCCGCAGGGCCCCGCGCATTCCTCCGCGCACTCCTCCGCGCATCCGCTGCGCATCCCGCGGCACGGCCGGCGCGCATCCCGCCGCGCATTCCCCGGCACGGCCCCCGCTCATCCCGCCGGGCATCCCCCGGCCTGCGTGCTTACGCCGCCCCGATGCCGCTCCCGTACTCTCGACGTCATGTCGCTCTACGCCGCCTACGCAGGCAACCTCGACGCGCGGCTGATGACCCGCCGCGCACCGCACTCCCCGCTGCGCGGCACGGGCTGGCTGGCCGGCTGGCGCCTCACCTTCGGCGGCGAGCAGATGGGCTGGGAGGGCGCGCTCGCGACACTCGTGGAGGACCCGGCGCACCAGGTCTTCGTCGGCCTCTACGACATCGCGCCGGTCGACGAGGACTCCCTCGACCGCTGGGAGGGCGTCCCCCTCGGCATGTACCGCCGCACGACCGTCCGCGTCCACACGCTCGACGGCGACGTGGCGGCGTGGCTGTATGTCCTCGACGACTACGAGGGCGGTCTGCCGTCGGCACGGTACCTCGGCGAGATCGCTGACGCGGCGGAGTCGGCGGGTGCGCCCCACGACTACGTCATGGAGCTCCGTAAGCGGCCCTGCTGAGCGTTTGGGGTTCGGGGTTGCGCCCCGGGGTGCCTGTTGCGGTTTGCGTCGCGATCTTCCCTGCGTGGGGGCTGGTCGCGCAGTTCTCCCCCATGGCTTCGCCTGGGAGGTACCCCCACGCGCCCCCGGGTTGCCCGGCGGGGCATCGCGCACTCCGTACGGGGGTGGGGTCGGGTGCCACTCCGGGGGTACCTCCTCGGAATGCGCGTCTGACGTCATGACGTGTCCGGTGCCCGCACGGGCCACCACCGCTGGGGCGGCAGCCGCGCACGGCGGGTCAGCCCCCGGCGGTGGTGCGGCCCCCACAGGTGGACAGAAGTTTTCGCCACTACCTGCACGGGTGGTGGGGGTGGGAAACACCCGCGCCGGCAGGCGCGGGAAACCCCCGCCGGCGGGAAGCCGGCCGCCCACCGCGAGGGGCCGCCCGGCGGGGCGGGGGCGGGGGCTCAGGGCGCGAAGGCTAGGGGGCGTCTACGCGCGTAGGCTCAAACAGGCTACGCTCTGCGCGTGAACGCTTCCGTGAACCCCGAGCCCTACGCCGCGGCCGACGACGCCGCCGCCCGCCTGCGCGAGCTGACCCGCGCGCAGACGCACGACGTCGCCCTGGTCCTGGGCTCGGGCTGGGTGCCCGCGGCCGACGCACTGGGGACGCCCGACGTCGAGCTGGCATTCACCGATCTGCCGGGGTTCCCGGCCCCCGCCGTGGAGGGCCACGCGGGGCGGCTGCGTTCGGTGCGGGTCGGCGGTGTGCGCGCCCTCGTGTTCCTGGGACGTACGCATCTGTACGAGGGCCACGGTGTCGCGGGCGTCGTGCACGGGGTGCGGACGGCGGTGGCCGCGGGGGTGAAGACCGTGGTGCTGACGAACGGCTGCGGGGGCCTGCGGCCCGGATACCGTCCGGGGCAGCCCGTGCTGATCAGCGACCACATCAACATGACGGCGGCCTCCCCCATCGCGGGTGCGAACTTCGTCGACCTCACGGACCTGTACTCGCCGCGACTGCGGGCGCTGTGCAAGGAGATAGACCCGACGCTGGACGAGGGCGTGTACGTCCAGCTGCCCGGCCCGCACTACGAGACGCCCGCCGAGATCGGCATGATCCGGGCGATCGGCGGGGACCTGGTGGGCATGTCCACCGCCCTGGAGGCGATCGCGGCCCGCGAGGCGGGCGCGGAGGTGCTGGGCGTGTCCCTGGTCACGAACCTGGCCGCGGGCATGACGGGTGCGCCGCTGAACCACGAGGAGGTGCTCGCGGCAGGCCGCGAGTCGGCCACCCGGATGGGCACGCTCCTCGCGGACCTGCTCGCCCGCCTCTGAGGCCCCACCGAACGAAGGGAACCGGCTCCCATGACCGACCTGCTCGACCGCGCCCGCGCGTGGGCCGCGGAGGACCCCGACCCCGAGACCCGGGCGGAGCTGACCGCGCTGATCGCCGCGGGTGAGTCCGCGGAGCTGGCCGACCGTTTCGACGGCACGCTGGAGTTCGGGACCGCGGGGTTGCGCGGGGCACTGGGCGCGGGGCCGAACCGGATGAACCGCGCGGTCGTGATCCGCGCCGCCGCGGGGCTCGCGGCGTATCTCGGTCCCGGCGGCTCGGTCGTGGTCGGCTACGACGCCCGCCACAAGTCCGCGGACTTCGCACGCGACACGGCCGCGGTGATGACGGGCGCGGGCCTGCGCGCGTACCTGCTGCCGCGCCCGCTGCCGACGCCGGTGCTGGCCTTCGCGATCCGCGAACTCGGCGTCGCCGCCGGGGTGATGGTGACCGCGAGCCACAACCCGCCGCAGGACAACGGCTACAAGGTCTATCTGGGCGACGGTTCGCAGATCGTGCCGCCCGCCGACGCGGAGATCGCCGCGCGGATCGCCGCGGTGGGCCCGCTGGCGTCCGTACCCCTGGCCGCCGACGGCTGGGAGGTGCTCGGCGAGGACGTCCTCACCGCGTATCTGGACCGCGCCACCCGGGTGCTCGCGCCCGGCGGCCCGCGTGAACTCGCCACCGTCTACACGCCATTGCACGGCGTGGGCCTGGAGACGCTGACCGCCGCCTTCGCCCGCGCGGGCTTCCCCGCGCCCGTGCCGGTCGCCGAACAGGCCGCGCCCGACCCGGACTTCCCCACCGTCGCCTTCCCCAACCCGGAGGAACCGGGGGCGATGGACCTCGCCTTCAAGACCGCCCGCGACGCCTCGCCGGACCTCGTCATCGCCAACGACCCGGACGCCGACCGCTGCGCCGTCGCCGTCCCCGACCCGGACGCCGGCTGGCGCATGCTCCGCGGCGACGAACTGGGCGCGCTCCTCGCCGCCCACCTCGTACGGCGCGGCGCCGCCGAACCCGGGCAGGACGTCTTCGCCGCGAGCATCGTCTCGTCCTCCCTGCTGTCGAAGATCGCCGCCCGGGCGGGCCTCGGCTACGAGGACACCCTCACCGGCTTCAAGTGGATCGCCCGCGTCCCCGGGCTCCGCTACGGCTACGAGGAGGCCCTCGGCTACTGCGTCGACCCCGCCGGGGTCAGGGACAAGGACGGCATCACCGCCGCGCTGCTCATCGCCGAGATGGCGGCGCAGGCCCGCCGGGAGGGGCGCACCCTCGCGGACGAGCTGGACGAACTCGCCCTCGTTCACGGCCTGCACGCGACCGACCAGCTCTCGGTGCGCGTCGACGACCTCGCCCTCATCACCACCGCGATGGCCCGCCTGCGGGCCCACCCCCCGACCGAGCTCGCCGGCCTCACCGTCACCTCCTCCGAGGACCTCCGCTCCGGCGCGCAGGGGCTCCCGCCCACGGACGGCCTCCGCTACCACCTCGCCGGTGAGGGCATCTCCGCCGCCCGCGTCGTCGTCCGCCCCAGCGGCACGGAGCCCAAGGTCAAGTGCTACCTCGAGGTCATCCTCCCCCCCACCCCCGACCTCCCCACCGCCCGCGCCCGGGCCTCGGCCCTGCTGGAGGAGCTCAAGAGCGCGCTCGCGTCGGCGGCGGGCCTCTAACCGCAGCCGATGGGGTTCCCCGACCGGCACCGGCACCGGCACCGGCACGGAGCCGGCCCACACCGGCTCCTCCGGCACCCGGACCGCTGGTGCTGTGACGGGAGGGTTTGCCGGTGGCTTGCGGCGTCCGGTGCGGTGCGTCGCAAGGCGCCGGATCGGCCTCGTAGTGGGCCTACTCGGTCGATGCGGCAACGCAGCGAGGTGCCGTGCCGGGCCGGGCGTGATGTAGTGCGCGTAGACGTGGTAGGACAGCGTGCCCTGCGGTGTGTCGAGGGTGACGTGGGTGCCGGTCGGGAGCGGGGCGAGGCGGTCGTAGCCGCAGAAGTCGTGGCCGACGATGACGGACGTGCGCATCGCGTTGCCGTCGGCCTGCGCCGGGTCGGGGCCGGTGAAGAGCACCGCTGAGGTGCAGCGGTCGATCGTGGCCTGGTCGCCGCGGACGACCGGGCGGGACCACTTCCCGATGTGCAGCACCATCGTGCCCGGCGGGTACACCGGCCCGGTCGGCTGCGCCTTGGGCGCGACCGTGCGGACCGGCGGCTTCGGCGGGGCGGTGCGCGGCGGCGGGGGCGCGACCGTACGGGCCGGGGTCGTGACCGGCGCGGTGGCCGGGGCGGGCGGCGGCGGTGCGGTGGTGGTCACCGGTGCGGTGGACGGGGTCGCCGGGGGCGCCGAAAGGGCGTGCGGCAGCGGCGGGTTGGCGCCGGGGCGCGGCGCCGGGGCCGCCGTCGGGGCCTGGGCGGCGGCGGGCCGGGCGGACTCGGCCGCCGGGTGGCCGCACGCGGCGAGCAGCGCGGCGGCCACCAGCGCACCGGCGGGCAGGAGCGTGCGCGGGCGTCCCACCGGGCTCAGCCGAAGCGGCCGTTGACGTAGTCGGACGTGCGCTCGTCCTGCGGGTTGTTGAACATCGTCTCGGTGGGGCCGTGCTCCACGATGACGCCGGGTGTGCCCTGTTCGGCGAGGAAGAACGCGCAGGAGTGCGAAACGCGCGCGGCCTGCTGCATGTTGTGGGTGACGATGACGATCGTGACCTCGTCGGACAGTTCGCCGATGGTCTGCTCGATCCGCCGGGTGGACGTCGGGTCGAGCGCCGAGCACGGCTCGTCCATCAGCAGCACGCGGGGCCGTACGGCCAACGACCGGGCGATGCACAGGCGTTGCTGCTGCCCGCCGGACAGCGCCCCGCCGGGCTGCCGCAGCCGGTCGGCGACCTCGCGCCACAGCCCGGCCTTCGTCAGGCACTCCTCGACCAGGTCGTCCCGCTCGCCGCGGCTCGTCTTGATGCCGTTCATCTTCAGCCCGGCCAGCACGTTGTCGTAAATGCTCATCGCCGGGAAGGGGTTGGGCTTCTGGAAGACCATCCCGATCTCGCGCCTGGCCTGCGTGATGCGCCGCCCGCGGTCGTAGATGTCCTGCCCGTCCAGCAGCACCTGCCCGGCGAGCGACGCGCTGCCGATCAGTTCGTGCATGCGGTTGAGGATCCGCAGGAAGGTGGACTTGCCGCAGCCGGACGGCCCGATGAGCGCGGTGACCCGCTGCGCGGGCATGTGCAGGGACACCCGGTCGAGGACCTTGTGGTCGCCGAACCAGGCGGAGATGTCACGGGCGTCGAGGGTGGCGGAGCGGGACCCGGCCGTGGGGGCGTGCGACGGGGAGGCCGGTACGGGCGGGAGCTGGACGGTCTCGTCGGTGGTCGACATACGGTGGTTCTCCTCGGAGTTGCGCGGGAGCGGTACGCGGCGGCGCGCGGGTCAGAGCAGGTTGGGCAGCAGTTCGGTGGCCGCGCCGGACAGCGCGACGACGATCGCGGCGAGCACCGGCACACCCGCGATCCAGGTCTGCCAGCGCCCCCAGCGGCGGAAGGCCCAGGTGACGGCGACGACGGCGAGGAGCAGCGCCTGGAGCCACAGCATCACCGGCAGCCACGCCGACGGGTCCCCCTCCAGCGGGCGTTCGGCGGTGGGGAGCTGCCCGCCGGCCGCGGGGCCGGGCTGCACGTCGCCGACCAGGTCGGCGTCCACCCGCAGCACGCCGTGCGGGGTGTAGAGCCCGCCGGTGGAGGTGATGAGGGTGAGCCGGCCCTGCCCGGTGTGCAGCACGGCGGGTGCGGGGTCGCCTGCCCGGCGCACGCCGGTGACGCGGTAGTGCTGCTGGCCCTGCCCGGTGGTGACGGTGATCGGGTCGCCGGGCTTCAGCTCGTCCAGGTGGTTGAAGGGGCTGCCGTAGCCCCACTGCCGCCCCAGGATGGTGCTGGTGCCGGGCTGTCCGGGCATCGGGGTGTTGCGCAGGTGCCCCGGCCCCTTGGTGAGCACCCCGGAGGTGGTGCCCTGGAAGACGACCTCGCGCAGCTTGATCGACGGGATGTGCAGCACGGCGACCGGCGAACCGAGGCCGAGAAGCTTGCCGTTGGCGTCGCGCGGGCCCACCGGTGCGGTACCGGCGGCCAGTTGCCCACGCAGCCGGTCGAAGCCGGTCTGCTGGGAATGGGCGTGCTCGATGTGCCCGAGCACGGTGAGGTGCGCGGCGAAGCCGAGCAGCAGCGCGGCGAGCAGTGTGAGCGCGGCGCCGGGGATCACGAAGCGGGCGTCGGGCCGGGCGGGCGGCGGCGGCGCGGCCGGCTCCTCCGGCAGCGCGGCCGCGGGCTGCGACGGGGTCAGTACGGCCACGGAGGGCTCCTTACGCGGATCGGGGCGCCGGGCGGCGGGCGGCGCGGGGCGCGCCCGCCGCCCGGCGGAAGGAGTGGATCAGTCGCGCGGTCCGCTGCCGAAGGTCAGCAGCTTCCCGTCGCGCCGGACGCGGTAGACCAAGAAGCCGCCCGCGGCCACCATGAGCACCGAGAGCACGCTGTAGGTGAGCGCGCCGCCGGCCCCGGTCGCCGCCAGCGGGCCCAGGTTGGATCCGCCGGACGTGCCGCCGGAGTCCCCGGCGGTGCCGGAGGTGTCGCCCGTACCGCTGGTGGCGCCCGAGCTGTCACCGGTCCCGGCGGTGTCGCCGGAGCTGTCACCGGTCCCGCTGGTGTCGCCGGTGCCGGAGGTGTCCCCCGAGCCGCTGGTGTCACCGCTGCCGCCGGAGTCGCCCGAGCAGTCGGTGTCCGCCCCTGTCTTGAAGGGGAAGCTCTGCTTGATCGCGCTGGTGGCTCCGGTGAGGTCCAGCGTGTGGCAGCCGTCGGCGATGGAGGTGGGGATGGTCACAGCGAGGTTCGTGATCGCTCCCTGGGCGTCCGCGGTGGCGTCGGGCAGCGGCGAGGAGCCGTCGTCCAGCTTCAGGTGGACGGTCTCGCCGGGGTTGCCGTCACGGGCGTTCAGGAAACCGGTCAGGCTGACGGTGATCTTGTCGCCGCCCTTGAGCAGCGGGGTCTCCTCAAGGGTGTTGTTGTCCTTGTCGAGCACCGTGATGCCGGACTCCGCGAGGACGTTGTAGCTCACCACGGGCGAGGTGCTGCTCGCGTACGTGGTGGGGTCGGTGGGCTTGAAGACCGCCGTGTAGCTGTAGACGCTCGCGGCGACCCCCGGAACGGTGACGCTCGCCGTGCCGTTCGACAGGGCCTGCGTCCCGCCCTCGACCGGGGTGGGCCCGCTGAAGAACTGGACGCTGCCCACGGCGTCGCTCGGCGTCACCGTGGCCTTCAGGGTGAAGGGCTGGTCGGTCAGCGAGAAGCTCGCCGGGGTGATCGCGAGGGCGACCGACGTGGTCGCCGGCGGGGCGACCTGCTTGACCGCCCAGTCGTGCCCGGTGATGTCGATCAGCGCGGAGAAGGTCGAGGCGCTGGTGGAGGCCCCGGTGCTCGATTCGCAGATGACGTTGAGCGGGTAGGTCCCGTCGGTCATCGTCGCACCGCTGTTGCCGAAGGCGTCGGCGATGCTGTTGATGTACGTCGTCGGCCCGGGGTCGGCCGGGACGGTCACGTCGACGTCGGTGCCGCTGTAGGGAGCGCCGTCCGTGAGGCCGTAGACGATGTCGCTGGTGCCGCCCGGGAGCGCCACGCCGATCTCGATCTGGTCCTGGTAACCCGTGGGGCACCCGTCGGGAAGCGTCAGCTGGGTGAGCGGCGGGTTGTCGTCGACCGAGCCGCTGCCGGGCGTCAGGGTCACCGTCCCGGAGTCGTCGGCGCCCGCCGGCCCCGCCGTGGTGAGGACCAGGGCACTGCTGCCCAGGACCAGTGCCAGCACGCTCAGCAGTGCCGCGTGCATTCTTCTTCTCATATCTCCTTGTCCCCTCAACGGTGACGGTCGGTGGTGCTGTTCGTGCTGGTGGTGCGGCATGACGCGCACTGCCCTGCCACCTGGGAGGTGGCAGGGTCCGGGTGCGTCCGCGCAGGTCGGCGGGGTGTCCCGCGGACCGTCGCGACTACTTTGTGGTGAAGCCGAAGGTGATCTTGACCTTCGACGTCTCGCCGGAGAGCACGAGCTGGTGCGAGCCGGCGGAGATGCAGGCCGGGAGGGTGACGGTGTAGTTCGTCACCGCGCCGGACGCGTTCGAGGTGGTGGCCGGGAGGCCGACCGGCAGGGCCCCGAAGAGGGCCTTGGTGATCGACGCGTCGACGCTCTCCCCGGTGGAGGGCTGGAAGCCCGTTGCCGACACGGTGATCTGCTGACCGGCGGTCAGCTGCGGGTTGCTCCCCAGCGTGTTGCCGGCGGCGTCCTTGACGGTGATGCCCGGGGCGGCGACGAAGGCGTAGTCCAGCAGGCCGTAGGCCTGGGCGTAGGTCAGCTGGTCGGACGGCACGAAGACCGCGTCGTAGTGCCGGACGGCGGGCAGCGCGTTGGTGGGCACGGTCACGCTGGCGACGCCGTTCACCACGGCCACGGGGGTGCCGATCGGGTTGGCCCCGCCGTCCGCGGAGAAGCGCACGGTGCCGGTGACGGCCGGGGTGACGGTCGCCGTGAGCGTGAAGGTCTGGCCGACCTGGACGTGCCGGACCGGGGCGGCGGCCAGCTTGACCTTGGTGGCGATCGGCGCCTGGCGGCTGTCGACCTGCCAGGTGTCACCGGTCACGTCGATGAAGCCCGTGGAGGTGGGCCGGTCCGGGAAGTGCGCCGGGTCGGCGCTGCCGCACACCACGTGGATCGGGTACGTGCCGTTCACGAGGGGGGCGTTGACGTTGCTGAACGCGTCGGCGATCGAGTTGACGTACGTGCTGCCGGTCGAGTCGGCAGGCTCCTGGGCGGTGACCGGGGCGGTGGAGAAGGGCGCCCCGTCCGTCAGGTTGAAGGCGATACCGGACTCGCTCCCGTCGGCCGTGACCAGGAAGACGCTCAGGTTGTCCTGGTAACCCGCCGGGCAGGCCTTGCTGACCGAGACCTGGGTGAACGGCGAGCTGTCGGTGATGCTGTCGCTCCTGGGGGTGAGCGTCACGGTCGCGCCACGCGCGGCGGTCGCGGCACTCGCGCTGCCGGCTCCGGCCGCGATGACGCCAAGGCCTCCGACGGCCAGTCCCAGAGCGCCGGCCAGCGCGCCGTGCAGTCTTCGGTTCATCGTGTGATTCCCCCTGAGAATCAGTGAGTTGGTGTCCGGTGGCGGGTGGTGCGGCCGGGCACCCCGCGCGGGGTGCCCGGCCTGGCGGGCAACGGCCCGCCGGTGGTGGTTCGGGTGCGCGGGCTCAACCCCGGAGCCCGCGCGGGTGGGTCAGGAGTTGCCGGTCAGCGTGGTGGCGCCGCAGTGGTCCAGCAGGCCGAAGCCGTAGAGCTGGATGGTCGCGGTGTTGGTGCAGACCTTGGAGGTCGCGCCGACGAAGGCCAGCGCGATGTCGGTCTCGGTCAGCCGGGTGGTCTTGATGACGTTGTAGACGTCGCGGCGGATCGGGAAGGCGGTGTTCAGCACGGCCGGGCTGCCCGTGGTGGGGGCGGTCGCGTCCACCGACTCCAGGACGGCGCCGTTGCGGCGGTCACGGACCTTCGTGGCCGTGCTGTTGGACTGCGCGATCCACTGCGCGATCGAGAACGGCGCGATGTCCTCGGAGCCGTCCACGGCGACGGTGCGCTGCAGGCCGCTGCCGTCGTGCTCCTCGACCTGCGAGCCGTCCTTGGCGTGGTCGCTCACGCAGGTGGGCAGGTTGACCGGGTCGAAGCCCAGCTTCTGCGCCCAGAACTTGCGCGTGCCCGAGCCGGTCTGCGGGACCAGCGGGTGCACGGTGACGGGGTTGCCGTTCACGTCGTTGATCGTCGGGAACTGGCCGGCCGGCAGCGGGTTGCCGCTGGCGTCCAGGCAGTTGTAGACGCGCTTGAGGTCCGAGTTGGTGGGCGCGAAGGACACGTTGGCCTTGAGCGTGCTGCCGGACTTGACCGCCAGCGTCACCGCGTCCTCGGCGAACGGAACCCAGGTCAGGTTGGTGCCGGCCACCGACACGCCGCTGGAGGAGCGGGCGAAGTCGACGTTGCCCGCGCCGGAGGCGATGTCGGCGTTCAGCGCGGCGATGCCCTCGCCCGAGCCGTTCGGCCGGGTGATGCCGCCGCCCGCGGGCGGGCAGGTGCGGCCCGAACGGAGCACGATGCACTCGTGCGCCACACCGGTGGTCGGGTTGACCGCGTCGTAGGACGCGATCAGCAGGTGCGCCGGGCTGTTGTTCGGGTCGACGATCTTGCCGCTGAGGCCGTTCATGACGTCCTGCGTGGTGTCCGAACCCACGCCGTTCAGCTCGCGGAACTCGGTGGGGTCGGCCTGCGCCGTACCCGCGACCATCACTGCGGCGAGAGTCGTGGCACCGGCGACGACAGCCGCCCGCTTGGCGAATTTCACGATCACTGTACTTTCCTCCGTGATAATGCGGATGGAATTTCTGACGTGACCTGCCCGAAGGGTTTCCGGATTCCCTCCGGAGCGGCCCGGCCCGTCGACCGGCCGTGAAATATCCTGCCCATGAACAAAGCCGTGGTCAATCAAATTACCACCACTGGAAAAGTGAACGAACGGAATTCGGAACTACCCCAGAATTTCCTTCTTGGGGGCGCGCAAGTCCGTGGAAGGGCGTCGGGGCCGGAAGAGCGAACCGCCTCCGGTGCGAACGGCGCCCGCCCGCATGAGGAGGGGGCCGGCGAGGGAACCCGCGATGCCGGCGACCAGGACGGTCAGCAGCACCCAGCGGACGGCGCCGAGGAGTGCGCCCGGGGTGGTGCCGCCGGTCTCCGCGACGTTGTGGGACGGGGGGGACGCGCCCGGGCCGCCGGTGCCGCCGGCCGCGGCGGCCGGGGCCGATGTCGAGGGGGAGGCGCCGCCGGTCGCGGAGCCGGCCGACGTACCGGCCGTGGAGCCCGGGAGGCCCGCCGAGGAGGAGCCGGACGAGCCGCCGGCGCCTCCTGCCGAACCGCCGCCCCCGCCGCCCGCGCCGGTGTCACCGGCGGGCGGTACCCCCGCCACCAGCCGGTCGGCGGCGGCGAGTGCCTGGTCGTGCAGCGTCTTCGTCAGGGGGGCGTACCCCGGGGGCAGCAGGCCGTTGCCGATGCCCTGTGCCTGTCCCGCGCCGGCCGCGTAGCGCATCAGCGTCGCGTAGTCGGTACGGGAGGCGGAGTCGAGACCCGTGGACGCCGCCGCGTAGGTGACGGAGGTGAGCGGGTATGCGCCCGGGGTCTTCAGCCCGGGGTCCTGGTCCAGGACGCCCGGTACCGCGCCGTCCTTCATCCCGTCCACCGCCTTGTCCAGCGAGTCGGTGGTCGGTGCGACGAACTGGCCGTCGGCGTTGAGGAGTTCGGCGGTGCCGAGCCGATAGGCCGCGGCGGTCGCGGCGTCGGTCAGGCCCAGCATGAAGTAGCTCCCCGGCAGCTGCACGTTCGGGGCGTAGCTCATCGGTATGGAATTCGTGTCCACATTCATGGAGCCCTTGTTGTTCGCGGACCGCACACGGACGGCGTCGTCCCGCAGGTCGTTGCCGTACGGATTGACGGTCACCGCCCTGAGCGCCAGGTTGGGATTCTCCGGGACCGGCGCCCAGGTCGTCGGGTCCGGCTTCGGGAACTCGCTGAGCGACGTCGTGTCCGGCTGGTTGGCGAGGAAATTCGGGTTGATCGTCATTCCCCACTCGTCCGGCCTGCCCGCGAGGAAGGCTTTCGCGTCCGCATCGGAGTTCAGCCACCGCCACAGCATGGCGGCGTAGTCGCTCTGGCCCTGCGGCAATTGGAATCCGGCCCGGCAGCCGGTGAGCGCAGTGCCCTGGAAAGACGGATTGAGCTTTTTGAACTCCGGGTCGTCGTCGACTTTCTGGGGGTTCCGGTCCGTCAGCTTGCCGCGGACGACCTGGCTGTTCGGACCCGGTATGTCGCACTGGTAGGACTCGGTGAGCATCTTCGCGACGAGCCGTGCGTCGAGCCGGACGCGTGGCACCTGCTGCGAGGAGTTCCTGAGCTGGATGTTGAACGCGATGACGAGTCCCGAGACGGCGACGGGCGCGTGCACGACCGGTGGGCTCCCCGGCGGGGGGATCACCGGGTCCTCGACGAATCCCAGCTGTCCGTCCGTTCCACCGGTGAGCACCTGCTGCCGGATGAACGACCGCTGGTTCATGAGGAAGTCGTAGGAGACCTTCTCGCTCGTGCACAGCGTGGGCTGCCAGGACGCCATCGCCTGGCGGATCATGTCCGCGCCGACGGTGGGCTGTGTCTTCTGGTCGATCGTGCAGTAGGCGCCGACGGGCTTGAAGCCGAGGCGGAACTGAATGCGCTGGTCCCAGTTGGTCCGGGAGAGAGGTGAGGTGGCCAGCCCGCCACCGGGAACCGCGCCGTCGGGCTCGTGCTCACCGCGTGGCACGACGACCAGCCAGCACGGCGCGGGCTGGGCTCCGGCACCGGCGACACCGCCGCATCCCAGGTAGTCCGCGTCCGTCTGCGCCTTCAGACTGAAGATCGACTCGCCGGTGCCGTCGACTCCGGTCTGGAGGGCAGCCTGGGCGTTGGTCGTGAGCATGGAGAAGAACTGCCCCATGTCCGTCGTGGTCCTGCCGGTGGCTGACCGGAACGGCAGGGCCTGTCCCGAGGGGCTCGCCGGGAGTGTCTCCCTCGGATCGTCCAGGGTGCCGCCGTTCGTGGGCGCGTAGTGGACCGTCCTCCCCCACGCCGCGAAGCTCGAGGGGATCGCGGCATTCCCCCACTCGCACTGGTCACGGTCGGGCCCGTCGGGCGAGTCGCCCCAGCACTGCATGATCTGGAGGAAGTCGTAGCCGAACTGGCTCTGGCCGGCCGTGGTCGGCGCCCCGCCCGTCCAGGTCACCTTGACGCCCTGCGAGTCCAGGTTCTCGGTCTGGTCGACCGTCACCTTGAGGCCCGAGAAGTCGTCGTAGGGCCCCTTCGTACCGGACTTGGTGACCGAGGAGTCGCCCGTCCCGGCGGCCGCCCGGGCCTGGCCGCCCGCCGGGGCGGGGAGCAGGACCAGGCCGATCGCGGCGAGCAGCGCGGTGAGCAGGCCACCGCTGCGGACGAGCAGCGTGCGCCGCCGCCCGGTGGTGTCATGCGCGCTCATCGCGCCTCCCCTTTCCGCTGATCCGGCGGGCGATGGTGGGCGGGGCCAGGACGACGAGCAGGAGCAGCAGCGCCGAGAGGCCCATGAGCCAGGTCCGCAGCCCCCCGAAGGGTTCGGAGCCGACGGTGACCTCCGAGGCGGTGACGTCCTGGTCGCCGCCGGTCGTACCGGTCGAGTCGCCGGTCGCCAGGCCCGTGTCGGGGTCGACCGCGCCGCCCGAGGTGCCGCCCGCGCCGGAGGACCCGCCCGCGGTGCTCGTGCCGGCCGTGCCGCCGGAGGTGCCCGCGGTGGCCGAGCCGTTCCCCGCGGTCGTACCGCCGGAGGTGGTGGCGGTGCCGGTGCCGCCGGTGCTTCCGCCGGCGCCGGCGGGTTTCAGCGGGGTCTTCTGGTTGCTCGCGCCCGCGGTGCCGTCAGCGCACTGGTCGTTCCCCGCCTTGTCGCAGGGCTTGGGGAACGGCGCGCTCTTGACCAGGGTGTTGGTGCCGTCCGTGGAGAAGGTCGGGTTGTGGCAGCCCTTGATGTCGATGCTCTGGGGCACGGCCCCGGGAATCTTCTTGAGCTGGTCGAAACCGGCCTGCACGAGGTTGATCGGCAGCGCGGAGTACCCGAGCGGGTCGGCCTGGGCCTGTCCCTGGCACAGGAAGTAGTAGCCGAAGGCGGCGAGCGTCTTGCCCTTGGCCTCGGTGAGCGGCGATTCCAGCTTGGTCGGCAGGATGATGTAGCTGTAGCTGGACAGCGGGTACGTCCGCGGGTCGCGGAACGCGTACACGTCGTCCAGGATCTGCGTCAGGTACTCCGAAGAGCCCTTGCTGGTGTTGATGCGCGCCTTGGTCAGCGCGACCGCGACGTTGGAGGCGGTCGGCTCGGTGTAGTAGCCGGCCGCGTTCTCGACCTTCGCGACGGGGAAGCCGCTGGTCAGCGCGTAGGAGTATTCGTCGTATCCGATCGCGCCCTCGGAGTAGTCCTGCCGGATGTAGCCGGACACGCCGAGCGAGCCCTGCTGCGCGATGAAGCCCGTGCCGGGGATCACCGGGAAGTCGGAGGTCTCGCCGCAGGGCAGCGGCTTGCCGGCCCGCCTGCAGTACGCGTTCCACAGGGAGCCCTGCTGCTTGGACATCCACAGCGTGAACTGGGCGGTGGAGCCCGAGCCCTCGGCCCGGACCACCGGGATGATCTTGCGGCTGGGCAGCGTCAGTCGGGGGTTGTCCCGGTGGATCTGCGGGTCGTTCCAGTTCTTGATCACACCGGTGAAGATCTTGGCCACGGTGTTGCCGCTCAGCCGCAGGTTGGTGACCCGCTTGCCGCCGATCTTGAGGTTGTACATGAAGGCCGTGCCGCCCGCGACGATCGGCATGTAGGCGTAGCCGCGCTTCGGCGGGGCCTCCCGCACGCCGAACTCGCTGGTCCCGTAAGGGATCTCGGAGACTCCGAAGTCGGTGACCCCGTCCTTGAACTGCTGGCGGCCCTGGGTGGAGGCGTTGTCGTTGTAGCTGACCGTCATGCCGTACTTGTGGACGCTCGCGATCCACTGCTGGATGGCGTTCGCGCTCCATGTCGAGCCGGAGCCGCTGATGCTGGCGTAGGTGTCCGCGTGCGCCGGGGGCTGCCCGAGGGCCAGCAGCGTGCACAGCATCAGGGCGAGGGCCGAGGCCGCCGCCCGTAGTCTCTTCACGATCCGTCAACTCCCTGTGCGGGGTCGCGCTCTGGGCTGGTGGAAAGGGCGGGTGCCGGACCCGCGGGGGCAGGTGCGGGGCCGCGGAGCGCTGCCCGCTCGGCGAAGCGCTTCCGGTCGCGGCGGGAGGCGAGCACCCGGCGGTGGGTGGCGCGCCTGGTCAGCTCGCCGGGACCGCGGCCGCCGATCACCCGGGCGGTCACGAAGAGGACGAGCACCAGGACCAGCAGAGCCGCCGCGGTCCCGAACCCGCGGGAGACCATGGCCGGTTGGGGGGATTTGACGAACTCGAAGGTGGCCAGCGGCAGCGACACCATCGGCCCGCTGAAGGGGTTGAGGTTGGTCACCGCCGTGACGCCGGCGGTCAGCAGGACCGGGGAGGTCTCGCCCACTCCGCGGGCGGTGCCGAGGATGACGGCGGTGGTGAGGCCGGAGCGGGCGGTGGGCAGCACCACGTGCCACACCGTGCGCCAGCGCGGCGAGCCGAGCGCGTACGACGCCTCCCGCAGGGTGCCCGGCACGAGCCGGATCACCACGTCCGCGGCGCGGATGATGATCGGCAGCATCATCACCGAGATGGCCAGCGACGCGGCGAGGCCGGACAGCGGCACGCCCAGCGCCAGGATCACGGTGGCGTAGACGAACAGGCCGGCGACGATCGACGGCAGCGCCGTCATCGCCTCGACAACGGTGCGGACGAACCGCGCGTAGCGCCCCGGCACCTCGTTGAGGAAGACCGCGCAGAGCAGGCCCGCGGGGACGGTCAGGGTCAGCGCGATGGCGATCTGGATCAGGGTGCCGATCATCGCGTGCCGCATGCCGCCGGCCGTGAGCGGATCGAGCGGCCCGGCCTTCGTCATGTCCTGCGTGAAGAAGTTGGCGTGCGGGAACGCCTTGCGGCCGCTCCACAGCGTGTAGACCACGACGAAGGACAGGGCCGTCAGCAGCAGCACGGCCAGGCTGTGCACGATCACCGAGGCGATCCGGTCGCGGACGGCGGGCCCGTCCTCGTCGAAGGACACCAGCAGCGCGTACAGCGCCAGGAAGAGCAGGTAGGCCAGGACCACGAAGCCGAGGGCGCCGGAGAAGGGCGCGAGCCGGGTGAAGAACAGCCAGGTCAGCGAGAGCGAGGCGGCCGCGGCGCCGGTCACGGCGTAGACGTCGGTGACGCGGACGGTGCTGGTGGTGCGGCGGCGCTCGGCCGCCGGGGGCCGCTCGGTGCGGGTGGGCAGGGTGGTGGGGCCGGCCGGGCGTCTCGCCGGGTCGGGCGGGGACGCGGCGGGAGCTGTCGCGCCCGCGGCGTTCATGGCGTCCGTGGTCATACCGAAGGAACTCCTTGCTCCGCCGATTGCTCGGCTACTCGGCGGTGGCGCCGGAACGGCTGCGGGCGACGATCGTGGAGGCCACGAAGTTGACGACGAGCGTCATGAGGAAGAGCGCGAGACCGGCGGCCATCAGCGCGGACATGCCGAAGGTGCTGGCTTCCCCGTACCGCAGGGCGATCAGCGTCGAGACGGAGCTGGTGCCGGCCTGCAGGATGTGCGGCTGGACCACGAAGACCGGCGAGATGACCATGTAGACGCCGATGGTCTCGCCCAGCGCCCGGCCCAGGCCCAGCATCGTGCCGCCGATCATGCCGCCCTTGCCGTACGGCAGCACGACCGAGCGGATCATGCCCCAGCGGGTGGCGCCCAGCGCGTAGGCGCCCTCGCGCTCGCCGACGGGGGCCTGCGAGAAGACCTCACGGATGATGGAGCAGACGATCGGGGTGACCATCATCGCCACCACGATGCCGGCGACGAAGGTCGACGCGGTGTAGACGGTCGCGGTGGCCAGCGGGTCGTGCGGGTCGGCGTTGGTCACCTTGAACAGCGGGATCCAGCCGAAGTACGTCGCGAGCCAGCGGGCCAGCCCGACCACCTTGCCCTGGAGGAAGAACAGGCCCCACAGGCCGTAGATGACCGAAGGAACCGCGGCCATCAGGTCGACGGTGCTGATGAGCGTGCGGCGCAGCCGGTGCGGGGCGTACTCGGAGATGTAGAGCGCGGTGCCGATCGCCAGCGGCACCGCGATGACCACCGCGACCGCCGCGATCAGCAGGGTGCCGACGATGACGGCGGCGACGCCGAAGTTCCGGGCGTCCGGCTCCCAGGCGGCGGTGGTCAGGAAGTGCCACTTCGCGACCTTCAGCGCCTGCCACGCCCGGAACGTGAGGAAGCCGCCGACCAGCAGCATCACGGCCAGGACCAGGCCGCCGCCGCCGCGGGCCACGCCGCGGAACAGCTGGTCCGGCAGCCCCGAGCCGGCGTACAGCCGGCGCGGCCGGTCGCCGGCCGCCTCGGCGTCGAGGTCGCCGGCGCCACCCGCGGTTCGTGCCCGTGTTCGCATTGTCACGGGTTGACGCTCTTGGCAGGCGATGGCCGGGCCGACACGTCAAAGTGAACGACGGCACCCGTAGGGGCAACTTCCGTTCACCTGGCGGTCCGCCGGGGAACAACGCCGTCAGGCCACGTGCCGGGGCGCGCCGGACCGCTCCCCTGCTGCCGCGCGCACCCGGAGGGGGCAGCGCCCCTGCCCACTCGGGGCACGGTTGCAGTACGTGACCATTCGTGAACAAGGGGCAACTTCACAGTGAAGGATGCCGCGGGTCCGCTGTGATGCAGTCCTTAACTATCACTTGACCCATACATTGCCCGTGCTGCACGACGACTCCCGCGCGGGGCGCGAGGGCGGCCTCGCGGCGGAGCGCCGGTGCTGCGCCGCGACTGTCAGGGTGGGGTGGGGCAATGGCAGGGGACATCGGGGGTGCCGGTACCCGGGGGGCGGGTACGCGGTGCCAGGTCGACATCAACGAGGACGGCTGGTTTTCATGGCGGTTGACCGCCAACAACGGCCGGGTCATCGCGCTGGGCGCGCAGATATACCCGGCCGAGGAGAAGTGCAAGAGCGCCTTCGAGGTGCTCTGCGCGCACGCGGAGGGGCTGCCGGGGGGAGTACGGCACGCCGCCGAGTCGAACGGCTGGGTGTGGCGGATGCGCGGCCCGGACGGACAGGTGGAGGCGGTCTCCGCGCGGGCCTACGAGCGGCACTCGACGTGCCAGTCGGCGTACGAGCGCTTCCGCATGCTGCTGCTGGGACTCGGCGCGGCCGAGGCCGTCCCGTGGGGCGACTCGGCGTGACGCGGCCCCGGGGACGGGGCCAGGGGGACGGGGCCAGGCGTGACGCGGCTCAGCTGATGGCGCCCAGGACGATGAGAACCACCGCGCCGGCGAGGGCCGGGGCGAGGACCTCCCAGCACCAGCGGACCACCGGGGCCGATTCGGGGGCGGCGGGATCGGCGGCGCCCTCGCGGGCCTCGGCCAGCTCGCGCAGTTCGGCGAGCGCCTGGTCGGACCACGCCCGGATCGTCGGGTCCGCGCCGGGGACGGGCGTCGGGCGGCGGCTGTAGGGCGGGCGGGAGCCGCCGCGGCCGGGGGTGAAGGCGTCGTCGCCCGCGGCCTTCGCCTTCGCGTCCTGCCGCGCCGCCCGCTTGCGCGCGCGCAGCGAGACGGGGATCGCCCAGAGCTGGTACTTCTTCTCGCCGGCCAGCAGCTCGGTGGTGTACGACGACCGCACGCCGGCGACGCCCGTCCACGGCACGGTGATCGTACGGAACGGGTTGCGCACCCGGATCCGCTCGGAGTTGGCGAAGACGGCCGGGCGCAGGGTGAGGGCGATGATGATCGGCAGGGCGAGCAGCAGCCCGGCGATGGCGAACCACGGGGTGTGGCCCTTGCCGTTGGCGATCGCGTCGCCGCCGAGCCAGCAGGCGACGACGAGCAGCCCGACCCCGCCGATCATCCCGGCCATGGAGCGGTAGACGCGGTCGGCGTACGCGGGCTGTGCCGGGCCGCCGTCCGGCGGGCTCGGGCGGTCGGACCTCGGACTCGTCATAAGGACCGATTGTGCCCGACGCCCGACGCCCGCCGGGCCACGACCCGGTTGCGTTCCCGTCTCGACCGGTGGCGTACGGACCCCTATACGGCCAGCCTGCGGACGGTGGCCAGCCCGCCGGCGAGCAGGATCACCGCCACCGCGGCCAGGACGGCGGGGAAGAGCGCGGTGACGGTGAAGAAGTGGGCCAGCCGGGTCCAGCCGTGCATCCAGGTGACGGCTGCGGCGGCGAGGGTGAGCAGCACGCCCTGCGCACCGGCGAAGGAGACCGTCCCGACGAGGCCGGCCCGCCGGAAGACCAGGCCGTACCACATGCCGTAGGCGAAGAGCACGACGAAGGCCGCGGTGGCGTTCAGCCAGGCCTGCCACCAGGGGCCGTCGAGGATGCCGGGGACGCGGAAGTAGGCCATGTTCATGCCCCATCCGTCGGTCGCGCGCTCGGCCGCCTGGCCGATCGCGACGGCGGCGCCGAAGCACACCGCCAGCGCGACGGCCAGCAGCGCGGCGCCGAGGAAGTACGTGCGGCGGCTGACGCCGAGCGCGAGGCCGAAGGGCAGGGCCCGCGCGACCGCCTGGACGCCGATCCCGAAGACGACGAGGAAGACCGCGGCCAGCCCGCCCACCCACCGGTGGCTCGCGTGGCCCGCGGGGGTGAGCTGCAGGATCACCGCGTCCAGCACGAAGGCGAAGGCGGCCCAGGCCCAGGGCACGACGAGGTACGTGACGCGGTCCAGCAGCAGGTAGCGGACGACGGTCAGGACGGGGGTGAGGCCGGGGACCGGGGGCACGCCCGCCGGGAGGCTCGCGGACATGGTGGTGGACCAGGTCGTGGGCATGGTCAGACCGTCCCTGCCGGGGAGAGGGTGGCGCGGCTGCCGCTGCCGGCGGCGTGCATCGCGAGCTGCTGGAGGGTGAGCGGGCGCAGGTCGAGCCGCAGGTGCTCGGCGAGCTGCCGGTCGCGGTCGTCGAGGCGGCCGGCCATGACGGCGGTCGTCCGCCCGGCCAGCGCGCGGCGGCTGAGTGTGGTGCGGTCGGCGACGAAGCGCTCGACGCCCGGGGTGGGGCCGGTCACGGTCACGGCGTTGCCCCGCAGGTCGTCGGTGAGGGCGTCCAGGACGAGTCGGCCGTGGTCGAGGATGAGGATGCGTTCGAGCAGGTCGGCGACCTCGTCGATCAGGTGGGTGGAGAGGATGACGCAGCGCGGGTGGGCGGTGTAGTCGGCGAGCAGGTGCCGGTAGAACATGTCCCGCACCACCGCGTCGAGCCCGGCGACGGGCTCGTCGAAGAGCGTCACGTCGGCGTGCGCGGCAAGGCCCAGGATGATGCCGAGGGCCGCGCGCATACCGCGGGAGAGCTTCTTGATGCTGCGGTCCGGCGGGAGCTCGTACGCCTCCAGCAGCTCGGCGGCGAGTTCGGCGTCCCACTTCGGGTGGAAGAGGGCGCCGGCCGCGAGCGCCTGGCGGACCTTCAGGTCGGGGTAGGTCTGGTCCTCGCGGATGAGGGTCGTGCGGCGCAGGACGGCGTCGTTCTCGACCGGGTCCGCGCCGAGGACGCGGATGGTCCCGGCGGAGGCGAAGTCCTGGCCGGCGAGCGAGCGCAGCAGCGTGGTCTTGCCCGCGCCGTTGCGGCCGAGCAGTCCGACGATGCAGGGGCCGTGGATGTCGGCGGTGACGCCGGCCAGCGCCTCGTGCCCGCCGGCGCCGCCGAAGCGGCGGGTGACGCCGGCCAGCGACACGACCGGCTCGCCGGGGCCGGGGCCGGGGCCGGGGCCGGGGCCGGTCACGGCAGGCTCCCCGCGGACAGGCTGACCGCGCCGCGCTCGTCCCGGACGAGCGCGAGCAGCTCCTCGTCGTCGAGCCCGAGCCGCGCGGCCTCGACGACCAGGGGCCGCACGTACCGCTCGGCGAACTCCCGGCGGCGCGCCGCGAGCAGCCGCTCGCGCGCTCCCTTCGCCACGAACATCCCCACCCCGCGCCGTTTCTCCGCGAGGCCGTCGTCGACGAGCGAGGTGAGCGCGCGGGCGGCGGTGGCCGGGTTGACCCGGTGGAAGGAGGCGAGGTCGTTGGTGGACGGGATCCGCTCGTCCTCGCCGAGCCCGCCGTCGGCGATCTGGTCCGCGAGGGAGGCGGCGATCTGGGCGAAGAGCGGCCCGCCGCTGTCCGGGGCTGGTGCCATGAGCTGCGCTCCCTGGGGTGCGTTGGTTTGTTGGTCCACCAACATACCACTGCACCGGTGAAGTGGTCCCCTAGCGAGCCGACCCCACGCGTGCGAGTACCGCGTCCGCCGTCTCCTCCGCGGTGAGCCCGCCGGAGTCCAGGACGTTCTCCTCGTACGGGCCGAGGTCCGCGAAGCCGTCGTAGATGCCGCCGAGGATCTCCCGGTCGGTGAGCGGATGCCCCGAGCGCGCCGTCCCCCGCCCGAGCGCCGTCTCCCGGTCGGGCCGCAGCACCACGTAGACCAGGCCGACCCCCGCTTCCTCGGCCGCCTCCCGGTAGGCCCCCAGGTACCAGGGCCCGACCACCCCGTCCACCACCACGTGGTATCCCCCCGCGGCGTACCCGGCGGCAGCCCGCGCGATGACCCCGGTGACGACCTCGTTCTGCTCCTTCGCCTCCGGCAGGTACGGGGCCACGAACCCCTGCTTGACCGCCGCGTAGAAGTCGTCCGTGTGCAGATGCACGGCCGGCGCCAGCCTGCTCCCGGCGAGGATCCCCGCCACGGTGCTCTTCCCGACCCCCGAGGGCCCACTCACCACGATGATCTCCATGCCCGCACCCTAGGCACCCGTGGCCGGACCGACGGACCCTTTTCTCCGGCGCCCGCGGGGCCTCGGCGGAAGGGCGCGCGGGCACGTCGGCGGGCGGCCGCCACCCGCTCAGGACTTCCAGGCGGCCATGACGCCGAAGGGCCGCAAGCGGCCGCCCACCACCTCGCCCCCCCTGATCGCCCAGATCCGGTCCCAGCTCTGAAGCCCCGCCGGGCAGGGGGCGCGCGGGGCACCTCCCCGGCGGCACCCCGGGGGAAAACCCCCACGGCGGGAGGCCCCGCCACGCACAGCAGCGCCCCCGGAGGGGGGTAGCACCACCGCTACGCGCGTAGATATGCTGGGCTGGTGACCATGCCCAAAGTTCTCCCCGCCCACGCCCCCGGCGCGGCCGCCCGCCTCGCCGGCATGGCGGACGTCACCGCCTCGGACGCCGCCCTGCGCAGGTTCCTGCACGGGCTGCCAGGCGTCGACGCCGTCGGCCTGGAGGCCCGCGCCGCGGGCCTCGGTACGCGCTCGGTCAAGACGACCGCGAAGGCGTACGCCATCGACCTGGCCATATCGATGATCGACCTCACGACGCTGGAAGGCGCCGACACCCCCGGCAAGGTGCGGGCGCTGTGCGCGAAGGGGCTCCGGCCCGACCCCACGGACGCCACGACCCCGCACGTCGCGGCGATCTGCGTCTACCCGGACATGGCGGGCGTCGCCCGCGAGGCGCTCGGCGCCGGCTCGGGCATCGCGGTCGCGTCCGTCGCGACGGCCTTCCCGGCGGGCCGCACGAGCCTGCCGGTCAAGCTCGCGGACACCGCGGACGCGGTCGCCGCCGGGGCCGACGAGATCGACATGGTCATCGATCGCGGCGCCTTCCTGGCCGGACGCTACCTCCAGGTCTTCGAGGAGATCCGCGCGGTCAAGCAGGCGTGTGCCCGGCCCGACAAGACGTCGGCCCACCTCAAGGTGATCTTCGAGAACGGCGAGCTGGCGACGTACGACAACATCCGCCGCTGCTCGTGGCTGGCGATGCTGGCGGGCGCGGACTTCATCAAGACCTCCACCGGCAAGGTCGCCGTCAACGCGACACCGCCGAACACGCTGCTCATGCTGGAGGCCGTGCGCGACTTCCGTGACGCGGTCGGCGTGCAGGTCGGGGTGAAGCCCGCGGGCGGCATCCGGACGTCCAAGGACGCGATCAAGTACCTGGTCATGGTCAACGAGACGCTCGGTGACGACTGGCTCTCCCCCGAGTGGTTCCGCTTCGGCGCCTCCAGCCTGCTCAACGACCTGCTGATGCAGCGGCAGAAGCTCAGGACCGGCCGCTACTCCGGCCCCGACTACGTCACGGTGGACTGATCGCGATGACCGACAAGCTCTTCCCCTACGCCCCCGCGCCCGAGTCGCGCGCGATCGTCGACCTGGCGCCGTCCTACGGCCTGTTCATCGACGGCGAGTTCGCCGACGCCGCCGACGGCCGGGTCTTCAAGTCCGTCTCGCCGTCGAGCGAGGAGGTGCTCGCCGAGGTCGCCCGCGCGGGCGAGGCGGACGTCGAGCGTGCCGTCGCCGCCGCCCGCAAGGCCTTCCCCGTATGGAGCGCGCTGCCGGGCGCCGAGCGCGGCAAGTACCTCTTCCGTATCGCGCGCATCCTCCAGGAGCGCTCGCGCGAGCTGGCCGTCCTCGAATCGCTCGACAACGGCAAGCCGATCCGCGAGACGCGGGACGTCGATCTCCCGCTCGTGGCAGCGCACTTCTTCTACTACGCCGGGTGGGCGGACAAGCTCGCGTACGCCGGTTTCGGTCCCGCCCCGCGGCCGCTGGGCGTCGCGGGCCAGGTCATCCCGTGGAATTTCCCGCTGCTGATGCTGGCCTGGAAGATCGCCCCGGCGCTCGCCACCGGCAACACGGTGGTGCTCAAGCCCGCGGAGACGACCCCGCTCTCGGCGCTGTTCTTCGCCGACATCTGCCGCCAGGCGGGCCTGCCGCGCGGCGTCGTCAACATCCTTCCCGGGTACGGCGACGCGGGTGCCGCGCTCGTCGCGCACGAGGGCGTCGACAAGGTCGCCTTCACCGGTTCCACGGAGGTCGGCCGGGCCATCGCGCGCAGCGTCGCGGGGACCCGCAAGAAGGTCACGCTCGAACTCGGCGGCAAGGCGGCGAACATCGTCTTCGACGACGCGCCCGTCGACCAGGCCGTCGAGGGCATCGTCAACGGCATCTTCTTCAACCAGGGCCATGTGTGCTGCGCGGGCTCGCGCCTGCTGGTGCAGGAGTCCGTGCAGGACGAGGTGCTGGACGCACTGAAGCGGCGGATGGCCCGGCTGCGGGTCGGCGACCCGCTGGACAAGAACACCGACATCGGCGCGATCAACTCCGCCGAGCAGCTCGCCCGTATCACCGCCCTCGCCGAGGCGGGCGAGGCGGAGGGCGCCAAGCGCTGGGCCCCTTCCTGTGAACTCCCCTCCTCGGGCTACTGGTTCGCCCCGACCCTCTTCACCGGCGTGACGCAGGCGCACCGCATCGCCCGCGAGGAGATCTTCGGCCCGGTGCTGTCCGTACTGACCTTCCGCACCCCGGCGGAGGCGGTCGAGAAGGCCAACAACACGCCGTACGGCCTGTCGGCGGGCATCTGGACGGAGAAGGGCTCGCGCATCCTGTCCATGGCGAGCAAGCTGCGGGCGGGGGTGGTGTGGGCGAACACGTTCAACAAGTTCGACCCGACGTCGCCGTTCGGCGGTTACAAGGAGTCCGGCTACGGGCGCGAAGGTGGCCGCCACGGCCTGGAGGGGTATCTCGATGTCTGAGAAGTCCGAGAAGTCCGCACAGCAGGTGCGGCTCACCGTTTTCAAGACCTACAAGCTGTACGTGGGGGGCAAGTTCCCGCGTTCCGAGAGCGGCCGGGTGTACGAGGTGACGGACTCCAGGAGCGGCGGGTGGCTGGCCAACGCGCCGCTCGCGTCCCGCAAGGACGCGCGGGACGCGGTCGTCGCGGCGCGCAAGGCCGTGCCCGGCTGGTCGGGCGCGACGGCGTACAACCGCGGCCAGGTCCTCTACCGCGTGGCGGAGATGCTGGAGGGGCGGCGCGAGCAGTTCGTGCGCGAGGTCGCGGAGGCGGAGGGGCTGTCGAAGTCCCGGGCCGCGGCTGCGGTGGACGCGGCCGTCGACCGCTGGGTCTGGTACGCGGGCTGGACCGACAAGATCGCCCAGGTCGTCGGCGGCGCCAACCCGGTCGCGGGCCCCTTCTTCAACCTCTCCACGCCCGAACCGACCGGCGTGGTCGCGGTGCTGGCCCCGCAGGACTCCTCGCTGCTCGGCCTGGTGTCCGTCCTGGCACCGGTCATCGCGACCGGCAACACCGCGGTGGTCGTCGCCTCCGAGCGCGCACCTCTCCCGGCCCTGAGCTTCGGCGAGGTCCTGGCCTCCTCCGACGTCCCCTCCGGCGTGGTGAACATCCTGTCCGGCCGCACCGCCGAACTCTCCACCCCCCTCGCCGCCCACCAGGACGTCAACGCCCTCGACCTGACCGGCGCCGGCCCCGACCTGGCGACGGAGCTGGAGGCCTCGGCGGCCGACACCCTCAAGCGCGTCCGCCGCCCTTCCGCGGAGGACTGGACGGCGGACCCGGGCACGTCCCGTCTGACGGCGTGGCTGGAGACGAAGACGGTCTGGCACCCGATCGGCGTCTGAACCCGGGCCCCCGTCAGCCCGCCGGCCCCTCGGCCTCTCAGCCCGTCAGCAGCCCCGTCGCCGGGCCGGTGACCGGCAAGGTGCCGAGGGAGCCGCCGTGGGTGACGGGGTCGGTGAGCGTGGTCGTGGACACCGGCTCGAAGTCGGCGACCTGCGAGCCGACCCCGTTGTCCAGGGGGTCGACGCCGGTGTTGGACAGCGGGTCCAGGGTGAGGTTGCGGACGGGGGCGACCGCGGGGCCGAGGGCGCTCGTCACCGCCGAGGCCGGGAGGGCGTCGGGGGCCGCGGCGGGGGCGGCCGGGGCCTGGGTGGCGGCGACCGCCGCCGTGGCCGGGGCGAGGACCGCGGCGGCGGCGGTCATGGTGAGCGCGAGGGCGGTACGCAGTGAGGGCATCGGGACACCTGGGCCTTGCTCGGGGACGTACGACGGTCAGGTGCCCAGCGTAGCCGATCGGGTGCGAAGGGTAGCCGTCCAGCTTGTGGACAGGACTGCCTCGGGCCGTCCACCTGCGGTGTCGCCGGGTGGACGCGGACCGTAGTTATGGGACCGGGCGGGAGCGTAGCGGCGGGGATGCCGGAGAATGGTTTGCCGTGAGTTCATTTCCCGCCCGTGTGATCCTGCTGGCCGGGCCTTCCGGTTCGGGTAAGACCACACTCGCCGCGCGTTCCGGGGTGCCCGTGCTCGGGCTCGACCACTTCTACAAGGACGAGGACGACCCGACGCTGCCGCGGCTCCCCGGCGGCGCGGGCGACTGGGACGCGCCCGCGTCCTGGAACGCCGACGCGGCGGTGGCCGCGATCGTCGCGCTGTGCACGCGGGGCGCCGCGGACACACCCGTCTACGACATCGCCACGAGCTCGGCGACCGGCGTCACCCGGCTCGACCTCGACGGCTCGCCGGTCTTCGTCGCCGAGGGCATCTTCGCCGCCGAGATCGTCGGCCGCGTCCGCGAACTCGGCCTGCCCGCCGACGCGATCTGCCTGCGCGGCCGCCCCTCGACGACGGCCTGGCACCGCTTCGTCCGCGACATCCGCGAGGGGCGCAAATCCGTGCCCTTCCTGCTGCGCAGGGGCTGGCACCTCTACCGCACGGAGCGCGCGATCGTCGCCCGCCAGCTCCAACTGGGCTGCAGCCCCTGCGACTTCACCGAGGCCCTGGCCCGCATCCTCGCGCCCGGGGAAGTGACGGCCGCGCAGGCGGCGTGAGGCCGCTTCTCCACCCCGGGTTCCACCCGTGGGTCCAGGCGTCCCCGGCCCGGTGAGAACAGGCTTGGGGGCATGACAACAACCGAGTGGATCACCGACATCGCCCTCGTCCTCGTCGTCTTCCGGCAGCTGCGGGAAGGCCGGCTGGACCTCAGGAGCTTCCTGATCCCGCTGGGGATCGTGGCCTATGTGGCCCACACGTACCTGGACACCGTTCCCACCGGGGGCAACGACCTGGTGCTGGTGGGGGCGCTCACGGCCGCGGGCGCCGCACTCGGCGTCGCCGGCGGCGTCTGCACCCGGGTCAGGCGCGCGGGCGAGCACGTCCTGGTCAAGGCGGGCGCGGTCGCCGCGATCCTGTGGGTGCTCGGCATGGGTGCCCGGATGGGCTTCCAGCTGTGGACCGAGCACGGTGGCGGCGACGACGTCGCCCGGTTCAGCGTCGCCCACCACATCACCGGCGACCAGGCATGGGTGGCGGCCTTCGTCCTGATGGCGCTCACCGAGGTCGTCACCCGACTGGCCACGATCTTCGTCCGCAGCCGGATGCTGACCGCCGGGAAGCCCGCCCCTGCCTCCCACAGTGTCGCGGTCCGACCGTGAGTTATGGTCTGGCCGTGCCCACCGCCGAGTCCGCCTCCTTCCCCGGACAGGTCCCGCCCCCACCGGCCGCGCCCCGGCCGGTCCCGGGCCGGGACCCCCGGGTGCAGTGGGCCCTGACCGCGGCGGTCATCGTCAGCGGGGCCCTGACGATCCGGCCGATGGGCGTCAGCGGGCGGGGGCTGGTGGTCGCGGTCCTGTTCGCAGTGAACTGCGCGGCGCTGCTGGTCCGGGGTGTTCCCCCGGGCAGGATCCCGATGCGTGCCGCCGTCGTCTGGCTGTCACTGGGCATCCTCGCGGCGGCCGCGCTGATCGGCGTCAGCCGCAGCGGAACGGGCTACCTCTTCGCCTTCTTCCTCTCCGGTCACATCGGATACCGGCTGCCGGCCAGACCGGCCCTCGTCCTGGCGCTGGCCTGCGGCCTGCTCTGCGGCGGCGTCCTGTATTTCGAGATCGGGCCCGGCCACCACCTGCTGCCCTGGGCCGTCGGACTCACCACCGGCGCACCGGTCATGATCGGGATGCTCAACCGCGTCCAGCACCAGGCCGTGGACGCCGCGCTGTCGGCGGCCGAGAGCGCGGAGCGCGCCGCCCGGGCCGAGGCGCAGACCGCCGTACTCACCGAACGCGGCCGGATCGCCCGGGACGTGCACGACGTCCTGGCGCACACCCTGGCCGGGATCAACATGCAGCTGGAACTGGCCGACGCGCTGCTCGACACCGGCGACCTGGAGAAGGTCAGGGCGGCCAACGGCCGGGCCCACAGCCTCGTCAAGGAGAGCCTGAAGCAGGCGCAGTGGACCGTGCACGCGCTCCGCGAGGACGCGCTGCCGCTGGTGGAGAGTCTCACCGCGATGCTGGAGTCGTCAGGCCACCGCGACGCCCTGACCGTCTCCGGCACCCCCGTGGACGTGCCGGCCCGGGTGACCCAGAATCTGCTGCGGATCGCCCAGGAATCCCTGACCAACGCCGCACGGCACGCCCCGGGCGGTGAGGTGCGGGTGGAGCTGGCCTTCACGGATTCCTCGACGGCGCTGACGATCCGCAACGGACGCGCCACCCGTACGGTGAACGCGGGAGCCGGCAGCGGCATGGGGCTGATCGGAATGCGCGAACGCGTCGCCCTGCTGGGCGGCACCCTCACCGCGGGGCCGGTCACCGAGGGACCGGACCAGGGCGGCTGGCAAGTGGAGGCAGTGATCCCGCGATGAGTGAACCCACCGAGAGCCCCCGGCCGTTGCGCGTGGTCGTCGCCGACGACCAGGCCGCCGTCCGCGAACCGCTCGCCGCGGTGCTGGACCTGGCCGAGGACATCGACGTCGTCGCCGCGGCCGCGGACGGCAGCGGCGTACTGGACGCGGTCGCCGCCGGTCCGGTGGACGTCGTGCTGATGGACCTGCGCATGCCCGTGCTCGACGGGATCGAGACCACCCGCAGGCTGAGCGGCGAACACCCCGAGGTGGCCGTCGTCGTGCTCACCACCTTCGCCGACGACGACTCGATCCTGGCCGCCCTCGGCGCGGGCGCCCGCGGCTATCTGACGAAGAACGCCGGGCGCCAGGACATCGTCCGCGCGATCCGCGCCGCCGCGGCGGGCCAGTCCGTGCTGGACCGCGAGGTCCAGGACCGGCTGCTGGCCACCGTCCGCGCCAGACCGGCGGCGTCCGGGCAGCAACTGCCCGCGGATCTCACGCCCCGCGAACGCGAGGTGCTCACCCTGATCGGCCAGGGTCTGCCCAACCGCGCGATCGCCGAGAAGCTCTTCGTGAGCGAGGCGACCGTCAAGACGCACATCAACAACCTCTTCGCCAAGGCCGACATCCGGGACCGGGCCGACGCCGTGCGCCGCGCCATCGCGGCCGGCCTGGCCTGACCTCGCCGTTCCCGGCCGAAGCTAGGCCGCCTTGCGCAGGGTCAGCGCGCCGTTCGACGTCGACAGGTCCAGGCGGTACGCGGCCGAGGGGTCGTCGGCGAGGTCGACGGTCTTCGCGCCGTTCGAGGTCTTCGCCGAGATCCGGTACGCGGCGGGCGCCGCCGTGACGGTGACGCTCGCGTTGGAGGTGTGGGCGCGGACGTCCTGCGGGATCGGCGTCGTCACGGTGATCCTGCCGTTGGAGGACTGCGCGTCGACGCCGCCGCGGGTGCCCTCGACGCTGACCGCGCCGTTGGACGTGCGGACCTTGAGCGCGCCGGTGGCGCCCGTGACGGTGATCTTGCCGTTGCTGGTGTGCACGTCGGCGGTGCCGACGCCTTTGAGGGTGATCGCCCCGTTGGACGTGCCGCCGGCCACCGCCAGCCCGGCGGGCACGGTGACGACGTAGTCGGCGCCGCAGTGCCGGCCGCAGCCGGACAGCCACAGCACGCCCTTGTCCACGTGCGAGGTCGCGCCCGGCTTGTCTCCCCGGTAGTGCACCTCGCGGTGCACGGACACCGCGCTGACCCCCGCCGAACCCTCCACCCGCACCGACCCGTTGCTGTCGTCGATGCGGATCGCGGTGACCTTCTCCCTGACCCCGGTGTCGTCCTGCGCCGTCTTCGACCGCCCGACGTCGCAAGCGGCCAGCCCTCCGACGGCGAGCGCGGCCACCACCGCGCCGGTGAGGATGCGTAGTTGCGGGCGTGCCATGGAATTCCCCCGTACGGAACGAACGTTGCGCCACTGACCGGACGCCTTCGATCGTAGGCACCGCCCGCCCCCGCCTTCGCTGGGGAGAACCCCCCGAAACGCCCCCCTGCGCACCCCCGGCGCCTGGGCGGTCAGTTCCCGGGCGGCTCGATCGCGCGGTAGCGGTGCGCTGCGCCCAGCCCGGCGTTGGTGATCAGCATGGCCGGCTGCGGGTCGGCGGGGCTGATCCCGCCCACGCCCGAACACCGGTAGGTGAGGCTCACGGCGAAGCGACCCCTGTTCTGGTCAAGGGCCTCGAGAACCTTGATCACCGGCGCAGTGCCCGCGCGAGCGCGTCGACGGTCACACCGACGATCGCCCGGAGTTGCTCCGGACTCGACCCGGCCCTACCCATCACCGCGAGAGACTGGTTCACGGCCGCTACGTGCACGGCGAAGTCCTCGGCGTTCTCGTCGGACATTCCGCCGGCCTTCAGCGCGGTGCGCAGGCGCGGGCGCTGCAGGCCGAACAACTCTTTGACATGCTCTGCGACGCTCGGGCTCAGCGCCGGACTCGCCATGACCGACTGGGCCATCAGGCATCCGTCGGGCACGGCAGGGTCGGCGATGCGCCCCAGGGTGACATCGAAGAACGCACGGACGGCGGCGACGGGGTCCTCGGCCGCGCACGAGAGGGCGGCGTCGAACTTGTCGCCGTAGCGCGTGGCGTAGCGATCCAGGCAGCGCAGGAAGAGCGCGTCCTTGTCGCCGAGCGAGGAGTAGATCGAGCTGCGGTTCAGGCCGGTCGCCCGGGACAGGTCGTCGAGCGAGGTGTCGGCGTAGCCGGAGCGCCAGAACTGGATCATCGCGGCGTCGAGCACCGTGTCCATGTCGAACTGCTTCTTGCCTGCCATGCAGCCCATCCTCCCATCTTGGACCGATCAGTTCAAGACGTGCTAGCGTCGAGTGACGGTCCGCCCGCCTGATGGAGGATTCCCATGACCAACCCCGTCCCCGCCCTGCCCCTGCATGACCTGGCCGGATTCACGCACCGCTGGGTCGACGCCGACGGTGTCCGCCTGCACGCCGTCGAAGGCGGTCGGCAGGACGGGCCGGCCGTCGTCCTGCTCACCGGGTTCCCGCAGACGTGGTGGGCCTGGCGAAAGGTCATGCCTGCTCTCGCCGATCGGTTCCGGGTCATAGCGATCGACCGGCCGGGCCAAGGCAATTCCGAGCATCCGGAGCTCAGCTACGACACGCACACGGTCGCCGCGCACATCCAAGCCGCTGTGAACGCTCTCGGCGTGGGGGACTACTGGCTCGCCGGGCACGACATCGGCGCCTGGGTCGCCTTCTCCCTCGCCCTGAACCACGAGAGCCGACTGCACGGGGTCGCGCTGCTCGACGCCGGAATTCCCGGTATCACCATGCCGGAAGCCATCCCTCTCGACCCGGCTCTGGCGTTCAAGACCTGGCACTTCGCGTTCCACGTGGTGCCCGGTCTTCCCGAGACGCTGATAGCCGGCCGCGAGCGGGAGTACGTCAGCTGGTTCCTGAAGACCAAGTCCCTCGCGCCCGACGCTTTCGAGGAAGCAGAGCTCGACCACTACGGCGCAGCCCTCGCCGTCGATGGCGGCCTGCGCGCCGGCCTCGCCTGCTACCGCGATGCCGCCGAGTCCGCGCGCAAGAACCACGCGGCGCTCGAGCGACGGCGACTGACCGCGCCCGTCCTCGGAATCTCCAGCAGCCACGGCTCGATCCCGGACATGGCGGCCTCCATCAGCCCGTGGGCCGAGAACGTGACCGGCGTCATCGTGCCCGACGCCGGTCACTACATCCCCGAGGAGCAGCCCGAGGCCGTCGCCGCGGCCCTCACCGACTTCTTCCGCGGCCGTTAGTCCTCCAGCAGGAGGGCGATCCCCCATTGCCGTCGGGGCCGTCAGTCACGGGCGGCCACTCACCGGCCGCCCGTGACCTGCACCGGGCCGCCCACCTGCGGCACGATCCCCAGGATCTTGCGGTAGTCGCCGGGCAGCCCGCCCTCGTCGGCCGCGTCGCCGCGGCGTGGGATACACGGTGGACGTGGCCGTGCACGCCCTGATCCTTGACACCCCGCTGTAATTCGCGCTGTGCGACAACAAGGTGCTCGACAGCCACTTCGGTGAACGATGTCGGAAAGCCGTGTGCGGGAGAACTGCATGCATGGTTTGAAGCGGCGGGGACTGGAAACGGAGCGGAAGCCACCGCGCCAGTCCCCGACCCTACTAAGACTGGCGGAGAATGCGGGCCTGCCGCCTGAACTGATCACCGGCTGACCAGCCCGCGTAGGCGTACGCCCGACTCGCTCTGGATACCGGAGAATGAGGCCGTGACCTTGCTCCGATGCTGGTAGGCGTCGTGCAGTCGGGATTCAACCGTCCGGCTGGATCCTGCGATCGGTCGATGAGTCCATCGGACCTCGAACATCCTGTCGTGCGCTATCCCGGAGTGTCACTCGCCGTCCAGGCCGATTCCCCGCATTGACTCCGTATGTACGTGCTCGTACGTTCTCGGAGGAGAGAATCAGGCCTCTGCGATAAGTTCGTGCCAAGAAGGGAACTCATGTTAAGGCTCAAGCGAGCAGCCGTCCTGGTGGCCGCGATGGCGACCGCCGCCCTGGTGCTGCTGGGCGCCGCCGGCCCGGCGAGCGCCGCGGGCAGCTCGGCCGCCGCCCGGAACGTCAGTCAGAGCACTGCCACGCACCAGTCGGCCAAGCCGCCTGCCGGAAACCAGATCGTCGTAGTGAACAGCTTCGAGGCGTGGGCCACCCAGAAAGCCTCCGTCGCCGTGACCACCAGCCAGAGCGTGACGGGCTCCGGCTTCTACGTCCGGATCTACGACTACACGATCGGCGCGTACATCGGCACCTGCAACACCGGCACGATCTGCACCGCGTACGAGACCTCACCCGTAGCCGCCGGCCACGGCGTGGACGCGTTCATCGCCGACAACTCGGCCAGCTTCCCGCCGGGCCACATCCAGTCCGAGTGGGACAACTCCGCCCTGGTCTGGAAGAGCACCTACCTTGACTTGGAAGCGTCCGCCACCACCGCGGCGCCCGGCGCGACGGTCACCCTGACCTCGACCGCCGGAACGGACATCAGCTCCTCGCCGTTCTCCAACGAGATCTTCGACACCACCACCGGCGCCCTGCTCGCCTCGTGCAAGACCGGCACGACGTGCTCGGCGACGGTCACCGAAGCACAGGCGACCACGCACGCGTTCACCGCCTACTTCGGTGACAACGGCACCACCGCCCCACCCGCCGCGCTACAGGCCACGTCGCAGACCACGTACGTCACGTGGACCAACTCCGGATGGACGGTGAGCCTGTCCGCCGCGGGCGGCGTGTGGGTCGGCTCAACGTTCACCGCGACGGCGACCGCGAGCGCTGACGTCGGCACGGCGCACTACTACATCGAGATCTTCAACGAGAACGGGACCCTGCTCGCCTCCTGCGCCAGCGGAACCACCTGCTCGGCGAGCGTCGCCAACGCAGGCTACTTCACCGACCTCGTAGCGTTCGTCACCCCGAATTCCACAACGCTGCCGCCGAGCGGCCTGGTGGCGGCGTCCAACGCCACCGAGACGCTCGGGTACGTTCCCTTCGCCATCTAGCTGTACTTAGTAGGGTCGGGGACTGGCGCGGTGGCTTCCGCTCCGTTTCCAGTCCCCGCCGCTGCAAACCGTGCAGGCAGTTCTCCCGCACCCGGCTTTCCGACATCGTTCACCGACCGGCATGCGCCGTCGCCCTGCGTACGTTTCCGGTGAGGCGATAAACCCGAGCCGGGTGATCCACTCATAGGTGTAGCGAGTGAGGTTTTCTCAACGAAATGATCTTCGCGAATCGTCGTGAACCGCGCGGAGAAGGCCCTGCACGGCGATCCGGCCTTCTGCTGGACGCAGTACAGCGGGCACGGCCCGGGAACGGAGCTGCTCGGGCGGCCCCGCAACGCCCTGGGGATCGGGTTCGCAAGTAGGGCTCCCTGCTGCGGAACGCGGGCTTCGCGGACGTCGACGTCCACGTGCTCGACGCGCCGACCCCCGGTCACATCGGCACGCCGATCGGGCGGGCCGCCGCCGCGTAGGCGGCGGATATCTGGTGCGTACAAAGATCTTCACAACGGCGTTGCCCGGCGTTTACGGTCCTACGTGGTGATCGCATTCGGTCGCCGCAAGCTTGACCCCTTACGGGAGGGACCTTCATGTCATCAACCCCACTTCGGCGCCGCACGCTCCGCCGCGTCGCCGTGCCGCTGGCGGCCGCGACCGTCGCCCTCGGCGTCGCCGCCGTGACGGCCACCCCGGCCGCCGCGAGCAACAGCTACAACGGCAACGCCTACATCTCCGGCGCGGACACCCCGGCCGACGACCTCAACGACGAGGGCGCCGTCAACATGAGCACCAACACGGTGTCCAGCGTGACCTGCTTCTGGCAGAACATCCTCTACATGGACGGCTACCTCGCCAAGAGCGGGATCGACGGCTCGTTCGGCCCGAACACGAAGGCCGCCACGGCTCAGTGGCAGAACGACAGGCAGCTGACCGGGGACGGCTCCGCGGGCAAGGCCACCTTCACGGAGGCCGGGATCGCATTCGGCTCCAACTGGCACTGGACCGAGAACACCTCCGGCGGAAGGTACTGGGTCGGGTACAGGCCCTCCGATGGCCCGGTTGAATCCGCCCTGGAGGTCACCCGCCCGTTCGACGGGGGCGCCTGGTCCTTCATCAACAAGAGGACCGGCAAGTGGGTGACGGCCGCGTACAACACCAACGGCTGCTGACGCCGTAGGTCCCCGCCGGGGCTGCCGCCCCTCCCTCCCGGCACGACGCCGGCAGCCCCGGCGGGGCCGTTCGGCCCGGTGGACCCGACGTCCGTGGAAAGCCCCACGAGCCGGCCCCCGCCCGCGGCCGGGTCGCGGTCAGTGCGCCGCGCCCAGCTCGGCCTCCTCGGTCCTGGACTCCTCCTCGGCCTCCCTGACGTGCTCCTGCACGCGGGACTCCGGGAGCCGGACCCGCAGGGCGAGCAGGTAGACGACGGCGGCGAGCACCAGGTTGACCACGAAGCCCCAGCCGAGGCCGATCCAGCCCCGGCCGCCGTCGTAGTCGCCCGCCCAGCTGGCCAGGGCGAGGCCGCCCAGCCACGGCAGCGACCAGGTCGCGCCCGCCCGCAGGTCGAGTCGCGGGGCCCGGCCCCTGCCGGTGATCTCGAAGACGGCCAGCAGCACGAACCCGAGGCCGATCGTGGCGAAGAGCTTCCAGTTGGTGTTCCACCCGGCCCAGTAGACGATCAGGTTCGACGAGTACAGGGCCACGAAGGGGATGACGTCGCCGCCGGGCACCCGGAAGACCCGCGGGTGGTCGGGCAGCTGGCGGCGCATCGCGGCCAGCACCAGTGGACCGGAGCCGAAGGACAGCACGGTCGCGGACGTGATGAAGCCGACGAGCTGCTGCCAGCTGGGGAAGGGCAGGAAGACGATCAGTCCGAGCACGAACGTCACGACGAGGCTGATCAGCGGCGCCCCGCGCGGGGTCGTACGCGCCAGCGCCTCGGGCGCGTTGCGGTTGCGGCCCATGGCGTACGAGATGCGCGCCGTGACCGTGGTGTAGATCAGACCGGTGTCGGCCGGCGAGATCACCGCGTCCACGTACAGCAGGTACGCCAGCCATCCCAGGCCGATGGCGCTGGAGATCGCGGCGAGCGGCCCGAAGTCGTCGGTGAACTGCAGGCCCAGCCAGCCGTGCGACGCGGCGAGGTCGTGCCCGGGGACGGCGCCGAGGAAGGCGGCCTCCAGGGCTATGTAGATCACCGCGGTGACGACCACCGAGCCGATGACCGCGAAGGGGACGTTGCGCTTGGGGTCGTCCGTCTCGCCGGCCAGCTCGATCGCCTGCCGGAAGCCGAGGAAGGAGAAGGTGATCCCCGCGGTGGAGATGGCGGTGAAGACGCCCTTGGCACCGCCCGGCGCGAAGCCGCCGTACTCCTTCGCGTCGAAGTTGTGCCCGTGGAAGGAGGTGACCAGGAACGCCACCACCACCAGCAGGATGATGCCGAGCTTCCACCACACCAGGACGTTGTTGACCCGCGCGAACCAGCGGATGCCGAAGTAGTTCAGCGCAACGAAGAAGGCCATGGCCACGACGGCGACCGCGTACCCGAGACCGGTCAGGGTGTGGGTGTCGGAACTCGGGTGCGAGACCGTGAAGTCCGCCCACTTCGTCGCGTACTGCAGGGCGCCCTCGACCTCGATGGGCGCGACGGTGGCGGCGGCGATCCAGGTGATCCAGCCCATCGTGTAGCTGGCGAAGGACCCGAAGGACAGGTGCGGGAAGCGCACGACGCCGCCCGAGACGGGGAACATCGTCCCCAGCTCGGCGAAGCACAGCCCGATGAGCAGGATCATCACGGCCGCGAGCGCCCACGAGAACACCGAGGCCGGCCCCGCCTCACGGGCCGCGTTCAGCGCGCCGAACAGCCACCCCGAGCCGATGATCGACCCGACGCAGGCGAACAGCAGGCTGACCCGTCCCAGGTCCCGCCGCAGCTTCGGCCTGTCCGGGGGCGTCCCCGTCGCGCCGTGCACTTGTGCGGATGTCTTGCTCATACCGACCGCCCTTGCCGTCCCGAACGGCGGGTCCGGGGCCGGTGACCTGCCCCTGCTCCCGCCGCATGCTCTACGAAGGCGGCCTGCCCGCAGTTCGGCCAGGCATGCCTGGCAGGCACTCTCACGCGGCATTTCCGTACGTAATGCTCGAAAGCACCATGTCCGGCGAGAACGGGCATCGCGGCCGCAACGGCGGCAGGTTCCAGGGTCAGGCTGTGGGCCCGGCGTCCTCGCCGTTCGCCGTGGCGCCCGGCGCGTGGAGGATGCCGGCGTCCGCCGCGTCGCCCATGGCCGTCTCGACGAACTCGGCGTGCTCGACGCAGCAGTAGCGCAGGAGGCGCCAGCGGGGGAGGTAGTCGGGGTGGTCGGCGAAGCGCAGGGCCAGCTCCACCAGGCGGTCCCAGTCCCGCTGGAGACAGTTGCGCACGTGCTGCACGAGCCCGGGCTCGTGGATGTCCCCCTCCAGGATCTCCAGTTCCCACGTGCTCGCGAGGTCGCACAGATCACGCCCCGCGGCGGCGACGACCTCGACGAGACAGTCGGCGGCCCACCGCGCCTCCGTGCCCTCGGGCTGACGCGCGGCGACCTCGCCGAACCGCGCCACGAGGAAGTCGTGCAGGGGGGCCATGTCCGCCACGCGGAGATCGTCGGAGAACTCCAGGATCGCCGCCGGAGCGAGTTTCTCCTCGTCGCCGGGGTGGTCGTAGTAGCGCATACGGATTCCCTCTCGGCGGTTCGCCGTCAGACGGTGGGCAGTTCGCCGTTGCGCACGGCGGTGACGAAGGACGTCCACGCGGCGGGCGTGAACTCCAGGGCGGGGCCGGACGCGTCCTTCGAGTCCCGGACGGGGACGGTGTTGGGGACGTTCACCGCGACCTCGACGCAGGAACCGCCGTTCTCACTGTACGAGGACGTGAACCAACGGGGAGCGGGACTCATCACGGAGGGTCCTTTCGTCGTCACGAAGCGCCGTTCCGTGGGTGATTGTTCCGCGTCGCCGGGCACGCCGAAAGACCCCGCGAGGTCGACGTGACCGCGGGGCCTTCGGGGTGACTCACACGCCGGGGATGTCGCCGCTCCGCACGGCCGCCACGAAGGACGTCCACGCGGTGGGCGTGAACGCGAGGGCGGGGCCGGACGTGTTTTTGGAGTCCCGGACGGGGACGGTGCCGGGCACGTTCACCGCGACCTCGACGCAGTTGCCCCCGTTGTCGCTGTACGAGGACTTGAACCAGCGCAGTGAGTCGTTCGTGGTCGTCACGAGAGGCCCTTTCGAATCTCATTGATCATGGCCACGCTGTCCGCCTGCGACAGCGCTTCGGCCTGTAGCTGATGGTAGGTCATCAGCAACGGCAGCACCGTCGCCGGTTCGCGGTCCAGATGGCCTTGAAACTGGGACTCGGAGTAGGAGATGACCGATCTGTCCGAGAGCGTGAGGAGGTTGACCGGCAGGCGGAAGCAGCGTCGCTCGCCGATGCTGAACGGAGCGACCTGGAGCATGGTGGTGGGCCTAGCAGCGAACTCGACCAGCCGGTCGAGCTGGGACGCCATGACCTCCGGGCCGCCGACGCATTGCCGGACGCAACTCTCGTCCATCACAACGAACATCATCGGCGGGTGGAGGTGCACCAGCGCCGCCTGCCGCTGAGCCAGGAACGCTACGCGTTCGTCGGCGTGCTCGGCGGTGATTGCCTCACGCCGCACGTTGCTCTCCGCCACCGCCCGCGCATACTCCGGTGTTTGCAGCAGGCCAGGCATGATCCCGATGTCGTAGAGCCGGATCTCCGTTGCCCGCCCCTCGTACCCCACGTACTCCGGGAAGCCGTCCAGCAGCGCACCGTTGCGCATTTCCCGCCACAGGCGTTCGAATTTGTCGCCCGTCCCCAATGCGCGATCCGAACTTGTCGAAAAGCGCAAGGTTGGCAGTTTGCGAGCAGTTTCCACGGCCGAGACGTGGGAGCCGGTGTATCCCATCTCCGCGGCCAGCTCATCTTGCGTCCAGCCTCGCTGCTCCCGTGACGTGCGCAGTTGTACGCCGAACTGGGTTCGAGGTGATCTTCCCGGGTCCAACTCCTTGCGATTCACAGGGGCCTCACCAACTTTCCGTGCGAAAACGACAAGTTGAACGCGTCCCTGACGCTGGGTCAGTCTGAACGCGTCGGTAGCGATTCTGCTACGGAGAGGCACCGACACGCCCGGAAATGCCTGATCTGCATGTGCCTCTGACAAAAGGCCTTGTGCGGCGGGCACGCGGGCGCGCGTCCCGCCAGACCGCACAGGGAGAGATGGGTTCCAGCCATGCACGAGACGACATCCCCGGCCTCGCCGGGAACGGCCCCGCCCGGGGCCGGGGACACGGTGGCCCACCGGTGGGCGCAGACGCCCACCTGCGTCGGGCAGGCGCGGCGGACGCTGCGGGAGACGCTGGGCCGCTGGGACCTCGCGGACCTCGCGGACGACTCCGCCCTCGTGCTCTCGGAGCTGCTGACCAACGCGATCGAGCACGCGGACAACCCCGACCGCACGGTCGGCACGTGCTTCCGGCGGCTGCCCGGCAAGGGCGGTGTGCGCATCGAGGTCCTGGACGCCGACAGCGGGCGGCTCCCCCGGGTGCCCGACCCGGCCGGCGGCGAGGACGTACGCGGACGCGGACTGCGCCTCGTCGAGCTGTGCACCGCTCAGCGGTGGGGGATCGTGCTCGGGGCCACGGGCAAGTCCGTGTGGGGCGAGGTGGCGCGGTGAGCGGCACGGACACGGCGGGGCTGTGCGAGGCCGTCACCCTGCTTCCGCCCGGCCTGCGCAGTGCGCTGCTGGAGGCGCACCCGGACGTCGACCGGCAGCGGGTCGCCGACGAGCTGGTGTGCGCGCTCGAAGCGCACCCGCGCGGCGAGCACTTCGCCGTCCTCTACGACGACTTCGCCGCCCCGGCGCTCGGCGCCCTCTGGACGCGCTGGGCCGAGGGCGAGCCGCCCGCCACCTACTGGCTGCGCCCCGACTGCACGCGCAGCTCCCCCCACCGCGAGGCCTGCGGCCACTTCGCCGCCCACACCGGGCTCCACACGTGGGAAGCGGCTACGGCGCCCCGACGCCCGTAGGCGTCAGCGAGGCCGGGGCACCCGGCGGGGGTGGTGGGGGTGCCGTCCGGCGACGGCGGCGGAGGTGGCGGCGGGCGGCGGGGACGACGAGCAGATGGGCCAGGGCCACGCCCGCCGTGTTGAGGATCAGCGCGTCGACGTCGAAGAGCTGGCCCGGGACCATGGTCTGGGTGAACTCCACCGACAGCGAGACCATGAGCCCCGCGAAGACCGTGCGGACGAAGGACGCGACGCCCGAGCTCTCCAGGCGGCCGCCGGCCATCGGGAGCAGGAACCCGAGCGGGGCGAGCAGGCCGAGCCCGGCCAGCAGGTGGCGGGCGGCGTCGACGGGCGGGAGCCGCAGGTCGTCGCGGATGGTGTCGAACGGGCGCAGGTTCGGCGAGGGCACCCACGTCACGTAGTGCGGTCGCAGCAGCAGCCACCCGGTGAACGAGAGGTAGGCCGCCGTCAGCAGGAGGCCGGCGGCGCGCACCCGGTACATGGAGCCTTCGTGCTGCACACCGCCCAAGACGCGCGCCGCGGGCGGACGGTTCCCGTCCGGTGGGTGTGACGGCCCGCACGCCGCCGGTACGGAGGCGCTGCGCCCCTGGTCGCCCGCCGGACGCGCCCGGCGTACGCGCGTACGGCCCGAATGCGCGGTAGGCGCCGGGTCCCGGCCGTACGAACCCGCGGCGCGCACGGACCGGGGCCTCCCCCGGCGGGTCAGGTCAGGTCACGTCCGTGCCCTCGCGGCCCGGGGCGTCGGGGCGGGTCAGCAGGTCGTCCGTGCACCCGTACTCGCGGGGGCGCTGGTCCTTCTCCGGGCCGCCGAGCACGAGCGTCCCGCCCCGGGAGGCCAGCGGGCTCCCGGCCACCGTGCAGACGATCTGGGCCAGCGCGAAGGAGGGCAGGTCCCCGACGGGCTGGCTCAGGCGCAGCGCGTCGGCGGGGTCGCCGGGCTCGGGGCCGAGGATCTGGAGGGTGGGCGGGACGGCGGTGGAGAAGCCTGCCTTCGTCTCCTCGCCCAGCAGGGGGCGCTGGAGCTGCCGGACGAGCTCGTTGACCTGCTCGACGCGGCCCGTGGCCTGCGGGTGTACGACGAGCGTGCGCCGTACGGCGGTGGTCTGGCCTCCGCACACCAGGTAGATCTGCACGACCGCCGCGTCCACGGCGTCCGGCGAGTTCTCCGGCGCGGGCGCCTGGCAGGACACCCGGGAGGGAGCGGGCCCGGCGTCGACCGGCACGGTGGTGGAGCGGATGCCGCACGCGCCGAGCAGCGGCAGCAGGGTGGCGGCGAGCAGCACGCCGACGAGCGGGCGCCGGGGGGAGGTGGGCCTCACTGCTGCGCACCCCCCGCCGTGCCCTCGCCGGACGAGCCGGCGTCGCCGTTCTCGCCGTTCCCGCCGTTCACCGCGTCGTACGGCTGCGCGGCCTGGCCGCCGCCGTTCGCGCCGTTCGCGCGCGGACGGCGCGGCAGGCGCAGGGTGAAGACGGCGCCGCCCTCGGGGCGGTTCGCGGCGGTGATGTCGCCGCCGTGGATGTGGGCGTTCTCCATCGCGATGGACAGGCCCAGGCCGCTGCCCTCGGAGCGGCGGCGGGAGGCGTCGGCCTTGTAGAAGCGGTCGAAGACGTGCGGCAGGACGTCCTCGGGGATGCCGGGCCCGTTGTCGGAGACGGCCACGACGATGTCGCCGCCGACGTCCTCGGACGCACCCGCGTCCTCGCCGATCGTGACCCTCACCGGCGAGCCGCCGTGCTTGAGCGCGTTGCCGATCAGGTTGGCCATGATCACGTCCAGCCGCCGCGGGTCGAGGGTCGCGAGGACGCCGCGCGGCGCGTCCAGCTCGACGGAGTCCAGCCACGCGCGGGCGTCCATGCAGGCCATGACCTGCTCGCCGACGTCCACCTCGTCGACCCGCAGCTTCGCCGTTCCGGCGTCGAACCGGGTGACCTCCATCAGCGTCTCCACCAGTTCGTTCAGCCGCCGGGTCTCGCTGACGACCAGCCGGACGGCCGGGGCGATCATCGGGTCCAGCGCGTCCGCCTCGTCCTCCAGCACATCGCTGACGGCCGTGATCGCGGTCAGCGGGGTGCGCAGCTCGTGCGACATGTCCGCGACGAAGCGGCGGCTCGCCGACTCGCGCGCGCTCAGCTCCTCGACGCGCTTCTCCAGCGCCTCGGCCGCACTGTTGAAGGTCTGCGACATCTCGGCCAGCTCGTCGGTGCCGGTGACCTTCAGCCGGGTGTCGAGCCTGCCCTCGCCGAGCGCCCGCGCCGCCTCGCCGAGCCGCCGCACCGGCCGCAGCACCGCCGCGCCCGCGGCCTGCGCGAGCAGCGCGGAGCCGATGAGGGCGAGCAGCGTGGCGATGCCGAGGGACCAGGCCAGCGAGTTGAGGTCCTTGCGCTCGGCGTCGAGCGACTTGAGCATGTAGCCGGTCGGGCCGCCGCCGTTGATCCGCGCGCCCGCGACGAGGTAGGGGTGGCCCTGGAGCGATATGCGCTCCCAGTGCAGGTGGTACTTCCCGTCGTCCTTCACATGCCGGATGTTGACGGCGGTGCTCAGCGTCGGCGGCACGTCGTCGAGGGTGAAGACGTCCCGGTCGGACGGCGCCGCGCAGTCCTGGCCGTCCTGGGTCCTGCTGATCAGCACGACCTCGTAGGTGTCCGCGCCGCCGATCCGGGAGGCGGCGTCCTTGAGCGACAGGCACGTGGGCGCGACGGGCAGCGAGGCGGCATTGCGCTGCAGCGAGTCGCGGAAGTCGTTGAGCGCGCTGTTCTGCGCGCGGGTGAGGACGGCGTCGCGGTTGAGCCAGTACGCGATGCCGGACACCGACACCGCCGCGGTCAGTGCGACCGCGGCGAAGACGGCGACCAGCCGCAGCCGCAGACTCGTCCAGCGCACTATGCCACTCCCCCAGCGTGCGGGGCGCGAGGTCACTGCGGCGTGTCCAGGCGGTAGCCGACCCCGCGGACGGTACGGATCAGGACCGGCGACGAGGGCACGTCCTCGATCTTGGCCCGCAGCCGCTGCACGCACGCGTCCACCAGGCGCGAGTCGCCCAGGTAGTCGTGCTCCCACACCAGCCGCAGCAGCTGCTGGCGGGACAGCGCCTGCCCGGGCCGGCGGCTCAGCTCCAGCAGCAGCCGCAGCTCGGTCGGGGTGAGCTGGAGGTCGCGGCCGTCCTTGGTGACGGTCATCGCGCTGCGGTCGATCACGATCGAGCCGAAGGCCGCGGAGTCGGTGCTGTCGCGCTCGCCGCGGCGCAGCACCGCGCGGATCCGGGCGTCCAGCACGCGCGGCTGCACGGGCTTGATGACGTAGTCGTCCGCGCCCGACTCCAGGCCCACCACGACGTCGATGTCGTCGCTGCGGGCGGTCAGCAGGATGATCGGCAGCTGGTCGGTGCGGCGGATGCGGCGGCAGACCTCGAAGCCGTCGATTCCGGGCAGCATGACGTCGAGCACGATCAGGTCGGGACGCTGCTCCTTGAGGAGCTTCAGGCCGTCCTCGCCCGTCGCAGCGGCCACCACGCGGTGACCCTGGCGGGACAGGCCGAGTTCGAGACCGGTGCGGATGGCGTCGTCATCCTCGATCAGCAACAGGAAAGGCACCGTGACATTGTTGCCTACCGCAGGCGGCGGCATGAAGTTCGGGGACAACTCGTCCCCAGCTCCTTCACCCGGGCCCGCGCCCGCGCCGCGTGCGGCGTCACGGGGCGGCGGACCTCTGTGACGGGCCTGTGACACTCGACGGACGTCCCCATGAAACTGGCCCGGCAGGCTTTAGCCACATCGGGAGAGCGCAGGGCACACAGGCTGCGACGCCGAGAGCAAGGCTGCAGGTTCCACTGAGGGGGGCGCGACATGAACGCACTGCTGGTTACCGCGACCGCCGCGGTCCACTCGCCGCGAGCGACGACGCACCGCGCTGCCAGGTCCACCGAACTGTCCGGCGCCGCGAACGGACGGGGGTACGCCCGCGGCGCCGGACGCGTCCCCGCTTCCGCGTCGACGACGGTGGTCCGGCAGCGTCCCGCCTACATCACACCGCTGGAGCCGGCCGGGGCGGCCGCGGAGCCGTCCAAGGACTCGGCCGCGGAGTTCACCGCGTACGTCCAGGAACGGCGCGCGTCGCTCTACGCGACGGCCTACCACCTCACCGGCGACCGCTACGCGGCGGAGGACCTGCTGCAGAGCGCGCTGTTCTCCACCTACCGGGCGTGGGACCGGATCAGCGACAAGGCCGCGGTCGGCGGCTACCTGCGCCGCACCATGACCAACCTGCACATCAGCGCGTGGCGGCGGCGCAAGCTCAACGAGTACCCGACCGAGGAGCTGCCGGAGACGGTCGGCGACACGGACGAGATGGGCGGCACCGAGCTGCGCGCCGTCCTGTGGCAGGCGCTCGCCCGGCTGCCCGAGCAGCAGCGCACGATGCTGGTGCTCCGCTACTACGAGGGCCGCACCGACCCGGAGATCGCCGACATCCTCGGCATCAGCGTCGGCACGGTCAAGAGCAGCATCTGGCGGTCCCTGCGCCGCCTGCGCGACGACGAGGCGCTGGCGTTCGGCCGGAACGAGTCGGACGTGTTCGGCGAGCTGGTGGCCTGACCGGCTCGCCGGTCTTCCGGACCGGGGGAAACGGGGGAACGGGCCCCCGGGCGGCAAGGGGGATGCCGCCCGGGGGCCCGTTTTGCTGCCCCCTTGCAGGGCGGGCGTGCTCAGGGGCATGGCCCTGCGGAGGGGGTCAGCCGCTGATCGGCAGGCCGCCGATCAGGCCGCCGACGGGGGCGATCTGGTTGCCGTCGAGGTGGTTGCCGGACGGGAGCAGGTTCTGTGAGCCGGCCGGCAGGGCGGACGTGCCGTTCAGGGCGGACGCACCGTTGGCCAGCGCGTTCTGGGCGGCGTCGGCGCCGGGGACGAGGTTCGTCGTGGAGCCGACCGGCAGGTTGCCGAGGACGACGGGGGCGGTGGCGCTCGCCGTGCCGGCCGCGGCGGCGGCGAAGGCGAGTCCGAGCGCACCGGTCGCGAGGGTCTTCTTGGTTCGAGTCTGCATGACGTCGGAACGTATCGACGGGGTCACACCGCGTGCAAACGGTGCGGCGCCGCGCCGCCCGCCTGCCGGAACACCCGGGCAGCGCCGGTGAGATCACTCCTCGCGGGACGCGGAACCGCTGGCCAGCGGCCTGTCGAGACCGCCGGGCTCGAAGAGCCACTCCGCCTTCAGCTCGGCGTAACCGGGCTTGATCACCTCGTTGATCATGGCGAGACGTTCATCGAAAGGGATGAACGCCGACTTCATCGCGTTGACGGTGAACCACTGCATGTCGTCGAGCGTGTAGCCGAACGCCTCGACCAGGTGCTCGAACTCCCGGCTCATGCTCGTCCCGGACATCAGCCGGTTGTCCGTGTTGACGGTGACGCGGAAGTACAGCCGCCGCAGCAGCCCGATGGGGTGCTCCGCGTACGACGTGGCCGCGCCCGTCTGGAGGTTGGACGTCGGGCACATCTCCAGCGGCACGCGCTTGTCGCGTACGTACGCGGCCAGCCGGCCCAGCGAGACCTGCCCGTCGGGGCCGGCCTCGATGTCGTCGATGATGCGGACGCCGTGGCCGAGCCGGTCGGCGCCGCACCACTGGAGGGCCTGCCAGATCGACGGGAGCCCGAAGGCCTCGCCCGCGTGGATGGTGAAGTGGTTGTTCTCGCGCTTGAGGTAGTCGAAGGCGTCCAGGTGCCGGGTGGGCGGGTAACCGGCCTCCGCGCCCGCGATGTCGAAGCCGGCGACGCCCGAGTCGCGGTAGCGGTTGGCGAGTTCGGCGATCTCCTGGGAGCGGGCGGCGTGCCGCATCGCGGTCAGCAGCGCGCCGACGCGGATCCGGTTGCCCGCCTCGCGGGCCCGCTTCTCCCCCTGCCGGAAGCCGGCGTTGACCGCCTCGACGACCTCGTCGAGCGTCAGACCGCCTTCCAGGTGCTGCTCGGGGGCGTAGCGCACCTCGGCGTAGACGACGCCGTCGGCGGCGAGATCCTCGGCGCATTCGGCGGCGACGCGGACCAGTGCGTCACGTGTCTGCATCACCGCGCACGTGTGGGCGAAGGTCTCCAGGTACCGTTCGAGGGAGCCGGAGTCGGCGGCCTGCCGGAACCACGTCCCGAGCTTGTCGGGGTCGGTCTCGGGAAGGCCGTCGTAGCCGGTCGCACGGGCGATGTCGACGATGGTGCCGGGCCGCAGGCCGCCGTCCAGGTGGTCGTGGAGCAGCACCTTCGGAGCACGGCGGATCTGGTCCCGGGACGGAGCGCCGGGTTTCGGCTTCTGCATGGGGAAACGATAGTCCCTACGCGCGTAGAATTGGCGGGCGGGGCAAATATTTTCCGCCCGGCCATACTGCGCACACCCCGGTGTCTGCCATCGTTGCGCCATGGCTTCACAAGCATTACCGGCGCGTGGCGCACGCCTGGGGAACCCCGTCGCGCCCGGGCTCGTGCCGGCGCCCCGGTGGGGGCACCACGCAGGCCGCGGGCCCCGGGGCGGCGAGGGGACGGACGGCGGCGCGACCGGCGCCACCGTGCGCGCCGTCGTACTCGCGCTGCCCGGCGGTGACGCCCTGAGCACCCGGCGCCGCTCCCCGCTGGCCGCCGCGGTGATCCGGCCGCTGGCCCGGCACCTGGTGCGGGCGGGGGCCGCAGAGGGTGTCGCGGCGCATGTCGTCCATTACCGCTTCCGCGGCTGGAACGGCGGCCACGCGCACCCCGCGGAGGACGCCGAGTGGGCCGTGGGCGAGGCCGTACGGCGCTACGGCGACGTGCCGGTGTGCCTGGTCGGCATGGGCATGGGCGCGCGCGCCGCGCTGCACGCCGCCGCGCACCCGGCGGTGGGCTCGGTCGTGGCCCTGTCCCCGTGGCTGCCGGACGACCCGGAGCCGGAGCCGGTCAAGCAGCTGGCCGGGCGCCGGGTGCTGCTCGTGCACGGCACGCAGGACGAGTCGACGTACCCCGAGCTGTCCCTGCGCTTCGCGGAGCGCGCCAAGAAGATCAACCGCGAGGTGTGCCGCTTCGAGGTGCACTCCGACGGGCACAGCCTGCACCAGCACCGCTCCGAGGTCTTCGCGCTGGCCACGGACTTCGTCCTCGGCTCGCTCCTGGACCGCCCGTACGCCCGCCCGGTGGCCGACGCGCTCGCCGCTCCCCCGCCGCTGGGCCTGCGGATGCCGCTGGCGTCGGGTTTCGGCCGCGCTCTCCGCGCGTAGCGCGGCCGTCCGGGCGCCGGGGTTCGGGTGCCGGGGGTTCGGGCCTTGCGGCCTTCGGGCTCCCGGGCGGTCAGTAGCGGTAGCGGTCCATGTTGTAGAGCTTCGCCTCGTTCGGAGTGACCTTTTCCGGGAGGCTGTTGATCTCGGCATCGATGATCGGCACGAGCTTGCCCAGCAGTGTCTGGATCCGGCTGCGGCGCCCGGAGATGTCCGACGCCCAGGTGTCGGCGGCCTTGCCGACCCACACCTTCTTGCCGCCCATGTCGGAATTCGTCTGCTTCAGCGTGTCGTTGAGCGTGCCCATCTCGCCCATGAGCCGGGACTTGAGGCTCTTCAGGTCGGAGATCGCCGGGTTGGGTACCGTCGCCTGTTGCTGAGCTGGTCCGCCCATGTCACTACCCCCGTAGCGGTGTTGCTCGCCGTTTGCCGAAGCTGTTCTGTACGTACGCTGACGCGTCACGCTTATCATAGCGCCAGCCGTTTCCCAGGAGGATGCCGTGACCGACAACGCCACAGGGGACAGGGCGGGCACTGGGGGCGCGGGCACGCAACGCGGTTCCGACGACCCCATCGCCTTCACCCCCATCACCGTCCCCGACCGCGAGCGCGGCCGGCGCCGCAACCGGATCATCGGCATCGCGACGGCCGTCGTCGTCATCGCGGGCGGCATCACGACCTGGGTCGTGGTCGCCGGCGGCGGTGACGACAAGCCGGTCAAGCACACGGCGGTGATCCCGACCGCGTTCGGGGAGTACACGCAGGCGAAGCCGGACGACTCGTTGTGGGAGCGCATCGGCGGCGACAACCTCGACCCGTTGAAGAAGGGCGGGGCGAGGATCACGTACACCGCCCCGGACGGGACGGGCGCGATGGTCACGGTCGAGGTGGACCCGCCGGACTACGTCTCGGACGACGGCACGCACCACGGGCCCGGGTCGGACAGCTTCACCAAACAGCTGCTGGGCGTCGATGATTTGAGCGGGGTGCGCGAATACCCCGCGGGCAAGGCGGACGGCAAAATCCCGTGCGTCGACATCTCCGCGCGCAACGTGACCACTACCAAGTGCGCCTGGCAGGACGAGGCAGCCAGCGTCACCTACTATCCGGTCCGTAATGGCAAGGGCATCGTGGACCACACCGGAGCCACCGCCGAGAGCCTCCGGGCCTTCCTCGACGCCCTGAAGATCGAACCGCTGAAGTCCTGAGCCGAACAGACCGCCGAGCGCCGCCCGTTGACCTTCCGGGCGGCGCTCGTCCGTGTACCGGGACCGGCTACTCCTGGAGGTGCTGGAACTGCTCCTGCTGGGTGAAGCCGCGCGAATCCACCAGGTTGACGATCGCGGGGTCCATGAGCCAGTTGCTGTACGCGGTCCGCTGCCGCGGCGTCATGTCGTCGACATTGATGGCCTGCCCGTTCTTGTCCAGGAAGTTGTCCTCCGGCACCTTGATGTAGCCCTTCGGGTCACCGGTGTACGTGACCGGCTTGCCGCCGCGCGGGTGGATGGTCACCGGCTCGGTCACCTTGGAGCTGAAGCCACCGTGGTGGAGCTGCGCATTCGCCAACTGCTGGTAGTTGTACTGCCAACTGGTGTCCAGCTGGGCGTCGTTGATCTTCTTGTACTTGTCGGCGAGGCCGCCGGGGGCTTCCTCGGGCTTGACGGAGACCCCGCTGGCGATGAAGTTCACCAGAAGATCCGTGGCCGCCCCGCCCAGCTCGCCGGCCTTCGCCGTGCCCAGCTCGGTGATGGCCGTGGTCCCGCCGGTCGCCACCCCGACCGCCAGGTTTGTCGCATCCCCGATGATCTTCGTACGCGCCGCGTTAACGTCATTGGCCCACTGGGTGGCTTCGTCCGCCATGGATTGCTTGGCGTACTCGAAGGCCCCGCTGTAGGCCTTCATCATCAGACCGCTCTCCATCATGCGGTAGTCCTGCGCGTGGTCGTCGGTGTCCCGCTCGGCGCTGCCCACCTCGTCGGTGATCTGCGACCGGAAGGAGTCGAACAGGGCGCTCATCTGCCCCGCGGTCGTGGGGTCGCGGCACGACTCGTTGAGCATCGCCTGCCACAGCGGCGCGCCGACCTCCAGGCCGGGCCGGTTGGGGTCCTGGCCGGCGAGGAAGGCCTTCTGGTCCCATTGCGACATCTTCTCGGTGAAGCCGCCCGCCGTGGCGTCGGCGCCCCACAGCTTGTTGCCGGTCGGCGACGTGATCCCGTAGACCATGTCGCTCCAGTTGGCGGTGATCAGTTTCCCGTAGTAGACGTCGATCGGCTTGTACGTGTGGATGCTCTTCGAGTCGCCGTTCATGTGGCGGTAGTTGTCCATCAGGATGCGCCCGGTGAGCTTCTCGGCGAGCGGGCGGTTGGTGGACTTCAGGTCGATCGTGCCGGACTTGAGCATGTCCGCGAAGGCCTGGGCGCGGGAGGGCGGCTGGTCGAGGTTCCACGGGCCGTGCGGGTACATGACGACCTGGAGGCTGTCGTAGTTGTGGTCCATGAACTCGCCGGACGCCTCGGGGTTGGCGGCGATGGCGTTGAAAAGCTGCGTGTAGTGGTCGCTGTCGTAGACGCCCTTGCCACCCCCGCCGGCCATGAACTGGGAGCCGCTGTGCTGCGGGTCCCCTTCCTTCCAGACCCGGTCACCGAGGGCGACGAGGAAGTCCTTGTCCTGCGTGCCGCCGGGCAGCAGGCTGGTGATGTAGTCCGCGCGGAAGGTGTCGTGTTTGTCGCGCAGGCTGTTGTCGAACCACTTGTTCCAACTGGCCTGCTTCTGCGCCGCGGTCTGCCCCTCGAACGCCACCTTGGTGTAGGTGCCGAAGGTCTTGGCGAGGATGTCGCGGTCGGCCGCGGCCTGCTCCGGATGGTCGCCATAGCGGTCGTAGGGGCTCCCCGCCTGCTCGTTCGTGAGCTGCACCAGCCGCTTCGGGCCGAGCTGGTCGTAGAACGCCTTGAGGAAGTCCGGATCGTCCGAGTGCGCCTTGAGCGCGGCGAACAGGTCCTCGCCCGGTTGGTCGCCGTGGTCGAGGGACTTGTCGAACTGGTCGGCGAGCGCCTTGCCGTCCTTCTGCGACTGGGCGGTGGTGCCGACCATGCTCTCGTCGATCTCGACCATGCCCTTCTGGCCCGGGTACGGCTTGTCCGCCGCGATCGCCAGGTGGTAGCGCCGCGTCAGCATCGGCATCTGGTCGTCCAGCCAGCCGCAGATCCCGACCAGTTCGGTCAGCGACGAGGTGTCCAGCCCGTGTCCCTCGAACGCCGACTTGTAGGACGAGGCCCGGTCCCGCAGGTGGTCCTTGTCCTTCTTGAAGGAGTCGGTCATTCCCTGCAGGGCTGGTGCGTCTATGCCCGAGAACTCACCCACGTCTACGTTCCTCCCCGTTGTGGATGCTGTGCGCGTGCCGTTCACGGCGCCGTACTGGCAGAGAGGATGTCACACGGCGGCGTTCCGGTTCCGCTTCGTTGCAGAACAGGCGCCCTTGACACGGGAATTCAGGCGATACGGTCCAGGACGATCGGGCCCGGCGTGAAGTCCGTGCCCTCGGGGGCGACCGTCACCGCGCCCTCCAGGGCCTCCAGGGCGTACGCGAAGCGCTCGGGGGTGTCGGTGTGCAGGGTCAGCAGCGGCTCGCCCGCGCGGACCGGGGCCCCGGGCTTGGCGTGGATCTCGACGCCCGCGCCCGCCTGGACGGCGTCCTCCTTGCGGGCGCGGCCCGCGCCGAGGCGCCAGGCGGCGACGCCCACCGCGTAGGCGTCCAGGGCGGTCAGCACGCCCGTGGCGGGGGCGGGGACGACGTGCCGCTCGGCGGCGATGGGGAGCGGGGCGTCGGGGTCGCCGCCCTGGGCGCGGATCATGCGGCGCCACACGTCCATCGCGGAGCCGTCCGCGAGGGCCTTCGCGGGGTCGGCGTCGGGGAGCCCGGCGGCGTCGAGCATGTCGCGGGCCAGCGCGAGGGTGAGGTCGACGACGTCGGCGGGGCCGCCGCCCGCGAGCACCTCCACCGACTCGCGCACCTCCAGGGCGTTGCCCGCGGTCAGGCCGAGCGGCACGGACATGTCGGTGAGCAGCGCGACCGTGCGCACCCCGTGGTCGGTGCCCAGGCCCACCATGGTGGCGGCCAGCTCGCGGGCGTCCTCCAGGGTCTTCATGAAGGCGCCGGAGCCGACCTTGACGTCCAGCACGAGGGAGCCGGTACCCTCGGCGATCTTCTTGGACATGATGGAGGAGGCGATCAGCGGGATCGACTCGACCGTGCCCGTCACGTCCCGCAGCGCGTAGAGCTTGCGGTCGGCGGGCGCGAGACCGTCACCCGCGGCGCAGATGACCGCGCCCGTGCCGCGCAGCACGTCCAGCATCTCGGTGTTGCTGAGCGCCGCGCGCCAGCCGGGGATCGACTCCAGCTTGTCGAGGGTGCCGCCGGTGTGGCCGAGGCCGCGCCCGGACAGCTGCGGCACGGCGGCGCCGCACGCGGCGACCAGCGGGGCGAGCGGCAGGGTGATCTTGTCGCCGACACCGCCGGTGGAGTGCTTGTCGGCGGTCGGGCGGTCGAGGGCGGAGAAGTCCATGCGCTCGCCGGAGGCGATCATCGCGGCCGTCCAGCGGGCGATCTCGGCGCGGTCCATGCCGTTGAGCAGGATCGCCATGGCGAGCGCGGACATCTGCTCGTCGGCGACCGCGCCGCGGGTGTACGCGTCCACGACCCAGTCGATCTGCTCGTCGCTGAGCCGGGCGCGGTCCCGCTTCGCGCGGATGACGGAAATGACGTCCATGGGGCTGCTCCTCGCCGCGGGCGGCGGCTGGTGGTGGGTCATACGTGTCGGGTGGACATGGCCGGCCCCGGCGGCGGGCTGCCGGGCCCTGCGCGGGGCTCGCGGCACGTCGGGGCGGCCCGGGGCCGGGCGGGCTCGCGCGCCCTGCGCGGGACGGCTCGTGCGGCGGGCCGCCCCGACGTGCCGCGGCGCGCGGTCCGTGCGGGGCCGCCCCAGGCCGCGGGCGGGCCTTACCGGCCGAGGTCGTCGGCCCCGAAGGCGTCGGGGAGGATCTCGCTCATCGGGCGCACCCCGGCCGCGGTGTCGACCAGCAGCGCGGGGCCGCCGTTCTCCCACAGCAGCTGGCGGCAGCGCCCGCACGGCATGAGGGGCTCGCCGCGGCGGTCGACGCACGCGAAGGCGGTGAGCCGGCCGCCGCCGGTGGCGTGCAGCGCGGAGACGAGGCCGCACTCGGCGCACAGCGCGACCCCGTACGCGGCGTTCTCGACGTTGCAGCCGACGACCGTCCGCCCGTCGTCGACGAGCGCCGCGGCGCCGACCGGGAAGCCGGAGTAGGGCGCGTAGGCCCGCTCCATGACCTCACGGGCGGCCGCGCGCAGCGCCTTCCAGTCGACGTCGGAGACGCCGGAGCCGCCGGGGCTGCCGGGATCGCTGCACGCTCCGCTGTCCGGACTCATCCGCCCTGCCCCTTCCGGTACGGCTGGCCGTCCGCCTTCGGCATCCGCAGCCGCTGCGAGAACAGGCCCATCACCAGCAGCGTGGCGACGTACGGCGAGGCCTGCACGACCTCGGAGGGGACGGAGTCGGTGGTCATGTACCACAGTGCCAGCAGCACGGCGAAGCCGAGCGCGAAGCCCGCCGAGAGGTACGCCTTGCGGAGGTACTTCCACACCGCCATGGCGAGAAGCAGGATCGCCAGCAGCAGGAGCAGCGCGTGCACGGAGTCCGTGCCGCTGCGCAGCTGGAGGCTGTCGGTGTAGCCGAACAGGCCCGCGCCCATGGCGAGCCCGCCGGGCCGCCAGTTGCCGAAGATCATCGCGGCGAGGCCGATGTAGCCGCGGCCGCTGGTCTGGCCTTCGAGGTAGAAGTGCGTGCCGACGGACAGGAAGAAGCCGCCGAGCCCGGCGAGGCCGCCGGAGACGATGACGGCGATGTACTTGTAGAGGTAGACGTTGACGCCCAGCGACTCCGCGGCCACCGGGTTCTCGCCGCAGGAGCGCAGCCGCAGGCCGAAGGACGTGCGCCACAGCACGAAGAAGGTCGCGACGAAGAGCACGACGGCCAGCAGCGTCAGCGACGAGATCCGGGTGACGAGGCCGCCGAGCACGCCGGCGACGTCGGACACCACGAACCAGTGGTGCTTCTCCAGCGTGGCCAGCCAGTGCGACAGGCCCGGCACGGTGAAGGTCTTCATGTCCTCCATCGGAGGCGACTGCTTGGGCGTGCCGCCCTCGGTCGCGGCCTTGCCGACGTTGAAGATCCGCTTGGCCATGTACGCCGTGACGCCCGCCGCCAGGATGTTCATCGCGACACCGGCGATGATGTGGTCGACGCCGAAGGTGACGGTGACGATCGCGTGCACCAGCCCGCCCGCCATGCCGCCGAGCACACCGGCGACCACGCCCATCCACGGGTTCATCGCCCAGCCGGCCCAGGCGCCGAAGAAGGTGCCGAGGATCATCATGCCTTCGAGGCCGATGTTGACGACACCTGCCCGCTCCGCCCACAGGCCGCCGAGCCCGGCGAGCGCGATGGGCACGGCGCCGGTGAGCGTTCCGGCGATCTGCCCGGAGGACGTGACGTCGTCGGCGCTCGCGATGGCGCGCACCGCCGACACCACGACGATCGCGGCGGCGATGACGAGCAGGAGCACGGGCACGGACAGCCTGCGGCGGCCGGCCTTGGCACCGGGCGCGCGCGGCGCCGCGGGCGGCGGGGTCTGTACGGCGGTGGCGCTCACGCCGTCACCTCCTGCTGCTTGGTCGGGGTGCCTGCGGCGGCGAGTTCCGCGCCGACTTGGCGTTGCTGCCGGGTCAGGCCGTAGCGGCGGACCAGCTCGTAGGCGATGACGACGGCGAGCACGATCGCGCCCTGGATGACGCCGACGATCTCCTTGTCGTAGCCCTCGAACTCCAGGCCGTTGGAGGCGCGCTCCAGGAAGGCCCACAGCAGGGCGCCGATGGCGATCCCGATGGGGTTGTTGCGGCCGAGCAGGGCGACCGCGATACCGGTGAAGCCGATGCCGGTCGGGAATTCGGTGCTGTACTGGTGGGCGTCGTTCAGCAGCGTCGCCATGCCGACGAGGCCGGCCATCGCGCCGGACAGCACCATGCTGATGACGACCATCTTCTTGACGTCGACGCCGCCGGCCTGCGCCGCGGACTCAGAGCGGCCGACCGCGCGCAGGTCGAAGCCGAAGCGGGTGCGGGACAGCACGAACCAGTACACGACGCCCGCGAGCCCGGCGAAGACGATGAAGCCGTACACCGGGTCGGTCTGGGTGGTGAAGTTGAACAGGTGGCTGCTCGAAGGAAGCGGCTTGGTGCTGGTGCTCAGCGACTGCTTGTTGGTCACGCCGAGCCGGCCGTCCTGCAGGAAGTAGCCGATGACGATGCCCGCGATCGAGTTGAGCATGATCGTCGAGATGACCTCGCTGACCCCGCGGGTCACCTTCAGCACGCCCGCGATGGCGGCCCACGCGGCGCCGACGGCCATCGCGGTCAGCACGATGACCGGGATCTGGATCACGCCGGGGATCGACATCGCACCGCCGACTGCGGCGGCGAAGAAGGCGGCGATCCGGTACTGCCCGTCGACGCCGATGTTGAACAGGTTCATCCGGAAGCCGATGGCCACCGCGAGACCCGACAGGTAGTAGGGGGTCGCCTTGTTCAGGATGTAGACCTGGCTGTCGGACTTGCCGCCGTAGGTCATCATCAGGTGGAAGGCGTGGAAGGGCTCCTTGCCGCTGGCCAGCAGCACCAGTGCGGTGACTATCAGGCCGCCGACCACGGCGAGCACGGGGGCGGCCAGGCCCAGCAGCACCCGGTCCTTGTCGAACTTCTTCATCGGTCCTCTCCCCCGGCCTGTTTCGGTACGTCCGGCTCCCCCGCGGGCTCGTGTTCCAGGTGCCCCGCGGCAGCGCCGGTCATGGCCGAGCCCAGCTCCTCCGGGGTGATCGTGGCCGGGTCGGCGTCCGCGACGAGACGGCCGCGGTAGATGACCCGCAGCGTGTCGGACAGGCCGATCAGCTCGTCCAGGTCCGCGGAGATCAACAGCACCGCGAGGCCCTCGCGGCGGGCGGCCCGGATCTGGTCCCAGATCTGCGCCTGCGCGCCGACGTCCACGCCCCGGGTGGGGTGCGCGGCGATCAGCAGCTTGGGCAGATGGCTCATCTCGCGGCCGACGATCAGCTTCTGCTGGTTGCCGCCGGACAGCGACGCGGCCGTGACCTCGATACCGGGGGTGCGCACGTCGAACTCGCGCACGATGCGCTCGGTGTCGCGGCGCGCGGCGCCCGGGTCGATGAGCAGGCCGCGGGAGTTGGGGCGCTCGGTGACGTGGCCGAGGATGCGGTTCTCCCACAGCGGGGCTTCCAGCAGCAGGCCGTGCCGGTGCCGGTCCTCGGGGATGTAGCCGATGCCGTCCTCGCGGCGGGCCCGGGTGGGCACGCGGGTGATGTCGCGGCCGTCGAGGGTGAGCGTGCCGGCGTCTGCCGACCGCATGCCCATGACGGCCTCGACGAGTTCGGCCTGCCCGTTGCCCTCGACGCCTGCGATGCCGAGGACCTCGCCCTTGTGGATGGTGAAGCCGATGCCGTCCAGGACGATGCGCTCGACGCCGTCGGAGTCGGTCTCGGCGAGCCGCAGGCCCTCCACGGTGAGCATCGGCTCGTCCGTGACGGTCGACTCGCGGGTCTCCGGCGACGGCAGTTCGCTGCCGACCATCAGCTCGGCGAGCTGCCGGGCGGTCGTGGTCCTCGGGTCGGCGTCGCCGACCGTGGTGCCGCGGCGGATGACGGTGATCGCGTCCGCGACCGACAACACCTCGCCGAGCTTGTGCGAGATGAAGATGACGGTCAGGCCCTCGGACTTCAGCTCCCGCAGGTTCTCGAAGAGCGCCTCGACCTCCTGCGGGACGAGCACCGCGGTGGGCTCGTCGAGGATGAGGATGCGAGCGCCGCGGTAGAGGACCTTGAGGATCTCCACGCGCTGCCGGTCGGCCACGCCCAGGTCCTCCACGAGGGCGTCCGGCCGCACACCGAGCCCGTACGCGTCGGATATCTCCCGGATGCGCGCGCGGGCGCGTCCGCCGATGCCGTACGCCTTCTCGCTGCCGAGGACGACGTTCTCCAGCACCGTGAGGTTGTCGGCGAGCATGAAGTGCTGGTGGACCATGCCGATGCCGCGGGCGATCGCGTCGCCCGGGTCGTGGAAGTCCGCGGCCTCGCCGTTGACGGCGATGGTGCCCTCGTCCGGCTTCTGCATGCCGTAGAGGATCTTCATCAGGGTGGACTTGCCGGCGCCGTTCTCGCCCACCAGGGCGTGCACGGTACCGCTGCGGACGGTGATGTCGATGTCGTGGTTGGCGACGACACCGGGGAACCGCTTGGTGATGCCGCGCAGTTCGACGGCGGGGGCTGCGGGGGGACTCGTGGACGCGTTGATGGCGCACTCTCCTCGGGGGAAAGGCTCGGGGCGTGGTGGAACTGTCGCGCGGCCGAGGCCCGGAGGGGCTGCCTGAGGCAGTCCCTGCCGGGCCTCACGGACCGTACCGGGTCATCCGCCCGAGGTCACGGGGTCGCGCTGACCTTGACCTGGCCGGAGACGATCTTCTGCTTGGCCGCGTCCAGCTGGGACTGGATGTCGGCGATGAAGTTGCCCGAGGTGGCCAGCGACACGCCGTCGTTCGCGAGGTTGTACGTGTTGGTGCCGACCTTCGGCTTCTTGTCCTTGTCGACCGAGTTGATCAGGTCGTAGACCGCCACGTCGACGTTCTTGATCGCCGAGGTGAGGATGGACTTCTGGTACTTGGCCAGCGCCGGGTCCTGGTACTGGTCGGAGTCGACGCCGATCGCCCAGGCGCCGGACTTGCCGGCGACCTTCTGGATCGAGCCGTCGCCGGACAGGCCGGCCGCGGTGTAGATGACGTCGATGCCCTTGTCGAGCATGCCCTGCGCCTTGCCGGCCGCGGAGGCGGCGTCGTTGAAGCCGCGCGGGTCGTTCTTGTACAGGTACTCACGGGTGACCTGGACGCTCGGCTTGGTGTCCTTGACGCCCTGCGCGAAGCCCGCGTCGAAGGTGCCGATCAGCGCGTTCTGCACACCGCCGATGAAGCCGACCTTGCCGGTCTTGGTCTTCAGCGCGGCCGCGACGCCCGCGAGGTAAGAGGACTGCTCGGTGGCGAAGACCATGCTGTCGACGTTGGGCAGGTCCACGACGGAGTCGACGATGCCGAAGGTCGTGTTGGGGTACTTCTTCGCGATCTTCGTGAGCGCCGGGCCGTACGTGTAGCCGACCGCTATGACCGGGTTGTAACCCGCGGCGGCCATCGAGTCGAGGCGCTGCTCGCGGTCGGAGTCGGTCTCGCCGTTGGCGGCGGTCAGCTCCTTCGACTCCAGGCTCAGCTCCTTGTCGGCCTTGTCCAGGCCGCGGGCCGCCGAGTCGTTGAAGGAGTGGTCGCCGCGGCCGCCGACGTCGTAGGCGATACCGACGCCCTTGGACTTGCTGCCGCCGGAGCTGCTGTTGTCGCTGGAGCTGCTGCTCGGCGAGCTCTTGTCGTCCGTCGTGCTGCTGCCGCACGCGGCAACGGACAGCGCGAGAGCCGCGGTGGCCACGCCCGCGGCAGCGATCTTGGATACCCGGCGCAAGAGGGTCCCCTTCGGTTGTGTCGCGCCCCGTCCGGCGCTGGCTACGCGGGAGCTTAACGCGCGTAGATGTCAGGTAAAGACCGAATGAAGGCCCGTTATCGGATCGACGCATTTCCGCTGGGTGAAGCCCCGGTAGCCGGGGCTTCACACCGCGTCAGGCCAGCAGGACAGCCCCTGTGAAGAGGTTCACACCGACGTCGATCGCGCCCTCGTCCGCATCGAAGTCGCCCTGGTGCAGATCGCGCTTGGCGGTGTCGCCGGGCGACCGCACCCCGAGCCGGGCGAGCGCTCCTGGCACCCTTTCCAGATACCACGCGAAGTCCTCCCCGCCGAGGCTCTGCTCGGTGTCCTCCACCGCGTGCAGACCGTACCGCGCGGTCATGGCGTCCCGCAGCATCTCGGTCGAGGCGGGCTCGTTGACGGTCGGCGGCACCCCGCGCTGGTAGGTGATCTCGCACTTGGCGCGGTACATCGCCGCGACCTGGTCGATCACCTCGTGCACCAGGTCCGGGGCGTCGTGCCACGCCGCCAGGTCCAGGCAGCGCACGGTGCCCTCCAGCTCGGCGTGCTGCGGGATGACGTTCGCGACGTGCCCGGCCTGGATCCGGCCCCACACGATGCTCAGGCCCGCGCGCGGGTCCACCCGCCGGGTCAGCACCATCGGCAGCTCGGTCGCGAGCTTCGCGGCGGCCATCACCAGGTCGGTCGTCAGATGCGGCCGGGCGCTGTGCCCGCCGGGGCCGTCCAGCGCCAGCAGCAGCTTGTCGGCGGCCGAGGTGATCGCGCCCTGCCGCAGGCCGATCCTCCCGACCTCCACCTTCGGGTCGCAGTGCACCGCGAAGATCCGCTCGACGCCGTCGAGCACCCCCGCCTTGATCGCGTCGATCGCCCCGCCGGGCATGACCTCCTCGGCCGCCTGGAACACCAGCCGCACCGGCCGCGGCAGCTTCCCCTGCCGCTCCAGCTCCGCGAGCACCAGCCCGCTGCCGAGCAGGACGGTGGTGTGCACGTCGTGCCCGCACGCGTGCGCCCGCCCCTCGACCGTCGAGCGGTACGGCACGGTCTTGACGTCGGCCACCGGCAGCGCGTCCAGGTCGGCCCGCAGCGCGAGCCGCCCACCGGGCTGGTCGGGCCCGATGTCGCACACCACCCCCGTCCCGCCGGGCAGCACCCGCGGCCGCAGCCCCGCCGCCTCCAGCCTGGCCCGGACCTTCTCGGTGGTCCTGAACTCCTGCCGGCTCAGCTCCGGATGCCGGTGCAGATCCCGGCGGAAGGCGATGAGCTCGTCGCGCAATTCTTCGGACAGCGCACCGGACGGTGCTGAGGGTGAGTCGTTCACCTCAGTCAGGGTAGGCCCCCGGAGCCCCGCGGCCGAGCCGATCGGGCAAAATCCGGGACACCTGGCCGAGAAGAAGTCGCCCGATCGGCGCATACCCGGGCATCGACGAGGGTATGTCCACTCTTTTGGGTTACGCCTCCCGTGACGGACCCAGGAGCCGGGCGTAGAGATCGAGCAGCGGGACGGACTCGGTCTGCCAGGACCACTCGCGCAGGACGTCCTCACGGTCGTACGCCTTGCGATACCGGCGCGGATTGGTCAGCACCGCCCCGACCGCCCGGACGAAGTCGGCGGTGTCCCCCGACCGGAAGACCTCGCCGTTGCCCAGCTCCAGCGTCGCCGCGGCCATCGCCCGGACGTCGCTCACGACCACCGGCAGCCGGGCGTGGGCGTACTCGAAGTAGCGGGTGGCCAGCACCGGCTGGTGGTGCGGGAGCTTGTGGACGGGCAGCACGCCGATGTCCGCGGACGCCAGGAACGCCGGGATCTCCGCAACCGGCACGTACGGCAGGACGTGCAGCCGCCCGTGGACGCCGAGCTGCGCCGCCCGCTCCAGCAGCGGCCCCAGCTCCGGATCCGCCGGGTCCGGCACCACGAAGGCCGCGTGCAGGTCGTACAGCTTCGGCAGCGCCTCCACCACGATCGCGTGCCCGCGGTCCGGCGCGACCGGTCCCGTGTGCACCAGCAGCGGCACGTCCGCCGCGAGCCGGCAGCGGTCCCGCACCCCGCTCGGATGCACCCGCGGCCCCTCCACCAGCGGCGGAGCGTTGCGCACCACCGCAGGAGTCGCCCCCAGCCGGTGCCGCGCCCGCAGCTCGCGCGCCAGCCCCTGCCCGACCGTCACGACGCCGTCCGCCTCCCGCGCGAAGGAGCGCTCGTGCGCGTCCGCCGCCACGTTCGCCCGCCGTGTCGCCGCGGGCGTACGGGACGGGGCGTCCCACACCACCTCGACACGGTGCCCCGCCCCCTCCGCACGCAGCGCCGCCCGGATCGCCACGCCGAGCGCACGGTGCCCCAGCGCATGGATCAGATGCGGCCGCACCGCGTCCAGCACCGGCCCGTACGCGACCTCCTCGTCCAGCAGCCCCGGATCCAGCCGCCGCCACGCCCGGCGCCCCAGCACCAGCCGCGCCACATCCGTCATCAGGTTGTCCAACCGTGCGTCCGGACTGCGCCGCCGCTTCACCGCTGCCACGTACTGCGCCGCACGCACCCGCGTCCAGCCCGCCCGCACCCCGTACCGCACCCACGCCACCGCGTGCCCGCAGCGGGCCAGCGCCAGCAGCGGGAGCGGCCGGTGCACCACGACCAGCTCCGCCGCCCGCGTCATGAGCAACTGCCGCGCCGCCGCCAGCCGCACCGTCCGGTGGTCGTACGCCCCCGCACTCCGGTACGCCAGCGGCCACCGCAGCCCCGGCCGCGGCCGCCGCACCCGGTGGTTCCCGAGCACCCCGCGCACCCCGACCTGCCGCACATCGATTCCGGGCAGCCGCACGGTGGCGGGCGCCTGCCCCACCAACGTCACGTGATACCCCGCACCGCACGCCGCCGCCACCACCCGCAGCGCCCGCGAATCCCCGTCCACCCCGCCACTGGTCACCACCGCCAGCCTGACGCCGCGCCTGCCCCCGGGGCCTGGCTCCTCCGACGGTTCCCCCGTCATGGGCCGAGCACGCGCCGGCTCGGGGCCGCGTAAAGATCCCGCCATTCCCGCACCTTGTCCTACGGAGTTGATCACGAGGTTACGTCCCTCTTACGCAGGGGCGAACTCCGGGGCGGCCCCTTGCCGCGGGCGGCCGGCTGCCCCGCCGCGGAGGTGCCCGCGCCTGACGGCGCGGGTGTTTCCCACCCCCACCACCCGTGCAGGTGGGCCGTCGGCTGACCGCCCCCTGCGGGGGGTGACCCGCCGTCGGGGGCGACCCGCAGTCCCGCGGACATCACCCCCGCAGGCGGGCAGCCGCCAACGCACCGCAAGGGGAGGGGGACGTACCCCACCCACCCCCACCGGTGGGCAGCCGCCCACGCAACCCCGGGAGGGGGACGATCCGGGGGTGCCCCCGCAGGAATGCGCACCCCGTCCGGCACCGGACACGTCATGACGTCAGACGCGCATTCCGAGGAGGTACCCCACCGCAAGCGGCAACTCAGAGCGCCCCCCTACCTCGCGGGCGACCTCGCCGAGGAGGTGATCGCGGAGAGGAACGTGTGGGCCCGGGGCCCGGCCCCGGGAGTGAGCCACGCGGGGTCGATCTCGACGACCTCGAGCTCGACACCCGTACCCGCGAGCACGAGCGGCAACGTATGCACCACCGTCGACGGGAAGGAGAGGATCACCCGCCCCGCCGGCCCGCGCCGGGCGACGAGTTCGAGCGGGAGATCGGGCCGCACGATCTCCAGCCCCGTCTCCCCCGCAAGCCGGTGCAGCTTCTCCTGCGCCTCCTTGCGATGCGCAAAATACCGCTTCGCATCATGCCGCACCGCAAGATCCGCGACGACCGCGAAGTAGTGCTCGGGGTCGACGACGCCGGTCTCGACGAGCGAGGTCCCGATGAGGTCCGTCCCGGCGAGCACGCGCGGCGGCCCGAAGCGGCCGCGGGTCCAGGAGAAGGCGTTGACGGTGAGCGCCATCCCGGCCGGCGGCGTGGCGGGCATCGCGCTGAAGAGCTCGACGCGCCGCCGCCCGCCCGGCGTGAGACGGCGCCGCGCGGCGGACGCGAAGACGCCGAAGGCCACCTCGGCGGGCGAGCGGCGCCGCCCGCTGCGGTGCCAGCGGACGAGCCGCCCGCCGCGTTCCAGGAGGGCGGTGAACTCCATCGTGGCGGTGCCGTCGTCGACGACGGTCAGCTCCTTCGCGCGGCACAGCGGCAGCAGGACCTGCACGAGCCGTGAGAAGGGGTCGCCGATGACGAGCCGCCGCACGCGCAGCAGTGTGGGAGCGAGCGCGAGCGCCGTCCGCAGGAGCCCGCCGCGGTTGCCGCGGGCCTCGAACCAGCGCACGGCCAGCCCCTCGTCGCGCGCGAGTTCGGCCATCCGCCGCAGTTGCCCGCGGCTGGTGGGGTCGGCGGGCGAGAGCACGACGACGGTGACCGGCACGCGCCCGCGCGCGCCCGTACCGCCAGACCCACCCGCGGACGTGCCGCCGTCCCCGCCCCCGTCCCCCGCCCCGCCGTCACGGGCAGCGGGGATGGCGGGCTGTATGTGCGCCCACTCCAGGACGTTGAGCAGTTGCACGGGTGACTCGACCAGCGCGACGGTCCCGTGGCCCGGGTGGGGCGCGGGGCGGTCGGCGGAGGCGGGGGTGGCGGTCGTCGTCGACTCGTCCATGTCCTCGAACGTCCTCGTGTCCTCGGTGCTGGCTCGGTGCTCCGGCGTGGGCGCTCGGCCGCGCGTCAGACGGCCGCGGACGCGGACGCGTCGGCGTCGGCGTCGGCCTCGGCCGACTCCGTCTCGGCGACGACACCGGCGACGCGGCGCAGCTTCTTCATCGGGCCCAGCTCGCCCTCGTAGACCTTCTTGACGCCGTCGCCGAGCGAGGTCTCGATGATGCGGATGTCGCGGACGAGCCGCTCCAGGCCCTGCGACTCGACGGACGCGGCCTGGTCGGAGCCCCACATGGCGCGGTCGAGGGTGATGTGCCGCTCGACGAAGACGGCGCCGAGCGCGACCGCGGCGAGCGTGGTCTGCAGGCCGACCTCGTGGCCGCTGTAGCCGACGGGCACGTTCGGGTACTCGTTCTGCAGCGTGTTGATCATCCGCAGGTTCAGTTCTTCGTGCTTGGCCGGGTACGTCGACGTGGCGTGGCAGAGGACGATGTTGTCGCTGCCGAGCACCTCGACCGCGTGCCGGATCTGCTTCGGCGTCGACATGCCGGTGGAGAGGATGACGGTGCGGCCGGTCGCGCGCAGGGCGCGCAGCAGGTCGTCGTCGGTCAGACACGCGGAGGCGACCTTGTGCGCGGGCACGTCGTACTGCTCGAGGAAGGCGACCGACTCGACGTCCCACGGGGACGCGAACCAGTCGATGCCGCGCTTGCGGCAGTATTCGTCGATCGCCCGGTAGCCGGCCTCGTCGAACTCGACGCGGTGGCGGTAGTCGATGTACGTCATCCGGCCCCAGGGGGTGTCGCGCTCGATCTCCCACTGGTCGCGCGGGGTGCAGATCTCCGGCGTCCGCTTCTGGAACTTGACCGCGTCGCAGCCCGCGGCGACGGCCGCGTCGATCAGCGCGAACGCGTTCTCCAGGTCGCCGTTGTGGTTGATGCCGATCTCGCCGGTGATGTAGACGGGCTGGCCGTTGCCGATGTGGCGCGAGCCGACCTTGCGGAGGTTTGCCGGGAGAGAAGCGAGAGGAGAGTTCACGGGTGGTTCCTTAGGGGGATTCGGGACTGGATCAGGGGTGTGGCGGCCGGTCAGCGGGCCAGAGTGGGGCCGAGGAGCCACGCGGCGATCTCACGGATCGCGCCGCGCCCGCCCTCGGCCGTGGTGATCGCACGGGCGGCGGCCCGTACGACGTCGTGGGCGCCCGCGACGGCCACCGGCCAGCCGACCAGGCCGAAGCACGGCAGGTCGTTGACGTCGTTGCCGGCGTAGAGCACCCGCTCGGGCGCGATGCCGTTTTCCTCGCACCACTGCTTGAGCGCGAGGTCCTTGCGGTCGATGCCGTGCAGGACGGGCACGTCGAGCTTTCGCGCCCGTGCGGCGACGACCGGGTTGGTCTCGGTGGACAGGATGAGCACGGGGAGTCCCGCGCGGCGCAGGGCCGCGATCCCGAGCCCGTCACCGCGGTGCACGGTGACGGCCTCGTGTCCGTCCGCATCGATCAGCACCCGGTCGTCCGTCTGGGTGCCGTCGAAGTCCAGTACGACCGCGTCGACGTCGTCGCGGGTCGGGGTGGCCGCCGTCGGGTCGAGCAGCGGGGCCAGGGCGCGGGCGCGCGCGAGGTCGGCGGGCTCGTCGATCTCCAGCACCTTCGCGGGGTCCGTGCGCACGAGCGCGGTGCGCCCGAAGAAGCGGTGGCCCGCGGCGCGGAAGCCGGCCGCGCGCATCGCGTACGCCGTGCCCGTCTCCAGCAGGTCCTGCGGGCGGTCCTGGCGGCGGGGCCGGGTGGCCTTGTCGTGGTTGACGCCGTACGCGGAGCCGTCGGGGCCGGACCCCTCGGCGCCCTCGCGCCAGATGAAGCCGTGGAAGGGCGCGACGGTGTGCGCGGTGTCGGCGCCGCCCTCGGTGACGGCGGCCACGACGCCGTCGATCTCCTCGGCGGTGACGAACGGGCTGGTGCACTGCACGAGCAGCACCACGTCGGTGCTGCCCGGCTCCGCGCCGGTCATCGCCTCGTACGCGTCCATCGCGTGCAGCACCGCGGCCTCGCTCGTCGCGGTGTCCCCCGCGATCGCGGCCGGCCGCAGCACGACGTCGGCGCCGGCCGTACGGGCCGCCTCGGCGATCGAGGGGTCGTCGGTCGACACGACCACGCCGGTCACCCGGCGTGCCCGGCGGGACGCGTCCACCGCCCGCGCGACGAGGGGCACGCCCCCGACCGGCGCGAGGTTCTTCCCGGGCACCCCCTTCGACCCCCCGCGCGCGGGGATGACGGCCAGCACGGTACGGCTTGCCGCCGGCGGCTCGACGGTGCTCATGGGGTGACTCCTGTCGTGAGGGTGTGCGTGTCGCACGGGCTCGCGTTTTCGCGGCGCCCCGACACCGCCGGGCGGGCGTTTTCAGGGGCGCGTGGGGGTACCTCCCAGGCGGAGCTCTGGGGGAGAACGGAGCGCTCGGCCCCCACCGGGGCGCGGGTGGATCCCGGCTCGAAGGGGCAGTTGCCGTGGTTTCCGGGCCACCGGCCGGTGGCGGGTCGCTCGCGCAGTTCCCCGCGCCCCTGGAAAACGCTCGCCCTGCGGCGCAGCCGCGGCCCCGGGGCGCAGCCCCCACGGCGAGTGCGGGTCACAGCTGCCCCCAGCGGCGGATGGCGGGGGCGACCCGCTGCACCCCCTGCCGGTAGGCGCTACGCGCCGAATTGCGCACGAAGTCCCGCACAGCGGACCGCACGGGGCCTGCCTCGCGCGGGGCGAAGCCCGCGATGGGCTCGCCGGTGGGGTCGAGGCCGTGGCGGGCGAGGACGCCGGGGAGGTAACCCGGCGCGGTGCGCAGGGTGTAGTACGGCTCGAGAGGGGGCAGCGCCTCCTCGTCGAGGAGGGCGGCGACGCGGCCGCGCAGGGCGGCGTACGGGGCGGCGCCCTCGACCCCGTGCGTGGACGTCCATTCCGCGGAGGCCCGCGGCAGGTGGCCGTCGTCCAGTTCGTCCCACGAGGCGTAGCAGCCGGAGCCGAGGAAGTGGTGGTTGCCGAGCGACTCGCGGATGCCGAGGTCGGTGAGAACCGCCGTGGATATACCGCGGTGCAGCGATTCGAGGGCGGCGGTCGAGCTGACCGTCACGAGCAGGTCGGTGCGGTCGAGGACGTCGGCCATGTTGCCGTAGACCAGGCGCAGGTTGTCCGGCGGATCGAGGTCGGCCACCAGCTTCTGGTAGGGCTGCTCCTCGATGTGGGTGGTGTGCTCGCCGGGCTTGCTGCGCAGCTTGACGAGCACCTCGCGGCGCGGGTGCAGCCGGGCGTGGGCAACGGCGCGGCGCAGCAGGTGAAGCCGGTCCTTGCGGCTGTCGGGCACCGAGGGCTGGACGGCGAAGGTGACGGTGAAGGGCCTGGTCTCGTCGGGCTCGTAGCGGTCGCCGCCGAGGAAGGGCAGCGCGGTCTCGACGATGCTTCCGGTGCGATGGCCGACGCCCTCGTAGACCTCGCGGAAACGGCGGGCGTCGTCGGCGCTGTTGGCCAGGACGACGTCGGCGCCGGCCCGCAGCAGCAGGCCGTCGGTGAGCTTCTCGTAGACGACGCCGACGTATCCGGTCACGACGACGGGGCGGCGCGCGCGGCCCGCCCAGGCGCGGTGGAATCCGTGCAGCAGGGCCTGGCAGGTGCCGCCGACACAGGAGACGACCACGACGTCGCAGGTGTCGGCGCTGGTCTCGGCAAGGATCTCGGCGGCGGTGCGCTCGACCATCGTGTCGGCGGGGATGCCGAGTTCGGCGAGCTGGCGCGGCGTCGGGGTCGCGCGGCCACGCAGCAGGCGCGCGTCGAGCCGGGCACCGGGGTCGATCCGGCGCGCGACGAGCGCGCCCCATTTCCACCGGGTGTCCGAATCGGCGATCACAGTGACCCGCAGCGGGCCTGACGTACGTGTTGGCACGTCGCCGACAGTAGGAAGCGGGCGGGTGGAATTGACGAATCGAAGGACAACGGGAGGTAAACAGAATGCCGCTACTTTGCACGGAGAACCTCCGATCAGCGGCATCACCGGTTGGACATTCTCCGTTTACCCAAACGTCCCCCGGTCGCCAAGTACGCCGCGCGGCAAGACCATAGGATTCATCGGGTGGTCAAGCTCTCCGTCATCGTGACGTTCTACAACGTGCAGCAATTCGTGCCCGACGCACTGCAAAGTCTGCGCGCGAACAACCGTCCGGATTACGAGTTCCTGCTGATGGACGACGGGTCCTCGGACCAGACGCCGCAGCTGCTCGAAGAAGGAGCGAGGACCCTGCCCGGCGCGCGCGTGCTGCGGCGCGGGCACGGCGGCGTGTCCGCCCTGCGCAATGCCGGAATCGACGCGTCCGAGGGCACGTACCTGACCTTCATGGACGGCGACGACTGGATGGCCCCGGGCTATCTGGACCAGCTCGTGCACGCGATGGAGGAGCTGGATGTCGACTTCCTGCGCACCGACCACGTCAAGTGCACGGGCGCCAACCGGGAGATCGTCCGGGCCCCGCACGGCCGCCGGGGCGCCGTCCTCGCGCCGCGCGACTGCATCCTGCCGGCCGAGCGGCCCTCGCTCGTCGACTACCCCAACCTGCCCTTCGGCGCCTACCACCGGCGCACCGTGGACCGCGGCCTGCTGCGCATGCCGGAGGAGTTGCGCACCGCCGAGGACCGGCTGTGGGCGTGGCGGATGCATCTGAACGCCGAGTCCGTCGGCGTCGCCGGCCTGCTGGGGATGCATTACCGCCGCGACGTGAGCACCTCGCTCACCCGCATCGGCGACGAACGCCAACTCGATTTCGTCCGCTCCTGCGAACTCGTCTTCGACATGCTCGCGAAAGACCCCGAGGGCGACCGCTACCTGCCGAAAGCCATCCGGCAGTTCTGCGCCCTCGTCATTTTCCACCTGGATCAGATAGACCGTTTCGAGCCGGCCACGGCACGCCGTCTCAAGTCGGTGAGCGCCGCCGCTCTCGGCCGGCTCCCCGCCGATACGCTGAACACGGTTCTGGACGCGATGGATATCGAACGCAGCACGAAAATCCGCCGGTTGCGCTGGCGGTCCGGCGGCGGATCCGGCGGCGGACCGGGTACCGGCAACGGCGACGGAACGGCGGCCGCGTGATGGCCACCACCCAGCTGCTCATGGCGTCCACCCTCTACGGGGCCGCGACGCTCGCCGCCGCCGTCGACGCCGGCGCCCTCCCGCCCGCCGACCGCCGCATCCTCGTGGTCAGCAACAACGCCCCCGTGCCCGAGACGCACCCCGCCCTCGACGAGGCGCCCGGCTTCGCCGCGCTGCGCTCCCGCTTCGACCGGCTGGTCTCCTGGAACGCCCTCGTCAGCCCGCTGCACCCGGGCGGCTGGACCCCGCGCGTCAACGAGATCCCCATGTGGGAGCGGCATCTGCGGATGCTGTGGGACCTCGGCGACGACGACATCGAGCTGGTCGTCGAGTCCATACAGGTCCCGCCGTCACTCGCCTTCGTGCAGGTCTTCACCGGGGCGCCCGTCACCGTCTACGCCGACGGCCTCATGTCGTACGGCCCGACGCGCAACAAGCTCGGCCTGCTCGTCGACACCCGCATCGACCGGCTGCTGCACCTCGACCTCGTGCCCGGTCTGCGGCCGCTGCTGCTCAGCGAGTTCGGGGTCGAGCCGCAGGTCGTGCCGAGCGCGGAGTTCACCAAGGTCCTCCAGGAGGTCGCGGAGGCCTCCGCGGACACCGACGCGCTCGCCGACCTCCCGCAGGGCGCCGCGCTGCTGCTCGGCCAGTACCTGTCCGCGCTGAACATCCTCGGCGTGCGCGAGGAGGAGGAGCTGCACCTGGCGATGGTGCGGGGCGCGGCCGCGCTCGGCCACACGGACATCGTCTTCAAGCCGCACCCCACCGCACCCGCGAGCTGGACCGAGCCGCTGGTCGCCGAGGCCGAGCGCCTCGGCTGCCGGCTGACGGTGCTCGACACGCCCGTGCTGGCCGAGGTCGTCTACCTCAAGGCCCGCCCCGCGCTCGTCGCCGGCTGCTTCTCCACCGCGCTGCTCACCGCGTCCGCGCTCTACGGCATCCCCGTCGCCCGCACCGGCACGGGCCTGCTGCTCGAACGGCTCTCGCCGTACCAGAACAGCAACCGCGTGCCGGTCACGATCGTGCACGCGCTCCTGCCGGAGCTCACCACCCCGGCGGCGGTGCGTTCGTGGACCCCGCCCACCCCGGAGTCCGTCGCCGCCGACCTCACCCCGCTGATCCGCGCGGTCGGCTTCTGCATGCAGTCCGCCGCGTATCCGCATCTGCGGGAAGAGGCCGCCGCCTGGCTCGCCGCGAACCTCACGAAGCAGACGTGGCCGTACTTCAAGCGCCGCCGCCTGACCTCCCTGGGGCTGCCGGGGGGCGTCCCGGCCAAGCTCTCGTTCGTGCCGCGCAACCGCGTGGTCCGCCGCGTGGCACGCCGGGCCCGCGCCTTGCGCAAGAGGGCCCGCTCCTGAGGCTGCGCGTGCCGCGCCGGGCAACCACCAGGGGCGCGTGGGGGTACCTCCCAGGCGAAGCTCCGGGGGAGACAGCAACCGCCCCTTCGGTCCGGTGCGCCCCACGCGGCGGCAAGCTCAGAAGGAGTCGGACGGCACGTACGTCCCCCACACCGCGCGGAGCGCGTCGCACACCTCGCCCACCGTCGCCCGCGCCCGCAGCGCGTCCCGCATGGGGTAGAGGACGTTCTCCGTGCCGCCCGCCGCCTTCTGGAGGGCGGCCAGCGCCGCGTCCACCGCCCCCTGGTCGCGCCCCGCGCGCAGCGCGGCCAGGCGCGCGGCCTGCTGCGCCTCGATCGCGGGATCGACGCGCAGCGGCTCGTACGGCTCCTCCTCGTCGAGCTTGAAGCGGTTGACGCCGACGACGACGCGCTCACCCGCGTCCGTTTCGAGGGCGATGCGGTAGGCGTTGCGCTCGATCTCGGACTTCTGGAAGCCGTGCTCGATCGCGGCGACCGCGCCGCCGAGGTCCTCCACGCGGGCCATGAGGTCGAGGGCGGCGGCCTCGACGTCGTCGGTGAGCTTCTCGACGACGTAGGAGCCCGCGAAGGGGTCGACGGTCGCGGTGACGTCCGTCTCGTACGCGAGCACCTGCTGGGTGCGCAGGGCGAGGCGCGCGGACTTGTCGGTGGGCAGCGCGATGGCCTCGTCGAAGGAGTTGGTGTGCAGCGACTGCGTGCCGCCGAGCACCGCCGCGAGGCCCTGGACGGCGACGCGTACCAGGTTGACCTCGGGCTGCTGCGCGGTGAGCTGGACGCCCGCGGTCTGGGTGTGGAAGCGCAGCATCAGCGACTTGGGGTTCTTCGCGCCGAACTCCTCGCGCATCACGCGGGCCCAGATCCGCCGGGCGGCGCGGAATTTCGCGACCTCCTCCAGGATCGTGGTGCGCGAGACGAAGAAGAAGGACAGCCGCGGCGCGAAGTCGTCCACGTCCATCCCGGCGGCGATCGCGGTGCGCACGTACTCGATGCCGTCGGCGAGCGTGAAGGCGATCTCCTGCGCGGGCGAGGCCCCGGCCTCGGCCATGTGGTAGCCGGAGATCGAGATGGTGTTCCACTTCGGGATCTCGGCCTTGCAGTACGCGAAGATGTCGGCGATGAGCCGCAGCGACGGCTTGGGCGGGAAGATGTACGTCCCGCGCGCGATGTACTCCTTGAGCACGTCGTTCTGGATCGTGCCGGTCAGCTTGTCCGCCGGCACCCCCTGCTCCTCGCCGACGATCTGGTACAGCAGCAGCAGCAGCGCGGCGGGCGCGTTGATGGTCATCGACGTGGACACCTTGTCCAGCGGGATGCCGTCGAAGAGCACCCGCATGTCGTCGACCGAATCGATCGCGACGCCGACCTTGCCGACCTCGCCGTGCGCGAGCGGCGCGTCGGAGTCGTGGCCCATCTGGGTGGGCAGGTCGAAGGCGACGGACAGGCCCATGGTGCCGTTGGCGATGAGCTGCTTGTAGCGCGCGTTCGACTCCGACGCGGTGCCGAAGCCCGCGTACTGCCGCATCGTCCAGGGCCGCCCGGTGTACATCGAGGGGTAGACCCCGCGGGTGTACGGGTAGCCGCCCGGCTCGCCCAGCCGCTCGGCAGGGTCCCAGCCGGCGAGCGCCTCCGGGCCGTAGACGGGTTCGATCGGCAGGCCGCTCTCCGACTCGCGCGTCATGCTGCACGCCTCCGCTGTGCTCAGTGGCTGGATAGCCGGGATGGACGGAACAGGGGTGGGGTGGGGGTTTGCGGACCGGCAGGAACCGGCGAAGTTACCGACACGGACTGTAGTGGCGGGCCCGTACGGGGCGCAGCGCCGCGAGCTGGGACCTTCCTCACAGTACGGAGTCCGCGGCCCGCAGCGGTGGAACCGTGCGCGCCGGAAACGTGTCTATGCGGGCACAACGGCTGATCAAGGGGATAACCAGCGATGTCGACAGGTATAGGCAGAGGCGGCAGCGGCAGAGGACGGCGGATGCCGGTGTCCATGACGGCGGCGGCCGGAGCGGCGCTGGCCGCCGCGCTGCTGAGCGCGTGCGGGCCGGACGGCAGTGACGCGGGCGGCAAGCCGTCGGCGTCGTCCACGGCGCCCGCGTCCGACCCGGCGACCACCGCCGCGCCCGCCACGACCGAGCCCGCGGCGACCGCACCGCCCACCACGACGGCGGCGCCCACGACCACGGCGCCCAAGCCGTCGCAGACCCCGGCCACGAAGGCCCCCGCGAAGCCGGCGGCCCTGATGGCGTCGGGCCAGACCAGCGCGAAGGTCCGCGAACTCCAGGCCCGGCTCGGCCAGCTGCACTTCTTCTCCCGCAACCCCACGGGCTTCTACGGCACCGTGACCGAGCACGCGGTCAGCGACTTCCAGGAGCGGCACGGCCTGTCCGGCAGCGGCACCAGCGTCACCCAGGCCACGTGGTCGAAGCTCACGGCGCTGACGCACACCCCGACGCACAAGGAGCTGTACCCGCCGGCCCCGGCCAAGCCCGCGCAGAAGCTGGACGCGCGCTGCATGACCGGCCGCGCGCTGTGCATCAGCAAGACCACCCGCACCCTGTCGTGGGTCGTCGACGGCAAGGTGCAGGCCACCATGGACGTGCGCTTCGGGTCGCAGTACACGCCGACCCGCGAGGGCCTCTTCCACGTGAACTCCAAGAGCCGCGACCACGTCTCGACGATCTACCACACGTCGATGCCGTACGCGATGTTCTTCAGCGGCGGCCAGGCCGTGCACTACTCCTCGGACTTCGCGGCGCGCGGCTACGCGGGGGCTTCCCACGGCTGCGTGAACGTCCGCGACAAGGCCGCGATCGCCAAGCTCTTCGACGAGGTCGAGGTCGGCGACAAGGTCGTCGTCTACTGGTGACACGGCACGGACGACAGCGCTGAGGAGCGCGGCCGGGCAGGGGGAATGCGCCCGGCCGCGCTCCGTGTCAAACCCCGGTACGGGGAGAACCGGGGTCTCGGGGCCGATGACCAGTCGGCCTTACTCCCTACAGCGCACGGGCCGTCAGAAGTGTCACCTGCCCGGCGGGCGCGACGGGGAGCGGTAGCCGGGGCGGGTGGGGCGGGGGCCCGCGCCGCCGGGCGAGTAGACGCGTTCGCCCCAGGAATTCCAGCCGTCCCCCCAGGCTCCCGCGTCCCCCCAGGCTCCCGCGTCCCCGCCGGACCCGCTTTCCCCGCCGGACCGGCTGCCCCGGTCGCTCCCGCCGTTCCCCTGGTCGTTGCCGTTGCCTTGGTCGTTGCCGTTGCCCTGCCCGTTGCCGCCCGTGCGGGAGCCGTTGCCGCTGCCCGCGCCGGAGCCGGTGCGGCAGTGGTCGGCGGGCTTGCGGCAGCCCCGGACGGTGCGCCCGGCGTCGTGCTCGCGCTGCGGGGTGCCGGTCGAACGCGGCGCCGGGGAGCGGGTGGTGGGGCCCGCGGTCCACGGGCCCAGCCGGCCGCCGTCGGGCGACACGGCCGCGGGCGGGCGGGTCTCCAGCGGGCTGGTGCCCGCGCCGCCGGGGGTGAGGGAGCGGGCGGCGGCCGCCATTCCGACGACGACCCCGCCGAGTGCGAGCGCCGACACGACCGCGGCCGCCATCACGCGCGGCCGGCGTACCCCGAACGCGGCGCGCAGCGCCGCCAGCCGCCCGACCCGCGGGGCCTCCCCGGTGGCGGCCCGCCCCGCGACCGCGCTGCGGAAGGCGGCGAGCGCGGCCGCCTCCCGGGCCGGGTCCAGCGCGGGGCCCACCTCGCGGGCGGCGCTGAGCAGCCGCACCAGACGGTCGGCGGGCACGCCGGCCGCCGGCGCGGCGGCGGTGCCGCCGGCGAGCAGCGTCTCGGCCGTGCGGGCGTCGGGCCAGGTCTGGCCGCGGGCGGCCGCCGGGCGGCGCTCGGGGCGCGGCACGGGGTAGACCGCCGGGGAGTGCTCGTACCGCCGGGCCCGGTAAGGGTGACGGGCCGGATGGGGCAGGTCCGTGGATGCGGTGTCACGTCGCGCGTTGTCGCTCATCCCACTCCCTCACAGCGCCTTGGACGCGGAATACGTCACATCCGCGTCCTGCCGGTCCGCCGACCGCTGCCCGGGGACGCCGCGCCGGCCCTCCTCGCCGCCGCTCCCGCCGTCCTCGTCCCCCTCGCCGTCCCGGAAGGCCTCCCCGCCCCCTTCGTCGGTGTACTCCAGGATCTCGGCAAGCCGCCGCAGCCCGCGGTGAGTCGCCATTCTCACCGATCCGGCACGCTTCCCGAGCACTCTTGCCGCACTGGTTGAATCGAGTCCCATCACCACCCGCAGTAGCACGGCTTCCGCCTGCTCCCGCGGCAGCGCCGCTATCGCCGAGAGCGCCCGGTCGGTCGCGACCGCGTCCAGCGCCTCGCCTGCGGTGTCCGACCGGTCGGGCATCTGCACGAGGTCGTCCACCCCGCCGCCCGCGACCGGCCTGCGGGCGCGCGCGCGGATGTGGTCCAGCGCGCGGTTGCGCGCGATCCGCGCCGCCCAGCCGCGGATCGACCCGCTCCCGCCGCGGTAGTTGGGCAGGTCACGGGCTATCTGCAGCCACGCCTCGGACGCGACGTCCTCGGCCTCGCCCGGACCGACCAGGCTGCGCACGTAGTTGAGCAACTGCGGCTGCACAGCGCGGTAGACGGTACGGAACGCCCCCTCGTCGCCCTGCTGCGCCGCACTGACCGCGGCTTCCAGAGACTCCGGCAGTTCCACGTCCGGCACCACCCCCTCGAACACACGGCCAATCCTGCCTCATACGGGCCTGTGACACTTTTGGTCTGGGATACGCCGTACAAGACGGCGGCCGGGGACGCTCCTGTGGGGGGAGGCGGCCCCCGGCCGTCGTCACTCGTACCACCCGCCCGGATGCGCACCGCGCATCCGGGCGCGCGCCACGGAGGAGCCCGCCGTCATGCATGTGGACCGCCTCCCCGACGGCCTCCCCCCGGGCCGGCTGGTGGCCGGGTCCACCCCCGGGCTGTGGATGAGCCACGAACCCGTCGTCGCGCCCGGCCGGTTATGGACGTCCTGCCACCGCCAGCACCGCCGTACGGGCTGGTATCCGGTGCTGATGGCGTGGCCCTGCGGGCACGGCAACGGGCACGGGCCCGAGGAGGTCGGCACGGTCGACGTCGCGGATTCGCTGCGCGAGTCCTGGCAGTCGTACGAGCTGAGCCGGGCGGCGCGGCCGGTGCTGTGGCCCGCGCGCGGCCGGTCGGCCTCCGACCCGAAGACGGCTGCCGAGCAGGGCGCGGGGCTGCGGGTGCCGTACGGCGCCTGGCCGGGCCTCGCGGCGGCGTCCGAGCCGCATCCGGGACCGTCGCCGGACGCGGTGGCGCGGGTCGCGGTCGGGCAGATGCTGCACTACTTCACCACGCGCTTCGTGGCATATGTCGCGCTCGTCCGGGTGGCGCGCAGCGCGGACATCCCCGCCGCGGTGGGCTGGGAGGCCGACGCGCCCGCGCTGGAGCTTTCCGCGCTGCTGCGGACGTGGGAGGACCGCTTCGGGGCGCGCGTCATCGGCTTCGAGGGCGCCTCGCTCTTCGTGTCGGTGGCCTCGCCGCCGCTCGCGTCGCGACACGCCGCGCATGTGGCCCTTGAGCACGTCCTGACGGGGGCGACGAACCTGAACGACGGCGGTTTCCCGTTCGCCGAGTACGCGGAGGCGCTGCGGGGCGAGCGGCTGTGGTCGTTCTGGTGGGACTGACGGCGGCGTCCGCGTCAACCGGAGGTGACGCGAGGGGCCCGAACGGGTGAAGTTCGGATATCTGCCTGCCGTGTTCGAAGAGGTCCCGCCTAGAGTGGACTTCCGCCGTAGGGCCCGCCCCGTTCACTCTCCTGGAGCCCCGCTGCTGTCCAGCGACCCCGCCTCCGAGGCCGTCACGCCTTCCGTGCCTGCCCCGCTCGCCCCGCCTGCCGCCGCGCCGCCGGCGTCATCGCTGTCGCCGCAGCCACCGCTGTCGCCGCTGTCCCGCTTCAACGGGGCGCCGGTCGCCGCCGCGGAGGCCGCACTGCTGGCGTGCTGCGGCAGCCACCGGTGGGCACGCCGGCTCGCGGCCCACCGCCCGTACCCGACCGTCGAGGCCCTGCTGGCGGCCGCGGAGGAAGCGGCGTACGACCTGATGCCGGCCGATCTCGCCGAGGCGCTGGCCGCCGAGCGGCCCGCCGCCCTCGCCGACCGCGGCCGCCTGAGCGTGCACACCGCGCTGCGTGCCGCGCACGCCCACTACGAGGCGAAATTCGGCCACGCCTTCATCCTCGCCCTCGACGCGCGCGCCGCCGCCGACCCGGCCGCGGCGCTCGACCAGACGCTGGCCAGTCTGCGGATCCGGCTCGGGCACGACGCGGACGAGGAGTCGGTGGTCACCGCGGAGCAGCTGCGCGGTCTGTGCCGGGCCCGCCTGCTGCGCGCGTTCGAGCCGTCGCGTTCACCCGACCGTGCGGGATCGCTCACACCTGGCCCACCCCGCCGTACCGAGGCCGGATCACGTCGCTACGATGGCCGGGGCCGGTGGACCGTACCCGGCCGGGCGTGACCGACACACTGGCCGGCACCCCCTCGCCCCGCTCCTGGAGGGTTTTCTCCGTGCCGGCAGGAACGCTGTACCGCGGCCGGGAAGGCATGTGGTCCTGGGTGGCTCACCGAGTCACCGGTGTCCTCATCTTCTTCTTCCTGTTCGTCCACGTCCTCGACACCGCACTCGTGCGCGTCTCCCCCGAGGACTACGACAAGGTCGTCGCGACCTACAAGACCCCGATCGTCAGCCTGCTGGAGTACGGCCTCGTCGCCGCGATCCTCTTCCACGCCCTCAACGGCCTGCGCATCATCGCGGTCGACTACTGGACGCAGGGGCCGCGGTACCAGAAGCAGATGCTGTGGACGGTGCTCGGCGTGTGGATCCTGCTGATGGTCGGCGCGATCTACCCCGTCCTCGGCCACGCCGCACGAGTCCTGTGGGGGAACTGAGCCATGTCCGCTGACATCTCCGACGCCGTCGAACTGACCGGCTCCAGCGTCGCCCCGTACAGCCCCGCCAACCCGGCGCCGGTCATCGAGCCGCCGCGGGCCCGCACCACGCGCACCCCGCGCGCCACCCGCACCAACTTCGAGCTGTACGGCTGGCTCTTCATGCGGCTGTCCGGCGTGGTGCTCGTCGTGCTGGTGCTCGGCCACCTGCTGATCCAGCTGGTGCTCGACGGCGGTGTGCAGAAGGTCGGCTTCGCCTTCGTCGCCGGCCGCTGGTCCTCGCCGTTCTGGCAGTTCTGGGACCTGGCCATGCTGTGGCTGGCCATGCTGCACGGCGGCAACGGTCTGCGGACCGTCATCAACGACTACGCCGAGCAGGCCAACACCCGCGTCTGGCTCAAGACGCTGCTGTACACCGCGGTGGTCTTCACCATCGCGCTCGGCTCGCTGGTGATCTTCACCTTCGACCCGAACATCCGCTGAGCCAGGGCTGGGACAGGGAAAGCGACCCCAATGCAGATCCACAAGTACGACACCGTCATCGTCGGCGCGGGCGGCGCCGGTATGCGCGCCGCCATCGAGGCCACCAAGCGCTCCCGCACCGCCGTCCTGACCAAGCTCTACCCCACGCGCTCCCACACCGGCGCCGCCCAGGGCGGCATGGCCGCGGCCCTCGCGAACGTCGAGGAGGACAACTGGGAGTGGCACACCTTCGACACGATCAAGGGCGGTGACTACCTGGTCGACCAGGACGCCGCCGAGATCCTGGCGAAGGAGGCCATCGACGCGGTCCTCGACCTGGAGAAGATGGGCCTGCCGTTCAACCGGACGCCCGAGGGCCGGATCGACCAGCGGCGCTTCGGCGGCCACACCCGCAACCACGGCGAGGCCGCGGTCCGCCGGGCGTGCTACGCCGCCGACCGCACCGGTCACATGATCCTCCAGACGCTGTACCAGAACTGCGTCAAGGAGGGCGTGGAGTTCTTCAACGAGTTCTACGTCCTGGACCAGCTCCTCACCGAGGTCGACGGCGTCCGCCGGTCGGCCGGCGTGGTGGCGTACGAGCTGGCGACCGGGGAGATCCACGTCTTCCAGGCGAAGGCCGTCATCTACGCCTCCGGCGGCACCGGCAAGTTCTTCAAGGTGACCTCCAACGCGCACACCCTCACCGGTGACGGCCAGGCCGCCGTCTTCCGCCGCGGGCTGCCGCTGGAGGACATGGAGTTCTTCCAGTTCCACCCGACGGGCATCTGGCGCATGGGCATCCTGCTCACCGAGGGCGCCCGCGGCGAGGGCGGCATCCTGCGCAACAAGGACGGCGAGCGCTTCATGGAGAAGTACGCGCCCGTCATGAAGGACCTCGCCTCGCGCGACGTCGTCTCCCGCGCGATCTACACCGAGATCCGCGAAGGCCGCGGCTGCGGCCCCGAGGGCGACCACGTCTACCTCGACCTCACGCACCTGCCGCCGGAGCAGCTGGACGCCAAGCTGCCGGACATCACCGAGTTCGCGCGCACCTACCTGGGCATCGAGCCGTACACCGACCCGATCCCGATCCAGCCCACCGCGCACTACGCCATGGGCGGCATCCCCACCAACGTGCAGGGCGAGGTGCTCGCCGACAACACCACGGTGGTGCCGGGCCTGTACGCCGCCGGCGAGGTGGCGTGCGTGTCCGTGCACGGCGCGAACCGGCTGGGCACCAACTCGCTGCTGGACATCAACGTCTTCGGCCGCCGCTCCGGCATCGCCGCCGCGGAGTACGCGCACGCCAACGACTACGTGGCGCTGCCCGAGAACCCGGCCGAGAAGGTCGTGGAGCTCGTCGAGCACCTGCGCGAGTCCACCGGCAACGAGCGGGTCGCCGACCTGCGGCGCGAGCTGCAGGAGTGCATGGACGCCAACGTGATGGTCTTCCGCACCGAGCAGACCATCAAGACCGCGGTCGAGAAGATCGGCGAGCTGCGCGAGCGCTACCGCAACGTCTCCGTCCAGGACAAGGGCCGGCGCTTCAACACCGACCTGCTGGAGGCCGTCGAGCTGGGCAACCTGCTGGACCTGGCCGAGGTCATGGCCGTGTCCGCGCTCGCCCGCAAGGAATCCCGCGGCGGCCACTACCGCGAGGACTTCCCCAACCGCGACGACGTCAACTTCATGCGGCACACGATGGCCTACCGCGAGTTCGATCCGGCCACCGGCGCCGAGACGATCCGCCTGGACTACAAGCCGGTCGTGCAGACCCGCTACCAGCCGATGGAGCGTAAGTACTGATGAGCACCCCGAGCACTGCGACGCTCGACGGCGGGCACTCCGCGGCCCTGGACGCCGCCGAGTCCGGCGCCGCCCACCTGGTCACGGTCACCCTGCGGGTGCGCCGCTTCAACCCCGAGGTCGCGGACCACGCCGAGTGGGTCGACTACCAGATCCCGATCGACCCCAAGGAGCGCGTCCTGGACGCGCTGCACAAGGTCAAGTGGGAGATCGACGGCACCCTGACCTTCCGCCGCTCGTGCGCGCACGGCGTGTGCGGCTCCGACGCGATGCGGATCAACGGGCGCAACCGGCTCGCCTGCAAGACCCTGATCAAGGACATCAACCCCGAGAAGCCCATCACGATCGAGCCCATCAAGGGCATGACCGTGCTGAAGGACCTCGTGGTCGACATGGACCCGTTCTTCCAGGCCTACCGGGACGTCATGCCCTTCCTGGTGACCAAGGGCAACGAGCCCACCCGGGAGCGGCTGCAGTCCGCCGAGGACCGCGCGCGCTTCGACGACACCACCAAGTGCATCCTGTGCGCGGCGTGCACGTCGTCCTGCCCGGTCTTCTGGAACGACGGCCAGTACTTCGGCCCGGCCGCCATCGTCAACGCGCACCGCTTCATCTTCGACTCGCGTGACGAGGGCGGGGAGCAGCGGCTGGAGATCCTGAACGACAAGGACGGCGTCTGGCGCTGCCGCACGACCTTCAACTGCACCGACGCGTGCCCGCGCGGCATCGAGGTGACGAAGGCGATCGCGGAGGTCAAGCGGGCGCTGATCACCCGGCGGTACTGACCGCTTCCTCCTGCCGGCCGCTGCCGGTCCTTCCCTGCCCCCGGGCGCACTGTGCGCCCGGGGGCGGGGGCTTTTCCGGGGGCGGGGCTTTCTTCGGGGGCGGGGGCGTCGTGCGGGCCGCCGTCACAGCTGGCTCAGGATCGTCGGGTCGGTGATCTCGGTGTCGCGGGCCAGCAGCAGGGCCTTGCTGAGGATGAGGCCGAGCGTGCGGTCGCCGTCGAAGGGCAGGAAGCCGGGGTCGGCGGCCTTGTTCGCGCCGGGGACGATGCACAGGTAGCGGTCCGTCGGGGCGATGAGGATGTTGCCCGAGCCGAGGTGGATCCGGTAGGTGTGCCGGTCGCCTCGGACGTGGAGGAAGCGGCCCTCGACCGTGCACCGGTCGGCTATCGCGAGCCGCGGGACGAGGCGGGCCAGGACGTCGCGGCGGCCCTGCGCGGACACGGTCAGCTCGCCGAAGCCGTAGCTGTGCCAGTAGTCGCGGTAGCGGCCGTCCGGACCGCCGTCCTGCCACAGCGGGTCGTTGCCGACGCTCGCGACGCCGACGAAGAGGTCCACGTCGCGCAGCACCTCGCTGAGCACCAGCGGCGGGATCTCCTCCAGCGGCAGGGCGCCGTCCTCGGGCCCGATGTCGCGGCCTCGGTCGGGTGCGTAGCCGCCCCCGTAGGCGTGCGCCCAGTTGCCGGGCGCACCGATGCGGTGGAAGCGGACCTGGTCGGTGGTCAGGTGGAGGTAGCTGCCGGAAACCGTGAGGTCGTGGGTGTCCGCCCCTTCGATCCAGAACTCCGCGCGCAGCCCCCACTCGGGAAGCTCGCGCACGGCGGGCGGGTAGACGTCGTCCACCGCGAGCCGCAGCTTGCTGCTCCAGCCGCGGGCGGCGGCCAGCGACTGGAACTGGTGCTGGCGCAGGACGTGCGCGGCGAAGCGGTTGGAGTACGTGGCCGTGCGGCGCTCGGCGTCGGTGAGCGGATACACCTCGCGGTGGGCCTGCTTGAACGGCTGGGTGATCCCGTGCCGCTCCAGCCACTCGCGCCAGGCCATGACCTCGGCGATCTCCCGGCCCACCGGATGCCACAGCTCGACGGTCGCGCCCCCGTGCGGCACGGGCGTGCCCGCGAGGGTACGCAGCTCGCCGTCGGCGAACCCGCAGGCCCGGCCGTCGACCGTCCACAGCAGGCGGCGGGCGAGTGTGCCGACCAGCGGGTGGTCGAGGACGCGCTCGCGCCAGGCCGCGTAGGGCCATCGGCGGCGGGCCAGGAACTGCCGGTCCAGCCGCTCGGACTGGGCGGCGAGCATGCGGTCGACGTCCTTGGCGGCGGCCTTGAGCTCGGCGACCTCCTCCGGGTGGTCGCGCCGGACGTCCGCCGGGACGCCCTTGACCTGCTTGCCGGCCGCGTTGCGCCACGTCAGGACGGCTTTCCCGGCGCGTACGGCCAGCTCGCCGCGGGTGCGCCGGAGCAGCCCGACCTCGGTGAGCCCGTAGGCCGGGACGGCCAGCTCCTCGACCTCCTCCCGGCCGAGGCCGAGCGCTTCGGCCCGCTCCTCCAGGGCGCGGTCGATCTGCTTGAGCGTGCCGCGGAAGGTGACCCGGGCGGCGAGCCGGGCCAACTCGCCGAGTGCCGCCTCGCCCTCGCAGCGGGCCAGCGCCGTCACCCCGGCGTTCGCGAGCTTGGGGTTGCGCGGCCCGTGACCGGGGATTTTGCGCAGGCACACGTCGACGAGCGAGCCGAGCGCGCGCGGGATCGCCAGGTGCGGCGGGAGGAGGGCGAGCGTCCGGACGAGGCCGCGCAGGGCGTTGGCGTTGTAGGGGTCGATGAGGGCGTTGCGGTCTGGGCCGTAGTGGACCTCTTCGTCGTACGGCACCGTCCGGGGACGCCCGACGAGGGCGAGCCAGGCGGCCGCCTTGTCCCGTACCGCGTCCGCGCCGATTTCTTGGACCAGGGCGCGGGCCTCCTTCTCCCAGCGGGCGGTGGGGCGCGCGGCGGTGGCGGTCGCGGCGTGCCGCAGCAGCAGCGTCCAGGGCTCGCCGAGGAGTGCGGCGGTCGCGAGCGCGTCGTCCGACCATGCCTCGCCGGGGTTGACCGGGGGGTCGGGGAGCTTCTTCACCACCTGGGCCAGCCCGGGGCGGGTGTAGGCGGTGGCCGCGGTCCTGCGCAGGGTGGCGACGGTCTCCACCGGCACCGCGCGTCCGGCGGCGAGTTCGGCCTCGACGAGCCACTCGGGGCGGTCGCCGAACCACGAGATGCTGCTGTATCCGGCCAACTCGGCGACGCGCTCGGCCCGCGCCCCGGGCAGCGGGTCGATGCCCAGCCCGCGGGCGCCGGCCACGATCACCAGCAGCAGCGTCTCCCTGGCCTCCTCGACGGTCGGGGTCCAGCTGCGGTGCCCGTTCCGCACCGGGCGCTCGACGTGGTCCGGAAGCCCCAGGCTCGCGCGGAGGCCGGACAGATCCAGGCTCTCGTAGCGCTCGCACAGCAGCTTCACCAGCTCCCGCCGCTGGACCGGCGACAGGCCGGCGACCTCGGCGAGCATCTTGTCACCGGCGCCGTTCTCCAAAGTGACCTTGTCTGCGAAGGCGGGCACCAGGCGGTCGGCCAGCCGGACCATGTCCCCCTCGGCAGCCAGCCCGCGGACCGCCACCACGTAGTCCCCGATGACGGCCATCAGCCACCCACCAGCGGCACGAGCTTGAGGAAGACCGCCTCGGCGGCGCCGGAGGAGAGGTCGACCTCCTCGTCCAGGTCCTCTATCTGGCGGTCGGCGACGAGCAGCAGGAAGCCGTTGCGCCCGAAGGCCTCGACGGCGAGCTCGAACTGCCGCTCGGCGTCGAGGCGGCGCGGGGTGCGCAGCCGGTAGCCGTTCAGCGTGCGCTCCGCGTCGGTCGGCTGGACCAGGCCCTGGAAGAGGCCGGGCTGCTTCGCGTTGTACTCGGCCACCTCCTGGAAGACCCGGCGCCTGATCAACTCGCGGGCGCTGACGCGCTCCTCCACGAACTCCAGCCCCCAGGAGTCGCGGGTCTCCCCTGATGTCGTCTCGTCGACGAAGGTCACCATTCCCATGACCAGGAGCGTAGGGGCGACCACTGACAGCGGCGGAGCCGTCACCGATGCGGGCCTGCGCGGTTCGACAGTCAGAAAATCTTGCCGGATCAGAAAAGTTTTCCACAGAGCAGATTTTCCGAATCGGAAAGAATGCTAGCTTGGTGGTCACGGGGAGAACGGAGAACGGAGAGCGAGGGGGGCGGACCGGTGGACGGACAGGCGGAGGGGCTCGCGGGTGAGCCGGCGGGCGGGCCCGCGGCCGAGCAGGCGGCGGGGTTGCGCGAGCGCAAGAAGCAGCAGACGCGGCGGGCGCTCAGCGAGGCCACGATCGCGCTCGCGGTCAAGCGGGGTTGGGCGAACGTGCGGGTCGAGGACATCGCCGCGGCGGTCAACGTCTCGGAGCGCACGTTCCGCAACTACTTCTCGGGCAAGGCGGAAGCGGTCGCGGCGACGCATCTGGACCGGATGGCGCGGGTCGCGCGGGCGGTCGGCGAACGGCCGGCGGTCGAGCCGCTGTTCGAGGCGATAGGGACAGCCCTGCGCTTCGAGTTCGCGCCCGAGGACAGCGCGGCGCACCAGCAGCAGACACCCCGGCGGCAGCACCGGGAGGCGATATGGGAGGTGCTGACGGAGCCCGCGGTGCAGGCCGAGGTCATGCGCGCCGACCAGGCCGCGCAGGGCGTGCTGGCCGAGGCGGTAGCGGCGCGGACGGGTACGGACGCGGTGGCCGACCTCTACCCGAAGCTCGTCGCCTCGGCGGTCGGCGCCGCGATGGGCGCGACGCTTTCCCACTGGCTGCGGGCCGATCCCCCGGTCCCGCTGGCCCCGTTGATAGACGAGGCTCTGGAGCATCTGCGGACGGGCCTGTCCTCGCCGGGCACCTTTCCGACGGAGAGCTGACACCTGCGGCGTGGAGCCGCGAGCGGCATCGGCCGACGACCGAAGACAACAACCGTGCGTGGAGAGTGGGGAGGAGTGCGTCCTGATGACCGGGAACATTGCGGGTGAAAGGGCCGAGAACACCATGGCGGCCGAGGATGTCGTGATCGTCGGCGGCGGGCCGACCGGGCTCATGCTGGCCGCCGAGCTGGGGCTGCTGGGCGTGCGGCCGCTGGTGCTGGAGAAGCTCGCGGAGCCGGGCCGCGAGCCGAAGGCGAACGGACTGGTGGGCCAGGTCGTGCAGGCGCTGGACCGGCGCGGGCTGAGCGAGCCGCTGACGGGTGAGCCGGGGGCGCCGCGGCCCAACACCACGGGCTTCATGTTCTCCGGGATGCCGCTGGATCTGGGCCTGCTGAGGGAGAGCCCCGTCTACACGGTGGCGGTGCCGCAGCAGCGGATCACGCAGGTGCTGGAGGGAAGGGCGCGCGAGCTGGGCGCCGAGATACGCACCGGCCACGAGGTGGTGGGCCTGGCCTTGCGGGAGGACGGGGTCGAGCTGAAGGTGTCGGGCCCGGAGGGCGTCTACGAGCTGCGCGCGCGGTATGCCGTCGGGGCCGACGGTGCGCACAGCCCGGCCCGCAAGCTCGCCGGGATCGGCTTCCCCGGGGTGACGTACGACCGCTCGGTGGCCCGGCATGCGCATGTGTCCGTGCCCGCGGGGTGGGCGGACGCGACGGGCCTGCGGGTGCCGGGGGTCGGGACGGTGCCGCCGTTCCTGCCGCTGCGCACCGAGCGGGGGGCCTTCAGCTGGGCGCCGCTGCCCGGCCGGCCGCCGCTGGTGGCCACCACCGAGTGGGAGCCGGTGGAGGGTGACGAGCCGATGAGCCTGGAGGAGATGCGGGCGAGCATTGCCCGGGTGCTCGGGGCGGAGGTCCCGGTGGCGGCGCCGGAGGGTGAGGGCCCGCACGTGCTGCGGCGACTCAAGGGCGGCAACACGCGGGTGGCCGAGCGGATGCGCGAGGGGCGGCTCTTCCTGGTCGGGGACGCGGCGCACGTCTACGCCTCCGGTGGCGGGCCGGGCCTCAACGCCGGGCTCCAGGACGCGGTCAACCTCGGGTGGAAGCTGGCGGCTGCTCTCGCCGGCACCGCGCCCGAGGGCCTGCTGCAGAGCTACGACACCGAACGCGGCGCGGCCGCCCGCCGCACCCTGGTCTCGGCGCAGGCCCAGCACGCCCTGCACGTGCCCGGCAGTGACGTGGACGCGCTGCGCCAGGTGATGGGCGAGCTGCTGCGGGACGAGTCGGCGGTGGCGCGGGTGGCCGCGCTGATAGCCGGTTCCGACCTGCGCTACGAGATGGGCGGTCCCACGGGAGGTCCGGGTGGCGGTCATCCGCTGCTGGGCGGCTTCGCGCCCGATGTGCCGCTGGAGACGGCGGAGGGGCCGGTGCGGCTGGCCGAACTGGCGCGGAGCGGGCGCCCGTTGCTGCTGGACCTGACGGAGGGGGCAGCGGCGGCGGAGGTGGCCGAGGGCTGGGCCGCGGGAGAGGGCGCGGGGGTGGACGTGGTGCGGGCGTCGGTCCGGGCGCCGGGGGCGGCGCCCTTCACGGCAGCGCTGATCAGGCCGGATTCCTATGTGGCGTGGGTGAGTTCGGCGGCGGAGCCCGCGCCGGAGGAGCTGGCGGAGCTGCGCGCGGCGGGAGGGCGGTGGTTCGCGGTGGTGTAGGACGCGGGCCCGGATGTCGGTGGGGGTGCCTACTGTGCTGACCGTCGGAGGACGGCGCCCCTGCCGGGGGCCCGGGCGCAGGGGTGGGGCGGATGGCGATATTGCTGGCGGCGCGGCTGGACGCGGCGGTGGGGCAGGACGACAGGGAGGGAGTGCACGGGCGGGAGTTCGCGGACACGAAGGTGGGGAGGCTGGTGCTGCGCCTGCCCGAGCCGGAGCAGCGCAGGGCGGCACTGCATCTGCACCAGGAGCTGTGCCTGGTCGTGCGCAGGCGGCCGGGCGAGCAGCCGGTGCGGGCGCTGGCGGAGCTGCCGCTGCGGTGGACGGCGGACCAGGCGGAGGAGCTGGTCGGGCGGGTCATCGGGCGGCTGCCCCGGGTGTGGACACGCACCTACGGCATGCTCGCGCTGCCGGTGGCGGCGGTGGAGTCACTGGGCCCGGACGAGCAGGTCGCGCTGCGCGCGGATGTCGCCCAGCTCGCGCGCTGGCTGCCGCTGGTCGACACGTCGCAGGGGGAACGGTCGCGGCTGCACCGCCGAATGGACGCGCTGCTGCTGCCGGAAGGCTCGGGCCTGCACTGGTCGGTGCTGGACGACGACGACGCGTACGGGCCCCGGATGCGGGCCGAGCACGCCGGGCTGCTGGCGTCGCCCGGGGTCGCGGAGCTGCTGGTGCACTGCGTGACACTGGAGCAGGTCAGGGCCGGGATGCGGTGGCGGAAGCGGGCAGCGGAGCTGGTCGGGGCGGCGCCGCGCGGGGCGGAGGCGGTCCGGGCGCTGGTGGCGGGGTTCGCGGACCAGCCGGAAGGGCGGGCGGTCATGCGCTGGGCCTACGGCGACGTGGGTCGGCCGCGGGGGCTGACGGGCCGGGCCAACACCTGCCTGGTGCGGGGCCTGCTGTGGGTGCTGGCGGACCTGGCGACCGCGGGCGCGGGCCCCGCCGGGGAGGAGGCGGTGCGGCTCGTCGCGGGGTGCGCGCGGAACGCCGGGACGGGGATCGGCGGCAAGGGCGGCGACTCGCGGAACGAGCAGGTGGCGAACACCGCGGTCGCCGTGCTCGGCGGCTTCGACGGCGGCCTGGCGGCCTCGGCGGTGGGCGAACTGGCGTCGCTGCGGGCGGCGGTGCGGCACCAGGGCGTGCTGAAGAAGGCGGAGCGCGCGCAGCGGGAGATGGCGGCGCGCTCGGGCCTGGCGCCCTCGCAGTTGCGGGAGCGGGCGGTGCCGACGGCGGGGCTGGACGGGGAGCACCGGCGGGAAGTGGCTCTGCCGGACGGTTCGACGGCGGTGCTCGCGGTGGACGGGGCGGGGCGGGCGTCGCTGGCCTTCGTGACGGCGGCGGGGCGGCGGGTCGTGGCGCCGCCCGCGTCGGCGAAGCGGGAGGCGGCCGGTGAGGTCGCGCGGATGAGGGAGGAGTTGAAGGCGCTGCGCAAGCTGCTGGCGGCCGAGCGGCTGCGGCTGGAGGAGCTGCTGGCGTCCGGGGCGAGCTGGAGCGGCGCGGAGTGGCAGAGCTGCTACGCCGACCATCCGGTGGTCGGGGCGCAGGCGAAGGCCCTGCTGTGGGAGGTGTGCCCGGCGGAGGCCGGGGAGGACGGCTGGCGGGCGGGGTTGCCGGAGCGCGCCGGGGCGGGGTGGGTGCTGGCGGCGGCGGACGGCACGGCGGTCCCGGTGGGCGCCGCGGACCGGGTGCGGCTGTGGCATCCGCTGCGGGCGGAGGTCGCGGAGGTCGCGGCGTGGCGGACGGAGGTGACGGGGCGGGAGCTGCGGCAGCCGTTCAAGCAGGTCTTCCGGGAGATCTACCCGCTCACCCCGGCGGAGGAGGCCACCGGCGGCTACTCCAACCGCTTCGCGGCGCAGGTGCTGCGTTTCGGGCAGGCCCGTTCACTGATGGCGGCGCGCGGCTGGTCGGCGACGCACCTGGGCTTCTGGGACAGCGGTTACGAGGGCGAGGCGGTGCGGGTGGTGCCCGCGGCGGGGCCGGTGGAGTGGCGGGCGCGCTTCGACTACCAGCTGGTCGAGGAGACCCGGACGCTGTCGGGCCTGGGAGAACTGTGCTCCACCAACCGGGTGCGGTTCGAGCGGCAGGCGGCGGGCGGCAGGGCGTGGGTGCCGGTGGCGCTGGTGGAGGTGCCGCCGCTGGTGCTGAGCGAGGCGCTGCGCGACGTGGACCTCTTCGTGGGCGTGGCCTCGATCGCGGGCGATCCGGACTGGCGGGACGCCGCGGAGGGGCGGCTCGCGGCGCGGTGGCACGAGGCGGCGTTCGGGGAGCTGCCGCCGTCCGCCGAGATGCGCAAGGAGGCGCTGGCCCGGCTGCTGCCGCGGACCAGGATCGCCGACCGGGTGGAGCTGGCCGGGCGCTTCCTGCGGGTGCGCGGCGACCGGGCGGCGTACCGCATCCATCTGGGCTCGGGGAATGTGCTGGTCGAGCCGCACGACGCGTATCTGTGCATCGTGCCCGCCCGGCAGCAGGGCGCGGCCGGGCGGGTCTTCCTGCCGTTCGAGGAGGACGGCGGGATGCTGGCGGTGGTGCTGTCCAAGGCGTTCCTGCTGGCGGACGACGCGTCGATCACCGACCCGACGATCACCCGCCAGCTGCCGCCGGTCGCGGCGAAGGCCGCGGTCAGCGGCGGGTGATGCGCAGTACTCCGGTCTCGGTGCCCTGGTAGAGGGTGCCGTCGGGGGCGGTCGTGCCGGTCATCTGGAGCGGGTTGTAGAGCAGCCCGAGGCCGATCGCCGAGGTCTTCACGGCCGCTCCGGTCGCCGGGTCGAGGGCCGCGTAGGAGTAGGTGGCGAAGGTGTTGGAGCCGACCACGTCGGTCGGGCCGCTGACGGTGAGGGTGTAGACGAGGCCGTCGCCGACCGACAGCCGGGGCAGCGCCGCCGACTTGACGGTGCTGTTCCACACGACGTGGCAGCCGCCGCCGTCGGCGTTCACGTCGATCCGGCTCAGGCCGCCGTCGAAGTTCGCCGAGGCCGGGACGCTGGGCGGGGCGCCGTCCGGAAGGGCCGGGTAGGCGTAGCCGAAGGTGTTGGTGACGATGACGCTGCTGCCGCCGGCGATGACGGCGTCCTCGGTGCCGCTCTGGGCGTACTGGGTGAGGACGGGCGTGGTGCACACCGGGGCGGGGCCGTCGGCGACGCGGTAGACGAGCAGGTTCTCGTGCGGCGCGGCGTTGTCGGTGACGGTCACGTACTCGGTGCCGTCGCCGGGCCCGAAGAAGCTCGGGGTGGCGCCGGTGCCCCAGGTGAGCTGGCCGGGCTTGCGGCCGGGGCCGCGGTCGTAGGGGGCGCGCCAGTCGACCACGGGCGTGCCGTCGGCGGTCTCGCCCAGCAGGTAGAGGGCGTGGTCGGTGGCCACGGCGGTGTGGCCGGGCACGGTGGAGATGCTGTTGCCGATGCCCTCCCCCGTGCTGAGGGTGTGCACTGCGCCGGTCGTGGTGTCGGCGGTGCCGATGACGCCGCCCGCGCTGGCGAACCACACCCGGCCGTCCCAGCCGGGGCTGAGACCGACGACGGCGTCCCCTGCGGGCAGCGCGGCGGCCAGCGAGGTGGACTGGTCGACCGTCAGCGCCCAGGAACCGCCCTGCTGGTGGTGGCCGATGCGCAGCAGGTTGTCGTCGCCGTCCACGACGACGAGCGCGCCGGACTGGTCGAGGTAGGCGTAGACGCCGCCGAAGAGGGTGCCCTTGGGCAGGGCGAGGGAGGCGAGGTCGTCGCCCGTCGCCGGGTCGAGCAGGTGCACGGTCGGGGTCTGGCCGAAGATCGTGGTGCACAGCGTGACGGGGTAGCCGTCCGCGCCGATGACGACGGTGGGGCAGGCCGACGCCAGGGCCGTGCGGGTCCAGCGGACGGAGCCGGTGCCGGGTCCGGCGTAGGGGGTGGTGTCGCTCGACGCGCTGTCGCCGTGCATGGTGGCGGTGCCGTTCGGCGCGGTGGCCGGGTTCTGCGGCGGCAGCGGGCCGAAGCCGGGGGTCGCGGCGGTGGCCGTCGCGGTGGCGGTGAGCGCGGCGACTGCGGCGGTCGCCAGCGCCGTCAGCAGGCGGCGGCGCGGGGCGTGCGGACGCATGGGCGGGGTCCTTTGCGGCAGGGGGCGGAGGCCCGGCGGCCGCACGCGGTCACGCAGCGCTGCGGAGACAAGGGGTGCGGGGCCGCCCGGCAGGAAGCAGGAAGGAAAGGGAGCGGCCCTCGTGCAGGCCCTCGCCCGGACCCCCTCGTACGGACGAGGAGTCGGGGCGAGGAGTGAGCCGCGTCAGCTGACGCGGCGACACCCGGTGGTGGTGGCGCGGCCGTGGTCCACATGGCGGCGGCTCACCAGCAGGGTCATGACATCTAGACTAGCGACGCGCCCCCTGGCTGTCGATGCCGCCGCCCTCCGCCGCGCACTCGCGCGCGCCGCCCTCAGCGGCGGGCGCGCGAGTCCCCGAAGATGACGCGGTAGGCGATGAGCAGGACGAGGGAGCCGCCGATCGCCGCCACCCAGGTCCTGCCGTCGAAGAAGTGGTGCGGCACCGGCTTGTCCCACAGCTTCGCGGACAGCCAGCCGCCGAGGAAGGCGCCGACGATCCCGATCAGGGTGGTCCCGACGAGCCCGCCCGGGTCGCGGCCCGGCAGGATGATCTTGGCGATGGCGCCCGCGAGCAGTCCCAGTACGATCCATCCGATGATGCCCATGTCGGCCGCCTGCCCCTGAAGCGGGGTCACACACCTGTGCGTATCGGGGAGGGAGAAGGGGAGGTCACGCCCCCGCCGCGCCCGCCGCGTCCTGTTCGGCGAAGATCTCCCGGGCCGCCGCGACGCCGTTGAGGGCCGCGGGGAATCCGGCGTACCCGGCGAGCTGGGTGAGCAGGGCGACGATCTCCTCGCGGGTGCCGCCGACGTTGAGGAACGCCCTCAGGTGCACGCGCAGTTGCGGGCCCGCCGTGCCGAGCGCGGTGCACATCGCGACGCTGGCCAGCTCCCGGGTGGGCAGGTCCAGGCCGGTGCGCGCGTAGATGTCGCCGAAGACGTACTCGACCAGGTAGCGGCCGAGGTCCGGCGCGATGTCCGCGAGCGAGTCGGCGACTTGCGGGCCCGCCGGGCCGTCCACCGCGCGCAGCAGGTCGAGCCCGCGCGCGTACCGGACCTGCCCGTCCTCCGGCTCCGCCGCTTCCTCCGCCGGTGCGTCCTCGTCGTCGGGGCGTGCCGCGAAGACCTCGCGGGCCGCGGACAGGGCGTTGAGGGCCGCAGGGAACCCGGCGTAGACGGTCGTGTGGATGAAGGTCTCGACGATTTCCCGCCGCGTACAGCCCACGTTGAGGGCCCCGGCGATGTGGAAACGCAGCTGCGGCGCCGCGTTGCCGAGGGCGGCGAGCGCCGCGACGGTGCCGATCTGCCGCTGCCGCGGGGTCAGCCCGGGCTGCGACCAGATGTCGCCGTAGCCGAACTCGACGGTGAGGCGCGCGAGGTCGGGCGCGATCTCGGCGACCGGGTCGAGGACGGCGTTGTGCTCGCTGCCGGTGACGAGCCGGAGTGCGGCCAGGCCGCGCGCGTAGCGTTCGCCGTCGCGGTCCCGGTCGCCGGGGCGGGGTTCGTGAGCTGCGGTTCCGTGAGTCATGACCATGACGCTACGAGTTGGAGTCCGCTCCAACGCAAGCCGCGTTGTGCGGGCGTGTCCGGGCCCTCGGCCTCAGCGCACCGCCCGGCCGGACTCGACCGCGACCGGGGCGGTGGGTCCGGGTGGCGGCGGCGCGCCCGGCAGGCTGACGCGGACCGTCAGCCCCGCGCCCGGCGCCGTGTCGAGCCGCACCGTCCCGTGGTGGGCCTGGACGACGGCGTGCACGATCGCCATGCCCAGCCCCGCCCCGCCCGTGTCGGGCGCGCGCTCCGGGTCTGCCCGGAAGAAGCGGTCGAAGGCGCGCTCGGCGTCGCGCGGGTCCAGGCCCGGCCCGGCGTCGCTCACCCGCAGCCGCACCCCGCGCGTACTGCCGCGCACCTCGACGACGAGCGGCGCGTCCGGCGGCGTGTGCACCCGCACATTGCTGAGCAGGTTGCCCACCACCTGCCGCAGCCCCGCCTCGTCGCCGAGCGCCCACACCGAGCACCCGGTGCCCGGCCCCCCCGGCTCCGGAAGCAGCAGCGTGACCGGCCGGCCGGGCTGCTGCGCGGCGAGGTCGGCGGCGGCGTCCCGGACCAGCGCGCACAGGTCGACCGGCTGGAAGTCCAGCCCGGGGCGCTCCTCCAGCCGGGCCAGCGCGAGGAGTTCGTCGACCAGGCGGCTCATCCGGGCGGCCTCGGCGGAGACCCGGCGCAGCGCCCGCTCCTTGTCGTCGGCGTCGAGCATGCCCTTCTCGTACAGCTCCAGATAGCCCTGCACGGACGCCAGCGGGGTGCGCAGCTCGTGCGAGGCGTCGGCGAGGAAGTGCCGGAGCTGGGCGGTGGCGCGCTCGCTCTCGGTGACCGCGGTCTCGATCTGCTGGAGCATCGCGTTGAGGGCGGTGCTGAGCTGCTGCACCTCGCTGGAGCCGTACCGCCCGGTGGCAATCCGCCGCGACAGGTCGCCCTCGGCGATGGCGGAGGCGGTCTCCACCATGGCCTCCAGGGGGCTCAGTCGCCGCCTTGCCGCGGTCAGCGACCCGACCGCGAGCAGCGCGAGCAGCACGAACCCGGCGATGAACTCCCAGCCCAGCAGCTTGTGGATGGCGCGCTCGACACCGCTGTAGCGCATCCCCTGCACGACCATGCTGCGGTCGCCGAGCCGGGTGACGACGACCCGGTAGTCCGTGCCGGCCGCCCGCACGTTGACGGCCTTTCCGGTACGGGCGAGATCCGCGGGGTCGGACAGGGCGGCGATCACGTCGGCGCGGACGCGGTTGTCGGTGCCCATGCCGTTCTCGCACACCGTCGAGTTGCGGCCGTCGGGGTCGAGGACGACGAAGAGGTCCTGCTTGAAGGCCTTGGCGAAGGGCAGCCCGCCCCCGCCGTCGTCCCCGTCGTGGCCGGTCTGCAGGATCGTTGCGAGCGTGCACAGCTGCTGCAGGCCGTTCGCCGTGACCGGGGTGCTGCGCAAGGAGCGCTGCGACTCGCTCAGGGTGTGGTCGATCTCGCTGCCCAGCACCATGTCCGTGGCCATGACGCTGAAGGCCGCGGTCGCGAGCAGCCCGAGCGCGACGAAGGCGACGTTGGCGAGCGTGAGCCGGGCGCGCAGCGTCTTGGGGCTCGGCAGCAGCCGCCCGCTGCCGCACAGCACCCCGCGCTTGCCTCCCGCCGCCTCGCGCTTCCTGCGGCTCGACTCCGCCGCGAACCACGCGTAGGCCCACGGCAGCAGCCGCTTGCTCATGCGCTCACGCCCGTCCGATCCCCGTCACACCTGTCCCCGTCATGCCCGCCCCACCACACCTGTCCCCGCCCGCGCCCGCCACACCGTCACGTGCCCTCGACCGCCCGCAGCCCGTAGCCGACACCGCGCCGGGTCTCTATCAGCGGCGGGCCGAGCCGGTCGAGCTTGCGCCGCAGGTAGGAGATGTACGTCTCCACGACCGTCGACGGCACCACCGTGTCGTACTGCCAGACGTGCTGCAGCAGTTGCTCCTTGGAGACGATCCGCCCCGAGTTGCGCAGCAGGTGCCGCAGCAGGTTGTACTCGGTGGGCGTCAGCTCGACCGGCTGGCCGGAGCGGCGCACCGAGTACGTCGCCTCGTCCATCTCCAGATCACCGTGCCGCAGCACCCGGTCCGCGACGCCCGCGGTGCGGCGGGTACGGCGCAGCACCGCGTGCACGCGCGCGACGACCTCGTCGACGCCGAAGGGCTTGGTGATGTAGTCGTCGCCGCCCAGCGCCAGCCCGGCGACGACGTCGCGCGGCGCGTCCCGCGCGGTGACGAAGATGACGGCGAGGTCGTCGCCCGCGCCGTCCCGCCCGGCCGGGTGCTCGGCGCGCAGCGCGCGGCACACCTCCCACCCGTTGCCGTCGGGCAGCATCACGTCGAGCAGCACGAGGTCGGGGCGGTGCGCGCGGACCGCCGCGAGGGCCTCCTTGCGGGAGGCCGCGCAGTGCACCGTGAAGCCGTTGTAGGTCAGCGTGATGCGCAGGATGTCCGCGATGCCGGGCTCGTCCTCGACGACGAGCACTGTGGGAGCCGTACCGACAGCTGTCTCCATGCGTCAAGTATCCGCACACCGGGTGTCCTCCGGGGGGCGCGAACCTTGGAGTTCCTTGAGAGAAGGCCGTTCGGCTTGGTGGGCGCCCTTGTCACCACTGACTCTGGAGGGGGGCGAGTGATCGCGGCACGACCGTGCGCAAGCGCACGGAGCCGCAAACGAAGACGTCACGCAGACGCAACGAAGACGCAGTAGAAGACGACGAAGACGCAGACGAAGATGATGGGGGATGGATCGTGGCCGCTCTGGCGCGATGGTGCTTCCGGCACAAGTGGGTGGTGATCCTGCTGTGGGTGGCGGCGCTGCTCGGCGTCGGCACCGCGAGCAGGATCGCAGGCGATGCCTACTCGAATGACTTCTCGCTCCCGCACACCGAGTCGAGCAAGGTGCTCGACCTGCTGGACAAGGCGGTCCACAGCCAGTCCGGCGAGAGCGACACCGTGGTGTGGCACACCGACTCGGGTTCGGTGAAGGACCCGACGGTCAAGGCGAAGATCCTGCCGATGCTGGACAAGGTCCGGCACCAGAAGGACGTCGGCCAGGTCGTCAGCCCGTACGACCCGGCGGGCGCGACGCAGATCAGCAAGGACGGGAAGACGGCGTACGCCCGCGTGACGTACGACGTCCTCGGCGCCACGCTGACCGCCGACCAGGTCAACAACCTGATCGACACCGCGCACACCGCGCGCGCGGACGGGCTGAAGGTGGAGGTCGGCGGTGACGCCGTCGCCCAGGTGGAGCAACCGCCGCCGGGGCTGAGCGAGTTCGTGGGCATCGCGGCCGCGGCCGTCGTGCTCTTCCTGGCGTTCGGCTCGCTGCTGGGCATGCTGACGCCGATCGTGACGGCGCTGTTCGCCATCGGCATCGCGTCGTCGATGATCACCCTGCTCACGCACGTCGAGAACGTGCCGGACTTCTCCGGCCAGCTCGCGATGCTGGTGGGCCTCGGCGTCGGCATCGACTACGCCCTCTTCATCGTCACCAGACACCGGAAGGGCATCCTGGCCGGCCTCACACCGGAGGACGCCGCGGTCAAGGCGATCAACACCTCCGGGCGCGCGGTCCTCTTCGCGGGCGGCACGGTGTGCATCGCGCTGCTGGGCATGTTCACCGTGGGCCTGAGCTTCCTCTACGCGGTGGCGATCTCGTCGGCGATGACCGTGGTGGTCTCGGTGCTCGCGGCGATCACGCTGCTGCCCGCGCTGCTCGGCCTGTTCGGCATGAAGGTGCTCAGCCGCAGGCAGCGGCGGCGCTTCGCCGCCGAGGGCGTGCGGACCGGCGAGCCGGTGGGCGCGTCGGCGCGCTGGTCGTCCTTCGTGCAGCGGCACCCGCGCTCACTCGCGGCCGCCGCGATCGTGGTCATGGCGACGCTGGCGATCCCGACGCTGTCGCTCCGGCTCGGCTCGTCCGACCAGGGCAACAACCCGACGTCGACGACGACCCGCAAGGCGTACGACATGCTGGCCGACGGCTTCGGCCCCGGCTTCAACGGCCCGCTGACGATCCTCGCCGAGGTGCCCGGCGGCCAGCACGACAAGCAGGCGCTGGACAACCTCGTCACGACCCTCGGCCACACCAAGGGCATCGCCTACGCGGCCGCCCTGCCGATGGAGAAGAACAGCACGGTGGCCCTCGTCCAGGCGGTGCCGACGACCTCGCCGCAGGACAAGGCGACCGACACGCTCATCAACCACCTGCGCGACGACGTCGTCCCGGCGGCCGAGCGCGGCAACACGATGAAGGCGTACGTCGGCGGTCCGACGGCGATCTACAAGGACTTCGCCACCGTCCTCGGCGGCAAGATGCCGATCTTCATCGGGGTGATCATCGCCCTGGGCTTCGTGCTGCTGCTGCTCGCATTCCGCAGCGTCGTCGTCCCGCTCACCGCGGCGGTGATGAACATGGTCGCGGCGGCCGCGTCCTTCGGCGTCCTGGTCGCGGGCTTCCAGTGGGCGTGGGGCGGCAGTCTGCTGGGCGCGACCCGGGAAGGCCCGATCGACGCCTTCCTGCCGGTGATCATGCTGGCGCTGCTCTTCGGCCTGTCGATGGACTACCAGGTCTTCCTGGTCAGCCGGATGCACGAGGAGTGGGTCCACACCCGCGACAGCGCGCGTGCGGTACGGGTCGGGCTCGCGGAGACCAGCCGGGTGATCACCTCGGCGGCCGTCATCATGGTCTGCGTCTTCGGCGCCTTCGCGCTCAGCGGGGTGCGCGTGCTCGGCATGTTCGGCGTCGGGCTCGCGGGCGCGGTCGCGCTGGACGCGTTCATCCTGCGGTCGGTGCTGGTGCCCGCGCTGATGCACCTCTTCGGCACGGCGAACTGGTGGCTGCCCGCCTGGCTGGACAAGCGGCTGCCGCACATGGCGGTCGAGCCCGCGGAGGACGCCGTGGCGGCCCCGGCGACCCGGCCCGGCCAGGAGCCGGACCTCGCGCTGGCGTCCTCCTCGGACTGACGCTCCGCCTTCGGCCTTCCCCCGCCCGGCCCGGCTCCGAACCCTCGGAGCCGGGCCGGGCTTTTGCATGCCCCTTCCTCCGCCCTTCCCCTGGCCTTCCGCTGCGTGGTGCGGGTCACAGCGCCGCGGTCGGCGCACAGCTTGAACGCGTTCAAAAAGAGGTCTACCGTCAACGACACAAGGTTTTGAACACGTTCAAGGAACGTCTGAGGGGTGGGATCGTCATGGACCTGACCGTGGTCGCCTATGCGGTCTACCTGGTGGTCAGCGTCGCGCTGACCGTCTGGGTGGCCAGGACACTGAGTGCGAACGGGCGCGTCTTCCTCGCCGACGTGCTGCACGGCAACGAGCAGCTCGCCGACGCCGTCAACCACCTGCTGGTCGTCGGCTTCTACCTGGTCAACCTGGGCTTCGTCGCCCTCTACCTGAAGTCGGCGGACACCGTCGACGACGCCCGGCAGGTCTTCGAGGAGCTGTCGGTCAAGCTCGGGGTCGTGCTGCTGGTGCTCGGCGTGATGCACCTCGGCAATGTCTACGTCCTCAACAAGATCCGCCGCCGCGGGCTGATGGAGCGCGAGCAGTACCCGCCCGTCGACCCCGACGGCTTCACGGCGACGGCGGCGGCGCGTACGGGCGCGGCGAAGCCCGCGGGGGCGTGAGGTGCCGACGTCCTCGGGGGCCGGGACCCCGCCTGCCGCGCCGGAGGGGGGCGCGGCAGGTGCGGGCGGGGGCGTACGGGCCCGGCGGCGGGGCGAGCCGCTGCGCGGGCTGACCGTCCTGACCGACCCGGCGTGCCGCCTCTGCCGCTTCGTCGCGGGCTGGATCGCGGGGCAGCGCCAGCTCGTCCCCGTCACGCTCGTGCCCGTGGGCTCCGCCGAGGCCCGCCGCCTCTTCCCGGCCCTGGACCACGACGGGGCCACCCGCCGCGAGATCACGGTCGTCGGGGACGCGGGCCAGGTGTACGTGGGCCAGACCGCGTGGGTGGTCGTGCTGTGGGCGCTGGCCGACCACCGCGCCCTCGCCCACCGGATGAGCACACCGGCGGGCCGCAGGCTGGCGCGGACGGCGGTGCTGGGGGTGGCGAAATACCGCGAGGCCGCGGTCGCCCACCACCAGGACGTCCCGAAGCGCCCGCGCTCCCTCGCGCTGCCCCTCGGCCCGCCGCGCGGCGCCCCGCTCGCCGGGCGGAGCGGCGCCGAGAGCCGCACCGCGTGGGTCTACGACGGGCAGGGCGGCTGGACGGTACGCGGCGAGGGCCCGTTCGCGGGGCCGGTTCGCGACGAGACGCCCGGGTGCGCGGAAGGGTGCCCACCGCCGGGCTAGGCTCACCGCAATGGACCACAAGCACAGCCCCGACGGATTCCCTCCGGCCCCTCAGGCAGCCCCTTCGGCGGCCCCCGGGCCCGCGGAGGAGCTGCCCGGCGGCCGGGCGCGGCCCAAGACCGGCAAGAGCGAGCAGACCCGGGCGCTGATCCTGGAGACCGCGATGCGGCTCTTCCGGGAGCGGGGCTACGAGAAGACCACCATGCGGGCCATCGCCCAGGAGGCGGGCGTCTCGGTCGGGAACGCGTACTACTACTTCGAGTCGAAGGAGTTCCTGATCCAGGGCTTCTACGACCGGATGACGTACGAGCACGCCGCGGACGCCGCCGTCCGCCTGGCCGGGGTGCGGGAGTTCGACGTACGGCTGCGGATCGCGCTGGAGTCCTGGCTCGACTGCGCCGCGGACTACCACGGGTTCGCCGCCCAGTTCTTCCGTACGGCGGCGGACCCGGACAGCTCGCTCAGCCCGTTCTCGAACGAGTCGCACCCGGCTCGGGCGACCGCGGTGGACCTCTTCCGCGACGTCCTGACCGGCTCCGACCTGGCCCCCAAGCTCGACCCCGAGCTGGCGGAGCTGCTGCCCGACCTGCTGTGGCTGCACCTGATGGTCGTCGTCCTCTACTGGGTCTTCGACCGCACCCCCGACACCGAGCGCACCCGCGAGTTCGTCCGCCGCTCCACCCCCTTCGTGGCCCGCGTGATCGCCCTGTCCCGCTACCGCGTCTTCCGCCCGATGGTCCGCGACGCCAAGTCCCTCATCCAGGACTTCGTCCTCCCCACGATCGGCCGCACAGCCGTGACCCGCCCCACCCCCAAGCGGCGCACCTGACACCCTGTCGGGCCCCGCCGCCCCGCCCCCGAAAGGCCCCGGCGATGCCCGACACTCCTCCCCCGCGCAAGCGCCCCTCCGGGTGCGCGGTCGTCCTCCTCGCGATACCCGCCCTGCTCGGCGGGCTGCTGTGCGGAGCCCTCGCGGTGACCGGCGGCCTCGACGTCGCCGAAGTCCCCGACCAGGGGCCCTGGAACGCGTACAAGACGGTGTCGCTGTGGTGGGGCGTCGCCGCCGGAGTCACGACGCTGCTCCTCGCCTTCGTCCCCTCCGCCCGCACCGCGCGGTCCACTGTGCGCCGCATGGCCGCCGCCGACGCGGGCCTGGTGCTCGCGATCTTCTGGCCCCTCCAGGTCGCGGTGCTGGCCGGTTACGCCGCGACCCGCCGCCCCCTCCCCCGCACAATGCGCGTCCTCGCCGTCCCGGCGGGCGCCGGGGCGCTGCTCGCGGGCATCCTGTGGGGCGGCCCGGCCTACGACACCGCCCAGGTCCTCGACGACGAGGACGCGACCGCCGCGTCCCTCGCGGGCGACTGGCACACCCCGTCCGGCGGCCACCTCCACCTCGGCGCCGACGGCCGCTTCGAGGCCACCCGCGTACCGCCCGCCCTCTTCGCCGACGGTTTCACCGGTTCCCCGCCCGGCCCGACCGAAGCGCACGGCCGCTGGACGTACGCGTACTCCCCCTGGAGCCCGGGCTTCACCTTCCTCCCGGAGGACGCCCCGTCCGACGCCCCGTCGTGGCTCGCCGCCTACCGCACCGGCCACACCCACATGCTCTGCATCGCGACCGACCCCGACACCCCCTGCGCCCCCGGCACCGTCTTCGTCCGATGAGCCCCCTCCCCGTCCCTCGCACGAAAGGCCCCGCGATGCCCAGCGCCTCCCCCCCGCGCAACGCGCCCGGCTGTGTGGGCGCCCTGCTCCTGCTCGTCGCCGTGGCCGGCGGGCTGTGGTGCGCGATCTTCGCCGTCGAGGACGCGCTGCTCCTCGCCTCCGGCTTGCCCGGCCAGGACGACAGGATCGTGTACCTCCTCGTCGCGCTGTTGTGGGGCACGGTCGCATCCGTCACGACGCTCGTGCTCGCCCTCCGCCGTCCCGCCCACACTGTGCGCAAGATGCTCGCCGGGCTCGCCGCCCAGGCACTCGCCGTCCTCTGGCCCCTCCAACTCGCGCTGCTCGCCACGTACGCCGCAACGAGCCGGTCCCTCTCCCGCACGGTGCGCGTCCTCACCGTCCTGGCGGCTGTCGCCCTCCTGTCGGTGGGGGGCCAATTGTGTGTACGTGTGCACGGCACCGTCGACATCTCCGTGGGCGGTCTTCTTCCGCCGACAGCCGGCTCAGCCGGTTATGAATCCTCGCGCGGCCCCACGTCCGCCCGGAGCACAAGCCCGGCGCGCGCGTCGGTGGTGGAGCCGGGCTCCCGGCGACGCAATTCGACCCATCTCTCGTAGAGGTCGGGATCCCGCTTGTGGAGCACGGCGCCGCTGATCACCATCTCCATGAGTACGCAGTCGTGTTCGTCGTCCGTTCCCCCGTACCGTTCGGGGTCACGCTCCACCACAGCGCGGGTGATCCGCCGACCACCGCCGTCCGCCGGGGCGAAGGTCGCCTCGAAGATTCCGTAGCCGGTCCAGCTCCGGTGGATGAAGAGGACATCGCCTTCCGCGAAGACGTCCCACCTGTCCTCCATCTCCTGAGAGATGTAGCCGCGCTGGATTCGCTCCCACTCCTCGTCCGACCAGACCGTCGGGGGCAGTTCCTCCAGCGGGTGCGGAGTGGATATCGGGAGGGTCGGCATGGCGAAGGAGGACCGGGTCGCGGGTACGTCGGCGGGCATGCCGCGATCGTACGGAGGTCAGGGAGGACGGGAGCCCCCGCACGGCAGCCGAGTACGCCGACGTCCTCCTGGCGCTCGCTCATCTGCTCCTGTCCGACCCGCGTCACTTCTTCCGGTCCTACTCCACCACCGAGATCGGCCGCATGATGGCCGCCCCGTCCACCAGGAGCGTCCCCGCCCCATGAGCGACACCATCCGCTTCCGCGTCAAGGGCGCCACCGAGTCCTGCGACGTCCGCGTGCTGCGCGTCACCGAGTACCCGGGCTTCGAGGCCCTGCTGGACGGCGAGGGGCCCGCCAACGTCAACCCGAACGCCACCCGCGAGCAGCAGCTCGTGAACATCCGCTCCACCTACGGGCCGGAGAAGGAAGCCCTCGGGGCGCTTGCCATCCAGATCACCCTGATCGACGGCCGCTGACCGACCGCCCCAGTGGCCCGACGACGGCCCCCTCGTCCGACCAGACCGGCAACGGCCCCGCCGCCCGGGGAAGTTCGGGCGGCGGGGCCGATGCGTGGGCGCCCGGCGCGGGGCGCGGCTCGCTTACTTCAGCGGGATGTCGAAATTCTTCGCCGTGATCTTCGTGCCGTCCGACGCGTTCGCCGCGAGGCGCTTGTAGCGCAGGACGAGAGCGGTCTCGTCCTTCTTCGGGGTGAAGACGACCCAGCCGGTCGTCGACTTGCCCGTTTCCGCGTCCTCCAGCGGGGTGTAGCCCGCCGCCTTGATGTCGTCGTCGAGGATTGTGGTGCTCGCCTGGTCGATACCGTTCGACTGGTTCGTCAGGTAGAAGGAACCGGCACCGAAGGTGTCGTAATACTTGGAGCTCGCGGTCACCTTCACGTTGACCAGGACGACGTATTCGTCCTCCAGCGCCGAGAACTTGCTCTTCGACGCGGCCGAGGGCTGGAAGCCCGAGATGTAGCTGATGACGGTCGCCTTCTCGCCCATCACGTCGTCCGCGAAGGACTTGTTGACGGGGACGGGCTTGCCCTGGGCCGCGGTGTCGCCGCCCGCGTCGGTGGCGGAGTCGGTCGGGGCGGGGGCGTCCGTGGTGGGCGCGTCGGTCGTGGCCGGGGCGGTCGCGGACGGGCTGGAGGTCGTGTCGGACGAGTCGCCCGAGTCGTCGTTGCACGCGGTGAGGAGCGCGCTGCCGGCCATGACGGCGGCGGCGACGGTGAGAGTGGTGGTGATACGGACGCGCAAGGCAATGCCCCCCGGTTGCGGAAATGCGAGTGCGGGATTCGGGACGGGCCAACCGGCCCGTGCACCCGATCCGTTGGTACGAGTCGTCATCGACGACGCGTCACTATACACGCAGGTGGAATGCGTACGGCTTCCGCCCCGGTTGTCAAGGTTCCGTGAAGAATTCCGCCCCGTGTGTCCGATATCCGGAGGGACGAAACTCCGAGTTCGCTGCGACTCCCACCACCCCGGAAAGTAATCGGCCTCCGCGGAAATGAGATTGACGTCACGTCAGAGAATGTCACACCGGGCCCTCAGAAAAGCTCGGGAGGAGGGCCCGGTGCGGGGTCCGCGCGGGGCGCGGGTCAGCTCGCCGGGGCGGCCGCGGGGCGGAGCCGGATCGGGACGCGGGACATGTCGTTGCCGATGAACGACGGCTGCGGCACGAGCTGCGCGGTGTCGGCCTCGACGGAGGCGTCCGGGAAGCGTGCGAAGAAGGCCGGGAGGGCGACCTCGCCCTCCAGCTTGGCCAGCGGCGCGCCCATGCAGTAGTGCATGCCGTAGCCGAAGGTGAGGTGGCTCTTGTCCTCGCGGTCGATGTCGAAGCTCTCCGCGGATTCGTGCACGCCCGGGTCGCGGCCGTGGGCGCCGAAGCCGATGATGACCGCGTCGCCGGTGCGGATGACGACGCCCTCGCCGAGGTCGATGTCGGCGGTCGCGTACCGCAGGGGCATGTGCATGATCGGCGGGTGCAGCCGCAGCGTCTCCTCGATCACGTCCGTCCAGCGGGCCGGGTCGCGCCGCACGGCGGCGAGCTGCCCGGGGTGGGCGATCATCATCCGTATCGCATGGCTGATCATCGCGACGGCGGTCTCGCTGCCCGCGCCGATCATCAGGATGAGGGTCGAGATCAGCTCGTTCTCGTCGAGCCGGTCGCCGTCCTCCTCGTGGGCGCCCAGCAGCAGGCTCGTCATGTCGTCGCCCGGCGCGTGCCGCTTGGTCTCCAGCAGCCGGTACATGGCGGCGCCCATGTCCCGGTTGATGGCCTGGCCCTCCTCCTGGGAGGCCCCGCTCATCGTCAGGACGCGGTCGATGACGTCCAGCATCGCGGGGCGCTGGTCGTCGGGGACGCCGAACAGGTCGCATATCAGCCGGGTCGGCACCTGGTAGGCGAAGTCGGCGCGCAGGTCGTAGAGGGAGCCGGGGGATTCACGCTCGCGCTCCTCCAGGCCGTCGAGCAGGTCGGTGACGATGTCCTGGAGCACCGGCCGCATCGCCTCGATGCGGCGCGGGGTGAAGGCGCGGCTGATGAGCTGCTTGAGCCGCTGGTGGTCGGGGTCGTCGGAGGTGAACATGCTCTTGACGTCGACCCAGGAGTAGAGCCACGGGATGGCGCCGGGCACGTAGCCGGGCCAGTTCCTGCGGGCGTCCTTCGAGAGCTGGTCGCCGCTGAGCAGCCTGCGTATGACGTCGCCGCGGGTGACGGACCAGGCCGTCACGCCCTCGGGGAGCGCCACGCGCACGGCGGGTCCGGCCGCGCGGAGTTCGTCCGCCTGCGCGTACAGGCGGGTCCCGCCGCTCGCGTCGAGTGTCACGTCGGTACCGGTGGTGCTGCTGGTCACGCTGTACCTCCATCGGTTGCGGCGGCCCGGATGGCCGCGGCGGACTTCGGGCGGAACGTCACGGGCATCGCGACCGGGCACTGGTGGAAGGGGCCGTGGCGGAGCTGGATCTCGTCGTCCGTCACGGCCAGCTGCATGTCCCACAGCTGGTCGAGTGCCGTCTCGATGCCGGTCTGGGCGATCACGGTGGCCTGGCTGATGGCCGGGCAGCGGTGGGGACCGGCGGACCACGCCAGGTGGGAACGGTTCTCGTAGCCCAGGTCCGCGGGCAGCGACGGGTCGGTGTTCGCCGCGGCGTGGCTGATGAGGATCGGTACGCCGCCGGGCACCGTGATCCCGTGCAGGGTGGTGTCCCTGCGGGCGAAGTGGACCGAGAAGTTCGCCATCGGGCTGCGCACCCACAGCGCCTTCTCCAGCGCGCGGCGCACCGTCACGGTGCCGGCGGCCAGCGTGCCGGCGTAGGAGTCGTCGCCGAGCAGCAGGTGCAGCGCCCAGCCCATCCACGCGGCGGTGGGGATGACGCCGGCGCCGACGGTCGTGTAGAGCTGGTTGAGGGTCTCCTCGTCGCCGAGCCCGGCGTCGTGGCCGAGCAGCCAGGACGTGAGGTCGTCGCCGGGCTGACGGCGGCGCAGCTGGATCAGCTCGTACAGCAGGCCGGCGTAGTCGATCGCGCCCTGGGCGGCCTCGGGGCCGGCGCTGATCATCTTCTGGGCGAGGTGCACCATGCGGGTGGCCATCTCGGAGGTGCAGCCCAGCAGGTCGGCGAAGACCATCAGCGGCAGGGTGTCGGCGAAGTCGGCCATCATGTCGGCCTCGCCCTGCTCCGCGACCCGCGAGACCAGGGTCAGCGCGCTGCGCCGGGTGACCTCGCGCAGCCGGTGCGGGCTGATCCGGGCGATGCAGTCGTCCAGGGCCCGGCGCAGCCGCGTGTGGTCCTCGGCGTCGGCGTACAGCACGGAGGCCCGCCAGGCCATGAGCGGCAGGACGGGGCTGTCCTGCGGGACCTTCCCGGCGTTGAGGTCGGACCACAGCCGGGAGTCCTTGGCGTAGACGGCCGGGTCGTTGAGCAGGTCGACGGCGGCGCGGCGGCCGGTGACGACGAGCGCGTGCACCCCGGGGGCGATCTCCGCCCAGGCGCCCGCGCCCTGCGCGCGCAGCTGCTCGTAGACCTCGGCCGAGCGCGCGGCGAACGACTCGCCGTGCAGCACGGGGCACCCCTTCGCGGACAGCGGCAGTTCGGGGGCGCTGGTCATGAGGCGGGCTCCAGGCTGGAACGGGACAGCAGGTGGGAGACGAGCGCGACGAGCACGGACTTGGCCGAGTCGCGCTCGCGGACGTCGCACGTCACCAGCGGCGTCCAGGGGTCCAGGTCGAGGGCGGTGCGCAGCTCGGCCTCGGTGTAGCGCGGGGCGTTCGGGAATTCGTTGACGGCCAGGACGTAGGAGACCCCGGCCTCCTCCAGGCGCTCCATGGCGTCCCAGGACTCGGCGACGCGCCGGGTGTCGACCAGGACGACGCCGCCGAGCGCCCCGTACATCAGGTCCTCGATCATCGAGGCGAACCTGGGCTGGCCGGGGGTGCCGAACATGTAGAGCACGATGTCGTCGGTGAGGGTGAGGCGGCCGAAGTCGTGGGCGACGGTGGTGGTGTCCTTGTCCTCCAGGCCGCGCAGGTCGTCGACCAGCTCGCCCGCCCGGGTCAGCTTCTCCTCCGTCGACGCCGGTGCGATCTCCGAGACCGCGCCGACGAAGGTCGTCTTGCCGACGGCGAACGGCCCCATCACGACCAGCTTGACCGGGGTCACCCCGGCGTCGAGGTAGTGGCCGTCAGAGCTCTTGGAGTGCATTCAGCATCCTCTCCAGCAGCGCCCTGTCGTGCTTCTGAGCCGCGGGCGCCGGGTTTCGGGCAATGAGGTGGCCGCTGTCGACCAGGTGCGCGGCGATCACCTTCGTGACGGCCCCGGGCAGCTGGAGATCGGCGCTGACCTCGGCCACCGACAGCGCGCCCGGCAGGCAGTGCTGCATGACGCGGTAGGCGTGCGGGCCGAGGCCGCGCAGCGGCATCTCGCGGTCGGCGATCAGGATCGTCGCCAGGTCCAGCGACCGGCGGGTGGGCGCGGCATGCCCCTCCGCCGGTGTGTACGGGCGCACCATCCCGGTGCGACGGCGGCCTCGCGGTGTCATGACGTGGCCGCTCCCGGCGCGGCCGCCGCGCGCCTGCGCTCGCGTGCCGAGAGGGCGTCGCGCAGCCCGTTGACGGCCTTGACGGTCGCGGCGGAGGCGACGGCCACCTCGGGGCTGGTCATCTCGGCGTCGACGGCGACCGCGAGGGCGGTGCCGTGGCCGGCGCTGAAGACCAGGATGCAGTGGTCGGGCAGGTCGATGATGATGCGGTGCGGTGAGGTGCCCGCTATCTCCGCGAATTCGCTGATGCTCCGGCCCAGCGCGAAGGCCGCGCACGCGTTGGCCGCGGTCCGCTCGGCCACCGCCCGCTCGATGTCGGAGGTGGCCGCGAGGACCAGGCCGTCGGCTGAGAAGAGCACCGCGTGCAGGACGCCCTTCTCCTTCCTGAGGTGCTCCAGCACCCAGCTCATGTCGTGGGTGTCGGCGGTGGGCTGCTGCTCAGTCATCGCTGCGCTCTCCTTCGGTGTGCTGGTCCTCGCCGTCGCGGATGGCTGCCGCCAGGCCGGCGAAGCCCTCGCCGAACGCCTCGGGGTCCTCCTGCGGGGCTGGTTCCGCGACGGGGCCGGCGGCCGGGTCCGCGGTCCGCGGCCGGCGCCTGCGGCGCTGCGGCAGGCCGACGCTGCTCTCCGCGCGACCGCCGCCCGCCGGGGCCTCGTCGAGCGCGGGCACGCCCATCGCGGCGCGGGCCTCGCGGCGTTCGGCCTGCTGCTCCTCCTCCGTCGGCCCGCTGCCGAGGAGTTCGCGGGGCACGTTGAGCACGGCGCGGACACCGCCGTACGGGGAGGTGGAGCTGACGTCGACCCGGAAGCCGTACGCGGCCATGAGCCGGCCGATCACGGGGAAGCCGAGGCTGAGGGTGTCCGGGACGGTGGTGACGTCCAGCACGGTCTGCTGCGACAGCAGCCGTTCGGCCTCGCCGCGCTGCTGCGGGCTCATGTTGAGGCCGCTGTCGTCGACGACGACGACCCAGCCGGTCTGCGTCTGCTGCACCTCGACGAGCACCTTGCCGTCGGAGTAGGAGGTGGCGTTGGACAGCAGCTCGGTGAGCGCGATGGTGACGGGTTCGACGACCCGGCCCTCCACCCACACCCCGCCGCTGATCGGCTCGTGGGTGTAGTGGACGCGCTGGTAGGCGTCGATACGGCCGCGGGCGGACTCCACGATCTCGGCGAACGTGCAGTCGGCGCGCTGGAGTCCGGGCCAGGAGCCGGCGAGGATGCGCAGCCGCTGGAGGGTGTGCACGGAGCGGGTGAGCGGGTGGTCGATGTTCATCAGCCCCTGCTGGAAGGCGGTCGCCTCGGGGACCTTGTTCATCTCGTCGATGACCGCCATCTGGCAGCGCACGAGGTACGTCTGCGCCTCGTCCACGAGGTCGCGCACCGAGGCGCGGGCCGCGAGGCCTATGGACTCGCGGGTCAGCCCTATCGCCTCGGAGCACAGGTCGAGGACGGTGCGGTGGTGGCCGTCGACGGGCATCCCTTCGAGGGAGGCGTCGAGCAGCCCGGGAAGGGTGATGCCGCGGTGGCCGCGGGCCTGGGTGTCGACCAGCGCCGGCAGCCTGACCTTGGCCAGGTGCTCGATCTCCGCGGAGAGCGCGGCCGCGTGCCGCTCGGCCTCGCGCAGCCGCACCGCCAGCTCGTCGGCCCGCTTGCCCGCGGCCTTCTCGGCGGCGCGGACGCGCTCCTCCAGCTCGCCGGTCCTCACGGTGACGGCCTGTTCGGATGCCCGCAGGCGCTCCTCCAGCTGTCCCGCACGGGAATTGGCGGCCCTTTTGGCGCGCGTCTGCGCGACGAGGCCGGCCGCCGATGCGGCGAATCCGCCGCCCAGCAGCGCGGCAGTGGTCACCAGTGGCTCGATCATGGGGGGTCCTCGTACGGCGTGGTCAGGTGAACGGAAGGTCGCGGCCGCCCGCGAATTCCGCGCGGGCAGGGGAGCTGTTCACGCCGTGGTGGGCGAATCCGCGGCCGGCGCCGGGATTGCGCTGCCGGTCAGAGGGAGATCGTGCCGGCGGGCGCGCCGATAACGGGCGCCGCATCATGACCGAGACTGCACTGTGGAGGCCCAACCTGGTGAGCGTTGACACGTGAACCTTTGAGCACGTGCGTACCGTCCGTAACTCGGTGCACACGACGCCGTGCACGATACCACCGGTCGACCGGCACCCGACGAGTTCGGCGACAGTGAATCCACGAAGGCCGTCCCGCGCCGAAATCACAGGAATGACGTGAGCACAAACAGCCTCAATCCTGGCGCTGCTGACGGGCCGTCGGCACGCCGAATTCCAGCCATTCGTGGCCGATTCCGGCCGATACGAAATCTCGCGTACGGGCTGCCCGGCGGATCAGGAATTACCCGAAGCGGACAACGGATTGACCTCCCATTTCCCGCCGGGGAGAACCGGGGAGAAACGGCCTCAGACGGGCAGGCGGCGGAAGAGCGGGCGCGGGAGGTGGCGGACGGCCGTCATGACCGCGCGCAGGGCGCCGGGGACCCAGATCGTCGTGCTGCGGCGGCGCAGGCCGGTCTCGATCGCGGCGGCCACCGCCTCCGGGGTGGTGGCCAGCGGGGCGGGCGGCAGGCCCGCGGTCATCCGGGTGTGGACGTAGCCGGGCCGGACCGCCATCACGTGCACCCCCGAGCCGTGCATGGCGTCGGCCAGGCCCTGGCAGAAGGCGTCCAGGCCCGCCTTGCTGCTGCCGTAGATGAAGTTGACGCGGCGGGCGCGCTCGCCCGCGACGGAGGAGAGCACGACGAGCGAGCCGTGGCCCTGCGCCTGGAGGGCGGCGGCGCTCACGAGGGCCGCGGAGACCGCGCCGGTGTAGTTGACCTGCGCGACGTGCACGGCCGCGAGCGGCTCCTGCTCGTCGCGCGCCTGGTCGCCGAGCACCCCGAAGGCGAGCAGCACCATGTCGATGTCGCCCTCGGCGAAGACCTTGCCGAGCGTCACCTCGTGCGAGGCCGGGTCGAGCGCCTCGAACTCCACGGTCGTGACGTCCGCGCCGAGCGCGCGCAGCTCCTGCGCCGCCGCCTCCAGCTGCCCGGACGGGCGCCCGGCGAGGAAGACCGTGCGCGTACGGCGGGCGATCAGCCGGCGCGCGGTCGCGAGCCCGATCTCCGACGTGCCGCCCAGCACCAGCAGGGACTGCGGGGCACCGAAGGCGTCCTTCATGGCTTCTCCCTCAACACGGTGGATGCCGGCCTCATACGCCCAGCCGGCGGGCGAGGTCGGAGGTGATGGCGCGGCGCGGGTCGATACGGGCGCGCAGCTCGCGGAATTCGTCGAGCCGCGGGTACATGCGGGCCAGGACGTCGGGGCGCAGCCGGGCATCCTTGGCGAGGTAGACCCGGCCGCCGGCCGCGGCGACCTCGTCGTCCAGCTCGTCGAGGAAGGCGGCCAGGCCCGGCAGCCCCGCGGGGATGTCGAGGGCGAGCGTCCAGCCGGGCACGGGGAAGGACAGCCACCCGGGGTCGGCCTCGCCGAAGCGCTTGAGGACGGCGAGGAAGGACGGGCAGCGGCGCGAGCCGATCCGCCGCACGATACGGCGCAGCGCGTCCTCCTCACCGTGGCCCACGACGAACTGGTACTGGACGAAGCCGCCGGGGCCGTAGACGCGGTTCCACTCGGGCAGCCCGTCCAGCGGGTGGAAGAAGGCGGAGAGCTTCTGGATCCGGCCGCGTTGCTCGCGGGGCGCCCTGCGGTACCAGAACTCGTTGAACAGGCCGACGCTGCGGCGGCCCAGCAGCCCGCCGGGGGTGAAGCGGGGGGCGGCGGGGAGCCGGGTGGCGGGGCGGAAGGCGAGCGGCTCGCGGCGCAGCCGTGGGGGCAGCGCGTCGAGCGGGGCGTGGTCGCCGCGGGTCAGGACGGCGCGGCCGGTCCTCGCACCGCGGGCGAGCAGGTCGATCCAGGCGACCGAGTAGCGGTAGCGGTGGTCGTCGGCGGCGAGCCTGGCCATCAGGTCGTCGAGGTCGGCGGCGCGCTCGGTGTCGACGGACATGAACGCGGTCTCGACCGGCAGGAGCTCGATCGTGGCCGCGAGGATCACGCCGGTCAGGCCCATGCCGCCCGCGGTGGCCCAGAAGAGGTCGGGCTCGCCCTCCGGGGTGACGACCCGGGTCCCGCCGTCGCCGGTGAGCAGTTCGAGCGCGCGGACGTGGCGGGTGAAGGAGCCGGACAGGTGGTGGTTCTTGCCGTGGATGTCGGCGCCGATCGCGCCGCCGACCGTCACGTACCGCGTGCCGGGGGTGACCGGCACGAACCAGCCGAGCGGCAGCAGCACCTGCATCAGGCGGTGCAGCGACACGCCCGCGTCGCAGGTGACGAGGCCGCCGGCCGCGTCGATCTCGTGGATGCGGTCCAGACCCGTCATGTCCAGGACCGCGCCGCCCGCGTTCTGCGCGGCGTCCCCGTACGCCCGGCCCAGCCCGCGGGCGATCGCGCCCCGCCCGCCGCACTCGCGCACGGCGCGCACCGCCTCCTCGTACGACCCGGGGCGCAGCACCTGGGCGGAGGTGGGTGCGGTGCGGCCCCAGCCGGTGACGGGGACGGGCTCGGCGGCCAAGGGTACGGGCATATCGCTGACCGTATCGCCCGGAAAGCACCAAAAGAGGGTTATGCACAGGCTTCTCACCGTAAAGGGCGATCGGCCCGGCGTGAGCGGCGGGCCCGCACGGTAATCACTCGGGGCTGGACGCACCGTGCGGCGACGAGTCGCCCGCCGCGGGCGCCCGGCGCGCACGCCGGGCCCCGCACGCCCGCCGCGCGCGGACGGCCCCGCGGACCTCCTGCGGGACCGGGCCGAGGTGGCGGCGCCGCCCGGCCCACCCCCTGCGGAGGGAGAGACCGCCGATGCGCCCGTCCGACTCCGCCGCACCCCGCGGCAGCACCTCGATATCCCGCCCCGAGCCGGAGGCGGGGGCGGCCGCGCCGCCCGTCCGGCCGCCGGAGGCCCCGCCAGGGCCCGCGCCGCAGGCCCCCGGCGGGGCGGGACGGCCGCCGCTGCGCGCGGACGCGCCGCTTCCGGCGGCGCCGGACGCCCAGCAGCCCGCGGCGCATCCGCTGCCGCCCGGCTCCGGTGAGGCTCCGGCACACCCTGCGGCCGCGCGGCCGCACCTCGCGCTCGTCTGGTCCGCCGGGCAGGACGCGCCTGCCGGGCGTGCCCGGCGGGTCGTCCGCGGCGCCGCGCGGGCCGACCGGCGGTTGCTGGTGGCGCTGCGGGCAGGCGCGCGGGACCCGCTGGCCGCCGCCGCCGTACGCGTCCTCGGGCTCGCCGGGGAACACGGCGCCGTGTGGCTCGCCGCGGGGGCGGCGGGCGCGCTCGCCGACCCGGAGCGGCGCGCCGCGTGGGTGCGGGCCACGGCCGTGGTCGCCGGGGCGCACCTCGCGAGCATGGGCGTCAAGCGGGTCGTACGCCGGCCCCGGCCGCTGGTCGGCGAGGCGCCGCTGGTACGGACCGCCGGGCGGCACTCCTTCCCCAGCTCGCACGCCGCGAGTTCGGCCGCCGCGGCCGTCGCCTTCGGGCCGCTGCTGCCGGGAGCCGCCACCGTGCCCGTGCTCGCCGCCGCGATATGCGTCTCGCGGCTCGCCGCCGGGGTGCACTACCCGAGCGACGTCGCGGGCGGCGCGCTGCTGGGCGCGGTCGCCGCGCGGGCGGGCCGGGCGTGGGTCGCCGGGGAGGGCCCGGACGTCCCGGACGCCCTGCGCGACGCCGCCCGGCACGTACTGCCGCGAATCACCGGCATATTGCCGGGCGCCGCGGCCGCCGCACGGGCCCTGCCGCAAATCACCCGCATACTTCCGGGCGCCGCAGGCCTGGGCCGCCGAGGGGGTGGGCGGCATGGGTGAGCCGTCCGCCGTGCTCGTCGAGGAGACGACGGGGGGTGCGGGGGTCGCGGGGCTCGGGGTGGGACGGGTGCCGGGCGGACTGTCCGCGGGGCTGGTGCGGACCGCCCGGCCCCGCCAGTGGGTCAAGAACGGGCTGGTCCTGGCCGCGCCCTTCGCCGCCGGGCGGCTGCTGACCGCGGGCGAGTGCGTGCAGCTCGGCGTCGTCCTGGTGCTGTTCACCGCGTGCGCGTCCGCCGTCTACCTGATCAACGACGCCCGGGACGCCGAGGCCGACCGGGCCCACCCGGTCAAGCGCCGCCGCCCGGTGGCCTGCGGGCAGGTGCCGGTCGGCGCCGCCTACGCCGCGGGCGCCGCACTCGCCGTGGCCGCGCCCGCGACCGCCGCCCTCACCTGTAACGTCGACACCGCCGGGCTGCTCGCGGGCTATGTGCTGATGCAGCTGGCCTACTGCGTGTGGCTCAAGCACATGCTGGTCGTCGACCTGGTGATCGTCACCACCGGCTTCCTGATGCGCGCCATGGCGGGCGGTGTCGCCCTCGGCATCGGGCTGTCGCGCTGGTTCCTGATCACGTCCGGCTTCTGCGCCCTCTTCGTCGTCGCCGCCAAGCGGTATTCGGAGCTGGTGCTGATGTCCGGTCAGGACGGCGACGTGGCCGCCTCCCGCGCGCTGCTCGGCGCGTACACCCCGGGATACCTGCGCTTCGTGTGGCAGCTCGCGGCCGGTGTCGGGGTGCTGGCCTACTGCCTGTGGGCGATGGAGACCGGGGCGCGCCCGTCGGGGCTGCTGCCCTGGCGCCAGCTGTCCATGGTGCCCTTCATCCTCTCGGTGCTGCGCTACGCCGTCTTCGCCGACGCCGGGTCGGCCGGAGCGCCCGAGGACGTGCTGCTGCGCGACCGCGCCCTGGTGGTGATCGGACTGGCATGGGGGGCGCTGTACGTGCTCGCCGCGGTCAACAGGTGAGCGGGCGCGGCGCACCGTCCCGGCGTACATTGCGCCGCCCGCCGCGTATTGCCACGCGGCGGGCCCTTCGCCGTACATTGCCGCGCCTGCGGCGTAACGGCGCCGGCTTCCGGCTCGCCCGGCGTGCGGTGCCGCGCCGTTCGCGCGGGCGCCCGCACCGCCCCGCCGGGGGAATCGCCGCCCTCTTCCCGGCGCGGCTGCGGTCCATGTTCCCGGAGATCGCCGGATTCGCCCTCGCCGGGGGCGCCGCCTATGCCGCGGACCTGGCCCTTTTCATCTGGCTGCGCGGCCACGCCGGGCTCGGCCCGCTCTCCGCCAAGGCGCTGTCCTTCCTCGCCGGTTGCGGCGTGGCGTACAACGGCAACGCGCTGGGTACGTACCGGCGCCGCGTCCTGGCCACCCCGCGGGTGCGCCGCTACGGCGTCTTCTTCGCCGTCAACGCGGCGGGCGCGGGCGTGCAGCTGCTGTGCCTCGCCGTGTCGCACTACGCGCTGGGCCTCACCGGCGCGCGGGCCGACGTCCTGTCGGGCGGGGTGATCGGCATGGCGCTGGCGACGGCGCTGCGTTTCTGGGGCACCCGCACGCTGGTCTTCCGTACCGCCACCCGGCGCAGTCGCGGCGTGCGGCGGGCCGACGAGGGTAGCCGACCCACATGGACTGGCTGACCCGTATCCCGTGGATCGGTCCACGGCTCGGGCCGTGGTACGACCACCGCGTCAAGCCGCGCGTCGAACGCGCGATGCGCACCCACGCCTACCGCGCCTTCGACCATCTCCAGGACGTGCACTGGACGCGGCTGGCGGCCGCGATGACCTTCACCAGCTTCCTGGCGCTCTTCCCGCTGATCACGGTCGCGGCCGCGGTGGGCGCGGCCCTGCTGTCGCAGGGGCAGCTGAACCGGCTGGAGAACAAGCTCATCGACCAGATTCCCGGCATCGCCGACCAGATCGACGTCCACGGCCTGGTCGCCAACGCGGGCACGGTCGGCCTCATCGCCTCCGGCGTGCTGCTCTTCACCGGCATCGGCTGGGTCAGCTCGCTGCGGGACTGCCTGCGCGCGGTGTGGCGCAAGGACAACGTGCACCCCAACCCGGTGAAGGCCAAGCTCAAGGACGCCGTGATCCTGCTGGGCCTCGGCGTCGCCGCGCTCGTCTCGCTCGGTGCGTCCGGCTTCGCCACCACCGCCGTCAACTGGACCGCAGACCGCATCGGCCTGTCCGAGCACGGTGCCGGGCGCGTCGCGCTGGCGATCGTCGGCTACCTGCTGGCGGTGACCGCCGACTTCCTCATCCTTGTGTACCTGCTCACGCTCACGCCCGGCGTCGACCCGCCCCGGCAGGCCGTGGTGGTGGCCGCGACGATCGGGGCCGCCGGCCTCGAGATCCTGAAGGTCGCCCTGTCCGGCTACCTCCAGCGCGTCGCCGGACGCAACATCTACGGGGCCTTCGGCACGCCCATCGCGCTGCTGCTGTGGTTCAACTTCATGGCCAAGCTGCTGCTGTTCTGCGCCGCCTGGACCGTCACCCCGCGCTACCCGCCCGAGCCGCTGGGCCCCCACCCGCCGCTCCCCGAGGAGGGCGGCGGGGCGACCCGCTGGAAGGCGTCGCCGCCGCCGGGGGAAGCCCCCGAGATCCGCCCGTAACAAACGGAGGGGAGAATTCAGGCAGCCGCCCGCCACCCGGGCCGGTCCGCCCGTACGACGCGGCGGACGAACGACGGACGAAAGACCCCGCACCGCATGCACATCGCGACAGACGACCTCTCGGGCCCCGAGATAGCCGACTTCCTCCACGAGCACCTGGCGCACATGCGCTCCCTCTCGCCGCCCGAGAGCACCCACGCCCTGGACCTCGACGCCCTGCGGGCGCCCGGCGTCACCTTCTGGTCGGTACGGGACGGCGACGACGGCAGCGGCCCCGTCGTCGGCTGCGGCGCCCTCAAGGCGCTCGACGCGCGGCACGCCGAGCTGAAGTCGATGCGCACCCGGCCCGCGCGGCAGCGCGGCGGCGTCGCGTCGCTGCTGCTCACGCACATCCTCGGCGAGGCCGCCGGGATGGGCTTCACCCGGCTGAGCCTGGAGACGGGCAGCGACGAACCGTTCCTGCCCGCGCGCAGGCTCTACGCGAAGTTCGGCTTCACCGAGTGCCCGCCCTTCGGCGACTACCGGCCCGACCCGTACAGCACCTTCATGACCCGCGAGCTGGGCTGACGGCCGAGTCGCCGGCCCTCCCCGCCCCCGCGGGGCTCAGCGTCTGCGGTGGCCGCGGCGCCGCCCGCCGCCCGAGTCGCCCGGGGTGCGCGGTTCGCCGGACCCGGTGCCGGAGCCGATGCCGGACCCGCCCGCCGCTCCCGGCAGCGGGCGCCGGCGGCGGATGACGGCCACGACCGCACCCAGCACCACGACCGTGCCCAGCGCGATGCCCGCGGCCGTCCAGATACCGCCGGAGGAGGACGAGGTCGCGTTCGCCGAGGCGTCCACGTGCCCGGCCGGGGCCTTCGCGGCCGCGCTGGCCGAGGCCGCTGCCTCCTGCGACGCCTTGACCTGGCTCAGCGGCGGCACCAGCGTGCCGACCGGCTTGGCCGTGGTGCCGGTCTTGAAGCCCCAGTCCAGCAGCGAGGCGGCCTCGCGGTAGACGTTGTTGTGGCCGGGGGCCGGGTTCATGACCGTGACCAGCAGCGTCCGGCCGCCCCGCTGGGCGACACCGGTGTAGGTGGCGCCCGCGTTCGTGGTGTTGCCGTTCTTCACACCGGCGATACCGGAGTAGCGCTTCAGGTCGTAGTCGCCGCTCAGCAGGCGGTCGGTGTTCTGGATCTGGAAGGACTCACGGACCTTCTTGCCGGTCTTCTTGTCCTTCGTGAAGTCCCCGGGGAACTGCGCGACGACCGTCGAGCAGTACGCGCGGAAGTCGGCGTTCAGCAGGCCCTGGCGGGCGAAGAGCGTCAGGTCGTACGCACTGCTGTGCTGGCCCGGCTCGTCGTAGCCGTCCGGCGTGACGACGTTGGTGTCGTTCGCCTGCAGCTCCTTGGCCATGGCGTTCATGTCGGCAACCGTCTTCGGCACGCCGCCGTTCATCGCCGCCAGGACGTGCACCGCGTCGTTGCCCGAGCGCAGGAAGACGCCGAGCCACAGGTCCTTGACCGTGTACGGGTGGTTCTCCTGTATGCCGACCAGGCTGCTGCCCTCGCCCATGCCCTTGAGGTCACCGGCGGCGACGACATGCGTCTGCGTCTGCGGGAACTTCGGCAGCACGGTGTCCGCGAAGAGCATCTTCAGGGTGCTGGCCGGGGGCAGCTGCCAGTGCGCGTTGTGTTCCGCGAGGATGTCGCCGGTCTCCGCGTCCGCGATCAGCCACGAGCGGGCGGTCAGCTTGGCGGGCAGCGCCGGGGCTCCCGCCGACAGATCCACCTGGGTGCCGGGCACCCCCAGCCGGTCCCCGCCGACCGTCGACATCTGCGCCGGCGGCTGCGGGGTCTTGGGGGCGCGGGCGGGCGCGGCGCCCGCCGTCCCCGCGCAGACGGTGCCGCCCAGCAGTGCGGCGGCAGCGAGGCTCGCGAGGGCCCCCGCGACTCGGCGTCGCCGGGCGGCGCGCGGCCTCGCGGGGCGGTCAGGTCCGGTGAGAGACGTCAGCACCCGCCCGAACGTACAGGGCGAAGATGTCCGCGCGCCCCCCAGGTCCCGGACCACCCCCCTCCCCCGCCGCCGAGCCGCCGCGCGCCGCGGCACATACTGGGACGTATGAAGCTCAGTCGCCCGGTCTCCTGGTTCCTCGCCGCCTTCGGGGTCTGGTCCTGGATCGTCTGGACCACCTTTGTCAAGAATTTGTGGAAGGACACCAGCGGCCTGGCCTTCCACGACGGCGACCACGGGTCGCCGACCGCCTACTTCTGGATCCACCTCACCCTCGCGGTGGTCTCCACGGTCCTCGGCACCGCGATCGGCGTCCTCGGCATCCGCGGTCTGCGCGCCCTGCGCCGTGAGCCCGCGCGCGAGGCGCCCGTCAGCCGGGAACCCGCACCGGAGCTGGAGCTGCGGCAGCGCTAGTGCTGTGACCGGGGCGTTCCCGGGCTGAGCGCTCAGCTCTCGTGCGACGCCAGGCGGGCGGTGAGGGCGGCCTTCGCCGCGGGCCACTCGTCGGCCAGGACCGAGAAGTAGACGGTGTCGCGCCAGGTGCCGTCCGGGCGGCGGCGGTGGCGGCGCAGGACGCCCTCGCGCTGCGCGCCGAGGCGGGCGATGGCCGCCTGGGAGCGGAGGTTGAGGTGGTCGGTCTTGAGCTGGACGCGGCCCATGCCCAGCTCCTCGAACGCGTGCGCCAGCAGCAGGAGCTTGGCCTCGGTGTTGACGGAGCTGCGCCAGTACGCGCGGCCGTACCACGTCCAGCCGATTTCCAGCCGCTCGTCGGGGACGGCGACGTCCATGTACGTCGTCCAGCCGACCGCCCGGCCCGACGGCAGGTGGACGACGGCGAAGGGCACGTACGGCCCCTCCAGGACGATCCGCAGGCGCTGCGCGAGTTCGTCCTCGGTGCGCGGGGCCGGTCCACCCTGCCAGCGCCACACCTCCTCGTCCCCGCCGCCCGCGGCGAACAGGTCGGGCAGGTGTGCGGGCGTGAGCGGTTCGAGCCGGACGGTGCGGCCGGTGAGGGTCACGGGGACGGGGTGCGTGGCGGTCATGACCAGGGACATTAGGCACACCCCGACGCGCCGGGCAAAACGGTTCGCCGTACACGGAGCGTGTAGTGTCGCTGCTCATCCGCCGGAAGGAGGCCGCTTTGCTGTCCCAGGACCTGGTGCCGCTGCCCACCGCACGGCTCTCGTTCCGGCAGATGACCGAGGCCGACCTCGACGCGATGGCCGCGCTGCTCGGCGACCCCGACGTCATGCGGCACTACCCGCGGCCCAAGTCGCGGGAGGAGGCCGCCGACTGGATCGCGTGGAACCGCCGCCTCTACCGCGAGGCGGGGCACGGCCTGTGGATCGTCACCCTCCGCGACACCGGCGCCTTCGTCGGCGACTGCGGGCTCACCCCGCAACTCATCGAGGGCGTCACGGAGATCGAGGTCGGCTACCACGTCCGCGCCGCCCTCCAGGGCCACGGCTACGCCACGGAAGCGGCGGCCGCCTGCCGGGACTTCGCGCGTGACGTGCTCGACGCGAAGCGGTTGATCGCGATCATCCGGCCCGACAACGCGGCGTCGCGGCGGGTCGCCGAGAAGATCGGCCTGCCCTTCGAGCGGACGGCGATCTCGCGTTCGGACCTGCCGGTCCACATCCACGCGGCTGATCTCTAGCGGCTGGCCTTCAGCGGGGACGCCCGGGGCTGCGGGGTGCGGTCCGCCGCGCGACCGTCCGCCGGTGGGTGGTTGCCCGCGCAGTTCCCCGCGCCCCTGAAAACGCGCACTCCGCGCGCAGAGCCCAGCCCACCAGGGGCGCGTGGGGGCACCTCCCGGGCGAAGCCCGGGGGAGAACTGCGCGACCAGCCACGGCGAAAGGGAACGGTCCCGCCACGGCGGGAAGAGGCACCCCGTGGGGTTAACCGGTGGAGCCGCACCGGGTGCGGGCGGTAGCGTCGCGCGCGTGGGGGAATCAGACGAGGCGAGCGGCAGGGTCATCGTACGGACGGCGGCGGCGGCAGACGCCGACGTCATCGCACGGGTGCACATGGACTCGCGGGCCGGCACGATGCCGTACCTGCCGCCGCAGGTGCGGACGCACGGCGAAGTGGCCCGCTGGGTACGGGAGATCGTGCTCGAGGAGTGCCGGGTGTGGGTCGCGGAGCGCGACGGCGGGGCGGTCGTGGGGTACGCGGCGCTCGACGGCGACATGCTCGATGCGCTGTACCTGCGGCCCGAGGCGCGGCGGCAGGGCATCGGCACGCTCCTGCTCGACGAAGTCAGACGGCACAGCCCCGGCGGGCTGTCACTGCACGTCTTCCAGCAGAACACCGAGGCGCGGGCCTTCTACGCGCGGCACGGCTTCACCGTGCTCGACACGAACGACGGGGAGCGCAACATGGAGAAGCTGCCCGACATGACGCTGCGCTGGACGCCGTAAGTGGTGCGCGACGACCGCCCGGCGCAGGCGCGGCGGGCGGAGCTGGCGCGGACGTTCGACGGCGACGACGAGGACGCGGCGCGGTACGACCGGGCCCGGCCCGGCTATCCGGAGCGGATGTACGGGGACCTCGCGCGGCTCGCGGGGGCGGTGCCCGGGAGCCGGGTGCTGGAGGTGGGGTGCGGGACGGGGCAGGCGACCGTGCCGCTGACCGCGCGCGGATGCCGGGTCACGGCGGTGGAGGCGGGGGCGCGGATGGCCGAGGTCGCGCGCCGCAGGCTGGGGGCGGACGCCGAGGTCGTGACGGCGGCGTTCGAGGGGTGGCAGCTGCCCGCGGAGCCGTACGACACGGTGCTCGCCGCGACGGCCTTCCACTGGATCGACCCGGCGGTACGGGTGGCGAAGGCCGCCGACGCGCTGCGGGCGGGCGGGGCGCTCGCCGTCGTCCGCACGCAGCACGTACGGGGCGGCACCGAGGACTTCTTCGCCGAGGCGCAAGGATGCTACGAGCGCTTCGACCCGGCCACCGAGCCGGGCCTGCGGCCGCCCGCCTCGGCCGACGTCGACGGCTCCGACCACGCCGTCGAGGTCGCGCGCAGCCGCCGCTTCGGCCCGACCCTCTTCCGCCGCTACGAGCGCGACCTGACGTACACCACCGCGGAGTACCTCGACCTGCTCCGCACCTACTCCGGCCACCGCGCCCTCCCCGAGCCCGCCCGCAGAGGCCTGCTGGGCTGCCTCGGCGCCCTCATCGACGGGCGGTACGGGGGCCGGGTGACGAAGCGCTACCTCGTCGAGCTGGCCGTCTCCCACCGCCGCTGAGCTGTTACCGATCCCGGCCGCCGGCCGCCCGCCGCCCGGGCGGGCGTTCGGGGTGGCCCGCGGGGTGGCGGACCGGCGGCCGCCGGGCACCGCATGCCGGGCGCACGCGGTTTCGTGCGGGTCGTACGAACGACACACCGAACCGGTGATCACGTGCGCCACGCAGCCGACGATTACGGAATTGTCCGGAATCGGTAACACGGTGCCGCCCTTCCGCACGCCACAGGGGTGCCGGAGCGACCGTGTGGTCCCCGGCACGGCCATCCCGCGCCGGGCCACGAAGAACAGCACCAACACGAAAGGGGACCACGTGTCCCGTATCGCATCCCGCCTGGCCGCGACCGTACTCGCGGCCGGCGCGCTCCTCACCGTCGCCGCGCTCCCGGCGTCCGCCGCGCCCGCAGAGCACGGGCGGCACGGACAGCACGAGCAGCACGGGCAGCACGACCAGCCCGATCAGCACGGGCAGCGCCAGCAGCACGGGCAGCACGACCAGCCCGATCAGCACGGGCAGCGCCAGCAGCGCGACCAGCCCGATCAGCACGGGCAGTCCGATCAGCACGGGCAGCGCGACCAGCACGGGCGGCACCAGCAGATGGGCGCGCAGGTCGCCCTCGGCAGCGTCCACCACACGCGCGACGCGCGCTCGGCCCGCGGGCTGAACGACGAGTGGATCACGGTCACCAACGAGGGCCGCCGCGCCGTCAGCCTCGACCGCTGGACGCTCAGCGACGCCGACCACCACGTCTACCGCTTCGGCCACGTCACGCTGCGCGCGCACGAGTCGCTGCGCGTCCACAGCGGCCGCGGGCGCGACACCTACCGCGACCTCTACCAGGGCGGCAACCGCTCGATGTGGGATCGCGGCGGCGACAGCGCGACCCTGCGCGACGCCCGCGGGCACGTCGTCGACACCGAGTCCTGGGGCCGCAGCCACCGCTGACCGCCCCTGACGTGAGCGGTGCCCCGCCGGCGATCCCGGCGGGGCACCGCCGTGTCGGCCCCGCCAGCCCTGTGAGCCCCGTCAGCCCCCCGTCGACTCCCGCACGACCAGCGAGAACGGCCCCACGGCCTCCTCCGGCGCCGCCCCCGGGCCTTCCAGCCGCCGGACCAGCAGCTCCACCGTGCGGCGGGCCATCGCGTCGTGGTCCGGGTCCACCGTCGACAGGGACGGGACGAGGAAGGCGGCCTCGTCGATGTCGTCGAAACCGATGACCTTGACGTCCCGCGGCACCCGCAGCCCACGGTCGGCGAGCCCGCGCAGCACCCCCATCGCGACGGTGTCCGTCACGCAGAAGACGCCGTCCACGCCGGCCCCCGCGTCCGCCAGCTCCCGCGCGCAGGCCGCGCCCGCCGCCATCGTCAGCTCGGGCGCGGTGCGGACGAGGGCGGGGTCGGCGGGCAGGCCCGCGTCCGCGAGGGCCTGCCGGTAGCCGGCCAGCCGCAGCGCGGACACGCCCGGCCCGGGGCCGACCGGCCCGCACACGATCGCGATCCGGCGGCAGCCCCGCTCGGCCAGATGCGCGGTCGCGGCGCGCGCGGCCTCCGCGTTGGGCATGGCGACATGGTCGACGGGCCCCCCGAAGATGCGCTCGCCCAGCAGCACCACCGGGTGGTCGACCTTCAACCACTCCGTGTCGGCCGCGCCCATGCCGACCGCGCTGAGGATGAGCCCGTCGTAGAGCCGGGTGCGGGACAGCTCCAGCGCCGCGACCTCGTTCTCCCGCACCGCGCCCGTCTGCTCGATGCCGACCCGCAGCCCGTGCCGCGCGGCGGCGGTGATGACGGCGGCGGCCAGCCGCCCGTAGTAGGGGCGGTTGATCTCCGGGACGGCGAGGCCGATGGTGCCGGTGCGGCCTCTGCGCAGGTTGCGGGCGGCGACGTTGACCCGGTAGCCGAGCGCGGCCATCGCGTCGCGGACCTTGGCGGCGGTCGCGGGGCGGACGTTGGGGTGGCCGTTGATGACGTTGGAGACCGTCATCGGTGAGACCCCGGCCGCCTTCGCGACGTCCTGGATCGTCGTCATGCCGTCATCCCGTCATCCGGTCAGGCCGCCAGCGGGGCGCTGAGCGTCAGGAAGGAGTGCGGGGGCAGGGTGAGGGTGAGCCCGCGCCCGGTGATCGCGACCTCGTCGAAGGCGCGCGGTGCGACCGCGTCCGGCTCGGCGGGGGTGTTGTGGGCCTGTACCCGGGGTGCGGTGAGCAGCCGGGCGGTCGGCGTGCCGACGCCGCCGCCGCGCAGGTCGAGGGTGATCTCGGCGCTCTGCTCGGCGTCCAGGTTGCTGAGCGAGACCAGCAGCCTGCCGTCCTTGACGCTCGCCGACGCGGACAGCGTGTCCAGCTCGGTGTCCCCCACGGTGCGGCGGGCGGTGCCCGACGTGGTCCGCAGATGGACGGCGAGCGAGGCGGCGTCGTGGTGTCCCCTGTTCATCTCGAAGACATGGTAGGTGGGGGTGCGCACGAGCGCGTCGCCGTCCGTCAGCAGCATCGCCTGGAGGACGTTGACGGTCTGCGCGATGTTCGCCATGACCAGGCGGGCGGCGTGCCGGTGGAAGATGTCGAAGTGGGTGGAGGCGACGAGGGCGTCGCGCATCGTGTTCTGCTGGAAGAGGAAGCCGGGGTTGGTGCCGGGCTCGACGTCCCACCACGTGCCCCACTCGTCGAGGACGAGGCCGACCGTGCGGCCCGGGTCGTAGACGTCCATGACGGCGGAGTGGCCGGTGAGGATGCGGTCGATGCGGCGGGCCGAGGCCATCGTGCGGTAGTAGTCGGCGGTGTCGAAGCCGGTCGCGCTGCCCTTCGCCTCCCACGGCCCGGCCAGGGTGTAGTGGTGGACGGACAGGCCCTGGAAGAAGGTGCGCGGGGTGGCCTCGCAGCCGAAGCAGCTGATCTGCCGCATGAGCGTCTCGGTCCACTGGTAGTCGTCGCTGTTGGCTCCGGACGCGATGCGGTAGAGGGTGTTGCCGCCGTGGTCGCGGCAGTAGGTGGCGTACTGCCGGGCGAGGTCGGCGGAGAACTCCGCCCGCATGTTGCCGCCGCAGCCCCACGTCTCGTTGCCGATGCCCCAGAAGGGGACCCGCCACGGCTCGTCGCGCCCGTTGGCCTTGCGCAGCCGCACCATGGGGCTGTCGCCGTCCCGCGTCAGGTACTCGACCCACTCGCTCATCTCCTGCACGGTGCCGCTGCCGACGTTGCCGTTGATGTACGGCTCGGCGCCCAGCAGCTCGCACAGGGCCATGAACTCGTGCGTGCCGAAGTGGTTGTTCTCCTCGACGTTGCCCCAGTGGGTGTTGACCATGCGGGGCCGGTCCGCGCGCGGGCCGACGCCGTCCTTCCAGTGGTATTCGTCGGCGAAGCAGCCGCCCGGCCAGCGCAGGTTGGGGATGCCCAGCGCGCGCAGCGCCTCGACGACGTCGAGCCGGATGCCGCCCTCGTTCGGGACCGGCGAGTCCTCGCCGACCCAGAACCCGCCGTAGACGCAGCGGCCGAGGTGCTCGGCGAAATGCCCGTAGAGGTGGCGGCTGATACGGGGGCCTTCGAGGTCGAGGTTGATCACGGCGGTGGCGGCGGTGGCCGTGGGGGTGTCGGGCATGGCGGGGCTCCGGGCAGAATTTGTATCGCTACATTGGATCGATACAAACTGGCATCCGCCGGTGGAGCTGTCAAGGAGGTCCGCGCGCGGCCCCCGGCTCGCGGCGCGCTGTCAGTGGCAGCGGCTACGTTTCTGATCGGACGTCAGGATCACGGCCCGTGGAGACGGGCGGGCAGGGGGGCAGAGGGATGGGAATCGAGATCGACCCGGCGGTCTTCGCGCTCGAAAGCGGCAGGGCGTGCGCGAACGAGTCGCTGATCGTCCTGGGTGCGGCCGACCCGGGGCCCGCCGCGCGGGCGCTGGAGCGCGCCTGCGAGCGCTTCATGCTCGTCGCCGAGGACGGGCGTGAGTACGCCGACGAGGACGCGGCGGACGAGACGGGCCTGTACACGCCGAACTACTTCTCCGAGGTGCGGCACTCACCGCGCGGTCCCTGGATCTACCTGGACTGCAAGGGCGAGATACCCGGGCCGATGCGCGCGGGGCTGCTCGCGGTCCTCGTCGAGGAACTGGAGCGGGCCGGGCTGCACGAGGTCCGGGTCGCGGTGCCGGAGGACACCGACCGGGCCTGAGCGCCGGGCCCGGGTGCTCAGAACGGGCTCGCCGCCGTGCGGACCGTGCCCTGGTGGGGGACGGCAGGGGACGGGGGCTCAGCGCCGAAAGGGTATTCGCGCATCTTGCGCCACACGCCGTCACCGCCCTGCTCGTAGAGGGCGAAGCCGGTCGCGGTCCAGTCGGCGGCGAAGTCGGCCAGCTCGCGCTGGGCGCGGTCCAGGGCAGGCTCGGGGATGGCGTGGGCGACGGTGACGTGCGGGTGGTAAGGGAATTGCAGCTCCCGCTCGACGGGGCCGGAGCGCAGCCGTTCCTGGAGGTCCGCGCAGTCCGCGGCGCCCTCGGCGAGCCGGACGTAGACCACCGGGGACAGCGGGCGGAAGGTGTCCGTGCCGTGCAGCCGCATCGCGAAGGGGCGGCCCTCGGCGGCGACCTCGGCGAGGTGGCGGCGGAAGGGCGGCAGCTCGGCGGGGCGGACCTCGGTGGGCGGCAGCAGCGTCACATGGGTGGGGATGGCGTACGCGGCCGGGTCGCCGAATCCGGCGCGCCGCTCCTGGAGCAGCCGTCCGTACGGCTCCGGGACCGCGAGGGACACGCCGATCGTCGTGGTGGTCTCCATGCGTTCACCCCTTTCCCCCAGGTCGGTGCCCTGCCCGCGAGCGCGCGGGTGCGTGCCTTTCCCCCGGAAGCCCCGTTCGCCCGGCCGGGCCCGCCGACCCTCCCCGTCCCGCCGCGGTCAGTGCTTGGCGGGCACGAAACCGATCCGGTCGTACGCCGCGGCCAGCGTCTCCGCCGCCACGGCCCTGGCCTTCTCGGCGCCCTTGGCGAGGACCGAGTCCAGTGTCTCCGGGTCTCCCAGATACTCCTTCGTGCGCTCGTGGAAGGGCGTGACCCACTCCACGAAGATCTCCGCGAGGTCGGTCTTGAGCGCACCGTAGCCCTTGCCCTCGTACTGTCGTTCCAGTTCCGGAATTCCGGTACCGGTGAGGGCGGAGTGAATGGTGAGCAGATTGCTGACGCCCGGCTTTTCCTTTTCGTCGTACCGGATGACCGTGTCGGTGTCGGTGACGGCGCTGCGGAACTTCTTCGCCGAGACCTTCGGGTCGTCGAGCAGGTTGACCAGACCCTTCGGGGTCGCCGCGGACTTGCTCATCTTGGCGCTCGGGTCCTGGAGGTCGTAGATCTTCGCCGTCTCCCGGACGATGTGCGGCGCCGGGATCGTGAACGTCTGCCCGAAGCGGCCGTTGAAGCGCTCGGCCAGGTCGCGCGTCAGCTCGATGTGCTGGCGCTGGTCCTCGCCGACCGGCACCGCGTCCGCCTGGTAGAGCAGGATGTCGGCGACCTGGAGGATCGGGTACGTGAACAGGCCGACGGTGGCGCGGTCGGCGCCGTGCCGCGCGGACTTGTCCTTGAACTGCGTCATACGGGAGGCCTCACCGAAGCCCGTGATGCAGTTCATGACCCAGCCGAGCTGCGCGTGCTCGGGCACATGGCTCTGGACGAAGAGCGTGCAGCGGTCCGGGTCGAGCCCCGCCGCCAGCAGCTGGGCGGCGGCCAGCCGGGTGTTCGCGCGCAGCTCCGCGGGATCCTGCGGCACCGTGATCGCGTGCAGGTCCACGACCATGTAAAAGGCGTCGTGGGATTCCTGGAGCGCCACGTACTGCCGGATCGCACCGAGGTAATTGCCCAGGTGGAAGGAACCGGCGGTGGGCTGGATGCCCGAGAGGGCGCGGGGACGAGAGGCCATGTCCACCATTCTCTCAGGTCGGGCAGCGGAGCCGTACCCCCGATCCCGGCGGGCGGATCTGCGGCGCGAGAGCGCGGGCGCGGGAAGGTTTCGCGCGGGTCCCGGTGAGCGACGATAGAAACACCAGAGGAATGCGCTGGGGGCACCACCCCGCCCCCTCCAGGCCCGCGCCGCGGCCCGACCCCGGGCCGTACGCCCGCCGCCTGGCTCCCGACGCACGACGAACGGAGTACGCAGTGACGCAGCGGACCAGCAGCACACCCGGCCCTCAGGGGGGTACGGCCACCGAGCGGCAGATCGCCGAGGCCGAGGCGCACAGCGCGCACAACTACCATCCGCTGCCCGTGGTGATCGCCGAGGCGGAGGGCGCGTGGGTCACCGACGTCGAGGGCCGCCGCTACGTGGACATGCTCGCCGGTTACTCGGCGCTGAACTTCGGGCACGCCCACCCGCGGCTCGTCGCCGCCGCGAAGGCGCAGCTGGAGCGGGTCACGCTGACCTCGCGGGCCTTCCATCACGACCGCTTCGCGCGCTTCTGCGCCGAGCTGGCCGAGCTGTGCGGCATGGAGATGGTGCTGCCCATGAACACGGGCGCGGAGGCGGTGGAGACGGCCGTCAAGACCGCCCGCAAGTGGGGCTACCGCGTCAAGGGCGTGCCGGACGGGCAGGCGAAGATCATCGTGGCGGACGGCAACTTCCACGGCCGGACGACCACGATCATCAGCTTCTCCACCGACCCGGAGGCCCGCGCGGACTTCGGCCCGTACACCCCCGGCTTCGAGGTCGTGCCCTACGGCGACCTGGCCGCGCTGGAGGCGGCCGTCGACGACTCGACGGTGGCGGTGCTGCTGGAGCCGATCCAGGGCGAGGCGGGCGTGCTCGTGCCGCCGCCGGGCTACCTCGCCGGGGTGCGGCGGGTCACCGCGGAGCGCGGGGTGCTCTTCGTCGCCGACGAGATCCAGTCGGGCCTGGGCCGCACCGGGCGTACGTTCGCGTGCGAGCACGAGGGCGTCGTGCCAGACGTGTACGTGCTGGGCAAGGCGCTCGGCGGCGGCGTGGTGCCGGTCTCGGCGGTGGTGTCCTCGCGCGAGGTGCTGGGCGTCTTCAGGCCCGGCGAGCACGGCTCGACCTTCGGCGGCAACCCGCTGGCCTGTGCGGTCGGCCTGGAGGTCGTCGCGATGCTGCGCAGCGGCGAATACCAGGGGCGGGCCGCCGAGCTGGGCGACCACCTGCACGCCGAGCTGGCCGGGCTGCTGGGCGCGGGCCTGCTGACGCAGGTGCGCGGCCGCGGGTTGTGGGCGGGCCTCGACATCCCGCCGGAGCGCGGTACGGGCCGGGCCGTCTCGGAGGACCTGCTGACGCGCGGGGTGCTCGTCAAGGACACCCACACCGAGACGATCCGGCTGGCGCCGCCGCTGGTCATCTCGAAGGACGACCTGGACTGGTCGCTGGACCGGCTGCGGGCGTCGCTCGCCCGGCGGTAGCCCGGCCGGCCGCGGCCGCGCCCGGCCGTGAGCCGCTGTACGGCGGGTGGGCCCCCGCCGTACAGCCGGGGCACGAAGGCCGTGCACGGTTTTATTAGGTCAGGCTCACCTTACAATCTTCCGGTTAGGGTACCCTCACCCCAGCACAGGTGCCGTGTCCCGGAAGGACCAATCAGGTGATCCCCACTCTCGTCATCGGCTTGCGAGAAGGCATCGAGGCGTCCCTCATCGTGGGCATCATCGCCGCCTTCCTGGGTCGCAACGGCCGCCGCGACGCGCTGCGCCAGGTCTGGATCGGCGTGGCCGTCGCGGTCACGGTGTGCCTGGCCATCGGGATCGGCCTCGTCACGCTCTCCCGCGAGCTGCCGCAGCAGCAGCAGGAGGCGATGGAGACGGTCATCGGCGCCCTCGCCGTCGTCATGGTCACCGGCATGATCCTGTGGATGAACAAGCACGCCCGCGGCATGAAGCGCGAGCTGGAGGGCCAGGCCGCGAGCGCGCTCGCCCAGGGCTCGGCCCGGGCGCTGGTGCTGATGGCCTTCCTCGCGGTCCTGCGCGAGGGGTTCGAGACCGCGGTCTTCCTGGTCTCGGTCATCCAGAACAGCGCGAGCGTCGGCACCGGCACCACGGGCGCGCTGATCGGCATCGCGATCGCGGTCGTCATCGGCTACGGCATCTACCGCGGCGGCGTGAAGTTCAACATGGGCCGCTTCTTCAAGATCACCGGCCTGGTGCTCGTGCTCGTCGCGGCCGGGCTCGTGATGACGGTCGCGCACACCGCGCACGAGGCGGGCTGGCTCGACGCGGGCCAGTCCCAGGCGCTCGACCTGAGCTGGCTGGTCCGGCCCGGCACCGTGCTGTCCTCGCTGCTGACCGGTGTGCTCGGGGTGCAGCCGGGACCGACCACCGCCGAGGTCACGGTGTGGCTGGTCTACGCCCTGCCGATGCTCGCGTTCGTGGCCTGGCCGCGCGGCGGCAAGCGCCCGGCCCCCAAGCCCGCCGCGGCGCCCGGCAGCTGACCTGCCGCCCGCCGTGGTGCCCGGCAGCTGACCTGCCCTCCTCTTCCTCGTCCCCTCTTCGCTGACTCGTCCTAGGAGCGCCCGTCCATGTCCATGTCCACCACCACCCCCCGCGTGCTGCGGGCCACCGGCCTGCTGGCCATCGCCGGGCTGGTCGCCACCGGGTGTGCGAAGAGCAAGGACGACAGCGCGCCCAAGGGCTCCCCGAAGGTCACCGTCAACCTCACCGACGACGGCTGCACGCCCTCCCCCGCGTCCGTGCCCGCGGGCCCCGTCACCTTCCAGATCAAGAACGTCAGCGCGAACAAGGTCACCGAGGCTGAGCTGCTCAGCGGCGACACCATCATCGGCGAGAAGGAGAACCTGACCCCGGGCCTGTCCGGCAGCTTCTCGCTGACCCTCAAGGGCGGCAAGTACCAGATGTACTGCCCCAACGCGAAGACTGAGAAGACCGCCTTCACGGTGACCGGCGCGGCCGCCGCACCCGCCCAGGACCCGGCCGTCAAGGCCCTGCTGACCCAGGCCACCACCGGCTACCAGGCGTACGTCGTCGCCGAGGTCGACAAGCTGCTGCCCGCCACGAAGACCTTCACCGACGCGGTGCGCGCCGGGGACGTCGAGAAGGCCAAGGCGTCCTTCGCGCACGCACGCTCCTTCTACGAGGAGGTCGAGCCGGTCGCGGAGAGCTTCGGCGACCTCGACCCGGACCTCGACGCGCGCGAGGACGACGTCACCGACGCCTCGAAGTGGACCGGCTTCCACCGGCTGGAGAAGGCCCTGTGGCAGGACAAGTCGCTGGCCGGCATGAAGCCGGTCGCCGACAAGCTCGACGCGGACGTCGCCAGGCTCAGGACGCTCGTGGCCACCACCACCTACCAGCCCGCCCAGCTCGCCAACGGCGCCACCGGGCTCCTCGACGAGGTCGCCGCCAGCAAGGTCACCGGCGAGGAGGACCGTTACAGCCACACCGACCTGTCGGACTTCGAGGCCAACGTCATCGGAGCCCAGAAGGCGTTCGACCTGCTCAAGCCCGCGCTCGACAAGATCGACGCGACCTTGTCGAGCAGCGTCAGCACGCAGTTCACCGCCGTGCTCGACGCCCTCCAGCCGTACAAGCAGGGCAGCGGCTTCGTCGACTACTCCACCGTCGGCGACGACAAGCGGCGCGCGCTCACCCAGAAGGTCGACGCGCTGGCCGAGCCGCTCTCGCAGGTCGCCGGGAAGGTGAACGGCTGATGGGCGCGCCGGGCACCACCCGCCGGGGCCTGCTCGCCACCCTCGGCGGCGCGGCCCTGGCGGGCTCCGCGGGCGCGGCGCTCGCCGGATGCAGCGACGACGACGCCAAGTCCCCGGCCAAGGCCGACTCCGCCACCGTGCCCTTCTACGGCACCCACCAGGCGGGTATCGCCACACCCGCCCAGGACCGGCTGGCCTTCGCCACCTACGACCTGACGGTCAGCGGCTCCGTCGAGGAGAACCGCGCCGCCCTGCGCACCCTGCTCCAGCAGTGGACCGCCGCGGCCGCCGCGATGGCGCAGGGCAGGACTGTGCCCGGCGACAACGACAACCCGGCCGCGCCGCCCGCCGACACCGGCGAGGCGTACGGGCTCTCCCCCGCCAACCTGACGATCACCCTGGGCCTGGGCCCGTCCCTCTTCGACGAGCGCTTCGGCCTGGCCGGGCGCCGCCCCGCGGCCCTCGCCGACCTGCCCAAGCTGCCGCCGGAGAACCTCGACGCCGACCGCTCGGGCGGCGACCTCGCCATCCAGGCCTGCGCCGACGACCCGATCGTGGCCTTCCACGTCATCCGCAACCTGGCCCGTATCGGCCGCGGCACGGTCGTCATGCGCTGGTCGCAGCTCGGCTTCGGCAACGCCACCGGCAACGGCGGCGGCAAGGAGACCCCGCGCAACCTCATGGGCTTCAAGGACGGCACCCGCAACATCGCCGGTGACGACAAGAGCCTCATGGACGGGCACGTGTGGGTCGGCTCCGAGACCGACCAGCCGTGGATGCGCGGCGGCAGCTACCTCGTCGCGCGCCGCATCCGGATGCGCATCGAGGCGTGGGACCGCGACTTCCTGTCCGACCAGGAGGACGTCTTCGGCCGGGCGAAGTACACCGGCGCGCCGCTGACCGGAAAGAAGGAGACCGACCAGCCGGACTTCACGGCGAAGAAGGCGGACGGCGGGACCGTCATCCCCGCGGGCGCGCACATCCGGCTCGCCGCGCACGAGAACAACGCGGGGCTGCGCATCCTGCGCCGCGGCTACTCCTTCACCGACGGCATCGTGCCCGCCACCGGCGAACTGGACGCGGGCCTGTTCTTCATCGCCTACCAGAAGGACCCGCGCAAGCAGTTCGTGCCGCTGCAGACGAAGCTGGGCGCGCACGACGCGCTCAACGAGTACATCCAGCACGTCGGTTCGGGCCTCTTCGCCTGCCCGCCCGCGCCCGCGGCGGCCGGCAGGTACTGGGCGGAGGACCTGCTCGCGTAGGGGATCCGCCGCGGGACCCGGGCGCGCGGCCGCCGCCGGCCGAGGCCTTAGGGTGCGCAGGTGACCCTCGGGATGGTGGCGGCGCTGTGCGCGGCCGTGTGCTTCGGCGTGGCCTCGGTGCTCCAGGCGAAGGGCGCGCGGGCCGCCGAACCCGGCAGCGGTTCCGGCGTCGACACCCGGCTGCTCGCCCGCGCGCTGGCCCAGCGCGTCTACCTCGCCGGGCTCGCCCTGGACGCCGCCGGCTTCGGCATGGAGCTGGTGGCGCTCCGCCGGCTGCCCATCTACGCCGTGGGGGCCGCGCTCGCCGCGAGCCTGGCCGTCACCGCGGTCGCCGCGGGCCGGCTGCTCGGCACGACGCTGCGCCGCGCCGAGTGGACCGCGGTGGGCACCGTCTGCGGGGGCCTCGCCCTGCTGGGGCTCGCCTCGGGCGACGAGGGGGCCGCGCACGGGGGTACGGCGCTGCGCTGGGGCACGCTGGTCGCCGCCGGGGCCGTCCTGCTGATCGGCGCGGCCGGCGGGCGGCTGCCCGGAAGGGCCCGCGCGGCCGTCCTGGGCCTGGGGGCGGGGCTCGGCTTCGGCGTCGTCGAGGTGGCCGTCCGCCTGGTCGACGGCGTGACCGGCCCGGCGCTCTACGCCCTCCTCCTCGGCGGCGGCGCCGCCTTCCTGCTGCTGACCTCGGCCCTCGGCCAGGGCTCCGTGACGACCGCGACCGCCGCGATGGTCATCGGCGAGACCGTCGCCCCCGCGCTGGTCGGCGTCCTCGCCCTCGACGACCGCACCCGCCCCGGCTGGGCCCCCGTCGCCGTCGCCGGCTTCACCCTCGCCGTCCTCGGCGCCCTGGCCCTGACCCGCTTCGGGGAGCCGGCCGCGTCCTGAGGCCGCTACTTGCGGGCCGCAGGTGAGAGGCGGCAGGTCACGCCGATGCGGTTCCACGCGTTCATCGTCACGCACATCGCGACGAGCCTCGGCATCTCGTCCTCGTCGAAGAGCTTCGCCGCCTCGTCGTAGACGTCGTCCGCGACGCCGTGCGGGCCCAGCTCCGTCACGGCCTCGGCCAGTGCCAGCGCGGCGCGCTCGCGGGCGGTGAAGAAGGGGGTCTCGCGCCACACCGTCACACCGATGAGCTTCTGCTGCGTGATGCCCTCGGCGAGCGCCGCGTGGCTGTGCTTGTCGACGCAGAAGGCGCAGCCGTTGAGCTGCGAGACGCGGACCCGGACCAGCTCGCGCACCACCGGGTCCAGGCCGCGGGCGGCGGCCTTGTCGAGGGCGAACATGGCCTCGTAGAAATCCGGGGCGCGGTCCATGAGGTTGATGCGGCGGACGGGGGCGGGGACGGTCGGGGCGGCTGCTTCGTTCGTGGTCATGACCTCACCGTAGCCGCCAAGTGGCACCGCTCCGTGGTCCACTAGAGGCATGAACGAGTGGGCCATTCCTGCCGGTCCCGCGGGTCCTGCCGGTCCTGCCGGTCCCGCCGCCTCCGGCAACCCGCAGCGCGGCAGCGGCGACTACGACCTCCTGCTGGACCTCGCGGGCCGGCGCACCCGGGCGGGCCTGGAGGAGGCGCTGCGCGCGGCCGTACGCGACGGGCGGCTCGCCCCCGGCACCCGGCTGCCGTCCAGCCGGGTCCTGGCCCGCGACCTCGGCCTCGCCCGCAACACCGTCGCCGACGCGTACGGGCAGCTCGTCGCCGAGGGCTGGCTCACCGCCCGGCAGGGCTCGGGCACCACGGTCGCCCCGCGGCCCGCCGTCCCCGCCCTCCGTACGGGCCGGGGGCACCGCCCGGGCGAGCGCGGCCCCGAGGCGCCCCGCAACGGCCCCGCGGAGCTCGCACCGCACCACTCCGGGCTGCCGTACGTCCTGTGGCCCGGCTCCCCCGACCTCGGGTCCTTCCCCCGCACCGGCTGGCTGCGCGCCGCCCGCCGGGCCCTCACCGCCGCACCCAACGAGGCCTTCGGCTACACCGACCCGCGCGGCCGCCCCGAACTGCGCGCCGCCCTCGCCGACTACCTCGCCCGCGTGCGCGGGGTGCGCACGGACCCCGAGCACCTGGTGATCTGCACCGGCTACACGCAGGGCGTGGGCCTCCTCGCCCGCGTCCTGCACGCGCGGGGCGCACGCCGGGCCGCGTACGAGAGCGTCGGGCTGCCCGACGTGCCCACCGTGCTGCGCGTCTCGGGCCTCGACCCGCGCCCGCTGCCCGTCGACGCCGGCGGGGCCCGCGTCGAGGAGCTGGACGGCGACGTCGCCGCGGTGCTGCTCACGCCCGCGCACCAGTTCCCGCTCGGCGTCAGCCTGTCGCCCGGGCGGCGCACCGCGGTCGTCGCCTGGGCCCGCTCCACCGGCGGCATCGTCCTGGAGGACGACTACGACGGCGAGTTCCGCTACGACCGGCAGCCCGTCGCCGCACTCCAGGCGCTCGCCCCCGACCACGTCGTCTACGCCGGCACCGCGAGCAAGAGCCTCGCCCCCGCGCTGCGGCTGGCCTGGCTCGCCGTGCCGCCGCACCTGCTCGACGCGGTCGTCCGCGAGAAGCGGATCGCCGACCACCAGTCGGCGGTGCTCGACCAGCTGACGCTGGCGGAGTTCCTGCGCTCCGGGGCGTACGACCGGCACGTGCGGCGGATGAGGTCGCGCTACCGCGCGCGGCGGGACCGGGTCGTGGAGGTGCTGCGCGGCTGCGCGCCGGACGTCCGGGTGTCCGGCATCGCCGCCGGGCTGCACGCGGTGGTGGAGCTGCCCGCCGCAGCGGGCCCGGTCGACGCGGTGGTGGCCCGCGCCCACCGGCTGGGCCTGTCCGTGCCGGGGCTCCCGGCGTTCGGAGCTTCCCCCGCCCACCCGCCCGCCCTCGTCGTGGGGTACGGCACCCCGCCGGACCACGCCTTCACGCAGGCGCTGAGCTTGCTGTGCACGGCGCTCGGGGGTGCGCCTCGAGCTGAGCCGCGCGACCGTCCGCCGGTGGGCGGCTGAGCGCGACGCCCCGGGCAAGGGGCAGCTCGGGGCGTCGCGGCAAGGAAGAGCTGGGCTCAGATGAGGCCGAGCTCGCGCACGGCGGCGCGCTCCTCCTCCAGCTCCTTGACGGAAGCGTCGATCCGCGGGCGCGAGAACTCGTTGATCTCCAGGCCCTGGACGATCTCGAAGGAGCCGTTCTTCGTCGTGACGGGGAAGGACGAGATGAGGCCGGCGGGCACGCCGTAGGAGCCGTCGGAGACGATGCCCATCGACGTCCAGTCGCCCTCGGCCGTGCCGTTCACCCACGTGTGGACGTGGTCCAGCGCCGCGGACGCGGCCGACGCCGCGGAGGAGGCGCCGCGCGCCTCGATGATCGCGGCGCCGCGCTTCGCGACCGTCGGGATGAACGTGTCGGCGAGCCACTGCTCGTCGTTCACGACCTCCGCCGCGTTCTTCCCGGCGACCTCCGCGTGGAAGATGTCCGGGTACTGCGTCGCGGAGTGGTTGCCCCAGATCGTGACGCGCTTGATGTCGGCCACGGCCGCGCCGGTCTTCTTCGCGAGCTGCGCGATCGCCCGGTTGTGGTCCAGCCGCGTCATGGCGGTGAAGCGCTCGGCCGGGACGTCGGGGGCGGCGGACTGCGCGATCAGCGCGTTCGTGTTCGCCGGGTTGCCGACGACCAGGACCTTGATGTCGTCGGCGGCGTGGTCGTTGATGGCCTTGCCCTGCGGCTTGAAGATGCCGCCGTTGGCCGAGAGCAGGTCACCGCGCTCCATGCCCTTGGTGCGCGGGCGGGCGCCCACGAGCAGGGCGACGTTGGCGCCGTCGAAGGCGACGTTCGGGTCGTCGGTGATGTCGATGCCGCGCAGCAGCGGGAAGGCCGCGTCGTCCAGCTCCATGGCCGTGCCCTCGGCGGCCTTGAGCCCCTGCGGGATCTCCAGCAGCCGGAGCTTCACCGGTACGTCCGCGCCGAGCAGGTGGCCCGAGGCGATGCGGAAGAGGAGGGCGTAGCCGATCTGGCCGGCCGCTCCGGTGACGGTGACGTTGACGGGAGTGCGAGTCATTGCCTTCTCCTGGCCTGTGCGCGGTGGCCGCGCGTGCTGCTGGGTCGGGGGTGCGGCCTGTGCGCGGCCGCCCGGCAATGGCTGGGCGGCGGCCCAGATCGCGGATCTCCCCGTGGTCGGGAGAGCCACCCGCCAGGCTATCGCGGGGCCGCGGCCGCACGGACCCGGCCCCGCTCCGGCATGCGTGTCCGTACGGGCGTGACCTGCCTCACCCTATGCAGATGCCGAGGACGACGAGGCCCAGGCACAGGCCGGTGGACGTCGGGGCAGCGGTCGCGCTCGGCGGCTCGTCGGACGGGCTCGGCGTGGGAGGAGGCGAGGACGCGGGAGTTGACGGCGCCGGATCCGCCGTCGTGGGCGCGGCGGACGGCGTCGGGGCCGACGTCCGCGGTGTGCTGCCGGGGGCGGGCGGTGCGGTCGTGCCCGCGGGTGTGCGCCCCGAGGCCTGCGGGTGGGTGCGCGGCGGGGAGGCCGCGGGAGTACGGGACGCGGGCGCCGTCGTGGCCGTCGCCGTCGGGGCGGCGCCGTGGCCGGGGGCGCTGCTGCTGCCCGTACCCGCCAGGAGGACGATCGCGAGGAGTGCGGCCACCGCGCACACGCCGGCCGCCCCCAGCAGGACGGCCCGCCGGCGTCCGGACGGCAGCCCCTCCGCGGCGCCCAGCGGATCCAGCGGATCCGGATCCGGTACGGGCCTGCCGCGGCCGCGCTCCCCTGTGCCGTTCGCCGCCTTGTCGGCGAGCCGCCACAGGGCGCCGGCCCGCTCGTAGTCCGCGCCGCTCGCCTGCGCCAGCACCTCCACCGCGGCGAGCGGCGGCACGCGCCGCGCCGCGAGGTACGAGGCCCACGCCTCCGCGGACTCCGCGGTGCGCGCGGCGAGCGCGGGCACGGTGAGGCCGCTGCGGTCCTTCATGCGCCGCAACTGCGTCGCGAGCCGCCGCATGTCCACGGGGGCGCGGTCCGTGAGCGGCTCCCATTGACCCATGCCGCACCCTTCGTGTCCCGACGGATACCGAGGGCAACGATAGAACACCCGTGCCGTACGGATGTTCTTTCCGCTCAACCCCCACACGGGGACGCCCGGTGTGCTAAAGCGCACCCCGGGACACTCCGGGGTGCCTCTTGCGGTGACGTTCGCGATCCTCCCGCCGTCGTGGCCGGCCGCGCCGTTCTCCCCCAGCGCCTCGCCCTGGGGAGGTACCCCCCGCGCCCCTGGGTGATTGCCGCTTGGCGTGGCCCGTCGCCTTTCCCCGGCGGGGGCTGGCCGCGCGGGCCACCGCACGAGGCATTCCGGTGCGGAACGCCTACTTGACGGAGAAGTGGATGATGTCCTCCAGGAAGGGGATCCGGAGGATCGGGTCCGGCTGCGCCATGAGCGCGAGCAGGATGATCGCGAGGCCCAGGATCGCGTAGGTGATCACGTCGGTGAACCTGCTGCGCACGGCCAGCATGCCGACGGACGACAGCGTCCAGCGCAGGACGCCCCCGAGGAGCAGGGCCACGCCCACCGTGATCGCGCCCGCGCGGAACGCGCCGGACGCGGTGGTGACGAGGCCCGCGACCGCGCCGACGACGACGAGGAGGATCGGCCACTGCCGTGCTGGCGCAGGCGCGTCGCCCGGGGCGGCGCGCCCGCCGCCCTCGGGGCGTGCGGTGGAGGTCGTGACGGCGGGGCGGCCTCCGGGGCCCAGCTCAGCCGACACGGGCCGCCGCCTGCCGTTCGGCCGCCTCCACCACGTTCTGCAGCAGCAGCGCCCGGGTCATCGGGCCGACGCCGCCGGGGTTGGGGGAGATCCAGCCCGCGGTCTCGGCGACGGCGGGGTGCACGTCGCCGACGATCTTGCCGGCCTCGTCGCGGCTGACGCCGACGTCGAGCACGGCCGCGCCCGGCTTGACGTCCTCGGGCTTGACGATGTGCGGCACGCCGGCCGCGGCGACGACGATGTCGGCCTGCCGCAGCTGCGCGGACAGGTCGCGCGTGCCGGTGTGGCACAGCGTCACCGTCGCGTTCTCGGACTTGCGGGTGAGCAGCAGCCCGATGGAGCGCCCGACCGTGATGCCGCGGCCGACCACGACGACGTGCGCGCCGTTGATCGCGACGCCGTGCCGGCGCAGCAGCTCGACGATGCCGTTGGGCGTGCAGGGCAGCGGCGCGGGCACGCCGAGGACGAGCCGGCCGAGGTTGGTGGGGTGCAGCCCGTCCGCGTCCTTGGCGGGGTCCATCAGCTCCAGGACACGGTTGGTGTCGATGCCCTTGGGCAGCGGGAGCTGCACGATGTAGCCGGTGCAGGCGGGATCCTCGTTGAGCTCGCGGACGACCGCCTCGATGTCCTCCTGGGTGGCGGTGCCGGGCAGCTCGCGCTGGATGGAGCCGATGCCGACCTGTGCGCAGTCGCGGTGCTTGCCGGCGACGTACCACTTGCTGCCGGGGTCGTCGCCGACCAGCAGAGTGCCGAGCCCGGGGGCGGCACCGCGGGCCTTGAGCGCCTGGACACGCTCGGTCAGTTCGGACTTGATCGCGGCTGCGGTGGCCTTGCCATCGAGAATCTGGGCGCTCATGGCCCCATTGTCGTCGATCGGGGGTGCCCGTCAGCAAATCCGTGCGGATCCCGTCCGCGGACAGCCCTTGCGCGGCGATGTCACCTGGTCGGACGATATGGCGTTTGCTGCAGCCCGTCCCCGTCCCGTGAAGGAAACCGCACGTGAGCCAGCCTCCCGGCCCCCCGTCCCCGTACGGCGGCGGCCAGCCCCAGCAGCCGTACGGCCAGCCGATACCGCCCGGCGTTCCGCCGCAGGTCCCCTACGGGCAGCCGGCCGGCTACGGCTACCAGCAGCCGTACGGCTATCCGCAGCCGGGCGGAATGCCGCCGGGGATGCCGCCGCTGGCGAGCTGGGGCGCCCGGCTCGGGGCGCTGCTGCTGGACTTCCTGATCGTCTACCTGGTGCCTGTCGGCATCTACCTGGCCGGCATGATCCCCGACCTGAACAGGCGGCAGGACGCGCTGAACACGTGCCTCGACCACGGCGTCGCGAAGAGCTACTGCGACCTGCCCGGCGCCACGGACAACGAGCTGACGCTGATGATCGTCGGCGGCCTCCTGGCGTTCGCCGCGCTGATCTTCGTGAGCTACCGGGAGGGCATGACCGGCCAGAGCCCGGGCAAGAAGATCGTCGGCATCCGGGTGCTGCGCGAGCACGACGGCTCGGCGCTCGGCTTCGGCCGCGGCTTCGGCCGCCAGATGGGGCACATCCTGGACCGCATCCCGTGCCTCCTGGGCTACCTGTGGCCGCTGTGGGACTCGAAGAACCAGACGTGGGCCGACAAGATGGTGCACAGCGTGGTCGTCAAGGACCAGTTCTGATACGCCGTTTCCGATACGCCTGAGCTGCTGCTCCGGTACCGAATCGGCACGTACGACGGCCGCGGCCGCACCCCCGTTCCCAGGGGGTGCGGCCGCGGCCGCGTCGCCGGTCGCTCAGTGGAAGAAGTGCCGCGTGCCCGTCAGGTACATGGTCACGCCGGCCTTCTGCGCGGCCTCGATCACCGCGTCGTCGCGGACCGAGCCGCCGGGCTGCGCCACGGCCTTGACGCCCGCCTCGGCGAGCACCTCGAAGCCGTCGGGGAAGGGGAAGAAGGCGTCGGACGCGGCGTACGAGCCGGCGGCGCGCTCGGCGCCGGCGCGGGCGACCGCGAGCTTGGCCGAGTCGACCCGGTTGACCTGGCCCATGCCGACGCCGACCGTGGCGCCGTCCTTGCCCAGCAGGATCGCGTTGGACTTCACCGCGCGCGAGGCGCGCCACGCGAAGGCCAGGTCGGCCAGCTCGGCCGACGCCAGCGGCTCGCCGCTGACCAGCCGCCAGGTGGTGGGGTCGTCGCCCTCGGCCTGGAAGCGGTCCTTGGCCTGGATGAGGACGCCGCCCTCGATCGGGCGCCGCTCGGTGACCGCGGCCGGGGCACCCTCGACCTTGAGCACCCGGATGTTCTTCTTGCGCGCGAGCACCTCGACGGCGCCGTCCTCGTACCCCGGGGCGACGATGACCTCGGTGAAGATCTCCGCGACCTGCTCGGCCATCGCGACCGACACCGGGCGGTTGACGGCGATGACGCCGCCGTACGCGGACAGCGGGTCGCACGCGTGCGCCTTGCGGTGCGCCTCGGCGACGTCCGCGCCGACCGCGATGCCGCACGGGTTGGCGTGCTTGATGATCGCCACGCACGGCTCGTCGTGGTCGTGGGCGGCGCGCCGGGCGGCCTCGGTGTCCACGTAGTTGTTGTAGGACATCTCCTTGCCGTGCAGCTGCTCCGCGCCGGCCAGGCCGCTCGCGGGGGCGTCGGCGCTGACGTACAGGGCGGCGGCCTGGTGCGGGTTCTCGCCGTAGCGCAGGGTCTGGCGGCGGGTGAAGACCTCGCCCGCGAAGGCGGGGAAGTCGCTCTCCCCGTCGGCCGCGTAGCCGTCGGCGAACCAGGAGGCCACAGCCACGTCGTAGGCGGCGGTGTGCCGGAACGCCTCGGCGGCGAGCCCCTTGCGGGCGGCCAGGTCGAAGCCGCCGGTCTGCGCGGCGGCGAGCACGTCGGCGTAGCGCCCGGGGCTGGTGACGACGGCGACCGAGGGGTGGTTCTTGGCGGCGGCGCGCACCATCGAGGGGCCGCCGATGTCGATCTGCTCCACGCACTCGTCGTCGGACGCGCCGGAGGCGACGGTCTCGCGGAAGGGGTAGAGGTTGACGACGACCAGCTCGAACGGCTTGACGTCCAGCTCCTCCAGCTGCCGCCGGTGGTCGTCGAGGCGCAGGTCGGCGAGGATCCCGGCGTGCACTCGCGGGTGCAGCGTCTTGACCCGGCCGTCCAGGCACTCGGGGAAGCCGGTCAGCTCCTCGACCGGCGTGACGGGCACCCCGGCGGCGGCGATCCGGCCGGCGGTCGAGCCGGTCGAGACCAGCTCCACCCCCGCCTCGTGCAGCCCGCGTGCCAGCTCCTCCAGGCCGGTCTTGTCGTAGACGCTGATCAGCGCGCGGCGCAGCGGGCGCTTGTCCTGGCCTTCGGTGGTGTCGGCGCTCATGCCGGAATCCGTACCTTTCGTCCTTCGATGCGGTAGCCGTCGCGCGACAGCCGCCCTACGACGTCGACGAGCAGCCGCCGCTCGACGTCCTTGATGCGCTCGTGGAGCGCGTCCTCCGTGTCGTCCTCGCGGACCTCGACCACGCCCTGGGCGATGACCGGTCCGGTGTCGACGCCGTCGTCGACGAAGTGGACGGTGCACCCGGTGACCTTGGCGCCGTACGCGAGCGCGTCGCGTACGCCGTGGGCCCCGGGGAAGCTCGGCAGCAGTGCCGGGTGGGTGTTGACGATCCGGCCGCCGAAGGCCGCGAGGAAGTCCTTGCCGACGATCTTCATGAAGCCGGCGGAGACGACGAGGTCCGGTGCGTACGCCGCGGTCGCCGCGGTGAGGGCGGCGTCCCAGGCGGCACGGTCGGGGTGGTCCTTGACCCGTACGACGAAGGTGGGGATCCCCGCGCGCTCGGCGCGCTCCAGGCCGACGATCCCGTCGCGGTCGGCGCCGACGGCGACGATCCGGGCCCCGTGGCCGGGGTCCGCCGCGATGGCGTCCAGCAGCGCCTGCAGATTGGTGCCGGAGCCGGAGACGAGCACGACCACGCGGGCGGTGGCTCCGGTGGAGTCGGCGGCGGGCGGGACGGCGAACGGTGCGTCGGACGCGGCGGGAGTACGGGCGGCCACTGGCGGGAGGCTCTCTCTCGCGGCTGCCGGGCAGGCACCCGGCAGCCTTAGGATGATCGTACGAGTCGGGGGTTGGCCGGATTCCGGGGAACCCTACGAGACCCCCGACCGTCAGCAACGATACCGGCACTCCGGACAGCCCCCGCGGGACGGGGGAGCGCCCGGAGGGTAGCGTCTGCCGGGAACACGGACTTCGCGCGCCCTGCGCGAGGGTGAACGTGATGTATCCGACACCTGTGTCACGTATGACATACATACGGCACGCAGGCCGGAGGATTTCACCAGACCGCAATGCCCGCACGAGGAGTCGAGCCCAGGGGATGGCGCATCACATCATGAGCAGCGGCCGTATTCGTCTTGCGCTGCGCGCGCCCGAGGGCGACCAGGACCAGGAGAACCCGTTCGCGCCGCCGCCCGAGGGAACGCCGGACCGGCCCTGGCAGCCGCGGCAGCCGTCGGGGTCCGGCGGCTCGGGCGGCTCGGGGTCGGGGTCGGGATCGGGATCGGGATCGGGATCCTCCGACGATCCCGGCTCCACGCCGCCCACCCCGCCGCAGGGCGCGCCGCAGCCCTGGGGCAGCCAGTGGAGCAGCCGGCAGCCGCAGGGCGGGCGGCCCGACCCGTACGGGCAGCGGCCCGACCCCACGCAGGGCCCGACCGGCCCGCAGGGCACCGGACCGCGCTTCGACCCCACCGACCCGGCCCACCGGCGCTCCCGCTACGCCATCTTCTTCGGCAGCTGCGGCCTGCTCTTCGCGCTGCTCGGCTGGACGCCGGTCGCCCTGCTGCTCGGCGCGCTCGCGCTCTACTGGGGCATCAGCGCGCTGCGGATGCCGTCCGAGGAGCGCGCCCAGGCCCGCGCCGCGGCCGCCTCCGCGCTGGCCGACGCCACGCAGTCGCCGCGCCCCGCGCCGCCCGCGCCGGGCCCCGACGCGCAGCGCTCGTTCGTCACGGCGGCCTGGACGGGCATCGTGGCCAGCGGGCTCGCGCTCGTCATCGTCGCCGGTACGTACGCCTTCCACCTCGCCTACCGCGACTACTACACCTGCCGCCAGGACGCCCTCACGACGCCGGCCGCGCACGCCTGCCAGAAGCTCCTCCCGAAGCCGCTGCGCGACCTGCCGTCGATGCGCCCGTAACACCCGTCAGGGCCCGGCCGGCGGCCCCGCGGGCCGCGGCGGGAAGTCCGGCGCGGGCGCCTGCGGCGGCTGCTGGGGCTGCTGGGGCTCGGGCGGCGCCGACGGCTTCGCCGCCACCGGCGGCGCGGAAGGTTCGGACGGCGCGGAGGGCTGCGGCGGCTGCTGAGGACCGGCCGGCGCGGGCGCCTGCGGTGGCCGGGGCGGCTGGGGCGGCTGGGGCGACACCGGCGGCGCGGACGGCCGGAACGGCCGCGACGGCTCGGCCGACACCGGCGGCTTGAACGGCTGCGACCACTCGGCCGACACCGGCGGCACAGGCGGCTCGAACGGCTCGGCCGACACCGGCGGCACAGACGGCCTGAACGGCTGCGACCGCTCGGCCGACACCGGCGGCACAGACGGCTCGAACGGCTCGGCCGACACCGGCGGCACAGACGGCTCGAACGGCTCGGCCGACACCGGCGGCACAGACGGCCTGGACGGCTCAGCCGACACCGGCGGCCTGAAACCCCGCGGTGCCTGGAGCGGCTGGGGCCGCGCGGGCGGCTGCGGGGGGTGCGTCGGCGGGTTCGGAACCGCCGGGGTGCGCGGGGTGCGCGGCGTGCGGGTGCGGAACCAGGCGACGGCCACGGCCGGCGGCAGCACGAGGGCGAGCGGCCAGGCCGCGGCCGCGGCGGCGGTGAGCCACCAGGCCGGGCCGACGCGTGCGAGGCTGCCGACCCCCAGGGGCCCGCCCGAGGCCGCCGCGAGCACGCCGAGCGCGAGTCCGCAGGTCCCCGCGGCGCCCGCGACGACCAGTGCCGTACGGCCGGTCCGCAGCCGGGCCCGTACGCAGACCCAGCCCAGCGCCCCGGCCGCCAGGACCGGCACCGCGAGGGTCGCCCAGCCCGCCGGGTGCGGTCCGCCCTGGCCCGGCAGCGCCGCCAGCAGCGGGAAGCGCGGCAGCAGCGGATAGCCGGAGGCCCCCGTGGGCGCGACGGTGCTGCCCGCGCCGACGGAGAAGCCGGGCCCGAGCGCGTACGCCGCGGACCACACCGCGAGGTTCGGCACCAGCAGCACGCACAGCAGGAACACCGCGACCTGCCCCGCGAACGGCGCGCTGAGCTGCCCGAACGTCCGCCCCGCCGCGCCCGCGTGCCACCCGAGGGCGACGGCGCCGACGACCGCCCCACCGCCCACCAGGACACCCGCCCCGATTCCACCGGCCCGCAGCGCGAGCGCCACGTCGCCGCCCCACGCCCGGTAGGCCGACAGCGGGGGCCGCCCGCGGCCCGCCCACGCCCCGGCGGCGGTCGCGGCGGCCGCTAGGAGCGGCACGTGCAGCAGCGCGGACAGCACGTCGGCGTGCAGCGACCCGGCGGCGGCGTAGGCCGTGACCGGCACGGCGACGGCGAGGTAGCCGCCGAGCACCCAGCCCGCGCAGGCCCGCGTGCCGTTCGCGACCGCCGACGCCGTACCGCGGTAGAGCAGCCACGCGGGAAGCACGCTCAGCAGCAGCGGCGTGACGCCTACGGGCGCCGGAACGCCGGAGAGGGTCGTGTCGCGCACCAGGGCGGCGCCGTGGGCGAGCAGCCACAGGTCGGCGGCGATGTGCAGGGCCCCGCCGAGGCCGCTGTCGGGGAAGGGCGAGGCGACCCAGAGCAGCAGCACGACCGCCGCGAGCCCGAGCAGCACCAGCCCCGCCGCGGCCATCCCCGCGACGGCGGCCGACGCGCGCAGCGCGGCGAGGGGGCGGGGGATGTCGGGGTCGGGCTCGGCCGCTGCTCCGGAGCCGGGCCGGGCCGCCGGTTGCGTCATATGAGTCACGGCGTCCCATGGTGCCAACAACACCCGTTTCACCCGTGCAGCGGGCGGTTGGTCGTCGTGTCGCCCATGATGCGGCGTATACGTGGTTTTTTCAGACTGTCTGATGCGTATGACGAGTCGGATGAGATGAGAGGTCCTCCCCGTGAGCAGGCGCAAACGGCCCCCCACGTCCCGGCCCCGGACCGCCGCGCGGGCCCGTACCGCTCCCGTGTCCGTTCCCTCCGCTTCCTCAGCTTCCGTCTCCGCTCCGGCCGGGCCCGCGTGGGCCCTTCCGGTGCGGGCGGTCACCGTCCATCCCGCGGTGGCCGCCGAGGTCCGGCCGCTGGGCGGGGCGGCGGAGCCGGTCCCGGGGGCGGGGACAGCGGCAGATCCGGGGGACGCCCTGCTCGACCCGGCCGACACGCTCGACCCCGAGGCCGCGTTCGACGCGCTCTACCTGCGGTGCGCGGAGCCGCTGCGGCGCCAGGTGGTCGTCCTCACCGGGGACGCGCAGCTGGCCGCGCAGGCGGTGCGGCGGGCGTTCGACCAGGCGTGGCAGCGGTGGCCGGAGGTCGCGCGGGACAGCGACCCGGCGGGCCGGCTGCGGGCCGCCGCGCACGCGTACGCGCTCGCGCCCTGGCAGCGGCACTGGAAGCGGGTGCGCAGGCGCCCGCCGGCGCCCGCCCCGGAGGACGCCCTGTGGCGCGCGCTGGTGGGGCTGCACCCGGAGCGGCGGCGGGCGCTGCTGCTGCACGACGGGCTCGGGATGAGCCTGGTGCGCACCGCCGCCGAGGTCGAGTCGAGCCCGGCCGCGGCCGCCTCCCGCGTCATCGGGGCCCGCCGCGAGCTGGCCGCGGCGGCGCCGGACGCGTACGACGGGGGCGACGCCGCCGAGCACCTGGCGGGCCTGCTCGCGGCCGTACCCGAACCGCCGCCCTCCCCGGGTGCGCCGGACGGTGCCCCGGCGGCGCCCGCGCGGCCCGCGGGCGTACGAAAGGCCAGCGAGCGCGGGACGCGGCGCCGTACGCTCGCGTCCTTCGCCGCGGCCGGGACGGTGCTGCTGGTCACGACCGTCTGCATGATCGTCGGACCGCAGCGGCCGGGCGAATCCCCCCACCACGACCCCGTACCGCCGCACGGGCAAGCGGCCCAGTCCCCGCGGTGAACCCCGGCCGGTGACCGTGCCGGGAACGGCGGACGGCCCGCTCCCCTGCGCAGGGGAGCGGGCCGTCCGGTGTGACGCGGCGGTTCGGCCGGTCAGCGGGCTCTCAGCCGACCTCAGCCGACCTCAGCCGACCTCAGCCGACCTCAGCCGACCTCAGCCGACGAGGATCTCCCGGGCCAGCCGCGCGGTCTCGGACGGCGTCTTGCCGACCTTGACGCCCGCGGCCTCCAGGGCCTCCTTCTTGGCCTGCGCGGTGCCGGAGGAGCCGGAGACGATGGCGCCGGCGTGGCCCATGGTCTTGCCCTCGGGCGCGGTGAAGCCCGCGACGTAGCCGACGACCGGCTTCGTCACGTTCTTCGCGATGTAGTCCGCGGCCCGCTCCTCGGCGTCGCCGCCGATCTCGCCGATCATGACGATCAGGTCGGTGTCGGGGTCGGCCTCGAACGCGGCGAGCGCGTCGATGTGCGTGGTGCCGATGATCGGGTCGCCGCCGATGCCGACCGCGGTCGAGAAGCCGATGTCGCGCAGCTCGTACATCATCTGGTACGTCAGCGTGCCGGACTTCGACACCAGGCCGATGCGGCCCGGCTTGGTGATGTCGCCCGGGATGATGCCGACGTTGGACTGACCCGGGGTGATGATGCCGGGGCAGTTCGGGCCGATGATGCGGGTCTTGTTGCCCTTCTTGCCGGCGTACGCCCAGAAGGAGGCCGAGTCGTGCACGGCGATGCCCTCGGTGATGACGACGGCGAGAGGAATCTCCGCGTCGATCGCCTCGACGACGGCGTCCTTGGTGAACTTCTCCGGCACGAAGATGACCGAGACGTTCGCCCCGGTGGCCTCGATGGCCTCCTTGACGGAGCCGAAGACCGGTACCTCGGTGCCGTCGAAGTCGACCTTCTGCCCGGCCTTGCGCGGGTTGACGCCGCCGACGACGTTGGTGCCGTCGCCCAGCATCAGCTTGGTGTGCTTGACGCCGGTCGCGCCGGTCATGCCCTGGACGATGACCTTGCTGTCCTTGGTGAGCCAGATAGCCATGGTGGTGTGTGTCCTCGTCCTCGTGCTTACTTCGCGGCGGCCAGCTCGGCGGCCTTGTCGGCCGCGCCGTCCATGGTGTCGACGCGCTGCACCAGCGGGTGCGCGGCGTCGGTGAGGATCTTCCGGCCCAGCTCGGCGTTGTTGCCGTCGAGGCGGACGACGAGCGGCTTGGTGACCTGCTCGCCGCGGTCCTCCAGGAGCTTCAGCGCCTGGACGATGCCGTTGGCGACCTCGTCGCACGCGGTGATGCCGCCGAAGACGTTGACGAAGACGGAGCGGACGTCCGGGTCGCCGAGGATGATCTCCAGGCCGTTGGCCATGACCTGGGCGGAGGCGCCACCGCCGATGTCCAGGAAGTTGGCGGGCTTCACTCCGCCGTGCGCCTCACCGGCGTACGCGACGACGTCGAGGGTGCTCATGACGAGGCCCGCGCCGTTGCCGATGATGCCGACCTGGCCGTCGAGCTTGACGTAGTTCAGGCCCTTGGCCTTGGCGGCGGCCTCCAGCGGGTTGGCGGCGGCCTTGTCGTGCAGCTCCTCGAAGTCCGGGTGGCGGAACTCCGCGTTGTCGTCCAGCGACACCTTGCCGTCCAGCGCGATGACCTGGCCGGAGGCGACCTTGGCCAGCGGGTTGACCTCGACGAGGAGGGCGTCCTCCTTGATGAAGACCTCCCACAGGCTCACCAGCACGTCCGCGACCTGGTCGGCGACCTCGGCCGGGAACTTCGCGGCGGCCACGATTTCCTGGGCCTTCGCCTTGTCGACACCGTCGATCGCGTCGATCGGGGTCTTCGCCACGGCCTCGGGGCGGTTCGCCGCGACCTCCTCGATCTCCATGCCGCCCTCGACGGAGGCGATGGAGAGGAAGGTGCGGTTAGCGCGGTCCAGAAGGAAGGAGACGTAGTACTCCTCGACGATCTCCGGGGCCGTCTCGGCGATCATCACCTTGTGGACCGTGTGGCCCTTGATGTCCATGCCGAGGATGTCCGTCGCGCGGGCGACGGCCTCGTCCGCGGTCGCGGCCAGCTTCACGCCGCCCGCCTTGCCACGGCCACCGACCTTGACCTGGGCCTTGACGACCGACTTTCCGCCGAGCCGCTCGGTGATCTCGCGCGCCGCCTCAGGCGTGTCGATGACTTCACCGGCCAGCACCGGTACCCCGTGCTTGGCGAAGAGATCCCTCGCCTGGTACTCGAACAGGTCCACGCGCGTCCGTCTCCCTTTTCCCTGGAATCGGCTGGAGTAAGCCCGGATGGTGTACGGCGTCGGCGGGAGGCTGCCGTCGTGAACACGTACAGCGCCGCCTGCCGGCTGGGCGTGCCGCACGGGCAGGGCGACTGCACCACCAGCTGTCACCAGATAAGCGCACGCGGTGTCCGAGTACGCGGCATGTCCGTCTTGCAGGTTATCGCCGCGCGGCGGCGCTGCCGAAATCCGGGCATGCCCGTGAGCGGTGAGAACGGTCACAACACGCCTGTTCGGGCCACCCCGCCGGGGCTCGCCCGGGGCCCCGGGTGAGCGGGGTCCGGGCGGGGACCAGGAGGGGCCCAGGGGGCTCAGGCCTCGGGTATCGGGATCGGGCGCTTCTCGATGGCCGCCGCCATGACGTCGGGGAAATGGTCGGGCGTGCAGGCGAACGCGGGCGCGCCGAGTGCTGCCAATGCCGCCGCGTGCTCCCTGTCGTACGCCGGCGCACCCTCGTCCGACAGCGCGAGCAACGCGACGAACTGCACTCCGGACGCCTTCATCGCCGCGACCCGCTTCAGCATCTCGTCCCGGATGCCGCCCTCGTAGAGGTCGCTGATGAGCACGACCACGGTGTCCGCCGGACGGGTGATCCGGGAGGCGCAGTACGCCAGCGCGCGGTTGATGTCCGTACCGCCGCCGAGCTGCGTGCCGAACAGCACGTCCACCGGGTCGGCGAGCTGGTCGGTGAGGTCGACCACCGCGGTGTCGAACACGACCAAACGGGTCGCGATCGCGCGCATCGACGCGAGCACCGCGCCGAAGACGGAGGCGTGGACGACGGATGCCGCCATCGACCCGGACTGGTCGATGCACAGCACGACGTCCTTCCGCACCGCGCGGTCCGCCCGCCCGTAGCCGATCAGCCGCTCCGGCACGACCGTGCCGTGCTCCGGCAGGTAGTGGCGCAGATTGGCGCGGATCGTGCGGTCCCAGTCGATGTCGCGGTGGCGCGGCCGGCCGACGCGGGCCGACCGGTCGAGCGCGCCGGTCAGCGTCGCGCGGGTGCGCGTCGCGAGCCGGGCCTCCAGGTCCGCGACGACCTTGCGGACCACGGCCCGCGCGGTCTCCTTCGTCGTCTCGGGCATCGCCTTGTGGAGCGACAGCAGCGTGCCGACCAGATGGACGTCGGCCTCCACCGCCTCCAGCATCTCCGGCTCCAGCAGCAGCGCGGACAGGCCGAGCCGTCCGATCGCGTCCCGCTGCATCACCTGCACCACGGAGGTAGGGAAATACCGGCGGATGTCCCCGAGCCACCGCGCGACCTGCGGCGCCGATCCGCCCAGCCCGGCCCCCCGCTCCCCGCCTGCCGCCCCGTTCCCCCCGTAGAGCGCCCCGAGCGCCCGGTCCATCGCCGCGTCCCTTCCTGCGAGCGCATACCCCGTCCCCTCTCCCCCGGCCCCGCCGCCGAGCACCATCCGCCAGCGCCGCAACCGCTCATCGCCTCCGGCGGGGCCGGGGGAGACACCGCCGGGCGCGATGGCGCCGCCGCCGGCCGCGGACACAGCAGGGGTGGGGGCGGGCACGGCTGCCGCGCCGGTGGGGCGAGGGGCGGCGGTCGCGCGGGAGGCGGCCGACGGGCCGGGCGGGGCCGCGGCCTCCGACGGGGCGGCAGCTGCGGGCACACCGGCGGGGCGGAGCATCCCGCCGGACGCCGCAGGAAATGGGGAGGAGGCGGCGGCGTCGGGCCGCCCGGCGGAGGGGGCTTCGGTGGGGCGGTGGGGATGTGTCATGGTCAGGCTCCCCCGGTGGGGTGGGTTCCCAGGTCGGTGGTCGTGGTCGTGCCGAGCAGCAGGCGGACGGTATGGGCCGCGGCGGCCGCGCGGGTGGGGTCGAGGGCCGGGGCGAAGCCGGGGAGGCCGGGCTCCGTGGCGCCGGGGGCGGGGCGGCGGGCGCCGGCCGGGCCGCGGCGCACCAGCTCGCCGACCGTGCGGCGTACTCCCGGCTCGAACTCCGCGAACGTCCGCCGCAGCAGCGGCAGCACATCCGTGAAGGCCGCGGGCGGCACCGCGCATATCCACTCGTCCAGCAGGGCGAGCAGCCGCTCGTCGTGCACGAGCAGCATGCCGCCGCCCGCGAGGAAGCCCTCGATCCAGCCGGCCGCTTCCGCCGGGGCCGTGCCCGGGGACAGCGTCAGGCCCATCAGCCGGGCCGCCTGCTCGGCCGTCAGCCGCCCGTCGTCGAGGAGCAGCCGGGCCGCGGCTCCGCGCAGCAGTCCGGGTATGCCGCCCGGCGCCCCTCCCGGGCGGTCGGCGCGCTCGGCGAGCCCGCGCAGGGCCGCGGCCCAGCGGTCCCGGAGCGCCGGGTCGGGCAGCAGCGCGACCGCCCGGTGCACCCCGTCGAGGTGCTCGCGCATCGCCGCCGCCCCGTCGGCGTCCAGCCCCGCGCAGGCCGGCGGCAGCCCGACGCAGATCCGCAGCGCCAGGCCCTCGGCGACCTCGCCGAGCGCCGCCGCGTCCGTCCCCCGCACGTCCCCGTAGCGGACCGCCCGCACCAGCGCGGGCAGCGCCGCCGCCAGATGCGCCACGTCCGTGTCCAGCGCCGCGCGATCGGCCAGCACCCGCATCACCACGGGCAGCGCGTCCGCGAGACCGGCCAGCAGGCACGTCTCGGCCAGCGCCGTGACCTCGGCGAGCGTCCCGGCGTGCGCGGCCGCGTCGGCCGCCTTCGCCGTCGCGGCGGACGCGACCGTCGTCCCCCAGATCCCGGCCTCGGCGACCCGCACCGCCAGCTCGGGCTCCCAGCGCAGCCGCCACTCCTCCCGGAAGGTGCCCTTGCTCCCCCGGCCGCCGGCCGGTTCGCCCCAGCCGACGGCGAGCAGTGCCAGCCTGTGCAGCAGCCTGCTGCGGGCCGCGTCGGTGTCCTTGCGCAGGTCCAGCTCCAGGTGGCGCTCCAGCGCCTCCGGCTTGAGCCGCAGCGTGCGCTGCTGCCGGGCCAGATCGCGGGCAAGCGGCACCGCGGGGGCGTCCGGCGGCACCTCGCCGAGTGCGTCCCCGACCACCAGCCGGTCGCGGATGAGGGCGAGCGGCACGTCGGAGCCGTCGCACATCACCGCGCGCACCGCGTCCGTCGCCTCGCCGAGCCCGGCGAGCGGCCGGCCGCGCAGCGCCGCCAGCGTCTCGGCCAGCCGCACCGCCTCGATGACGTGCGCGGACGAGACCGGGATGTCCTCCTCTCGCAGCAGCCCGGCGACCTTCGTCATCCAGCGGGCGACCGGCCGGTCGGGGGCGGTGAACAGATGGCGGTACCAGCCCGGCGAGTCGATGCCCGCGCCGTAGCCGCTCGCACGGGCGAGCCTGCGGTGCGTCCAGGGCACCCAGGTCGTCTCGACCCGGGCCTTGGGCAGGCCCTTGAGCAGCTGCCGGTCCGCGGCGACCGCCGTCCGCGCGGCGAGCGCGGGCACATGCCAGGCCCCGCACACCACGGCCGTCCGCGCGTGCGCCCGCCGGGCCTCGCGCAGCCGCAGCCGCATGTGCGCCTCCCGCACGGCGTCGTGGGGGTGGCCGCCGTCGCCGTGCACCGCGCGGATCGCGGCCATCGCCTCGCCGAGTGCGGCGAACGGGGCGAGCGGGTCGGCCTCCCCGCTCCCGCCCGTGCCGTCGCCGCGGTGCTCGACCGCGTCCTCCCACCAGCGCTCCGGGTCGTCGTACCCGGCCGTCTCCGCGAGGACCGCGAGCGGGTCGATCCGTACGTCCGCCCCTGGCCCGGGGCCCGCGGTGTCGGGCCGCGGCCCGCCCGGCACTTCGGCCCCCGGGGCCTCTTCGTCCCAACCGTCCGCCCCCTCGGCGGCCAGCTCCTCCGGCGACGGCCGCAGGGCCAGGCTGACGGCGGCGGGCAGGTCGACGAAGCGGACCTCCGCGCCCGCGGCCGCCGCCCAGCGCAACGCCACCCACTCGGGCGAGAACTCCGCGAAGGGCCAGAAGGCCGCCCTCGCCGGATCGTCGACCACGTGCGACAGCAGCGCGACCGGCGGCCGCATCGCCGGATCGGCGGCCAGCCCCACCAGCGCGTCGGCCTCCGGCGGTCCCTCGATCAGCACCGCCTGCGGCCGATACGCCTCCAGCGCGGCGAGCACCGCCCGCGCGGACCCGGGCCCGTGGTGCCGCACCCCGAGCAGCACCGCGTCCCCCGTCCCCTGCGCCACCACGGTCGCGGCCAGCACATCCCGCGCCTTCCCCTGCGGCGCGGGCAACCCCGCCGCACCCGCACCGGACGCCGCCGCCTCCTCCGGCTGTCCGGCCGCCGTCGCGACCGGCACGGCCCGGGCCCTTCCCCGCGGCCCGGACGCCGCCGCCTCCGGCTGTCCGGCCGCCTGCCGTACCTCGGATCCCGACACGCCGTGCCACCTCCCGAATGCTTGGCTCTCCGGTACCGCCCCGGCCGCGGGCGGCGTGTCGGCCGCCGGGCGGCGCCGCACCCCGAACGGGCCTGCCCCTGACCCGCCTTGACGCACGGCGGACGCGCTGCGCACGGCCCCCTCCGGAGCCCGGGTCTCCTCCGCGCCCGCGGCTGCCCTCGTGTCCGGCCGCGGCACGGGCGGCGCGGCAGCCGCGGGCACCCGCGCCGGGCAGGGCGGGCCGCTGCCCGCGAGCGGGGCGGCGGCCCCGCCCGCGGCCGCCGGTCCGGCGCCGGCGGCCGCGGGGTGGGCGGTCGCCGCGTGGGGCGGCCTCATGACGACACCTCACGGCAGGCGCGGTAGAAGTCCTTCCAGCCGTCGCGCTCGCGGACGATCGTCTCCAGATACTCCTGCCAGATCAGGCGGTCCGCCGCCGGGTCGCGGACCACGGCGCCGAGGATGCCCGCGGCGACGTCGGGGGCACGCAGCACGCCGTCGCCGAAGTGGGCCGCCAGCGCGAGACCGCTCGTGACGACGGAGATTGCCTCGGCCGTGGAGAGCGTGCCCGAGGGGGACTTGAGCTTGGTGCGCCCGTCCTCCGTGACGCCGGAGCGCAGCTCGCGGAAGACGGTGACGACACGGCGGATCTCGTCGGCGCCGCGCGGCGCGGCCGGCAGATCGAGGCCTCTTCCTATCTGTGCGACACGGCGGGCGACGATCTCCACCTCGTCCTCCGCGCTCGCGGGCAGCGGCAGCACCACCGTGTTGAACCTGCGGCGCAGCGCGCTCGACAGCTCGTTGACCCCGCGGTCCCGGTCGTTGGCCGTCGCGATGAGGTTGAAGCCGCGGACGGCCTGCTGCTCCGTCCCCAACTCGGGGATCGGCAGCGTCTTCTCGGACAGGATCGTGATGAGGGTGTCCTGCACGTCGGCCGGGATGCGCGTCAGCTCCTCCACGCGCGCGATGCGGCCCTCCGCCATCGCCCGCATCACCGGGCTGTGCACGAGCGCCTGCCGGCTCGGGCCGTGCGTGAGCAGCTGCGCGTAATTCCATCCGTAGCGGATGGCCTCCTCCGGGGTGCCCGCGGTGCCCTGCACCAGCAGCGTCGAATCGCCGCTGACCGCGGCCGCCAGGTGCTCCGACACCCAGGTCTTCGCTGTGCCCGGCACGCCGAGCAGCAGCAGCGCCCGGTCCGTCGCGAGTGTCGTCACCGCGACCTCGACGATCCGGCGCGGGCCCACGTATTTAGGGGTCACCACCGTGCCGTCCGGGAGCGTCCCGCCGAGCAGGTAGGTGGCCACCGCCCAGGGCGAGAGCTTCCAGCGCGCCGGGCGCGGGCGGTCGTCGGCGGCGGCGAGCGCGGCCAGCTCGGCCGCGAAGGTCTCCTCCGCATGCGGCCGCAGGGCCTCCTCGGTGCCGGCCGCGACGCTCGTCGAAGCGGTCATGGCTCTCCCCCACTCGTTCGAACGGACCCCCTCGGTCCGTGCTGCTCCCACTGTGCACCCCGCCACTGACAATCCGTCACAGCCCGCTATTCGCGCAGGTCAGAGTGATTGTCAGTGGGTGGCCCTAGCGTGGTGGGCATGGACGAAACGGAAGCTCGGTGGACAGCCGACCAGGTGCTCGGACTCGCGCCTGACGCGGCGTCACGCACCGCGGGCGCGCGGCTCGCGACGCGCGCGCCGTGGTCCGGCGCGGGCGCGTCGCACGACGCGGTGTGGGGCCTGTGCGCGGGCAGCGGCAGCCGTCCGTACCAGACGGCCGTCGATCTGCGCGGGCCCGCGTACGCGTGCTCGTGCCCGAGCCGGAAGTTCCCGTGCAAGCACGCACTGGGGCTGCTTTTACTGTGGGCCGGTGACGAAGGGGCGGTCGCCGCGGGGGCGGTCGCGCCGGAGTGGGCCGAGCAGTGGCTCGCGGCCCGCCGCGAGAAGGCGGAGGCGGCTGCCACCGCCCCGGAGGAGGACGAGCCCGCGCCCGGCCCGTCCGCGGCGGACGCGGCGCGCAAGCGGGCCGAGCGGCGCGCGGTCCGGGTCGAGGGCGGCGCCGCGGAGCTGGAGCAGCGCCTCACCGACCTGTTGCGGGGCGGCCTCGCGGGCGCGGAGCGCGCGGGCTACCAGCAGTGGGACGAGATGGCGGCCCGTATGGTCGACGCCCAGGCCCCCGGGCTCGCCTCCCGGGTCCGCACGCTGGGCGCCGCCGCCGCGGCGGGCGGCGACTGGCCCTCCCGGATGCTGGAGGAGACGGGCCTGCTGCATCTGCTGGCCCGCGGCTACCTCGGCCGCGAGCGCCTCCCCCGCCCCCTCGCGGAGACGGTACGCACGCGCATCGGCTTCACCGTCGACTCCGCGGAGGTCCTGGCGGGGCCGCGGATCCGCGGGCAGTGGCTGGTCCTCGCGCAGTACGACACCCCGGACGAGCGGCTGACCACCCGCCGGATATGGCTGCACGACACCGCGTCGGGCCGCTTCGCCCTGCTCCTCTCCTTCGGCGCCGCGGGCCGCGCCCCCGAACTGACGCTGCCCGTCGGCTCGGTCCTCGACGCGGAGCTGGCCTACCACCCGGCCGCGGTGCCGCTGCGCGCGGTGCTCGGCGAGGTCTTCGCAACCGGCACCCCCGACCGCACCCCGCCGGGCACATCGGTGGCCGCTGCCCTCGACGCGTACGGCACGGCCCTCGCGGACGACCCCTGGCTGGACGCCTTCCCCGTCGTCCTCGCCGACGTCGTCCCCCTCCCGGGCCAGGACCACTGGCAGGTGGCCGACGCGACGTCCGCCGCCGCGGCCCCCCTGACCAGCCCCACCCCGCTGTGGCGCCTGGCCTCCATATCCGGCGGCCACCCCGTCACCCTCTTCGCCGAGGCCACCCCCACGGGCCTGCACCCGCTCGCGGCCTGGCCACCGCAGTCCCCCCTCCCCCTCCCGGTGTGAGGGAGAGGAACGGGGAAGCCGGATCGCGAGTCACTCGCAACGACCAAGGACAACGGATCCCGGACGACCACGCAGGGCGGGGGCGGAGCCCCGGCCCCACCGCGAGGAGGCACGCGCATGGAGATGAAGTGGGACGACCTCATCGGCATCGCACTGCTCGGCACCGAGCGGCGCCGCCCGGCCGGGGTCATAGGTGACGCGGCGGAAGCCGCGTCGAGCCTGCTGGACGCCGCCGCGGCCGGTGTCGTACGGCGGCGCGCCGGACTGCTGCCCGGGTCAGCGGGACCGCGGCCGAAGCCCGCCGCCCCGGACCGGCGGCCCGAACTGCCGCCCGCCGCCCGCCGACGGCTCGCCACGCTGCTGGCGGACCGCTCCGGTTCCGGTGGCGGCAACCGGCGCGGGGCCGCCCCGAATCTCGCCGAGCTGCTGCCGCAGTGGCTGGCGGCGGCCCGCCGCGAGGGCTACGCCGTCCCGCCCGAGCTGCTGCCCGCGCTGCTGGACGTGGCCCGGGCCCGTACGGACCTGCGGGCCGACGCGCTCGCCTTCGCCGGCCCCGGCGGACGGTGGCTCGCGCAGCTCAACCCGGACTGGGCGTACGCGTTGCGCGCGGGCGCGGCAGCAGTCCCCGAGCCGGGCCCGCCCGGCACCGAAACGGAGCAGGACCAGGAAGAGGCCGCACGGCTGTGGGAGGAGGGGTTGTTCGCCGAACGGGTCGCGCTGCTCACCCGGCTGCGGACGAGCGCCCCCGACACCGGCCTCGCGCTCCTCGCGGCGACATGGAAGAGCGAGCGCGCCGAGGACCGGCTGATGTTCCTCGACTCGCTGCGCACCGGGCTCTCCCCGGCGGACGAGACCTTCCTCGAACAGGCGCTGTCCGACCGCAGCCGCAACGTACGGGCGACAGCGGCGGAACTGCTCTCCGCGCTCCCCGAATCCGCGCTCGCCGCGCGCATGGCCGTACGCGCCCGCACCTGCGTATCGCTCGGCCCCGAGGGCATCGTCGTGGAGGCGCCCTATGAATGCGACGCCGCGATGGAACGCGACGGCGTCGCCCCGCGCCCCCCGAACGGCCGCGGGGAGCGCGCATGGTGGCTCGGCCAACTGGTGGACGCGGCCCCGCTGTCCATGTGGCCCGCCCGCTTCGGCGGCCGCAGCGCCGAGCAGATCATCGCCCTGCCCGTGCTGGACGACTGGCAGCCCGACCTGCACGCCGCGTGGTGCCGGGCCGCCGTCCGACAGCGCAACGCCGTCTGGGCACGGGCCCTCCTCGGACCACCCCCCGCACCCACCGCGCCCGTCATCGCCATCGGCGACCCGGCCAAGCTGCTCTCCATACTCCCGCCGGCGGAGCGGGCGGAATGGGTCGCGTCCTTCGTCGCCGCACACGGCCTCTCCGAGGCCTTCCAGATGCTCGGGGTCTGCGCTGTCCCCTGGGCCGCTCCCCTCGGACGGGCTGTGGTCGACGCACTCGACATCGCACGGGACGCGGGCAGTTACCCCTGGAGCTTCAGCGGCGTCATGGGCCTCGCCGAGCGCTGCCTCGACCCTGCGGGGGCTGAGCAGGTCGCGGTCCTCGCCTCCGCCGGCGAGGAAGCTGCCGACGGCGCACCGGGCGCCTCCGCGTACTGGGCCGAGGCCTTCCAACGCCTCGCCGGCACCCTCCGCCTGCGAGCCGCCATGCTCGCCGAGCTCCACCCCCGCGGGGCGTGACCCCGCCTCCCCGGGGCCGCCCCTTGCCGTACGTCGGCGGCTCTCCCACCGCGGGGGTGCCCGCGCCTGCGGCGCGGGGTGTTTCCCACCCGCACCACCCGTGCGGGTAAGACGTCAGCTCTCCGTCCACTGGTGGGGCTGCACCACCATCGGCGGCGAACCCGCCATACAACAGGAGGGGGACGATCCGGGGGTGCCCCCGCAGGAATGCGCTTCCCAGCCCCTCACCGAATACGGAAGAGGGCGAACGCGCATTCCGAGGAGGTACCCCCGGAGTGGCGCCCGGCCCCACCCCCGCACGGACAGCGCGATGCCCCGCCGGGCAACACCCAGCGGCGCGAGGCTGCACCTGAGGTGCGGCCGGCGCCGCGCGCAACCCCCACCCACCGCAAGGCCGCGGGCACCACCGCAAGAGGCACGGCCGGGGCGCCCGAACCCCTCACACCGCAGCCCCGAACCACCTCACCAAATGCACCGCCACCCCCGCCTGCCCGGCCCCGACCCACGCGACATGGCCGTCAGGCCGCAAAAGCACCGCCGGCGCCGGGAGCGCCCCGGACGGCGCGGGGACGAGGTCGACGCGGTCGGACCAACCCGTCACCGACAGGGCGCCCGTGGAGTCGAGCAGGACCCCGCGCCCCGACCGCATCCGCTCGTAGAGCCGGCCCCCGGGCAGCGGGAGGTCCCGCATCCTCCGGCCGAGCAGGCCGGACTCCTCCTGCGCCCCGAGGTCGTACCGCACCCCCACCGCCGTGGCGAGGCCAGTCATATACGCGTTGACCTCCTCGAAATCCATGAGCCGCGACAGCAGCCCCCGCAGCGCGACCGCGCCCGGCTCGGTGCCGAGGAGCATGATCTGGGCGCGGGTGTTGTCGAGGAGGGCCGCGCCCACCGGGTGCCGCTCGGCGTGGTACGTGTCGAGCAGGCCCTCGGGTGCCCGGCCCGAGACCTGCGCGGCCAGCTTCCAGCCGAGGTTGAACGCGTCCTGGACGCCGACGTTGAGGCCCTGACCACCGGTCGGCGGGTGGATGTGCGCGGCGTCGCCGGCAAGGAGGACGCGGCCGACCCGGTAGCGCTCCGCCTGCCGGGTGGCGTCGGTGAAGCGGGAGAGGAAGGTCGGGGAGTGCGCCCCGAAGTCCGTGCCCGCGTAAGCACGCAGCCGGGCGCGGAATTCGTCGAGGGTGGGGGCCGCCCGGTCCTCCGAGACGGCCTCGGCGGGCACGATGATGCGGTACTCCCCGCCCCCGAGGGGATGCGCGCCGAAGCGCAGCTGCGTCTTGCGGACCTCCGCGCCGACGGCGGCGATCGTCTCCGGGTCCGCCGTGAGCGTCATGTGCCCGAGCAGCGTCTCGACGGTCGCGGGCTCGCCCGGGAAGCCGACGCCGATGGCCTTGCGGACGGCGCTGCGCCCGCCGTCGCAGCCGACGGCGTACCGCGACCGCAGCCGCGTGCCGTCCGCGAGCCCGACCGAGACACCGTCCGCGTCCTGGTCCACCTCGGCGACCTCGCTGCCGAAGCGGATCTCCGCGCCGAGGCTCTCCGCGCGCTCGCGCAGCAACCGCTCGGTGGCGGGCTGCGAGACGGCGAGGCCGTAGGGGTGGGCGGTGTCGAGGGTCGCGGGCCAGTCCTTGTGGATGCCGCCGAAGAAGCCGCCGACCTGGAATTTCTCGCTGATGGCGAGGAAGCGGTCCAGCAGGCCGCGCTGGTCCATGATCTCGACGCTGCGGGTGTGCAGCCCCTGCCCGCGGGGCTGGTCGACCGGCCCGGGCGTCCGCTCCAGCACGAGCACGCGTACGCCGTACAGCCGCAGCTCGCCGGCCAGCATGAGTCCGGTGGGCCCGGCGCCGATCACGATCACGTCGGTGGTGCGAGGGGAGTGCGTCACGTCAGTCATTCACCGCTGCCCGTTCGATGAGGGTGCATTCCGTTCCTCGGCGCCGGCCGGGAAATCCGCGTTTCCGCAGCCCACAGCACCTCGGGCCGGTCATTGTGCGGTATCGAACGGGCCTTGCCGCAAGCCCCCCTGTGCGCTATAAGTTAAGAGTGGCAAGGAAAGCATGACGTCCTTGCCGCTATTTTTTTGCCCGCCCCGCGGTATCCCGGGGACGGGCGGCAGAAGCAGCGCACCAGGAATACGGCGCGCCCAGCGGCAACGGCAACGGCAGGGCAGCGACAGCCACAGCCAAGCCGACAGCGACAGCGACTACGCCGCGGTTGCGACGTTCGCGGTGACCCATTCGACCACGTCGCCGGTCGGAGTCCCCGGGGTGAAGATGGCGGCGACGCCGAGCGCCTTGAGCGGAGCGATGTCGGCCTCGGGGATGATGCCGCCGCCGAAGACGGTGATGTCCGCGGCGTCGCGCTCCTTGAGGAGTTCGACGACCTTGGCGAAGAGCGTCATGTGGGCGCCGGAGAGGATGGACAGGCCGATCGCGTCGGCGTCCTCCTGGATGGCGGTGTCGACGACCTGCTCGGGCGTCTGGTGGAGGCCCGTGTAGATGACCTCCATGCCGGCGTCCCGGAGGGCGCGGGCGATGACCTTGGCCCCGCGGTCATGGCCGTCGAGCCCCGGCTTGGCGACCACCACGCGGATCGGACCGGACACACCCATCTCTGCCTCCATGCGTACGCGGCCCCCGTGCCGACCCGTCCGGCCGCCCGTGGACCGCACTGTGCGCGAACCGTGTGAACGAACGTTATCTCCACCCTCCGCCGGGCGTCAGTTTTACGGACGGCACCGAGGGGGAAATCACACAGTGGGACAACATTCCCCGCAAGGTCGGGCCGGCGGGGCCGCGAGCGGGCACGGGACGCGCCCGGGCGGTACGCCGACTCGTCTGGTTCTGAGGAGCCGCTGTCAGGACGCCGCATTGCCGCGCCCCAGCCGCAGAGCGCGGCGGTGCGGCATCCGCGGAACCGCCCGCGGGCACACCGCGGACGCCCCGCCCGAGCGGCGGTTTCTCCGGTGCGCGCCCGGGTCGGTGCGGATTCGGGCCGCGACGGGAGGTGGGCCATGGCCGGCCCCGACCGCACGGACAGCTCCGAGCGCCCGAACAGCCCGGACGGCACGAACAGCCCGAACACCCCCGACCGCCCTGACGGCCCCGACACCCCGAAAGACCCGGACCACCCCGACGCCCCGGTGAGCCGCCTGTGGCACAGCGTGGGCCTGGCCAGGGCCACGGCGGCCGACCTCGCGGTGCTGGCCCGCCACCTGGTGCTCTACCCCACCGGCATGCTCCCCGAGCACGAGCACCTGCACGTCCAGGAGCACGTCCAGCAGCATGTCCAGGAGCACGCCCGGAAGAGCGACCCCGCGGGCACGCACGGCCACCCGCGCCGGACGGCGGCGGCCAGGGGGCGCCCACCCGTCCTCCTCCTGCACGGCTTCGTGGACAACCGCTCCGCCTTCTCCGTCCTGCGCCGCTCGCTGCACGAGCACGGCTGGCCGCAGGTCCAGGCGCTGAACTACTCGCCGCTGATCGGCGACATCCGCACCGCCGCGGAGATGCTGGGCCGCCACGTGGAGGAGGTGTGCGCGCAGAGCCACCGACGCCGGGTGGACGTCGTGGGGCACAGCCTGGGCGGTCTGATCGCCCGCTACTACGTCCAGCGGCTCGGCGGCGACCACCGCGTCCGCACGCTGGTCACGCTGGGGACGCCGCACGCGGGCACGCGCGCGGTGCCCGTGCTCGCCCCGCACCCGATCATCCGGCAGATGCGGCCGGGTTCCGAGGTGCTCCGGGAGCTCGCCGCGCCGTCGCCCGGGTGCCGGACGCGGTTCGTGGCCTTCTGGAGCGATCTGGACCAGCTGATGATCCCGGCGGAGGCGGCCCGGCTGGTGCATCCGGATCTGCCTGCGGAAAACGTCGAGGTCAGCGGCGTGGGCCATCTGGCCCTGCCGGTGCACGGCACGGTGGTGGCGGAAATCCGCAGGGCGCTGCTGGGCGCCGGTCCGCTGCGTCCGGCGATCGAGGCCGCATAACGGACACATAACGGTCGAATATCGACCGAACACCGGGCAAGGCGGACGTCACGCTCCGGGCAGAGATTGTCCCCGTCCCCTACCGGCAGCTACAGTCACCGCTAATTCTCCTGCTGCCGAGGCGAAAGAGAAGCTGGCGGTGAACGAACGTCACCCGTCGGGACACGCTCCCGACTACGACGCCTACGCGTACGACGCCTATTCCACGGGCGCCTACCAGGCTGTTGGCACCGCCTTCGCGGACGACACCGCGACCGGGACGTACGGCTACATCCCGCAGCAGGCCGCCGGCTACGGCTACGACCAGCCGCAGGCCCAGGACGTGGGCTACGGCACGGGTTACGGGTACGGCCACGACCAGAGCGCCCAGCAGCAGAGCTACGACCCGTACGCGTACCCCTCGGGGGCGACGTACTACGACACGGGCACCTTCGACGCCGCCCAGTTCACGTCGTACGAGCAGCCCCAGCCGCAGGCCCAGCCCGGCTACCCGTCGCAGGACTGGGATTCGGGCGGCTACCCCGCGTACGGCTACGGCTACGACGCGAGCGGCGACACCGGGATCTACGAGCAGTTCCCGCCGCAGAGCCAGCAGCTCCAGCAGCCTCAGCAGCAGGCCCAGCCCCACGACCCGTACACGGCGCCGAGCGGCTACGACTCCTACGCCCCGCAGCCCGGCCCGCAGCAGTACGCCTACGACGAGCCGGCACCCGACCCGTACGGATACGCCGGGCCCGCCGCGCACGAGCCGGAGCCGCAGTCCGCGCCCGGGGCCGCGGAGCCCGTGGCCGACTTCGGTGCGGCCTTCGACCTCGTCCCCGACGCCGACGCCGCCACCGTGACGTCCTCCCTCGCCGACGAGCGGCACGACTTCGCAGCCGACGGCCCCGACCCCGACGCGCCCGCCGCCCGCAGCCGCCGCCGCAAACCCGCGCGGCGCTCCGCGCTGCTCACCGTGGCGGTGCCGTCGGTCGCCGTGATGGGCGTCGCGGCGGTCGGCGCCGCGGCCGTGACCGGCGTGGGTGTGGCGCAGGACAGCGGCAAGGCGAAGGCCGACGCGAGCAGCGGCAAGGCCCCCACCACGCAGCTCGACCGGCAGCTCGCCGGGGTGAGCGCGGACGCCAGCGACTTCGCCGACCGCGCGAGCCGCACCCAGGAGCGCATCGACCTCAAGGACCGGCAGGCGGCGGCCAAGAAGGCGGCGGAGGCGGAGGCGGCCCGCAAGGAGGCGCTGCGGCCGAAGTTCATGCTGCCGGTCAAGCAGCACGGGCTCAGCGCGTACTTCGGGCAGGCGGGCGTGAACTGGATGTCGGTGCACACCGGCATCGACTTCCCCGTCATGGTCGGCACCCCGGTGATGGCGGTGACCGACGGCACGGTCCGTACGCAGTGGAACAGCTCGTACGGCAACATGGCCATCGTCACCGCGCCGGACGGCACCGAGACCTGGTACTGCCACCTGAGCAGCACGAAGATCCGCAGCGGCAAGGTGAAGGCGGGCACGGTGATCGCCTACTCCGGCAACACCGGCAACACCACGGGCCCGCACCTGCACCTGGAGGTCCGCCCGCACGGCGGCTCCCCGATCGACCCGCTGGCCTGGCTCCTGAAGCACGGCCTCGACCCGCGCTGAGCCCCGCCCCCGCGCGTCCCCGCCCTCGCACGTCCGGAAACAGAACCGCCCGGCCCCGCGACGCGGACCGGGCGGCTCGGAAGAGACAGCCCCTAGAGCTTCTCCACCGGCGCGTACCGCAGCAGCAGCTGCTTGGGCCGCTCGTCGCCGAAGTCGATCGTCGCCTTCTCGTCGCCCGGCCGGCCGGTCACCGCGATCACCGTGCCGAGCCCGAACTGGTCGTGCGTGACGCGGTCGCCGACCGCGAGCGAGATGACCGGGCGGTCGGCCGCACCGCGCCGGGTCGCGAAGCCGCCCGCGCCGCGCCGCCCCGCGCCCGTACCGGAGCCGAGGGTCGAGGAGAGGGACGCGGCCGCCTTGGACGCCGGGCTGCCGCCCCCGCCGGGGCCCTTCGCGTCGGAGCCGGTGCGCCGCCACTGGATGAGGGCGTCCGGGATCTCCTCCAGGAAACGGGAGGGCGGGTTGTAGGCGGGCTGGCCCCAGGCGCTGCGCATCGTGGACCGGGTCAGGTAGAGCCGCTCGCGGGCCCGGGTGATGCCGACGTACGCGAGCCGCCGCTCCTCCTCCAGCTCCTTGACCTGGCCCAGGGCCCGCATGTGCGGGAAGACGCCGTCCTCCATGCCGGTGAGGAAGACGACCGGGAATTCCAGGCCCTTGGCCGTGTGCAGCGTCATGAGGGTGATGACGCCGCCGGACTCGTCGTCGTCCGGGATCTGGTCGGAGTCGGCGACGAGCGCGACGCGCTCCAGGAATTCCGACAGCGAGCCGGGCTCCTCCTCGCCGCGCTCCTGCTCGAACTCCAGCGCCACCGCGGCGAGCTCCTGGAGGTTCTCCACCCGGGTCTCGTCCTGCGGGTCGGTGGAGGCCTGCAGCTCGGCCAGGTAGCCCGTGCGCTCCATCACCGCCTCCAGGACGACGGCGGGGCCCGCGCCCGACTCGACGACGGTGCGCAGCTCGTCCATCAGCGCCGTGAAGCGCTTGACGGCGTTGGACGAGCGCGCCGCCATGCCGTACGCCTCGTCGACCCGGCGCAGCGCGGCGGCGAAGGAGATCTTCTCGCGCAGCGCGAGCGCCTCGATCATCGCCTCGGCGCGCTCGCCGATGCCGCGCTTGGGCACGTTGAGGATCCGCCGCAGCGGGACGCCGTCCTCGGGGTTGGCGAGGACGCGTAGGTACGCAAGGACGTCACGGACCTCGCGCCGCTCGTAGAAGCGCACGCCGCCGACGACCTTGTAGGGCAGGCCGACGCGGATGAAGACCTCTTCGAAGACACGGGACTGCGCGTTGGTGCGGTAGAAGACGGCGACGTCGCCGGGGCGGGCGTCGCCGGCGTCGGTGAGGCGGTCTATCTCGTCGGCGACGAACTGCGCCTCGTCGTGCTCCTGGTCGGCGGTGTAGCCGGTGATGACGGGGCCGTCGCCGGCCTCCGTCCACAGGTTCTTGGCGCGGCGGCCGGCGTTGCGCTCGATGACGGCGTTGGCGGCGGACAGGATCGTCTGGGTGGAGCGGTAGTTCTGCTCCAGCAGGATCGTGCGGGCCTGCGGGTAGTCCTCCTCGAACTGGAGGATGTTGCGGATGGTGGCGCCGCGGAAGGCGTAGATCGACTGGTCCGCGTCACCGACGACACACAGCTCCCCCGCCTCCTCTCCCGTCCCGACCAGCTCGCGCACCAGCGTGTACTGCGCGTGGTTGGTGTCCTGGTACTCGTCGACGAGGACGTGCCGGAAGCGCCGCCGGTAGTGGTCGGCCACGTCGGGGAAGGCCTGGAGCAGGTTGACGGTCGTCATGATGATGTCGTCGAAGTCGAGGGCGTTGGCCTCGCGCAGCCGCGCCTGGTAGAGCGCGTACGCCTCGGCGAGCTTCTTCTCGAAGCCTCCCCCAGAGCCTCCGGCCTGGGAGGTACCCCCATCGGCCTGCGCCGCGAACGTCTCCTCGTCGACCAGCTCGTTCTTGAGGTTGGAGATCTTCGCGCTGAAGGACTTCGGCGGGAACTGCTTCGGGTCCAGGTCCAGGTCGCGGCAGACGAGGGCCATCAGGCGCTTGGAGTCGGCGGCGTCGTAGATGGAGAAGGACGACGTGAAGCCGAGCACCTTGGACTCGCGGCGCAGGATGCGCACGCACGCGCTGTGGAAGGTGGACACCCACATCGCCTTGGCGCGCGGGCCGACCAGCTCCTCGACGCGCTCCTTCATCTCGCCCGCGGCCTTGTTGGTGAAGGTGATCGCGAGGATCTCGCCGGGGTGGACGTGCCGCGCGGCGAGCAGGTGGGCGATGCGGTGGGTGAGCACCCGGGTCTTGCCGGAGCCGGCGCCGGCGACGATGAGCAGCGGCCCGCCCGCGTGCTCGACGGCGGCGCGCTGCTGCTCGTTGAGCCCTTCGAGGAGCTGCGCGGGGTCGGTGGCGGGGCGCGGGGCGCCGTTGCGGTAGTACGCGTCGCGCTCACCGGCCGGGGCGCCGCCGCCGGATTCCGGGTCCTCCGGGGGCGGCGGGGCGTCCAGGTCCGCGGGCTCGGGGGCCACGTGCAGACCGGACTGGAGGCCGGAGAGGAAGTCATCGTCAAAGAGGCTGCTCATCGCCTCCCGAGTCTAGGTGGTGACACCGACAGCGACGCCCGGTTCCGCCCCCTTTCCCCGTAGCCCGCGAATCACACTCGGTGAGAATCGGAATTGATTACGAATAGGTATCGGGGCCAACCGGACACGGGCCTTCCCCTTGGTCCACCACTTGGTTACGGTGCCGCACCAGGCAGCGTCCGAAAGGAGTCCGTCGGGCATGGCGACACACCGCAAGTCCCGCAGCGCGATACTCAGCACCCCGGGGCCGCGTACGGCCGTGGGGCTGACGACCGCAGCGCTGGCCACGATGACCATCTTCGCGGAGGCGGCGGGCGCCGCGCCCGAGGCCCCGTCCCCGCAGCCCTCGATCGCCGAGGTCAAGGCGAAGGTGGACGCCCTCCAGCACGACGCGGAGGTGGCCACCGAGAACTACAACGGGATCAAGGAAGCCACCAGCCAGCAGAACACGAAGGTCAACACGCTGCTGGCGCAGGCCGCCCAGAAGACGCAGACGCTGAACGACTCCCGCCGGCAGCTGGGCATCTACGCGTCCGCCCAGTACCGCAGCGGCGGCGACGACTCGACCGCCAACTACCTGCTGGCGGCCAGCCCGCAGGACCTGCTGGACCAGCGGCACCTGACGGACCTGTTCGGCAAGCGGCAGAAGGCCGCCGTCGAGGACTTCCGGGTGCAGCAGGCCGACGCGACGCAGAAGCGCATCCAGGCCGCGCAGGCGCTCCAGACGCTCACCGCGAAGCAGGCGCAGCTCAAGACCGCCAAGGCCGACGTGGCGAAGAAACTGGGCGCCGCGCAGAAGCTCCTCAACAGCCTGACCGCGCAGGAGAAGGCGCGACTCGCGGCCCTGGAGAAGCAGCAGGCGGAGGAGGCCGCGCGGAAGGCCGCCGCGATCGCGAAGCAGGAGCAGGCGAAGAAGGAGGCGGCGGCCAAGCAGGCCCAGCAGACCGGCTCCACCACCTCGAAGTCCTCCGCCGCGAACACCTCGATCGCCGACAAGGCCATCGCGTTCGCCCGCAACCAGATCGGCGAGCCGTACGTGTGGGGCGCGACGGGCCCCAGCTCGTGGGACTGCTCGGGCCTGACGCAGGCGGCGTACAAGGCGGCCGGCGTGACGCTGCCACGTACCACCGGCGAGCAGGTCAACGTCGGCACCCGGGTGTCGCAGTCCGACATGGAGCCGGGCGACCTGGTCTTCTTCTACAGCGACCACAGCCACGTCGGCATCTACATCGGCGGCGGGAACATGATCCACGCGCCGCACACGGGCACGGTCGTGAAGATCGCACCGATCACCGAGATGCCCATCTACGGCGTGGTGCGCCCGTACTGACGCGCTTCGACCCGTGCTGACCCATACTGACCCCTACCGGTCCGTGCCGACACGCACCACGGAAACGCGGTCACCAACCGTAAGATCACAAAGCGATTTCGGTCACGTTCCGATCCAAACTTCCCAGACCCGGGAGAGTTTGGCTACGGTAGCCCGCTAGGCAATACGTTCGACGCCGGTGACCGCACCGGCAGCGTGTCGCCTCCGCTCAATCCGGCCCAGGCCGGAACCGGGGACCCACCAAGCACAGTTGGGGTGAATCGGACATGGTGCCGCAAGGCGCCGGACCGTAGGGCCAACCTTCCCGGCCCGAACCCGTCAGCTAACCCGGTCGGCGGTCAACGGAAGGAGTCGCCTTCGTGGCGTCGCACCGCAAGCCGCGTCAGAGCCTGCTGGCCGTCACCGCCCCGCGTGCGGCGGTCGGCGTCACGGCCGCGGCCCTTGCCTCCGTCACCCTGCTCAGCGAGAGCGCCAGTGCCGCGCCCGCCAAGCCGAAGCCCACCATCGCCGAGGTCAAGAAGCAGGTCGACAGCCTCAACGAGCAGGCCGAGGTGGCGACGGAGGCCTACAACCAGGCGGTGGAGAACACCAAGGCGCAGCGCGACAAGACCAACACGCTGCTGTCCGAGGTCGCCCGGAAGACCGAGCAGATGAACGCCACCCGGCAGCTGCTGGGCCAGTTCGCGAGCGCCCAGTACCGCAGCGGCGGCATCGACCCGACCGTCCAGCTGCTCCTGTCCAGCGACCCGGCCGGCTTCCTGAACCAGTCGCACACGCTCAGCCAGCTCTCGGCGAGCCAGACCGCGGCGCTGGAGAACCTGCGGATCCAGCAGGAGCAGGCCTCCATCAAGCGGGCGCAGGCCTCGGCGAGCCTCGCCCAGCTCACCACCGCGCAGCAGCAGCTCGCGACGCAGAAGAAGGCGATGGAGACCAAGCTCGCCGCGGCGCAGAAGCTGCTCAACAGCCTCACCGCCCAGCAGCGCGCCCAGGTCGCGAACATCCACAAGGGCTCGTCCTCCAAGAGCGACTACACCTACTCCGGCCCCGCGAGCGGCCGCGCCGCCGCCGCGATCCAGTTCGCGCTCGCGCAGCGCGGCAAGCCGTACGTGCGCGGCGCCACCGGCCCCGGCTCGTACGACTGCTCCGGGCTCACCCAGGCCGCCTTCCGCGCCGCGGGTGTGACCCTCGGGCGCACCACCCAGGACCAGATCCACGACGGGGTGGCCGTCTCGAAGGCCGATCTGCGGCCGGGCGACCTGGTCTTCTTCTACTCCGGCAACTCGCACGTCGGCATCTACCTCGGCAACGGCCAGATCGTGCACTCCCCGCACACCGGCGCGGTCGTCGAGGTCGCCCCGATGAGCTGGATGCCCTTCTCGACCGCGCGCCGGGTCGCCTGACCCCGGCGCCGCGCGGCCTCTCCTCCGCAGCCTGACCGCGCCCCTCCCCGTACGTCGGTCGTACGGATCCGGGGCATCCGGTCAGGCTGCGGGCACATGCGGGCGGGTCACCCGTCGAACAGCGGTCGAAAGCGCGCACAGCCGACCGGATGAGGTCAATCCCGGTCAGTGCGCCCCTTTCCCGCCCCCGGCGGGACTAGCGTCGCTCCTCAGGTGGCCCACCCCACTGCCGTCCCGGTTCGTGGACGGCATCGGCCACCCCCGCCGAAGGCCCGGCGGCGCACTGCTCCCCCGTGCAGGCGCCGCCGGGCCGTTCCCTGGAAGGAGTGACGGCCGCGATGGCCTCACACAGTCCCGCCGGCAGTCCCACCGGCCCCGCCGCGCACCGCAAGCGCCCTCCTTTAGCCGGCGGCCCCTCAAAAGCGGCCACGAAACGGGTCGGCGTCACCCTGGCCCTCGCCTCGGCCGCCTCCGTGACGCTGCTCGGCGAAACCGCCCGCGCCGAGCCCCAGCTCACCCCCGACCAGGTACGCGCCCAGGTCGCGACGCTCTACCAGCAGGCGGAGCAGGCCACGCAGGAGTACGACGGCGCCACGGAGCAGGCCGACCGGGCGGACGCCGCGGTCACCGCCCTCCAGGACGAGCTGGCACGCAAGACCGCCGCCCTCAACAGCACGCGGGACGCGATCGGCAGCCTCGCCGCCGCCCAGTACCGCACCGGCGGCATCGACCCGCTGCTGCAGCTCGCCCTCAGCTCCACACCGGGCACCTACCTGGAGCGCGCCGCCTTCCTCGACCAGGCCGGCACCCGGCAGTCCGTGACGCTGCGCCGGCTCGCCGCCCAGCAGCGCGACATCGCCGCCACCCGCGCGCAGGCCACCGACAAGCTCGCCGTGCTGCGCACCGCGCAGGCCGCCGTCGCCGCCCACCGCCGCACCGTCACCGGCAAGCTCGCCGCGGCCCAGGCGCTGCTGGCCCAGCTGACCGCCGCCCAGCGCGCGGCCCTCGCGGCGGACGACGGCCCCCCGGCGAAGGACACCGCCGCCGCGCACGGCACCGCCCGCCCGCCGTTCCCGGCTGTCGCGGCCCCCTCGCCGCGCGCCGCCAGGGCCGTGGCGTTCGCCTACCGGCAGCTGGGCCTGCCGTACGTGTGGGGCGCGACGGGCCCGGGCGCGTACGACTGCTCGGGCCTGACGCAGGCGGCGTGGAAGGCGGCGGGCGTGACGCTGCCGCGCACCACCTACACCCAGATCAACGCGGGCACGCGGATCTCGCGCGGCCGGCTCCAGCCCGGCGACCTGGTCTTCTTCTACTCGGGCGTGAGCCACGTCGGCATCTACATCGGCAGCGGGAACATGATCCACGCGCCGCACCCCGGTGCGACGGTACGGGTCGCACCGATCAGCGAGATGCCCTTCGCGGGCGCGGTGCGGCCGACCTGACCCCGCGGTGGCGGCGGTGCGGCAGCATCACGCGCCGTCCGCCGCCACCGTCGCCGTCCCGGCCGGCTCCGGGCCCGGCCCCGCGGGCGTGCTGTAGAGCGGGGACGTGCTGTACGGGCGGAAGCCGAGCGCCGGACGCCACAGCACCACCGCGTGCTCACGCTGCCAGGCACGCGCGGGGCGCTCCGTCAGAAGCATCACCGGCACCAGGATCCCCATCGCTCCCGCGCCGAGCAGCGGCATGTCGTACAGGTCCGCGCCCACGAAGACGAACAGCGCGCTCGCCATGCCCATGAGGGCGGCGTCCAGCCTGAGCAGCCGCCGTACGCCGTCCGAACCGGGCCGGACTCCCGCGGGATCGCGGAGCGGCGGCGCGGCCGCGTACGCGGTGTGCCGGGCCGCCCGCGGTTTCGGGCGCAGCAACTGCACCGCGAACAGGGCGATCACGCCGCCCACGACGATCAGCTGCATCCCGACGTGGCCGTAACTCCAGTCCCGCCCGCCGGCCTTGCCAATCACGACCACGAACAGCGCCGCGGCGGAGCCGAGTACGCAGCCGCGCGCCATGAACCGGAGGTCTGCCGCCAGCGGCACCAGGCCCCGCGGGTCCGGCTCCCCTTCCGCAGCCGGCTCCTCTTCCGGTCCAGCCTTCTCTTCCCCGCTCATCGCTCCCCCTCCGCTGAGGCCAGCAGAGCGGGCCGCGGGGCGCGCCGTCAAGCGGGGCGGGCGCGTCGGCGCGATGACGCCGCGGGCCGCGCCGGGGAAGGGCTCAGCGCAGCGTGACCGTCGCCGGGCCGCGCAGCGGGGCGAGGGAGCGCAGGGTCTGCGGGGTGCGCAGGCGGTCCTCCGTGGTGAAGAGGTCGCGGACGGCCGTGAAGTCCAGGTCAGGACCGGCGGTCACGGCGGCGGCGCGGTCGTAGAGCGGGTCGAGTTCCGCGGGGAGTTCCTCGTCCATGAACGTCTCGGCGCCGGCCTCCGAGCCCGCGCCCCAGACGTCCCACAGCAGCGTCTCGACCTTGTTGAGCGCCGAGAGGTCGAGCCGGATGTTGCCCGCGACGAACCGCTTGCCGAGCATCGGGGTGTCCTCCAGGTCGAGGCCGAAGCTCAGCGGGTCGGCGTCGCCCGCGCGGATCGCCTGCCAGGCCTGGCCGGCGACGATGAAGCGGTTGCGCGGGACGTCCATCGGGTCGAAGCCGTACGCGTAGTGCTCGGGGTCGGCGATCTGCGCGTCGGCGAGCAGCCAGCCGCGCTCGGCGTCCCAGTACTCGGTGGCGACGTGGTCCCAGTGGAAGCCCTTGTCGGAGAAGTACGTGGCGAAGCCCGAGCGCAGCCGGGCGGGTATGCCGAAGTGGCGCAGCAGGGCGACGTGCAGCAGCGTGAAGTCGCGGCAGATCCCGACGAAGCGGTCGGACCACGCGCGCGGGGAGGCCAGCGGGCCGGGGTCGCGGGCGGCGACGAGGCCGAGGATGTCGTCGACGTAGCGCGTCTCGGCGTCGTCCCGCATCCGGTCGTCGGCGATCGGTACGCCCCACTGGTGGCCCTCGACACGGTGGATCATCAGACCCCGCACGACCCGGGCGAGCCCGCCGACGTCCTTCGGCAGCTCCGCGAGGAGCCCGGCGTACGCGCCCGGGTCGGACGTCGGGCTCTGGGTCGCGTAATACGCGGCGACCTCGGGGTCGAGAGCGGGTGCGGGCACGGCGGACCTCCGGGAGGCGGAAGGGGCGAGGGCTGAAGAGGCCGTACGTTCGAGGCGCAGCCGTCCGCGGTCCACCGTGCCAAATTTCACCGCGCAATGTCCAGGGCATTGACCGTCCAGGGCGTCAACTCCCGCCCGCCGCACCCGCTTTCCCGGGCCCGGCGGTCTCCGGCCACGCCGCGAGGGCCAGTTCGGCGGTCGCGGCCAGCTCCTGCGGCGTGGCACCGTCGCGGGCGCGCTGCGACATGCCCTGGAGGACGGCGGCGAAGTAGGCGGCGAGCGACCGGGCGTCGGTGCCCGCAGGCAGCTCCCCGGCCTGCTCGGCGGTGAACAGCCGGGACTCGAAAGCCTCGATGTTGGCGGTGCGCAGGTCGCACAGGAAGTCCTGCACCTCGGCGTCCTGCCGGCTGACGTTGGTGGCGGCGCTGATCGTCAGGCAGCCCGCGGGGTGGCTGGGGCAGGCGTAGTTGGCCGCCGCCTCGCGCAGCATGCGGGCGACGGCGGCGCGGGCGGAGGGCTCCTCGGTGAGGGCGCGGCCGATGAACGCGCCGGTGGGGGTGCCGCCGTACACGCGGACGACCTCGCGGAAGAGCGACTTCTTGTCACCGAAGGCGGCGTAGAGACTGCCCGGCCTGATGCCCATGGCCTCCGTCAGGTCGCCGATGGAGGTGGCCTCGTAACCGCGCTCCCAGAACAGCCGGGTCGCCGCGGCGAGGGCCTCTTCGCGGTCGAAGGCGCGGGGGCGGCCACGTCTGGGGGGTGTCGTCTCGCTCACGGCACCCATTCTAGAGCGTTCGCTCAAAAAGCGTGCTAGCGTCTGCCTCGTTCATTTGTTGAGTCATCGCTCAACAAATACCACTCCTTGGAAGGGGTCTGACAGCCATGGGCACCACGGCAGTCGAAGGCAAGCTCGCAGGGAAGACCGCGCTGGTCACCGGCGGCAGCAGGGGTATCGGCCGGGCCATCGCGGAGCGGCTCGGCCGGGACGGCGCCACCGTCGCGGTCGGCTACGCACGCGACGAGACGGCGGCGCGCGAGGTGGTCGCGCGCATCACGAAGGACGGCGGCCGGGCGTTCGCGCTGCACGCGGAGCTGGGCACGCACGGCGACGCGGCCCGGTTGTGGGCGGCCTTCGACGAGGGCACACGCGCCTACGGGAACGGCGGCGCGGTCGACATCATCGTCAACAACGCCGGGGTCGGATACGACAGCGAGCTCTCCGGCATCGACGAGGAGACCTTCGACAAGGTCTACGCGGTGAACGTCCGCGCGCCCTTCTTCATCGTCAAGGAGGGCCTGGCGCGGCTGCGCGACGGCGGCCGGATAGTCAACGTCTCCAGCGGCGCCTCCCGGATCGCCCTGCCCCGCATCATCGCCTACGCGTCCACCAAGGGCGCGCTGGACACCTTCACCCTCAACCTCGCCAAGGAGCTGGGCCCGCGCGGCATCACCGCCAACTCCGTCGCACCCGGCATCATCCACACCGACATCAACGCCTCCTGGCTGCGCGGCAATCCGGAGGCGGAGGCGGAGGCCGCCGCCCTCTCGGCGCTCGGCCGCGTCGGACAGCCGGAGGACGTCGCGGACGTCGTCGCCTTCCTCGCCTCCGACGACGCCCGCTGGGTCACCGGCCGCGTCATCGACGCGACGGGCGGCTCCGGTCTGTAGCCGCGGCCAGCAGGGCGAGCGCGGCCTGCAGGTTGTGCTCGGCGATGGAGCGCATGGCGGCGCGGTCCGGGAAGTCGCCGTCGAGCAGCCGCAGCGGGCCCGCGACCAGCTGGAGCCGCATCGCCAGCTCGTACAGGGCCATCCGCCGCGGGTCCAGGCCGGGCGCGGCCAGCGCGGCGTAGTGCGGGCCGAAGCGCAGCCGCAGGAAGACGTGCTCCGCCTCGACGTCGGAGAACTTCGCGCCCTCGATGTCGATCAGGACCGGGTGCCCGGCGGCGTCCAGCAGGACGTGGTCGGGCCCCAGCTCCCCGTGGATCAGCCCGTACCCGGTGCGCGGTGGCACGGCCGCGGCCAGCTCCTCCAGCAGGTCGCGCAGCGCGGTGCGGGCCGCGGCGATCCGCGGGTCGCGCCGCGCGGCCTCGTCGGTGTCGCGCAGGGCGCTGTCCAGGACCCGCCGCTCGCGGGGCGGGGCGCCCTCCTCCGGGGCGAGCACCGTGCCGTACGCGGGCGAGCGCACCGCGTGCATCGCGGCGAGCATGCCGCCCAGCTCGGCGAGCGCGCCCGCCGCCCCCGCCGGGTCCGCGGCGAGCGCGTCCTCCAGGCTGCCGCCGGTCAGGTCCTCGACCACGGCGACGTCCGCCGCGTACCGCTCCCGCGAGGTGTCCGCGTGCAGCACCCGCGGCACCCGCGCGCCCGCCTCCCCCAGCCGCCGCCCGGCGGCGAGGAAGGCCTCAGCCCCGGCAGGCTCCTCCCCCGGCCAGTAGTTCTCGCCGGCCGCCCACCGGTAGACGACCACGCTGTCCGCCGGGCCCCCCGCCGTCCGGACCCGGTAGACCCCCTTGTGGCTCCCCCCGCGCAGCCGCTCCACCCCCAGGACCTGTACCCGGGCGCCGAGCGCGTCCCGTACGATCCCTGCCGTCTCCCCGTCCTCCGCGAATGCGCGCATCCGGGCAGGCTATCGGGGCCGGGTCCTCCTGCCACGCGGATTACGCGGGGCCTTCACACCAGCCGGCGGGCCGTCGCCCAGCGGGTGAGTTCGTGGCGGTTGGAGAGCTGGAGCTTGCGGAGGACCGCGGAGACATGGGATTCGACGGTCTTCACCGAGATGAAGAGCTGCTTCGCGATCTCCTTGTACGCGTAGCCGCGGGCGATGAGGCGCAGGACCTCGCGTTCGCGCTGGGTGAGGCGGTCGAGGTCCTCGTCGACGGGCGGGGCGTCGGTGGAGGCGAAGGCGTCGAGCACGAAGCCGGCGAGGCGGGGGGAGAAGACCGCGTCCCCGTCGCGCACGCGGAAGATGGAGTCGACCAGGTCGGGGCCGGTGATGGTCTTGGTGACGTAGCCGCGGGCGCCACCGCGGATGACGCCGATGACGTCCTCGGCCGCGTCGGAGACGGACAGCGCGAGGAAGCGCACCGGCTGGTCGGGGTCCGCGGCGAGGGTCGCGCAGCGGCGCAGGACCTCGACGCCGCCGCCGCCGGGGAGGTGGACGTCGAGCAGGACGACCTCCGGGCGGGTCGCGGTGACGACGGTGACCGCCTGGTCGACGTCGGCCGCCTCGCCGACGACCTCCACGCCCGTCTCGTCGGTCGCGCCGATCTCCGCCTGCACGCCGGTGCGGAACATCCGGTGGTCGTCCACCAGTACCACCCGTACGCGGCGGCTCCCGCCGCCCTCGGTGTCCGTCATGTCGTGGCCCTCTCCATCTCCAGTTCGACTTCCGTGCCGCCGCCCGGCGCGGGGCGCAGCCGCGCCTCGCCGCCGTTGCGCCGCATCCGGCCGATGATCGATTCCCTGACGCCCATGCGGTCCTCCGGCACCGCGTCGATGTCGAAGCCGGGCCCGTGGTCGCGCACCGACACGAAGACCTTGCCGTCCTCGACCTCGGCGTAGACCTGCACCGCCCCGCCGCCACCGTACTTGGCGGCGTTGACCATGGCCTCACGCGCGGCCTGCATCGTCGCCACGAGGCGCTCGTCGAGCGGGCAGTCGCCGACGCACACCACCTCGACCGGCACCCCGTGCGCGTCCTCGACCTCGGCCGCGGCGGCGCGTACGGCGTCGGCGAGCGTCGTCGGCTCGTCGTCGCGGCCGGTGCCCTCGGGACGGTAGAGCCACGCCCGCAGCTCGCGCTCCTGCGCGCGGGCCAGCCGGGAGACCTCGCGCGGGTCGTCCGCGTTGCGCTGGATCAGCGTCAGCGTGTGCAGCACCGAGTCGTGGACGTGCGCGGCGACCTCGGCGCGCTCCTGCGCGCGGATACGGGCCAGCCGCTCCGCCGACAGGTCCTGCGTCATCCGCACCAGGTACGGGCCCGCGATCAGCGCGACGCCGACCAGCACGGCGATCGCGGCCTGAAGGATCGCGCCGAGGTGGCTGCCGGAGCCGCGCACCACGATGAAGCCGGTCACGCCCGCGACGACCAGGGCGATGCCGCCCGCGGCCCGCACCAACGGCCAGAAGCGCTTGCCCTGGCTCATCTCGACCCAGCGGGCCTTGCGCGCGTTGTCCGCCTGCCGCCACACCAGCGCGGCGCCCAGGCCGATGACCAGCAGCGGCCACACCGCGCGGTTGGCGACGCCGAGGTTGAGGTTGTCGATCAGGACCACCGTGCCGACCGCGAGCGCGATGAGCGCGATGACCTGGCCCTTGTCGGGGCGGCGCCCGGCGAGCCAGGAACGGGCGTCGCGCGGCTCCTTGGCCTCCGCGACGCCGCCGACACCGAGCGGGACGAAGAACCAGAACACGGCGTAGAGCAGCACGCCGATGCCGTTGAAGGAGGCGAGCGTCAGGAAGAGCACGCGGACCCACAGGACCGGCAGCCCGAGGTGCCCGGCCAGGCCGCGCGCGACGCCGCCGACCCAGCGGCCCTCGGAGCTGCGGTAGAGGCGGCGCGTGGCGGCCGCGGGGTCGGGCGGGTTGAGGAAGGACGCGCCCGAGGGGCCGCCGCCCGCTCCGGCGCGGGCGCCGGGCCCCTTACCCGCGGCGCCCCCGCTCGTCCCCGCCCCCGCGGCCCCGGCGCCCGTGCTGCGCGCCGCGCCGCCCGGCGGTCCGGTGTGCGCCCCGGCCGGGGCGCTGCTCGCTGACATACCCCCGATCGTCACACGTCCGGCCCCCGCGGGGCATCAGGGGTGACCCCCCAAGGGTCGCCGGGGCCCACCGGGGGCGCCCCGGGGAAGGCCCCAGGGTCGGATCAGGGTCCTACCAGGGTCGGGGCGGGTGCCGGGGCGCGCCGCGAGCGGCCACCATGGTGGCTATGACGGACGAGCCGACCGACGAGCCCCCGCGCTCCCCCTCGCGGGGCGACGAGCCGCGCGCCGGAGCAACCCGCGCCCCGGCACCGGAGGAAGCGCGCCCCGCGGGCGCCGGCCCCGCCCCGGACGGCCCGGCGGACGCCGACCGTGCCGCTCGCCCGCGGATCACCCGGAGCCGGGAGCGGCGGGTCGTCGCGGGGGTGTGCGACGGGGCCGGGCGGTACTTCGGGCTCGATCCGGTGATCTTCCGGATCGTCCTCGCCGTGCTCGCCCTCACCGGCGGCATAGGCCTGATCGTGTACGGGATGGGCTGGCTCGTCATCCCGCAGGAGGACGAGGAGCAGAGCGAGGCGCACCGGCTGATGTCGGGGCGGATCGAGGGGGCGCCGCTCACCGCCGTGCTCATGACGCTCGTCGGCTGCGGCCTCTACGCCTCGATGCTCGGCAATGCCACCAACCAGGCCTTCTCACTCGTGCTGCTCTTCGCGACCGCGGGCGCGGTGTACTGGTCGCAGCGCCGCCAGTCCCCCGCCCCGCCGGTGTCCCCGGCGGCCGCGGCCGCGGTGGTGGACGCGCCGCCGGCGGTGGCGCCGCCGCCCGAGCCGGGCCGGCCCTCGTGGTGGCGGGACCCGCTGACGAAGGAGCAGCCGCGGTATCTGTGGGGCCCGGACGACGGGCCGTACGGCGCCGAGGACCGCGCGGCGTGGCGGGACCGCAAGAGGGCGGTGCGGTCGGCCCACCGGTCGTGGCCCTTCTCGCTCGCGGTCTTCCTGCTGGCGGTGACCGCGCTCGGCGTCGGCACGGGCGTGTCGTGGCCCTACCAGCCCGCGGCGGTCAGCGCGGAGATCGGCCTCGCGTCGGCGCTCGCGGTGCTGGGCACGGCGTTCGTCGTGGCCTCCTTCGCCGGGAGGGCCCGGGGCGGCACGGTCTTCTGGTCGGTGCTGACGCTGGGCGCGCTCGTCGGCGTGACGGCGCTGCCCACCGCAGGCGGCCCCGGCGTCGGCACGACGACCTGGCGCCCGGCGGACGCCGCCCACGTACGGCCGCTGTACGAGCGCGGCACCGGCCGCGGCCTGCTCGACCTGTCGGGCCTGGAGCTGCCCGCGGGCACCACGGTCGGCGCGCACGTCAAGGTGGGTGCGGGCCAGGCGGAGGTGCGCCTGCCGAAGGACGCGACGGTGGTGCTCGACTACGACCTGGGCCTGGCCGAGCTGGTCGTGCCGGACAAGGTCAACGACGGGGTGCGCATCCAGTCCGGCAAGCACGGCACGGTGACGCTGCCCCCCGCGGCGGGCCGCCCGTCGCACGGAACGGTCGATCTCCACGTCGAGGTGGGCGTGGGACAGCTGAAGGTGGTCAGGTGAGACGGCACCGGTTCGAACCCGCGGCCCTGGTGACGGGCCTGGTGCTCTGCACCCTCGCGGTCTTCTTCCTGCTGGACGCGGGCGGCGTGTGGCACCTGGAGTGGCGCACCGCCTCCTGGCTGGCGGGCGGCGGCCTGGCGCTGGCCGCCGCCACCGGCGTCCTCACGCAGGCGGTGCGGACCGTACGGGCCCGTCGGCGCCGGTCACGCGCGTGACCCCGGAGGCGCCCGGCGCGTCCGCCGCCCGCCCCCGGCGTACGGCGAGCAGCCGGTCGGCCGACAGCACGGGCGCCCCGGCGAGCACCAGCGGCAGCCAGGCCATGAGGTACGCGAGGTCGTTGCCGTAGTAGTACGGCGTGGTGGGCCAGCTCACGGTGAGCCACAGGCTCAGCGAGATCAGCGCCCCGCCCGCGGCGGCGACCCGCCCGAACAGCCCGGCGAGCGTCCCGAGCCCGACCGCGATCTCCCCCAGCGCGATGGCGTACCCGAAACCGTGCGGCGCCTTGAGCGCGAGGTCGACCATGGCGGGGATCGCGGCGGTGTCGTGCGAGGAGTGCAGGATCTGCAGCAGCGACCCGTTGGCGCTGTCGGTGAAGAAGCTGTCGCTGGTCAGCTTGTCCAGCCCGGCGTACACGAACGTCACCCCGAGGAACACCCGCAGCGGCAGCAGCGCGTACCGCCCGGCGACCGCCCGCCACTTGTCAACCGTCTCCCGCATGGTCTTCCGCCTCTCCCGCCGCACACCACGTACCCCGCACCGCGGAAGCGTTTCTTCCGCCCTGTCTGCGTCAGACAGTCATACGTACACCGGCCCGCTGTGTCTCACCGCACCAGCACCGCGTCTCGTCACACCCGTAAAAAGATCCCGGCAGCCGCGCGGGTCGGCGCGGCTGCCGGGATCTTCACGGGCGGGGGATCACTCCCACTCGATGGTGCCCGGGGGCTTGCTCGTGATGTCGAGGACGACGCGGTTGACGTCCCGGACCTCGTTGGTGATGCGGGTGGAGATACGGGACAGGACGTCGTACGGCAGGCGCGACCAGTCCGCGGTCATCGCGTCCTCGGAGGAGACCGGGCGCAGCACGATCGGGTGGCCGTAGGTGCGGCCGTCGCCCTGGACGCCGACGGAGCGGACGTCGGCGAGGAGGACGACGGGGCACTGCCAGATCTCGCGGTCCAGGCCCGCCGCGGTCAGCTCCTCGCGGGCGATCGCGTCGGCCTCCCGGAGCAGCTCCAGGCGGTCCCGGGTGACCTCGCCGACGATGCGGATACCCAGGCCGGGGCCGGGGAAGGGCTGGCGCTGGACGATCTCCTCGGGCAGGCCCAGCTCCTGGCCGACCATCCGGACCTCGTCCTTGAAGAGCTGCCGCAGCGGCTCGACGAGCCGGAACTCCAGATCCTCGGGGAGGCCGCCGACGTTGTGGTGCGACTTGATGTTGGCGGTGCCCGTGCCGCCGCCGGACTCGACGATGTCGGGGTAGAGGGTGCCCTGGACCAGGAACTCCACCGGGTGGTCGTCGGGCGCCTCGGCGACGATCTCGGCCTGCGCCTGCTCGAAGACCCGGATGAACTCGCGGCCGATGATCTTGCGCTTCTGCTCGGGGTCGGACACCCCGGCGAGCGCGTTCAGGAAGCGCTCGGAGGCGTCGACGACCTTCAGCTGCACGCCGGTCGCCGCGACGAAGTCCTTCTCGACCTGCTCCGTCTCGCCCTTGCGCATGAGGCCGTGGTCGACGTAGACGCAGGTCAGCTGGCTGCCGATGGCGCGCTGGACGAGGGCCGCGGCGACCGCGGAGTCCACGCCGCCGGACAGGCCGCAGATGGCGCGGCTGCTGCCGACCTGCGCGCGGATCGCGGCGACCTGCTCCTCGACGACGTTCTCGGCCGTCCACGTCGGGGCCAGGCCCGCGCCGCGGTAGAGGAAGTGCTCCAGGATCTGCTGGCCGTGCGTGGTGTGCAGCACCTCGGGGTGGTACTGGACGCCGTAGAGCCGCTTCTCGTCGTTCTCGAACGCCGCGACGGGCACGAGGTCGGTGGACGCGGTGACGGTGAAGCCCTCGGGCGCGGCCGAGCACGCGTCGCCGTGCGACATCCACACCGACTGCTCGGCCGGGGTGCCCTCGAAGAGCGTCGAGCCGGGCCGCGACACGCTCAGCGCGGTGCGTCCGTACTCGCGCGCCCCGGTGTTGTCGACCGTGCCGCCCAGCGTGGTGGCCATGATCTGGAAGCCGTAGCACATGCCGAAGACGGGGACGCCGGCCTCGAAGAGCGCGCGGTCCAGCGTCGGGGCGCCGGGCTCGTAGACGGACGAGGGGCCGCCGGAGAGTATGACGGCCTTGGGGTTCTTGGCGAGCATCTCCTCGACCGGCATGGTCGACGGGACGATCTCGCTGTAGACCCTGGCCTCGCGCACCCGGCGGGCGATGAGCTGGGCGTACTGCGCCCCGAAGTCGACGACGAGGACCGTGTCGTTCTCGGGCGTCAGTTCGTCGGTCCTGGGCGTCTCGGGGTTCGCGGGGGTCGCTGGTGCCACGTGCTGCCTTCCGGCGGTCTGCGAAGGGGGGTCGATCTCCGATTCTACCGCCGCTACACTCACCCCCATGACCGCGCACACCTTCGCGTTTACCTATGGCAACCGGCCCGGCCGGCTGCCATGGCCGCGTCGCGTGTGCCGCTGACACCGCGACTCTCCAGGCGCCCCGGGCTCACCGCCCGGGGCGTCTGTCGTTCCCGGGCCGCACGGCCACCGCGGCACCCGGAGGTCCACCCAGACCGCACCGGACCCGAGGAGCAGACCATGACCGCATCCGCACCGCAGCACCCCGCACCGCAGCACTCCGTACCCCAGCGCCCGGCACCGCAGCACTCCGCACCGCAGCACGAGGACGCGGCCACCCCGGACGAGGTGATCGCGGCGAACCGGGCGCGTATCGACGACCTGGACGCGCGCATCATCGCCCTGGTCGAGGAGCGTATGGCGGCGTCGCGCGCCGTCCAGCAGGCGCGCATCGGTTCCGGGGGGCGGCGCGTGCACCTGGCGCGCGAGATGGAGATCCTGCGCACGTACGGCGACGCGCTCGGCCGCCCCGGCACCTCGGTCGCGATGACGCTGCTGGAGCTGTGCCGCGGCACGGTGTGAGCCGGCCGGGCGCGCCGGGACAACGCGGCGGGCGCCGCGACCCTTTCGGGGGGCATCACCCGAACGGCACGTGACCGCCCCGCGGCCCCTTCGTTGGAGGTGGTGTCCGTGCCAGCCAGGGGCGGTCACCAACACCACGCGTGGAAGTGGACACCGCCCAGACGCAGCTGGGCGGGGTGTGGCCGGTGCGATGAGGCGGCGCAGGGATGCGCCGCCGTGGGACCTCGCACCGGCGGCAAGTGACCGGACGGCAGGGGACAGCAGCCCGGTCACGACTCCAAAGAGGCGGTCGGCTCCGGGGACGCCCGGGACCGGCCGCTCTGCGACACATCACGGCATCGGCTGCGGCATCGGTTTGCGGTGTCCACTGCCGTTCACCGCCGTTCACCGCCGCAAATGCACCGAGAGCACCGTAACGCACACATTACCGTGCGTACAGGCGTGTTCGGTGCTCTTCACCGGGAAGAGGAGCCCTCCGCGTCCTCCGCGGCGGCTCCGGGAGCCCCCTCGTCCCCCGGGGCCGTGTCTCCCGTGTCCTTACCGCGCGCCGGCGGCACCACCGGGACGGGCAGCAGCGGCAGCCGCAGCGCGCCGAAGGCGTCGTCCGGCACCGCGGGGGCGGCCGGCGGCACGGCCGGGATCTCGCGGTAGGGCTCGCCCTGCGCCGGACGCGGGTCCTGCTCGCCCTTGTTGGGCCACAGCGACATCGCGCGCTCGGCCTGCGCGGTGATGGTCAGCGACGGGTTGACGCCGAGGTTCGCCGACACCGCGGCGCCGTCCACGACATGGATGCCCGGGTGCCCGTAGAGCCGGTGGTAGGGGTCGATGACGCCGTGCTCGGCGTCCTCGCCGATCGGGCAGCCGCCGAGGAAGTGCGCGGTCATCGGGCGGTTGACGGCCTCGCCGATGTTGCTGCCCGCGAAGCCGTTGATCTGCTCGGCGATGAGCTGCGCGGCCCGCGCGCCCTCGGGGATGTGCACGGGGTTGGGCTCGCCGTGGCCCTGCCGGGCGGTCAGCAGGCCCTTGCCGGGGCCGCGCCGCTTGCGGTAGGTGGCAAGGGAGTTGTCGCTGGTCTGCATGACCAGGCCGATGATGGTGCGCTCCGACCAGCGCCGGTTGGACAGCGACAGCACCGCGAGCAGCGGGTGCCGCAGGTAGGCGCCGGCGAACTCCGCCCACCGCGGCAGCTTCCCGCGGTGGGGCGCGGCGAGGATCGAGAAGGAGCCCATCGAGTTGGAGCCGCGGCCGTAGCGGACCGGCTCGATGTGGGTGTGGTCATTGGGGTGGACGGACGAGGTGATCGCCACCCCGCGGGTGAAGTCCGGTGCCTGGCCGGGCTTCTTCTTCCGGTAGCGGCGCGGCGAGGTCTGCGCCCCCACCAGGGCCTCGGAGTTGGTGCGGGTCAGCTCACCGAGCCGCGGTGACAGGGCGGGCAGCCTGCCCGTGTCGCGCATGGTGTGCAGCAGCGTCTGCGTCCCGTACGTGCCCGCGGCGACGACGACCTGGCGCGCGCGCAGGGTCGTACGGGCACCCTTGCGGCGGCGGTCGGTCGGCACGGTCGTGACCCGGTAGCCCCCGCTCGCCTCCTCGGTGAGGCCCACGACGGTGGTCATGGGGTGGACGGTGGCGCCGGCGCGCTCGGCCAGGTGCAGGTAGTTCTCGTTGAGGGTGTTCTTCGCACCGTGACGGCAGCCGGTCATGCACTCCCCGCACTCGGTGCAGGCACGCCGGGCGGGCCCCGCGCCGCCGAAGTACGGGTCGGGCACCTCCTCGCCGGGGGCGGCCTTGGCGGTGCCGTCGGCGTCGTCGCCGTCGCCGAAGAAGACGCCGACCGGGGCGAGGTGGAAGGTGTCGCCGACGCCCATCTCCTGGGCCGCGGCCTTCAGATGCTCGTCGGAGGGCGTCATGGTGGGGTTGAGCCGCACCCCGAGCATGCGGGTGGCCTGGTCGTAGTACGGCTTCAACTCCCGCTGCCAGTCGGTGATGTGGCCCCACTGGCGGTCCTGGAAGAAGGCGGCGGGCGGCACGTAGAGGGTGTTGGCGTAGTTGAGCGAGCCGCCGCCGACGCCCGCGCCCGCGAGGACCAGGACGTTGCCGAGGACGTGGATGCGCTGGATGCCGTAGAGGCCGAGCGCGGGCGCCCACAGGTAGTTGCGAAGGTCCCAGGAGTTCCTGGGCAGTTCGCCGCGTGCGAAGCGGCGGCCGGCCTCCAGCACGCCGACCGTGTAGCCCTTCTCCGTCAGCCGCAGCGCGGCGACGGAACCGCCGAAGCCGGAGCCGATCACGACGACGTCGTAGTCGAAGCCGTCGTCCGCCACGCGGTAGCCGCGGGGCTCGCCTTCCGCTGTCACAAGCGCCTCCTCAGCGCATCCGGAGCGTCTTCATCAGCCGCAGCGAACGGCTCAGGAAAGCCGCGTACTTCTCGTCGTCCATGCCGAGGGAGGGACCGAGCGGCAGCAGCCGCTGGGTGGCGACGGTCTGCGCCTCGGTGTATTTGAGGATCCCCTCCGAGCCGTGCCGGCGGCCCAGCCCGGAGTCCTTCATTCCGCCCATCGGGGCGCGCACGCTGCCGTACGCGGCGGCGTAGGCCTCGTTGACGTTGACCGTGCCGGAGCGCAGCCGCGCGGCGATCCGGGCGCCGCGCCGCACGTCCTTCGTCCAGACGCTCGAATTGAGGCCGTAGGACGTGGCGTTGGCGCGCTCGACCGCCTCGTCCTCGTCGCGGAAGCGGTAGACGGAGACGACCGGCCCGAAGGTCTCCTCGGTGCAGACCGCCATCGGCGGCTCGACGCCGTCCAGGATCGTCGGCTCGTAGACGTACGGGCCGACGTCCGGCCGGGCGCGGCCGCCGGCGAGGACGCGGGCGCCCTTCTCCCGGGCCTCCTCCACGTGCCGGGTGACGACGTCGAGTTGGGCCGGGCCGACGAGCGAGCCCATGCCCGCGCCGTACGCGAGCGCGGTGCCCAGCTTGAGGGCCTTCGTGCGGGCGGCGAAGCGCTCCAGGAAGGCGTCGGCGACCGACGCGTCCACGTACAGCCGCTCGATGGAGATGCACAGCTGGCCCGCGGAGGCGAAGCACGCGCGCACCGCGCCCTCGGCGGCCTTGTCGAGGTCGGCGTCGCGCAGTACCAGCAGGGCGTTCTTGCCGCCGAGTTCGAGGCTCGCGCCGACGAGCCGGGCGGCGGCGCGCTGGGCGACCTCGCGGCCGGTGCGGGTGGAGCCGGTGAAGGACACGTAGTCGGCGTGGTCGACGACGGCCGGCCCGACGACCGGGCCCTCCCCGATCACGATCTGCCACACGCCCTCGGGCAGGCCCGCCTCGATCAGCTGCTCGCGCGCCCACAGGGCGGTCAGCGCGGTCTCGGTGTCCGGCTTGGTCACGAGCGCGTTGCCCGCGACGAGGGCGGGCAGCGCGTCGCCGACCGACAGCTCCAGCGGGTAGTTCCAGGGCGAGATCTGCCCGACGACCCCGCGCGGCTGGCGCAGCTCGACCGTGCGGGTCAGCGCCGGGATCGCGCCCTGGTGCCGCCTGGCGGCGAGGTAGGAGGGGGCCTTGAGCCCGTAGTGCCGCGCCGCCATCGCGACGACCTGCACCTCCTCGTGGGCGTGCAGCCGGGCCTTGCCGGTCTCGACCTGGATGAGGTCCAGCACCTCGGCCTGCCGGGCGAGGACGAGGTCGTGGAAGCGCAGCAGGACGGCGGCCCGCCGCTTCGCCGGAAGGGCCGCCCACTGCGGCTGGGCCGCGCGCGCCCGGCGGAATGCCTCGGCGACGTCGTCGGGCGTGGCCTCGGGGAGGGAGGCCAGTTCCTCGCCGGTGAGCGGGGTGTGGCTCGCGGTGCGCCCGGTGCCGGGCAGGCCGCGGGTGAGCCGGGCGACGAGGTCGGGCGTGACGACGTCCGCGGGGCCGCGGGTGCCGCCGGGCAGCACCGGGTTGCCGCCGCCGGGGGCTTCGGCGGTCGCGGTCGCGGCTCCGGCGGGCTGGTCGGCGGTGGGGGCCGCGGGGGCGTCCGCGGTGCTCGGGGTCGGCTGCGGCTTTTCCGTCATGCCGGTGAGGTTACGACGCGGGGCCCGGTGTGGCTACCCATGAGTAGCCACTTTCTACCGGCGGTAACACCTTTGGCGGCAGCTCGGCCGCCCATCGCGTGGCCCGGACAGAACTGGACTTGCCGGTCCATTTTTCGCTTCCTACCGTCGGGGACGTCCCCTCAGCGGACCCCGGCACTCCCCCCGGGGCCCTCCGGAAAGGAACAGCCCATGCGCGCGATCCGCGTCGAACGGCACGGCGGCCCCGAGGTCATGGACGTCGTCGACGTCCCCGAGCCCGTCCCCGGCCCCGGCGAGGCCCTGGTCAGGATCGCCGTGGCGGGCGTCAACTACATGGACGTCGGCGCCCGGCAGGTCGGCGGGCCCGGCTGGGCGCCGCCCTTCCTGCTCGGCGTCGAGGGCGCGGGCGAGGTCGTCGCGCTCGGCGAGGACGCCGCCGGCGCCGACGGGCCCGAGGGCCTCGCGGTCGGCGACCGCGTCGCCTGGTACTACCACCCCGGCAGCTACGCCGAACTCGCCGCGATCCCCGTCACGTCCCTCGTCCGGGTGCCGGACGGCATCGACGACGAGACCGCCGCCGCCGTCATGATGCAGGGCCTGACCGCCAGCCACTTCACGACCGAGACCTACGCCGTGCGCCCCGGCGACACCGCCGTCGTGCACGCGGCGGCCGGCGGCGTCGGGCGGCTGCTCACCCAGATGGTCAAGGCCCGCGGCGGCACCGTCATCGGCGTGGTCTCCCGCGAGGACAAGGCCCCCGTCGCGCAGGAGGCCGGCGCCGACCACGTCCTGGTCCGGTCCGGCGGCGGCTTCGAGGACCAGGTCAGGGAGCTGACCGGCGGCGAGGGCGCCCACGTCGTCTACGACGGGGCCGGCACCGCGACCTTCCGCTCCTCCCAGCTCGCCCTGCGCCCGCACGGCGTGCACGCCTACTACGGGCCCTTCATGGGCGTACCGTCCTTCACCGTGACGGACCTGCCCAGCAGCATCCTGCTCAGCTACCCCGTGGTGCGGGACCATGTCCGCGCCCCCGGGACGCTGCGGCGGCGCAGCGCGGAGGTCTTCGCGATGCTCGCGGCGGGGAAGATCGGGGTGCGTGTCGGCGGGCGGTACGCGCTCGCCGAGGCCGCGGCCGCGCACGCCGCCCTGGAGTCGCGCCGCACCACCGGCAAGCTGCTGCTGATCCCTTAGGAGGCCCACGTGAAACTGACCACCAGAGGTGCGGCGACCCGCGACCGCATCCTGGAGGGCGCCTCCGCCGAGATCCGCCGGCAGGGCGTCTTCTCGGTGACGCTGGACGACGTGCTCGCCGCCACCTCCACCAGCAAGAGCCAGCTCTTTCACTACTTCCCCGGCGGCAAGGAGGAGCTGTTCCTCGCCGTCGCGCGGTACGAGGCCGACCGCGTGCTCGCCGACCAGCAGCCGGAGCTGGGCACGCTCACCTCCTGGGAGGGGTGGCAGGCCTGGCGGGAGAAGGTCGTCGGCCACTACCGGGCGCAGGGTCAGGACTGCCCGCTGAGCATCGCCGTCTCCCAGGCGGGCCGCTCCACGCCCGCGACCCGGGCGGTCGTCGCCGAGCTGATGGAGCACTGGCAGTCCGCGCTCGCCGTCGGCGTCGCCCACATGCGGGCAGCCGGCCGCACCGCGCCCGACCTCGACCCGCAACGCGCCGCCGCCGCGCTGCTCGCCGCGATCCAGGGCGGGGTGCTGCTGCTCATGTCGACCGGCAGCCTCGCGCACCTGGAGGCCGCGCTCGACGAGGGCATCGCCGCACTGCGCCGCGGCGCCCCCGTCACGGCGTGAACGTCAGGCGGGCGGTGTCGAAGTCGGACCTGGTCTTCTCGGTCCGGTCCAGCGGGCCGGAGAGCCAGATGTCGTACATCACCCCGCCCTGCACCCAGCACAGGTCGAAGGTGCGCCGCGGGCCGCCGCCGTCGGCGAAGCCGTCGTAGGTGAACTCCCACAGCGCGGCCTCCTCCCCGTTCTGCGTGGTGCGCGTCACCACACCGTCCCGGTAGCCCCGGTACGGGCCCTTCGCCCCGCGCGCCGCGACGTCCTGACCGTGCATCACGTCGTACGCCGTGCCCTTGCCCGGCGGCTGCACGCGCTCACCGAAGCGGAAGGCGTGGTCCGCGGACCAGTAGTAAACCCGCGGCGGGACCTCCTGGCGGACCCACCCGTCCGGGAGCGCGACGGACCAGCCGTGCTCGTCGGTGACCGTGCGGAAGCCCGCCGGAAGAGCGGAGGGGGCCGGCACGGTGGGGGACGGCGATGCCGTGGTGGTCGGGGGTGCGGTAGTAGTCGGGAGTGCCGTGGTGGTCGGGGGTGCGGTGCTGGTCGGGGGTGCGGTGGTGGCGTGACCGCGGTCCTCGCTGCCGCTCCCCCGCAGGACGACGAGCGCCGCGGTGCCGCCCGCCACCGCGGCGATCAGCACCGTCGCCCCGAGCCCCGCCAGCAGCCGGCGACGGCGCCCGGCCCTGCGCGGCGGGCGCTCGCCGCCGTCCGCCCGTGCCTTCGGAACCGCCGGCACGGTAGGCGGCGTCGGAGGCTCGGCTCCCGTCTCCGCGTACGCGACCAGCACCGTCTGCACGTCCGCGGCCGCCATCCGGCGCGCCGGGTCGCGCTCCAGCAGCCCTTGTACGACCGGCAGCAGCGGGCCCACCGCCTCCGGCGGGCGGATGTCCGCGAACGCCACGGCGTGCACGATCTCGCCTATCGACTCGCCCCGGAACGGCGAATGGCCGTCGACCGCCGCGCACAGCAGCGCCCCCAGCGACCACAGGTCCGACTCCGGCCCCGCCGCCTTGCCCTCCATCCGCTCGGGCGCGGTGTACTCGGGCGAGCCCACGAAGGCGCCCGTCTCGCTCACCGTGGTGCTGCCCGGCACCCGCGCGATGCCGAAGTCCGTGAGCACCACCCGGCCCGTCGTACGGTCGAGCAGCACGTTCGCCGGCTTCACGTCGCGGTGCTGGATGCCGTGCTGGTGGGCGGCGAGCAGGGCGCCCGCGACCGCCGCGCCCACCCGCGCCGCCTCGCGCGGCGGGAGCGGGCCGTCCTCGCGCAGGACCTCCGCGAGGGAGCGGCCGTCGACCAGCTCCATCACGATCCAGGGGCGGCCGTCCTCCTCCACGACGTCATGGACGACGACGACGTTCGGATGCCGTATACGGGCGAGGCCTCGGGCCTCACGCAGGGCGCGCTCCAGCGATTGCTCGCCGTCCGCGAGGTGCAGTTCCTTGACGGCGACCTCGCGGTGGAGCAGTTCGTCTGTGGCGGCCCAGACCGTGCCCATGCCGCCGCGGCCCAGCCGCGACCCCAACCGATACCGCCCCGCGACAACCCGGTCCGTTCCCATGCCCCCTCCGGGCGCTGCCCCGTCCCCAACCCCCCGGACCCTATCGGGTCCCGAGCCCCGAGCCGCCGCCTTTCCCCCGGCGGGGATACCCGCGCCTGGCGGCGCGGGTGTTTCCCACCCCCACCACCCGTGCAGGTGGAAGCGACAGCTTCTGTCCACCCGAGGTGGGTGACCCGCCATCGGGGGCTGACCCGCCATACCCGACAGTCACCCAGCGGCGAGGGCTGGCGCAGGTGGAAGCGACAGCTTCTGTCCACCCGAGGGGGTGACCCGCCATCGGGGGCGAACCGCAGTCCTCTGGACATCACCCCCACCGGACGGAACGACGCCGACGAAACGCAGGAGGGGGACGATCCGGGGGTGCCCCCGCAGGAATGCGCTTCCCCGCCCCTCACCGAATACGGAAGAGGGCGAACGCGCATTCCGAGGAGGTACCCCCGGAGTGGCCCCCGACCCACCCCCGCACGGAGCGCGCGATGCCCCGCCGGGCAACACCAGGGGCGCGTGGGGGCACCCCCAGACGAAGCTCTGGGGGAGAACGGCGCGACCGGCCCCCACCGGCGGCAAGGCCACGCAGCGAACCGCACCAGGCACCCCGGGGCGGCCCGCCCCAGAACATGGGCACCCGGCGGGGCGCTAGCCCGCAGTGTAGGTTTCGACGACCTTGTCGAAGGCACGCTGAACGGCGGCACGCTGCGCGTCGGGTCCGTAGACCAGGATCACGTGGTAGCGCCCGGCGATCTGGATCGCCAGATTCCGGGCGTAGACGGATTGCTGGTTCGCGTCCCGCCAGGTGTACTCGCCCTCAGCGGCGGTGTGACCGTGAACGGTCACCGTCTGAAGGCCCGACGCGGAGGACCACGAAGACGCGCGGAAGTCCGCGAGTTCGGGCTCGACGAGCTGGTAGGCCAGCGGATCCTGCGCGTCGCCGGTCGCCTTGTCCCGGCCGGGGACGACGGTCATCGTGAGGTCGCTGCCGGTGTACCGGACCTGGTCCTTGCCGTTCTTGCCGGCGCGCTGCCAGCCCGTGTGGACGGCGACGGTGAAGCCCGCGGGGTCGGCGCGCAGGGCGAAGTCGGGGCCGAGGTCGGGGGGCGCGGCGGGCGGCGGGGCCGCGGGGGTCGTCGGGGCCGCGGGAGCGGAGGTGACGGAGGGAGCCGAAGGGGCGGAGTGCGACGAGGACGCGGAGGGCTTCTGCTTCTTGCCGTCCGAGCCCCCCGAGCCGGAGCCCGGCATCTGCGCCGGCACCGTACGGTCGCCGTTCGAGCCGTCGGAGGACGTGTCGCGGTGCGGCATCAGCAGCACGACCGCGACGGCGGCCACGACGAGCAGCGCCAGCAGGACGACCAGCAGCCGCAGGCCGAGGCGGCGCGGCGAGGAGGCGCCGTCCTGGGCGGGGCGGCGGGAGGAGACGACCTGCTCGTGCAGGAAGTGCTCCTGCTCCTGGCGCGGCGCGCGCTCGCGGCGGGGCGGGCGCGCCGGCCGCACGGCCTTCGCCTGCTTGCCGCGCGCGTGGCGGCGGTGCTGGAGCCCGCCGGGGTCGGCGGATTCGCGGCGGCGGCGCCGCACCAGCTCGCCCTTGCGGCGTTTGACGGGCAGTTTCGCGGGGTCGGCCGGGACGAAGACGGTGTGCTCGCCGAGGTCGGGCTCGGGGGCGGAGCGGATGAGGGAGCGCAGCCAGCCGCCCAGTTCCTCGGCCTCGGGGCGCTCCTCGGGGTCGGGCCGGAGCAGCGACTCGACGAGCGGGCGCAGCGCCCCGCACTCCTCGGCGAAGGCGGGCGGCTCGGAGCAGACCATCTGGACGAGCTCGGCCGCGTTTTCCTCCGGGTAGGGCGGGTGGCCCTGGACGGAGCGGAAGAGGAGCGCGCCGAGCGCCCACAGGTCAGCGGGCGGGCCGACGGGCGGCGAGAGCTGCCACTTCTCGTGCACGGGGTGGGCCTGTTCGGGCGCCCAGCGCTCGGTGACGGCGCCGACGACGGTGATGCGGTTCTGCCGTGCCCGTTCGGCCTCCAGCGCGGAGCGCGGCCCGTGCCAGGCGGCGGCGTCAGGTGCGGCGTCGGCTGCGGCGGCCGTGGCGGCGGGCTCGCCGGACCCGGAGCCCTCCGCGGGCCCGGTCATGGCGGGGACGGGTTCGGAGTCGCCCTCGGGCAGCGTGTCGTAGCCGCACAGCGCCTCCTGGGCGGCACCGGCGGCGAGGCCGCCGAGCATGGCGCGGCCGTCGTCGCACACCAGCACCGTGCTGGCGGTGACGTTGCGGTGCGTCCAGCCGTCGGCGTGCAGCGCGCGCAGCGCGGTGAGGACGTCGGAGGCGATCTCGGCGGCGCGGTAGGCATCGACGGGGCGTTCGGCGAGTAACGCGGCGAGCGGCCGACCGGACACCAGTTCGCTCGCGATCCAGAGGCTGCCGCCCTCGACGAAGATGTCGAAGACCTGCACCAGGCGCGGGTGGTCGGGGATCGCGGCGGCGGTGCGGGCGGCCTCCAGGGCGCGCCGGGCGCTCTCGCCGAGCGCGCCGCCCCCTTCGCCGAAGCCGTAGCCGCCGAATGAGCCGTCGTCGGAGTCGTCGCCGACGACTTCGGGCAGCAGCACCTGGCGGACCAGGACCTCCTGGCCGCTGTAGGTGTCGAAGGCGCGCGTCTCGACGAGTTCGAACTCGTCCGCCGGTGGCCGGGGAAGCCGGTAGCGGTCGGCGAGCACCCGCCCTGCGTATTCGTCCACGGCGCCCCCTCCCTGGCCCGGTCGACTGCGGTCCTTCCGCGCCCCGAACCGGTCGCGTCCGGGCCTCATCCGGCTGCGTACGGTTCGTGCACCCTTACCATACGTGCTGTCCCGCGCTCATCCGGCCGGTTTGAACGTGGCGAAGGCGACGTCGCGCATCTGCCGGTTCTCCGGGCTGTTCCAGCCGTCCACGGGGGTCGTGAAGAGCAGCGCGTAGCCGTGCTGCTTGTCCACCACGAACCCGCGGTTCAGGACGTGCACTTGCTTACCCTCGGAGGTGCGCTTGTACTCCCAGTCCGCCGCGTCGTACGTGCGATACGGGACGCTCTTGACCGCGATCTGCTGGTAGCCGGTGATGGAGTTGTGGGCGGCACTCTTCTGCCATTCGGCGAGGGCGCTGGGCTTGGGCGAGTTCGTGTAGTCGACCATCAGGCGCGCGCCGTTCGGGCCGCTGTAGTACGTGCCGGTGCGGTAACTGGCCCGGTCCGGCAGGCGCTTCCAGCCCTTCGGGAGGGCGACGGCCGCGCCGCCGTTGGCGGTGACGAGCTGGAAGCCCTCCGGGGCGGCGCCGGGGGCGGGCGCCGCTTCGTCGTCACCGGCCTTGCCCTTGCCCTTCCCCTTGCCGCCGCCGTGGTCGTCGCCCCGGTCGTCGCCGGGCGGCGTGGCGGGGGCGGACGTCTGCGCCGTGTCCTTGCCGCCGGTGCCCTGCTGGGTGCCCGAACCGGCGGTGCTGCCCGCGGTGGTGCCGTTCTTCGTCGTACCGCCGTTCTTGTCGCCGCTGCCGCCGCCGGTGTTGGCGACCAGGACGCCGATGATCGCGGCGATCACCGCGAGGACGGCGACGACCACGATGAAGAGCGTGCGGCGCGGCACGACGTCGGTGAGCGGGGCGCGCGCGGGGCGCGGGGCGGCGCCTGCGGGGGCGCCGGGCGGGGACGCGGGGTGCGCGGCGGCGGGCTTGGACTTGGGCTTGGTGGCGGCCCGGCGGACGGCGGCGAGCGCCTCACGGGCCCGGTCGAGGTCGGGCGCGGCGGCGGAGGCCGAGGCCGGGACGGCAGGCTCGTCCGCGGGGGCCGCGGGCTCCTCGGGAAGGGTCGGCAGGACGCTCGTGCGGGTCTCTCCGCCCGATATACGCGGGGCGCCCGCGGGCGGCTCCGGCGCGTTCACGACCTCCTGGAGCAGCGCGCGGGCCGCGTGCTCGTCGAGCCGCTTGTCGGGGTCCTTGGTGAGCAGCCCGGAGATGACGCGGGCGAGCGGGCCGGCGTTGGGCATCGGGCCGATCGGCTCGGTCATCACCGCGGTGAGGGTCGCGATGGCCGACCCCTTGTCGTACGGCGGGTGTCCCTCGACGGCGGCGAAGAGCAGCGCGCCGAGCGACCACAGGTCGGCGGGCGGGCCGGGCTTCTGGCCGCGGGCGCGTTCGGGCGAGATGTACGAGGGGGCGCCGACGAGCATGCCGGTGGAGGTGACGGACGGGTCGCCGTCGATCTGGGCGATGCCGAAGTCGCTGAGGACGACGCGCGCGTCGTCGGAGATGAGGACGTTGGAGGGTTTGACGTCGCGGTGCAGGATGCCCTCGCGGTGCGCGGCGGACAGCACGTCCAGGACGACGAGGCCGACCTCGGCGGCGCGGCGCGGGGTGAGCGGGCCGTCGTCGCGGATCCGGTCCGACAGCGAGCGGCCCTCGATGAGCTCCATCACGATCCACGGCCGGTCGTCCTCCTTGACGACGTCGTAGACGGTGATCGCGCCGGTGCCGCGGATCCGCGCGGTCGCCTTGGCCTCGCGCAGGGTGCGGGTGACGAGGCGGCGCTTCTCCTCCTCGTCGACGTTTCCGGGGAAGCGCAGTTCCTTGACGGCGACGGTACGGCCCAGGGTCTCGTCGGTCGCGCGCCAGACCGTGCCCATGCCGCCCTTGCCGAGCACGCCGTCGAGCCGGTACCGGTCGGCGAGCAGACGTCCGTCGGTACCTTCGACCTCGCTCATGGCTTCCCTCTGTGGTCGTACGGGTGAATCCCCATCATCCCCGAAGCGGGCACTCGCAGGCCAATACGCAGGAACGGCCCCGGTGGTTCGGCGAACGGCGGTCCGATCCGGTCAGCCGGTCTCCCGGAAGCCCGCGACGGCGGTTTCGAACACCGGCCTGTAGTGGGCCCACTGGTCCTTCGGCGCCGACAGGTACACCGCGTACTCCCGGCCGCCCGGCTTGCCGAAGCCGAGGTCCAGGGCGCGGAAGGGCTTGGTGGTGCCCTGGAAGGTGAACTGCCACAGCGCGGCCTCCTGGCCGTCCGCCGTCTTCGTCCGCTCCATCCGCTCGCGGTGGTAGTCCTTGACCTGGCCCTTGGTCTGCGGCTCCAGGTCGATCCAGTGCTGGTACGGGTCGAGGCCCGCGAAGTCCAGGGCGCTGATCTTGAGGGCGACGGTGTCGGTCGGGTCTATGTAGCTGACCTGGTCGCCGCCGTCGTAGACCTTCTTGTGCCAGCCGTTCGGCACCGGGACCTTGTAGCCGCGGTCGGCCTGCTCCGCCAGGTGGTAGCCGTCGGGGACGGGCGGCGGCTCGTACGTGGGGGCCTCGGTGGTGGGCGCCGGCTGCGTCGTCGGGTCCTGCGTGGGGGCGTCGCTCGTGGGGGCCGCGGTGCCGGTGGCGGTCGGGCTCGCGGTCGGGTCGGGGCTCGCGGCGTCGGAGCGGTGGGCCCGGTCGACGGCCACCGCCACACCCGCGGCCACGACGGCGACCGCGACGGCGGCGCCGATCCAACGCCCGCGGCGGCGCCGCGGGCCGGGGGGCGACCCGTGCTGCGGCCCGTGGTGCGCCCCGCGCGGCGGGGTGTGCGGCGGGGGCGCGCTGCCGGTGTACGCGGGCGGCTCGGCCCCGGCGTCCGGGCGCGGCCCGGGCTGCGGGCCGCCCGTCGTGACCTGCTGTACGGACCCGGTGGGAGGCGGCGGCAGGGTCCGCGTCAGACCGGTGCGCGCGACGTACGCGGTGTCCGGCTCGGCGGCGGGTATCCGGAGCATCCGCTCGGCGTCCGCGGCGGACAGCCGCTCGGCGGGCTCCTTGGCCAGCAGCCCGGCGATCACCTCGGTGAGCGCGCCCGCGGCGGGCGGCGGCTCTATCGTCTCCTCGGCGATGGCGTAGGCGGTCTCGATCGGGGTGGGGCGGCGGAAGGGCGAGCGGCCGTCGACGGCCTGGTAGAGCGTGGCGCCGAGCGCCCACAGGTCGGCCTCGGGGCCGGGCGGGGCGCCGCGCAGCCGCTCGGGCGACAGGAAGTCGATGGAGCCGATGATCTCGCCGGTGCGGGTGAGGGTGGAGGTGCCGGAGGACTGGGCGATGCCGAAGTCGGTGAGCACGATGCGGCTGCCGAGCGGCACACGCCCGGTGCCGGTGCCGGAGGTGGTGCCGATACCGGTGGTGCCGGTGCTGGAGCCGGTGTCCTCGCCGTGGGCGCGGCCCGGGCCGCCGGCCGGGTGGCCGAGCAGCACGTTGCCGGGTTTGACGTCACGGTGCAGCACTCCGGCCTGGTGGGCGGCGATGAGCGCGGCGACCATCCCGCGGCCGATCCGGGCGGCCTCGCCGGGGGCCAGCGGGCCGTGCTGCTTGACCAGGTCGCCGAGGGTCACGGAGGGGACGTACTCCATGACGATCGACGGCAGCCCCGCGTCGTCGACCACGTCGTGCACGACGATGACGTTGGGGTGGCTGATGCGGGCGGCGGCGCGGGCCTCCCGCCGGGTGCGCTCGAAGAGCGTCGCCAGCTCGTCGTCGTCCATGTCCGGCTGCGGCGGATGCAGCTTCTTGACGGCGACCTGACGGTCCAGCAGCTCGTCCTGCGCCCGCCAGACCGTGCCCATGCCGCCGCGGCCGATGCGTTCGAGCAGCCGGTAGCGGCCCGCGACCAACCGCCCCTGGTCCGCCGGTCCCACCATCTCGCGCCCCTCCACCGTCCCCCGTTTACGCGGATTTGCCGCGCCCAGACGCCTCGCATCTAGAGTGGCACGATATCCGGCGCCCCCAGCCGCGCGGCATCCGCGGTCAAGTCGTCGGGCTGGCGCTGCGATTCGCGCTCCGCCTCGACGCGCTTCTCGTAGTACGCCACCTCCTTGTCGATCTGCGCGGCGTCCCAGCCCAGGACGGGTGCCATCAGCTCGGCCGCCTCGCGCGCGCAGCGGGTGCCGCGGTCGAAGGTCTCGATCGAGATACGTGTCCTGCGGGCCAGCACGTCGTCCAGGTGCCGGGCGCCTTCGGCCGAGGCCGCGTAGACGACCTCGGCGCGCAGGTAGTCGTCGGCGCCGCCGAGCGGGGCCGCGAGCGAGGGGTCGGCGGCGATCAGCTCCAGCAGTTCCTCGGTCAGGCCGCCGTAGCGGCCCAGCAGATGCTCGATGCGCGCGACGTGCACCCCGGTGCGGGCCGCCGTCCTGGCCCGGGCGTTCCACTGCGCCTGGTAGCCCTCGGCCCCGGCGAGCGGGATCTCCTCGGTGCAACACGGCGCGACCCGGTGGTCCAGGCCGTGCACCGCCTCGTCCACGGCGTCCTTGGCCATGACCCGGTAGGTCGTGTACTTGCCGCCCGCGACCACCACCAGGCCGGGCACCGGGTGGGCGACGGTGTGCTCGCGCGACAGCTTGCTGGTCGCGTCCGACTCGCCCGCCAGCAGCGGCCGCAGGCCCGCGTAGACGCCCTGCACGTCGTCCCGCGTCAGCGGGGTGGCCAGCACGGAGTTGACGTGGTCCAGCACGTAGTCGATGTCGGCGCTGGAGGCCGCCGGGTGGGCCTTGTCGAGGTCCCAGTCGGTGTCGGTGGTGCCGACGATCCAGTGCCGCCCCCACGGGATGACGAACAGCACGGACTTCTCGGTCCGCAGGATCAGCCCGGTATTCGAGTGGATCCGGTCCTTGGGCACCACCAGGTGGATGCCCTTCGACGCCCGTACATGGAACTGCCCCCGCTCCCCGATCAGCGCCTGGGTGTCGTCCGTCCACACCCCGGTCGCGTTGACGACCTGCCGCGCGCGGATCTCGTACTCGCCGCCCGCCTCACCATCGTGCACCCGGGCACCGACAACGCGTTCCCCCTCCCGGAGGAAGCCGGTCACCCGCACCCCGTTGGCGACGTGCGCGCCGTAGGAGGCGGCGGTACGCGCCAGGGTCGCGACGAAGCGGGCGTCGTCGACCTGCGCGTCGTAGTACTGGAGCGCGCCGACCAGCGCGTCCTTGCGCAGCGCGGGGGCGACCCGCAGCGCATGGCGGCGGCTCAGATGGCGGTGCACGGGCAGCCCGCGGCCGTGGCCGGAGGAGACCGACATGGCGTCGTAGAGGGCCACGCCGGTGCCCGCGTAGAGCCGCTCCCAGCCCTTGTGCTGGAGCGGGTAGAGGAAGGGCACCGGGCGGACCAGGTGCGGGGCGAGGCGCTCCAGCAGCAGCCCGCGCTCCTTGAGGGCCTCGCGGACCAGCGCGAAGTCCAGCATCTCCAGGTAGCGCAGCCCGCCGTGGATGAGCTTGCTGGAGCGGCTGGAGGTGCCCGCGGCCCAGTCGCGGGCCTCGACCAGGCCGGTCGACAATCCGCGGGTCACGGCGTCCAGCGCGGTCCCGGCGCCGACGACGCCGCCGCCCACCACCAGGATGTCCAGCTCCTGCTCCGCCATCCGGGCGATGGCGGCGGCCCGCTGGTCGGGTCCGAGTGTTGTCGTACGCATCCGTGCCTCCGTGCCTTCCGGCGGTCGTCGGGCCTGCGGGTCGTGCGGATCGTGGTGCGGGCTCCGGCGGGCGGGCCCGTCCCCTTCGATAGTGACCGGCCGCGCAGGGCGCTGCCAGGGCAGCCCGTACGGCTGAGGCTGGGCGTGTCCTCGCGCCGACCGGCGCGGCGAGTGTTCATATCAGTCATTTGTCTGGTTAGCCTGATTTGGCGCCACACGTGAGCCCATTCGAGGTGGTTCGCGGTGGTCGCCAGGGAGGACACCCATGCCCGCAGACCTCGCCGTGCTCGGACTCGGCCGCACCGGGCTGCCGCTCGCCCAGGCGGCGACCGCCGCCGGCATCGGCGTCATCGGCTACGACCCGGACCCCGCGACGGTCGCGGACATCGCCGCCGGCCGGGTGCCGCCCGGCTCGCTGGCCGCCGCCGACCTGCGCCGCATGCTCTCCTCCGGCTTCCGCGCGACCTCCGACCCCGCGGTGCTCGGCCGGGTGCGCACCGCGGTGATCTGCGCGCCCGCCCCGCCCGGCGAGGACCACGCGCTGGACCTGTCCGCGGTCGCCGCCGCCGCCCGCGCGCTCGCCCCGCACCTGCGGCCGCACACCACCGTCGTCCTCGAATCGCCCGTCTACCCCGGCACCACCGACGGCTTCCTGCGCCCGCTGCTCGAAGCGCACGGCCTGCGCGCCGGACGCGACTTCCACCTCGCCTACTCCCCCGGCCGCCTCGACCCGGGCAACCGCGCCGTCCACTTCGCCACCACCCCCAAGGTCGTCGGCGGCGCCACCCCGGCCTGCACCGAGGCCGCCGCCGCCTTCTACGGCCGGCTCACCGAGCGCGTGGTGCGCGCCCGCGGCATCCGCGAGGCCGAGACGGTCAAGCTGCTGGAGACCAACTACCGGCACGTCAACATCGCCTTCGCCAACGAGATGGCGGTCTTCTGCCACGACCTCGGCGTCGACCTGTGGGACGTCATCCGCTGCGCCGAGACCAAGCCCTTCGGCTTCCAGGCCTTCCGCCCCGGCCCCGGCGTCGGCGGCCCCGCCCACCCGCTGGACCCCAACGCCGCTCCTCACTTCACCCCGCCTGCCCACCCACGGCTGCCCGGACACCCCTTGCGGATGGTCGAACTCGCCGCCGAGGTCAACGCCCGCATGCCGCGCTACGTCGTGCAGCGCGCCGCCGCCCTGCTCAACGAGCACGGCAAGTCGCTGCGCGGCGCCCGCGTCCTGCTGCTCGGCGTCACGTACAAGGCGGACCTCGCCGACCAGCAGGGCGCGCCCGCCCGCGAGATCGCCACCCGGCTGCTCGAACTCGGCGCCCAGCTCTGCTACCACGATCCGTACGTACCCCAGTGGCGCGTCATGGACCGCCCCGTCCCGCGAACGGATTCGCTGTGGGAGGCCGCCGCCGAGGCCGACCTCACCCTGCTGCTCCAGCACCACCGCACGTACGACCTGCAAGGGCTCGCCGTCAAGGCCCAGCTGCTGCTCGACACCCGGGGAGCCACCCCGGCCGGCGCCGCCGCCCGGCTCTGAGGCCGCGTCAACTCCCTTGTGTGTACTGGCACCAACCCCACACACGGCCCACACCTGCGCCGACGTCCCGAATCCGTCGCCGCCGCGTCCCGGGGGCGTCCCGACGCTCCCGGATCCCGGTTCGGGACACTCCTGGACAACTGTCCAGGTCGGGCCATACGTACGGGTCATGTAACGACCGGACGAATCGCCTTGTCCGATTGTCACTCCTCCCTGCTAGATTTCCTCGTCACCACTCGTGCGCGGGCATGTGCGCATCAAGCCCACACCGCGTCCGCACCACGACACCCGCAGCACATCCGTCCCCCGGGGGAAGAGCTCATGAGCGCCAACTACCCGCCGCCGCAGCAGCCCGGCGGCCAGAATCCGTACGGCCCGCCGCAGCCCGGCCAGCCGCAGTCGCCCTACGGCGCGTCTCCGTACGCCGGCGGTCAGCCCGGCGCGCCGGCGCCCGGCGGTTTCAACGCCGGGGCCTACGCCCCGCCCGCCCCGGTCGGCATGGCGCCGGAGCAGAAGAACCCGGGCGTCGCGATCCTCGCCGGCGTCGCCGTCATGCTCGTCGCCGCCTTGGCGTACGCGGGCCTCATGCGGGCGATGTCCAAGGACGACGGCAGCTACACCGAGATCAGCTACATCGCCCTGGCGGTCGGCCTGCTGGTCGGCCTGGTGGTCGGCAAGCTCGGCGGCCGCAACCCCGCGCTCCCGGTCGTCGCCGGCCTGCTGTCGGTGCTCGGCGTCTTCCTCGGCGAGTTCGTCGGCTACTCGATGATCATCTCGCACGTGCTCTCGGCCCACGACCTGGGCGACATGTCCTGGTTCAAGATCCTGACCGACCACACCAGCGACGTCTGGAAGTTCTACAAGCACGACTTCGACTTCAAGTCGTTCCTCTTCCTGGCCCTCTCCGGGGTCGTCGGCTTCGTTACCACCAAGCGCGTCAGCAGCTGACGCCGCCTGCGGGCACGACGAGGAGGGGCGGCCCCGCGGGGCCGCCCCTCTTGCGTGTCGCCGCTACGCGTCAGCGGTGGTGGGTCGGGGAGACCGTCACCTCGACGCGCTGGAACTCCTTCAGGTCCGAGTAGCCGGTCGTGGCCATCGAGCGGCGCAGCGCGCCGAAGAAGTTCATCGAGCCGTCGGGCGCGTGCGAGGGGCCGAGCAGGATCTCCTCGGTGGTGCCCGCCGTGCCCAGGTTCATCCGCTTGCCGCGCGGCAGCTCGGTGTTGACCGCCTCCATGCCCCAGTGGAAGCCGCGGCCCGGCGCGTCGGTCGCGCGCGCCAGCGGCGAGCCCATCATCACCGCGTCCGCACCGCACGCCACCGCCTTGGGCAGGTCGCCGCTGGAACCGAAGCCGCCGTCCGCGATGACGTGGACGTACCGGCCACCGGACTCGTCCATGTAGTCCCGGCGGGCCGCCGCGACGTCCGCGACCGCCGTCGCCATGGGCACCTGGATGCCCAGCACGTTGCGGGTGGTGTGCGCGGCGCCGCCGCCGAAGCCCACGAGCACGCCCGCCGCGCCCGTACGCATCAGGTGCAGCGCCGCGGTGTACGTCGCGCAGCCGCCGACGATGACCGGGACGTCCAGCTCGTAGATGAACTGCTTCAGGTTCAGCGGCTCGTGCGATCCGCTCACGTGCTCCGCGGACACCGTGGTGCCGCGGATCACGAACAGGTCCACGCCCGCGTCCACGACGGTCTTCGAGAACTGCGCGGTGCGCTGCGGCGACAGCGCCGCCGCCGTCACGACCCCGGCGTCCCGGACCTCCTTGATGCGCTGCCCGATCAGCTCCTCGCGGATCGGCGCGGCGTAGATCTCCTGGAGCCGCGCGGTCGCCCGGCCGTCGTCCAGCTCCGCGATCTCCGCGAGCAGCGGCTCCGGGTCGTCGTAGCGCGTCCACAGCCCTTCGAGGTTCAGCACCCCGAGGCCGCCGAGGTTGCCGATCCGGATCGCCGTCTCCGGCGACACGACGGAGTCCATCGGCGCGGCCAGGAACGGCAGCTCGAAGCGGTAGGCGTCGATCTGCCAGGCGATCGAGACTTCCTTGGGGTCACGCGTGCGGCGGCTCGGCACCACGGCGATGTCGTCGAAGCTGTATGCCCTGCGGCCGCGCTTGCCCCGCCCGATCTCGATCTCTGTCACGTCCTGTGCCTCTCTCATTGGCCTGCGGCCCCAGTATCCCGCATGCCCGCGGGACGAGCGTTCCGCGCTGCCGCGCCGTGCCCCCCGAAGCTGCGGCCGCCCCGCGGCCAGACCGCTCCCGGGGCCGCAGCCGCCCCGCCGGGCCAGCTTCTCCTGCTGCGCAGGGCGGTGCACGTTTCCAGGCCGCGCCTGCCCTGCCGGGCCAGCGTATTCAGGGGCGCGCCTGCCCTGCCGGGCCAGCGTATTCAGGGGCGCGCCTGCCCCGCGGGGTGAGCGTTTTCAGGGGCGCTTGGGGCTACCTCCCAGGCGAAGCTCTGGGGGAGAACTGCGCGCGCAACCACCGACCGCGTGCAGGTCGTCACCGGCCCGAAGGGGCAGTTCGGTACGTACCGGATCACCGGCCGGTGGTGGGTTGCTCGCGCAGTACCCCGCGCCCCTGAAAAATGCTCACCGCCCTGCGCAGCAGAAAAGCTCACCCCGCGGCGCAGCCGCAAGTACCCCCGCGGCGCACCGCAGGCCGCTGCGGGAGCGGGGCTCGGCGGCTAGCCGTGGTAGTTGGGGGCCTCGACGGTCATCTGGATGTCGTGGGGGTGCGACTCCTTCAGGCCCGCGGCAGTGATCCGCACGAACCGCCCCTTCGTCGCCATCTCGGCGACATTCGCCGCGCCGACGTAGCCCATGGTCTGGCGCAGACCGCCCACGAGCTGGTGGAGCACCGCGGAGAGGGGGCCGCGGTAGGCGACCTGGCCCTCGACGCCCTCGGGCACGAGCTTGTCGTCGGAGGAGACCTCCGCCTGGAAGTAGCGGTCCTTGGAGTACGAGCGGCCCTGCCCGCGAGACTGCATCGCGCCGAGCGAGCCCATGCCGCGGTAGGACTTGAACTGCTTGCCGTTGATGAAGAGCAGCTCGCCGGGCGACTCCTCGCAGCCCGCGAGCAGGCTGCCGAGCATGACGCTCTGCGCGCCCGCGGCCAGCGCCTTGCCGATGTCGCCGGAGTACTGGAGGCCGCCGTCGCCGATGACGGGGATGCCCGCGTCCTGGCACGCGACCGCGGCCTCGTAGATCGCGGTGACCTGCGGGACGCCGATGCCGGCGACGACGCGGGTGGTGCAGATGGAGCCGGGGCCGACGCCGACCTTGACGCCGTCCACGCCCGCGTCGATGAGCGCGCGGGCGCCGTCGCGGGTCGCGACGTTGCCGCCGACGACGTCGATGCCGACCGCGGACTTGATCTTGGCCGTCCAGTTCAGCGCGTTGCTGTTGTGGCCGTGCGAGGTGTCGACGACGAGGAAGTCCACACCCGCGCCCACCAGCGCCTGCGCGCGGTCCAGCGCCTCGGGGCCGGCGCCGACGGCGGCGCCGACGACGAGCCGGCCCTCGGCGTCCTTGGCGGCGTTCGGGTACTGCTCGGCCTTGACGAAGTCCTTGACGGTGATGAGGCCGCGCAGCCGGCCGTCCTCGTCGACCAGCGGCAGCTTCTCGATCTTGTGGCGGCGCAGCAGCTGCATCGCGTCCTCGCCGGAGATGCCGACCTTGCCGGTGACCAGCGGCATCGGGGTCATGACCTCGCGCACCTGGCGGCTGCGGTCGGTCTCGAAGGCCATGTCGCGGTTGGTGACGATGCCGAGCAGCTTGCCGGCCTCGTCGGTGACCGGGACGCCGCTGATGCGGAACTTCGCACACAGGCCGTCGGCCTCGGCGAGCGTCGCGTCCGGGCGGACGGTGATCGGGTCGGTGACCATGCCGGACTCGGACCGCTTGACCAGGTCGACCTGGTTGACCTGGTCCTCGATGGACAGGTTGCGGTGCAGCACGCCGACGCCGCCCTGGCGGGCCATGGCGATGGCCATCCGCGACTCGGTGACCTTGTCCATGGCCGCGGACAGCAGCGGGATGTTCACCCTGACATTGCGGGAGATCAGCGACGAGGTGTCGACCTGGTTGGGCAGTACGTCGGACGCGCCCGGCAGCAGGAGCACATCGTCGTAGGTCAGGCCCAGGGCGGCGAACTTCTCGGCTACTCCGTCGGCGTTCAGCGTCATGACACCTTCTCGAATGGTCTTGCCCGGCGAGTTGTTCAATGGTAGTGGCTTCGCCGGTATTCCCCGGACCACCCGCCCCGGCGTCACCCGCGCGGGGCGCTCACCGGCCGGGCCGCACGCGGCGTGACGGATCCGTCACGCGTACGGGTCAGGCGCTGAGGCCGCGCGCGCTCGTCGGGTGGGCGGCGGCCGACTCCTCGGCGATGGCCCGCAGCCGGCTCAGCGCGCGGTGCTGCGCGACGCGTACGGCGCCCGGCGACATGCCCAGCACCTGGCCGGTCTCCTCGGCGCTCAGCCCGACCGCGACCCGCAGCAGCACCAGCTCGCGCAGGTGGCCGGGCAGCCGGTCGAGCAGGCCGCGGGCCCAGGCGGCGTCGCTGTTGAGCAGCGCGCGCTCCTCGGGCCCGAGCGAGTCGTCGGGCTTCTCCGGCATCTCGTCGGACGGTACGGCGGTGCTGCCGGGGTGGCGCATCGCGGCGCGCTGCAGGTCGGCGACCTTGTGGGCGGCGATCGACACCACGAAGGCCTCGAAGGGCCGCCCGAGGTCGCGGTAGCGCGGCAGCGCGCACAGCACCGCGAGGCAGACCTCCTGGGCGAGGTCGTCCACGAAGTGCCTCGCGTCGCCGGGCAGCCGGCTGAGCCGGGTGCGGCAGTAGCGCTCGGCGAGCGGGTGGACGTGCGCGAGCAGCTCGTGCGTCGCCCGCTGGTCGCCCGCGGCGGCGCGGCGGACGAGGGCACCGATGGCCGTGCCGGCCGGAGTGTCGTCGTCGCGCATCCGTCCATGGTGCCTCGCCGCCGGAGCTTCCGCCGCATCGCGGGGGTACTTCTGCACCGAAGCGTTATGAGCCGCCGGGCCCGAACCGGCGCCCGGGTCGGCGGCCGGGGCCGTCACCTGCACGGTCCGGTCCGCCGCGGGCGCCGCCGTGTCCTCCGGCGCGTCCTGCGCTGTGTGGTCTGCCATCTGGTGCCCCCGCCGATCCCCGAGGAAGTCCATACGTCAAGCATGCGTCCTCCTCCGGGAAAGCGCGGACTCGTGCGGGGCTTCACCGTACGGCGTAACGCGTACGGCGTACGGCGCAGCGCATCGGGCGACCCGCGCGGCGGACCCGGCGGGCGCGCCGGACCCGGTGGTCCCGCGGCCGCGGCCGGCCTCAGCGGACCAGGCCCCAGCGGAAGCCGAGGGCGACGGCGTGCGCGCGGTCGGACGCGCCCAGCTTCTTGAACAGCCGCCGGGCGTGCGTCTTGACGGTGTCCTCCGACAGGAAGAGCTCGCGGCCGATCTCGGCGTTGGACCGCCCGTGACTCATGCCCTCCAGGACCTGGATCTCGCGGGCCGTGAGGGTGGGCGCGGCGCCCATCTCGGCGGACCGCAGCCGGCGCGGTGCGAGCCGCCAGGTGGGGTCGGCGAGCGCCTGGGTGACGGTGGCCCGCAGCTCGGCGCGCGAGGCGTCCTTGTGCAGGTAGCCGCGGGCGCCGGCGGCGACCGCGAGCGCGACCCCGTCCAGATCCTCGGCGACGGTGAGCATGATGATGCGGGCGCCGGGGTCGGCGGACAGCAGCCGCCGGACCGTCTCCACCCCGCCGAGGCCGGGCATCCGGACGTCCATGAGGATCAGGTCGGACCGGTCGGCCCCCCAGCGGCGGAGCACTTCCTCGCCGTTGGCCGCGGTCGTTACGCGCTCGACACCGGGTACGGTCGCGACCGCGCGGCGCAGGGCCTCTCGGGCGAGCGGGGAGTCGTCGCAGACGAGGACGGAAGTCATGACCGCCCCCCGCAGCTGAACCGCGTCACGTTGTGCCTCCAGGCTGTACGAAGTAACCACTTCCGCCACACTCAACGACCCTCACCCGAAAGAGTTACGAGGTTTGGTCGTCCCGATCGGCACTCTACGTGATCATGCGCATACGGATCCGCCACGCCGCAGGTCAGAACGGGTGAGCCGGGGAAATTCCGCGAGCCGTTCGGTACGGGAGGGGGCGCGGGCGGCGCGTCGAATACTGCTGAACGGGCGGTGATGCGGCTTTTGCTGGCTCTTGCACCCTTTGGCCGCTCTTTTCTGATGCGTGCGGGAATCACCGTTAGATTGGCGAAGAGTCATATTTACATCTACTACGACAGTAGATGTACGGTCGGAGACACCGAGGTCGTCTTGGCCGTCACGCACCCGTCGAGGGGATGAGCAATGGCAGACTTCTCCCGCCTACCCGGCCCTAACGCCGATCTCTGGGACTGGCAGCTCGTGGCAGCCTGCCGCGGCGTCGACAGCTCGCTGTTCTTCCACCCCGAAGGCGAGCGCGGTGCCGCCCGCAGCGCGCGCGAGGCCGCTGCCAAGGAGGTGTGCAGCCGCTGCCCGGTGCGTGCGGAGTGCGCCACGCACGCCCTCACCGTCCGCGAGCCGTACGGCGTATGGGGCGGGCTCACCGAGGACGAGCGCGAGGAGATGATGGGCCGCTCCCGCAACCGGACGCCCCTCCCGCAGAACTGACCGGTTCCGATCCGGTCCCGCGCCCCGCTCCCCGGGGCCGTCGCCCGCTACGCGACGCGCCGTCGCAGCCCCGCGCGCGCCAGCCGCCCCAGCATCACGTCCACCGCCGGTACCTGCGCGAGGTCGGGCAGCGTCAGCGCCACGACCTCGCGCCGCACCCCCGGCCCCAGCCCCACCACCGCGACGCCCCGCGCGCGTACCGACTCCAGCGCCAGCCGGGGCAGAACCGTCACGCCGAGCCCCGCCGCGACCAGGCCGACCACCGCCGGGTAGTCGTCGGTCGCGAAGTCGATCCGGGGCGTGAACCCCGCCCGCTGGCACAGCTCGACCAGATGCCCGCGGCAGCGCGGGCAGCCCGCGATCCAGCGCTCACCCGCGAGCTGGGACAGCTCGGCGACCGCCGGAACGCCCGTTCCGCCGCCCGCTCCACCTCCCGTCCCACCATCCGCTCCACCGTTCGCGAGCCGGTGCCCGGGCGGTACGACGCACACCAGCGGGTCGCTCAGCAGCGGGCGCACCACCAGGTCGTCCCACGACTCCTCCGCCGGCGTCGGCAGGTCGGCGTAGCGGAAGGCCAGCGCGATGTCGCAGTCCCCGGCGCGCAGCATCTCCACCGAGCGCGGCGGCTCGGCCTCCACCAGCGAGATCTCCGTGCCCGGGTGCGCCGCCCGCATCTCCGCGACCGCGCCCGGCACCAGCGTCGCCGTCCCCGACGGGAAGGACGCCAGCCGCACCCGCCCGGCGCGCAGCCCGGCGATCGCGGCGATCTCCTCCTCCGCGGCGGTGAGACCGGCGAGGATGCCGTCGGCGTGCCGGACGAGCGCCTCGCCCGCCTGCGTCAGCCGCATCTCGCGCGGGCCGCGCACCAGCAGCGGGGTGCCCGCGGCCTGCTCCAGGGCCTTCATCTGCTGACTGACCGCGGGCTGCGTGCAGCCCAGTGCGCGGGCGGCAGCCGAGAAGGAGCCGCCCCTCGCCACGGCCCGCAGCACGCGCAGGTGCCGTGCCTCCATCATCCGCCCACCATAAGCATTGCTTAGGGATAAACCCAACAGATCCGCAATGGACTTTGCCTTCTTCCCGGTCCAGGCTGAGGTGTCATGAGCCTCGACACCACTGCTCCCGTTGACCTCACCAGCCCCCTCTCCCCCGCCGAATACCCCGCCCTGGCCCCCGGCTACCTCGACACCGCGACCCTCGGCATCGTCCCCGCCCGCGCGACCGCCGCGGTCCACCACGCCCTCGACACCTGGGCCGCCGGCCGCCCCGGCAACGACGGCCCCTACGAGGAGGCCGTCGCCGCTGCCCGCGCCGCCTTCGCCCGGCTCGCGCACGTGCCCGTCGCGCAGGTCGCACTGGCCGGCACGGTCGCCGGCAGCGTCGGCCTGATCGCCACCGCCCTGCCGGCGGGCGCCGAGGTCGTCGCGTACGAGGGCGACTTCAGCGCTCTCGTGCACCCCTTCGCCGCCCGGCCCGACATCACGCTGCGGCTCGTCGCACTGGAGGAGCTGGCCGGCGCCGTACGCCCGGGCACCGCGCTGGTCGCCGTCAGCTCCGCGCAGTCCGCGGACGGCCGGATCGCCGACCTGCCCGCGATCCGCGCCGCGGCCGCCGCGTACGGCGCCCGTACGCTCGTCGACGCCACGCAGTCCGCGGGCTGGCTGCCGCTGGACGCGTCGCTGGACGACTACGTGGTCTGCCACGGCTACAAGTGGCTCGCGAGCCCGCACGGCGCCGCCTTCCTCACCGTCCGCCCCGGCGCCGAGGACACCCTCGCGCCGACCTTCGCCGGCTGGTACGCCGCCGCCGACCACGACACCGGCATCTACGGACCCATCGCCGAACTCGCCCCCGGTGCCCGCCGCTTCGACACCCGCCCGCCCTGCCTGTCGTACGTCGGCGCCGCGGAATCCCTGGCGCTCGTCGAGGAGCTGGGCGTCGACCGCATCCACGCCCACGACACCGCGCTCGCGCAGCGCCTGCGCGACGGCTTCACCGCCCTGGGCTACTCCCCGGTGCCGGGCCCGTCCGCGATCGTGGCCGTCCCCGGTGTGCCGGCCGCGGTGACCGGGCGGCTGCGCGCCGCGGGCGCCGCCTTCGCCGACCGCGCGGGCAATCTGCGGCTGGCGCCGCACTTCTACAACACCGCCGCCGACGTCGACCTCGTCCTGGCGGCGGCTTCGTAGCGCGGGCCCCGCCCGGGTCAGCGGAAATACGGTTGGCCGGGGCAGCGGCCGGTGGTGGAATGCCGCCAATGGACAACAACCACGTACTCGCGCTCTTCGACCGCCAGATGCGCCGCGACGCCCCGCCGGAGAGCCCCACCACCCGTGTCGACCGACTCGAAGGGGTCGTACGGCAGGTCGGCGCCGGGCCCCACGAATGGTGCGGCGTCCTGTGGTCGGACCTGGACGGGACGACCGCGGACGCCGCCATCGGCGCGCAGCTCGCCTGGCTCCGCACCGCCGAGGCGGCGGAGCGGGAGTTCGAGTGGAAGACCTACGCCCACGACCGCCCCGCCGACCTCGGCGAGCGGCTGCGCGCGGCCGGTTTCACGCCCGAGCCGCCCGAGACGCTCATGGTCGGCGACATCGCCGAGGTCATCGCCCGCACCGAGGGCGCTGCGCTCCCCGCGGGCGTACGGCTGGAGCCGGTCACCGACGCCGCGGGCGTCGACCTGGCCGCGTCCGTCCACGAGCAGGCGTTCGGCACGAGCGCGGAGCAGCTGCGGGCGCGCATGCTCGACCAGATCGCCGAGCGCGGCGACACCGTCAGCATCGTGGTCGCGATGGCCGGCGACGAGCCGGTGTGCGCGGCCCGCATGGAGCTCTGCCCCGGCACGGACTTCGCCGGCCTGTGGGGCGGCGGCACCGTGGAGCGCTGGCGCGGCAAGGGCATCTACCGCGCGCTGGTCGCCCACCGCGCGCGGATCGCCCAGGCCGCGGGCTACGGCTACCTCCAGGTCGACGCGTCCGACCAGAGCCGCCCGATCCTCCAGCGCCTCGGCTTCGCGGCCCTCAGCGTGACGACGCCCTACCTGATCACGGCCCCGGCGTAGGCCGCACGAGTCCCGTACGCCCCGGTCCCGCACCTCCCCCACGACCGCGCCCGCGCAGGGCGGAGGAGGCACCGCCCGTGCACGTACTGAGCGTCAACGTCGGACGGGCGCAGCCGAACCCCTGGAAGGGGCTGGAGGCGACCGGCATCGACAAGCAGCCCGTCGCCGGGCCGGTCGCGGTCACCGCCCCCGGGCCCAAGGGCACGGGAGCGGTGGGCCTCGCCGGGGACCGGGTGTACGACGTCAGGAACCACGGCGGCACCTACCAGGCCGTCTACGCCTTCGCCCGCGAGGACCTCGACCGCTGGGCGGAGGTCTTCGCCCGCGACCTGCCCAACGGTTCCTTCGGGGAGAACCTGACGACGGCCGGCTACGACGTCAACGCCGCCCTGATCGGCGAGCGCTGGCGCATCGGCGGACCCGCCGGGCCGGTCCTGGAGGTGTCCTGCCCGCGCATCCCGTGCGTGACGTTCGCGGGGTGGCTGGGCCAGGAGGGCTGGATGAAGCGCTTCACGCAGGATGCCCGGCCCGGCCCGTACCTGCGGGTCGTCGAGCCGGGCGAGCTGGCCGCGGGCGACGTGCTGGAGGTCGTCAACCGCCCGGCCCACCACGCCGTGACCGTGAGCCTCGCCTTCCGCGCCCTCACCACCGAGCCCGAGCTGCTGCCCCGTCTGCTGGACGCGGACGCGCTCCCGCCGGAGGACCTGGCGGCGGTCCGCAAGCGCCTGGGCCGGGACGACGGCTGAGGGCGCGGCGCCCGTACGCCCCGGGCGGGCCGTTGCCGTCCGGGCCGGGCGGTGGGGCCGCCCCGTACGCTGCCCCGTATGACGACTTCCCTCATCACGGGCGCGACGGCCGGCCTCGGCGCGGCCTTCGCCCGGCGGCTCGCCGCCGACGGGCACGGCCTGGTGCTGGTCGCGCGCGACGCCGTACGGCTCGCCGAGCGCGCCGAGGAGCTGCGCGGGCGGTACGGCGTCGACGTCGAGGTCCTCCAGGCCGACCTCGCCGCGGACGGCGGCATCGCGGCGGTCGAGGAGCGGCTGCGCAGCCCCGTCCTGCCGCCGGTGGACGTCCTCGTCAACAACGCGGGCTTCGGCCAGAGCGGCCGCTTCCCCGACGCCCCGATGGCCGACGAGCTGCGCATGCTCACCCTGCACTGCGAGGCGGTGCTGCGGCTCACCGCGGCCGCGGCCGAGGGCATGCGGGAGCGCGGGCGCGGCTTCGTCGTCAACGTGGCGTCGGTCGCGGCGTTCATGCCGCGCGGCACCTACGCGGCGAGCAAGGCGTGGGTCGTCCGCTTCACCGAGGGCGCCGCTCTCGACCTGCGCGGCTCCGGCATCCGCTTCCTCGCGCTGTGCCCGGGCTTCGTCCGCACGGAATTCCACGAGCGGGCCGGCATGGACGCGAGCCGCCTCCCGCGCTTCGCGTGGCTGGACGCGGACGCGGTGGTCTCCGCGGCGCTGCGCGACCTGGCCCGCGGCCGCGTCGTGAGCGTCCCGGACGCCCGCTACAAGGCCGCGGTCGCCCTGGCCCGCCACGTCCCCTCCCGGCTGTTCGGCGCCGCGTCGACGAAGGCGGGGCGGCGCTACGACCCGAAGCGGGGCTGAACAGACGGCCGGACGTTCGCCCGTCACGGCGCGCGGCTGGCACTCCGCTTGACCGAGTGCTAATAGCGGCCTACGCTCACTTCTGGCACTCAGCAAGCTTGAGTGCCAGAACTCAGCGACGAGGCAGGTCCGGCACCCGCGACGACGGGCCTACCAGGTCGCCGACCCTGACAGACACTCCCGTGAGCCCTTTGAAGGGGGAGGTCGGATCGTGACGACCGCCAGCACCAAGGTTGCCATCAAGCCGCTTGAGGACCGCATCGTGGTCCAGCCGCTCGACGCCGAGCAGACCACGGCCTCGGGCCTGGTCATCCCGGACACCGCCAAGGAGAAGCCCCAGGAGGGCGTCGTCCTGGCCGTGGGTCCGGGCCGCTTCGAGGACGGCCAGCGGCTGCCCCTCGACGTCGCCGTCGGCGACGTCGTGCTGTACAGCAAGTACGGCGGCACCGAGGTGAAGTACAACGGCGAGGAGTACCTCGTCCTCTCGGCCCGCGACGTTCTCGCGATCGTCGAGAAGTAAGTACCGGCTGCACAAGCCCTTTGATCCCGCCCCGGGTGTCCCAGCCTTGCGGCAGGGTCCCCGGGGCGGGGTTGTTTCGCCGTCCTTTTCGTCCGTGACGACGTGTTAGACGAGTAGACGAGGTAGTTCGCAGGCATGGCCAAGATTCTGAAGTTCGACGAGGACGCCCGTCGCGCCCTGGAGCGCGGCGTCAACAAGCTCGCCGACACCGTGAAGGTGACCATCGGCCCCAAGGGCCGCAATGTCGTCATCGACAAGAAGTTCGGTGCGCCGACCATCACCAACGACGGCGTGACGATCGCCCGCGAGGTCGAGCTGGAGGACCCGTACGAGAACCTGGGCGCCCAGCTCGTCAAGGAGGTGGCGACCAAGACCAACGACATCGCGGGTGACGGCACCACCACCGCGACCGTGCTGGCCCAGGCGCTGGTCCGCGAGGGCCTGCGCAACGTCGCCGCCGGCGCGTCCCCCGCCGCCCTGAAGAAGGGCATCGACGCCGCGGTCAAGGCCGTCTCCGACGAGCTGCTGGCCACCGCGCGCGCGATCGAGGGCAAGGACGACATCGCCGCCGTCGCCGCGCTGTCGGCGCAGGACAAGCAGGTCGGCGAGCTGATCGCCGAGGCGATGGACAAGGTCGGCAAGGACGGCGTCATCACCGTCGAGGAGTCCAACACCTTCGGGCTGGACCTGGAGTTCACCGAGGGCATGGCCTTCGACAAGGGCTACCTCTCGCCGTACTTCGTCACCGACCAGGAGCGGATGGAGGCCGTCCTCGACGACCCGTACATCCTCATCCACCAGGGCAAGATCTCCTCGATCCAGGACCTGCTGCCGCTGCTGGAGAAGGTCATCCAGGCGGGTGGCTCCAAGCCGCTGCTGATCATCGCCGAGGACGTCGAGGGCGAGGCGCTCTCCACCCTGGTCGTCAACAAGATCCGCGGCACGTTCAACGCCGTCGCGGTCAAGGCGCCCGGCTTCGGTGACCGCCGCAAGGCCATGCTCGGCGACATCGCCACCCTCACCGGTGCGACCGTCATCGCCGAGGAGGTCGGCCTCAAGCTCGACCAGGCCGGTCTGGACCTGCTCGGCTCCGCCCGCCGCGCGACCATCACCAAGGACGAGACCACCATCGTCGACGGTGCCGGCGACAAGTCCGAGATCGAGGGCCGCGTCGCCCAGATCAAGGCGGAGATCGCCACCACCGACTCCGACTGGGACCGCGAGAAGCTCCAGGAGCGCCTCGCGAAGCTCGCGGGCGGCGTGTGCGTCATCCGCGTCGGCGCGGCCACCGAGGTCGAGCTGAAGGAGAAGAAGCACCGCCTGGAGGACGCGATCTCCGCGACCCGCGCGGCCGTCGAGGAGGGCATCGTCTCCGGCGGTGGCTCCGCGCTCGTCCACGCCGTCAAGGTGCTCGGCGAGAACCTGGGCAAGGAGGGCGACGAGGCCACCGGCGTCTCCGTCGTCCGCCGCGCCGCCGTCGAGCCGCTGCGCTGGATCGCCGAGAACGCGGGCCTGGAGGGTTACGTCATCACCTCCAAGGTCGCCGAGCTCGACAAGGGCCACGGCTTCAACGCCGCGACCGGCGAGTACGTCGACCTGGTCAAGGCCGGCGTCATCGACCCGGTCAAGGTCACCCGCTCCGCGCTGGAGAACGCCGCGTCGATCGCCTCCCTCCTCCTGACGACCGAGACCCTGGTCGTCGAGAAGAAGGAAGAGGAGCCCGAGGCCGCGGCCGGCCACGGCCACTCGCACTGACCCCTTTCCGGGCCTGACGCCCGCCACCCCCTCACCGGGGGTGGCGGGCGTTTGCCGTGTCGGCCGGGCTCAGGCGCGGCGCTTCCAGTCCTCGTCCAGGCGGTCGGACAGGCCCGCGGCGGCGAAGGCGGCCTCCAGGTCCTCGCGGCCCTCGGTGAAGTGCGCCCAGCTGTCGTGGTGGGCCGGGACGACGCGGCGGGCGTCGAGGATGCGGGCGGCCTCGGCGGCCTGGGCGCTGTCCAGGACGAGGGGGGCGCCGTCGAAGAGGGCGGGGAAGCGGGGGGCGCCCGCGAAGAGGACGGCGGTGTCCACCGGGGCGAAGCGCGCGGCGATCTCCTTGACGGCGTCGAGGGAGGCGTTGTCACCGCTGACGTAGACCGTGGGCAGGGCCTGTCCGGTGAGGACGAAGCCGACGACCTGGCCGGTGGAGGGCTCGACCTGCTCGCGCGGGCCGGGGCCGTGGACCGCCGGGACGGCGGTGACGGTGACGGCGCCGCCGCCCGGGCGCTCCAGCTCGACCGTTTCCCAGTCGGCCAGGCCCCTGGCGCTCCCGCCGAGGCGCTCGCCGCCGCCGGGGGTGGTCAGGGTGAGGGGGACGTCGGCGAGCAGGGCGCGGCCGGAGTCGTCGAGGTTGTCGGCGTGCTCGTCGTGGGAGAGCAGGACGACGTCGACGGGACCGAGGTCGGCGGGCGAGCCGGCGGCGGGGGCGGTCTTGGTCAGGACCGGGCGGCCGGGCCGGCTGTAGTCGCCGGGGCCGTCGAACGTCGGGTCGGTCAGGAACCGCAGGCCGCCGTACTCGAACGCAGCGGTCGGGCCGCCGAACGTGCGGACCGGGAACTGATCGGCGGTGGGCTGGGACATCACGTCTCCCTTGGTTCTCACGTGAAAACTCCGCGTTTTCCGTGACGTCAGACTAGATGCGCCTCACGGAAAAACGCAAGCGCTACCATGAGGGCCATGGACGACACCCCGGCCACCGGCACCACACGGCCCGCACTGCCCCCCGCTCCGGGTGCCGACCGGTACCGCTCGCTGGACTTCGCCGACACCGCCGCGACCCTGCCCGCCGGGCAGAGCTACGACCTGCTCGCGACCCCCGCTTCCGCCACGCACTGGCTCACCGCGCACGACCTGATCGGCCCGGACGTGCGGGTGTACGAGATCTGCGCGCAGCGGATGCGCACGCTACGCGCGCACGTACGCGCCCTGTTCGCCGCCCGTGTCGACGGCGCCGCCCCGCCTGCGGCTTCCCTGCACGCGCTGAACACGGCGCTCACGGCCGTCCCCACCGCGCCCCTGCTCGCCTGGGACGAGGCCGATGGCCCGCACCGCGTCCAGGAACACCCCACCGACGAGGCCGTCAACCACGTACTGGCCGCCCTCGCCGCCGACGCCGCCGACCTGCTCACCGGCCCCGACGCCGGCATCCTCGCCGCCTGCGGCTCCTCCCCCTGCGACCGCTTCCTCCTGCGCACCCACGGCCGACGCCACTGGTGCTCCACCCGCTGCGGCGACCGCGCCCGCGCCGCCCGCGCCTACGCCCAGCGCGGTGGCACCCCCGGCTGACGGCGGGAAGCCCTCCGGGGCCAGGGCAGAATGGCGGGGTGACGCCCGAGGACCTGGAAATACTGCTGGCGCCCGGCGGGCAGGAGCTGCTCGCGGGGCTGCGGGGGCACGACCCCGCCGACGACCTCGCCGTCGCGACCCGGCTGCGGCGGACGTACGAGGCCCCGCTCGTCGCCGCGGCCCTCACGCAGACGCGGCTGCGGCAGCGCGGCGCCGCGAAGTTCGGGGCCGACGCCGAGCGCATGTACTTCACGCCGCACGGCCTGGAGCAGTCCACCCGCGCGTCCGTCGCCGACCACCGCGCCCGGCGGTTCGCGGCGTACGGGCCCGGCGGTGTCGCCGACCTCTGCTGCGGGGTGGGCGGCGACGCGATCGCCCTGCTGCGGGCGGGCCTGGCGGTCACCGCGGTCGACCGCGACCCGCTGACCTGCGCCGTCGTACGGGCGAACGCCGACGCGCTGGGCCTGGGCGAGCAACTGGAGGTCGTGTGCGCGGACGTCACGGACATCGGCGCCGGTGACCGCGACGGCGTCTTCGTCGACCCCGCCCGCCGCACCGCCCGCGGCCGCGTCTTCGACCCCGAGGCGTACTCCCCGCCCCTGTCCTGGGCGCTGGCCGCGGCGGCGAAGGGCGCGCCGGGCGCGGTGAAGGTCGCGCCGGGCATCCCGCACGAGGCCGTACCGGAGGGCGCGGAGGCCGAGTGGATCTCGGACGGCGGCGACGTCAAGGAGGCGGTGCTGTGGTTCGACGCGCGGGCCGGCGGGGTACGCCGCGCCACCCTGCTCCCGTCCGGCGCCACCCTCCTGGGCCGCGGCCTGCCCGACCCGCCGGTCCGCCCCGTCGGCCGCTACCTCTACGAGCCGGACGGCGCCGTCATCCGCGCCCACCTCGTCGCCGAGGCCGCGGAGGAGCTGGACGGCGGCCTCGTCGACCCGACCATCGCCTACGTCACCGCGGACGAGCTGCACCCGACGCCGTACGCCACCCCCTACGAGATCACCGACGTCCTCCCCTTCAACCTCAAGCGCCTCAAGGCCCTCCTCCGCACCCGCGAGGTCGGCACCCTGACGGTCAAGAAGCGCGGCTCCGCGGTCGACCCCGAAGACCTCCGCCGCCGCATCCGCCCCCAGGGCCCGCACTCCGCGACGGTCTTCCTGACGCGGGTGGCGGGGGCGCCCACGATGCTCCTGGGGCAGCCGGCCCGTTAGCCGGCCGACCTGAGAAGTCACTCCCTGAAATCGAACAGATCCGCTACGTGTCCGCCCTCTGCTACCGTAGACGGGCACAACAAAAACGGCCCCTTGCGGGGCCGTCAACCCGAGATGCTCGCGCCCTCGGGGGGGGTATGGCAGCCACACTATCACGTTCCTCCTCGGCGAGACATGTCACGTGACGCGAGGGAGCGCGCATGGGGAGGACCGCCGTCCTCGTCGGCGGTTTCAACCTGTACCACGGCATGAAGAAGCAGCGCGGACGGCGCTATCTGTGGCTGGACCACGTAGCCCTGGCCGGAAAACTGCGGCCTCGGGACGAGATCGTCGATGTCCGCTACTTCACCGCCGCCGTCCTCGACGACGCCGCCGCCGCTCAGCGGCAGCAGACGTATCCGGACGCGCTGACGGCACAGAACCCGGCTGTCCTGACGGTCGTTCACGGGCGCTACCAGCGCAAGCGCATGCAGTGCCGCGGCTGTGGGGCGTCATGGACCAGTTACGAGGAGAAGGAGACCGACGTCAACATAGCCGTCGCACTGACGGAGATCGCGGCGTCGTCGGGCATCGACACCGTGCTGGTCGTCAGCGCGGACAGCGACCTCTGCCCGGCGGTCCGAGCTGCCCGCAGGGTGAACCCGGGCATGACCGTCGTCCCCGCGTTTCCGCCGCACCGCCGCTCAGGGGAGTTGGCCGCGCTGCTTCCCTCCGCCTTCACCATCGGCGAGACGAAGCTGCGGCAGTCCCAACTGCCTCCCGTAGTCGTCAGTCCCGTGACAGGGACCAAGTACATACGGCCCGCGTACTGGCAGTAGGAGTGGCTGCGCCGCGCCTGATCCCGGCCAGGGCCCCCGGTCAGCCGCGTCAGCCGCCCGGCAGCGGCGCGCTGACGGTCAGGCCCTCGTCGAGGGCCGCTACCAGGGCTTCGGTGAGGGTCGGGAAGCGGGGGGCGGCCCACTCGCGGGTCAGGGAGAGGAAGGCGCGCAGGTCCTGCTGGGTGGCGCGCAGGATCGCCGGGAGGGCGGTCAACCGGATCTCCACGGGCTGGGTGGCGGGTGCTTCGACGGCGTCGCGGCCGTCCGGCCACAACCGCACGGCGTCGCCGCGGTGCTCGAAGCGGGGGGACGGGTCGTGGCCGAGCCACAGGGACTCGCCGTCCGCGACATCCAGCCATTCGCGCCAGTCCTCCAGGCCGCAGCAGCAGCCGGGCACGACGGTGGTGCCGGTCGCGGTGTCGTGGAGGCGCAGCCCACCCGGGGCGAGGATCTTCTCGGCCTCCAGCAGCCCGCGGATCAGGCCCTCGGCGTCCGAGGGGTGGTCGCCGTCACCGGCCCGCGCGTTGTAGTCGGCCAGCATCGCCAGCGCGCTGCCCACCTCGTCCGCCGTCATCCGCCCCGACAGCGGCGCGAACGTGTACGGCGCAAGGTCGGCCACCGGCCAGGGGGAGAAGCAGGCTGCTTCCGGGGTCTCAAGGACCGGCCCGACGATCAGCACCCCCGCGCCTCCCTCAGCTCCTCCACCGGCCGCCCGGCCAGGTAGCGGCGGGCCGCCTCGACCGCCTTCGCGCAGAGGTTCTCGTGTGCGACGTCCCAGCTGTCGCTCCAGTCGTCGAGGTTGACCGCGCAGATCACCAGCTCCTGCAGCTCCTCGGGGTAGCCGAGCTCCCTGGCGACGCCCCAGATGTCGTACGCGCCGGCGGCGGGGTCGCGGGAGCCGTCGAAGATGCGGGCGGCGGTCCAGGTGGCCAGCGCCCACTGCGCGGCGACGGGGTGGGCCGGCGGGTGGAAGCGCAGGCCCAGTTCGTCCAGCACCGCGTCGAAGAGCGCCGGGGCCTCGGGCTCCTCCCGCTTCGGCAGGCCGGCCAGCAGGGCGAGGGACGGGGTGTCGATGCCCGCGAGCAGCGCGTCCAGGCCTGCCCGGATGAGCCGGTCGGACCCGATGTGCCGACCGAACGCCTGCGCGCGGCCGATGTCGTCGAGCTGCTCGAGCGCTTCTTCGCGGGTCATCCGGGCTCCCGGTCGGCGGTTTGGGAGCAGCAGGCTCGCACACCGTCCGGCGCCGTCACCACCGGGTTACGGCTCCTCCACCGCCACCGACGTGAAGCGCCAGCGGTGGACCTCGCGGCGGATCAGCTCCTCCGGCGGGGAGGGGAGCTCCTCCGCGTCGTCCGCGGAGGGCCACCAGGTCAGGACCAGGACGCGGTCGCCCGGCGCGGTGAAGAACTCGCGGCGGAGGTAGGGGCCCGCGGGGGCGGCGGCGCGGGCCCAGGTGAGGAGGGCGGGGCCGGAGCCGGGGGAGGCGGCGGCCTCCCACATCAGGGTCAGGGGCATGGGGGGGCTCAGCCGTAGAGGTTCTCGGCGGACAGCTCGTGGACGTGGGTGTGGCCGGGGACGGAGACCTCCGTGACAGGGAGGGAGGAGTCGGCCGGGAGGTCGAGGGTGGAGGCGGCGCGGCCGCGGGCGACCATTTCGGCGCCGAGGGCGGCGACCATCGCGCCGTTGTCCGTGCACAGCCCGGGGCGGGGGACGCGCAGCCGGATCCCGGCGGCCTCGCAGCGTTCCATCGCGAGGGAGCGCAGCCGGGAGTTGGCGGCGACACCGCCACCGATCATCAGATGGTCGACGCCGTTGTCGCGGCAGGCGCGGATCGCCTTGCGGGTCAGGACGTCCACGACGGCCTCCTGGAAGGACGCGGCCACGTCCGCGACCGGCACGTCCTGACCGTCGCGGCGGCGGGCCTCGACCCAGCGGGCCACCGCCGTCTTGAGGCCGGAGAAGGAGAAGTCGTAGAGCGGGTCGCGGCCACCGGTCAGGCCGCGGGGGAAGGCGATCGCGGCCCGGTCGCCCTCGCGGGCGAGCCGGTCGACCGCCGGGCCGCCGGGGAAGCCGAGGCCGAGGACGCGGGCGACCTTGTCGAACGCCTCGCCGGCCGCGTCGTCGATGGTGGAGCCGAGCGGCCGCACGTCGGAGGTGATGTCGGGGGCGAGCAGCAGCGAGGAGTGGCCGCCGGAGACCAGCAGGGCCATCGTCGGCTCGGGCAGCGCCCCGTGTTCGAGCTGGTCGACGCAGATGTGCGACGCGAGGTGGTTGACGCCGTAGAGCGGCTTGCCGAGCGCGTACGCGTACGCCTTCGCCGCCGAGACGCCGACGAGCAGCGCGCCCGCGAGGCCGGGCCCGGCGGTGACGGCGATGCCGTCGAGGTCGCGGGCACTCACCCCGGCCTGCTTCAGGGCCCGCTGGATGGTCGGGACCATCGCCTCCAGGTGCGCGCGGCTCGCGACCTCGGGGACGACGCCGCCGTAGCGGGCGTGCTCGTCGACGCTGGAGGCGACGGCGTCGGCGAGCAGCGTGTGCCCGCGCACGATTCCGACGCCGGTCTCGTCGCACGAGGTCTCGATGCCGAGTACGAGGGGTTCGTCAGCCATGGGAGGTCCTCAGCCGTTGTCGATGTTCTGTGCCGGGTCGGCGCGGCGCATGACGAGCGCGTCGACGTTGCCCGGCTGGTAGTAGCCCTTGCGGAAGCCGATCGGCTCGAAGCCGAACCGCTCGTAGAGCCGCTGCGCGCGCGGGTTGTCGACCCGCACCTCCAGCAGCACCTCGTGGCACTCCGCGTCCGTCGCGGCCTGCAGCAGCGCCCCGAGCAGCCGTGCGCCGAGCCCGGTGCCCCAGTGGTCGCGGGCGACGGCGATGGTCTGCACGTCGCCGGTCCCGGCGACCGCGGCGAGCCCCGCGTATCCGACGATACGGCCCTCGGTCGCCTCCGCGACGAGGTACGTGCGGGTGGCCGCCGGGTGCCGGGCGTCGGCCAGCTCGGACCAGAACATGCCGCGCGACCAGGCGTCGTCGGGGAAGAGGTCGTGTTCGAGGCCGATGACGCGGTCCAGGTCCCACCACCGCATGTCCCGCAGCACCACGTCGAGGGCCGTGCTCACGTCGGCAGGACCGCCTTGTAGCCGGCCGGCACCTGCGCGTCGGGCCGGCGCAGGTAGAGCGGCAGCGGCGGCAGGAAGGGCGCGCCGGTGGCGAGCCGGTGCGCGGCGAGCGCCGCGAGTGCGCCGGCGGACTGGTGCGCGGGGTCGGGGCGGCGGTCCGGGAAGGCGTCGGGGTAGAGCGCGGCGCCCGCGCCGACCGCGGGCAGCGCGCGGACGTCCTCCGGCAGGTCGGCGGCGCGGTCCACGGCGGGCTCGGTGACACGCGCGGTGGGGCCGTCGTAGCGCGCCCAGTACACCTCTTTGCGGCGCGCGTCGGTCGCGACGGTGAAGGGCCCGTCGAGCCCGGCCTCCCCCGCGGCCCACGCGAGCCCGTCGAGCGTGCACACGCCGTGCACGGGCACGTCGAGGGCGTCGCCGAAGGAGGCGGCGGTGACGAGGCCGACGCGCAGACCCGTGTACGGGCCCGGGCCGACGCCGACGACCACGCCGGTGACCTCGTCCAGCGAACGCCCCGCGGCGGCCAGCACCCGGTCGACGGCGGGCACCAGCAGCTCGCCGTGCCGGCGCGCGTCGACCACCGTGGACTCGGCGAGCACCCGCTCCCCGTCGTGCAGGGCGGCGGTCACGGCGGGCGTGGCGGTGTCGAAGGCAAGCAGCAGCACGCCCCCAGGGTACGGGCAGCGCCCGCGGCCCCGTTCCGCCGGTCGCCGTGGCTGCTACCGTCAGCGGGGAGTGAGCGCGCAACCCGAGTGGAGGACACCCGTGGCAGTCAAGGCCGGCACCCTGGTCTCCGGGTTGACCGCGGGCGCGGTCGCGATCATCGCGGTCCTCGCGGCCCAGGCGTCGGGCTCCGCCCCCAAGACGCCTGCGGCGCACTCGGCTCCGCCGCCGAAGAAGTCCGCGACCGTCAAGCCGACCCCGAAGTCGTACCCGCTGCCGCTGCATTCGGGCATAGGCAAGCGGGTCGTCTACAGCATCGGCCAGCAGCGGGTGTGGCTCGTCGACGACGGCAACAAGGTGCAGCGCACGTACGCGGTCGTCGCGGGTGACGTGAAGCCCTCGAAGGGCCTGCACCACGTCTTCTTCCGCCGCGACATCGGTACGGGCGGCGACGGCAAGCAGGTCGAGCACACCGTGCTCTTCGCTACCCGCGGGGTGGCCAATATCGGCTTCAGCGCCGCGGTGGACGGCTCCCTCCCGAAGCCGGGCGTTCACAGCTCGGCGATCCGCGCGACGCGGGCCGACACCGCGGCGCTCTGGCAGTTCGCGACGATGGGCCTCGCGATCAACGTCTTGGCCTGACGCACCGAAGTGCCCCTTGCGGAGGGGTTCGCGATCTTCCCCCCGGTGGGGGCTGGTCGCGCGGTTCTCCCCCAGAGCTTCGCCTGGGAGGTACCCCCACGCGCCCCTGGTCTTTCGCCCTGCGCGGTATGCGCGAGCACTTACCGCGCAGGGTGAGCGTTGGCAGCCCCCGCGGCTCACCCGGAAGGGTTACGCCGCGTCCTGGGACGGGACCTTCGCGGGAGCGGGTGGCGCCGAAGCCGCCGGCGGTGGCGGTGGCGGCGTGGAGACGAGGCGCGCGGCCTCCGCCGAGGCCAGCACGTCCTTGAACGCGGGCGCCGCAGGCACAGGCACGGGCATCGCGACCTCCCCGAACGGTGGAAGTTAGGCAGCCCTAACAAGGGGCACCGGAACCAGGACATCACGGTCCGGCCCCGTACGCAACAACTTCCCGACAGCCTGTCGGTTCATGCCCCCGGGGCGCCCCCGGCGTACGCGCGCGCGCCCGGCGCACACGCCCCCCGCGGCGTACGCCGGTACGTGCTCCCGTACGCCCGGCGCCCGCGGGCACGCGGCCACGTAGCGTCACGCCCTACGGCACCGGGCTACTCCGCGAGAGGCGCGAGCTCCACCGCGGCCCAGCGCGGTCCGATGCCGCTCACCGTCACGATGCGCGGGTCGTCGTCCGCCTCCGGCGTGGAGCCGACCGTGCGCTCGATGACGACCTGGAGCCGCGCCTCCGACAGCTCCTCGACCTTGCCCTCGCCCCATTCGACGACCACCACCGACTCCGGCAGCGAGACGTCGAGGTCGAGGTCCTCCATCTCGTCGAGCCCGCCGCCCAGGCGGTACGCGTCGACGTGGACCAGCGCGGGACCGCCGGTCAGCGAGGGGTGGACGCGGGCGATGACGAAGGTCGGGGACGTGACGGCGCCGCGGACGCCGAGGCCTTCGCCGAGCCCGCGGGTCAGCGTGGTCTTGCCCGCGCCCAGTTCCCCGTTGAGCAGGACCAGGTCGCCGGGGCCGAGCAGGGCGGCGAGCCGCCGGCCCAGGTCGCGCATGCGCTCAGGGGTGCGTACGGTGACGCGGACCGCGGGGGGGAGGCGGTCCTGCGTGCCCGTCGGGTGGCGGTCGTCGTGCGGTGTGCCCATGTACGGGAAGCCTACGCGCCGTACGCCCCCGATCCGCCGCACGTCACCCGCCGTACACCGGCTGTGCACCGCCCGCGGCGGCCAGCTCGCGCAACCCGTCGCCGACCGGCGCGCGGACGGAGTCGGCGGCGTGCGCTATGAGCCGGGCGAGCGCCGGGTTCACGACGTCGGGGCGCTCGAAGGTCACCAGATGGCCCGCGCCGGGCACGATCACGGCCTCGGCCGCGGGCAGCCGCTCGGCGATCTCGGTGCTGTGGGCGCTCGGCGTGAGCAGGTCCTTGTCGCCGGCGAGCACGAGCGCGGGCAGCCCGTCGAGGACGGCGAGCGCCTCGCCCTTCTCGTGCTCGGTGAAGGCCGGGTAGAACTCGGCGACGACGTCGATCGGCGTGGACTCGATGAGCCGCTCGGCGAAGCGCTCGACGCCGGGCTCGACGTCCGAGCCGAACGAGTAGCGCTTGATGACGCCCGCGAACAGCTCGGCGGTGGCCCGCCGGGCGCGCTCCACCAGCTCGGCCTGACTGCCCATGATCTTCAGCAGGCCCGGCGCGACCGCCCGGAAGGCGCGCGCGCCGACCGCGGGCAGCCCGAGGGTGACGGAGGCGAGCTTGCCGGACGAGGTCGAGACGAAGCCGACGCCCGCGACGCGCTCGCGCACGTACTCCGGGTACTGGTCGGCGAAGGCCATCACCGTCATGCCGCCCATCGAGTGCCCGACGAGCGCGACCGGGCCCTCCGGCACGGCCGCGTCCAGCACCGCCTTGAGGTCGCGGCCGAGCTGGTCGATGGTGGCCGGGCCGCCCGCGGCCTGGTCGCGGCCGCGCTCGCTGCGGCCGTGGCTGCGCTGGTCCCAGTAGACGGCCCGTACGGTGCCGCGAAGGACGGCGCGCTGGAAGTGCCAGGAGTCCTGGTTGAGGCAGTAGCCGTGGGAGAAGACCACGGTGAGCGGTGCGGGCTCGGGCGCGGGCTCGCGGCGCCTGCGCCAGCCGCGCCGCGCGGGCTCGGCCGCCGCCGGGGGCTCGACCAGCTCGTCCGTCTCGTAGTACAGCTCGGTGCCGTCCTCGGCGACGGCCGTGCCCGGCTGCCCGCGCAGGCTGCCGTACGGGCCCGCGGCGTCCAGCGCCAGCTGCGCCTTGCGGCGGACGCTGCGCCCGACGGTGACCCGCTCGATGGCCACCCCGGCGGCCGCGCCCGCGGCCACCACACCGATGGCCGCGCCGACCAGCCCGGCCCGCTCCCACTTCACGGCGTCTCCCACCGGCTCAGGCACACCCGTCGTACACCCGCGGGACGCGCGGGCCGATGCGTGTGACGATCTCGTACGCGATCGTGCCGCACGCGCGCGCCCAGTCCTCCGCGGTGGGCTCGCCCCGGTCGCCGGGGCCGAACAGCAGCGCCTCGTCGCCCGCGGCCGCGGCGTCGCCGCCGAGGTCCACCACGAACTGGTCCATCGCCACCCGTCCGGCCACCGTCCGCCACTTCCCCGCCACCAGGACCGGCCCGGCGCCGGATGCGTGCCGCGGCACACCGTCCCCGTACCCCACGGGGATCAGCGCAAGCGTCGTCGGGCCAGGCGTGACGTAGTGGTGGCCGTAGCTCACGCCGTGGCCGCCCGGTACGGACTTCACGCTCGCCAGCCGCGCGGCCAGCGTCATCACCGGCCGCAGCCCGAAGTCGGCGGGCCCGCCCACCTGCGGCACCGGCGAGATCCCGTACATCGCGACGCCCGGCCGGACGAGGTCGAAGTGCGACTCGGGCAGCGTCAGGGTGCCCGGCGAGTTCGCGATGTGCCGCACCTCGGGCTCCAGGCCCGCGTCCGCGGCCTGCTCCACGGCCCACCGGAAGACCGCGAGTTCGCGGGCGATCGACGGGTGGCCCGGCTCGTCCGCGCAGCTGAAATGCGCCCACACGCCCGTGACCTGGATGAGCCCGGCCTTCTCCGCCGCCCGCGCCGCCGCGGTGAGCGCGGGCCACTGCGCGGGCTGCGCCCCGTTGCGGCCGAGCCCCGCGTCGATCTTGAGCTGGACGCGCGCGGGGCGGCCCGCGGCCCGCGCCGCCGCCACGGCCTCGGCGAGCGCCCACTGCGCGCTGACGGTCACGTCGACGTCCGCCTCGACGCACTCCCGCCACGGCCCGCCGGGCGTCCACAGCCAGCACAGCACGCGGGCCTGCTCCGGCCCGATGCCCGCGGCGCGCACCGCGAGCGCCTCCTCGGGCGTCGCCACGCCCAGCCAGCCCGCGCCCGCCTCCAGCGCGGCGCGCGCGCACGGCACCATCCCGTGGCCGTACGCGTCGGCCTTCACGACCGCCATGAAGGCCGCACCGGGGGCCTTCGCCCGCAGCGCGGCGACGTTCGCCCGCAGGGCGGCGAGGTCGATACGGGCCAGTGCGCGCTGGTTCGTCATGTCGTTCATCCAGGTCAGTGTGTCAGGCGGGCCGGGCGGATGTCCTTGACGCGCATTAGTATGTGCGCATACTAATCCCATGATCACGCTGGCCACCGCACAGATCACGTCCTCCGCCGCCCCCGACGCCTTCTTCGCCCGCTGGGCCGACATGGAGACCTGGCCCGAATGGAACGCCGACACCGAGTGGGTCCGGCTGAAGGGCCCCTTCGTCAAGGGCGCCAAGGGCGAGCTGAAGCCCAAGGGTGCGCCGAAGGTGCCGTTCGTCGTCGCCGAGCTCGTGCCCGGGCGGGAGTTCACGGACGTCTCCAAGCTCTTCGGTGCGCGGCTCACCTTCCGCCACCTCGTCTCCGTCACGGAGGAGGGGTCCACCCGGGTGGACGTCACCGTGACGATGCGGGGGCCGCTGGCGCGGATCTGGAACCTCGCGCTCGGGAAGGGGATCGCGGATTCCCTCCGGCCCGACCTCGAACGGCTGCGCGCCGCGGCGGAGTCCGCATGACCCCGGGTCCCGCGGGCTCCTCCACCGCCTCCTCCTCCGCCGCCGAGCCGCACGGCGGGCTTGCGACAGCGGCCTCGGGGCCCGCGGGCCCCTCCACCGCCTCCTCCTCCGCCGCTGAGCCGCACGGCGGGCTTGCGACGGGCGGGCTCGCGACCGGGCACTCCTCCGCCGCTGAGCCGCACGGCGGGCTTGCGACGGGCGGGCTCGCGACCGGGCACTCCTCCGCCGAGGAGAGCACCGGGCTGCTGCTGTGGCAGGTCACCAACCGGTGGCAGGCCGCTCAGCGCGCCGCCCTCAAGCCGTACGGGCTCACGCACGTGCAGTTCGTGCTGCTCGCGTCCCTGACGTACCTCCAGGCGGCGGAGGCGCCCGCGCCCGTCACGCAGCGGCGGCTCGCCGATCACGCGGCGACGGATCCCATGATGACCTCGCAGGTCCTTCGCGCGCTGGAGGCCCGGGGCCTCCTGACGCGGGACCCGCACCCGCACGACGCCCGTGCCCGCACCCTCTCCGTCACGCCGGAGGGGCGTTCCCTCGCGAACGCCGCGGTCGCTGCCGCGGAGGCGTGTGACGCGGCGTTCTTCGCGCCGCTGACCGCGGCGGGCGCCGCTTTTGCAGAGGCGTTGCGCTTGCTGCGGGCTGGGGGGTGACGCTGCGGGGTGCCTGTTGCGGTGGCCCGCGCGACCTTCTGTGGGTGGGGGCTTCTCGCGCCGTTCTCCCTCAGAGCTGCGCCTGGGAGGTACCCCCCACGCGCCCCTCTGTTGTTACCCGGCGGGGCATCGCGCTGTCCGTGCGGGGGTGGGGTCGGGCGCCACTCCGGGGGTACCTCCTCGGAATGCGCGTTCACCCTCTTCCCGAGTCGGTGCCGCGCTGGGAAGCGCATTCCTGCGGGGGCACCCCCGGATCGTCCCCCTCCCGGGGTCTCGTCGGCGGCTGCCTGCCGGTGGGGGTGCTGTTTTCGGGGACTGCAGTTCGCCCCCGATGGCGACTCACCCCCACAGGTGGACAGAAGCTGTCGCTTCCACCTGCACGGGTGGTGGGGGTGGGAGACCCCCGCGCCGCCAGGCGCGAGGCACCCCCACCGGCGGGGAGCCGAACGCCCACCGCAAGGGGCACCCCCCGGAGGGGAAGGTCACCCCTCGGCGATGACCACGGCGGACGCGACGCCCGCGTCGTGGCTCAAGGACAGGTGCCAGGTGCGAACGCCAAGTGCGGCGGCGCGGGCGGCGACCGTGCCCTTGACGGTGAGAAGGGGACGGCCGGAGTCCTCGGTGACGACCTCCGCGTCGAGCCAGCTCAGGCCGGCGGGGGCGCCGAGGGATTTGGCGAGGGCTTCCTTCGCGGCGAAGCGGGCGGCGAGGGAGGCGATGCCGCGGTCCTCGCCGGAGGCGAGCTTGAGCTCGTCCGGGGTGAAGAGGCGTTCGGCGAGGCCGGGGGTGCGGTCGAGGGCGGCGCCGAAGCGGTCGATCTCGGCGACGTCGATGCCCACTCCGATGATCACGCGCACCAGCTTAGAGGTGCTGGGGGCCTGCGGCGTCCGTATCGTCGGGGGAAAGGGCGGACGGGAGGGTTTCCGGATGAGGTACGCGCATACGGTGCAGGCCGTGCGGGACGCCGAGGCAGCGCTCATGGCGCGGTTGCCGGAGGGGGCGCTCATGCAGCGGGCCGCCGCGGGGCTCGCGGCGGTGGGGGCGGACGTGCTGGGGCGGGTGTACGGGCGGCGGGTCGTGGTGCTCGCCGGGAGCGGCAGCAACGGGGGTGACGCACTCTTCGCCGGGGCTCGGCTGGCCCGGCGGGGAGCCGGGGTGACGGCGGTGCTGCTCGCGCCCGAGCGGGCGCACGCGGAGGGGCTGGCCGCGCTGCTCGCCGCGGGCGGGAGGGTGGCGGAGGGCGCCGTCGCGGTGCGGCGGGCCGACCTCGTGTTCGACGGGATCGTGGGGATCGGGGGCAAGGGCGCGCTGCGGCAGAACGCCGCGGAGCTGCTGGACGCGGTGCGGGGCGCGGTCGTGGCGGTGGACCTGCCGAGCGGGGTGGACGCCGATACGGGCGAGGTCGCGGGGGCGGCCGTGCGGGCGGATGTGACGGTGACCTTCGGGACGTACAAACCCGGGCTGCTCGTCGACCCGGGAGCCGGGCGGGCCGGGGCGCTGCGGCTCATCGACATCGGGCTGGAGCTGGGGGCGCCGGAGGTGGAGGCGCTGCAGCACGCCGACCTCGCGCGGCTGCTGCCGCGGCCCGGCGGGGAGAGCGACAAGTACCGCCGGGGCGTGGTCGGCGTGGTCGCCGGGTCCGACCGGTATCCCGGGGCGGCCGTACTCGCCGTCTCCGGGGCGCTGCGGGCGGGGGCCGGGGCCGTACGGTATGTCGGCGGGGGCGGCGCGGCGGTGCTGGCGCGGCACCCGGAGGTGCTGGTGTCGACCGGTTCGCCGCACGCCGCCGGGCGCGTCCAGGCGTGGGTCGTCGGGCCGGGGCTCGGCGATGACGCGGGCGCGCGGGCGGCCGTCGCGGAGGTGCTGGCCGCGGACGTACCCGTCCTCGTGGACGCGGACGGGCTGCGGCTGATGGAGCGGGAGACGGTACGGGCGCGTACCGCCCCCACGCTGCTCACCCCGCACGCGGGCGAGGCCGCCGCGCTGCTCGGGCGCGCCCGGGAGGGCGTCGAGGCGTCGCGCCTCGCCGCGGTCCGCGAGCTGGCCCAGCGCTTCGGGGCGACCGTGCTCCTGAAGGGCTCCACCACGTTGGTGGCCGCTCCCGGCGGGGGCGCCGTGCGGGTGAACGCCACGGGGACGCCGTGGCTGGCCACCGCCGGAAGCGGTGACGTCCTCTCGGGCCTCGCCGGCTCCCTCCTCGCCGCGGGCCTCCCCGCCCTCGACGCGGCCTCCGCCGCCGCCTACCTCCACGGCCTCTCCGCCCGCCTCACCGGCGGCCCCCTCTCCGCACTGGACGTCGCCGACTCCCTCCCCACCGCATGGCGCTCCATCACGACCTGAGCCGGTGGGCTTCCCGCCGCCCAGCCGGCCGCCTTCCCGCCGGTGGGCCGGTGGGCCGGTCGGCCGGTCGGCTTCCCGCCGGTGGGCCGGTGGCCCGGTCGGCCGGTCAGCTTCCCGCCGGTGGGGGGTGCCCCGCGCCTGGCGGCGCGGGGTGTCTCCCACCCCCACCACCCGTGCGGGTAAGACGGCGGCTTTCTGTCCACCTGTGGGGGTGAGTCGCCATCGGGGGCGACCCGCAGTCCCGTGGACATCACCCCCACCGGCGGGGCAGCCGCCGACGCAACGCACGAGGAGGGGGCCGATCACCCCACCCACCCCCACCCCCACCGGCGGGGCAGCCGCCAACGCAACCTCGGGAGGGGGACGATCCGGGGGTGCCCCCGCAGGAATGCGCTCCCCAGCGCGGCACCGAACACGGAAGAGGGTCAACGCGCATTCCGAGGAGGTACCCCCGGAGTGGCCCCCGACCCCACCCCCGCACGGACAGCGCGATGCCCCGCCGGGCAACACCAGGGGCGCGTGGGGGTACCTCCCAGGCGAAGCTCTGGGGGAGAACGGCGCGAGAAGCCCCCACCCACAGAAGGTCGCGCGGGCCACCGCACCACGCACCCCGCAGCGTCACCCCCCGCCCCCCGCGGAGCGCAACGCTGCGAAAATAGCCCCGTGCCCACCCCCGCAACCCCCTCCCC
>NZ_JOHY01000012.1 GCF_000721495.1 Streptomyces sp. NRRL F-5123
CCGCACCGGCCAACTCAGGCACGGACTCGTGCTCGATCGTCATCTCACTCACTTGGCGTCTCCATGATCAACAGATCCGCCGTTTATTAGACACTCCCAGTCGAGGTCCTGCTGGAAGGTGTCGATCCTCCGGGGGCTTGGGGTGCGTGAGTGCGTGGCGAGTTGTTGAAGGTTGATGGCGATGGCGGTGAGGACCTGCTGAAGGTGGGTCTTCGCGTGTGGTGTAGGGGGCCATGGCGGGTGCGGAGCCCCAGGTGCGGGTGGGGTGGCCTCTCCGGCAGGGCAGGTGACGGTACGGGCGTCGAAGTCGATGGTGAAGTCGTCGCGGGCGAAGCCGGTAGCGGCCTTCTTCTGCCAGGCGCCCCTGGCTTCCACCGGACCGACAAGGTCGATGCCGAATACGCTGTGCGAGTCCTGGAGTTGTTCAACAGACAGGTAGCCGTCGTTGAGGTGCTCGACGGGCAGGAGGCCGCGTCGGCCGAGCCGGGTGTGGATACCCGGCAGGGCCTGGGTGTCACGGACCGGTCCCGTGGTGGCGATGTTCGTGATCAGATTGACGGACTCGTCGTCGCAGGTCTCGGTCACATGCACGAGGTAGCCCGCCCAGCGGGTGTTGCCCCGGATGACCCGGCGGGCGTCAGCGTAGTAGGGCGAGGCGAGGCGCCGGCCTCCTTTCGGCACCCCGTCCGCAGGGCGCCGGGGACGCATCCGGTTGGCGGAGTCGACGAGGAAGTTCTGCACCAGGATGCGCCGCCGGACGTCCGCACGGGCACCGAGAGGGCCGATCGCGGCAAGGCGTTCGAGGAGGCGGCGAGAGTCCTGACCGGCATCACCCAGCCTGCCCGCGGGACAGCTGGGCTGGGCCGGAAGTCTGACCGGACGACCGTAACGGGACGCCCAGTCCTGGACCACCAGGCCGTCTAGCACCTCGGGAGCGAGTACGGCGGCCTCCTCCGGGGCTGCCCGCACCGTTTCCAGCACCATCTCCAGCCGAGTCAGGTCACGTGCGGCGGACCACACGTGGGTGGAGTCGGTTCGCTGCCTGCCCCGCTCGATGAACAGCCGGGCGGATCGCAAGCGGGCCAGTGCCAACGACAACAGCGCGTCGGCACGATCGTCCTCGCCGAGCCGCTCACGGAAATCCGACAGCAATCTGTGGTGGAAGCCCGGATCGTCCAACTCCATGGCCAGGGCGTACTTGAAGTCGATCCTGCACCGCACCGCCTCGCCAGCCTGACGGACCGACAGATGCAGCAAGAACTGGAGCAACGACGCCGTCGCCAACCGAGCTGGCGAGAACCCCGGACTCGGATACCAGGTAGCGAGGTCCTCGTCCTGCCACAGACCGTCCAGGCAGTCCCGCACCCACATCGCCGTCGTCCCCGCCGGATTGCTCGCCCTCGCCACCCGAGCCGTCAACTCGGGCACCACCACAGCCGTACTAGGACGAACCGACATGCCACCGCCAACGGGAACGAGAAGCTCAACTCGTTCCATCTTGACGACCTCTGATCTGCTACGTCACGAGAACACCAAGATCCCCGACAGAGGCGCTCACGGCTGAGATCTGACGCTGCATGCAACGTGGCCCGCCGAAGAAGACCCTGCAACTGCCCGAGCCACCGATGGGCAGACAGAGCGTGCACAAACTTTCGCGGGGACACACGTGGAACAGGCGGCTCGAGCTGCGGATCTGGGCGGCATCACCGGTGTGCCGTCGGCCGCGCGTGGCCCGAAACCGGACTCGCCCGCAACCGGCGAGCGGTGCGGACGAGTTGTCATCGATCGCCGTGGCGGTTGATCGGATCGCGGCGAACGACCAGGTCAGCCGTTGACGGCACGCACCAGGAGATTAGTCAGAAGACGAACGTCATTGGGGGTGTTCTGCAGGCCGTTCCAGCGGCGCTGTTCTCCGTCGGCGAAGCGCCACATGCCGGACGTCCAGGCGGTGATAGGCATAAGACCGAGGATGGCGTTGCGTACCTGGGGGCAGTCGACGTCTTCGGCGGGCATACCCTCAGTGAGGGTGTCCATGACAAAACCCATGGCCTGGATGCCGACGCCATGGGTGAGGCGGGACTGGCGCGGCGGGAGTTTCCAAGCGTCGCTATAGGTTTCTTTCACGATGGTCCAGTAGGACCGCAGGTGCACGAGCATGCGGTCGACGTCGCCAGTGCCGTCTTCGGGGTTGCGGTACTGATAAAGGGCACCCTCGAAGAGACTGTGCTCCAGCATGCGCAGGACGGTGGTGTCTTTGATGTTGCCGTCAGGTGAAGTGGGACTGGCGATGCGGCCGTAGAAAGGACCCTGACCGTCTGTGTTGAGGCGGGTCATCAGTTGAGCCGGCAGGCGCTTGCGGGCGTAGGCGGGCGGGAGATGGCCGCTGGTTTCGGGAAGTAGTTCGTGGATGAGGCCCTTGGGTAGTGGCTTAGTCGAGTTGACCAGGATGAATTGGGAGCGCTGGTCTTCGTGGTTGTCGGCGATGAATCCGACTGCAGCGACGGGGAACTCGACTAGGTCCGCATCACGGATCGCCGCGCTGCGCTGCTGGCCGTCGACGATGAGGGCGGGCTTGTCTTCATCAGGCAGGGACTCGTCGACGGGGATGACCAGTTCCCCAGGGACGGAGTAGTCGACGCCTGAGACACGGCGTGCTGCGGTCTCGAACCTGACAGATTCGTCGAAAGCGAGGACCAGAGCGTTGGGGAGCATGGCGTTGTCGGACTCGAGGTAGCGGCGAATGCCTCGAATGTGGCTGAGGACTTCGGGCCGCTGGTAACCCTTCAGATTGCTGTTGTCGTCTCGACGGACGCGAGAGACGGCTGCGAAACTGTGGATTCTCTTCCCGTCGACGGCAAAGCAGTAGATCTTTCTGTCGCCCTGACGTACTTCGATTGCCGGGAGCCTGAGTTCGTATCGGTCGGCCATCGCATCTCCTAGCATGTTCAAAAAATAAGAGTGACGTGGTTAATTGAAGGCGAGAGAGCGCATTTTGGCCTCGAGGACCGTCAGGTTATGGAACCCTCGGCGCTTATTGCGCTCGGTTCCCCGGAATATCGCAATCTCAATACCGTGCGTGCCGCACAGGGCACAGGGGCAGGCCCGCCAGGGGGCGTCACTCAGTGTGCGTTCGTAGTAGCTGAGGTAACTTTTCTTTTTCGGCCCGAGGACGAGGGACTCGTAAGTCTCAAGGGCGGCGAGTACATCCTCGAGCGGCGTTCCTTCGTGATCGAATTCCCGTAGGGCGCGCAGGCAGGTTCGTTCGGCGGTGATGGCTTGAGCCTGGGAGACGCTGCCGGACAGAATGAGCCGTTTGAGGGCGGGGTTACCGTCGACCTGGGGGACTCTGATGGCCGTGTAGGAGTCGGTGGCGGTGTGATAGTTGTTGCGGTCGTCCATGAAGGCCTGGCGAAAGACCGAGGTGCTGTCGAAACTGGTCACGCCGTGGCGGGCGAACTGCTCCATGCTGTCGACTCTGTTGATGCCGAGCAGGTGCAACTGGGTGCCTGGGGCGCGGATGGCGTCGATAGCGCGAAGGCAGGCGAGGATTTCGTGTGATTTGAGGGGAACCATACCTCCCAGGGCGATACGCCGATAGCCCATCTTCTGCAGTTCCTGGACGCTGTGCGCGTAACTGCGCGGACCCCACCCTTGGGCTGCGCCGACCGGTTCGAAGCGCGCGCCCGACGCGGGGGCGGCGGTGATGAAATCTTCGGCAAGTTCGAGGGAAATCTGCTGGCGGTTGATCCACGCCTCTTCGGGTTCCGCGTCGGATTCTTCTGGAATGTAACCGAAGATGATGTGGTCGATGCTGATGCCCGCGTCGAATCCGCACCGGCCATAGAAGTCGAGGACTTCGTCTACCTCATAGGGGGGGCGTTCCTCATCGATGTAGTTGAAGGCGCCGCAGTCACCGATGGTAGAGCATGTCTCAGGGAGGCGGAAGAAATTCTTCACACCCAGGCGATAGAAACGCTCGCGCTGGGGGGCGGAATACTTTCCCGCACCGTTCATGGATCCGTCGACTACCGCTTTGCTGACGAGGATCCCGTCGTAGGGGATCGGTGTCACGACCTGGTGGGCGTAGACGTCATCACGCTGCCGTACTCGGTAGGGCGAGTACTCGTCGTTGATGAAGTCGTAAGTCGGGCTTACCAGATCCTGACTGTCAGGGAAATAGAATTTCACGCGGCTTTCGCCTTTTCCTGCACATAGATACGGAGGAGATAGTTCGACAGAGTACTGATGTGGCGAGGGTTGTTTTGGAGTTCGTTCCAGGGAATGTTCAGGTCGGGCCAGCGCCCTTTGGTCCAGTGGCAGTGCGGGGCGATTAGGGCGAGTTCGGCCCGTGCCTGTTCAAGGGCGTGGGGGGAGGCGGGGTCGATGGCCATCATCACGCGATCCATCAGGCGTCCCATGGAGCGGATGCCCACGCCGTGCATCAGCCGACTCCGTGTCGCGGGCAGTCCCCATGCTTCAGGGAAGGTGTCGCGCACAGCGCTCCAGTAGACGACCAGGATCTGACGGATAGTGGTCGTATCCACGGTGCCGCTGGACAGGTTCTTGTAAGGGAAGAAGGCGCCCGATGGGGAATTGAGGGATTCCTGGATGGCTGTGGTAAGGCTGTTGTCGGTGACGACAGCGTCCGCTTTTTGCTCGGCGGTGGTGGAGGGGCGGCGCACCAGTCCGCGAAAGGGCGAGTCCTTGTCCTGGTTGAGGGCTTCAACTAGGACGGACGGGAGTTTTCGGGCGGAGAGTTTGGTCGGCAGGGCCGTGCCGACCTCCGGGAGGAGCTCCGTGACGAGGTTGGTGGGCAGAGGGGAGACCGTGTTCACGCGCAAGAACTGGTCTCGTTGGGTTTCCAGGTCCTCGGCGACAAAGCCGGCGATAGTGACTGCCAGGCGAGTGTTGTGGGTGCGGGCCAGGGCGAGGCTCCGCTGCTGGCCGTCGACGATCCAGGCCGGCCGAGCGGCGTCGGGTGAATCAGGCAAGGGGATTTCCAGCGTGCCCGAGGTGCACAGGCCATCGCTGCTGCCCGGGCCGGGACTGGACTTGAACCGCACGGTGGAGGGCAGCGCCAGGATCAGACCGTTGGGGAAGAGGACCTCATCGCTGTCGAGGTACTGCAGGATCTGCCTCACGTGCTGTTTTTTCTCGGGGCGCTGATAGCCGATCAGCTTGCCGGCCTCGTCCCGGGAGATCCGTGCGACGTCGGCGACCTGAGCCACCTCCTCGGCCGCCAGCGTGAAGACATACAGCGGGATCGTGGGGTGCTGCTCGATCCGCAGTGCACGGCGCTTAAGCACAGTTGAAGTCATCAGCGGCCAATCGTTGCCATGTAAAGGTCCGCGAAGCGTTTTTGTTCGCAGGCCATCCCCTTGTCTCGCAGCAGGCGCAACAGACGGGTGCGGGAGGAGTCGGGGTGGAGGCGTTTCATCTCCTTGATGAAGGAGATCACCGTCTCGTCCGGCACTGGTGTGCGGGCGTAGCGTTCGCGGTGTGCCGCCTCGGCGGCCCAGGCGGTCCACCGCGCCTGCGCGGTGGGTGTGATGAGGTGGCCCGGTGTGCAGTGTTCCAACCAGGACGCTGCCGTGCGAACGTTCAGACTGGTCAAAGTGCCCCCCAGCGCGCGCCGCAGGGCGGCGTTGGCCGGCACTCGCAGTATCCCCTCCACCGCGCAGGCGCCCCCGATCAGCACTGTCTCGGCGCCGGTGGCGGCAAGGCGGTGCAAGTCGTGTTGCATGGCCTGGGCGTAGGTCTCCGACAACACCACCAGCGCCCGTCCGGCAGCGGCCGCGATATGGGACAGATCGCCGGTACCGTCCAACTGCTGTAGGTGGTCCCACCACTGGGTGGCTTCAGGGCTGGAGGAAGCCACGGAATCTGTGTGTCGTGGCAGGAAAGTCGCGGCATACGGAGGCGCGAGGCTAGAGACTGGCCGTAGGCCCAGGCCGGCCGAGGCGGCGTAGAGGCGGGGGATGAAGCCCGCGCGGGTTGCGGCTTCCGTGAGAGCGAGGGCGCGCCGCCACTGATCCCCTTGGTAGAGGTCCTGCAGCGCCGTGGGTCGGGTGCCGGCTGTCTGCAGGCGGCGTGCCCACTCTGCGGCTCGCTGCGGCAGGTCGCCGGTGGGCAGGGTGCGCGCCTGCAGGGCCGCGGAAGGCTGTGAGGTCTTTCGGTCCGTGCACGTGACCACGATGGGCAACTCGTTCACTGCGACTCGACCCCTGACTTCCGTAACTCGCGCGTTGTTGTGGTTACTGTAGCCGGTAGTTAGGGGGGTAGGCTGCATCTGTCTCGGATGAAGAAACTGGACTGCAGATAGGGGAGTGACAGCATGGACCGTCCCGCGATCGTGCTGCTGAGCGGCGGCCTGGACTCGACCACGGTGCTGGCCATAGCCAAGGACCAGGGATTCACCCCCTACGCCCTTAGCTTCCGCTACGGCCAGCGACACAGCATCGAGTTGGAGGCCGCCCAGCGAGTGGCGCAGGTCCAGGGTGTGGCTCGGCACGTCATTGCCGACATCGATCTTCGCGTCTTCGGCGGCTCGGCCCTGACATCCGACATCGAGGTGCCCAAGCACGAGGCGCTCGAAGATCTCCAGGACGGCGGGGTGCCGATCACATACGTGCCGGCCCGAAACACGATCTTCCTGTCCTTCGCGCTGGCGTTCGCCGAGACGGTTGGCGCCAGCGACATCTTCACCGGGGTCACGGCCGTGGACTACAGCGGCTACCCCGACTGCCGCCCCGAGTACATGGAGGCCTTCGCCACGATGGCCAACCTGGCCACCCGGGCAGGGGTGGAAGGAACCTCCAAGATGACCCTGCACTCCCCCTTGATCGCGCTGTCCAAAGCCGACATCGTCCGCGAGGGACTGCGCCTGGGGGTGGACTACTCCCTCACCTCCTCTTGCTACGACCCTGACGAGCAGGGACGAGCCTGCGGCAAGTGCGACACCTGCCTGCTGCGCCTGAAGGGCTTCGCTGAAGCAGGCGTGAAGGACCCCGTTCGATACCAGAGCGCCTGAGCATGACCTATCTGATCAAGGAGATTTTTTACACCCTGCAGGGCGAAGGTAGCCATGCAGGACGACCGGCAGTCTTTTGCCGCTTCTCCCGCTGCAACCTGTGGACGGGCCGCGAAGAGGACCGCTCTCGCGCCATCTGCCAGTTCTGCGACACAGATTTCGTCGGCACCGACGGCGAAGGCGGAGGCCGCTTTACCACCGCCGACGATCTGGCCGATGCGGTGGAGGCTGCCTGGCCCACCAACGATTCGGCCCACCGGTTCGTGGTGTGCACCGGCGGAGAGCCCCTGCTGCAGTTGGATGAGGATCTCATCGACGCCCTCCACGGCCGCGGCTTCGAGATCGCGGTGGAGACCAACGGCACCCGACCGGCCCCGCACGGAATCGACTGGCTGTGCGTCAGCCCGAAGATCGGCTCCACGCTGGTCCTCACCCGCGGCGATGAACTGAAGTTGGTCTATCCTCAAGCCGGCGGCGAGCCAGCGCAGTTCGAAGATCTCGACTTCCGCCACTTCAGACTGCAACCGCTGGATGACGCCCACCGCGAGAATCACACCCGCGCCGCTGTCGAATACTGCATGAAGAACCCGCGCTGGACGCTTTCTCTCCAGACGCACAAGTATCTGGGAATTCAGTAATGGAAATCTTTCGCGAGTTCACCTTCGAAGCAGCCCACCGCCTGCCCCGGGTGCCCGAGGGGCACAAATGCGCGCGTTTGCATGGCCACTCCTATAAGGTGATCGTGCATGTCGAAGCCCCGGTCGATACAGAATTCGGCTGGGTGATGGACTTCGGTGACGTAAAACGCGCATTCATGCCCATCGATGAACAACTCGATCACTATTACCTGAATGATATCCAAGGACTGGAAAATCCCACCAGTGAGAACCTGGCCCGCTGGATCTGGGACCAGATGATCACCGAATTCCCCATTCTGTCCGCGATCACCGTGCGCGAAACCTGCACCTCCGGCTGCACCTACCGAGGAGAGTAGGCCGTATGCACGACATTCAAAACGAACCTGACAACCGTGGCATTGCTATCGATGAGGTTGGCATCAGCGGCCTGCGCTACCCCATTACCTTCGACGACGGCCACATCCGCCAGCAAGGCATCGCCGACATCAGCGTCACCGTTGCCCTTCAAGCCGACCGGCGCGGCACTCACATGAGCCGCATGATCGCGCTCGTGCACGAGGAAGTCGCGACCCTTACTCCGCAGGAACTGCCCCTCGCCCTCAAGCGGGGCCTCAGCCTGCTGGACGCCCCAGTTCTGACGCTCACGCTTGTGCTGCCCCTCGCCACCTCGGTGACCGCTCCCGCTAGTCGGCAGGAATCCTGGCAGACCCACGACGTCACCATCAGCGGTCGCATCACCCCGGATGGCTGCACGGTCACCACATCGGTCACCACCGATGTCACCAGTCTGTGTCCCTGCTCCAAGGCCATCTCTGACTACGGCGCGCACAACCAGCGGAGCCAGATCACCCTCCAGGTCAGCGGCAGTGCCGACGCCCCCTACCCACTGCCCGTCCATGAGATCGTCGAGCTGCTTCGCGCCACTGGCTCCGCCCCCGTTATCCCCCTTATCAAACGGCCCGACGAACGTGTCGTCACCATGCAGGCCTACGACCATCCCGTGTTCGTCGAAGACATCATCCGCGAAATAAGCCTCGCTTGTCGCAGAAAGGGTCTCCCCCACGCCGTCAAGGCAAAGAACCTGGAGAGCATTCACAGTCACGACGCCATTGCCGCCCTGACCTACACCTCTTGAATCAGGGCCTGACCAGCGGCCAGTGCAACTCGGACGTCATCGCTGTTCGCCGAGGATGAGTATGCCGCCGATGGCGACGCAGAAGGCCCCCTTCGTATGCTACGGCACCCCGAAGGCGCCCCTGCAAAGCAAGACATGCCACTCGTCGCTCCGCCAGCAGGTCATGCCTGATCCGAAGACCAAGTCCTGCGGCAGGAATCCCAGCGGATCCCCGTGTACGCCACGAACAGGATCCCGCATATCACTTTGCGATGGTCAAGCGGTATTCGTCCGGGATATCGGAAGCACCGCTCCACCACCGGCAGCAGCGGTTCGATCCGTCTCCACAACCCGTCCTCGATATCTGCGGAGCGGTCGGGGGGCGACACGGACGGACGAGCTGAACTAGTGGGTGGGGGATTTGATGGCCTACTGGGAATCTTGCCGCTCTGCCCTCCCTGGCCAGCTATGCTCAGTATCAACGCGTTGAAGGAGACAAGTAGCGGCGGGATCCGCGAGCAGAGAGAGCTGCTGGCAGCTGTGAAGGCGGCCTCGCGCCCCACGTGAAGACCCTCCTGAGCGCGGGGAGGAACGGCCGGTCACCTGGCCCAATGCCCCGCCGGCCGGCCCCCGTGACCGGGCCTGAATGAGGCCGTCGCCGTCTGGTGGCGGCAAAGGCGTGGTGGCACCGCGAGTCCCCTTCTCGCCCACGCCCCCAAGGGATCATGACGATGCCCCTGGAGGGCCGAGATGATCCGCACGACCACCCGCGTATTGGTGTCCGACCTGCGAGAACACGTCGGCGAGACCGTTTCCGTCTGCGGCTGGGTGAACACCTTCCGGCTGCAGCGCAAGATGCAGTTCGTCATCGTCCGCGACCACACGGGCATGGTGCAGGTCACCCACAAACGCGGCGGCGAGGGCGACAGCACCGAAGCCGTTCTGGAGAGATTGACCACCGAGTCCGCAGTCAGGATCACCGGCCGCGTGGTCGACAACCCGATCGTCAACCTCGGCGGCCTGGAGCTCGTGCCCGAGCAGGTCGAGGTGCTGAACCGGGCCGAGACGCCCCTGCCGATCGACGAGAACACCGGCTTGGAGCACCGCCTCGACTGGCGGTTCCTTGACGTTCGGATGCGTCCGCAGACGCAGCTGCTGTTCGCCGTGCAGACCACCCTCGAACAAGGCATGCGCGAGTATGCGTACGGCCAGGGCTGCACCGAGATGCACACCCCGAAGCTGATGGGAACCGCGAGCGAGTCCGGGGCCGAGGTGTTCAAGCTCGGCTACTTCGACCGCTCCGCGTACCTGGCGCAGAGCCCGCAGTTCTACAAGCAGATGGCGATCTCGGCCGGCATCGACAAGGTCTTCGAGATCGGTCCCGTCTTCCGCGCCGAGCCGTCGTTCACATCGCGGCATGCCACGGAGTTCACCGGCGTCGACGTGGAGCTCGCCTGGATCAACGATGTCGAGGACGTCATGGTCTTCGAGGAGCAGATGCTCACCCACGCCATCGCCAAGGTCGCCGACATCCACGGTGAGGCGATCCGCGAGACCTTCGGCGTCGACGTCACGGTCCCCACGACGCCGTTTCCCCAGGTGACCATGGCCGAAGCCCAGAAGATCCTTCGGGCCGACGGCTGGGACCCTGCCGGCGAGAAGGAGGACCTGGACCCGGAGGGCGAGCGCGGCATCTCCGCGCACTTCAAAGAGAAGACCGGGCACGAGTGGGTGTTCATCACCCACTACCCGACAAGCATTCGCCCCTTTTACCACATGCGCCCCGAGGGCGACCCGGGCTCGACGCTGAGCTTCGACCTGCTCTGGAAGGGCCTGGAGGTCACCACCGGCGCCCAGCGTGAGCACCGGTACGACGTGCTGCTCAAGCAGGCCGCCGAGAAGGGCATGAGCACCGAGCCGCTGCAGGACTACCTGAACGCCTTCCGCTTCGGCTGCCCGCCGCACGGAGGTCTCGGCATGGGCCTGGGCCGGGTACTGATGGTCCTGCTCGGACTCGACTCCATCCGCGAGGCCGCGTTCCTGTTCCGCGGACCGAACCGCCTCACCCCGTAGAAGCCCTGCCGCTTCACGCGATCGGGGCGGCCGGCACTTCTGCCGACCGCCCCGAAGAGCAGCTGTCCGGATGGTCAGTAGCGGACGTTGCGGTGATCGTGCGTCCAGGCTTCGCCGGGATGATCGGGCTCGGGCGGACTGCTATTCATCTGGTGGCCACCACGTAGATGCTCGCCCACTCCCGCTTCGGGTTGGCGATCGTCGCGTCGAATGGCCACGGTTCGATATGGGTGAACCCGGCCTCGGCGAAGAGCTGGGTGAGCTTCTCGGCGTCGTAGGCCCAGTAGTGGGGGTTGTAGGTGGGGTCGTCGTCCTGGTCGCGGAAGACGTAGTTGATCAGGTCGAGGTAGGTGTTGATGTCCCCGCGGCAGGTGCGGTTGGCGTACCAGCGGTCGATCATCTCGGCGGCCTGGGTGGGAGGGGCCGGGTACTGGTTCAGGACGTGGGCGGCGTCGGGGACGCCGGTGATCACCTGTCCGCCCGGGGACAGGACGCGGTGGGCCTCGCGGGCGTAGTGCTTGGCCGAGTGCGGGTAGTCGATGTGCTCCAGGAAGTGCTCGGAGAAGAGGACCTGGACGGAGGCGTCGTGGAGGGGGATGCCCTCGCGGACGTCCCAGAGGAGGTCGGCCGGCGGGACGGCGTCGATGTTGAAGAAGCCGTCGATGTGGTGGGTGCCGCCGCCGATCTGGACGTGGGTGGGCGTCTCGTCGATGTGGCCGTTCGGCCACGCCTTCTGACTGGCCTGGTGATCGCGGGCGAGGGCGATCTCCTTCGCTGTGGCGCGGAGCGTGCGGGCGAGGCCGTGGGGGGTGGACGGGTCCGCCAGGAGGGCGGTGACGTGATCGGTGAAGGCGTCGAGCTGGGAACGCTGGTTTGCCTCGGAAACGGGCATGGCAGGGCTCCGTACATGGTGGGTGTGGGACGCGAAGGCAGGGCGCCGTCGCAGGTCGTGGGCGTTCTCGACGGAGGACGTCAGGCCGGAGTCGGCGTCGTTGAGGGCTGGGCCCACTTGTTGTTGCGCATGAGCGTGTACTTGATATCGACCAGTCGCGGGGCGATGGTCAGGTTCAGCTCTTCGGCGGGGTGGAGGTAGCCGGCGCCGTCGCGTTCGGCTCGCCAGACGCGGTACTGCAGGTCGGGGTAGGCGGGGTTGATGCCGACCTCGCCCTTCGGGAAGGTGCCATTGAAAGGAACCACGATGTCCATGTGGTTCCAGTAGTTCCAGGCCTGAAGCGCCTTGTGCTGGTCGTAGTAGAAGTAGAAGTCGGGGTAGCGGCCGAAGGTGCGCAGCTCGCGGTGGATCAGGTGGCCCAGGAGCGGGCCGAGCTCGTCGGCGAGGCTGTCGAACTCCCATCGCCGGTGGTGCCAGGCCGAGGGTGCTTTGCCCGGTGTGAACAGCCGGGCTGCGACGAGGTGGCTGATTCGCTCGGTGAGGTACGTGCGCGCGTGCTCCGGATCCGTGGTGTCGTCGATGCGGGTGAGCAGCGCGTCCAGTTCCGCAGGGGAGGGGCGGAACTTCGCCAGGTCGAAGCGGCCGGCCATGTGGGGGAAGGTCGCGAAGAGCATCTCCTTGTAGAGCCAGTTGTTGAACTCGCCGACGGCCGCTCTCTCGCGGGTGGGCGCGCTCGTCGAGTGCAGCATCAGGTACTCCGCCAGAGCCTCGAAGTAGACGTAGCCGAGGATGGGCAGGCGGGGGATGGCCTCGTCCAGCAGGCGCAGGAAGGGCTCGGGCTGCACGCGGGTGCCTTCGTAGGCGACGCTGGCGGCGAGCGCGAGGAAGGCCGTGGAGTTCTTGGCGCGGCTGACGACGGTCTCGCGCAGGCGGTGTCGCTCGGCCTTGGACAGCAGGTATTCGAGTCGGCTGTAGATCTGCAGGTGGATCGATCCGAGCCGCAGGTAGTCGATGCCGGCCAGACCGCGGTAGGCCTGTGCGGGGAGGGTCACCTCGAAGATGAGGGGGGTCGGCTTGTGCCCGGTCAGGTTCATCCGGGCGACGAAGGCCGGTGCCTCCTTGTCGAGCACGTAGGCGCCGAGGTTGTGCATGCGGAATCCGGTGCCCGACGCGGCGAGCGGGGCGCAGTAGATCGCTCCCACCAGGCAACCGCCCGAGGGATACAGAACACCGTGCTCGGTGATCTGTTCCAGTGCGTGGGTGACGTGGAGCAGGTGCAGGGTCTGGCCGCTGCTGAGGGAGTCGAAGAGGGCGTTGCCGCGCAGCAGCGCCCCGTTGGGAGTCGCCTGGGTCAGACGGTGTTCCCAGGCGCGGGTCTGCTCGGCGAGCGGATCGACCGAACGGAGCCCGGGGCCGGGTATGAGCGCGGTGTCGAAGAAGGCGTGCGCGTCGGCCCACTCCTCGTAGGTGTCGAGGAAGTCCATCAGGACAGCAGTCCCTTCTCGCGTAACGCCACCTCAACGGCCTCCGCGCCTCCCAGACCTTCCAGGTGCGCGTTTTCGGAACGCACGACGAGGTCGAAGACCGTCGCGCGGAATCCCTCGAAGCTGCCCAGGCGGACGTGTGCGGCGTCCGGCCACCAGCTGAGCTTCGGCAGGCGGTACCGGTCGAGGGCGTCGGCCGCCTTGACCATGTCGCAGAGCTGCTCCGCCTCCGCGTAGTCGGCCTCGTCGGCCGCGGAGAAGGAGGAGTACGGAACGTCGTGCAGCCGCACCGCGACGGCGGCCCGGTGCGTACGGGCCGTCGTCGCGGTCAGGCCGAAGTGCTGCCAGACGGTGTCCGCGTTCTGAGCGAGCCAGGAGGAAGCACGGGCGCCGTGGCCCCGGTCGTCCTGGTCATGGACTCTGCGGCAGTCGTGCACCGCGGCGGCCACGACGAGATCACCGGTCTCAGCCTCGTCCATGCCGGCATCCCGGGCCAGCAGCGCGGCGATCGCCACCGTACGCATCCCGTGCCGGATGCCGTGGATGGAACCGGTGACCTGGCTCTCGAGCCACCATCCCGCCGGAACCGCGGCCCGGTGAAGCAGCCGCTGGGACGCTTCCGGCAACGGCTCCACTGTGATCTCGCTCAGATCCGGCCGGTTGGCCGCGATCCAGCGCACGGTGTCACGGTCCATGTACTGGTGCCGCGGAAGCTGCTTGCGTGCGGCCAGCTCGACCAGACTCTCTGTCTGCGGCGTCGCGCCCATCACGCCTATCCCTCCCCCTCTGTGATTCCGGTGCGGTGGCCGCTCAGCGAGCGGTGGCTGGCTGAGCGCCTGCGGTTTTCCGTTCGCGCTCCGCCGCTTCGAAGGCCGCAGTGAAGTCGGCGAGCTCCTGCTCGCTCATCAGCGGCACGCTCAGTTCCTGGGCTACGGTCCGGATACGCTCCTCGGCCTCCTCGCGCTCCGCCACCGTCGGCTGGTCGCCGAGCAGGACCTCGAACTCGGCGTGGTGCCCCCACGCCTCGCTCCACTTCACGGCGATCTCGACGCCGCGGAAGCGGAAGTTGTGACGGCGGTTGAACGCCTCGTGCCTGACGTCGCCGAATCCGAGCGCGTTGAACACCCGCACCGCCGCGACCACGTCCTGCCGGGCGATCTGGATCTCCGTCTCGGGGAACGCGGATCCCTGGCCGATCCTGCTGTCCTTGAGCGTGATCTTCGCCGTGCCCGCGGCGGTGTTGTCGGTGACCTTCAGGAGCTTGTCGGGCAGCACGTAGAAGTGGATGAGCTTGTCGTCGCAGCCCAGGTCCTCGCCCTCGGCTTCGAGGCGGGAGACGAGCCGGTGGTGCGCTGCCTCGTCGAAGCGGGCTCGCATTTCGATCTCGATGGCCAACGGTCTGAGTCCTTTCGTGGACATGGGGGTGCCGGCCGAGACAGGTGAAGTGGTCCTCGGTTGGCCCGGATGCGGTGGTGCGGGATGGTGACAGGAGGGCTCGGTCGCTGCTCACCGCCCAGTGAGCAGCGACCGAACCGATGGCGGCGGGCAGCCGCCGGCGTGCGTCAGGCGAGCTGGCCGAAGCGGTCGCGGACGACCCCTTCGTGGAGGTAGTTGGGGAGCAGCACCCCGCCCACCGAAACGCGGGTGGTGGCGACCTGCTCCTCGGTCTCGCCGGGGAAGCCTTCGAGCAGACGCAGGCACTGCGCGACCCAGTCGCGGGACTGGTCCCAGTCGCCTGCGTCACGGGTCCGTACGGCCAGCGCGTATGCCGTCTCCGCGGCTGCCCAGCGGTCCGTGGCCAGCTCCCGCTGGAAGCTCGTCTCCAGCTCGGTGACGGAGGCAGCGCGGGTCGGGTTGGTCATCGTGCTCTCTCTCGTAGGTGGTGCCCCAGTAGTGATCAACGCGTCGACGCCGCGTTGGTGACGTCGCCCCGCCGTTCAGTAGGTGAAGATCTCCGCGAGCGTGCGGTAGTCGTGGAGCTCGTCCTCGGCGAACCACAGCTCGACTTCCTGGGCCGCTTCCTCCTTGTTGCCGGACGCGTGCACGAGGTTCGCGACGGCCTTGCCCGAGACGGTGCTCGCAGCGCGGCTGTAGTGCGAGAAGTCGCCCCGGATCGTCCCGGCCGGCGCCTCGTTCGGGTACGTGCTCCCGACGATCTTGCGGACGGTCGCGACCGCGTCGAAGCCCTCCAGGACCAACGCGATCACCGGCCCCTGCTGCATGAAGGTGGCGGTGAGGTTGTAGACCTCGGCGCCGAGGCGCTCCTCCAGGTCGAAGTAGTGCCGTCGCGTGAAGTCGGCGTCCATCTGCTTCATCTTGACGCCGATGATCTTGAGCGCGGCGTCCTCGAAGCGGGTGATGATCTTCCCGGCGAAACCGCGGACGACGGCGTCGGGCTTGAGAAGTACGAGGGTGCGCTCCACCGTCGGGTCCTGGTCCTGCGGCATGGTTTCCCTTTCAGCGTCCGGACAGGCAAAAATGACGAGCATTCAGCTTCTCGTTTCGCCCGAGGTTACCCGCGGCGGGAGGGGAGTCCGTGCACGAGACTTCCGGAGCGTGACTGCCCCGCCGGTCGGATCGCGCGCGCCCCGTGGACCTGCCCAGCTCAGCGCTCAGAACGCCCGGGTCGCGGCAGTTCCGACGACGGCGGAGCTATCCTTTCGGCGCCCACGGCACCACTCAAGGACTTCCAGAGGTCGTCGAGAGGACGCTGGGGGGTCGTGAGGCTCTGTGCCCGGCTACCGAGCCAGAAGGGCCGTCCGGCTCCTACGCTGCCGGTTACGCTGCCTTGCATGATTCGCGCTGTGGTGTTCGACGTCGGTGAGTGCCTGGTGGACGAGACCAGGGAGTACGGCACGTGGGCGGACTGGCTGGGGGTCCCCAGGCACACGTTCGCGGCGGTGTTCGGCGCGGTCATCGCGCAGGGACGGGACTACCGCGAGACCTTCCAGGTCTTCCGACCCGGCTTCGACCTCACCGCGGAACGCGAGCGCCGGGCGCAGGCCGGGAAGCCCGAATGGTTCGGAGAGGACGACCTGTACCCCGACGTTCGGCCGACGCTGTCGGCCCTGCGGGCGGCCGGGCTGTGGGTGGGGGTTGCCGGCAACCAGACGGTGCGCGCCGGCGGACTGCTCCGCGGGCTCGACCTGCCTGCCGACCTCATCGCGACCAGCGACGACTGGGGTGCCTCGAAGCCGGACGTCGCCTTCTTCGAGCACGTCATCCAGGCGACGCCGGCCCGCCCCAAGGAGATCCTCTATGTCGGTGACCGGCTGGACAACGACATCCGGCCGGCGGCGGAGGCGGGGCTGCTGACCGCACTCATCCGCCGCGGGCCGTGGGGAACCATCCAGCAGAACGACCCGGACGCGGACGCCGTCGCGACGATGCGCATCGACTCCCTCGCCGAGCTGCCGGACCTCATCGCCAAACTCAATGCTGAAGGGCGCTGACGGTCGTCCCCCACGCGTAGAGGCGGTCGTCGAGGTCGCGGACGCAGTCGTCGTTCTGCCACTTGGCCAGCCCGCGGCGGACCTCGCGCACCCGCTCCATGCCCGTGGCGTACCAGGTGAGGGCGAGCTGCTCCAAGGCGCGGATCGCGTACGCGCAGGCGGCCTGCGGGTCGCCGGCAGCGGCCTCGACGGCGGCCAGATCGCCGAGTAGGACGCTGCGCTGCTTCTCCGCCTCCGGGAGAAGGTCCTCAAGAGCCGCGCCGAGCGTGGACCGCGCCTGCGGCAGATGGCCGGCCTTCAGCTGGACGTTGCCCTTGAAGGCGGCCAACCGGGCCGGGCTGAACCAGTCCATCCACGGCGGTGTGGCGTTCTCGGAGCCGGTGGCGAGCACGTCCTCGGCGTGGGCGATGAGATTAAGCGCGGTCCGGGTGTCGCCGCAGCGGGTCTCGCACTCGGCCTCGACCGCGTCCAGCCACGCCACGAACTCCGCCGAGGCCGGGCCGCGGCGTGCGTACGTCCGTGCCGCGATCATCCGCTCGGCGGCGCCGTCGCGGTCCCCGGCCCATCCGGGGATGAAGGCTGTGTGGGCCAGGACCGCCGACCCGAGCAGCGGGTCGTCGGCCTCGCCGGCCGCTTGCAGCGCACGCAGCAGGGTCTCGCCGGCTCGGTCCGGCTGGCGGAGGTCGAAGAACTCGATACGGCCGGCGAGGAGGTAGGACTCGGCCAGGGCCGCCGCGAGAGTGCGCCGGGTCGGGTCCGCCAGAGCCGGAAGCAGGGCGATGCCCAGGCGGGCGTGTTCGAGGATGGCGGGGTGCAGGTCGGTTGGGGTGACCGACCAGTAGAGGTGGCGGTGGGCCCTTGTCACGGCCTCGAAGTCGCGGCCGACACTGGCGGGTTGTGTCCTGGCGATGGTCTGGTTCGGGACGTTCGCCAGCCGGGGGGCGGAAGAGGGGCCGATCGTCTGCGTGCGCGGTGCCGACTCGGCGGACCGCCCGCTCTCCTCCCATGGCGGAGTGAACCCCAGGTCCTCCATGGACTGGCCGAGCAGGTGGGTGAGGACGCGGTGGACGTCGGGCTGCGGCCACGGAGGTGTCGCGGACTCCCAGCGCCTGACCTGCCGGACCCCCACGGCCAGTCCGCGGATGCCGAACCTGGGCGCCGCGGCGGTGATGGCGTCCGCGAGCGCCTGCTGTGAGTTGTAACCGGCCGCGACACGGGCGGACTTCAACCGGGTGTTTCCTGCGGGACGCGACATCGCTGCCTCCGGAGTGAGAGCTCTGCCCTGAGCCTGCCAGCCATGTCCCCATCGCGGCGGGCCTTCACTCGTTTTAGGTCGACTGAGCCCTGTCTGCGACCTCTTGACGTCCTGTCGGAGTCCTCGAAACAGGACTCGCGTGTCGTCACTATGGCTGCTCCACTGCCCCCAACGGCAAGGAGCCGTTGCCATGTCCGTCGATGTCCTTCGGGTACCCGCGGTACAGAGCATCACCGGTTACCAGATCCAGGCGGCCGGGCACGGATGGGACGCCGTGCGGGTGCACGCGCCCATGGCCCGGACCGTGCTGCTCGCTTTGGGGGACCGCAGCGGAGCCGTCATCGAGGACTCACGCGAACCGGCGCTTTACTGGTTCGTCGCCGCCGGTGCCACGGCCGGTTGGGATGTCCCGGGGACCCGACCCCTCGGCCTGCACCAGCATCTGGTCGTCCCCGACAGCAGGCGTAGGCAGGGACCCGGGCCGTGGTGGCGTATCCGCCCGGAGGGCGGCGCGCTGCTGACGGACGCGGGCGCGTTGCTCCAGGCGCTGCGGATGGCGGCGGGCTCGTGCGCCGGTCGCGACGGAGGATCGCGATGAGGACGGGGCGGACGGGCTGCGACCTCGGGGACGGTGGGCACCGCGCCATCTGCGCATTCCGCGCGACGGATCGCGAACGCTTGCGGGGTTGCTGGTGAGCGCCCAGGCGTCGGAGTTCCGGCCCTCCTTCCACCCGGCGGCGCACGACGCTGCCCTGCGGAGGGCCGTGGAGGAAGTGCGCGTGGGCAGGTGGATGCCCATGCGTGACCTGCTCGCACGCACAGGAACCGCTTGGGCATTGCGCACGGCTCGCTCGCAGGTGCTTGGGGCTGCCGCCGCCCGGTCGCATGTCGTCAGGACGTGGCTGGCCGAAGAGCCGACGAGCCCGGACGCCCTGATGATGCGGGCCAGGGTGGACGTGGAGCGGGCCTTGCATGCCCACCAATCCGGCCACGAGTCGGTGTCCGGCCTGGCGGAAAGGGCGAGGGAGTCGGCGCACCTGGCGATGTGGGCAGCCCCTGCCGACCCGGTTCCGTGGGTGTGCCTCCTTGCCCTCGCGCAACTCGATCTGGAGCAGCGGCGGCCCGAACACCACCTCCGGGGGCCGGACCGGCTCCTGCCGCCGGGGCCGTGGGGCCTGCTCCGCGAGGTGCAGCGCCGCGATCCGTTCAACCGGGAGGGCCATCACCGCGTTCTCCGCACCCTCCTCGCGCAGCCGCTCGGTGGTCCGGCAGCCTCACTCCACTTCACGCACTGGGTGAAGTCGTGGGTGCCGTGGCAGTCCGGTTCGGCCCTGCTGGTGCTGCCGCTGTACGCGTACGCCCAGCACTACCGGGACAAGCGCCAGCGCGGGCGCTACGACGCCATCGGACGAGCCCAGTGGACCCGGGAGCCCGTCACCGATGACGTACAACGAGCCCTCAAGGGCTGGTTCGACCTTTCCCCGCCTCTCGAACGCTCTCCACTCGATCTGAACCACCTCGCGCACGCCCTGTGGGCCGGCCACCGGTACGTGGAAGCGGCGGGCGTCTTCACCGCCATCGGTCCCTTCGTGACCACCCAGCCGTGGGGCTTCGTGGCGTCCGAGCCCCGCGACCCGCAGTCCGGTGTCGACGAGTTCCTACGGGCGCGGGGCCAGTGCCTGGCCCTCGCCGGACCACCGCGGGCCCGCCCTGCTCAGAGCACCCGCTGACGATCACCGCAGCCCACCCGGCTGCCTGCCCACACTTTCCCTTCCTCTACAGAGCCCTGTGATGTCGCATGCCCACAACGAGGCCAAGCCATCGGCCCTGGACGACGACCAGCTCTTACGCGAACTGGGCTACGAGCCCGAGCTGAGCCGCCGGATGAACGGCTTCGGGAACTTCGCGATCAGCTTCTCGGTCATCTCCGTGCTGTCCGGCTGCATGACGCTGTACGGCTTCGGCCTGGCCACCGGCGGCCCCGCGGTCATGCTGTGGGGTTGGCTCGTGGTCGGGGCGATGGTGCTCTTCGTCGGCGCCGCCCTGGCCGAGGTCACCTCCGCGTACCCGACCTCCGGCGCGCTCTTCGACATGGCCAACCGGCTCGGCGGCCCGCGCTGGGGCTGGTACACCGGCTGGCTGAACCTGCTCGGCCTGCTCGGCGCGATCGCCGGCATCGACTACGGGGCCGCGCTCTTCGCCGGAGCCTTCGCCAACCTGCAGTGGGGCTTCCAGCCGACGCCCGGCCGCACGATGCTGATCTACCTCGGCATCCTCCTCCTGCACGCGGTCCTGAACCTCTTCGGGGTCCGCCTGGTCACCCTGCTCAACTCGGTGTCGGTGTGGTGGCACCTTGCCGGTGTCGCCGTCATCGTGGGCGCGCTCGTCCTGGTGCCCTCCCACCACCAGTCGCCGCACTTCATGTTCACCACCTTCGTCAACGACACCGGCTGGTCGCACAGCTGGTACGTGGTGCTCGTCGGACTGCTGCTGGCGCAGTACACCTTCTGCGGCTACGACGCCTCCGCCCACCTCAGCGAGGAGACCACCCGGGCCCAGGTCAGCGCACCGCGCGGCATCGTGCGCGCCATCGGATGGTCCTGGCTCGCCGGCTTCGTCCTGCTGGCCGGGCTGACGTACGCCATCCAGGACTACGCGGGCACGCAGGCCACCGCCACCGGTGTGCCCCCGGCCCAGATCTTCCTCGACGCCCTCGGCTCCGGCGGCGCGAAGGCGCTCCTGCTGGTGGTGATCGTCGCCCAGCTCTTCTGCGGCAACGCCGAGGTCGCCGCCTGCTCGCGGATGGTCTTCGCCTTCTCCCGCGACGGCGCCCTGCCCGGCTCGACCCTGTGGCGCCGGGTCTCCGGACGGACAGGAACACCGGTCCTCGCTGTATGGCTGGCGGTCGGTGTGGCGGCTGTCCTCGCGTTCCCGGCGTTGTACAGCACGGTCGCCTACGGTGCGGTCACCGCGATCAACGTCATCGGCATCACTCCGGCGTACGCCATCCCCATCTACCTGCGTCTGCGCGCCGGTCGGCGTTTCCAACGCGGGCCGTGGCACCTCGGCCGCTGGAGCACACTGGTGGGCTGGGTCGCGGTTGTCTGGGTCGGCTTCGTCACCGTCCTGTTCTGCCTGCCCCAGACCCGCCCCGAGCACCACCTGATCACCGTCGCCTCCTTCAACTACGCGCCAGCCGCCCTCGCGGTGGTGCTCGTGTTGGCCGCGATCTGGTGGCGTGTCGCAGGTCGCCGCACCTACGACGCGGCCCAGATCACCGGCGAGGCGGAACTGGCCCAGTACGCCGAGGGGATCGTGTGATGAGCGATATCGGCACGAAGGTCCCCGGCGGGCCGATCACACCAGCCGGACTGCGCAGGCTGGTCGAGACCGGTGAGGTCGACAAGGTGATGCTGGCCCTCGCGGACATGCACGGCCGTCTCGTCGGAAAACGCCACCACGCCCCCGGCTTCGTCCAGCAGCTCCTGGCCGGCGGCGGCACGGAGGCATGCGCGTACCTGCTGGCCACTGACACCCAAATGCGCCCGGTACCGGGCTTCGACCTCGCCTCGTGGGATAGCGGCTACGGGGATATCCGCCTCGTCCCGAACCTCCGCACCCTGCGCCGTATGCCGTGGCCCGGCGGCGGCGTACTCGTCCTCTCGGACGCCGAGCACGCGGACGGTCGCCCTGTGGCAGTCGCACCCCGGCAGGTCCTGTACGAGCAGGTATCCGCGCTGTCGGAGCTGGGCGTCAGCGCGAAGGTCGGGCTGGAGACGGAGTTCACCGTCTACCGCGGTGTCGGCGACGAGGCCCTGGGCCGGCTGCAGCCGTTGAGCACCCGGAACCTCGACTACGCCCTTGTCCACCCGCCCCGGGTGCGCGAGTACGTCCACGAGCTTGAGCAGGTCCTGGTCGGCGCGGGGTTGCCGCTGGAAGCGATGAAGACGGAGGCGGCCCCCGGCCAGATCGAAGCCACCTTCCGTTACGGCGACGCACTGAGCGCCGCGGACGAGCACGTCGTCTTCAAGCACATCGTCAAGACGGTCACGCCGTGGACGGACAGCACCGCGACCTTCATGGCCGCGCCGGACACCGGCATCGGCAACGGGATGCACATCCACGTGTCGCTGTGGCGGGAGGACGAGCCCGTATTTCCCTCCGAGGGCGGCGGCCTGTCGGCGGCCGGAGCACAGGCGGTCGCCGGGCTCCTCTACCTCCTGCCGGACGCCATGCCGCTGCTGCTGCCGACCCCCAACTCGTACAAGCGCCTGCGACCGGACTCCTTCGCGCCCACGCGGGTTGCCTGGGGCTGGGACAACCGGACCGCGGCCGTGCGGGTCACAGGCCACGGCGCCGGCCTGCACCTGGAGATTCGGATCCCCGGCGCCGACGCCAACCCGTACCTCGCGGTCGCGGCGGTGCTGGCCGCCTGCCGCCGGGGCATGGCGCAAGAGATGCAGCCGCCCTCCGCGGCCAACGGGAGCACCTATTCCCAGAGCGACCTGCCGCTGCTGCCGGCAGACCTGCCGACCGCTCTGTCTGCCTTCCAGGACAGCGCCGCCTGGTCCGACCTCCTCGGAAAGGACGTCGTCCGGCACTACGCCACGGCGGCACGAATCGAATGCGAGGTCGCGGCAACCGAGGTTACGGACGTCGAACGCATCAGGGGGTTCCACGATGCGTGATGACGGGGCACCGCTCCCGACCACCGAAGGCAGGTCACCCACGGTCGGGCGTCGGCTGGCCCCCGTCGAGGCCGCGACGTTGAGGCTCGTCGCCGCCGGGCTGACCACCAAGGAGATCGCGGGTCGTCGCGGGATCAGCGTGGACGGGGTGCGGTCGGCACTGCGCCGGTGCCAGGCCAAGATCGGCGTCATCGACTACGCCGCCCTGGTCCACAACGCCTACCGCACCAGACAGTTGCCCACCCCCCGGGGGTGGGCAACTGTCCGGCGTCCGGTTCTCAACGCGGAGCAGCAGCGTCTTCTGAGTCTTCTGTCCGTGGGCGCGACCGCCCGTCAGATCGCCTCTGCCGTCTACCGTTCGCGGTCGACTGTCCAAACGCGGCTGAGGTCTCTCCGCGCGGCATTGGGCGCCGCTACCTCGGCTCAGGCGGTTCACCTGGGCTGGCAGTACGGATACCTCGGCGACGAGCCGAATCAGTACCAAGGGACGGGAGGCGGGGACGCATGACCGGGCAGGGGCCGCCCATACTCGGGCGGCCCACCGACTGGTGCCCGTTCAACGGCTCGGATGGTGGTTGGTTGCGGCCGGGAGGTTCGGTTGGACGGGCGCTTGAGTAGGGGTGCCGTTATGCGTCTGCGACGGGGATGCACTGCGGGCGAGGGCGGCTTGGGTACGGGGGGTCGGGGCGGAGCGGAGAGAGAGGCGCTGGACGCGCCAGAGCAGGACCCTGGCAGGGGAGCGGGCATCGGTGAGGGCGCGGTGGTCTGCTGCCTTGTGGAGGAGGCGTGCCAGGGTGTGGCCGCTGGCCTGGGCATCGGTGAGGGTGGTGGCGAGTGCCGGCCAGGCTGGATCGGCGATGATCTGGTCGGCGTAGGCGGGGACGGCCTGGCGGATTGCCGCTTCGTGCTCGCGCAATGTCGTCGCAGATTGCGGGCGTGTGGCCAGGGCGGCCAGTGGAGCTGCGGCTGCTTGGTCGTAGGCGGTTTGCAGGTGGTTGAGGGTTCGGCGGGTGGCTTCGACTTGCTGGTCGAGGTGGCGGGTCGAGTACCAGCGGCGGATGGCGATGGCGGCCAGGACCGCAGCATCGAGGAGCATCGCAAGGGCGGCCCCATCACCGGTTGGGGGCTGTCGGGCGATGGCGCGGACGGCTCCCCGGAGGGCGCGGGCGTGCTGGTGGTCGGCTTGGATGCGGGAGCGACTGGCGCGTTCGAAGTCGAGGGCGGCTTGGCGGAGGAGAGGGCGTAGCTCCTGCGGCGCGGTGAGCGGGAGCACGTCCAGGGCTTCGGCGAAGACGGTGATGTAGGCCTGGGAGGAGGCGTCATCCCTCTGGTCGAGGTGGTGGGGGATGCGTTCCGTCGCAGCGGTGGCCTGGTGCCAGGGGTTGGTCTGTCGGGGTTCGAGGGCGGTCAGCCGTGCGCGGATCTTGGGGAAGGACAGGTCGGGGGCGAGGGTGGAGCCGGCGAACCAGACCGGCTCGCCCGCAGCGTTGGTATCGCCAGCGAGGGCGACTTTGTAGCCCCGGATGTCCCCGGAAGGCATGCGCAAGATCTCGGTCTTGATGCCGCTGGCAGCGAGGAGGCGGAGAAACTCCTCCGGGCTGGCGGCAGCAGCAACCGTGGTGCGTAGGGCGGTGCGGAGCTGCTCGCGCGCGGTGAGTGAGGAGCCGGTGCGGTGGGCCTTCTCGGTTTCGGCGCGGGTGGGGCGTTTGGCGGCGGTGCCGTCGCCAGCGGTGACGCGGCGCAGGCCGTAGTCGGCCTCGATCCGGCGGGCTTCGGTCTGGGCGCGCTTGTAGGAGTAGGAGTCGCGGGGCTTGGTCCCGTCCTGGCGGACCTTGGTGGCGAGGATGTGGATGTGGTCGTCGGCGTGCCGGACGGCGATCCACCGGCAGGCACCGTCGTCGCCTTCGGGCGCGATGCCGGTGGCGGCGACCATGCGTCGGGCGATGTCAGCCCACTGGTTGTCGGTCAGGATCGGGTCTTCCGGAGCGGCGCGGACTGAGCAGTGCCAGACGGGTTTGTCGGGGCGTTCCGCCGGATCGATGGCGTTGACGGGCAGGTCGAGGTAGGCGGCCAGTTGCTTGAAGGTCGCGTCGGGATTCCGGCCGGGGTCGGGAGCCAGGCCGTCGAGGGAGGCGACGAGGTGCGGGTCCGTGTGGGTCTCGTGGCCGCGGCCGGTTCGGTAGAGGTAGCCGATCGCACCGGCTGTGTTCGAGCCCGGTTTATGGATGGAGGGGATCACGCGCGTTCGGCCAGGACCTGTGCGGCCGCTTCGACGCGGGCGGCGGCGCGTCGTACGGCAACGAGCGTGGCCTCCGCACCGACCGGATCACCGCCAGCGTTGAGCGCTCGCGCGATCTGGTTGACGTTGTTGCCGATGCGGGCCAGTTCGGTGCGGGCGGCGACGAGTTCGCGGATGGTTCCGCGCAGGTCGAGGAGGTTCGCCGCGACGCGGTTGATGTCGTGGGCTGCAGCCAGGGACGCCTGGGCCATGAATTTGGCAAGGCTGGCACCGGTGTGGTCGGCGGCGGCTTTCACCTGAGCGCGCTCGGTGGTGCTGAGTCGGACGCTGACGGCGGCGCGCTGCTTGTTCTGACGCGTACGGGTACGGCGCTGCGGGCGCGTACGTGTCGTGCTTGTCCTTGGTGCGGGGCCGCCCTCGGCCCCGCAGCCTTCATCGGCCGCCCCCCGGCGGCCGGTGTCCTGCGCCACCCCCGGGGCGCAGGACCGCGTGCAGGACGCTCCCCCGACGGGGGAGTGTCCCAGCGCACAACTTGCTCCGCTGGGGGCTGGGGTCGTCTGTATGGGGTCGGAGTGGGTGGGGGCGGTGTGGCGTTGGTCGTGCACGGGTCGCGGTTCCGTTCGGAGGTGGGGCGTTGGTAGGGCGGGGTGTTGTCGGTGGTGTCGGTTACGGTGCGGGGTAGTGGGCCGGACGGAGATCGTGAGGGACTCGCGGCCATAGGGGGTGGGTGGGAAGGTCCCCGGCAGCCAGCTCGGGACTGGATTTAGGTATCCGTGACCCCACCCCCTTTTCCTCAGTCCGGTGATTCCGCGTGTGGACTGGTGGGTGTGTTTCGTGGGGTGGTCCGCGCTGGCTGCGGGGGTGACCGGAGGGGCGGACCAGGACGGGTGGTCCGCCCGTGGCCTGGGGTGACTTCCGGTCAGTGGCCGCTTTGGTCGCGGCGCAAGGTGGTCATGATCTGGGTGAGGCGGTCTTCCGCGATGGTGTGGCCGGCGGCGCGGATGTGGTCGCGGACCGCGTTCCGGGTGGGGTTTTCGTGCGCGGCGAAGGCGGGGCGGACCAGGGTGAGGAGTTCGTCGAGTTCGGCGCTGGGCGGGCGGCCGATCCGGCGGACCGGTTCGCCGGGCGCTCGGGTGGCGTGGTCCCGGACGCGGGCGTGTTCGGTGGGCGGTTCGGCGGGCGGCCGGTCTGCCTCGGGTATCGGGTCGTGCTCGGTCGCTTCGACGCTCGTGGGTTCTGCCGCCGGGGGCTGCGGGGTTTCGGGTGGGCGGATCACCGAGACGGGGGTGGTGGGTGTTTCGTGGCGGGTGATGAGGATGTGGAGGTGGACGGCTCCGGCGAGGGCGAGCGGGGCGATGGTGGACAGGGCACCGACGGTGGTGTCGCCGAGGTGCAGGCCGGAGGTCGGGGATTGCTGGTTGAGGCGGACGGCGTGGAGGGCGTTGGCCCAGATGCTGGCGGCCGTGGCGGTGGCGAAGAGGGTCCATACGTAGAGGCGGGCGCGGAAGGGCGCCGTGCGCAGGACGAGCAGGGCGCGGACGCCATAGGCGATGAAGCCGTCGATGACGGCGGGGAAGAGGTACGTCAGGGCCGGGCGGACGTGGATGGCGATGGCCATCTGCTGCAGCGCGTCGTATGAGAGCGCGCAGCCGGAGCCGCCGAGGACGGTGATGGCGGCGCGGTCCCACGCGGTCGCCCGGTGGGCGGTGGCAGGGGTGTTCGGGGGCATGCGGGAATCTCCGGTGTGGGTCTGCTTCCGCGCGCGGGCAGGCGTCGGCGGACGAGCAAGGTGAGGGGAACTGGGGTGGAAGGCGGCGGGTGGGCCCGGTTATCCGGCGGGGTGCCTTCTGCGGTCGTGGCCGGTGAGGATGACGCGGTCGGTCATCTCGGCGAGGCGGGAGGCGACGCGGTCGCCGACGGCGTCGCGGAGTTCGGCGACGGGCAGGTTGGTGGTGACCAGAGTCGGGAGGAGCTGGTTGTAGCGGTGGTTGACCAGGCGGTAGGTCAGCTCTTCCGTCCACGGGGACTGCTTGGCCGCGCCGAGGTCGTCCAGCAGCAGGAGCGGGCAGCGGGCCAGCGCCCAGAGCTGCCGTTCGGGGTCGTTGCCCTGCTGGGGGCGTTGTGCGGCGTACAGGTCGGCTGCGGTGGTGGCCTCCCAGCGCAGCCGCACACCGGCGGTGAGGAGGGCACGGACGGCCCCGTACGCCTGGTGGGTCTTGCCGGTGCCGGTGGGGCCGGCGATCAGCAGCGACGGGCCGGTGGCGATCCCGCGGGTGCCGCCGGGGCCGGGCCTGCCCGCGGCGGTCGTCTCGGCGACCCAGGCGGTGACGCGGGGGTGGCCGGCCACCGCGGCCCGGTAGCGGGGCGGGATGCGGGCGTCGGCCAGCTCCAGCGCGGTCACCTGTGCCGGGATCGGTGGTGCGGGAGCGGTGTCCGGGTCGATGCCGCGGGCGGTGAGGATCGCGGCGAGGCGGTTGACCGCGCCTGCGGCGGTGCTCGGTTCGCGGGTGGCGGTGGTCACAGGTCACCGCCGTAGGCGGCTTCGACGTCGGCGGGGTTGGTCCACGCGCGGTGCGGCGGCCGCGGGTTGTCCTTCGCAGGCGCGGCGTTCATGGCCTCGTTGACCAGGCTCGGCAGCACGCTCGGGCTCAGGCCTTTGACCCGGAGGCGTTCCAGGGCCGGGCGGAGGTAGTCCGGGGAGATGCCTTCGCCGAGGAGCTGGTTGACGGTCCGGCCCAGGCGTCCGAGGAACTGCCCCGGCGGGCGGTGCGCGCAGGCGGCGACGTACTCGTCGAGGAGCTGCTTCGCCGAGACGGAGGGGCCGGGCGCGGGGGCGTTCGCGCGCCCCGAAGGGACTGATCCTAGATCCACGATCCTAGGTCCTAGATCCGGACGACGAGGACTCGCCGAGGGTTCGGTGACTCCTCCGTGAGTCCTCGGTGAAGCCTCACTGAACGTGTCCTGACCTGGGATTTCGTGGTTCGGTGAGGGTTCGATGGTCTTTCGCGAGTCCTCGGTGTGGCCTCCGTGAGGGCTCACCGCACCCTCATAGAGGGCTCCCTGCGTGCGCGGTGAGGGCTCGCGGACACCGGTGGTGTCGTCGTGGTGGGGGCAGGCGGGGGCGCGGACGCCGCTGGGGCGGTTGATCTTCTGGTGGCGGTGCCAGGTGACGACGTGGAGGTAGCGCTTGCCGTCGTTGCCTTCGTAGCGGCAGATCAGGTCGGCGGTGGCGAGCTGGGTGAGGTCTTCCTCGACGCCGATCGGGCCGTGGTCGGGGCGCAGCGACCACAGCAGTCCGGCGATGACGGCGGGCTGGTCGCGGAAGCGGCCGTGGTCGTCGGCCTGGGTGAGCAGGCCGAAGAAGGTCCGCTCGGCCGACAGGGACACCGCGGCCAGGGACTCCGAGGCGAACGCCTCGGGCTTGATCGTGCGTATCCGGGCCATGCCTCAGCACCCCGCCTTCGCAACAGGCTGCGGGGACGAGGGTGCGGGAACGGCTGGCGAGGCCGTACGCTGGTTCACGGAAGTTCCTCTCCTGGCGGGCTTCGGGACGGCAATCCCGGGGCCGAATGCCGGTCATGGTCGTTCAGGGATGGGCGGTCGTTGAGGTTCTGCTTCAGCCCCCGGCGTGTCAGCGCCGGGGGTTTTGTCGTGTCCGGGGGTCGGTGGGCAGGGTGCGGGGATGGTAAGACGATACCACGCCTCTGCGGATCGCAGCAACTATTTGCAATCCGCATAACGGCGTGTATCCTAGTAGTCTTCCTGCGGATTGCAGCGAGGTACTACGAACGGAAGGACTGGTGGTGGGCGGCAACGAGGAGGACCTGCCGGGCCCGAGCATCAACCAGCTCGCCGGCGAGGAGAACGTCGCGGTCCGCATCAAGCTCGAACGGGACACCCGAGGCTGGAGCACCAACGCGCTGTCCGACCGCCTCAACGCCGCTGGCTACGAGATGAACCCCTCGGCGGTCTGGCGGATCGAGAACGGTCAGCGCCGGGTCACCGTCGATGACGCCCTCGGCTTCGCCGAGGTCTTCGGCATCTCCCTGGCCAACCTCGTCGGCCCCCCGAGGCTCGCCGCCCACGCTCGCGCGATGGAACTGGTCGAGGACATCAGACGTGCCTACCGGACCAGCCACTTGGCCAACCTCGCCGCCGCCGAGGCTCGGGACGTCCTCGACGCCTACCTCGACGAACACCCTGACGTCCGCGAAGAAGCCGAAGCCGCTGCCTCTCTCGCCGTCGCCGAAGAACTCACGGGCCTGCCTCAGCCCTACCAACTGCGCCGCCCTGCCGCCAACCAGAAGGACAGCGAATAACCCCGGTCCACCGAACAAGCACCGCACCGCCCATCCCTGAGCACCACACCGGCGAGCCCGTGGAGTTGCCGCTCCAAGCGCCCGCCAGAAGAGGACTTCCCGTGCGTCACCCCGCCATGCCCCCCACCCCTTCCGCCCGCGCCCTGGCGGAGGAGGTGGCCGCCCATGTCTGAACGTCCACACCGCGAAGCCCCCGTGCCGCGTCTCTACCGCCCCGAGGACATAGCCGACGTCCTCGGCTGCTCCGCCTGGTGGGTCCAGGACCGTGCCCGCCGACGCCTCATCCCCTTCACGCGGGTCGGCCGGGCGTACCGCTTCACCGCCGAACACCTCGCCGAGATCATTCGCCTCAACGAGGAGCGCCCGGCGCGGAAGCCGGAGCCCGGCGTGGCTGCTCCGAGGCCGGTTTCCCGGCGACCCGTGTGTCCTCCCGTTCAGCCCGAACGCCTTCGCGCGCGCTCTCCCCGTCGGCTACGCCGTGACCAGTTCGATACGGCCGCGTAGAGCGACACTGGAGAGGAGGACACATGGGTTTCGCGGAGAAGCGGGGAAGCTACTGGCGCGGCCGGTTCAAAACCGCTCCAGGCAAGCACAGCACTGTCGTTGACACGACAGGTGCGGTGATCAAGTACCCCAACCGCCGGGAAGCGAAGCGGGCCGCAGACGAGGCAGAGTTCGCGTTTCGGCGCGGCAAGTGGCACGACCCGGCGCTCGGCCAGGAGACGTTCGGCGAGTACGCCAGTCGCTGGTACGCCGCCCAGGACCTGGCTGCCTCGACCATGCAGAACTACCGGCGTCACATCGAGGAGCACCTGCTCCCCGACTTCGAGGACAAGGCACTCGGCGGCATCCTCCGGACCGACGTCGCCCTGTGGGAGAAGAAGGAGAAGGCGCTCTACGCCGCCACCAGCGTGAAGACCTGGCGGGCGGTGCTCCACCTCATCCTGGCCGACGCCGTCGATGAAGGCCTCATCGAAGCCAACCCGGCCACGACACGGCGCGGGCGGGGCAAGCGCGCTGGCCGCTCCCGCAACCGCGGGCCGGAGAAGGCCATCACCGATCCGCTCGGCGCCCTTCTCCTCGCCGAGCGGGCCGCCCTCCTGTCCGGGCGCGACGACGAGTTCGTCGCCGTGATCCTCATGGCCTTCACCGGCATGCGTTGGGGTGAAGTCGTCGGCCTGGAGACCAGCTTCGTACGCCCCGGTGCCATCCGCGTCGAATGGCAGCTGTACCAGCTCGACGACGGCGAAATGGTGCGCTGCCCGCCCAAGGACGACAGCTACCGCACCATCGACCTGCCACCCTGGCTGAGGGCACTACTGGCCGACCACATCGCCCGGACCAAGCCGACCCCGTGCTCCTGCCACGACAAGACGTACGTCTTCCGTGGGCAGCGCGCGGCACGCACCGGTGGCCACCACGGCGCGAAACTCGTCGACGTCGCCCGACGGGCCGGCACCTCAGCTGGCACCGTGTCCAACGTCCTCAACCACCCGGACCGCGTCACCGAGGCGACCCGCACCCGCGTGCAGAAGGCCATCGCCGACCTCGGCTTCGTACGGGGCGGCACCATCGTCGGGCACACCCCGCACTGGCGCCGCAGCAGCTTCGCCACGTGGCTGTTCGCCCCGGCCGTCTCGGGGTCGTACCCGGCGAGGGGTGGGTCCCGACCAGTGCCGCTCGTCGGCGAGCCGTGGCCCGGCATCCCGGTGCGGGGACGCAACTCCCAGGGCCGAGCCGATACCTGCTGGGCCCCGATTGCCAAGGGGCTCACCCCGCATGGCCTGCGGCACACCCACCGGACGGTGATGGAGGGCCTGGGCACGGAAAAGGTCCTCATGGACGACCGCATGGGCCACTTCGACGGCTCGGTCTCGGCCCGATATGCCCACGTCACCGCGAACATGCGCCAGCGCCTCGTGCTCGGGTTGACCGAGCGGTGGGAAGCAGCTCTCGACGACCGGCTGGCGATGTGCCCCACGTCGCCGGTGCGTGTGCTCAACGATCTCCTGCGCGCACGCAGGGAGGCGCGCAGCCTGGCGATGCCTGAATGAAGTGCGACACCTGTGTCCCACGCGATCTGCGCGGGGCACAGGTGCTTCCGCCGTGTAACGGCTACTTCGATTGCTGGGGATCAGACAGCGAAGGCTTGACCGCATACGAGGCAGTGATACGGGCCCGCACTGCCTTCAGGGACCTTCACCGGCTCGTATGAGTGGCATGGCGATGTCACGATGACCATGTCGTCGGGCTCGGTGAGCGGAGCCGGCACGTCCGGCGCGTCGGTGCCGCCTTTGAAGTCGAACCTCACGTGCCTGGTGCTGGCGCTCTTGAACGCGTCCCGCAGTCCTTGCTCGATCTCTCGCGTCGCTGCAGGAACAGCCACGCCTTGGGCGTATTCGAGTTGCTCCTGCGTCCACCAGGAGCCCATCCCAGCTGGCTGCCCGCACAGGGGGCAGTGATAGGCCGCCGGAGCGGGCTGCCCCTCTGCTTCCTCGTTCGCTGGACCGTGATGCCACTTGAACTGGCGTACGCAGTTCGGGCATTCCCGGCGGAGGAACCCATCGTGATCCAGAGGCAAGGTCACCTGGATGTCCATGTCACGCTCCGCTCACGAACTCGTCGATCTCGAGTGGTGTCCCATCGACCGTCTTGGCGGTGATGGTGATGTTGAAATATGAGTTCGAGCGTGACGCGAGAGAGTCCGACGACACGCGCCCCACGCGCACAGACTTGCCTTCAGGCAGCTTCGGGACGGGGAACTCATCGGCGTTTCGCGTGACGAGTCCAACCTTGGCATCCGCGTCTACGTTTAGCTCATACACGTCGCCGGGACCGTGGTTAGTGATCTCGACCGCGTCGATCTTGCCGCGCCCATTGTCGATGTACCGGGCCTTCAGCCGGGGTGCGCCCGATGCCTGCGATGACGGCAGTTTCCGGCCCATCGGGAGCCCGCCGCCTGGAGTAACGGGTGGGGTCAAGTCTCCAGCCTCGTGCCAGTCCGTTCCTGCCAGTCGGGTAGCGCACCCTGCGGTTTCTAGACGGGTCGCGAGTTCCTGCCGCTTCTTGACGCTGTTGTCGAGTCGGACGACATGCCGGCCGTGGATGTCGCTGAAGACCTTCACCTGCCCGAGTTCCACGATCACAGTGCGATCCGCGTCGCGGCCCATGGCCATGCCTGCCTCGAAGAGCACATTCGGGCGGGCCTGCATCTGCGGGTTGCACTCTGGGTCGCCTGGGTGAGTCAGGCTCTCGTGCAGATAGGTGACGTCGTCCGGGGTCTGTAGGACGACGACGGCCTGGGCATTGCCGAATGCCGCATCAAGGATCTCACCGATATACGGGGAGCCCTTTCCCGTCATGCGACCTGCTTCCGACCACTCGATCGGGTCCAGCCCGATGGCCCGCAGGAAGTCAAACAGTCCTCGGCGTGCACGCTCGTTGCGTCCGTGGATCACGAACACTCTGCGGCGGTCCACCCCACGCCCGTCTTCTGCTGCGGTCGGCATGCCTTGCTCCCTGCTGATGTACGAGAGACCTGCGCCACTCGACACTAGCGGCAGGGTCTGACAACAAACCCCGGTGGCGAGAGCGACGGTCGGTACGCGGGGTCGGCTCCCAATCGGCTCCCAAGACGGCCACGGGAACGACTCAGGGCCCCGATCCTTGGAAGGATCAAGGCCCTGACCTGCTGCTTTGGAGTCGGGGTGGCGGGATTTGAACCCACGGCCTCTTCGTCCCGAACGAAGCGCGCTACCAAGCTGCGCCACACCCCGGTGCAACGGGGTTAACTTTAGCGGACGCGGGGCTGAGGGCGAAATCCGGTTTCGGGGGTGGGGGTCAGGGTCAGGAGGGTGGCTTCGGGGGGGCAGGCGAAGCGGAGGGGGGTGTAGCGGTTGGTGCCGCAGCCTGCGGAGACGTGGAGGTAGGCGGTGGAGCCGGTCGCGGTGTGGGTGGAGAGGCCCTTCACGCGGTCGGTGTCGAGGTCGCAGTTGGTGACCAGGGCGCCGTAGAAGGGGATGCAGAGCTGGCCGCCGTGGGTGTGGCCCGCCAGGATGAGGGGGTAGCGGTCGGACGTGAAGGCGTCCAGGACGCGCAGGTAGGGGGCGTGGACCAGGGCCAGGGTGAAGTCGTCGGCCGGGTCGGGGCCGCCGGCCACCGCGGAGTAGCGGTCGCGCTTGATGTGCGGGTCGTCCAGGCCGGTCAGGCCCAGCACCGGGCCGCTTTCGAGCTTCACCTGGCCGCGGCTGTTGCTCAGGCCCACCCAGCCCGCCGCGTCGAAGGCGTCGCGCAGATCGCCCCAGGGGTTGCGGATCACGCCGTGCGCGCTGTGGCTCTTGCCGTTCAGGCCGTGCTGGCCGCGGGCCTTCTCGGCCAGGTAGCGCCCGGGGTTGCGGAACTTCGGGCCGTAGTAGTCGTTCGAGCCGAAGACGTACGCGCCCGGGAAGCGCAGCAGCGGGCCCAGTGCGTCCAGCACCTCCGGCACCGCAGTCGGGTCCGACAGGTTGTCGCCGGTGTTCACGACCAGGTCCGGGCGCAGACCCGCGAGGGACTGGAGCCAGCGGGCCTTCTTGCGCTGGCCGGACACCATGTGGATGTCGGAGAGCTGCAGGATGCGGATCGGCCGCATCCCCCGCGGGAGCACCGGCACCTCCACCCGGCGCAGCCGGAAGGACCTCACCTCGAAACCCGCCGCATAGGCCAGGCAGGCCGCGCCTGCCGCCGTCACACCCAGGGGTACTCCGTATCGCGCGCGCATGCCCCCATCGTGTCAGAGTCGCCGTGCCTCTTAATACGGGGCGGCGCCCGTCCCGGGGTGCGAAAATCGACGGCATGACCACGACCCTCAAGCAGCGGCTCAAGGACGACCTCACTTCGGCGATCAAGGGCCGTGACGAGCTGCGCTCCGCGACTCTCCGGCTCACCCTCACCGCCATCACCAAGGAGGAGGTCGCGGGCACCACCGCCCGCGAGCTCTCCGACGACGAGGTCCTGACGGTGATCGGCCGCGAGGCGAAGAAGCGGCGGGAGGCCGCGGAGGCGTTCGAGCAGGGCGGCCGCGCGGAGTCCGCGCAGCGCGAGCGGGCCGAGGGCGAGGTGCTCGCCGGGTATCTGCCGCAGCAGCTCACGGACGACGAGATCGCCGCCATCGTGCGGGACGCCATCGCCGAGTCCGGTGCGCAGGGGCCGAAGGGCATGGGCGCCGTCATGAAGCTCGTCAACCCCAAGGTCGCCAAGCGCGCGGAGGGCGGCCGCGTCGCCGCCGAGGTCAAGCGTCAGCTCGCCGGCTGAGCGGCTCCCGGGACGATCCGCCGAACGCTACCGATCGTCGGGCGGTAACGACTGCCGGACGGTAACGACTGCCGGACGGTAACGACTGCCGGACGGTAACGACCGTCGGACGGCACCGGTCCGCCGATCGTCGGGCGGTGACGATCGTCGGGCGGCCCCGGTCCGCCGGGTGCACCGGTCCGTCGAGCGATGCCCGCGGCGGTCCGCTGGGCTACACCGGTCCGCGGCCCGCCCCCGCCGCCCGCCGAGCGGCACCGTCCGCCGAGCCGCACCGGCCCGCCCGGCGATCCCCGCGGCCGCCCGCCGCGCTCCGCTCCGTACGCGTAAGGGGCGCCCTCCCAGGGAGGGCGCCCCTTACCTATGGCTCATTCACCCGTGTCACGGGCCGGTCCCGCCGGGGCCGCCCTTTCCTCCGCCGCCCTTGTTGTTGCCGCCGCCGTTGTTGAACGGCGGGAAGCTCAAGGTCGGGAAGGGGTTGGGCAGGCCGCCGCCGTTGGCCGGGGGCTGCTGGCCCTGGCCCTGGCCGGGGTTGCGGGGGGCCGAGCCGGGCAGCTGCACGGTCACGAAGTGCTCGTTGGGCGTGCCGTCCAGGGCGCCGGTCATCGCGTCCTTCCAGATCGGCGCGGGGCCGGTCGCACCCTCGACCTTTTGGAAGGTCTTCGGGCCGATCTTGACCGGTATCCCGCCGCGGCCGTCCTTGCCGCCGTTGTCGTCGGCGCCCGCGAACATCGACAGGCGCTTGCCGCCCTTGCCCTTGTTGAAGGGGTCGCCGAGCCACACCGCGGAGGCGAGCGAGGGGACGTAGCCGGCGAACCACGCGTCCTTGCGGTCGTCGGTCGTACCGGTCTTGCCGGCCGTGTCCCGGCCCTGCAGGTCGGCCGCCGTACCCGTACCGTCGTCGACGACGCCCTTGAGCATGCTGTTGATGGTGTCCGCGGTGTTCTGCGACATCGCGCGGCTGCACAGGCTCTTGGGCACCGCCATCCCCTTGCCGTCCGGGCCCTTCACGGCCTTGATCGCGATCGGGGTGCAGTAGACGCCCCGGTTGGCGAAGGCGGCGTAGGCCGAGGCGACGGCCAGCGGCGAGACCTCGTTCGTGCCCAGGGTGACCGACGCGCCCTCCCGCATCTTCGTACCGTCGGCGCGGACGATGCCCAGCTTGCCGGCCATGTTGAGGACCGGGCACAGGCCGACGTCGGCCTCCAGCGCCACGAAGTAGGTGTTGATCGAGTGCTTGAGCGCGTCGGGCATCGAGTACGGCCCGACCTCGGTCGGCATCTCGTTCTGCGTGCCCTCGTCCGCTCCGGCGTGGATGGTCTGGCCCGAACAGGTGGTGACGTCGGGGTAGCGGTCCATGTGGTACGGCGACGGGTACGTCTGGTCGGGCTTGAAACCGGCTTCCAGGGCCGCGGCGGCGGTTATCGGCTTGAAGGTCGAGCCCTGCTGGAAGCCGCCGCTGCTGCCCATGCTCTTGTCGACCGACAGGTTGATCTGGGTCTGGTTCTTGCCGACGCCGTAGGGCTTGCTCTGGCCCATGGCGACGATCTCGCCGGTGCCGGGGCGCACCATCGTGTCGGCGGCGACGAAGTTGTCACCCTGGTACACGTGCTCGCTGATCCCGTTGAGCAGCGACTTCTGCGCCTTGGGGTCGAGCGTCGTGGTGATGGTCAGACCGCCGGTGTCCCACGCCTTCTTCCGGTCGGTCTTGGTCTTGCCGAAGGCGGCGTTCGTCAGGAACGTGTTGCGCACGTAGTCGCAGAAGAATCCGGCGCCGTTGACGGCGGTGATGCATCCGTTCTTCGACGCCTTGTACTTCAGGCCGAGCGGCTGCTTCTGCGCGGCGGCCGCCTGCGCCGGGGTGATGTCCTTGAGCTGGGCCATCCGCATGAGCACCGTGTTGCGCCGGGCGAGGGCGGCCTCGGGGTTGCTGACCGGGTCGTAGACGCTGGGCGACTGCACCATGCCGGCCAGCATCGCGGCCTGCGGCAGGGTGAGCTTGCTCGCGGAGGTGCTGAAGTAGCGCTGGGAGGCGGCCTCGACGCCGTAGGCCTGCTCGCCGAAGAAGGTGATGTTGAGGTAGTTCTCCAGGATCTTCTTCTTGCCGAGCTCCTTCTCGACCTGGATCGCGTACTTCATCTCCTTGATCTTGCGGCCGATCGTCTGCTGCGTGGCCTGGGCGACCTTGTCCGGGTCGTCGCCGGCCTCCTCCACGAAGACGTTCTTGACGTACTGCTGGGTCAGCGTGGACGCGCCCTGCGTGCCGCCGTCGGAGGCGTTGTTGCTGAGGGCGCGCAGGATGCCCTTCAGGTCGAGCGCGCCGTGCTCGTAGAACCGCGCGTCCTCGATGTCGACGATGGCGTTCAGGATGTTCGGGCTCATCTTGTCGATCGGGACGACCGTGCGGTCACGCGAGTAGACGGTGGCGATGAGGCCGCCGTTGCGGTCGAGGATCTTGGACGCCTGGCTGAGCGGCGGTGCCTTCAGCTCTCCGGGCAGGTCGTCGAAGCCGCTCGCCGTGCCCTTGGCGGACAGGCCTATCGCGCCGACCGCGGGCAGTGCGATGCCCGCCAGGACGGCGCCGGCCAGAACACTGACGCCGAGGAACTTGGCGGCTTGCTGGGCCGCGGTCAGCCCCCCGCCCGAACGCTTGTGAGCCATGAAGGCAGCCTACGTGGCGAATCCCCGGACGTACGCCCAGGTGTTCGCCTAGTCTGTAACAGACAGGGTGCGAACGTCGGCGTGCCCATGTCCAGAGTTTGCCTTCCGTCCCCACTCTTGTGGGTGATGAGAGGTGCCCGAATTTCGTCATATGCCGGCGGGCGCCGCACAACGTCGTCCGCCCGGCCGGTGACGGCTGCCGACGTGCCGCCGGCGAGACTGTCGGCGTATGCATGCATATGGGGTAAGTAGTCCTGTATGCCTGGAACGCACCCCGCGGATCACTCCGTTGGGTGATCTGCCGCGCACACATAGTCCATTCGGGCCATGCAAGATTGGGCCTGAAAGGGCTGTTGCGCCGCGCCTACCTTCCGTAACGTCCTCATCTGGCAGCGGTGAATATGCCGCGTGCCGCCGTGGGGGAGCCTCGAATTCGGGAGAGGACGGCGCCAGCATGAGCAACTGGGTTACCGACTGGAGCACGCAGGCGGCTTGCAGGACGACAGACCCGGACGAACTCTTCGTCCAGGGCGCGGCGCAGAACCGGGCCAAGGCGGTGTGCACCGGATGCCCGGTACGCACCGAGTGCCTCGCCGACGCGCTCGACAACCGGGTCGAGTTCGGGGTGTGGGGGGGCATGACCGAGCGCGAGCGCCGGGCACTGCTGCGCCGCCGCCCGACCGTCACGTCCTGGCGCAGACTGCTGGAGACGGCGCGGACCGAGTACGAGCGCAGCACCGGCCTGCTGCCACTCGGCGACGAGGACGACTACGCCGCGGCGGGCTGACTTCCGCGGCTTCGCGGCCCCGGGGCTTCCTGTCTCTGCGTCCTCGCGCCTCCCGGGCCCCGTGAGCTGCCGGGCCCTCGTGAGCTGCCGGGCCGCGCCCGGTTACGCCGCGGCCGGGCCCTCCGCGAGTTCGTGTCCGATCGCCCGCAGGCCCTCCAGGTCGTGCACATCGCCCGGCAGGGCGGTGACCTCCACCATCGGCACCTCCGGATGGACGGACACGAAGCGGTCGCGGGTGCGTCGTTCCCGCGCGACCACCTGCATGCGTTCGGCATGGAGGCGCAGCAGACCCGCAGCGAGTCGTTCCGTACCAGTAGTCGCGGAGGCGTCGCTTGCGCCATCGGTCGCGCCGGCCGTACCGGCGTCGTCCGGTCGGTCCTGCCGGGAATCAGCATGCCCGGCCCCGTGATCCACAATGCGGCCGTCCGGATTTTTTTCGGTGAGAGCCACGTCACGCTCCCCCGTGTCCGGCCCCGCCGCGCTCCCCTCCGCGGCTTCCGCCGCCGCGTCCTCCAGCGCCTCCGCCGCCGCGAGCGCCCGCTCCGCCGTCAACTGGGCCGCGCCGCTGCCGTGCACCCGGTTGAGGACGAGCCCGGCGAGCGGCATGTCCTCGTCGGCGAGCCGCTCCACGAAATACGCCGCCTCGCGCAGCGCGTCCCGCTCCGGCGCCGCGACGACGAGGAAGGCCGTGCCGGGCGCCTGGAGCAGCCGGTACGTGGCGTCCGCGCGGGTGCGGAAGCCGCCGAACATGGTGTCCATCGCGGCCACGAAGGTCTGGATGTCGCGCAGCAGGTTCGCGCCCATGACCTTGCTGAGGGTGCCGGTCATCATCGACATCCCGATGTTCAGGAACTTCACCCCGGCCCGGCCGCCGACCTTCGCGGGCGCCATCAGCAGTTTGATGAAGCGGCCGTCGAGGAAGGAGCCGAGCCGCTTGGGGGCGTCCAGGAAGTCCAGCGCGCTGCGGCTCGGCGGGGTGTCGACGATGATCAGGTCCCAGGCGTCCTGCGCGCGCAGCTGGCCCAGCTTCTCCATCGCCATGTACTCCTGCGTACCGGCGAATCCGGCCGACAGCGACTGGTAGAACGGGTTCTCCAGGATGGCCCGGGCGCGCTCCGGATCGGAGTGCTGGACCACGACCTCGTCGAACGTCCGTTTCATGTCCAGCATCATCGCGTGCAGCGAGCCGCCGGCCGACCGATCGATTCCAGCCACCTCGCGCGGAGTGTTGTCCAGCTCGGTCAGCCCCATCGACTGCGCGAGCCGCCGCGCCGGGTCGATGGTCAGCACCACCGCCGTACGGCCGCGCTCGGCGGCCCGCACGCCCAGCGCCGCGGCGGTCGTGGTCTTGCCGACGCCGCCGGAGCCGCAGCACACCACGATCCGGGTCCTCCGGTCGTCGAGCAGCGGGTCGATCTCCAGCTCGGGGCTCTCCAGGCTCATGTCACCACTCGCTTCACGCGTCGTCGTCGGCCGTGGCGCCGTCGTCGTCCGGCACGCCCTCGGTTACGTCGTCGGTTACGTCCTCGGGTACGCCGCCGGCCGCGGGTACTCCGGGCACCGCCTGCTTGCGCAGGCTGTCGGCCAGCCGGTAGAGGCCGCCGAGGTCCACGCCGTCACCCATCAGCTCCAGCTCGCGCACCGGCAGGCCCAGCGCGGCGATCTCGGCGCGCTGCTCGCGCTCCAGCACCACTCGCTGGGCGTGCTCGTGGGCCTGCGCGAGCAGTGGGTCGACCAGCCGCTCGGCCACCCCGCCGCGCCGCGCGCCGCCCAGGCCCGCCTGCGACAGGGCCTTGGCCACGGCCGTGCGCCGCTTGCCCGCGGCCACCGAGCCGCTGTCGGCGGCGGCCTTGGCGATGTCGCCGTCGGCCAGCAGCACCGGCCGCACCATGTTGACGATCACCGCGCCGACCGGCAGCCCGGCGGCGCGCAGCTCGGCGACGCCGTCCATGGTCTCCTGGACCGGCATCTCCTCCAGCAGCGTCACCAGGTGGATCGCGGTCTGCGGGGACTTCAGCACCCGCATCACGGACTGCGCCTGGTTGTATATCGGGCCCATCCGCGCGAGCCCCGCGACCTCGTCGTTGACGTTCAGGAAGCGGGTGATGCGGCCGGTCGGCGGGGCGTCCAGCACCACGGCGTCGTAGACGGGCCAGCCCGCCTTGTCCTTGCGCCGCACCGCCTCGCACACCTTGCCGGTGAGCAGCACGTCCCGGATGCCGGGGGCCACCGTGGTGGCGAAGTCGATCGCCCCGAGCTTGCGCAGGGCGCGGCCCGCGCGGCCCAGCTTGTAGAACATGTCCAGGTAGTCGAGCATCGCCAGCTCGGCGTCGATGGCGAGGGCGTTGACCTCGCCGCCGCCGGACACCGAGGCGATCCTGCGCTCCTCGTACGGCAGCGCCTCCGTCTCGAAGAGCTGCGCGATGCCCTGCCGCTCCTCGACCTCCACCAGCAGCACCCGCCGGCCCTCCGCCGCGAGGGCGAGCGCCAGCGCGGCGGCGACCGTGGTCTTACCCGTGCCGCCCTTGCCCGTCACGATGTGGAGCCTGACGGCGGATGACTGTTGAGCGCTCACCTGGCGAGCCTAATTCCTTCCCCGCGGCAGGGTGGTGCTGGGTGAGATGCTCGTGGCGGTTTCGCGTGCGACGGACGTCACGTTTCCGGGGCGCCGCCCCGCCCCCGCCCCGGCGCCCGACCCGGCGGCGGGCGAGGCGATAAAGTCGCGCCATGGCGAAGAAGTGGGAATACGCGACCGTGCCGCTGCTCGTGCACGCGACGAAGCAGATCCTCGACACCTGGGGCGAGGACGGCTGGGAACTGGTCCAGGTCGTGCCCGGCCCCAACAACCCCGAGCAGCTCGTGGCCTACTTCAAGCGGGAGAAGGACGCGTGAGCGGCGCCGTCGCCACCCGGCTCGCCGAGCTGGGCCTGACGCTGCCCGAGGTCGTCCCGCCGCTGGCCTCGTACCAGCCGGCCGTACGGTCCGGGGCGTACGTGTACACGTCGGGCCAGCTGCCCATGGTGGACGGCAAGCTGCCGGCCACCGGCAAGGTCGGGGCCGAGGTCACGCCCGAGCAGGCGAAGGAGCTGGCGCGGACGTGCGCGCTCAACGCTCTCGCGGCGGTCAAGTCGGTCGTCGGCGACCTCGACCGCATCGCGCGGGTCGTCAAGGTCGTGGGCTTCGTCGCGTCCGCCCCCGCCTTCACCGGCCAGCCCGCCGTGGTCAACGGCGCGAGCGAGCTTCTGGGGGAGGTGCTCGGGGAGAAGGGCGTGCACGCGCGTAGTGCGGTGGGAGTCGCCGTCCTCCCGCTGGACGCGCCGGTAGAGGTCGAGATCCAGGTCGAGCTCATTCCCTGACGGGGTCTTGCCGGTAGGGGCTCGCCCTCCGCGGAGGGCGGTGCGCTTCTCCTGCGGAGGGCGGTGCGCGTTTTGCGCTGCTGCGCGGGGTGAGCGTTTCTCCTGCGGAGGGCGGTGGGCGTTTTCGCGGGTGCGGCTGCGCCGCCGGGCGGGCGTTTTCGGGCTGCGCCCGGCGGTGGGGGGCACGCGTTTTTGGGGCTGCGGCTGCGCCGCGGGGCGAGTGTTTTCGGGCTGCGCCCGGCGGTGGGGGGCACGCGTTTTTGGGGCTGCGGCTGCGCCGCCGGGCGGGCGTTTTCGGGCTGCGCCCGGCGGTGGGGGGGCACGCGTTTTTCAGGCTGCAGCTGGGCCGCCGGGCGAGCGTTTTCGGGCTGCGCCCGGCGCTGGGGGATGAGCGTTTTCAGGGGCGCGGGGAACTGCGCGGCCCGCCCCCACCGGGGCGCGGGTCGTCACCGGCCCGAAGGGGCAGTTCGGTTCGTACCGGACCACCGGCCGGTGGTCGGTTGCTCGCGCAGTTCCCCGCGCCCCTGAAGCACCCGGCGTGGCAGGCGCGCCCCTGAAGCACCCGGCGTGGCAGGCGCGGCCCTGAAGCACCCGGCGTGGCAGGCGCGGCCCTGGTGTGCCCGGCGTGGCAGGCGCGGCCTGGAACGCTCACCCAGCAGAGGGAAGGCTCACCCCGCAGCGCAGGCGGAGCCGGAAAAACGGTGGCCCGGCGCGGCAGGCGCAGCCTGAAACGCCCACCCGCGCGGCAGGCGCAGCCTGAAAACGCCCACCCCGCGCGGCAGCGCACAGCGCACCCTCGTACAAAGTGGCCCCGCCACGTAGAGTCCGGCTCATGACGGTGATGAGCGGCGGGGCGGGAGGTGCGGCGGGCCGGCCGCCGGGGTGGCCCGAGCGGGTGCGGGCCCTGGCCCGGGGTGAGCTGGCCCCCGTGACACCGCGCCGCGCGGCCACCGTGCTGCTGCTCAGGGACGACGCCTCCGGCGGGCCGCCCGCCGTGCACCTGCTGCGGCGGCGGACGTCGATGGCCTTCGCCGCCGGCGTGTACGCCTTCCCCGGCGGCGGCGTGGACCCGAGGGACGAGCGCCCGGTGCGCTGGGCCGGGCCGGACCTCACGGAGTGGTCCGCGCTGCTCGGCGTGGAGCCGGCCGCTGCCCAGGCGGTCGTGTGCGCGGCGGTGCGCGAGACGTTCGAGGAGTCCGGCGTGCTGCTCGCCGGCCCGGCGGACGGGACGGGCCTGGTCGAGGACACGACCGGCGCGGACTGGGAGGCCGACCGCAATGCCCTGGTCCGCCACGACGTGGCCTTCGCCGAGATCCTGGACCGCCGCGGACTCGCCCTGCGCAGCGACCTGCTGCGGCCGTGCGCCCGCTGGGTCACCCCGGAGTTCGAGGAGCGCCGGTACGACACCTGGTTCTTCCTCGCCGCCCTCCCCGCGGGCCAGCGCACGCGGGACGTGTCCGGAGAGGCGGACCGTACGGTGTGGCTCACGGCCCCCGACGCGGTCGCCGCGTTCGACCGGGGCGAGCTCACGATGCTGCCGCCGACGATCACGATGCTGCGCGACCTGCTGCCGTACGGACGAGCGGCGGACGCGCTCGCCGCGGCGGGCGGCCGGGACCTGGGCCCGGTCATGGCGACGGCCACCCTGGACGAGGCAGGCGCCGTGCTGCTGAGCTGGCCCGACCACGTACAGGCGCATCCGGAGCCAGGCCCCGTACCGGCGCGCCCGAAGGCGGAACGGTGAGCGCGGGTACCGCCCCGGGGGCGCCGCGGGCGGTCGTCGGCGGGTGGGCGACGCCCCGCGCGCTGTGCGTGCTCGCCCCGAACCCCTCGCCGATGACGCTGGACGGCACCAACACCTGGATCGTCGCCGAGCCGGACTCCGAGCTGGCCGTCGTCGTCGATCCGGGCCCGCTGGACGAGGGCCACCTCGCCGCGGTCGTCGCGGCCGCCGAGCAGGCCGGCAAGCGCGTCGCGCTGACGCTGCTCACGCACGGCCATCCGGACCACGCCGAGGGCGCCGCGCGCTTCGCCGAGCTGACCGGCACCGCGGTGCGGGCGCTGGACCCGGCGCTGCGGCTGGGCGACGAGGGCCTGGCCGAGGGCGACACGGTGACGACCGGCGGCCTCGAGCTGCGGGTCGTCGCGACCCCCGGGCACACCTCGGACTCACTGTCGTTCCTGCTGCCCGCCGACGCCGCCGTGCTCACCGGGGACACGGTGCTGGGCCGCGGTACGACGATGGTGGCGTATCCCGACGGGCGGCTCGGCGACTACCTCGACTCGCTGCGCCGCCTCCAGGCGCTCACCGTCGCGGGCGAGGCGGACACCGTGCTGCCGGGCCACGGGCCGGTGCTGGGCGACGCGCGCGGCGCGGTCGAGTTCTACCTCGCGCACCGCGCCCACCGGCTCGCCCAGGTCGAGACCGCCGTCGAGGCGGGCCTGCGCACGCCCGCGGACGTCGTCGCCCGCGTCTACGCCGACGTCGACCCGCTGCTGTGGCCCGCGGCCGAGCTGTCGGTGCGCGCCCAACTGGACTACCTGCGAGAGCACGGACTGATCGAACAGCCATGAGCACCTTCACCCCGACCGACGTCTTCACCCCGCGCGACCCCGACTTCGTCGCCGACCCCTATCCCGCCTACCAGGAGCTGCGCGCGGCCGGCCGCGCCCTGTGGTTCGAGCCGACCCGGCAGTGGCTGATCCCGAACCACGACGACGTCAGCGCCCTGCTGCGGGACCGCCGGCTGGGCCGTACGTATCTGCACCGCTACAGCCACGAGGACTTCGGCCGCACCCCGCCGCCGCCCGAGCTGGAGCCCTTCACCGTCCTCAACGACAACGGGCTGCTGGACCTGGAGGCGCCCGCGCACACCCGGATCCGGCGGCTCGTCGCCAAGGCCTTCACCCCGCGGCGGGTGGAGGAGCTGGCGCCGGTCGTGCAGCGGCTCGCGGACGAGCTGGTCGGCGCGCTGCGCGCGGAGGGCGGCGGCGATCTCCACGCGGCCGTGGCCGAGCCGCTGCCGGTGGCCGTCATCGCCGAGATGCTGGGCATACCGGCCGCCGACCGCCCGCTGCTGCGGCCCTGGTCGGCGGGTATGACGGCGATGTACGAGCTGAACCCCGGCCCGGACGCGGCCCGTGCGGCGGTGACGGCGAGCGAGGAGTTCTCCGCCTACCTGCGCGAGCTGATCGCGGCCCGCCGCACCGAACCCGGCGACGACCTGATCAGCGCCCTCATCGCGGTGCACGACGACGGCGACGTGCTGAGCGAGCAGGAGATGGTCTCCACCTGCGCGCTGCTGCTCAACGCCGGGCACGAGGCGACCGTCAACACCACCGCGCTGGGCTGGCTGCACCTCTTCCGGCACCCCGGCCAGCTGCGGCTGATGGCGCAGGCCGCGGCCGCGCCCTCGCCCGCGGGGCTCGCGGACGGCGTCGAGGAGATCCTGCGCTACGACACCCCGCTGCAGCTCTTCGAGCGATGGGTGCTGGACGACATCGAGGTCGGCGGCACGGTGATCCCGCGCGGCTCCGAGGTGGCCCTGCTCTTCGGCTCGGCCAACCGCGACCCGGCCCGCTTCGACGACCCCGAGCGCTTCGACGTCACCCGCCCGGCGGCCGGCAACAAGCACGTCAGCTTCGGCGCCGGCATCCACTACTGCCTGGGCGCCCCGCTGGCCCGCCTGGAACTCGCCGCCTCCTTCGGCGCCTTCCTGCGCGACGCCCCCGGGATGACGCTGGTGGCCGAGCCGTCCTGGCGCCCGAACTACGTCATCCGAGGGGTGCGCGAGCTGCTCGTCAGCTGGTGAGCCGGTCATCCGCCGAGGTCGCGGCGCCGCAGCCCCGCCAGGCCCGCGCCGACCGCGGCGGCGGCAGGCGGTGACGGACCTGTCGCCGTTCACCCATCTGCCCGACCTGCCCGACCTGCCCGATCTGCCCGACCTGCCCGACCTGCCCGGCGGCCACGCGAGCGCGGCCCCGTACAGCACGGTCGCCCCGCGCTCGCGGGCCTCGCGCACGCAGCCGCGGAAGACCTCCTCCATCAGCGGATCCAGGCCGGACGTCGGCTCGTCGAGGATCAGCAGCTCGGCGTCCTAGGCGAATGCGGCGACCAGGGTGACCTTGAACTGCACGGTTCATGCCTCGGTATCTACGTTGACTTCAGAAATTTGTGAAGTTCAAGAAAGAGTTAAACTTTCGTAGCGGAGCCCGAGCGGGAGGCGGACGGTGCAGCAGGAACCAGTACGGACTTTTGACGGCGCGCAGGACGCGGCAGATGCGGTGGGCCCGGTGGTGCCTCAGCGGGAGCAGCAGGAGGAGGCGGCGGGCGGCGCCGGGCTGGAGCCGGACGCCGCGGCCTTCGTGGAGCGTTTCGCGGGCCAGCTCGCCGACGCCGGGATGCCGCGTATGCCCGCCCGTATCTTCGCCGCCCTGCTGGCCTCGCCGGACGGCGCGCTCAGCTCGGCCGAGCTGTCCGACCGGCTGCTGGTCAGCCCGGCGGCCGTGTCCGGCGCGGTGCGCTACCTCGCGCAGACCGGGCTGATCGGGCGCGAGCGGCACCCCGGCTCGCGGCGCGAGCTCTACCGGCTGCACAGCGACCAGTGGTTCGAGACGTTCACCAGCCGCGAGCAGATGCTCGGCCGCTGGGAGACCACCCTGCGCTCGGGCGCCTTCAGCCTCGGCGAGCAGAGCCCGGCGGGCCGGCGGCTCGCCGAGACCGCCGACTTCTTCGTCTTCCTGCAGCGCGAACTCGTCGCCCTGCTGGACCGCTGGCACGAGCAGCACGAGCAGCGTCACGGGCCGCGCGACGACGCGTCCTGACGCCCGTTCCCGCCGCCCCCGCGGCCCCGCCGCTCAGTGTCTGGGCACCGTCAGCCGCCACGCCGCCGGCTCGACCGTCCAGGTGCGGGTGCGGACCGGGCCGGTCACGGCGGAGTCGGCGCGGTAGCGGAAGTCGCGGCCCGAGACGGTGACGGTGCGCGCCCGCGCCCGGACCGGCCCCGCGCCTTCCGGGCGGCGTACGCAGACCTCGGCGAGGCCGGCGGGCGCCGGGCGGACGGACACCTCCTGCACCGGCTGGTCCAGGTCGGCCAGCAGCACCCCGTCGGCCTCGACGCGCAGCCGCTGCCGCGGGTGGTGGCCGCCGGCGGGTATCGGCGCGGTCAGGGTGCGGACGAGCTGCCGCGCGGTCTTCTCGACGGGCGTCCACCAGCGCGCGGTGGTCTGCGGCAGCGGTGCGCCGCACGGGATGCTGAGGGCGCCCAGGACGATGCCGCCGCTCTCGTCGACCAGCAGGTCGAGCTCGCGGTGGGCGCCGTCCAGCACCGCGCGGGCCGCGGCCGGGACGTCGCCGGGCACGCCGAGGCCGCGGGCGAGCGACGAGATCTGGCCGATCGGCACCAGGCCGAGCGGCGCCTCGTGCAGCGTGCGGTCGCGGTGCAGGGCCCGTACCGTACGCAGCAGGGCCAGGTCGTCACCGAGCAGGACGGGGCGGCGCCGGCCGCGGTGGGCGAGGGCGCGCTCGGCCTCCTCGTCGGACTCCGGGAAGACGATCTTCACCGACCTGGCTCCCGCGCACAGGACATCCTTCGCAATTCGGACGGACTCGCCATCGGCTGCCCGTGCTGCCGGATCGACGACCAGCAGCAGGTCCGACCTCCGGACGGAGTCCGGCAGGGGATGCCCAGGAGGGTGAGCCGACACCTTGGTCCTTCCTCAGGTAAAATCTCGGTGCAAGAGCCCCTTGCGCCGTTGCGTCAGGGGCTTCGTCTATTCCGGGGCAGGTTTCGACGGCTCTGCACGTTGGACATGCCCCGCCCGGAAGGGGTGTACGCCTGTGCCCGCACTTGTGCTGCTCGGTGCTCAGTGGGGTGACGAGGGCAAGGGGAAGGCCACCGACCTGCTCGGCGGCTCCGTCGACTACGTAGTCCGCTACCAGGGCGGCAACAACGCAGGACACACCGTCGTCGTCGGCGACCAGAAATACGCACTGCATCTCCTCCCCTCCGGCATCCTCTCGCCCGGGTGCACCCCGGTGATCGGCAACGGAGTGGTCGTCGACCCGGCCGTCCTGCTCTCCGAGCTGAGCGGGCTCAACGAGCGCGGTGTCGACACCTCCAAACTGCTGATCAGCGGTAACGCCCATCTGATCACGCCCTATCACCAGACCATCGACAAGGTGACGGAGCGCTTCCTGGGCACGCGCAAGATCGGCACCACCGGGCGCGGCATCGGCCCGGCGTACGCGGACAAGATCAACCGCGTCGGCATCCGCGTGCAGGACCTGTTCGACGAATCGATCCTCCAGCAGAAGGTCGACGCGGCGCTCCAGGACAAGAACCAGATCCTGGTGAAGATCTTCAACCGGCGCGCGATCAGCACCGAGCAGGTCGTCGAGGAATACCTCGGCTACGCCGAACTGCTCAAGGACTACGTCGCGGACACCGCGCTGATCCTGAACCAGGCGCTCGACGAGGGCAAGGTCGTGCTCATGGAGGGCGGCCAGGGCACGCTCCTCGACGTCGACCACGGCACTTACCCCTTCGTCACCTCGTCCAACCCGACGTCCGGCGGCGCCTGCACCGGCAGCGGTGTGGGTCCGACGAAGATCACCCGGGTCATCGGCATCCTCAAGGCGTACACAACGCGTGTGGGCTCGGGACCGTTCCCCACGGAGCTGTTCGACGAGGACGGCGAGCGGCTGCGCACGGTGGGCCACGAGTTCGGCGTCACCACCGGACGCAACCGGCGCTGCGGCTGGTTCGACGCGGTGATCGCGCGCTACGCCACCCGCGTCAACGGCCTGACCGACTTCTTCCTCACCAAGCTGGACATCCTCACCGGCTGGGAGCAGATCCCGGTCTGCGTCGCCTACGAGATCGACGGCCGCCGTGTCGAGGAACTGCCCTACAGCCAGACCGACTTCCACCACGCCAAGCCGGTCTACGAGTACCTGCCGGGCTGGTCGGAGGACATCACCAAGGCGAAGACCTTCGCCGACCTGCCCAAGAACGCGCAGGGCTACGTCAAGGCGCTGGAGGAGATGTCCGGGGCGCCGATCTCCGCGATCGGTGTCGGCCCCGGCCGGACCGAGACGATCGAGATCAACTCGTTCCTGTGAGGGGCTCTCCCGTGAGCGGCTGACCCCCGCTCACGGACCCTTCCGGTAAGCCCCGCCCACCTGGTGAGCGGGGCTTACCGCTGCCCGGGGGCGGTCTACTCGTCCGGCTGCTTCTCGTAGACCGGCGGCTGCTTCTCGCCGGCGACGCCGACGCGCCTGAGGTGCGTGGCGTCGACCAGGACGAGGGTCGTGGCGCTGCCGGGGGAGCAGGAGGCGGCGGGCTTGCCGGACACCACCGACGACGGGCTCAGCCGGACCGGCGAGCCCGCGTCCGTCACCCACATCAGCCACTGGCACCGGTAGAGGGTGCGGGTGCCGTCCGTGCGGTCGCCGCTGAGCGTCACCGTGCCGTCCGGGCCGACGACCAGCGTGCGGTCGTCCGTCACGCCCGCCGCGGTGCCGTAGGACGTCTCCCACGTGCCGACCAGCTCCGCGGGCGGCTCGACGGGCGAGGGCGTGGCGTCCTTGCCGTCCTCCGCGGCCGTAGGCGCCGGGGGCTGCGTGCCGGTGGCGTCCGGCGCCGGGTCCTGTGACGCGCTCGGCGTGGCAGTGGGCGACGGCGTGGCAATGTGCGCCGCCGAAGACGTGCCGGCGGGCGGCGTGGCGGTCGCCGGCGGCGAGCCCTGCGAGCCGTGCCCGCTCTGCCGGACCAGGACGTACGCCGTGCCGCCGCCCGCGGCGACCGCGAGCAGCGCCAGGGCGGCCACCAGCGCGCCGCGGCTGCCCCGCCGCCGCACGGGCCCGGGCGGCGGGGCCTGTGCCGTGGTCGGGGCCACGGCGGGCGGTACGGGGGGCTGCGCCGTGGTCGGGGCCACGGCGGGCGGTACGGGGGGCTGCGCCGCCTCCGGCTCCTCCGCGGGCCGCGGGTCCTGCGGCGCCGGCGTCCGCGCCGCACCGGCCCCGCCCGTACGCCCCGCGCCGCCGCTCTCCGTCGTCGTGGCGCCCGGGTCCGCCGCCCCGGACTCCGCCTCGGCCTCCAGCTCCAGCAGCTGGACGGCGTGCCGCCCGAGCTGCGCGACGATCGCGCCCGGCAGCCACGGCTCGGCCCTTCCCACGTCGGCCTCCTGCGCCGCCGCCCCGCCCCGTATGCCGTCGATCAGGTCCAAAACCTCGGTGAGGGAGGGGCGTTCCGCCGGGTCCTTGGTCAGGCAGGCGGCGACCAGGCCGCGCAGGCCCCCCGGGACGGCGTCCAGGTCCGGCGGCTCCTGCACGATGCGGAACATCTGGGCGTGCACCCCGCTGCTCGCCGCCCCGAAGGGCTGCAGCCCGGTCGCCGCGTAGGCCAGGACGGAGCCGAGGCAGAAGACGTCGCAGGCCGGGGTGACGCGGTCGCCGCGCACCTGCTCGGGCGACATGAAGGCGGGGGAGCCCACCATGGCGCCGGTGTGGGTGATCGAGCCGCTGCCGTCGGCGACGGTCTCCAGGGCGCGGGCGATGCCGAAGTCGATGACCCGGGGGCCGTCGATCGTGATCATCACGTTGGAGGGCTTGAGGTCGCGGTGCACCAGACCCGCGGTGTGGATGTCGGTCAGCGCGTGCGCGAGCCCCGCGGCCAGGACCGCGACCGAGCGCTCCGGCAGCGGCCCGTAGTCCTTGACGACCTGCTGGAGCGAGGGACCCGGCACATAGCCGGTGGCCACCCAGGGGATCTCCGCCTCGGTGTCCGCGTCCAGCACCGGCGCGGTCCACTTGCCGCCGACCCGCAGCGCCGCGCGCACCTCGCGGCGGAATCGGCCGCGGAATTCCTCCTGCGCGGCCAGTTCCGCGCGCACGAGCTTCACCGCGACCGTGCGGCCGCGCTCCGAGCGCGCGAGGAAGACCCGGCCCATGCCGCCGGTGCCCAGCCTGCCGAGCAGCCGGTAGGCCCCGATCCGCTGCGGATCCTCCGCTCTGAGCTGCTCGAGCATGCGTACTCCCCCGTCCCCGCGCCCGTGACGGGCGCGCCGCCCCCTGCCAGAGCGAAGAATATGCGTACGAAACTTCGTACGGAGGTCCGGAGGCCGGGCGCACCACCCCCGGACCTCGCCTATCGTGTCCGGCGGCGGGATTCCACCCTCCCCGCCGCGAAACGGAACGAGCACGGCGCGCGGCCAGTGAGGAGGCGGGGATGCCGGAGACCGGCGGCCCGGCCGCACCGGTACGGCGCAGCAGCCTGCGCCAGCAGATCGCCGACGCCCTGCGCGACGAGGTCCTCACCGGCCGCCTGCAGGCCGGGCGGCACTTCACCGTCAAGGAGATCGCCGAGCTGTACGGGGTCTCCGCGACCCCGGTGCGCGAGGCGCTCGTCGACCTGGCCGCGCAGGGCCTGCTCGACGTCGAGCAGCACCGCGGCTTCCAGGTGCGGCAGTTCAGCGCCGCCGACTTCCGCTCCCTCACCGAGGCCCACGCCTTCGTCGTCGAGGCCTTCTTCCGCGAACTGGCCGGCCAGGGCCGCGGCATGGGCCAGGTCCCCGCCGACGTCCTGGCCTCCGTACGCCGCCGCGCCGAGGCCGCCGCGCACGCCGCCCGGGCCGGCAGCCTCGACGTCCTGGTGGGCTGCGACCTGCGCTTCTGGCGCGAGCTGTCCGCGATCCGCGGCAACCCGCACATCTGCGACTTCCTCGACCGCATCCGCACCCAGACGTGGATCTACGCCGTCCCCCACCTGCGCGCCCTGGCCGACCCCTCGGGCGTCTGCTGGTCCGGCCACGTCGCGCTCGTCGACGCCGTAGCCGAGGGCGACACCGCCGCCGCCCACGCCCTCACCGCCGAGTCCACCGCCCACACCCGCGCCCTGCTCGAAAAGCTGGCCCCCGCACGCTCCTGACGCGACCGGCGCGGGCGACTTAGGCTGTACGCCCCCGACCGGATGGAGTTCGTACGTGGCCTGCGACCTGTGGCTGGTGCCGCTGGTGGACGTCCTCTGCCACAGCCCGGAAAACCCCTTCTCCGAGGAACTCGCCCGCTACGACAAGGCGCTCGGCGACGCCGGGCAGCCGCCCGTACCCGTCTACGCCTACATGCCCGGACTGTCCGGGGACGTCGCCCCCATCGCCTGCTTCGACTACGACGCCCTGCACTTCCTGCGCCGCGCCTACCTGCTGAGCCTGCAAGGCCTCGAAGTCTCGCCCGTCGACGAACTCGGCGGGGACTACGAGCAGCTGCTGGAGATGTTCGAAAGCACCGCGCAGGCCTCCCACCTGGTGTGGCACTACGACCACGCGGGCGCGTACGTGCCGCTGGACTTCCCGCACCCGGTCGTCAACGACGAGCTGCTGGAGAGCGGCGGCCCGCTGGGCTCCAGCCACGGGCTGCTGCGCGAGCTGGAGTTCGTCGCGCCCGCCATCGGCATCGATCCCGCCAACCCGCCGCAGGCCCCGGCTCCGCCCGACCGCCACACCACCCTCGAAGAGCCCGCCCTCCCCGCCACGGACCCGCCGGCCGGCCCCTTCGCGCGCGAGCACCACGTCTGGCGCGGCCTGCACGCTGCGGCGACGCGCTCGCTGGGCCAGGGCTCGATGATCGTCTTCAGCTGAGCGGTTGGTCGTACCGGCTCGGCAATATGCCGGGCCGGTACGGCCGTGCGGCTAGGGGCGCGGATTTTCCGGGGGTCGCTGGCGCGGCATGTTCGGGCGGGCGCTCGGGTGGGGGACGCGCGGGGGCGGCGGAGGCTCGGTACGGGCCGGGGTCCACGCGGGGAACTGCATACGCAGCGGCGTCCCGGCCGAGCCGGGGCCGAAGTCCACCATCCAGTCCGCCGTCTCCATGCGGACCAGGTCCGCGACGTCGTCGCAGAAGCGCCGCAGGATCGCCAGGCAGCGCTCGGCGGCCTCCCCCGCGGTGCCCTCCGCCGGGCCCAGCACCTCCCGCACGTTCTCCGACGCCCAGTCGAAGCGCAGCTGCTCAAGACGCCGCTCCACACCCTGCGCGGTGCCCACGTCCCGCATCCAACCCGCCGTCAGCCCGAGCACGCGGTCCGCGGCCACGCACACCGTGGCCAGCAGCAGCGCCAGATAGCCCCACGCCACCGGAGAGCCGCCCGCACCCGCAAGCTCCGCGAGCGGCAGCGCGGCGCCCACCGCCGCGAACGCCGCCGCTCCGCAGCGCAGCGTGCGCGCCCCGCGGCGCTTCCACACCCGATCCCGCAGATACCAGTCCGCGGTGCGCAGCGCCCCGCACTCCGCCCACCGGTACAGCTCGTCCAGCCGCTGCGCGGGCTCGCCCCAGTCGCCGTGCGGGAAGGGCAGCGCCCGCAGATCCGCCCGCCCCGCCCGCCCGGGGCCGGCCGACGGCCCGTACGGCGCGCCGTCCGCCGCGTCGTACGACTCCTCGTGCCGCTGGTCGCACGGCTCCTCGGACGGCCGGTCCTGCTGTCGGCCGTGCTGCTCGTGCCGGGGGTGCAGCGCCCGCCGCTCAGGCTCCTCCCGAGGGGATTCCTCGGGAAAACTGTCCTGCTGGCCCACCGCACGCTCCCTCGCTCCGCTCCGTGACCTGAAGTGACGAAGTTCTCTTCTTAGCGCCCCACCGCGGGGCCCGGCGGGGGTGATCCGGGCTTTCCGCCCGCACCGGCCGCGTGATCAGGTGTGGGACACGGACGGCGGTCGCCCGAAAGAGTGAGGTCGGCGGTGCCGGTGCGGGCCACTACCCTGGTGCGCGTGAAGGTCCTTGTCATCGGCGGCGGCGCCCGCGAACACGCCCTGTGCCGTTCCCTGTCCCTCGACCCCGACGTGACGTCGCTGCACTGCGCCCCCGGCAACGCGGGCATCGCGGACGTGGCGGAGCTGCACCCGGTCGACGTCCTCGACGGCGCCGCCGTCGCCGCACTCGCCGTGAACCTCGGCGCCGACTTCGTCGTCGTCGGCCCCGAGGCGCCGCTCGTCGCCGGTGTCGCCGACGCGGTCCGCGCCCGCGGCATCGACTGCTTCGGCCCCTCCGGGGACGCCGCGCAGCTCGAAGGGTCCAAGGCCTTCGCCAAGGACGTCATGGCCGCGGCCGGCGTGCCCACCGCGCGCTCGTACGTCTGCGCCACCGCCGAGGAGATCGACCGGGCGCTCGACGCGTTCGGCGCGCCCTACGTCGTCAAGGACGACGGGCTCGCCGCCGGCAAGGGCGTCGTCGTCACCGACGACGCCACCGCCGCGCGCGAGCACGCGCTCGCCTGCGTGGCCGCGCCCTCCGGGCGGGTCGTCATCGAGGAATACCTCGACGGTCCCGAGGTCTCGCTCTTCGCCGTCACCGACGGCCACACCGTCGTCCCCCTCCAGCCCGCGCAGGACTTCAAGCGCGCCCTCGACGGCGACGAAGGCCCCAACACCGGCGGCATGGGCGCCTACTCGCCGCTGCCGTGGGCCGACCCCAAGCTCGTCGACGAGGTCGAGCGGACCGTCCTCCAGCCGACCGTCGACGAGATGCGCCGCCGCGGCACGCCCTTCGCCGGCCTCCTCTACGCGGGCCTCGCGATCACCTCCCGCGGGGTGCGGGTCATCGAGTTCAACGCGCGCTTCGGCGACCCCGAGACACAGGTCGTCCTCGCCCGCCTCCGCAGCCCCCTCGCCGGACTCCTCCGCGCCGCCGCCACCGGCCAGCTCGCCGCGTACCCCGCACTCCGCTGGAGCGACGACGCGGCCGTGACCGTCGTCGTCGCCTCCCACAACTACCCCGGCACGCCCCGCACCGGCGACCCCATCACCGGCCTCGCCGAGGCCACGAGCGACTCCGCGTACGTCCTGCACGCCGGGACCCGCCTCGACGAGGCCGGCCGCGTCGTCAGCGCGGGCGGCCGCGTCCTCTCGGTGACCGCGACCGGCACCGACCTCGCCGCCGCGCGCACCGCCGCGTACGCGGCTCTCGCCGCGATCCGTCTCGACGGCGCCCACCACCGCTCCGACATCGCCGCGACCGCCGCGGGTCGCTCCGCGGGCTGAGCCCTGGGGGGTGCCGCTTGCGGCGGGGCTGCGGCTTTCCCACCGCGGGTCGCTCCGCGGGCTGGGGGCTTGGGGTGCTGCTTGCGGCTTCCCGCCGCGGGGGGTGCCCGCGCCTGCGGCGCGGGGTTGTTTCCCACCCCCACCACCCGTGCGGGTGGGACGTCGGCTTTCTGTCCGCCTGCGGGGGTGACCCGCTGTCGGGGGCTGCCCGCCGTGCGCGGCTGCCGTCCCAGCGGCGGTGGCCCCGTGCGGGTGGGGCGTCGGCTTTCTGTCCACCTGTGGGGGTGACCTGCCGTCGGGGGCTGCCCGCTGTGCGCGGCTGGCGCCCCAGCGGCGGTGGCCCCGTGCGGGTGGGACGTCGGCATTCTGTCCACCTGCGGGGTGAGCGCTGTCAGGGGCTGATCCGCGGTCCCTCGCACGCTCACCCCCACCGGCGGGCAGCCGCCGACGAGACGCCGGGAGGGGGACGATCCGGGGGTGCCCCCGCAGGAATGCGCTTGCCAGTCCGGCACCGGACACGGGTGAGGGTGAACGCGCATTCCGAGGAGGTACCCCCGGAGTGGCCCCCGACCCCACCCCCGCACGGAGTGCGCGATGCCCCGCCGGGCAACACCAGGGGGCTGCGTGGGGGCACCCCCAGGCGGAGCCCTGGGGGAGAACGGCGCGACCAGCCCCCACGGCGGGAAGATCGCGCAGCTAACCGCAAGCCCCGCTTCGGAGCGAAGAAAGTTCGGGGGAAGCCACTCCAAGGAGTGATGGGTCGGCCGTATGGCTGACCCGCTCCGGAGGGGCGAACTAGGGTGCCGCGGAGGCGCACCGCAGGACATTGCGGCAAACAGCGGTACGGCCATTGCGATGTCGGTGGGCGGTGCGACAGTGGGGGGAGGCCGTCACCGGGGCGGTCGCCGACGCGCAGGGGGTGAGCCGCCCGATGGCCGGAGAAGCAGGCGAGGCATTCGCGCGGGCCCGCGCCCTCGCGGTCCTGCGGGTGCGCGGCGCCGCGCTCACCGCGGCCCTGCTCCCCGCAGCCGCCGCCGTGCTGCTGCACGCCGCCGCGGCGACGGGCCGCCTCACCGGCGACGGGTGGGAGGCCGCCCGCTGGGGCGTGACGGGCGCCGCGCTCGCCGTGCTGGCGGTGTCCGCGGCCGTGGCCGCGGTGATCGCCCGGGCGAGGCCCGCCGTGAGCCCGGCCGTCCCCGTTCCGGAGGCCGCCGCTCCGGACCTGCACCGTATGGTCGCCGACCTGGCGGAGACGCTCCAGGTGCCGGCCCCGTCCGGCATAGAGCTGACGCCGGACTGCGACAGTTGGCTGGAGGATCGCAGGCCCGTCCCCGGCGCGGTGGAGCGGCGCCCCGCTCCCGTGCTGGTGATCGGCTCGCCGTTCCTGTGGTGGATGCGGGTCGCCGAGCTGCGCGCGCTGCTCGCGCCGGTGGTCGCGGGCACGGGCGCGGCGGCCGACCCGGAGATATTCGCCGCCCGGCGCTTCGTCCGCGGCCTGGACGCTGCCCTCGCGGTCGCCACGCAGGGCCGCCGCGAGCGGTCGGTGCTGCTGCGGCCCGCGTACGGCGTGCTCGGCTGGTCCGCGCGGCTGCTGCTGCGCGGGTGCCGCGCGCACGTCGCGGAGATGGAGCGCGGGGTGGCCGCGGGCGCGTCCGAGCGGGCGCAGGCCGTGGACTACGGCCTGCGGATCGTCGCCCAGGAGCAGGTCGGGCTCGCGTACGCGGGCTGGGACCGGCTGCTGACCCGGGTCGCGCTGCCCGCGTGGCGGATGGGCCGCTGGCCCTCCCGGCTGGACGCCGGGGTGGTCGCCGCCCTCACCGACCTCTCCCGCCGGGACCGGCTCGCCGACGGCTTCGAGAGCAGGCTCGGCGAGCGGCCCGCGTGCGATCTGCTGGAGGAGCCCGGCGTGGTGGACGAGGCGGTGTCGCTCCTCGCGGCCCGGCTCTTCCACGGCGGCGCGCGGTGCGCAGGCCCCGACTGGGCGCCGGTGAGCTGGGCGCGGTACCCCGACGAGGTCGTCGACCGCATCTGGCGGGCGGAGGCTGCGCGGCTGATACGGGTGCTGGACGAGGTGCGGCCGGGGCGGAGGGCGGCGCCCGCCGCCGCGCCGGAGTACGGGCCTTCGGCCCGGGGGCGCGGGGTGCTCCTCGATGCGGAGCCGGGCAATGCGACGCTGGCCCGCGTGATCGACCGGCTCGCCGCCGGGGGCAGTGAGGAGCTGGCCGCGCGGATCGGGGCGCTCGTGGCCGCGGACGAGCGGCCCGCGGAGCCCGCCGGTCCCGGGGCCGCGGCCGTGTACGAGCTGATGCCGCCGCGGACGGGGCGGGAGCTCTTGACGGAGCACGTCACGGCGATCGTGTGCTGTGCCGCGGTGGATACGGCGGGGGCCGGGGCGGGGCTGGACTGGCTCGACGGGCCGGCGCTCGTGGTCGACGGGGCTCGCCGGGGCGATCTGGGGTGGCCGGTTCTTCGCCTCGTGGAGAACGGTGACGCCGCCCCCCTCCGGGCGTGGCTCTCGGCGCTTGGGGTTCGGCCGGAGGAGTCTTTGCGTCTGACGTGACGCTCCGGGGTGGGGCTTGCGGTTGTTTTCGCGACCTTCCCTTGGTGGGGGTTGTTCGCGCCGTTCTCCCCCAGGGCTCCGCCTGGGAGGTGCCCCCACGCGCCCCTGGTGTCACCCGGCGGGGCATCGCGCTGTCCGTGCGGTGGGTGGGGTCGGGTGCCACTCCGGGGGTACCTCCTCGGAATGCGCGTCTGACGTCATGACGTGTCCGGTGCCGGACGGGGTGCGCATTCCTGCGGGGGCTGCGCAGAGAGCTGACGTCCCACCCGCACGGCCCCCTCGCCGCTGCGACGGCAGCGCGCACGGCAGGTCAGCCCCCGACGGCGGGTCACCCCCGCAGGTGCGCAGAGAGCTGACGTCCCACCCGCACGGCCCCCTCGCCGCTGCGACGGCAGCCGCGCACAGCGGGCAGCCCCTGACAGCGCTCACCCCGCAGGTGCGCAGAGAGCTGACGTCCCACCCGCACGGCCCCCTCGCCGCTGCGACGGCAGCCGCGCACAGCGGGCAGCCCCCGACGGCGGGTCACCCCCCAGGCGGACAGAATGCCGACGCCCCACCCGTACGGGCCCTCGCCGCTGGGGCGCCAGCCGCGCACGGCGGGCAGCCCCCGACGGCGCTCACCCCCACAGGTGCGCAGAAAACTGACGTCCCACCCCCGCACCGCAGGCGCGGGCACCCCCCGCGGCGGGAAAGTCGCCGATGTACGGCAAGGGGGTGCGGGGAGGTGCGCGGTCAGCCCCCGCCGGGGGCAAGTGCGCTGAGCCCCCGCCGGGAGAAGGCCGCGGTCCTACCGCGTGAGGCACGACGAGTGCGTACCCCGGAGAGCGAAATTCAGCACGAAACGTGACCGCAGCACCGCATTCTGTGATGTGCTGGTCAGAGCACACCGCACCATTGCCCCAGCCTCCGCATGGGGTGGGGAGCGCGGGGAGGACGGGATGCCCGGCGGAGGAGAGGGCGACCGGCGGGGACGGAGGGTCGGGTATGGGGGCGGATCGGATCAGGCGGTGGGAGTCGGGGGCGCTGGCGCACGGGGTGTCGGACCCCTTCGGGCAGGGGCCGCTGCCGTGGTTGCGCGGGGAGTCGGAGTACGCGGACGGTGGGGAGGGCGGCGAGCCGTCGGTGCCGTGGTACGTGGATCTGGCCGCGAGCAGCGGGGAGGCGCCGCGGCGGCCGCATCTGCCGGGGCCGCGGATGGCGGACGACGTGCGGCGGCAGATCAAGGGCTTCGCGTCGCCGGGGGGAGTGGCGCCGGGCGGGGCGATCGACTTCCGGATCACGGTGGATCCGCCGCAGGAGTTCACCGTGGACGTCTACCGGATCGGCCACTACGGCGGTGACGGCGCCGCGCTGGTGAGCGCGAGCCCGCGGCTGTCGGGGATCGTGCAGCCCGCGCCGCTCGCGGCGGGGCGGACGGTGTCGTGCCACCACTGGTGGCAGTCGTGGCGGCTGCAGGTCCCGCCGAGCTGGCGGACGGGCGCGTATGTCGCCGTCCTCACGACCGCGGACGGCTATCGCAGCCATGTGCCGTTCACGGTGCGGGATCCCGCGGCCGCCGCGGATCTGCTGCTGCTGCTCCCGGACGTGACGTGGCAGGCGTACAACCTGTATCCGGAGGACGGCCGGACGGGCGCGAGCCTCTACCACGCGTGGGACGGCGAGGGCCGGCTGCTGGGGGAGGCGGACGCGGCCGGGACGGTGTCCTTCGACCGCCCCTACGCCGGTGCGGGCCTGCCGCTGCACATCGGGCACGCCTACGACTTCGTGCGCTTCGCGGAGCGGCACGGCTACGACCTGGCGTACGCGGACGCCCGCGACCTGCACGCCGGCCGGGTGGACCCGGCGCTCTACCGGGGGCTGGTCTTCCCGGGGCACGACGAGTACTGGTCGGCGCCGATGCGGCGGGCCGTCGAGCGCGCGCGGGACATGGGCACGTCGCTGGTCTTCCTGTCGGCGAACACCATGTACTGGCAGGTGGAGCTGTCCGCGTCGGCGTCCGGCGAGCCGGACCGGCTGCTGAGCTGCCGCAAGCACCGCGGGGAGGGGCGCGGCGGCAAGGTCAGCCTGTGGCGGGAGCTGGGCGAGCCGGAGCAGCTGGTGCTCGGGGTGCAGTACGCGGGCCGGGTGCCGCAGCCGTCGCCGCTGGTGGTGCGGAACGCCTCGCACTGGCTGTGGGAGGCGACCGGCGCGGGCGAGGGCGACGCGATCGAGGGCCTCGTCGCGGGCGAGGCGGACCGTTACTTCCCGCGCACCGCACTGCCGGAGTCGACCGAGCGCATCCTCCTCGCGCACTCCCCGTACGAGTCGGCGGACGGGCGGCGGCAGCACCAGGAGACGTCCCTCTACCGGGCGCCCAGCGGCGCGTACGTCTTCGCGTCGGGCACCTTCGCGTGGTCGCCGGCGCTGGACCGGCCGGGCCATGTGGACGCGCGCGTCCAGCGCGCGACGGCCAATCTGCTGGACCGTATCTGCAAGCGGGAGTGACACCCGGCGTGCCGCGTCCTTCCAGGTAGGCGAGAATCGGGGGCTGAACCACCTATTTGGGGAGGACGACCGATGCCCGGATTCGTCGACAAGCCGGAGCCCGTGCAGGTGCCCGGACTGGTCCATCTGCACACCGGGAAGGTGCGCGAGCTGTACCGGGACGCCGACGGGAATCTGGTGATGGTCGCCAGCGACCGCACCTCGGCGTACGACTGGGTGCTGCCCACCGACATCCCGGACAAGGGGCGGGTGCTGACCCAGCTGTCCCTGTGGTGGTTCGACCAGCTCGCCGACCTGGTGCCCAACCATGTGATCTCCACCGACCTGCCCGCGGGCGCGCCCGCGGAGTGGGAGGGGCGGACGATGGTGTGCCGCGCGCTGGACATGGTGCCGGTCGAGGCGGTCGCCCGCGGGTATCTGACGGGGTCGGGTCTGCGCGAGTACGCCGAGCACCGCACGGTGTGCGGACTGGCCCTGCCCGAGGGCCTGGTGGACGGCTCGGAGCTGCCCGCGCCGATCTTCACCCCGGCGACCAAGGCCGAGGTCGGCGAGCACGACGAGAACGTGTCGTACGAGGAGGTCGCCCGCCAGGTCGGTGCCGAGACGGCGGCCCGGATGCGGCAGACCACCCTCGCGGTCTACGGCCGCGCGCGCGACATCGCCAGGGAGCGCGGACTGATCCTGGCCGACACGAAGTTCGAGTTCGGGTACGCGGCGGGCGCGGACGACCACGACCTCGTCATCGCCGACGAGGTCCTGACCCCGGACTCCTCCCGCTACTGGCCGGCCGACCTGTGGGAGCCGGGCCACCCGCAGCCGTCCTTCGACAAGCAGTTCATCCGCGACTGGCTGACCTCGCCCGCGTCCGGCTGGGACCACACGGGCCACACCCCGCCGCCGCAGCTCCCGGCCGAGGTGGTCGAGCAGTCCCGGGCCCGTTACGTCGAGGCGTACGAGCGGCTGACCGGCACCCCCTGGACGTAGCAGCAGGGCATGCAGAAGGCCCCGGTCGTGGTGACCGGGGCCTTCGCTTCACTGGAGCGGACGACGAGATTCGAACTCGCGACCCTCACCTTGGCAAGGTGATGCTCTACCAACTGAGCCACGTCCGCAGGTCGTGCAGATACTGTACCCGATCGGTCCAGCGGACCGGAAACGCCTTTCCGCCGGACCCCGGGCGGGCATGCAGAAGGCCCCGGTCATGGTGACCGGGGCCTTCGCCTGACTGGAGCGGACGACGAGATTCGAACTCGCGACCCTCACCTTGGCAAGGTGATGCTCTACCAACTGAGCCACGTCCGCAGGTCGTGCAGATCACTCTACCCGATGGCCCGGTAGGCGATCCGAGCGGGCGACAGGAATTGCACACTGCCCCTCCCCCCTGGAAGGGGGGCGCTCTACTGCTGAGCTACACCCGCATGATGTCCGCTGACCTGGGCTTTTCCGGCCCCGCCCTCGGCGTGATCTACACACTAGCGGAAGGGTGGGGGTGGATGTCCAATCAGTGGTGCCCGGCCGCGTCGCCGCCGCGGGCCGGGCACCCCGATCCCGGCGGAGCCTCAGCTCGCTTTGCTGAACGCCTCGTAGACCTTCTTCGGGATGCGCCCGCGCGCCGGCACCTCGAAACCGTTCGACTGCGCCCAGGCCCGGACGGTGGCCGGGGTGGGCGCGATCGGCGTGCGCTTGTAGGCGCGGCCGGAGAGCGTGCGGCGGCGGCCGGCCTCCACGTACGGGGCGAGGTCGGTGCGCAGTTTGTCGGCGTTCGCCGCCGAAAGGTCGATCTCGTACCACTGCCCGTCGACGCCGAATGCGATCGTTTCCGCGGCCTCGCCTCCGTCGAGATCGTCGGCGAGGGTGACCAGTACGCGTTGCGCCATAGGAATCGGTCCTTTCGTGCGGCGTCGGCGTGCGGCAACGGGTCCGCGCCGCTGGGGCCTTGGGCGGTCCGCGCGGCGGCGGGCCGCGGACCGGCCCCGCCGGTGCGGGCACACCGACGCGCAGGGTGTCGACAAATGTGCATTCGGGGCGGTGCTGTGCGGTGTCACGGAATGGGCGGTGCTGGGACGGCAGATGTTACTGATAATTCCCGGCCCTGTGTCATCCCAAGCCTGTTCGTCATCGGGACCCTATGTTTTTCCGCCGGGTTTCCCCAGGCATTTCGGCAGCCGATACATAAACGTGATGCATGATCAGCGGCTCATCCGAAGGCAGCGGAGCGGCAACCCTCATATCTACTCGCGTAGAATTTCTCACCGGGTACGCTGGGGGACACCTCACGTACCACACCACCGGGAGTGCCAGTGGCACGCGTCGTAGTCGACGTCATGCTCAAGCCGGAGATCCTCGACCCGCAGGGCCAGGCTGTGCAGCGCGCGCTGCCCAGGCTCGGCTTCGCCGGGATCTCCGACGTCCGTCAGGGAAAGCGCTTTGAACTCGAGGTGGAGGGGCCGGTCGACGACGCCGCGCTCGCCCGCATTCGGGAGATGGCGGAAACCTTTCTCGCCAACACCGTGATCGAGGACTTCGACGTAAAGGTCGAGTCGTGACTGCCCGCATTGGTGTCGTCACATTCCCCGGCACGCTCGACGACCGCGACACCCAGCGCGCGGTCACCCTCGCGGGCGCCGAAGCCGTACCGCTGTGGCACCGCGACAAGGATGTCGGGCAGGTCGACGCGGTCGTTCTGCCGGGCGGCTTCTCCTACGGCGACTATCTGCGGGCCGGCGCGATCTCCCGCTTCTCGCCGGTGATGGCGACGGTTATCGAACAGGCGCACGCGGGAATGCCGGTGCTTGGCATCTGCAACGGATTCCAGGTGCTGTGCGAGGCGCACCTGCTGCCGGGCGCGATGCTCCGCAACACCGGGCTGCACTTCGTGTGCCGCGACCAGAAGCTGCGCGTCGAGACCTCCGCGACCGCCTGGACGGCCGATTACGCCGCCGGCGAGGAGATCTCCATCCCGCTCAAGAACATCGACGGCCGCTACACCGCCGACGAGCGCACCCTCGACGAGCTGGAGGCCGAGGGCCGGGTGGTCTTCCGCTACCTGGCCGACGGCGAAGCCGCCGAGGGATACGGCAACCCGAACGGCTCGCTGCGGGACATCGCCGGCATCAGCAACGCCGCCGGGAACGTCGTCGGCCTCATGCCGCACCCCGAGCACGCCGTGGAGCCGCTCATCGGCACCGGGCGCACCGACGGGCTGGCGTTCTTCACCTCGGTCATCAAGAAGTTGGTCAGCGCATGAGCCTCGACACCGTCAAGCACGCGGCTGAGACGCCGGACGCGGCGCAGCCCTGGAAGGAGCTCGGCCTCAAGGAGGACGAGTACGAGCGCATCCGGGAGATCCTGGACCGCCGCCCGACCGGCGCCGAGCTGGCCATGTACTCGGTCATGTGGTCCGAGCACTGCTCGTACAAGTCGAGCAAGGTGCACCTGAAGCAGTTCGGCGAGAAGGCCCCGCAGACGGACGCGCTGCTCGTCGGCATCGGCGAGAACGCCGGTGTGGTGGACGTCGGGCAGGGCTACGCCGTGACGTTCAAGATCGAGTCGCACAACCACCCGTCGTACATCGAGCCCTACCAGGGCGCGGCCACCGGCGTCGGCGGCATCGTCCGCGACATCCTCGCGATGGGCGCGCGGCCGGTCGCCGTCATGGACCCGCTGCGCTTCGGCGCCGCCGACCACCCCGACACCAAGCGCGTGCTCCCGGGCGTCGTCGCGGGCGTCGGCGGCTACGGCAACTGCCTGGGCCTGCCCAACATCGGCGGCGAGGTCGTCTTCGACCCCTGCTACCAGGGCAACCCGCTGGTCAACGCGCTGTGCGTGGGCGTCATGAAGCACGAGGACATCCACCTGGCCAAGGCGTCCGGCGCCGGCAACAAGGTGATCCTGTACGGCGCCCGGACCGGCGGCGACGGCATCGGCGGCGTGTCCGTGCTGGCCAGTGAGACCTTCGACGCCACCGGCCCCTCCCGGCGCCCCGCCGTCCAGGTCGGCGACCCCTTCCAGGAGAAGCTGCTCATCGAGTGCACCCTGAAGCTCTTCGCGGAGAAGCTGGTCACGGGCATCCAGGACCTCGGCGGCGCGGGCCTGTCCTGCGCGACCTCCGAACTGGCCTCGGCCGGCTCCGGCGGGATGCGCGTCGAGCTGGACACCGTGCCGCTGCGCGACGCGACGCTCTCGCCGGAGGAGATCCTCATGAGCGAGTCGCAGGAGCGCATGTGCGCGATCGTCGAGCCGGACAAGGTCGACCGCTTCCTGGAGATCTGCGAGAAGTGGGACGTCATCGCGACCGTCATCGGTGAGGTGACGGAGGGCACGCGGCTGGAGATCTTCTGGCACGGCGAGCAGATCGTGGACGTCCCCCCGCGGTCGGTCGCGCACGAGGGCCCGACGTACCACCGCCCGTACGCCCGCCCCGACTGGCAGGACGCGCTCCAGGCCGACAGCGCCGACAAGCTGGCGCGGCCGGCGGACGGCGACGAGCTGCGCGCACAGGTGCTGCGGGTCGTGTCCTCGCCCAACCAGGCGTCCAAGGCGTGGGTCACCGACCAGTACGACCGCTTCGTGCAGGGCAACACGGTGCTGGCGCAGCCGGAGGACTCCGGCGTCGTCCGCATCGACCCCGGGACCAACCTCGGTGTCGCCCTCGCCACCGACGGCAACGGCCGCTTCGCGAAGCTCGACCCGTACACGGGCGCGCAGCTCGCGCTCGCGGAGGCGTACCGCAACGTGGCCGCGACCGGTGCGAAGCCGCTCGCCGTCTCGGACTGCCTCAACTTCGGCTCGCCCGAGGACCCGGCGGTCATGTGGCAGTTCGCCGAGGCCACCCGCGGTCTCGCGGACGGCTGCCTGGCGCTCGGCACGCCGGTGACCGGTGGCAACGTCTCCCTCTACAACCAGACCGGGGACGCTGCGATCCACCCGACGCCGGTCGTCGCCGTGCTCGGCGTGATCGACGACGTCACGCGCCGCACGCCCATGGCGTTCGCGGAGCAGGGGCAGCTCCTGCTGCTGCTCGGCGACACCCGTCCGGAGTTCGGCGGCTCGGCGTGGTCGCAGGTCGTCCACGACCACCTCGGCGGGCTGCCGCCCGTGGTGGACCTGGAGCGCGAGCGGCTGCTCGCCGAGATCCTGATCTCCGGCTCGCGGGACGGCATGATCGACGCCGCCCACGACCTGTCGGACGGCGGCCTCGTCCAGGCCGTCACCGAGTCCTGCCTGCGCGGCGGCCACGGTGCCCGGCTCGTCGTGCCGGACGGCCTGGACGCCTTCACCTTCCTCTTCTCCGAGTCCGCGGGCCGCGCGGTCGTCGCCGTCCCGCGCTCGGAGGAGCTGCGCTTCACCGACATGTGCGGCGCGCGCGGCCTGCCCGTGGCGCGTATCGGCGTCGTCGACGGCGACGCGGTCGAGGTGCAGGGCGAGTTCGCGATCCCGCTGGCCGAGCTGCGGGCCGGGTACGAGGGGACGATCCCCGGCCTGCTCGCCTGAGCCTGCGCACGTCACGCGGCGGTGTGCCCCTCACGGGGGTGCGCCGCCGCGTTTCGTACGCCCCCGGTCCCCCGGGAGGGTTCGGCGCTGCCCGCCGTCCGGGTGGCGGGCGGCCTGCCTGCGACGATCCGGCTCTCTCAGGGACAAGTCTCTGCTGCCCGGCCGGTCGGCGAAGAGGAGACTCACATGGCAGGGATCCAGCAGCAGCGCGCGGGGAGCGAGCAGGACCGGCCCGGGACACCCGGGGACCGGTCCGGGACGCCCCGGGCCCGGCCCACCGTGTGCCTGTGCATGATCGTCAGGAACGAGGCGAAGGTCATCGAGCGGTGCCTTGCGGCGGCGCGCCCGCTCATCGACTCGTGGGTCATCGACGACACCGGCTCCACCGACGGCACCCAGGACCTCGTCCGCCGCGCCCTCCACGGCATCCCCGGCGAGCTCCACGCCTCCGAGTGGCAGGACTTCGGCCACAACCGCACCCGCAACATCCGCCGCGCCCTCGGCCGCGCGGACTTCCTGCTGCTCCTCGACGCGGACATGGTCGTACGCGTCGAGCCCGCGGGCGGCGCCCAGGCCGCGTTCGACGCGAGCGGACTCACCGCCGACGCGTACATGCTCCGGCACGCGGGCGACGTCGAGTACCGCATCAAGCGGCTGGTGCGCGGCGCGCTGCCGTGGCGGTACGAGGGCGCCACGCACGAGTACCTGACCGCCGACGTGCACCACACCGTCGCCGACCTCGACACGCTCGTGATCGACCACCACGCGGACGGGGGCTCGCGGGCCGACAAGTTCACCCGCGACGCCGCCCTGCTGCGCGCGGACCTCGCCCGCGACCCCGGCAACCCGCGCACCGTCTTCTACCTCGCCCAGACCCTCCGCGACCTCGGCGAGACGCAGGAGGCGATCACCCTCTACGAGCGGCGCGCGACGATGGGCGGCTGGGAGGAGGAGGTCTACTACGCCCTCCTCCAGGCCGGCGTCCTGCGCGCCGCCACCGGCGCCTGGCCGCTCGCCATGGACACCCTGGTCCGCGCCTGGCAGTCCCGCCCGCAACGCCTGGAGGCCGTCTACGAACTGGTGACCCGCCTGCGCGGCATGGGCCACCACGCCGCCGCCCACGCCTTCGCCACCGCCGCCCTCGACCGCCCCGCCCCCGCGGACTGGCTCTTCGTCCAGCCCTGGATCTACCGCTGGGGCCTGCTCTTCGAATACTCGATCACCGCCTACTGGACGGGTGACCTGCCCGCTTCCCTCCACGCCTGCGACCGCCTGCTGGCCCTGCCCGACCTCCCGCCCCGCTACCGCGAGCAGACGGCCCGCAACCGGGAGTTCGCGGCGCGGGGGGCGGTGGGGGTCGGCTGACCTCAGCCCCGACCGGCGACCTTCGCGAGCTTGGCGGCCTGGGCGGTGACGACGGCCGTCGGGACCTCGGGGGTGGCGACGTCGGCGGGGATCGTCTCGCCGAAGGACGCGACCGTCGTGCCGCAGCGCACGACCACGATGTGGGCGGGGTTGAGCATGGGGTTCGCGGGGTCGCCGAGGTCCGCGGCGCGCGGGGTCTTGGTGATCCGGTAGGCGAGCGCGTCGTCCCCCGCCGCCGGGTCGGCAAACTGCCGGGCGGCGCCGAACTTCATCCGCGGCTCGCGCGGGGAGTCGAACTCCTGCCGGCAGGCGGCCAGCGAGGTCCGCAGATCCGTCACGACCCGCTCGGCGCCGGCGGCGGTGGCGTAGGACCGCAGGTTGAGCAGTACCAGGTGTATGCCGAGATCCGGCGCGTCCGCCCGCAGCCACTCCGCCGCGACCCCCGTGAACGGCTCCCGGCCGCCCAGCAGCCCGTCCGACATCGCGTACAGCGGCTGGCACGCGCCGGGCGTCGCCTGCGGCATCGTGGCCGGGTCGTGCACGACGGGCGCCTGCCCGCCCTTCCCGATCACGGCCTCCGTCGTCCACCCCGGCAATTCCGCGGCCCCCACCTCGGCGTTCTCCAGCTGCGCCTGCGTGAGCGTCGGCGCGTCCACGACGGGGCGGGCGCTGCGCGTGGCCGGGGCTTTCCCCTTCGCAGGCGCAGCCTTTCCGCCCCCGCCCCCGCCTCCGCAGCCCGCCGTCACGACCAGCGCGGCCGTGATCGCGGCCGCTGCCGCGGCTTTCGACGCCGTGGCGCCCATGGTGCCCCCCTTGTGCCTTGCACGTGCTGTGCGGGGGCCATGAAAACACGCGGGGGATCGTGAGGTGACCTTCGTCTTCGGGGACACCGTCGCGGTCGGTCCGTGGAAGCTCGACACGAAAGTGCTGCTCCCGTACGGGTCCGGCGTGGTCGTCGACGACGAGGAAGCGGGCGCCGCCGACGCTGCCAGCGCCTAGCCACCCGAAGAAAACCGCTGGCCCGGGGGTCCGGGGGGCTGGTTGGGTGCGGGGATGGGAAATGGTGAACTTCCGGGCGGGTACGAGATATCCGCCGACCCCGCGCGGATCGATGCCGCGCGCGTGCACGCGTGGCTGTCGGAGGATACGTACTGGGCGCGCGGGCGGACGCGCGAGAAGCAGGACGCGGCGATCGCCGGGTCGCTGAACTTCGGGGTGTACGACAGCGCGTCCGGTGAGCAGTGCGCGTACGCGCGGGTCATCACGGACAAGACCACCTTCGCGTGGCTCTGCGACGTCTACGTGGCCCCCGCCGCCCGCGGCAAGGGCCTCGGCACCGCCCTGGTCGCCGCGATCCGCGACCACCTCGCCCCGCACGGCCTGCGCCGCATCCTCCTGGCCACGGCCGACGCGCAGGGCGTCTACGCGAAGGTCGGCTTCACGCCGATCGAGAAGCCGGAGCAGTGGATGGTCCTCGGCCTCCAGATGTAGCGGCCTGCCGCTGTCACCCCTCCTCGGCGGCCCAGCCCAGCAGCTGCTGGGTGTCCAGCTCGAACCCCACGGGCTCGGGGAGGGGGACCGCCTTGCCGAAGGGGACGGTCAACCGCAGGGCGTACGCGCCCTCTTCGGGCCTGCTGTGGACGGTGACCTCGCGGGTGTCGCGGTCGACGAGCAGGTAGACGGGGATCTCCGACTCGGCGTACGCACGCGGCTTCTCGACGCGGTCGCGCTGCGTCTCGGCGGTTGCCGGGTCCCCTCTCAGTGCGCGGCACGCGACGTCTCGCGGGACCAGGTCGCCAGCAGGCGGAGGGCCGTCGCGGAGGGGGAGTCCGCCTCCGCGGTGTGGATGACGAGGGCCTGGTCGGGGGCGTCGGGGAGGCGGAAGGTCTCGAAGGCGAGGTCGAGGGGGCCGACGAGCGGGTGGTGGTAGCGGTAGCCGCCGTGGGTCTTGTCGCGGAGGCGGTGTTCGGCCCAGACCTCGCGGAAGTCGGGGCCGGACGCGTCGAGTTCGGCGAGGAGGGCGGCGAGGGCGGGGTCGTCGGGGTGGCGGGCCGCGTCGAGGCGGAGGTAGGCGGCGACGTCGTGGGCCTTCGCGCGCCAGTCGGCGTAGAGGCTGCGCGTCGCGTCGTCGAGGAAGACCAGGCGGGCCATGTTGCGCTCGCGCGGCGGGAGCGCGCCGAAGTCGGTGAGCAGGGCGGCGGCGAGCGCGTTCCAGGCCAGCACCTGCGTGCCGCGGCCGATGACGTACGCGGGGACGTCGGCGGCGGAGTCCAGCAGGCGGCGCAGGCCGGGGCGTACGTCGTCCGGGTACGGGGACGGGTCGGAGGCCGGCGCGGGGCGGGCCAGGCGGTAGAGGTGCTCGCGCTCGACCGCGTCGAGCCGCAGCGCGCGGGCGACCGCGTCGAGGACGGCCTCCGAGAAGTGCAGGGTGCGGCCCTGCTCCAGCCGGACGTAGTGGTCGACGCTCACCCCGGCGAGCTGCGCCAACTCCTCCCGGCGCAGGCCGGGTACGCGGCGCAGGCCGCCGTGCCGGGGCAGGCCGAGGTCCTCGGGGCGCAGCCGGGCGCGGCGCGAGCGCAGGAAGTCGCCCAGTTCGGTCCGTCTGTCCATCGGCATACGCCAAGTATCGCGGGCCGTACGGGAGATGGGCGGACGGTGCCTGGTCACGCCGTGCCCAGGCACGGGAGGGCCGTGGCTGCGCGGGGCGTGCCGGGTGAGGGTGGAGGCACCGGAAGGGTTCCGGGGCCCGGCGCCGACCGGGCCGCGTACACGGGGAGTTCACCGTCATGAGCACCACGGACACCGTCCCGCTCGGCCGCACCGGTCTGCACATCTCCCGCCTGGGCTTCGGCTCCTGGGCGGTCTCCGGCTCCAACTGGTCCTACGGGTGGGGCGACACGGACGACACCGAGTCGGTCGAGGCGATACGGCACGCGGTGCGCTCGGGCGTCAACTGGATCGACACCGCCGCGGTGTACGGCCACGGCCACTCCGAGGAGCTGGTCGGCAAGGCGGTCGCGGGCCTCGCCGCGGACGAACGCCCGTACCTCTTCACGAAGGTGGGCCTGGTGTGGGACCCGGCCGACCCCTCGGCCGCGCCCCTGCGGACGATGCGGCCGGACAGCGTACGGCGCGAGGTCGAGGACTCGCTGCGGCGGCTCGGCGCCGAGCACATCGACCTCTACCAGGTGCACTGGCCCGACACCGGAGAGGTGCTGGGCGGTGTCGGGGACGCGGGCGGCGGGGTGTCGCCGGACGCGACGCCGCTGGAGGTCTACTGGCAGGTCATGGCCGACCTGAAGGCCGAGGGCAAGGTGCGCGCGATCGGCCTGTCCAACCACACGCCCGAACTGCTGGACGCGGCCGAGCAGATCGCGCACGTGGACGTGATCCAGCCGCCCTTCTCGGCGATCACCCGCTCCGCGGCGGACGAGGTCGCCTGGGCCCGCGCCCACGGCACCGGCGTGATCGCGTACTCGCCGCTCCAGTCCGGCCTGCTGACCGGCACGTTCTCCGCGGAGCGGGTGGCGGGTCTGCCGGACGGCGACTGGCGCCGCTCCCACCCGGACTTCACCACCGCCCTCCCCGCCAACCTCGCCCTCGCCGACGCCCTGCGCCCGATCGCCGCCCGCCACGCCGTGAGCGTCACCGAGGTCGCCCTCGCCTGGGTCCTCGCCTGGCCCGGCGTGACCGGCGCGATCGTCGGAGCCCGCACCCCCGCCCAGGTCGACGGCTGGCGCGACGCGGCCGCGCTGGCGCTGACCCCGGAGGACCTGGAGGAGGTGGCCGCCGCGATCGCCGCCACGGGCGCGGGTACGGGGCCGGCCCGGCCGTGAGAGGCCCAGTTGTCGGTGGCCGCTGTTAGCGTCCGGCCGTCAGCACAGGACCGAGGGGGAGGACGCCGTGGGCGCGTCGGGCTGGGAATACTCCGTGCCGTACCGGGAGGACCTCGCGGGGGCCTTCGAAGCACTGAAGCGCAAGGTCTTCGAGGAGCGGGACTACTACTGGGGTCCGGGCGCCGACTGGCGGCCGGAGGAGGAGCGGCTGCCGTGGCCGCGGACCGTCGAGGAGCTGTGGGAGGACGAGTACGTCCGGGAGTGCGGGACGCATTCGATCCTCGACATCTTCCGGATCGTCGGCCCGGACGAGGAGCGGGACTACTTCACGATGCAGCCGGTGTCCGAGGACGAGGCGCTGCACGTCCTGGGCACGCGCAGGCCCACCAGGGCCCACATGCCGGAGTTCGAGAACTTCCCGCACTCGCGCTGGCAGGGCCGGTGCGTCGTGCTCCACGACGACGCGGGAGAGCCCCGGGAGCTCCACTTCTTCGGCTACTCCGGCGACTGAGCCGTACCCGGGGCGGGGACGCCCGCGAGGTCGGGGGCCAGGTCCAGGACGAACCACACGACCTTGCCGACGTGGCGGCGCGGGTACGTGCCCCAGTGCGCGGACAGCGCCTCCACCAGCAGCAGGCCGCGGCCGCCCTCCGCGTCGGGGGCCTCCGCCGGGCGGGGCACCGGCGGGGCCGAGCAGGCGTCGGCGACCTCGACGCGGAGGAGCCGCCCCGGGGCCAGCTCGACGTCCACCGCGACGAGGCGGCCGGTCGGGCGGATGGCGTGGCGTACGGCGTTGGTGACCAGCTCGCTCAGCAGCAGCTCGGCGGTGGCGCTCACCGCGCCGTCCACGCCCCACTCCGCGAGCTGCTGCACCAGCAGCCGCCGCGCCCGCTTCGGGGACCTCGCGCTCCGGGTGAACGTCCACCCCGTGCACACGCCCGGGCCCTGCATCGTGCTCATGCCTTCCCCACCACTTTCCGTCACGCCGGACATCACCGTCTGTCCTCCAAGCGTCGCGGTGTGCAGCTAGGCTCGACAACTGACGCGAACTCAGCTCTTGCGCTGTCAGGAAAGGCCGGTCCGCCATGGTGCAACCCAAGGACCTCAACCCGTTCGAATCCCCCCAGGCCTTCTACGGCTCCGAACTCCGCCGCCTGCGCGAGGCCGCGCTCCTCTCGCAGGAGGGCCTGGGCGATCTGGTCTTCTGCTCCGGCGCGTACGTGGGGCAGCTCGAATCCGCCAACCGCCGACCGCAGATCGACCTCTCGCAGCGCTTCGACGCGGTCCTGAAGTCGGACGGCCACCTGGAGCGGCTGTGCAAGATGGTCCTCAAGGCGACCAAGCACGCCGAATACTTCGCGGGTGTCATCGACTTGATGACAAGCGCCCTGACCATCGGCCAGGTTTCGTCGGTACTCATTCCGGGCCTGTTCCAGACCGAGGCGTATGCCCGCGCGCTGTTCGAGTCGGCGGACCCGTCGCGCCCCGCGGACAAGGTGGCGGAGATGGTCGCCGCCAGGGTGGCCCGCAGGTGGCTGCTGGACGACCCAACAACGCCCAAGTTCTGGGTCGTTCTGCACGAAAACGTCCTGCGGATGCCCGTCTGCGACAGCGAAGGGATGTACGAGCAGCTCACGTACATTGCGCAGATCGCCCGTTCCCGGCGTGTGACGTTCCAGGTCGTGCCGCTGTCGGTGGGTGCGCACCCGCTGATGGGCAGCGAAGTCACCTTGATGACCTTCCCCGAGGCCCCGCCAGCCGTTTACGTCGAAGTTGCCCGGTCAGGGCACTTGTTGGATTCGCCGGAGATGGTTAGTGGCTATGTCGAGGCATACGATTTCGTGCGAGCGGTCGCCCTCTCGCCGACCGCGTCCCTGCACATGATCGAGTCAGTGGCCAAGGAGTACAGCGCGCAATGAGCACAGCAGGAGACCTCGGCACGGCGCAGTGGCGTAAGTCGTCGTACAGCAACTCAGACGGCGGCGAATGCGTCGAGGTCGCCGACGGGGTCACCGGCCTCGTGCCCGTCCGCGACTCGAAGGACCCCGAGGGCCCCGCCCTTCTCTTCGGCGCCGACGCGTGGGTCGCCTTCGTCGGGGCCGTCAAGGCGGGGGAGTTCGCGGGCTGACGTCTCAGCTTCCCGATACGAGTCGCCGGGAAAGCTGCTACGGGGCGCCCGTGGGCGCCCCGCCCGCAGGCAACGGTGCCTCGCGCGGCTCATGGCCCATGTCCGCAAGCTGGGCAGGCCGCGGGGCAATCACGACCTGATCACCGCGGCTACCCCGCCGCGACGGCACGGGAAAACGCGACCCACGACGGCAGGGCCTCATTCGCCGGGCTTCCCGGCGTGTGTGTGGTCGAGGTGTGCGGGCGGGGCCTGTGGACGGCGAGGTGCGGGCTGTGCCTTGGGGAGGCCGACGCAGCCGGGAGGGCATGGGTCCCTCTCTCGGTCGGTCAGCAGGATGTCCAGCGGTGAGAGTGCGCCGGTGGCGTCCCGGACCGGCACGCGGTCGAGGTCGGCGGTCGTTGCGGCCACGAGGCGGATCTGCCCCCGGGCCACGAGGTGCGCGTAGCGCTCGGAGTGGGGTGCGGCAGTACGCACGGTGCCTCCTCGGTTGTGCGGCGGAGCCGTTCCGCCTCGCGCGCCATTGGAGCAGAGCCACGAACGGGTCCGGAGGCTACGCTCGGAATCCGAGCGTGGGGGCACAACAAACGTCGAGTGTGATCATCCGGTCACGTTACGTTCCGCTGAGCCGATAGGGTGAGGGCGGAGCGTGAAGATCCGGGCACAGGGAGGTACGGGTGACCGCTGTGGACGACCGGCCGCAGGCGCAGGATCACGCGCAGATGGAGACGGAGGACTTCGAGAGCCTGGCGTCCGACGCGGCGCGCCGGTCCGAAGGCCTCCGCCTGGAACTCATCGGCGGAAGGATGGGGGTCAAAGCTGTGCCCGACGTGATCCACACGGCGATGACGATGTGGCTGGTGCGGCAGTGCATGCAGCAGAAGCCGCAGTGGGACCTTCACGTCGGGCAGGGCCTGAAGGTGGAGAGCTACCGCAGGGGGCGGGCGATCCCGGACGGTGTTCTCGCCCCGGTCGGCCACCTCGTCGAGACCTCGACGGGCGAGTGGGCCGAGACGGACGGGGTGCTGATGACGGTCGAGATCACCTCGTTCGACCGTGACACCACACAGCGCGACCGCGTCGACAAGCCCCGTGCCTATGCCGAGTCGGGCATCCCGGTCTACCTGCTGATCGACCGGGACACCCGGGAGGTCACCGTCTTCAGCGAGCCGGAGCACGGGTCGTACCAGCAGCGCGTGACGGTTTCCTTCGGCAAGGAGGTCGGCCTCCCCGCCCCTGTCGGTATCCAGCTCGACACGCAGCAGCTGCTGGCCTGGGTGAATGCCGAAGATGCCTGAGATGCCTGAGCGTCCCGCGCCCGCAGGCAACGGTGCCGCGCTCGACGGCGTACTCGCCGTTCACCGGCCGGACGATCGTTTCGCCCGCGACGTCCAGGAGGTGCGGGACCTCCTCACCGTGGACAGGCCCGAGCCGACGGTGCCAGCATCGGGACGGTGACCGTCGAGGGGAAGAGCCTGCTCAGGCATCGGAATTTCGTGCTGCTGTGGGCCGGGCAGACCGTCAGCGAGGTCGGGTCGCAGGTGTCCGTGCTCGCGCTGCCGCTCGTGGCGGTCGTCGTGCTCGGGGCGAGTGCGTGGCAGGTGGGGCTGCTGTCGGCGGCCGGGACGTGCGCGTACCTGCTGGTCGCGCTGCCCGCGGGGGCGGTCGTGGACCGGGTGCGGAAGCGGCCGCTCATGCTGGGGTGCAACCTCGGGCTGCTGGCCGTGATGGGGTCGGTACCGGTCGCGCACGCGCTGGGGGTGCTCACGCTCGGACAGCTCTACGCCGTCGAGTTCGTCGACGGCGTGCTGTCCGTCTTCTTCGTCGTCGCCTACCAGAGCCTGCTGCCGCACCTGCTGCGCGACGAGCAGCTCATGGACGGCAACGGCAAGCTCGCCGCGTCGCAGTCGGGCGCACAGATCGCCGGGCCGGGGCTCGGGGCCGGCCTCGTCTCGGCCTTCGGGGCCGCGGCCGCGGTCCTCGCCGACGCGGCCTCCTTCGCCGTCTCCGCCCTCACCCTCGCCGGGATCCGCACGAAGGAGCCCGAGCCGGTGAAGGCGGCGGGCGGGCCCTCGCTGCGTGCCCAGATCGCCGAAGGCCTGCGGCACGTGCTGCGGGACCCGATCCTGCGCAACTCCGTCGCCTTCAACGGCACCGCCAACTTCTTCGTCGTCATGGTCGAGACCCTCGGCCCCGTCTTCCTCATCCGCACCCGGCACGTCGACCCCGGCCTGGTCGGACTGCTGCTCGCGCTCGGCGCGGTCGGCGGGGTCGCGGGCGGCGCGGCGGCGAAGGCGCTTTCCCGGCGGGTGGGGTCGGCGCGCATCAGCTGGATCGCGATGACCGTGCTCGCCCTGCCGGGGCTGCTCATCCCGCTCGCGGGCAGCGGGCCGCGGGCGGTGCTCTACGGGGTCGGGTGGAGCGCCTGGACCTTCTCCGCCGTCGTCACCGGCATCTCGCTGACCAGCTACCGGCAGGCGACCTGCCCGCCGGGCATGATCGGCCGGGTGAGCGCCGCCGCCCGCTGGATCACCTGGGGCACGCTGCCGCTCGGCGGGCTCGCGGGGGGCGCGCTCGCGAGCGTGCTGGGGGTGCGGGCCACGCTGTGGATAGCCGTCGTCGGGGGCTGCTCCTCGGGGCTGTGGCTCTTCTTCTCGCCGCTGCGCCGGATGCGCGACATCCCGCTGGGCGCGGTGCCGGTGGGGGCCTGACCCGGCAGCGGCCAAGGCCCCTGACACCGCGCGGCTGTTCGTGGTTGGCTGGGCCGGTCACGTGCGCCGCGCACGACGCAACCGAGCCGGACCGAGCCGAAGGCAGAGCATGTACGAGTACAAGGTCGTCACCTTCCGCGAGTCGTTGATAGGCGACGCGCTCGACAGCGACAAGCTGGAGAAGACCCTCAACAAGCACGCCGAGGAGGGCTGGGCGCTGAAGGACATCACGTCCGGTGATGTGAAGGGGCGGGTCGGGCCCGGGGCCGTCGAGGGGCTGCTGCTGACGTTCGAGCGGCCTCGCCAGGGCTGAGCTTCGCCCTCCCGGCGGGGCCGCGCCTTGCGCGCCGGGGTGCCTTTTGCGGTGGCCCGCGCGAGCTTCCGCCGGTGGGTGGGCTGGGCGCGCGGTTCCCCGCGCCCGTTGGCGCTTCGGGGTGCCTTTTGCGGTGGCCCGCGCGAGCTTCCGCCGGTGGGTGGGCTGGGCGCGCGGTTCCCCGCGCCCGTTGGCGCTTCGGGGTGCCGCTTGCGGTGGTCGCGCAGCCGTCCCGCCGTGGGGGTTGAGCGCGCGGTTCCCCCCCAGGGCTTCGCCCGGGAGGCACCCCTCCGCGCCCCTGGTTTGTTGCCCCGCGCCGCAGGCGTGAGCCCCCCCGCGCCCGTGGTTTGTCGCCCTGCGCCGCAGGCGTGAGCCCCGGGGGGCTTGGCCACGCCCCTGGGGTGTGCCCTGCGGGGCAGACGCAGGCCCCGTGCTGTCGTACCCCCGGGCTACGCTCGGCGCATGCCGACCGCCAGCCGACGACGCGCCCGTACGTACGATCCGGACCGCACGTGGAGTGCGCTGCTCGCGCAGAGCGGGCTCGTGGCGGACGCGGTGCGGGGGCTCTCCGCGGAGGCGTACGCGCTGCCCTCCGGGCTGCCGGGGTGGGACGTGCGGCTGCTGGTCGCGCACGTCGTGCGGCAGATCGACGCGCTCGGGGAGCTGCTCGCCGCCCCGGAGCCGGTGGGCGGCGGGCGGCTGACCGGGCTGGACGCCTGGACGCAGGCCACCGGGCCGGTCGCGGCGCAGCTGGACGCCGGGACGAAGGAGACGGCCGCCGCGATGGGCGATCCGGTCGCCGCGGTCGAGGCGGCCGTGGAGCGGCTGCCGGGGCTGCGCGCGGAGGCGCTGCGGCCGGGGCGGCTGCTGCCCGAGCCGTTCGGCGGGATGCGGGCGCTGGAATTCACGGTGACGCGGCTGGTGGAGCTGGTCGTGCACACCGACGACCTGGCCCGCGCCACGGGCGCCGAGCCCGCGTTCGACCGGCAGGCGCTGGCCGCCGTCGTGCGGGTGCTCGCGGACGGGCTCGCCGCGAAGGCGCCGGGCAACGCGGTGGAGGTGCGGGTGCCGCCGTACGCGGCGGTGCAGTGCGTCGAGGGGCCCCGGCACACCCGCGGCACCCCGCCCAACGTCGTCGAGACCGACCCGCTGACCTGGCTGCGGCTGGCGACCGGCCGTACGGCGTGGGCCGCGGCGGTCGAAGCGGCCGCCGTCTCCGCGAGCGGCGAGCGCGCGGACCTGGCCGCGTACCTCCCGGTGATGCGCTGAGGCACTCTCCCGAGGCATCCGCCCCCGGACGGCGTACGCCCGGCGTACGACACGGCCCGTGACGGTCAGCCGCTGACATCCGAGTCACCCCATGGCGCGCCCGTCATGCACTGCCATATCCGTATCGTCCTGGAATCCACCCCGGCCGAGGTGGCGTAATTACGCCGCCAGTCAGGTGTTCCCTAGGTGCGGTCCGGCTCGCGCTCCTACTATCGACCCGGCGAGACCGGCCGCTGAGAACGATTTCCGGCCGGGATCGCCCCGGAAGACGCGCCCGCCGGAACCCCCGTACCGGCGGGCGTTTCCGTGCCCGGACGCCGCCCGCGGCCCGCAAGATCATCCCGGCCGTCGTACCGATGGGTTCCGGCCACGGGGAGCGGGAGCTTCACGCGCGTTTCCCGATACGCCCCCGGGGTGAACACCTGAGCCCTATGATGCGGGCGCAGTCTCGTCGGCCGTGTGAGGACCCCATGAGCGGTCGGCGGCCCGCCTTGGGGGGTACGTCACACCCCCGTGCCCCCCAAGGCGCTACGCGCATAGAAGCCCTGCTCGGCAGCACTCCGTGACCGTCCCCCGTTCGGACGACGGGCGATCCTGCCCTAGACTCGACAACGTGCCACGTGGTGACGGACGACTCAGCCACGACCTGCTCCCCGGCGAGAAGGGCCCCCAGGACGCGTGTGGCGTCTTCGGTGTCTGGGCCCCCGGCGAAGAGGTCGCGAAGCTCACCTATTTCGGGCTGTACGCCCTGCAGCACCGCGGACAGGAGTCCGCGGGCATCGCAGTGAGCAACGGCTCGCAGATCCTGGTCTTCAAGGACATGGGCCTGGTCTCCCAGGTCTTCGACGAGACCTCTCTCGGCTCGCTGACCGGCCATATCGCCGTCGGCCACGCCCGCTACTCGACCACCGGCGCCTCGGTGTGGGAGAACGCGCAGCCGACCTTCCGGGCCACCAGCAACGGCTCGATCGCGCTCGGCCACAACGGCAACCTGGTCAACACCGCCGAGCTGGCCGAGATGGTCGCCGAGCTGCCGCAGGCCCCGGGCCGGGCCACCAAGGTCGCCGCGACCAACGACACCGACCTGGTCACGGCCCTGCTCGCCGGGCAGAGCGACGCCGAGGGCAACCCGCTGTCGGTGGAGGACGCCGCCCCGCAGGTGCTGCCGAAGATCAAGGGCGCCTTCAGCCTCGTCTACATGGACGAGCACACCCTCTACGCCGCCCGCGACCCGCAGGGCATCCGCCCGCTGGTGCTGGGCCGGCTGGAGCGCGGCTGGGTCGTCGCGTCCGAGACCGCGGCCCTCGACATCTGCGGTGCGAGCTTCGTCCGCGAGATCGAGCCCGGTGAGCTGGTCGCGATCGACGAGCAGGGCGTGCGCACCTCGCGCTTCGCGCCCGCCCGCCCCAAGGGCTGCGTGTTCGAATACGTCTACCTGGCGCGCCCCGACACCGAGATCGCCGGCCGCAGCGTCTACCTCTCGCGCGTCGAGATGGGCCGCAAGCTCGCCGCCGAGTCGCCCGTCGAGGCCGACCTGGTCATAGCCACGCCGGAGTCGGGTACGCCCGCCGCGATCGGCTACGCCGAGGCCAGCGGCATCCCGTACGGCTCCGGCCTGGTCAAGAACTCCTACGTCGGCCGGACGTTCATCCAGCCCTCGCAGACCATCCGGCAGCTCGGCATCCGGCTCAAGCTCAACCCGCTCAAGGAGGTCGTCCGCGGCAAGCGGCTCGTGGTGGTGGACGACTCGATCGTCCGCGGCAACACCCAGCGGGCCCTGGTGCGGATGCTGCGCGAGGCGGGCGCGGCCGAGGTCCACGTGCGGATCTCGTCGCCGCCGGTGAAGTGGCCGTGCTTCTTCGGCATCGACTTCGCCACCCGCGCCGAGCTGATCGCCAACGGCATGAGCGTCGACGAGATCGGCGCCTCGCTGGGCGCGGACTCGCTCGCGTACATCTCGCTGGACGCGATGGTCGAGGCGACCACGATCGCCAAGCCGAACCTGTGCCGTGCGTGCTTCGACGGCGAGTACCCCATGGAGCTGCCCGACCCCGAGCTGCTGGGCAAGCAGCTGCTGGAGGTCGAGCTGGCGGGCGGCGCGGACGCCGCCGACGCCCTGCGCAGGCCGTGAGCCCGGCCGCTTCCGCGATCCCCCGACACGAAAGTGCCTGCAATGCCTGAGACAAACGGTGCGAGCTACGCCGCCGCCGGCGTCGACATCGAGGCCGGCGACCGGGCCGTCACGCTCATGAAGGAGTGGGTGCGCAAGGCGTCCCGCCCGGAGGTCGTCGGCAGCATCGGCGGCTTCGCCGGACTCTTCGACGCCTCCGCCCTCAAGCGCTACGAGCGCCCGCTGCTGGCCTCGGCGACCGACGGCGTCGGCACCAAGGTCGACATCGCCCGCCGGATGGGCGTCTACGACACCATCGGCCACGACCTGGTCGGCATGGTCGTCGACGACCTGGTGGTGTGCGGCGCCGAGCCGCTGTTCATGACCGACTACATCTGCGTCGGCAAGGTCCACCCCGAGCGGGTCGCGGCCATCGTCAAGGGCATCGCCGAGGGCTGCGTCCTGGCCGGCTGCGCGCTGGTCGGCGGCGAGACCGCCGAGCACCCTGGGCTGCTGGGCGCCGACGACTTCGACGTGGCGGGCGCCGGCACCGGCGTCGTCGAGGCGGACGCGATCCTCGGCGCGGACCGCATCCGTACGGGTGACGCGGTGCTCGCGATCGAGTCCTCCGGACTTCACTCGAACGGGTACAGCCTGGTACGCCATGTGCTGAGCGAGGCGAACGGCTGGGCGCTGGACCGCGAGGTCGCCGAGCTGGGCCGCACCCTCGGCGAGGAGCTGCTGGAGCCGACGAAGATCTACGCGCTGGACTGCCTGGCCCTCACCCGTACGACCGAGGTGCACGCCTTCGCGCACATCACCGGCGGCGGGCTCGCGAACAACCTGGCCCGGGTCGTCCCGGACGGGCTGAACGCCACCGTCGACCGCTCCACCTGGGTGCCCGCGCCGATCTTCGGCCTGGTCGGGGTGGAGGGCCGGGTCGAGCGGTCGGAGCTGGAGCGCACCCTCAACATGGGCGTCGGCATGATCGCGGTCCTGCCGCAGACCGGCGTCGAGGTCGCGCTGAGCGTGCTGGCCGACCGCGGGGTGGACGCCTGGGTCGCCGGCGAGGTCGGCGAGCGGGAGGACGGCGACGGGGCCGTGCGGATGATCGGCGACTACGCGGGGTGACGGCCTAGGCCGCGGGTACGACGAAACCCGGTCGGAGGCTGACCGCCCCTGACCGGGTCACCGCAGGTGGTGTCGTTGCGGGTGTCGTTATCGCGTCAAGCGCGACGGCGTTGCGACGACGCGGATGACGAACCCGAGGACTCGTCGCCCTCGCCCTCGTCGTCATCGTTGTAGAGATCCGCGTACTGAGCGTACGGATCGTCGTCGTCCAGCTCGTCGTCATCATCGTCGACAGACTCCGGATTCACCGGCCTCGACGACGATGCGCCCAGCTCGTCAGCCAGACGGGCAAGATCAGTGCCGCCAGAGTTGTACTTCAACTGGCGGGCGACCTTCGTCTGCTTGGCCTTGGCCCGGCCGCGCCCCATGGCTCGACCCCCTTAACGGCGGGGCTCATCGGCCCCGAGTCTTGACACGCGTTCATGATGCGGAAGGCCTCCTGCACGGAGAACCTGCCCGTAGGGCCTCAACGGTACCTGCTTCCGACGCCGCACGGTACGTCGCCCGCACGACGCGCGTCGGAACAGGGGCCTTTCAAGGCCCTGTCCTGCCTGGTCAGGCCCGATTTTACCTTCTTCTAGCACCAACTTGCTATCGGGTCGTGCATTCGGTCACGTGCGTCACTCCCGGCTACTGGCGAATACTCGCGAGTACCCCGGGCGCGTTCACGGACGCAGCCACTCCTCGGCCGGGGTCCGCTCCGCCATCCGCTGCTCGGCGAGCCGGTCGGCGGCGACCGCGGGCGGCACCCCGTCGGCGCTCGCGCGCTCGAAAATGGCCAGCGTCGTGTCGTAGATCCGCGTCGCCTTGGCCTTGGCCCGGTCGAAATCGAAACCGTGCAGTTCGTCCGCGACCTGGATGACGCCCCCGGCGTTCACCACGTAGTCGGGCGCGTACAGGATGCCGCGGTCGGCCAGGTCCTTCTCGACGCCCGGGTGGGCGAGCTGGTTGTTGGCCGCGCCGCACACCACGCTCGCCGTCAGGGCGGCCACCGTCTTGTCGTCGAGCGCGCCGCCGAGGGCGCAGGGCGCGTACACGTCCAGCGGGGTGCGGACCAGCACCTCCGCGTCGCTCACGACCGAGACCTCGGGGTGCCGGGCGGTGACCGCGGCGACCGCGGCGTCCCGCACGTCGGTCAGCACGACCTCGGCGCCGTCCTCCAGCAGGTGCTCGACGAGGTGCTTGCCGACCTTGCCGACGCCCGCGATGCCGACCCGGCGGCCGCTCAGCGAGGCCGCGCCCCACTGCACGCGGGCGGCGGCGCGCATGCCCTGGTAGACGCCCCACGCGGTGAGTACCGAGGAGTCGCCCGCCCCGCCGTTCTCCGGGGAGCGGCCGGTGGTCCAGCGGTTCTCGCGCGCGACCACGTCCATGTCGGCGACGTAGGTGCCGACGTCGCACGCCGTCACGTACCGGCCGCCGAGCGAGGCGACCGCGCGCCCGTAGGCGAGCAGCAGGGCCTCGGTCTTGTCGGTGTCCGGGTCGCCGATGATCACGGCCTTGCCGCCGCCGTGGTCGAGGCCGGCCAGCGCGTTCTTGTACGACATGCCGCGGGCGAGGTTCAGCGCGTCGGCGACGGCCTCCTCGTCGGAGGCGTAGGGGAAGAAGCGGGTTCCGCCCAGGCCGGGGCCCAGCGCGGTGGAGTGGAGCGCGATCACGGCCTTGAGGCCGGATGCGCGGTCCTGGCAGAGAACGACCTGCTCGTGCCCGCCCTGCTCCGATCGGAACAGCGTGGCGATGACACTCCCGGTGTCGGTTACGTCGGTCACGGTGGTGACTCCCATAGTCCGGTGTCCCAGTGCTGCGGATGGCTCTCGCCCCCGTGCGGGTGGCGGAGGCGCGATGCTGCGCACAGCGTAGGCCCTCCCGGCGGACGAGGGGTGGTGCCGGGCCCCCACACCACCCCCTACGGGCGCGTCGCCCGTGGGCGTGACCAGTGGCCGGGATCACGTCCCGGGGGTGCGGGCGCGTGGGACGATCGACGGGGACGCCGCGGACGGCCGACGGGGACGACGTGGCGGCACGGCGGCGCGAGGGAGCGGGCGTGAGCGGTTCACCGGTAGTGGTCCCGTACGCGGCTTATTTGCGCGTCTACGAGCCGCTGGCGGCCTTTCCCGAGCCCGAACGCACCCACTGGTACCGCTATGCCGCGTCCGGCACCTGCCGGACCGCACAGGACGAGCTGCGGCAGTCGCTCGCGGGCCTCGTGCCCGTCCCGCCGATCGCCGTGCCCGTGCACGAGAGCGCCGACGCCTTCGTCGCCGACATCGGCGGGGTCACCCACATCTGCCCCTGGCGCACCCGGCTGCGCGGCTGGCTCGCGCTGGAGACCTTCGGGCAGCAGCTGCCGCCGCCGGTGCTGGACGCGATGCTGCCGCCGGTCGTCCGCCGGCAGGCCGCCGCCGACCACGACTCCTGGCGCGAGCGCAACCCGGACGCGCGGCCCTGGATCCGTACCGCGACGTGGCACGTGCCCGTGCGCTGGTTCGTCCTCGTCGGCGACGACGAGCGGGAGTACGAGCCGGCGGGTGAGGGGGAGCGCAAGGAGCCGCTGCTGCGCTACCGCACCCCGATGGTGCAGGCCCGCCGCCGGGTGGCGCGGGGCCTGCGGGTGCTCAAGGACGCGCTGGACGACGGCGGCCCGCTGATCGACGGGCTCGTCGACGTCGGCCGCTGGCTGGAGGAATTCCACCCGCGCTCGCTCGTCGAGCTGGACTACGGGGGCCTGGTGCACATCATGGGCCCCGAGCGGCTGGCCGAGGACCGCTCGGCCGCGGACGTCGCCGAGGGGCTCGCCTCGCTGCGGGAGGGCGACTCGGCGGCGGCGAGCGTCGCGTACGAGCGGCTGACCGACCGCTGGCGGGCGGTGCGGGAGCTCCAGTTCTCGAACTGATCTTCCGGTCCGGACACGGGGGCAACCTCCTTGCGGGCGGGGACGTTTCAGGCGTCCGACCGGGGGGCGATTCGGATTTTCGGGTCAAGCGTGATGGAGAGCACGTACCTGGAGTCTTGCCTGGATCACCATCTGTCATGCCAAAATGGGACAACGGGTCCGCCTCGGGCTCGATTCGAAGGTGGGGATGTTGCAGTTGATCGTCCTGTGACTGATCGTCACGCTCGCGTGACTGTCCGTTATGACACGGTCCATCGGCTTCCGCCGAGCTTGAACACCTGAGAGGGCAAATCCATCGGTTTGGCCGACGCGGCTGGACGGATGGTGTAGTTGTAGTGCCGAGGACAAGCCGTTCGTCCTATTACCGACTCGGCCCGCGCCTGCCATTTCGGGCAACGCGGGTCAAGGTGCAGAATTCAGAGGAAAGAACCGCGCTGGTTCGGTTCTCTCAAGGAGGCCGCTCATGACCGCTCGCACCCCTGATGCCGAGCCGTTGCTCACCCCTGCCGAGGTCGCGACCATGTTCCGCGTCGACCCCAAGACGGTCACGCGCTGGGCCAAGGCAGGCAAGCTCACGTCCATCCGCACGCTGGGCGGCCACCGCCGCTACCGCGAGGCGGAGGTACGTGCGCTGCTCGCGGGCATTCCGCAGCAGCGCAGCGAGGCCTGACCGGCACTTTTGGACGCCGTCCCCCTTGGCGGCGCCCGGTTCCGGCGGATCGCCTGCCCCCATCAGGCATCCGAAGGGACCCAGCTCCACCGGCTCCGTCAGCAGTGCCTCGGCAGTTGTTCCGTATGACGGGGATCCCGCCGGATCCGCGTCGGGAGCACAGCAGGACCACAGCAGCACCACAGCTTCACCGTGATCGCATCGGACTCCGCCGGGTCCGGTGCGATCCGTTTTTGTGCCGTGTTCGTGCCCTCTTTCGTGCCTTGGCACCACGTCTTGGACGTAGTGCCATTGCACATATTAAATCGACGGCCCTGCGGAGGGCGTCAGGTTCCGTGATTCCGGAACGAGTTCACGTGACTCCCGTCACATGCCGCGGGCTTGTGGATCTTGTGCGCGGTGCGGTAGGGAACTCCCGCGCCGGAAGGGAGTGTCGGGAGAAGTGCGTGCGTGACCGGTGGCACACCCCGTCGCCTGCCCCGCAAATGGGCGGCGCGAACACGAAGAGCCCCGGCTCCTTGCGGAACCGGGTCTTCGGGCTGAACGCGTGTGGTCCTGACGGGTTTTGCTGTGTCCGATCGCGGCCGGCGCCGCGGGCGCGGCCTCGACAGGGCCGGCGGCCGGACATGGCGAAGGCCCGCTCCCGGAGGGATGCGGGCCTTCGCCAACTTGTGCGGTCCTGACGGGATTTGAACCCGCGGCCTCCACCTTGACAGGGTGGCGAGCACTCCAAACTGCTCCACAGGACCTCGCTGCGGAACAGACTCTACAGCAGGTCAGGGGGTGCGGTCGAACTCGAACGCGAAGGGGGCCGCGGTCAGGCCCAGGCGGCGTCCAGGGCCTTGAAGACGCGCTTGTCGGAGACGGGGAAAGCCGTGCCCAGGGCGTGGGCGAAGTAGCTCACGCGCAGCTCCTCGATCATCCAGCGGATGTCGCGGACGGACGCCGGGACGGGGCGGCCCGCGGGCTGGGCGGCCAGCAGCTCGGCGTACTCGGCCTGGATCTCGCGGACCTTCTCCATGCGGGTGGCGTCGCGCTGCGCGCCCGTCGGCATCTGCTGGAGGCGGCGGTCGGCGGCGACCAGGTAGCGCATGACGTCGGGGAGCCGCTTGAGGCCCGCCTCCGTCACGAAGCCCGGGCGGACGAGGGCGGCGAGCTGTTCGCGGACGTCGGCGGTGTTGGCCAGCAGCGCGGGGCTCGTGGTGTCCTTCAGACGGCGCTCGCAGGAGTGCCAGGCGGCCAGCACCTGCTGGACCTGGCGAACCGTGCGGACGGTCAGCTCGACCAGGTCCGCGCGCACCGCGTCGTAGAGCTTGCGGTAGCCCTCCTCGTCCCACGCCGGGCCGCCGTGGTCGGCGATCAGGCGGTCGGCGGCGGCCGTGGCGCAGTCCTCGAAGAGGGCCTGGATGCTGCCGTGCGGGTTGCGGGACAGGTTCAGCTTCTGCTGGTTGGAGAGCTGGTCGGCGACGAACTTCGCGGGGTTGACCGGGACGTTCAGCAGGATCAGCCGGCGGGTGCCGCGCCACATCGCGGCGGCCTGCTCCGGCTCGGTGTCGAAGAGCTTCACCGCCACCGAGGCGCCCTCGTCCACGAGCGCCGGATACGCCTTGACCGGCTGCCCGGCCCGCCTGGTCTCGAAGGTGCGGGGGAGCGCGCCGACCGTCCAGTCCTTCAGGCCCGTGCGCTGCTCCACGGAGGCCAGGGCGGGGTCCGAGGCGCTCTCGAAGGCCTTGGTGATGGCCGCGCGCGTCCGGGGCTTCAGACGCAGCTTGAGCGCTTCCAGGTCCTTGTCCTCGGCGACGGTGCGGCGCCGCTCGTCGACGACCCGGAAGGTGACCTTGAGGTGGTCCGGCACCTTCGCCAGGTCGAAGTCCTCGGCGGCGACGGGCACGCCCACCATCCGCTGCAGCTCCCTCGCCAGCACGGACGGCAGGGGATCGGGCCCGGCCACCGCGCGGTCCAGGAACGCCTTCGCGTAGTTCGGCGCGGGCACGTAATGCCGGCGGATCGGCTTCGGCAGCGAGCGGATCAGCTCGGTGACGACCTGCTCGCGCAGGCCCGGGATCTGCCAGTCGAAGCCGTCCGGCACCGCCTGGTTGAGGACCTGGAGCGGGACGTGGACGGTCACGCCGTCGGCGTCCGCGCCCGGCTCGAACTGGTACGTGACGCGGAACTTGAGCGAGCCCTGCCGCCACGAGTCCGGGTAGTCGGCCTTGGTGACCGCCTCCGCGTTCTCGTTGATCAGCATCGAGTGCTCGAACGTCAGCAGTTCCGGCTCGTCGCGCCGCCGGTGCTTCCACCAGGAGTCGAAGTGCGCGCCGGACACGACGTGTTCGGGGATGCGGGTGTCGTAGAAGTCGTAGAGCGTCTCGTCGTCGACGAGGATGTCGCGGCGCCGGGCGCGGTGTTCGAGTTCCTCGACCTCGCCGAGCAGCTTGCGGTTGTCGTGGAAGAACTGGTGGTGGGTGCGCCAGTCGCCCTCGACCAGGGCGTTGCGGATGAACAGCTCGCGGGAGACCTCGGGGTCGATGCGCCCGTAGTTGACCTTGCGCTGCGCGACGAGCGGGACGCCGTACAGCGTCACCTTCTCGTACGCCATCACCGCCGCCTGGTCCTTCTCCCAGTGCGGCTCGCTGTAGCTGCGCTTGACCAGGTGCTCGGCGAGCGGCTCGACCCACTCCGGCTCGATCTTCGCGTTGACCCGCGCCCACAGCCGGGACGTCTCCACCAGCTCCGCCGACATGATCCACCGCGGCGGCTTCTTGAACAGCGCCGAGCCCGGGAAGACCGCGAACTTCGCGCTGCGGGCGCCCAGGTACTCGTTCTTCGCGTCGGTGTCCTTGAGCCCGATGTGCGACAGCAGCCCCGCCAGCAGCGACTGGTGGACACGCACCGGATCGGCCGCGTCGTCGTCCGACTTCGGCTCGGCCACGGTGATGCCCATGGACTTCGCGACCTGCTTCAACTGGCTGTAGATGTCCTGCCATTCGCGGATGCGCAGGTAGTTCAGGAACTCCCCGCGGCACATCCGGCGGAAGGCCGACGACGACAACTCCCGCTGCCGGCCGCGGATGTACGTCCACAGATGCAGGAAGGACAGGAAGTCGCTGCCCTCGTCGCGGAAGCGGGCGTGGCTCTGGTCGGACTGCTGCTGCTTGTCCGCGGGCCGCTCGCGCGGGTCCTGGATCGACAGCGCCGCCGCGATCACCATCACCTCGCGCACGCAGCCGTTGCGCTCCGCCTCCAGCACCATGCGGGCCAGCCGCGGGTCCACGGGAAGCTGCGCGAGCTTGCGGCCGGTCTGCGTGAGCCGCTTGCGCGGGTCCTTCTGGGCGGCGTCCAGCGCGCCCAGCTCCTCCAGCAGCTGGACGCCGTCCTTGATGTTGCGGCTGTCCGGCGGGTCGATGAAGGGGAAACGCGCGATGTCGCCGAGCCCGGCCGCGGTCATCTGCAGGATGACTGAGGCCAGGTTCGTCCGCAGGATCTCGGCGTCGGTGAACTCCGGGCGGGAGAGGAAGTCCTCCTCGTCGTACAGCCGGATGCAGATGCCGTCCGACGTACGGCCGCAGCGCCCCTTGCGCTGGTTGGCGCTCGCCTGGCTGACCGGCTCGATCGGCAGCCGCTGCACCTTCGTGCGGTGGCTGTAGCGCGAGATGCGGGCCGTGCCCGGGTCGATCACGTACCGGATGCCGGGGACGGTCAGCGAGGTCTCCGCGACGTTCGTCGCCAGCACCACCCGGCGCCCCGCGTGCTGCTGGAAGACCCGGTGCTGCTCCGCCGACGACAGCCGCGCGTACAGCGGCAGCACCTCGGTGTGCCGCAGGTTCTTCTTGCCCAGCGCGTCCGCCGTGTCGCGGATCTCCCGTTCGCCGGACAGGAAGACCAGGATGTCGCCCGGGCCCTCCGCCTGCAGCTCGTCCACCGCGTCGCAGATCGCCGTGATCTGGTCGCGGTCCGCGTCCTCGCCACCCTCTTCGAGCAGCGGGCGGTACCGCACCTCCACCGGGTACGTCCGGCCGCTGACCTCGACGATCGGGGCGTTCCCGAAATGCCGCGAGAAGCGCTCCGGGTCGATCGTCGCCGACGTGATGACGACCTTCAGGTCCGGGCGGCGGGGCAGGAGCTGGGCCAGGTAGCCGAGGATGAAGTCGATGTTGAGGCTGCGCTCGTGCGCCTCGTCGATGATGATCGTGTCGTACGCGCGCAGCTCGCGGTCCGTCTGGATCTCCGCGAGCATGATGCCGTCCGTCATCAGCTTGACCAGGGTCTGCTCGCCGACCTGGTCGGTGAAGCGGACCTTCCAGCCGACCGCTTCGCCCAGCGGCGTCCGCAGCTCCTCCGCCACGCGCTCGGCGACCGTGCGGGCCGCGATGCGGCGGGGCTGCGTGTGCCCGATCAGGCCGCGCACACCGCGGCCCAGCTCCAGGCAGATCTTCGGGATCTGCGTCGTCTTGCCCGAGCCCGTCTCGCCCGCGACGATCACCACCTGGTGGTCGCGGATCGCCGCCAGGATCTCGTCGCGCTTCTGGCTCACCGGAAGCGCCGCCGGATACGTGATCTCCGGCACATTCGCCCTGCGGGCCGCTATACGCTGCTCCCCGCGGTCGACCTCCCGGCCGATCTCGGCGAGCACGGCGTCGCGCGCCTCGGCCTTCCTGATCCGCCGGACGCCTTCCAGCCGCCGCCCGAGCCGCTGCTCGTCGCGCAGCGAAAGCGCCGGGAGGCGGCGGGCCAGGTCGTTGGTTGCGTAAGTAGACATACGGTCCTCATGCTCGCACCTGCGGCGGGCCGGGGGCGAACCCATTTCGCCGGGCGGCGGGCAACGAGCTTGCGGCTGCGCCGCGGGGTACGCGTTTTCAGGGGCGCGGCCCCGAGGCGACGGTCGCCCGGTGGGCGTATCAGCGGGGGCGCGGTGCCGGGCCGCGGGCTAGCGTGCGGGTATGAGGGCGAGGGCGGCGGCGGGGTGGAGGCGGCTGCGGCACTCACCCTTCTGGCCCGCCTGCGTGCTGGTCGTACTGATCGCCGCCGCGGCGGGGCTGTTCGCCGGGTCGTACACATACGCCATGGCGAATCCGACCCCGCGGGAGATTCCGACGGCCGTCACCGGGATCCCGACCTCGCAGGTCAAGAGGGCGGAGTTCGTCGCGGGGATGGAGGAGGCGCTGGGCGCGTCGCTGGAGCTGCACCACTACGACACCTTCGCGCAGGCGAAGGGCGCGGTCGAGGAGCAGCGGGTCTTCGCGATCCTGCGCGAGCCGGGGCCCGCCGTCGTGGGGGAGGCGATGGGCACGCCGCGGCTGTACGTGTCGTCGGCGTCCGGCGCGAGCGTCGCCGAACTGCTCGCGCGGACCGCGCCCGCGGTGGGCGGCTCGATCGGCGTACCGGTGACCGTCAGCGACATCAACCCGCTGCAGAAGGGCGACCCGCGCGGCCTGGCGATCTTCTACATCTCGCTGGCCGCCGTGATCCTCGGCTTCGTCGGCGCGATCCAGCTCAGCGTGCACGCCCGCGCCCTCAACCCCGCGGAGCGGATCGCCTTCATCGTCGCGTACGCGATGCTCGGCGGCTTCGCGATCGCCGCGGTCGTCGACTGGGGGCTCGGCGCGCTGCGGCTGCCCTTCGCGGAGTCGTGGGCGATCCTGGCGTTCACGATGTTCACGTCCGGCATGGTCTTCACGATGTTCAACACGCTGGTCGGGCGGTGGGCGATGCTGCCGACGTGGGGTCTGATGGTGCTGCTCGGCAACCCCTCGTCCGGCGGCGCGGTGTCATGGCCGCTGCTGCCCTCGCTGCTGGGGCGGATCGGGCGGTGGCTGCCGCCGGGCGGATCGGTGAACGCGCAGCACACCGCCGTCTACTTCGGGGGACATCAGCACGCCTTCCCGTTCCTGGTGCTCGCGGGGTGGGCGGCGGTGTCGACCGCGGTCTTCGTGGGGTGGCGGCACCGGCACCCGGGCGGGCGCTGACACGTACGGCGGGAAAACGGTGGAGGCCCCGCTCCACAAGGGAACGGGGCCTCCACCGTGCGGTGGCTGGGGCCGGGGTCGAACCGGCGACCTACCGCTTTTCAGGCGGTCGCTCGTACCAACTGAGCTACCCAGCCGCAGCGGTCCTGACGGGATTTGAACCCGCGGCCTCCACCTTGACAGGGTGGCGAGCACTCCAAACTGCTCCACAGGACCTTGCTGTACTGCATTTACTGCTCTGCACTGCTTCGTACTGCTTGCGTGCGGGACAATTCTGACACATCAGATGCCATGCTCTCGCACTGGTTTTTTGCGACCCTCCGGAGGACCTTGCCCTCTGTGACCGCCCTCCGTAACCGGCCGGGCACCGCCCGCAGGCCGTTGTCGCTGGATCAGCGTATCAGACCTGCGAGGGCCTCCCGAAACGCGCGCCGCGCCCGCCGCGCGAGGCTGGTTCCCACCGTCCGCCCGGGCGGTGCCGGGTGCACGATGGGAAGGACGGGGCGACAGGTGGCGGGGGTGCTGCGGATGTTCGACGTGGTTCTGGACAGTGCGGATCTGCCGGCCGCCGACCGCTTCGAGTGGTGGCTCGACGTGACGGCGAGCACGCTCACCCCGACCGTCCTCACCTGCGACGACACCGACGACTTCCGGGCCGGCATCCGCGCGCTCCGCCTCGGTGACGTACAGGTCGCCTCGGTGACCTACTCGTCGCTGCGCTCGCGCCGCACCCCGGCCCTGGTGCGGCGGGCGGACGCCGAGACGTACTACCTGGCCGTCACCCTGAAGGGCGCGCAGAGCATCAGCCAGGTCCGGCGCGACGCGACCCTGGAGGCGGGCGAACTGCTGCTCTACGACAGCTCCCACCCCTTCGACGCGCACGCCCACCGCGGGGCAGCCGGCGACGGGGTCGAGGCGATCATCGTGAGCGTGGCCCGGACCGTCCTGCCGCTCCCCGCGGCGCGGGCCGAGCGGCTGCTCGCGGTGCCGCTGCCCGGGGGCGCCGGGATGGGGCGGCTGCTGCGGGAGTTCCTGACCGGTGTCGTCTCGGAGCCTGCGTGCAGCGGTGAGCAGGACGCGTTACGGCTGGGCACCGCGGCGGTGGACCTCGTCACCGCCTGCCTCGCCCACTACGCGGACGCCGCCGACGCCGTGCCGCCGGAGAGCCGCACCCACGCGCTCACCGCCGGCATCCACGCCTTCATCGAGCACAACCTGGGCGACCGGCAGCTGTCGCCCACCGCGGTCGCCGCCGCGCACCACATCTCGCTGCGCTACCTGCACCTGCTCTTCCAGCGGCAGGGCACGTCCGTGGCGGCCTGGATCAAGCAGCGCCGGCTGGACCGCTGCCGCCGCGACCTCGGCGACCCGAGCCTGGCGCACGTACCCATCGCAGCCATCGCCTCCCGCTGGGGACTGACGCTGCCCGCGGAGTTCAGCCGGGCCTTCCGCGCGGCCTACGGCATGACGCCGAGCGACTACCGGTACGCCGCCCGGCGGTAGTGCGCGCAGCCACAACGGCACTGCGCTCAGCCCCAACGACCGCGCCGCCGCCCGCTGCGAAAGTCGGACGCGTCAACTCGGCGGGCCGGCGGGACGCGCCACCGGCGCCACGCCCGCCCGCACATCAGCCGTCGGCCGCACCCCGGGGGAGAGCGGCCGGCCGGACGGGAGAGGCGGTTCCGCACATGAGGATGTCCGGGAAGAGCGCGGCGCAGGGCGGTACGTCCCGCGCAGGCGGCCGGCGCGCACGCACAGTGGCCCTGCTCGCGGGGGCGGGGACGCTGGCGGCGGTGACGGTGCTGGGGGCGCAGACCGCGTCGGCCGACAGCAGCACGAACATCACCGGCGGCGGCGCGAGTTACCAGTCGTACGGGGAGGTGTTCACCGTCCACGACTACTCCGCGGACGGCTACGCCGTGGTCGGCTACCTCTACAGCTACGACGACGGGCTCACGCACACCTGCCTGAACACCAACGGCGAGGCCGGGGCGGCGAAGGTGTGCAACTACTCCTTCGCGGAGGGCACCGCGGTCGAGTGGCAGGTGTGCCGGCGCAAGAGCGGGGTCGACTACAACTGCAGCGCCGTGCGCCTCGACTACTCCTGACGCCATCCGTGCCCGCCGGCGACCGCGGCCGCCGGCGGGCACGTCCGACCGGGACGGGGGCCGGGGGTCAGCCCGCCCCGTAGTACGCCTCGACGGGCGCGCGGGCCTCGTCGAAGAGGGCGGGGCCGCCCAGCGGGACGGTCGGCCAGGCGCCCGACTCCGGGTGGAGCGAGACGAGCTGGCCGGTGGACAGGGCGTACACGACGCGGCCGAGCCCCGAGCGCATGATCGCGCCCGCGCACATCGAGCAGGGCTGGCAGCTGGTGTACATGGTCGTGCGGCCGGCCTCCTCCGCGCCCAGCTCGCGGGCGGCCCAGCGGGCGAGCTTCAGCTCCGGGTGGGCGGTGATGTCGCCGTCCCGCCGTACGGTGTTGTGCTCCTCGGCGAGCACGGTGCCGTCCGGGCCGGCCAGGAGGGAGCCGAAGGGCGCGTCGCCGATCTCGACGGCACGGGCCGCGAGCGCGATGGCCCGGCGGAGCAGCGCCTCGTCGGCGGGGGTGAGCGCGGTGCCGGTGCCGGGGTCGGAGCCCGTGCCGGGGTCCTGGGCGGACGAGGGGTCCGGGGTGGGTGCGGGCTGCTGGGCGGGCGAGGGGTCGGTCACGGTGCGGTCCTCCGGTGGGCGGCGAGGGCGGCGAGGGCCTGCCAGGCCGGTTCGGGCGTGCGGGTCTGCTGCGGGTCCCCTTGGTAGGGGTCGAGGACGACTGCGGCGGCGCCGAGGCGTTCCAGCTCGGCGAGGTCGCCGGCTATCTGGTCGAGCGTGCCGACGCCGGCGGGGCGGTCGGGGCCGGTCGCGGGGGTGCCGGTGACGTCGAGGGCGATGCGCGGCGCGAACGCGGGCAGGTCGTCGTGCGCGGCGAGGGTCGCGCGCAGCCAGGGCAGGGTGGCGCGCAGCGGGTGCCACGCGTCGCCGTGCCGGACGGCCCGCCGGATCGCCGCCCGGCTGCTGCCGCCCACCCACAGGGGCACGGGCGTCTCCCCGCCGGGCCGTGCGCCGTGCAGCGCGGCCAGGTGCTCGTCGGTGAGCCGGCCGCGGTCGGCGAAGGGCACACCCAGGGCGTCGAACTCCTGGCGGGACCAGCCCGCCCCGACGCCGAGCACGAACCGCCCGCCGCTGAGCTGCTGCAGCCCCTCCGCCATACGGGCGACCAGCAGCGGGTGGCGGTAGGGCAGGACGGTCACGGTGGTGCCGAGCCGTACGGTGCGGGTGAGGCCGGCCAGCCACGCGAGGGTGGTGAAGGGCTCGTAGAACGGCTCGGGGTAGCGCTCCGCGACGTCCGGGGTGACGGTCACGTGGTCGGACATCATGAGCAGGTCGTAGCCCAGCTCCTCGATCCGGCTCGCCCATTCGCGCAGCACGCCCGGGTCGGTGCCCGGCCCGAAGTTCGGGACGTTGACGCCTAGTTGCATGGCGTCGAGGCTATCCCGGCGAATGCGGCGCAATGAAGGGACTTCTCCCCGTGACGAGCGCCTGTTGCGGTGAATCTGCCGGTAGTATCGCCGTATGGCCGTGAATCCCGATGAACTGGACGACGTCGACTGGGCGATCATCGGGCAGCTGCAGCAGGAGGCGCGGATCTCGCTCAGCGAGCTGGGGCGGCGGGTCGGGCTGAGCGCCTCGGCCACCACCGAGCGGGTGCGGCAGCTCGAGTCGCTCGGCGTCGTCACCGGCTACCACGCGGCGGTGGACCTCGCGAAGGTCGGCTACCCGGTGCTCGCCGTGGTCCGCCTCAAATATCCCGGCAATCGCCACCAGCCGCTGCACCGGCTGCTCGCCGACCGCCGGGAGATCCTGGAGTGCCTGCGCATGACGGGCGACGACTGCTACACGCTCAAGGTCGCGGCGACGTCGATGGAGCATCTGGAGACGCTCGTGGACGAGCTCGCCGGGTTCGGCAGCACGTCCACGAGCGTCGTCTACCGGCAGACGCTGCCCTTCCGCGGCCCGGCGCGGCCGTCGTCCCGGGGACTGTTCTGAGTTCGGATCATGTGACGGGCGGCCCGGCGAAGGAGCTTCCGCTCGCGCTCTCGCTCAGGTATCTCGGCGAGGCCCCGCCGCCGGAGCCCGACGAGATCGCCCGGGTGATCGCCCGTGTGACGCCGGCCAGGGTGAACAGCTTCTCGGTCCAGGGTTCGGTATCACGCCGTCCGGCCGGGATGCGCCCATCTCGTCACCGTCGTGCCGATCGGCCGATGCCCATCACTCGGTCGGATCCGAAGAACGCTGCTGCTGAGTCGGGCGTGGAGACTGCGGCGGCTGAGGAGACTCGATACCCGGGTTCTGCGGGGTCTGTGGCAACTGCTGTGTCGGCTGCTGGGTGCGGGCGATGTCCTCGCCGATGAGGGCGGCGAGGTCGAAGTAGGCTTTGCGGGTCTTGGGCCGCATCATGTCGAGGTCCACCTCTGCGCCCGCGGCGAGGTGCTCGTCGAAGGGGATCACGACGACGCCCCGGCAGCGGGTCTCGAAGTGCGCGACGAGGTCCTCCACCTTGATCATCCTGCCCGTCTCGCGGACACCGGAGATCACGGTGACCGATCGCTGCGCGAGATCGGCGAAGCCGTGCGCCGACAGCCAGTCGAGCGTGGTCGAGGCACTGCTCGCAACGTCCACCGACGGGGTTGAGACGATGATCAACTGGTCGGCCAGTGTGAGGACCCCGGGCCTCGCGCTGGAGAGCAGGTCGGCGCCCGAGTCGGTGAGGATGATCGGGTACTGGCGGCCCAGCACGTCGATCGCGCGCCGGTAGTCCTCGTCGTTGACGTCCGTGGAGTCGGCTGGGCCCACGTCGTTGGCGAGGATCTCCAGACCGGAGGGCGCCTGCGAGGTGAAGCGGCGGAGGTCCGTGTACGACGAGTTGAGGTACGGGATCGCCTGGACCAGGTCGCGGATGGTTGCGGTGGTCTCAAGGTGCACCCGGCGGCCGAGCGCGCCAGGAGCCGGGTCGGCGTCGATCGCCAGGATCTTGTCCTGGCGCTCGGTGGCGAGCGTGGCACCCAAAGACACCGTCGTCGTCGTCCTGCCGGTACCGCCCGTGAGGCTGATGACCGCAATCCGGTAGCAGGACGTCACCGGCGTGCGGATCAGACCCAGCTTCCGCTCCCGCTCCATCGACTCCTTCGCGGCGGCGAGCTTGAAGCGCGACGCGCCCTGGTTCTTCTCGAGCCCCTTCGGCTGGTTGCGGAGCAGCCGGTCGGAAAAGAGCTCGACGGCGGCCGGGTAGCCGTGCGCTGTGGCGGCGGCATTGCCTCGGTATCCGGGGACCGGCGGCACAAAATGGCTTCCCGTCGCCCCCCGGGACTTGCCCGGTCGCGGATCCGCCCGCCCAGGCGCCGTAGACGCGGCAGGCATCACGGGCGGCTCGACGCCAGGCGCTTTGGGCAGTGTCACCCCCAAGAGCCCCGCAAGGACACGACGGGTCAGCGAGTGGGAAGTATCGACCGGCTCGCGGTCAGGCAGGGCAGGCGGGGTGAGCAGACCGGTGAGAACGCGGTAGCGCAGCGGGCGGGGCATCAAGAGACCGCCTCCTGGCCAGGCTGGCCCGCGGAGGAAGCCTGCACACCTCCGGGCGCGACGGGGGTGCCTGGCGGCGCTTCCGACGAGGAAGACGGCAGACCGATCACCGCCGTGGACACCTGCGGGATGCTTCCCAATCGGGCAAGCATGGAGGGCGCCGAAAAGCCTAGAACGACGGCCGCATAGGCGCCGCTGATCTGCCCACTGGCCCCAAAAAGGGTGGCCACAGCAGCGCCAAGCCCACTGCGGAAGACAGCGATCCATGCGTGGGCGGGGACGTCGATGAAGTTGCGCAAAGGTGGGCGATTGACCCGTACGCGACCGGTACGCGTAGTGCGGGCCGCCTGCCAAGCCGTACACCGCCCGAAGAGCGCGAGGACTTCCACTGACAGGCCTCCTCCAGCGCCCAGTAACGCGAACTGCCACCACGACACGGGACATCCCCTACCAGTAGTTCACCCAGCACCACCCAGTGTCGCTTCACCGAGGTCCAGGCGGAAGTGCAACCATGGCCGGCGCCCGCCGACAAGCCGTCTCAGCGGCGGGTGTTGCCGGCCGTGGCCCTGTACGTTCCTGGCCGATGCGCGCTGCGGCGGCCGAGCGGCGCCTGGACGACGTCGGCGATCGGCGTCTTGCCCGCCCCGGGCTGACTGCCACCACCACCACCACGACCACCACGACCACCGGCCGCCGCCGGCGCACCGCCCCGCGTGTCGCCGTCGGCGCCAGTTCCTCTAGCCGGTGGAGCCGTGGCGAGATGGAGTCGGACCCGGACCGGGCCGCCTTGGCGCAGGCGTTGACCGTGCTGCAGGGGGTCGAGCAGGTGGCCCGGGGTACCGGCGGTGCGCGCTGGCAATGCCGGCCCGCATCCCGGAAGCCGAAGTCGAGGCGGAGCGGGCAAACGCGACCGAGCTGCGCCGCCGTTGGCTCCGCGCCAACCCCGAAGCGGCGCGTCCTGGCCAGCGGTGCGGCGCGACATCCACGCCGCTGTCGCGCCGGAGCTCGCCTGCCACGTGGCGGCGGTGGCGTTCGACGCAGGGGGGCGACGCCTCGCCGGTCAGTGGCGACCGCCGGCACAGGGGCGACCGGCCGTACCTGTCCGAGGCCCTGGTCTCTCCCGGGGAGCGGTGTGGTTGTCGGTGGTGGCGACTACGTTCGCCGGTGTGACACATAAGCTTCGGGAAGCGTTGACCCCCTTTCGTACGCGAGCCGTTGAGGTGGGGAGTCCGTACGAACCCAAGGGCCCGATACCGGCCGAGGAGGTGGACCGGTGGATCGGCCACGTCCGTCCTTGCGCGGTCCTCAGGCCTGACGGAGAGGGGCCGGTCGCGGGGAGGTTCGGCGGGCCACTGCTGCTGCCCGCCGAGGTCCCGGACCCCTGGCACCCGTACGTCGGGTATGTCGACTTCGCCGCGTTGCCGAAGGACTCGACGGACCTCCCTCTGCCGCCGGACGGACGCCTGCTGCTCTTCGCCGGGATCTGGGAGCTGTGGGACGGCTGCAACCGCGGCCGTGCCGTCTATGTCCCGGCCGACGCCCCGGTGGCAGAGCGCGACAGCCTTACCTGGACGGCCTACGAGGGCAACGGCATCGACGAGTTCCGGGAGATCTTCGACCATTTCCCGCAGGGCGAGTTGAGAGTGGCAGCCGAACCGGACCTGCCGGGCGAATCACCCGGAGGTTTCCCGCACGGCGACAGGCTCCAGGCCGTCTGGGGAGACGTCGTGCGCAGGAGGCGGCACCTGCAGATCGGCGGATACCCGGCGAACTCGGAGCTGCAGATGGAGACCATCGCGAGTTGCGCCGTGGAGGAGGCCGAGCAGGGGCGGTGGGGTGGCGGTGAGCCGGTGTCGGGCGCCGGTGAGGACTGGGTCATGCTGGCCTTCTGGGACGCGGATGTCGCAGACCGGGAAGGCACGGAAATGCAGTGGTCCATCCAGCGCGCGGACCTGGAGGCCCGTCGCTTCGACCGCACCTACGTGACCGGCTACTACAACCCCTGACCCCGTCGGGCGAACTGGCCACCCGCCACGGCAAACACCGTCGCACTACCGGGGCTTCCTCAGCGGCGGGCGGTCACCGTCATGGCGGCGTAGCCGACGATGTGGCCCGACATGGTGAACGTGGTGACGGTGGCGGGCGTCCCGGCGGGCAGCTCCAGGCTCGGCACGTCCAGCGCGTAGACGGTGATCCGGTAGTGGTGCGCGACGTCGCCGGCCGGCGGGCACGGCCCCAGATAGCCCTTCGCCCCCGCGTCGTTGGTGCCGACGACGCTGCCCGCGGGCGGGGTCGCGCCCAGGGCGCGGGCGGACGCGGGGATGTCCCAGGTCTCCCAGTGCCAGAAGCCGGCACCCGAGGGCGCGTCCGGGTCGTACATCGTGACGGCGTAGCTGCGGGTGCCCGCGGGCGCGCCGTGCCAGGCCAGCCGGACCTGCTTGTTGCCGCCCGCGCAGCCGAAGGCGTTCGCCCAGGTGCCGGCGGGGAAGGTGCCGTGGTCGCGGACGTCGGGGCTGGTGACGGCGAAGCGCGCCGCGCCCTGCGGGATGCCCGAGCGGATCTGCTGGTGGCCGTACGCCGGCTGCTGCGGGGCGCTGCCCCGCGCGGTGACGGCGCCGGCCGCGGTCGCCGCGAAGGCGACGGCGGCCGCCGCGACGGCGGTGGCGGCGCGGGGGGTGGTCCTGGTCCTCATGGCGTCCTCCGGTGTCCTCGTAGGGGGTGGGCTCCACGATCGGGCGGCGGGGGAAGGGCGGGGAAGGCCGTGCGGAACCTGGCATCCGCAGTGCCAGGTTCCCGGGCGTATCCCGGTGGACGGGCGCTGGCGGTGCCGCCGATCATGGGCTGCATGGGCACGGGCGTGGGCAGTACGGCGGAGGGTGCGCGGCGGCGGGGCGCGGGTGGCGGCCCGCGGCGGCCCGAACTGGCGCAATTCCTGCGGGCGATGCGGGCCCGGCTCGCCCCGCGGGACGTGGGCCTGCCGGCCGGCGGCCGGCGCCGTACCCCCGGGCTGCGGCGGCAGGAGGTCGCGCAGCTCGCCGCCGTCAGCATCGACTGGTACATCCGGCTGGAGCAGGGCCGGGTGGGCGTGCCGGGCACCGCCGTGCTGGACGCCCTCGCCGAGGCGCTGCGGCTGTCGCCCAGCGAGCGCCAGCACCTGCACCTGGTGGCGCGGGGCGAGGCGCCGCCGATCGCGTACGCGCCCGTGCCCGTCGCCGACTCGCTGCGGGTCCTGCTGGACGGCATGCCGCTGTGGCCCGCGTACGTCGTCGACTTCAGGATGGACGTCCTCGCGTGGAACGCCGCCGCAGTGGCCCTCTTCGGCGAGGACTTCGGCACGGGTGAGGCCGCGAACACCGCGTGGCTGCTCTTCGCGCCGGGTTCGCGGCTGCGCGCCGCGCAGCTCGACTGGAAGCGCGTGGCCCGCGAGACGGTGGGCAACCTGCGGGCCCAGTCCGCGCGCCACCCCGACGACCCGCGCCTGGCGGCGCTGGTGGCCGAACTGCACGGTGTCAGCGCGGAGTTCGCCGCCTGGTGGGACGACCACACCGTCCGCACCCGCAGCCACGGCACGAAGCGTCTGCGGCACGCGGCGGCCGGTGACCTGACCGTCCGCTACGACGTGCTGGCGACGTGCGACGGCTCCGAGCAGTACCTCGTCGCGCTCACCCCGGGCGACCAGGCCACCGAACGCGGCCTGCGCCGCCTGCTGTCCGGCCGCGGGGAGCTGCACGGGGCGTCCAACGTGCGGGCGATCGGGGCGTAGGGCATACCGGGGGTGCGCCGGGGGGCACTGGGGCGCACGCGCACCACCCGTGCGGCCGGCCGCGGCTGCGTCGCCCCGGGTGGTGCGGGTCGGCTCTCGGGTGTGGCCTTCGGCCCGGGTGGCGAGTTGCCGCCGGGCAGGGCTGGTTGCGGCGTTGCGCGCCGAACCCGGCAGCGGGCGGCGGCAGTTCGCGACCGCGAGCCGGGCAGGGTCTCAAGGCCTGACCGAGTCCCCGCCGGGCGGCGCCGTGTGAGCTACCCCTTGCGGGCGGCGAGCAGCGCGGCCATCTGGCGCAGCGGTTCGGGGCCGAAGACGCGGAGGATGACGGTCTCGGCGCCCGCCTCCACCAACTCGTCGACGCGCGCGGCAGCTTGCGCGGCCGTACCGGAGACGCTGAACAGCTCGTCCGGGGTCCGGCCCAGCCAGGAGGCCTGGCCCGCCAGGAAGTCCCGCAGTGCGGCAGCCGCGCGGGCGGGGTCGTCGTCGATCGCGCCCGCCGCGTACGCGATGACGCCGAAGCCGTCCCCGGCGCCACCCTTGCGGGCCAGCTCCCACGCCGTACGGACGGCGTCCGGGCCGTGCCCCTCGGCGAGCAGCGTGCCGTCCGCGACCCGCCCCGCCAGCTCCAGCGACCGCGGCTGCACCACCCCGGCCACGACCGGCGGCGCGACCTCCGGCGGGTGCACCAACTGCACCCCGTCCAGCCGCACCTCGCGCCCGTCCAGTTTCACCTTCTCGCCGCGCAGCAGCGCACGCACCGCTGTGACCGTCTCGTCCAGCATCGCCAGCGGCGACCGCGGGGCGACACCCACCTGCGCCATCCAGTTCGACGCGCCGTGCCCGATCCCGGCGACCAGCCGACCCGGGAACGCACGCTCCAGCGTGGCCAGTTCCATCGCCAGCAGGGCGGGGCTGCGCAGCGGGGCGGGCGCGATCCCGATCCCGACCCGCAGCCGCGTCGTCGCGCCGAGCGCGATCGCGGCGGCGGAGACACCGCCGTTCCAGCCCAGGTCCTCGACGACCCACAGGTCGTCGAGCCCGGTCTCCTCCGCCTGCCGCGCGAAGCCGGCGAGCCCGGCCGGATCCCAGTCGCGGTCGTACATCACGCCGATGCGTACGTTCGTCATGCCCGGAACCTACGTCCCGACTCCGCCCGCGATCAACGCCTTTCGCGGAGCAGCCGGGCAAGCGGTTCGCGCACGTCGGCGGGGTACAGGCCGAGCGCCTCGAAGTCGCCGGGCTCGGCCCAGAGCAGCTCGAAGCGGTTCTCCGCGCAGTCCTCCTCGGCCTCCGGCCCGGACAGGACGGGCTCGCCGGTGACGTCCGCCATGAGGAAGTAGGAAGCGGGCCGCCCGTTGTGCAGCCCCGCCCGGAGCAGCTCTCCCGCCCGGGCCCGCAGTGTCGTCTCCTCCGCCAACTCCCGTACGGCGGCGTCCTCGTGCCTCTCCCCGTCCTCCACGTGCCCGCCGGGCAGCACGGCGTAGTGGTGCCCCGGACACTGCGGCCCCTCGGCCCCGGTGCCCGCGCACATGGCGCATTCGTCCGCGAACTCCCGCAGCAGATACCGCTTGATGACCAACACGCGGCCGTCACGTACGACGACGGCAACTCCCCGCGGGATCGGCTTCGTCACGCCGCCACACTAAGCTCTGGCCGACTGCCGGCAGCAGCAAACGGGGGACGGGGACGGCGCCATGGCGGGAACGGGCAGAGGACGCGGCAATCTGTCGGGCGGGTGGATCGCGGTCCTGGTGGCGGTGACGCTGGTCGTCTTCGCCGTCGCCATCTACGCGACCCGCGACGACAAGCCGCCCGCGGGCTGCCACTACGACGGCCCGATCCACCGCTGCACCCCGCCGGCGAACACGGACCCGGAAGCGTCGGACTCCGACGGCTCCTGACTCAGCCCGCCGCGGGCGTGACGTCCCCCGCGGGCACGTACAACTGCACGTCCCGCTCCGTGGTGAGCGGCATGACCCGCCCGAGCCCGACCTCCCGGAAGTGCTCCGACGCCCGGTGCGCCGCGAAGGCGGCCGCATCCACGTACCGCTCGATGCTCACGAACCGCCCGGGCGTCCCGTCGGACCGCAGCACCTCGAACGACAGGCACCCGTCCTCCTCCCGGCAGGCGGCCCCGAACTCGCCGAGGACCCGCGCGAAGTCGTCCGCGTCCTCGGGCTCGCAGACCATCGTGGCGACGAGAAGCACATGCGCGTCCATGCCCTCACCCTAGCCCGCGCCCCTGCCTGCGGCCCCGGCGGATCAGTAGCCGGGGTGCGCGGCGTACGCGGTGGGGTCGCCCTGCTTGGGGTCCAGCCCGTAGGCGTTCCGTCTGCGGTCGCCCTCGGTGGTCATGAGGGCCAGCATGATGACGGTCCCGATCAGCGGGATGAAGCCGAGCAGGACGAACCAGCCCGATTTGCCGATGTCGTGAAGGCGCCGGCAGGTCACCGCGAGGGACGGCGTCAAGACCGCGAGCAGATAGGCGTAGTAGGGGATTTCGGTGCCCGCCTTGAACTTGACGTACTCGACCAGCGCGAAACCGATGAACGTGAACAGGAAGTACATCCAGTACTCCTTGCGACGCGCCCGCCCGCCGAAGTCGGCGTACCGTCTGAGCGCACGGATGTACCACCGCACCGTTCGTCCCCCCAAGGACCCGTTGCCCGCCCGGCCGCCCGGTCCACGCCGGTCCCGGCGGGGCCAGCAGACACTAGGCGTGACCAGGGGCGACGGTCAAGATCCTGCCCCCGTCCCGCCCGAGTAGCCGGTCACTCCCCCCGCGCCGACCCCGCACCCCGGCCGCCCCCTTCCTCACCCCCGACCCGCAGCCCGGCGACAACAGCTTTGCCGCACACCGGCCGCGGGACGACACCCCACGCGGCGGCGTAGGCGTCCACGAGCAGCAGCCCGCGTCCGCTCTCCGCGCCCGGCGCGGGGCGGACGGCGATGGGGACGCTGTGTCCCGGGTCGGAGACGGCGAGCCAGTAGTGCCCGTCGGCGGACCACAGCACTACTTCGACGACCTCGTCGGCGCGCGGGTCGGCGCCGTGCCGGACGGCGTTGGTGCCAGCTCGCTGGTCACGAGCCCGAGGTCGCACCGCAGCTGCGACGTCAGGCTGGCCGGGAGGGCCTCTGCGACCGCGCGACGGGCGCGGGGGACGGAGGCCGGTTCGGCGGGGAAGCGCCATAGGCGCGGGACGGCGGGGATGTCGGGCATGGCCAACTCCGTTGGGCTGAGGGTGGATTACCGCAGACGGATGGTGAGCCGGTGGCATGCCGCCCTGGTCGCGGGCGCACCCTCCCCAGGGCAGGAGGGCGCGCTCACGCGGTGCGCTTCCGGAGTTGCGGTGCGTCGCCTGCGCGTAACGCAACGCTAGCGAAGTTCGGGGCACCGCGCCATCAAGTCTGTGGCAAATTGCCTCAGAAGGTTGGACCGGCAGTGGTGCAGCACGGCAGACTGAGGCGGAAAACCGGCGAAAGGACGGCAACGGCGATGCGCGAACCCACCGCGCGGCAGCAGCGGCTCGGCGCGGAGCTGCGCAAGCTCCGTCTCGCGGCGGGGCAGAGCACCGAGTACGCGGCCCGGCTGCTCGGTCTGGACAGAGCCAAGATCTCCAACATGGAGGCGGGTACACGTGCGGCCAGCCCTGAGCGGGTCCGCACGCTGGCCAGCAATTACGACTGCGTCGACACTGTCTACATCGAAGCTCTCGCGGAGATGGCCGAGCCCGAGGAACGCGGCTGGTGGGAGGAATACCGTGGAAAGCTCCCCTCGGGCATCCTCGACATCGCGGAGCTCGAATGGCACGCCACCCGCCTGCTGACCGGCCAGATCGTCCATGTGCCCGGGCTGCTGCACACCGAGGACTACGCTCGCGCGGTATTCAACGCCGGGCTTCCGCCGATGTCCCGCCTCGAAGTCGAACTGCGCGTCCAACACCGCCTCGAACGCCAGCGCGTGCTGGAAGCACCGCGGTCCGTCCCGTACGTGGGATACGTTCACGAGGCCGCATTGCGCATGCGCTTCGGCGGCCGCAAGACCGCGCAACAGCAACTCGACCACCTGAGCGCAATGTCCGAACACCGTCACATCACTGTGCGCGTCATCCCGGTGACCAGCGACGGCTTCCCCGGCGCGGGACACGCACTGCTCTACGCAGAAGGTCCTGCACCGCAGCTCGACACCGTGCAACTCGACTCCACGCACGGAGCGGAGTTCGCCCACGCCGAAGCGCAACTGGCCAAGTACCGCGCCCACCTGGCGTGGATGGACGAGCACTCGCTGAGCCCCGGGAAGTCCCGCGACCTCATCCACGCCATCGCCCGCGAGCTGTAGGGAAAGTCATGCCTCACATCACCTGGGAAGCCCCCTTCTGCGCGGAGGGCAACAACTGCTTCCGCCTCGGCACGGACGCCGCCGGGAACGGCTACATCGCTGTGGCCGGCGCCGAGGACCGGCCCATCACCGATTCCGTGGCCGCCTTGCGGGCCCTGATCCTGGAGATCAAGGCCGGCAAGGCCGACCACCTGCTCTAGCCGCAGATCACGTGGCCGGGGGCGGGACCACGAAGCCGCGCGCCGGGCCGGGAGGGCGCCCGCCGTCGGGGAAGCGGGTGGCGAGCGACGCAAGGGCGTCGGGCGTGATGTCGCGGCGGGTGGCGGGGGCGGCGGAGTCGTAGACGCGCCACGGGCCTTCCGGTCGTACCGGGTCCTCGGGGGCGACGACGCCGGGGATGCCCAGGCGTCGCAGCAAGTCTTCGACCCTGCGGGCCTGTTCGGCGTTCATGCGTACCCTCCTCGCTTGCCTGACGGCGACCGCCAGACTACTCACCGTCCCCTCCTCCGCCCGAGCAGTGAGACGCGCAGTTGCCGGGATTGATCGGCCCGCAGCCGCCCGGCTTCGGGGTGTGCGAGCAGTTCGCGGCCACGGGAACCAGCGTGCCGGACGGCCCGGTCCACAGGGCGCTGTCCACCGTGTGGCCGGCTTCTTCGATCACCTCGATGGTGCGGGTAAGGGCCTGGGAGTCGTGGCGTCCGGCGTCGGGCCGCTCAGGCCAGTGGTGCACGAAGCGTCCCAGTCGGCCGCACAGTGCCTCGTAGAGGTTGGTGTGCAGGATCAGGGCGTGCCATCCCTCGTCCACGACGTTGGACGGGGTGATCCGCGTGTTCGGGAACTGCGCGGCCGCGTCCACGAACTTGAGCGCTTCCGTGACGATGCGCTCCGCGGTGCCCTCCTCCATGCCGTCGTTGTTGCCGATAACGGTTGCCACGACACCCTGGAACGCTGCCGGGGTGAGTAACGTGTGGACATCTGTCATGGCTGACCTCCAGATTTCGCCTCGCGAACGGTGGGCGTACCGATGGTCCATCGATTTGCGGGTGGCATCGACGACGATTCGCGTTCTCGACTAAAGATCAGCTTCGGCATTCCCCTGCCCAGGCGGCAAGGTGCTCCCGGGCCAGGTCGCCGAAGAGTGCGTGGGATTCATAGCCGGTGAAGCGGCGGATCAATTCCTCGACATCCCTCCTGTCGCGGAACACGATCGCGCCAAGATCCAGTTCCGCGGTGGCCAGCGACTCGTCGTAAACGGTGAAGGTGTTCAGTGCGCCGGACGTGTAATGGGTGCCTGAAGGAATGACGCCGATCCGAATGTTCGGCTGATGGGACAGAGAGGCGAGTCTGTCGATCTGGAGGGCGAGCAGGTCCGGCGGCACGAGCGGGTAGCGGACCGCGTGCTCGGTCAGCAGGAACGTGAACCGTTTGGAGCGGTCGAAGAGTACGTGCTGCCGCTCAAGTTTCATGGCCACCGCCTTGGCCTGCTGCTCGGCAGGGGCCTGGGAGAGGCTGGCGCGAACGTATTCGGGTGTCGCCAGCAGGCCTGTGGTCATGGAGAGCATGAAATACCGGAACGTCGAGGAGGAGGCTTCGAGCGCCGCAAGCTGCAGTTGCTTCTTGTCGATTCCCTTTCGGCGCAGTGCCCTCCCGTCCTGCCACTCCGTCTGAGTGACGCGGGCCAGCTCCATCACTCTGGCGGCGACCTCGGCGGGCGCGTCCAGCCCGCGCAACAGCTGCTCGACGTCCACGAGGGACGGGCGGCTCTTGTTCCCCTCGATCCGGCTGATCTTTGACTGGGACATGTTGCAGCGCACGGCGAGCCGGACTCCGGAGAGCCCGGCTTGCTTGCGGAGCTGCTTGAGCGTGGCGGCCAGTTCGCGCCCCGACCGGTCCAGATGCTCAGGCTCGATGGCCACCGTTCACGTACTCCTGGAAGGGCACCGACTCCGCGACCGCGATGCGCTGGTATTCGAGGTAGGGCTCCGGGTCGGCGTCGATCAGCTCGCGGTCGATCTGCGTGCCGTCCGCCGCGTAGTTCATGAGGACGACGTGCTGCCCGTCGAAGATCCAGAAATCCTGTACGCCGTCGAGCGGGTTTTCGCGGTCGGTCACGTCGAGAATCCGGATGTCGTCACCGGCACGCGAATGGGCCTCGTAGTACATGAACTCGAAGCGGAGGTAGTTCGTGAGGGGGCGAGTGACGACGTGGACTCGGCCCTTCGTCTTTCCGGCTGCCCGGACCCTCGCCAGGCCGTCGGTGTAGGGGGAGGAGTAGGTGAGCGGATCGATGCGGTGTCCCGTTAGGAAGTCCCGGAGGTCTCCGTCCTCGCTGGGGACCCGGTAGAAAGGCAGCGTTTCGAGACGCCACGCCTCGCTCGTGAAATCCCGGACCATGGACCTCCAGGATTCACCATCCAAGAGCACGGACGGCCTCCCTCAGCACGCTCTCCGGGATCTCGACCAGACCCTCGCCTTCCGGCAGAACGAACGCCGAGGACGCCTCTCCCTGGAAGAGGAACGAGCCGCTCGCCGTCCGGTAGACATTCGGGCAGTCGTCGTTGTTGCAGTTGCCACTTCCGTTGCCGGTGAGGCGGGTCAATTGCTCACGGGTCATAGGGGCCACCTTCTGTGCCGGGTTTCACCGCTGGCGGCACGACGTTACGGCGTCGCCGTCCCGACCGTCCATGCCGGAACGCGACTATGCGCGTCTTTGCATAAGCACGCTCGGGCGGCCGTGTCGAGGTAGCAACGGAGTCAGAGGGGCGCCGCGTACCGGTCGATGACGTGGTCCGCGCGGGGCATGGTGGCTGCGGGTGGGGCTACTTGCAGAGCTGGTTCTCCAGCTGCGCCTGGTAGACCTCCATCGTGCTGTCGGGGGTCGGAGGCCCGTAGAAGCTGTTCTCGGTCTGGGATTCGAGGGGCTCGAGGCTGGCGATCAGGGTGTCCATGGCCTTGCGGAGCTCGGGGGTGATGTCCTTCGCTTCCAACTCGGACGTGTGCAGGCGCCATTGGTTGACGTCGGCGTGGACCTGTGCGATGTACGTGGCCTGCATGGGGTCGGTGAAGGGCCCGCTCCTGCTGTTGAGCGGGCGGGCCAGTTCGAGGTTGGAGCGGATGTCCGGGACGTAGCGCTGGGCGTCGAGGGTGGCGTCCAGGCAGACCTGGATCTGGTCGGCGGGCTTGTCCTTGCCGCTGGAACCGCCGGAACCGCCGCCGCATGCGGTCAGGCCGGCCGTGGTGACGAGCAGGGCGGCGATGGCCGCGGGTGCAGCGCGCATGGTGGATTCCCCCGTGTCCCCCGAGATTTCGGGGACAGTATGGCCGAACGGGCGGTGCGGCGGGGGGCGAACGCGTCAGGCGGAGAGGAAGGTCGGGGGCGATCTCCGGTACGTGGGCGCGGAGTTGGCGCAGGGCCCCGGCGGGGGTGCGCGTCGTACGGGGATGCTGTCAACCGCTGGGTGGGGCGCGGGCCAAGGGCCGGCTCAGCAGGTTCGCCGCGGCCGCCCGCGCCTCCGGACAACGCACCCCGCGCGGGGACCGGCGCACCGCCCCGGCGTGGGTCGGGGCGGTGCGCCGGCCGGTCAGGAGGACCCGGGAGAGTCCTGGCGGAGGATCGCCGTGCCGCCCGGGGGGAGGGTGAGGCCGGCCGGGGGGATGGCGCGGGCGGTCAGGAGGTCGTGGCCCGAGGCGGGGACGGTGATCGGGGCGGCGGTGTGGTTGATCAGGAAGAGCCAGCTGCGGTCGCCGGACGGGGCGTGGCGGCGGACCGCCTCGACGCCCGGGGGGACGGCGGTCTCCGGGCGGACGCCGGATTCGGTGAGCAGCCGGGCGACGAGGGCCGCGTACGAGGGGTCGTCGAGGCGGGTGGAGTCGTACCAGGCCGTGCCGGAGCCGTACGCGTGGCGGGTCAGCGCGGGCTCGCCCGCGAGCGCGCCCTCGGTGTAGGAGGCGACGGCGTCGGCCGGGTCGGTGAGGCGGAGCAGCTCGCTCCATTCGGTGGCGTGCGAGCCGTCGGAAAGAGGTGTGGTCAACTCCGCGTCCAGCGGGCGGTATTCCTCGACCCGCACACCCAGCGCGACGCGCAGCGGCTCCGCCGGGTAGCCGCCGAGCCGCGCGTGGTGGCGCTCGTCGACAACGCCCGCGAAGTGCTGGACGAGGAGCGTGCCGCCGCCGTGGACGTACGCCCGCAGGCGCTCGGCGGCGGCGTCGGAGAGCAGGAACAGCGCGGGGGCGACGAGGAGTCGGTAGCGCCCGAGGTCCGGGTCGTCCGGGTGGGCGAAGTCCGCGGTGACCCCGGCGTCCCACAACGCGCGGTGCGCCCGGCGCAGTTCGCGGTGGTAGTCAAGTGACGCGGACGGCAGCCCCTGCCCGTCGAGCGCCCACCAGCTGTCGGAGTCGTGCAGCACCGCAACGCGCGCCCGTACGACAGAGCCGGCCAGCTCGCCGAGCCGGGCCACCACCGTGCCGGCGTCGGTCACTTCGCGGAAGACCCGGGAGTCGGGCCCGGCGTGCGGGACCATCGCGGAGTGCCAGATCTCGGCTCCGGCGCGGGACTGGCGCCACTGGAAGAAGAGTGCGCCCTCCGAGCCGCGGGCAATGTGCGCGAGGGTGAGGCGCAGCAGATCGCCGGGCTCCTTGGGCAGCGTGCGGTCCGCGGTGTAGACGGTGTTGGCGCCCTGCTCGATCAGCAGCCACGGCTTGCCGCCGCCGAAGGAGCGGGCGCGGTCGGCGCCGAAGGCGGTGTCGGCGGCGGCGTCGATCCCGGGCGCGACGGGGTAGTGGTCGATGCCGACGACGTCGACCTCGCGGCCGAACGCCCACAGGTCCAGCACCTGGTAGCCGGGCACCATCAGGTTGGTGGTGACGGGGCGGTCCGGCGTGGTGTGCGCGCGGATCGCGTCGCGCTGCTCGCGGTACGCGTCGAGCGCGAGGTCGGACCAGAACCGCCGGTAGTCCAGGGCGAGTCCGGGGTTGCGGTGCCATTGGGTGGCGCGCGGCGGCAGGATCTGCTCCCAGGAGCCGTAGCGCTGGCTCCAGAAGGCCGTGCCCCAGGCGTCGTTGAGCGCGTCGAGGGTGCCGTGCCGGGCGCGCAGCCAGACCCGGAAGGCCGCGGCGGCGTGGTCGCAGTGGCAGACGGTGGCGTATTCGTTGTGGACGTGCCACATCGCCACGGCCGGGTGGTCGCCGTACCGCTCCGCCAGCGCGGTGGCGATCCGCACGCAGGCCTGCCGGTAGGCGGGCGCGGCCAGGCAGTAGGTGTCCCGGCTGCCGTGCGTGAGGCGTACGCCCTCCGGGGTGACGGGCATCGCGTCGGGGTGCGCGAGGGTGAACCACGGCGGCGGCGAAGCGGTGGGCGTGGCGAGGTCGACGCTGACGCCCCCGGCGTGCAGCCGGTCCAGGTGGGCGTCGAGCCAGCCGAAGTCGTAGCGGCCCTCCTCCGGTTCGATCAGCGCCCAGGAGAAGACGCCGACCGTGGCGAGGTTGACGTGCGCCCAGCGCATCAGGAGGTCGTCCTCCTTCCACACGGCCTCGTCCCACTGCTCGGGGTTGTAGTCGCCGCCGAAGGCCAGCCGCCCGCCGAGCCGCCGCACCACGCCGCCCATTCCGCCGGAGGCCAGGTCGGAGGTCCCGCGCCCGGTCCCGCCGCCGGTTCCCCGCCCGGCTGCGCCGGAGGTCCCGCCGGAGGTCCCGCCGCCGGTTCCCCGCCCGGCTGCGCCGGAGGTCCCGCCGGAGGTCCCGTCGTTCGTCCCGTTGCTGGTCATGACGTCGACTCCGGTTCTCCGAGGGCGGGTTCCGCGCCGGGGCGGCGGAAAGTGGGCATGGCGAGGCCTTTCGGGGACGTGGGGAGCACCGGAGTCGTAGGAAGGGACTTCAGCGCACGGGCGCCGGGCCCGTGCTCTCGCGCGGGGTGAGCACCGGGGTGAGCAGGCTGACCTCGGCGGTGGACCGGTCCTCCAGCCGGTTCATCACCAACTGCACCGCCTGCCGCCCGAGCTCGTGCGCGGGCCCGGTCACCGCGGTGAGCCGCGGCGAGTACTGCTCGGCCAGCGGCTCGGGGCACAGCGCCACGACCGACGCGTCCTCCGGCACGACCCGGCCGCTGGTGCGCAGCAGGCTCAGCAGCGGACCGATGGCGCCCTCGTTCTGCACCACGAAGCCCGTGGTGTCGGGCCGGTCGGCGAGGATGCGGGACAGCGCTCCCGCGGTGCTCTCGTAACTTCCCTCGCAGGGGCGGTGCAGCACCCGCAGCCCGCGTTCGGCCGCGCGCTCGCGGAAGCCGCTGAGGGTGCGCTCGGCGTATCCGGCGTGCCGCTGGTAGACGCCGGGGGCGTAGCCGATGAAGGCGATGTCCTGGTGCCCGAGGTCGGCGAGGTGCTCGGCGCACAGTGCGCCCGCTCCCGCGAAGTCGTGGTCCACGCAGGCCAGTCCGGTGGTGTCGGCGGGCAGCCCGATGAGGGCGGCGTGCGTGCCGGTCTCGCGCAGGACGGGGATGCGGGCGTCGTCGAGTTCGACGTCCATCAGGATCACCCCGTCGGCGAGCCCGCTCGCGGCGACCCGGCGCAGCCCCTCCGGGCCCTCGTCGTTGGTGATGAGCAGCACGTCGTAGCCGAAGCTGCGGGCCGCGACCGTCACGGAGATCGCTATCTCCATCATCACCGGTACGTAGACGTCGGTACGCAGCGGCACGACCAGCGCGATGATGTGCGAGCGCTTCCCGGCCAGCGCGCGGGCACCCGCGTTGGGGTGGTACCCCAGGTCGCTGATCGCCTTCTCCACGCGCTGCCTGGTCGGGCCGGAGATGGAGCGCTTGCCGCTGAGGACGTAGCTGACGGTGCTCGCGGAGACGCCCGCGTGCTTGGCCACCTCGGCCAAAGTCACCATGCTGGTGAACCCTTCGTGTCGTGCCGCTGGTTGTCCATGGTGTCGCCCGGGGGCCGGTCCCGTCACGCAGCGGGGGAGGGGCGCGCGGGACCGGCCCTGTCTGGGGTGGGCGGCATCAGCCCTTGATCGCTCCGGTGAGCATGCCCTTGGCGAAGTGCTTCTGCATGAAGGGGAAGACGACGGTGATGGGGAGCAGGGTGAGGACCACGACCGCCATCTGCAGCGACAGCGGTGCCGTCTGGGAGTGGCCGGCGACGCCGAAGCCGCTGTTCACCTGGCCCGGCATGTTCATACCCCGGTTGACGTACTCGTAGAGCACCATCTGCAGCGGCCACTTCTCGTGGTCGGCCGGCATGTAGAGCATGGCGTTGAAGAAGGTGTTCCAGTAACCGACCGCGTAGAAGAGGGAGATGACGGCGGTGACCGCCCGGGAGGTGGGCAGCACCACCGACCACAGGATGCGCCACTCGTTCGCGCCGTCCATCCGCGCCGCGTCGATGAGTTCGCCCGCGGTGTTGGAGTAGAAGCTGCGCAGCACCAGGATGTTGAAGACGCTCACCGCGCTCGGCAGGATCAGCGCCCAGTACTGCCCGAGGCCCCCGAGCCCGTTGACCACCAGGAAGGTCGGGATCAGGCCGCCGTTGACGAACATCGTGACGACGAGCAGCAGCAGCAGGAAGCGGTGGCCGAGCGAGCGCGCGCGGGACAGGCCGTACGCGCACAGGATCGACACGACCATCGAGATCGCGGTGCCGACGACGGTGATGCCCAGCGTCACGACCAGCGACTGGCGGACGGTGCTGTCGCGCAGCATCGTGGTGTACGCGTCGAGGGTCAGCCCGTCGGGCACGATGACCAGGCCGCCGGCCCGGTTGATCGCGCCCGGCGTGGAGAAGCTGGTGAGGATCACGCAGTAGAGCGGCAGCAGGATGAGCAGGACCACGGCGCCCAGGGTGAGGCCCTTGACGCCCTGGCCGGCCGCGGACGGCGGCTCCTCCCAGGAGGGGCGGTTCGGATTGCGCCGGCGGGCGGCCACCCGCGCGGGGGGTGCGGTGAGAGTGGTCATTTCCGGTACAGTCCGTCCTCGCCGAAGCGGTGGGCCAGCTTGTTGGCGCCCCAGATCAGCAGCAGCGAGATGACGCTCTTGAAGATGCCCGCGGCAGCGCCGTAGCTGTAGTTCTGGGTCCCGATGCCGTAGTAGAAGGAGAAGGTGTCGAGGACGTCGGCGGCGTCGTGGCCCACGGCGAAGCGCTGGACGAGCAGCTGCTCGAAGCCGACCGACAGCGTGTTGCCGAGCCGCAGGACGAGCATCAGCACGATGACGCTGCGCATGCCGGGCAGCGTGATGTGCCACATCCGCCGCCAGCGGCCCGCGCCGTCGGACGCGGCGGCCTCGTACAGGTTCTGGTCGATGGCCGACAGCGCCGCGAGGAAGACGATGATGCCCCAGCCCGCGTCCTTCCACACCACCTGCGAGGTGACCAGCAGGGAGAAGGTGTGCGGGTTGGTCATCACGTCCCACGTGCCCATGTCGTGCTGGCGCAGGAAGTGGTTGAGCAGGCCCGCGCCGCCCAGCATCTGCTGGAAGAGCGTGACGACCAGCACCCACGAGTAGAAGTGCGGCAGGAAGGTGATGGCCTGGATGACCGACCGCAGGCGGGAGTTGAGGACGGAGTTGAGCAGCAACGCCAGCAGGATCGGGATCGGGAAGAACAGCACGAGCTGCACGGCGCTGATGTAGAGGGTGTTCTCCAGCGCGTGCCAGAACAGCGGGTCGCCGAAGAGCTGGCGGAACTGGTACAGCCCCACCCACTCGCTGTTGCGGATGCCGTCCAGCGGGTCGTAGTACTGGAAGGCGGTGATGGTGCCGAACAGCGGCAGGTAGCTGAAGACGATCAGCAGCGCGATCGCCGGCAGCGTCATCAGGATCAGCGACTTGTCGCGACGCAGCCGGATGCGCCAGGTCAGCCGGTTCTGGTTGGGCAGGGCCGCGAGGGCCTGCCGGGCCTGCCTCCGGGCGGCGCGCCGGGAGGGCTTCCCGGCGCCGCCGCCCTCGGGACCGCCGCCCGGGTGCTGCTGTTCGTCCTCGCCCTGGTCGGCGACGGTCGAGGCCATGGTCGGATTCCCCTTACTGGCCCGTGCCGAGCTTGTCGAGGACGTTCGACTGGTACCAGGCGACCATCGCGTCGCCGCCGCCGCTGCCCTTCCACGTGCTGACCGCGTCCTGGAAGGCCGAGACCGGCTTGATGCCGTGGTAGACGTCCTTGATGGTGTCCTCGACGGCCTGCCCGGCGTCCGCGGTGGCGTAGCGCTGCGGCACGGTGATGTTCATGTTCCAGAACACCGGCTTGTAGGCGTACTTGGCCGCCTCCGCGTTCCAGGCGCAGCGGTCCTTGGTGAGCTGCGGGAAGTCCGGGTTGTTGATGACGTTGACCCCGGTCGCGAGGAAGGGGAACGTCTGCGCCTGGACGTTGGCCAGGCCGGACTTGGTCGGCGTCGGGCCGTTGGCGCCCATCGTGAAGTCGGTGCCCTCGACGCCGAAGTTGACCAGCTGGTATTCCAGCGAGCCGAAGGGCGCCGCGAGGTAGTCGGCGATCCGCAGGCACTCCTCGATCTGCGCCGGCTTGAGCTTGATGTTGAGGTAGCTGAACTCGCCGGCCGAGGCGCTGAGGAAGAGCCGCGGCGCCTTGGTGCCGTCCGCCGAGAAGGGCTTGAACGACCCGCGCCGGTAGTTCTTGTCGGCTGCGACGCCCGCCTGCGCGTCCCCCTCGTTCCAGGCGCCCGTGCCGTCACCGTTGATGAGGGCCTTGCCGGCGTAGAAGCGGGTCTTGGCGTCGTTGTTGTTGCCGGCCAGGGCGTCCGGGTGCATGTAGCCCGACTTGGCGAGCTTGTAGCACCAGTTGAGCGCCTCCAGCAGCTCCGGCTGCTCGTACTTGTGCACCAGCTTGCCGTCGGTGACGACGAACTTCTGCGCGAAGTCGAAGATCTGGAACATGTACGCCCACACGTCGTCGAAGGCCCACACGTTGCCCTTGGCGTTGGTGAGCTCCTTGCCGAGGCTCATGAAGTCGTCGGCCGACTTGACGTCGTCGGGGTTGATGCCCTTGGCCTCGAAGATGTCGGCCCGGTAGAAGAACTGGCCGGGCAGGCCGAAGCCGGTGGAGAAGCTCGGTATGCCGTACAGCTTGTCCTGCCACATGCCGGCCGTCCACGCGCCGGTCGGCAGCGCCGCGAGGTTCGGGTACTTCTTGACCTTGTCGCCCGCGAGGTAGGGCGTGAGGTCCGCGAGCTGGGTGCCGCACAGCTCGCCGACCTTGAAGTTGGAGTTCCACCAGCCAGGCAGCTGAACCCAGTCGGGCAGCTTGCCCGCGGCGGTGAGCGTCGTGATCGTCGTGTCGTACGTGACGCCGTTGGCCGGCTTCATCGTGAGCTTGGCGCCCAGCGCCTCGTTCACGGCCTTGTAGAAGGAGTTGTCCGCCGACGGGATGGTGCCCCACAGCGGGGTCAGCGTGGTGTACTCGCCGCCCGCGCCGGGCTTCACGGCGACGGACTTCGCCGGGCTGGACGGGTACTTGAGGAAGCCCGGGTCCGTGACCGCCCCGGCCGCGCCGGTCGCCGACGGGATGTCGGCCTGGACGGCGTTGTTCGGCACGTACGTCGGAAGGGCCGCGGCGGCGCCCTTCTTGCTGTTCGTGCCGCCCTTGCGCTTGGTCTCGCTGTTCTTGCCCCCGCCACCGCACGCGGCGAGCAGCGGGGACAGCGCGGCGGTTCCGGCGACGGCGACCGCGCCGTTCACAAAGGATCTGCGGTTCAACTCGATGCTCATGATGGGGCGGCCCTTCGCCTGAGAGGTTCCGTGACGAGCGTCGTGCAAGGCAGGTGGGAGAAATCCTGGGCGTCGCAGCGAGAGGGGATGCCGTCCGCATCAATCGAAGCGCTTCGACGTTGCGGCGAGAGTAACGACGGCCTACACGTTCGACAAGTGGTTGTGCAAAAACTTTTTCGCGTTCGCCTCTTCGTCCACGTCAGGACGATTGCGGCTGGTCAAAGCCGGTGAAGCGGGCACAGTAAGGGGTTTCAGAGACTTCGGTGATCAATCCTCGTGACATGGTTGACACGGTCCCGATCCGCATGTCAGCGTCGAAGCGTTTCACTTCGGGTGTGTGTCCGCGTGCTGCCCGGCGCGTGCGCGACGCCCGGCGGTCCGCCCGTCCCGGAGCCGCCCCGGACCGCACACCCGCACGTTCCCTCCCGGTGCTGCCCGCACCCGCACTGCCCACGTACGGCCTGCCCTGTCCTTCTCCAGTCGCGGCCCAACGCCGCACACCGCAAGGGGTTTTCCGCTGTGAGTACCGTCTCCGTGCCCGCCGAGCTGCCCGCCGAGCCGCCCGCGGACCCCGCCGTGCGGCAACTGCCCTTCCGTGACGTGTCGTTGCCGCTCGCCGAGCGGATCGACGACCTGCTCGGCCGGCTCACCCCCGGCGAGCGCATCGCGATGCTGCACCAGTACGCCCCCGGCATCCCGCGGCTGGGCGTGGCCGCCTTCCGCACCGGCACCGAGGCGCTGCACGGCGTGGGCTGGCTCGGCCCCGCGACCGTCTTCCCGCAGTCCGTCGGCCTCGGCGCCACGTGGGACGACGAACTGCTGCACGCGATCGCCACCGCGACCGGCACCGAGCTGCGCGCGTACCACCACCACCGGGCCCCGGCCATCGGCGAGGGCCGTATCAGCCTCCAGGCGTGGGCGCCGGTCGTGAACCTGCTGCGCGACCCCCGCTGGGGCCGCAACGAGGAGGGCTACTCCGAGGACCCGCTGCTCTCCGCGCGGCTCGGCCACGCCTTCTGCCGCGGCCTGGCCGGCGACGACCCGGAGCGGCTGCGCACCGCGCCGGTCCTCAAGCACTTCCTCGCCTACAACAACGAGGACGGCCGCACCACCACCTCCTCCGGCGTACGCCCGCGCGTGCTGCACGAGTACGACCTCGCGGCCTTCCGGCAGCCGGTCGCCGAGGGCTCCGCGACCGGCGTCATGGCCGCGTACAACCTGCTCAACGGCCGCCCCTGCCACGTCACTCCGCTGCTGGAGAGCGAGCTGCGGCGGTGGGCCGAGCCCACGGGGAATGAGCTGTACGTCGTCAGTGACGCCGAGGCGCCGTCCAACCTCGTCGAGGACGAGCACTACTTCGACGACCACGCCGTCTCGCACGCCGCCGCGCTGCTCGCCGGCATCGACAGCTTCACCGACCACGGCGACGACTCCTCCGTGACCGTCGCCCGCGTCACCGAGGCCGTCGACCGCGGGCTGCTCACCGCCGCCGACATCGACCGCGCGGTGCGCCGGCAGCTGTCGATCCGCTTCCGGCTCGGCGAGTTCGACCCGGACGGCGGCCCGTACGCGGACACGCCCTGGTCGGCCGTCGACTCCGCCGAGCACCGCGCGCTCGCCCTGCGGGCCGCGACGGAGGCGGTCGTGCTGCTCAAGAACGCTGCGGGAGAAAGCGGGTCGGGCCCACTGCTGCCGCTGGCGGCGGACGGGAAGCGCGTCGCGGTCGTCGGGCCGCTCGCGGACAGCCTCTTCGAGGACTGGTACAGCGGCACGATGCCGTACCGCGTGACCGCGGCGGACGGGCTGCGCGAGGCCGTCGAGGCGGTCGGCGGCAGCACCGAGGCGATCGAGGGCGTGGACCGCGTCGTGCTGCGGGCGGGCTCGACCGGCGGACTGCTCGGGGCCTTCGGGGCGGATGCCCGGCTGTCGGTCTCTGCCGCCGCCGGAAACGATGACGAGGCGGACGGCGCCGGTGCTTCCGGGGCTGCCGTCGACGCCGCCGGGCCGGACGCGGCGGTGGCCGATGGCGTCGGCGGCGTCTCCGGTGCCGCGCTGTTCGACCTCTTCGACTGGGACCTCGGGGTGCTCACCCTGCGCAACGTGCGCACCGGGCGCTACGCCGGGCTCGTCGACGCGGACGCCTCACTCGCGGCCGACCGCGTCCAGCCCGCGGGGTGGGACGTGCACGAGACCTTCCGCCTGGAACCGGTCGGCGACGGCGGGGCGGTGGCGCTGCGCGCGATCCACGGCGGGCGGTACGCGGTCGTCGACGCGGCGACCGGGGCGGTCGCGATGACCGCCGAACGCGCTGAGGACGCCGAGCACTTCACGCTCACCGTCGTCCGGGACGGGATCGCCCAGGCGGTGGAGGCCGCGGCGCGGGCGGACGTGGCCGTCGTCGTCCTCGGCAACGACCCCATCATCAACGGCCGCGAGACCCAGGACCGCGCCGGGATCACCCTCCCGCCCACGCAGGAGCGGCTGTTGGAGGCCGTCGCCGCCGTGCGGCCGGAGACCGTGCTCGTCGTCATGAGCAGCTACCCGTACGCCGTCGACCGGGCCGAGGCGCACGTCCCGGCCGTGGTGTGGACCTCGCACGCCGGGCAGGAGACGGGGCACGCGCTGGCCGCCGTGCTGCTCGGCGCCGCCGACCCCGCGGGCCGCCTCCCGCAGACCTGGTACCGCTCGGACGACCCGCTGCCCGAACGGCTGGACTACGACATCATCAAGGCGGGCTGGACGTACCAGTACCACCGGGCCGCGCCGCTCCACCCGTTCGGGCACGGGCTGTCCTACACGGACTTCACGCTCTCCGACCTGAGCCTCTCCGCCGACTCCGTCGAGCGCGACGGCACCCTCTCGGCGAGCGTCACCGTCACCAACTCCGGTACGCGCGCGGGCGTCGAGACCGTGCAGCTGTACGTACGGGCGTGCGCCGCCGGGACGTACGAGGCACCGCTCCTGAAGCTCGCCGCGTACGGCAAGGCCCGCCTCGCCGCGGGCGAGTCCGCGCGGCTCACCTTCCCGCTGGCGGCGGCGGAGGCGCTCGCGCACTGGTCCGTACGGGAGGGCGCCTTCGCCGTCGAGCCCGGCGCGTACGAGGTGCTTGCGGGGCGGTCGGCGGGGGTGCTCCCGCTGGGGGCGCCGCTGACCGTCGTCGGGCCGCCGCCCGCACCGCGCACCGTCGTCGGCCGGCGGGTCGCGGCGGTGGACTTCGACGACCACGAGGGGGCTCAGCTCGTGGACGCGACGCGCTCGGCGGGGGACGCGGTCGCGTCCGCGGGGGAGGCCACGCTCGTCTACCGCGCCGCGGACCTGGACGGGGCCCTGACCTTCACCGCGGAGGTCGCGCTGGCCTCCGGCGAGGGGGCCCTGGAGGTGCGGGCTTCCGGGTCGCTCCTGGGGACGCTCACGATCCCCGCGACGGGATCCCGCTACACCTGGACCTCGGTGAGCGTGCCCCTCACCCCGCCGCCGGGCGTCCACGACCTGACCCTCACGATCCGGGGCGGGGCCGGTCTCCGGGGCTTCACCTTCGAGCGGTAACCGCTCGGGGGCCGCGCGTTGCGTGTGCCGCGCGGGTGAGCGTTTTCAGGGGCGCGTGGGAGGTACCCCCACGCGCCCCTGAAGACGCTTGCCCCGCGGTCCAGCCGCACCCTGAAAACGCTCGCCCGGCGGCGCGGGCGCAAGGCCGCTTCCCCCGGCGTGGGGGAAACCGACCGCACCTGGTCAGGACGTGTTCACGTCATGGCCAGCGAGTGCCATGATGCTGGCGCACGGAAATTACCCGCCGGTAGGCGGGGGGTGAGGACGATCCCCGACCGCGTCAGGAGAGTTCGGCATGGCCTCTTACAGCAGGCGCAAGTTCCTCGGTGGTGCCGCGGCGGTCGCCGCGGGGCTGAGCCTCGCGGACAGCCCGTACGCGTCCGCCGCCGCGTACGACCGCGCGCAGGCCACGACCGCCGCACGGGCCGTGCGGGTGGCGGGCACCACGCTGGAGCAGGTCGCGACCCCGGCGGGCGCGGGCCCGTACGTGCGACTGGCGGCAGGGCCGGGGTGGCCGGTCGTGGTGCGGACGGAGCTGGCCGCGGGCGCGGCGGGGCGCGACGACCGCCGCACCGGCCTCGCCTCCTTCGTGCAGTTCACCGACCTGCACCTCGCGGACACCGAGTCCCCCGTGCGGTTCGAGTACCTCGCGCCCTTCATCGACTCGGCGTACCGCCCGCACGAGACCCTGACCGTACGCGGCGCGGCCTCCCTCGTGGACCGGGTCAACGCGCTGGCGGGCGGCCCGTACACAGGTCAGCCCTTCTCGCTCGTGATGGCCACCGGCGACAACACCGACAACCACGAACTGGTCGAGCTGGACTGGTACTTGTCGGTGATGAGCGGCGGCGCGATCACCCCGTCGACCGGCGACACCAGCCGCTACGAGGGTGTGCAGAACTCCAACTCGTCGAACTACTGGAACCCGGAGTCGTCCCTCCAGGACGACTACAAGGCCAAGGGCTTCCCGCAGGTCCCCGGTTTCCTGAGCGCCGCGGGCCGCCCGTTCACCGCGACCGGCCTGCGCACCCCGTGGTACACGACGGTCGGCAACCACGACGACAGCATCGAGGGCACCCTCCCCGACCTCGGCCTGCTGAACTCGCTCTACACCGGCGGCAACAAGATCGAGGGCCTGGACTCCGCGACCGCGGCCAAGCTCGCGGACGCCATCCAGCACGACCCGGCGAGCGCGATCGTGCTGCTCGGCCAGCTCCTCGCGTCCGGCCCGGTCCGCAAGGTCACCCCGGACGCGCGCCGGGCGCCCTTCACTCCCAGGCAGTTCGCTGCCGCGCACCTCAACTCCGCCTACACCGGCTCGGGTCCGTACGGCCACGGCTTCACGCAGTCGGCCGCAGACAGCGGCAAGCTCTACTACACCTTCCCGGTCGCCCCCGGTGTGCTCGGCATCAGCCTGGACACCACCAACCGGGCGGGCTGGGCGGACGGCTCGATCGGCACCGCGCAGCTGAAGTGGCTGGAGTCGGTGCTGCAGGGCAACAGCACGCACTGGTACGACACCGACGGCAACGTGGTGCGGCGCGGCTCGCAGGACCAGTACGTGCTGGTCTTCAGCCACCACACGAGCACGACGATGGGCAACACGCTGCCCGACCCCTACAACCTCTTCGAAGCGCGTCACAGCGGCGCCGAGTTGGTCACCCTGCTCCAGCGCTACCCGAACGTGCTCGGCTGGGTCAACGGCCACACGCACGCCAACCTCATCACCCCGCACGCGCACGCGGTCGCGGAGCGGTCCTTCTGGGAGATCAACACGGCCTCGCACGTGGACTTCCCGCAGCACGCCCGCGTCATCGAGGTGGCCGACAACGGCGACGGGACGCTGTCGCTCTTCACCACGCTCATCGAGTCCGCCGCGCCCTACGCGACCGACTTCGGCGACACCTCCGAGCGGGGCCTCGCGGCGCTCTACCGCGAGCTGTCCTACAACGACCCCTACGCCACGCCCGCCGCCAAGACCGGCGCGGCCGGGGACCACAACACCGAGCTGCTGCTGGCGCGTCCGGGCGCCTGAGCAGCGCGTCGACGTGATCCCGGCGGGGGTTCCGCCATGGCCCCCGCCGGGATCACGGGGGTAGGCTCGCCGCGGCTGGGGAGCTGATGTGGGCAGGGGTTTGCCGTGTACGTGACGCCGGAGCCGTCCTCGCCGGTCTGGTACGACCGCCCGGCCGCGCGCTGGGTCGACGGGCTCCCCGTCGGCAACGGGCGGCTGGGCGCGATGATCTGGGGCCCGCTGCACGACCAGCGGCTCTCCCTCAACGAGGACACCTTCTGGTCCGGTCCGCCGCCCGCCGGCCACCCCGCCGTGCCCGCGGGCCTGCTCGACGACGTCCGCGCCGACCTGCGCGCCGGGCGGCACACCGCCGCGGGGGAGCGGCTCAAGGCGGCGCAGGGCCGCGGCGCGGAGGCGTACCAGCCCGTCGGCGACCTGGTGCTGCGCGTCGCCCGGCAGGGCGGGGGCGGATCAGGGGCCTTCCGCTTCCGCGAGCTGGACCTCGGCCTGGGCGTGGCGCGGCATGTCGCGGACGGGGTCGAACAGACCGTCTTCGCCGACGCCGCCACCGGGCTCCTCGTCATCGGCCTGCACGCCCCCGGCGGCCGCCTCACGGCGGAGCTGAGCTGGCGTACCCCACAACTCCGGCATGACGTACGGGCGGTGGACGGCTGCGGGCTCGCGCTGCTGCTGCACGCCCCCTCGCACGTCGGCGACGACGCCGATCACCGCCCGGTCGTCGAGCACGGCGACGGCGGCATGGCCGCGGCCGCGCTCGCCCACGTGTACTGCCACCCGGGCGAAGGCGACGCGGGCGATGGCGACCCCGGCGACGACGCCGCGGACGGCGGCGGACCAGTTGCCGGCGCGGCGGTCGGCGGCGGGACGGTCGGCGGCGCGGCGGTCGGCGGCGGACCAGTTGCCGGCGCGGCGGTCGGCGGCGGGACGGTCGAGGTCGCGGACGGGAGCCTGCGGGTGCGTGACGCCGCGCGGTGCACGATCCTCGTCGACGTCCGCACGGGCTTCACCGCCTGGAACCGCGCCCCGCGCACCGACCCGGAGGAGTGCCTCGCGCGCGCCGCCGAAGCCGTCGCCCTGGCCCGCGGCCGGGCCGACCTGCTGCCCGCGCACGCGGCCGCGCACGCCGCCGTGATGGGCCGGGTACGGCTGCGGCTCGGCGCCGGCCGGGGAGGCGCGGAGCCGCTCGACGTACGGCTGCGTGCCTCGCAGGCCGGGCCGCGCGACGAGCAACTGGCCGCTGTCCTCTTCGACTTCGGCCGCTACCTGCTGCTGGCGAGTTCACGCCCCGGCACGCAGGCCGCCCATCTCCAGGGGCTGTGGAACGACTCCGTCACCCCGCCCTGGCACTGCGACTACACCGTCAACATCAACACCCAGATGAACTACTGGCCCGCCGAGTCCACGGCGCTGCCCGAATGCCACGGCCCGCTGCTCGACCTGGTCGCCGACCTCGCCGACGCCGGGCGCGGGGTCGCCCGGGAGCTGTACGGGGCGGACGGCTGGACCTGCCACCACAACACCGACCTGTGGCGGGCGACATGGCCCGTCGGTGAGGGCAACGACGACCCTGTGTGGTCCAGTTGGCCGCTCGGCGGAGCGTGGCTCAGCCTCCACCTCGCCGAGCACTGGCGCTACGGCCGCGACCGCCGCTTCCTGCGCGACCGCGCCTGGCCCGCCGCGGCCGAGGCCGCCCGCTTCCTGCTCGGGCTGCTGCACGAGGACCCCGACGACCCCGCGGGCCACCTGATCACCGCCCCCGCCACCTCGCCGGAGAACCGCTTCGCGACCCCGGACGGGCCCGCGTCCGTGGACCGCTCCACCACGATGGACCTCACCCTCGCCCGTGAACTCTTCGGCTTCCTCGCCGAATCCGCCGCCGAGGCCGGCCCCGCCGCCGACCCGGAGCTGGTCGCCGCGGTCACCGCCGCCCTGCGCCGGCTCCGGCCGCCGGGCGTCGGCAGCCGCGGCGAGCTGCTGGAATGGCACACCGAGCACCCCGAGACCGAGCCGCACCACCGGCATGTCTCGCACCTGGTCGGCCTGCACCCCGGCCGCACCCTCACCGACCCGAGGCTGCGCGCCGCCGCCCGCCGCAGCCTGGAGCTGCGCGGCGACGAGGGCACCGGCTGGTCCACCGCCTGGAAGACCGCCCTGTGGGCGCGGCTCGGCGACGGGGCCGCCGCGCACCGGCTGCTCGGGGTGATGCTGCGGCCCGTCGAGGCCGAAAGCGACGGCGGCGGGGTCTACCCCTCGCTGCTGTGCGCCCACCCGCCCTTCCAGATCGACGGCAACTTCGGGGCGACGGCGGCGATCGCCGAGATGCTCGTCCAGTCCCGCGGCTCCGAGCTGCTGCTGCTCCCCGCCGTGCCGCCCGCCTGGCCGGACGGCACGGTCAGCGGGCTACGTGCCCATGGCGCCGTCACCGTGGAGCGGCTGGCCTGGGCGGGCGGCGCCCTGTCGGCGGCGACACTGCGGGCCGCGCGCGACACCACCCTCACCGTCCGCTGGCCCGGCGCCCACCGCACCCTCAGCCTGCGCGCGGGCACCCCGTACGACATCCGCCCGTGAACGCATCACCACGGACGCGGCCTCGGCCACCCGGTCCGAATCGCGGCGACAACTCGCGTACGGTGGGCCCGATGTGACGGATCGGCAGTGACAACGGCGCCGCTGTTCAGCGCGGCCCACCCGGGACAGGCCGGGAGGGGCGGGCGGCGCCCCGCAGCGAAGGGATGCACGCATGTCCGAGGACCTGGCCCGCCCCGACGTCGACGGCGCGGACGGCGAACCGCCCCTGATAGACACGAGCATCGCGCACTCCGCGCGCGTCTACGACTTCATCCTCGGCGGCAAGGACAACTACCAGGTCGACCGCGAGGCGGCCGAGCAGATGCTCGCCGGCTGGCCGAACCTGCGCACCTCCATGCGCGAGAACCGCAAGTTCATGCACCGCGCGGTGCGTTACGCCGCCGAGCAGGGCATCGACCAGTTCCTGGACATCGGCACCGGCATCCCGACGTCGCCCAACCTGCACGAGATCGCACAGGAGGTGAACCCCGCGGCGCGCGTCGTCTACGTCGACAACGACCCGATCGTCTTCGTGCACGCAGCCGCCCGGCTCACCGGCACCCCCGAGGGCAGGATCGCCTACCTGCGCGCGGACATGCACGACCCCGAGGCGATCGTCGCCTCGCCCGAGGTGACCGGGACGCTGGACCTGAGCCGTCCGGTGTCGCTGTCGCTCATCGCCGTCCTCCAGTTCGTCCTGGACAAGGAGGAGGCGTACGCGCTCGTCCGCGGCTACCTCGACCGGCTCGCCCCCGGCAGCATGCTCACCATCACGACGGTGACCACCAACACCGACCCGGACGACGCGAGGACCGTCACCGCCGAATACACCAAGCGCGGCCTGCCGGTCCGCGACAGCACCCGCGCGGACGTAGAACCCTTCTTCGCCGGGCTGGAGTTGACCGAGCCCGGTGTCACCCTCATCCACCGCTGGCTCCCCGAGCCCGGCACGGAGGACTCCGTCCGTGACGACGAGGTGGCGATGTACGCGGGCGTGGCCCGCAAGCCGTAACCGAGCCCGTCCGGCTGCCGTCCGCCCCGCGCCGCACCCCCTGTGCGCGGGGCGTTCGCGCCCCTACCTCTGCGGGATCAGCTCGGCGCCGACGATCCGACCCCCGCACGGGGCCTCGGCGACGTCCCACCGCGCGCAGAGCGCGTCCACGAGCAGCAGCCCGCGCCCGTCCACGTCCCCCGGCCCGGGCTCGCGCCGCTCCGGCCTGTCCGGCGTCCCGCCGTGGTCCTCGACCTCCAGCCGCACGCGTACGCCGTCGAAATGCACCCGGCACTCGAAGACCGGACTCGCGGTGTGCCGCACGGCGTTGGTCGTCAGCTCGCTCACCAGCAGCGCCGCGGTCTCCACGGTGTCGGGGTCGCACCCCGCCCCACCCAGATACGCCCGCACCCGCCGCCGCGCCACGGAAACGGCCTCCCCCCGCGCGGGCAGAGCGAACCCCAGCCCGGCGGTCATCCCGCCCCCCGGCCGGAAAGCGGACGCCGTGGCCGTGCCGGACGATCCGACACCGGACCGCCGCGGGTAGTCGTTGCTCGGTAAGGCCACGGTGTGCGTTCCTCTCAACGGGAGGCGTGCGTGCCAGGCGTTCGGGCGGCGCGCGGTGACGCCACGTCACTATATGCCCACGGGCAACGCAAGTTGGCAAGGAACACTGTGTAATTTGCAGATCCGGAAGTCCACAGACTGTTGCGAGCGGGCCGCTGCGCGGGGATTTCGACGGGGGTGGCCGGAATGCCCGCAGGGACGACCTGCGCTGCGAGCCCGCTGGGGCTGAACTCGGTGCCGTGCCTGATGCGTTGCCGTGCCTTCGGGGTGCGGTCGGGCTGCGTACCCGCCCCGGTCCGGCTGTGCCCGGCCGGTGGTCAGAGGGGTCGGCCGCCGAGCATGATGCACTCGTCCTCGTGCATCCCGGACGAGGTGTCCGAGGCGTCCTTGACCGCGAGGCTCGCGGTGTGCAGCGCAATGGCCGCCGAATGTGCCGCAGGCGCTTGACTTGCCGCTGGCATATGCCTGAGACTTACCACTGTCGGAGTTGAAGGCTCGGGGTTTGCCGCTGTGGCGGCATGGGTCGTGGCGATGGACGCCAGGATGCCGATGGACGCTGCGACGACGATTTTTCTGCGTGCCTTTTGCATGACGTTCCTGGGGTGCTCGTGATCACTTGCGAGTGGATCAATGTACCCCTGTTCTAATCTGCGCGCAAAGCAGTCGAACCCCGATGCTCGTTTGCGGGGTATTGCCCATTTTTGGCGTCGTCGGAAACGCTTCCGTCATGCATGGGTCAATGGGGCAGTCGGTCGCGCAGCTCCATTAATCGATGGCCAATGGCGCTCGTCTCCCGGTGCTTCCTTGCCTGCGCGACATCGAATGCGTGTTGCAATAACGCGTAGGCGTCGGGCAGTGCCCCGGAAGTGCGCCGGACTTCCGCGAGCAGAACATGGGTCTCGACGACCTCGTCCGAATCCTGGGTCCGGGAGGCCAGGGCCAGGGCTGCCTGTGCATGGAAGGCTGCGCCGCCGAGCCGGCCTGCGTCGCAGTCGAGTTGGGCGAGTCCCCGCAGGGCTTGAATTTCCTGGCGTGCTGCGCCGATTTCCTGGGCCAGTCCGAGTGCTTCGGTGAAGTTCGTTTCGGCTTGACGGCTGTCGCCATGAGCCCGGAATGCTCTGCCCATACTGATGAGCGTGCCCGCCCGGCCCTTGCTGTCGGCAAGGGATTCGAATACCGTAAGCGCCGCCCTGCACAGGTCAAGAGCCGCATCCGATTCGCCGAGTTCGGTGAGAACGTCTGCCAGGCCACTGCGGGCGGTCGCTTGTGCGTGCCTGTTCCCGGAACGGTCGAGCCGGGAGACGGCCTCTTCGAATACTTCGCGGGCGTGGTCGAGCTCGCCTTTTCTGCGCAGAAGGTCGCCGATATTGTTGAGCGTCACAGCGTCGTATCCGGTGTTTCCGGTTTCCGCGAATCCCCGTCGAGCCTCCTGGAGGTGGTCGAGCGCGCGGTCGTTGTCGCCCAGGTGCAGCAGTGCAACGCCGAGGTTGTTGTGCAGCCGGGGCATCAGCCACTTGTCGCCGGAGCTCTGTGCGATCGCGTACGCGCGCTGAAGGTGCTCCAGGGCGGTCGTGTGCTCCCCGCGGTACCAGCACAGCGTTCCCACCGCCCGAAGGGCCTCCGCCTCCGCGGCCGTGTCCGCCAGCTCCACCGCCAGGTCGAGTGCACTGCGGGCGGCGTCGGCGGCGCGGTCGTACTGGGCCGTGCTGGCCAGCGCGTCGGACAGGCGCAGGTGCGCGCGGCACAGGTGTGGGGTGGAGGCGTCCGCGGGCCAGTGGGCCACCGCGCAGGTGAGGAGTTCCACGGCGATCGGCCAGTAGCACTCGGCGTTCAGGTATCCCGAGAGGGAGAAGGCGAGTTGGGCTGCAAGGGCGGTATAGCCGCGCGCCAGCGCCATACGCTCGACCGCGAGCACGTTTTCCCGCTCCGCCGCCAGCCAGGCTATTGCTGCGGCGGCGTCGGCGAATCGCGGCAGCGATCCCGCGGCCTCGCCGGATATCCGCGGCTCGCGGCGGTACGCGACCCGGTCCGCCTCGTCCACCGCCTGGACGTAGTAATGGGCCAGACGCAGAACGATGTGCTCGCGCAGCGGCTCGTCGTCCTCGCTCGTCACTAATTGCACGGCGTATTCGTGCAGAAGATCATGAAACGTGCACCGATCTGCCACGGGTTCGCGCAGCATGTGCGCCGAGAGCAGCCCCTCGATCAGGTTTTCCGCCGCCCCCGGTGCGACGTTCAGGATCGCCGCCGCCACCGGGACGGTGATGTCCGGGCCCGGGTGGAGGCTCAGGCGGCGGAAGGCCTGGCGTTGGGGGAGGGGGAGGCCCAGGTAGGAGAGCTGGAAGGCGGGGCGCAGGGCGGTGCCGTCCGTGTCGTGGATCTGGTCGAGGCGGTCGGGGCCGGTGAGGCGGTCGTGGAGGGTGGCCAGGGTCCAGGCGGTGCGGGCCTGGAAGCGGTTGGCCACCAGCTCGATCGCGAGGGGGAGGTAGCCGACGAGGTGGACGATGCGGGCCACCGCGTCGTCGTCGGCCGTGCGGTCGTCGCCCGCGAATCGGCGGAAGAGGGCGGTCGCGTCCGCCGGCGGGAGGACGTCGAGGTGGAGGGCGCGTGCGGCCGGCAGGCCGGTGAGGTGGCGGCGGCTGGTCAGGATGATGAGGGAGGGCGTGCCGTGCGGCAGCAGCGGGCGGACCTGTGCCGCGTCGGCGACGTCGTCGAGGACGATGACTGCCCGCCGCTCCGCCAGCGTCGTACGCCACAACTCGGCCAACTCCCCGACGTCGAGGGGCAGCTCGGCGGACGGTGTGCCGAACTCCCGCAGCAGCCGGGTGAGCGCGTCCGCGGCGGTCATGGGCTCCTGGACGGCGGAGTGGCCGCGCAGGTCGAGGCACACGCAGCCGTCCGGGTAGCTCGCGGCGAGCGCCGCCGCGCTCTGCACCGCGACCGCGGTCTTGCCGATGCCGCCCATGCCGCTCACCGACTCCAGGGCCACCACGGCGCCCGCCGCCGAATTCGCCGGTGTGCCGAACGCGGCGGTGAGCAGCCGGAGTTCGGTCTGCCGTCCGATGAGCGGCGGCTGGTTCGGCAGGCTGCGCGGGACGTGCCGTACCGCGGGCTCGGCGGGTGGCGCGGATGGTCCGGAGGGCGTGGCGGGCGGCGCGGACGCTCCGGAGGGCGTGGTGGCCGGCGGCGCGGGCCGGGGCGCGACCGCCTCCCGTATCAGCTCCTCCACCGGCTTCTGGCGCAGCACGCCCACGTAGATGCGCTTCAGCGCGTCCCCGGGCCGCGTCCCGTACTGCTCCATCAGCACCTGCCGGGCCCGGTCGTAGACGCGGAGGGCGTCGGTGTACCGCTCGCTGCCGTAGTAGGCGAGGGTGAGGAGGCCGAGGAGCGTCTCGTCGTCCGGGTGCTCGGCGACGAGCAGGTCGAGGTCCGGGACGAGGTCGCGGTAGTGCCCCAGGCGCAGGCCCAGGGAGATGCGGGAGGTCGCGGCGGCCAGCCGGCGTTCGCCGAGCGAGCGGCGTACGGTCTCGGCCCAGTGCCCGGTCAGGCCGGTCAGGGCCTCGCCCTGCCAGAGGTCGTCGGCCTCGCGCAGGAGGCGGATCGCGGCGGTGTCGTCGGCCTGGGCGGCGAGGCGCAGCAGGTGCTGGAAGCGGTGCCGGTCGACGGCGCCGGGATCGGCCTCCAGGACGTACGCGTGGTCCCGGCGGGTGATGCGCGGGGCGTCCGGGGTGCGGGCGGCCTTGCCCAGCCGGCCGCGCAGCCGGGACACGTACGAGTGCGTGCTCTCCCGCGCGTGGGCGGGGGCGGCGCCGTCCCAGAGGCGGCCGATGAGGGTGTCTATCGGGACCGGGCGGCCGACGTCGAGGGCCAGCGCGGCGAGGACGGTGCGCTCCTTCGGCGAGCCGAGCGCGAGGCGTTGGCCGCCGGTGTGCACCGCCACCGGACCGAGCAGTCGGAAATCCACCAGCGCCCGCCTTCCCCCGGCTGGCCGTCCTTCAATCCCCGCTGGTCTTCCTTGATGATGAGCATGACACGAACGTGCGAATGGTCACCAGAGACCGTGGACGGGCTGGCCGAATAGCTGCTGCCGGCGGCCCGGGTGTCCGTCTCTTGTGCGCCGCGCGCGCGTTGGGCATATGCGGGACGCACGTGCGTCACGCGGGCCGGATCGCCGGCGGGCCGACAAGGGGGCGCACATGGACCGTTCGCCGTACGAGACCCACCGCAACAGCATCGCGGGAGACGCCCAGCTCGGCGGCCCCGTGGTGCAGGCCAGGGACATCCACGGCGGAGTGCATCTGCACGCACCGGCGCCGCGCGCGGTGCCCCGGCAACTACCGCCTGTTCCCGGCCATTTCGTCAATCGGCGGGCCGAACTCGCCGACCTGGACGCGCTGGTGACCAGGCAGGCCGACGACGCCGCGCCGGCGGTCGCGCTGATCGTGGTCAACGGGCCCGCGGGCGTGGGCAAGACCACGCTCGTCTCCCGCTGGCTCGGCGGCCGGGCCGCCGACTTCCCGGACGGGCTGCTCTACGCCGACCTGCGCGGCCACACCACGGAAGGGGCGGCGGCGCCCGGTGAGGTCCTGGGGCGCTTCCTGCGCGCGCTGGGCGCCGCGGCCGTACCGGCGGACCTCGCCGAGCAGACGACGGAGTGGCGTACCCGCTCCGCGGGCCTGAAGGTCGCCGTACTGCTCGACAACGCCTTCACAGCGGCCCAGATACGCCCGCTGCTGCCGGTGGGCCCCGGCAGTGTCGCCGTCGTCACCAGCCGCAGCCGGCTCACCGGACTCGGCCTGGACGGCGCCGCCTTCCACCGCCTGCACGGCATCGGCCCCGCCGACGGGGTGGAGTTGCTCTCCCGCGGGATCGGCGCCGCGCGTGTCCGCGGGGAACTCGCCGACGTCCGGCGCATCGTGGACCTGTGCGCGGGGCTCCCGCTCGCCGTCTGCCTGGCCGCCGCGCGGCTCGCCTCCCGCCCGCGGCAGCGCGTCGCGGCTCTCGCCGACGCGCTCGCCCCCGACGCGGAAGGGCTCGCCGCCCTGGACATCGAAGGGGAGACCACCGTGCGCAAGGCCCTGGACGCGACCTACGCCACCCTCGGCCCCGAGGCCGCGCTCCTCTACCGCCGGCTCGGCCAGCTCCCGCTCGCCGCCTTCGACCCGCCCACCGCCGCGGCCGCCTGCGCCCGCCCGCAGCGCTGGGCCGAGGACCGCCTCGACCAGCTCACCGAGGCCAATCTGCTGGAGGCGACCGGCTCCGACCACGCCGGGCAGAGCCCCGGCTACCGCTTCCACGACCTCGTGCGGGTCCACGCCGGCGCGCTGGGCGCCGCCGACACCGCGGACGGCGGGCCGGACACCACGCTGCGCCGGGTCTGCGACTGGTACCTGCACTGCGCCAGCGCTGCCGAGGCCCGGGTGAAACCGGCCTACCTGCTCCTGCGGCGCGACTACCTCCACCCGCCCGTCGATCTGCCGCCGCCCTTCACCGACGACCCCGGCTCGATCCGCTGGCTCGACACGCACCGCCACGACCTCATGACCCTGCTGCGGACGGCCGCCGACCGCGGCTGGCACGCCCTCGCCTGGCAGACCGCCGACGCGATGTGGCCGCTGTTCGTCCGCATGCGCCACTACGACCTGTGGATCGAGGCGTACGACATCGGGCTCGCCGCGGCCCGCGCCGACGGGGACCCGCGGGCCGAGCGCCAGATGCTCAACTCCGGTGCCATCGGCCTGAACGCCGCCCGCCGCTTCGACGCCGCCATCGCCCGCTACGAGGAGTCGCGGCGGGCCGCGCACGCCGCGGGCGACCCCCGGGACGAGGGCCAGGCGCTGCTCGGTATCGGCCGCGGCCACCGGGAGGCGGGGCGCCCCGCTGAGGCCGTCCCGTACCTGGAGCGGGCCATCGCGGTGTGGGACGCCTGCGGCTACCTGCGGGGTACGGCGCTGGCCCGTACCGTCCTCGGCGAGATCGCTCTCGCGGCGGGGGACGCGGAGGGCGCCGCGGAGCATTTCGCGCAGGCCCGCGCGGTGCAGACGGCGGTGGGCGACACGCACGAGTGCGCCCGCAACCAGGCGCTGCTGGGCCGGGCCCGCGCGATGGGCGGCGACCACGAGGGCGGCGCGGCCGCGATGGGCGCCGCGCTCGCCGTCTTCACCGCGTCCGGCGCGGCGCACTGGCAGGCGCGCACCCTGGAGATGCTCGGCGACAGCGCCCGCGAGCGCGGCGACCACCGGTCGGCGGCCGATCTGCACGCGCGGGCGCTGGCCTGCTACGAGCTCACCAGCCCGGCGGACGCCGGCCGGCTGCGGGACGCCACGGCCACGGGGCCGCGGCCCGCGGGACCGGACGCGCCCGCGGACGCGACTCCGGACGTGCGCCCGGACGCGGAGCCGGACATCCCGTGACGGTGATCGCCGCCGCCGCGAGGCCGCGCAGCGTCGCACCGGGTACGAGGACGAGGCAGGCGTGCAGGCACGACGGCAGCAGCGGGTGCTGACCGGCGCCCGGCGAGGGGCCGGGCGACGGCGCGCCCAGGACGAGCACGTCCGGGTGGGCCGCCCCCGCTACCGCCCAGCCGCCGCCCGCCAGCGGGACGGCGGCGAGCGCGGCGCCCGGGTACCGCACCAGCGCCTCCGCGAGCCACCCGCGCGCCTCGTCCGCCGCCCGGACCCGGCTGCCGGTGAGCACGTCGGCGTACGCGGCCGCGCACCCGCCGGGGCAGAGGTCGGTGTCGACGGTGAAGTGCTCGTCGAGCACGGCGGGTTGGGGCCATGGGACGCTGCGGCCGCCAGGGGGTGCGCCCACCGCCGGGCGTACGTACGCGGGGGCGCACCCGTCGGGGCTGAGGTCGGTGCCGACGGTGAAGTGCTCATCGGGCAAAGCGGGTTGGGGCCATGGGACGCTGTGCTCGCCGGGAGGTGCGCCCACCGCCGGGCGTACGTACGCGGGGGCGCACCCGCCGCGGCAGAGGTCGGTGTCGACGGTGAAGTGCTCGCCGGGCACGGCGGGTGGGGGGAGTGTGCTGCGGCGCCCGCCGGGGGGTGCGCCCACCGCCGGGCGTACGTACGCGGGGGCGCACCCGCCGCGGCAGAGGTCGGTGCCGATGGTGAAGTGCTCATCGGGCACGGGGGGTTGGGGCCATGGGACGCTGTGCTCGCCGGGGGGCGCCCCCACCGCCGGGTGTACGTACGCGGGCGCGGCCGGACGCTCGTGGGAGGCGGCGGGGCACTCGTCCGGAGCGGCCCTTCCGCCGGGCACCGCCCCGAGCGGACCCGCGGTCCCCGGTACGGCGGTGAGCGAGACCCGTCGCACCCCCCACCGCAGAGTCACCGTCACTCCGGCCGCGTCCGGCGGGAGCGCACCCGGCGGGTGGCGGCGCACCGTCACGAGGCCGGTCATGCCGACCGCCGGCCCGGCCCCACCAGCGCCTGCCACGAGGGCGGCGCCGGCAGCGGCTCGGTCAACGCCGCGTGGGCGGGCTCGCCGAGGCCCAGCAGCCGGTAGAGCAGCGACCGCATGTTGCGGACGAAGCGCCCCGGCTCGGACGTGATCCGTGCCGCGATCGCCGCCCGCTCGGTGCCCCGCCGCTCGGCGGCGGCGTAGGCGATCTGGTCGACGAGCGGGTGGCCCGGCGACAGCGCGGGTACGGTCCGCGCGAGCGCCGCTGCGGGCGAGGCCGGGTTGATCTCCTCGGCGGCGGGCCCGGCGAGCAGCAGTGCCGCCTTCGTCAGGGTTCCGTACAAAGTGACCGATCCGTGGTCGCCGATGATGCAGTCGGCCGCGACGAGCACGCTGCGCCAGTCCGCGTCGGGCGGCACGAGCGCGATGCCCGCCTGCCGGCAGCGGGCCATCCACGAACGCACCTGGTAGGCGCCATGGCCCGAGTACACGTTGGGGTGCACGAGGATCGCCACCCGGTGCGACTCGCGCGGCAGTTCGCCGAGCAGCCGGGGCAGCAGCGCCTCGAAGCGGCTGAAGGAGGACCACGGTCCCCACGTCGACGCGGCCACCACGAGCTTGCGCCCGCCGCTGAGCCCGAGCGCGCGGCGGAAACGCCGGCGCAGCGGCAGGCTCGCGACGATCCGGTCGTGCACCGGGTCGCCGACCACCCGCGCGAGCGGCAGCGCCTCCGGGCACTGCCGCCGCAGGTCGCGCAGGTCGGCGCGGTGCGGAAGGACGACGGCCGCGGGCGGCGTCCCTGCGGCCATCAGGTCCACCCGGCGCAGCCCGGCCACCCCGGGATCGCTCGTCCCGAGCACGCGTTTGAGGTACGCGGCGCCGTGCGGCATCGTCACCAGCGGCGCGCGTATCCCCTCGACACCGATCCGCCCCGCGGCCAGCGCGAGGTCGAACTCCATCTGCAGGGCCTCTTCCCACGGGATGACCGCGCATCCCATGCGGGCGAGCAAGGCCGGTACCTCGTCCCCGAACGGGTGCGGCGGCACGGTGAAGACCACCTGCACCCGGAAGTCCCCGTCGACCACGGACAGCACGTCCATGAGCCGATCGACGTAGGTGACGGTCTGGGCCACCACCAGAATCCTCTTGCACCCGACAACCGTCAGATACTGGCGCGTTGACGCGCCCGGTATCCTCCCGACCGGTCGTAACGCTGACACGAAATCCCCCAGGATTTTGTCTGCCTGTTGCGGGCGGTCCGCCGCCCGCACCTGGTGACGGGATGCCCGGGCGCGTGGACGGAAGTCTGGCGGGAGCCTTGCAGGAAGCTTGCAGAAGCCTGGACGTGCGGCCGGAGTTCCCGTTCGGCGAGCGGCGACCCGCCCGTCGGCCGGATTCGTACGTCTGAACCCCCTATACCTCGTCGGTGAGTTCCGTCCCCGGAGCCCGGTACGCCGGGGTGACGCTCGTGAGGGCGGCATCTGGCATGTGCCGTAAGGAAGTTGCGAGCCCATGGGGGTTGCGATGACGGAACGGTCGGCAATGCGGGCGGGGTTGGACGGACAGGCCGTGCTGGTGGCCGCCGGGGTCGCCGATGTGGCGCTCGGGGCGCTGGGCGCGGCCGTCGGGACGCTGCGGGATCTGCTCGGGCGGGCGGACGGGCCCGAGCTCGCCGAGCAGGCGGGACAGGACCTCGCCGCGCGGGGGCGGCTGGCGCTGGACCGGCACGTGCACGTGCCGCCCGCGCATCTGGAGGTGCTGGCCCGGCAGTCGCGGGCGGCGGCGCGGGGGGCCGGTGGGGGCGGTGCCTGAGCGCGGGCCGGGAGGCGGGCCGGGGCACGGGCCCTGGTCGCAGCGGTGGGAGCCCGCGGCGTTCAAGGCCCGGGTGGACGAGGTGCTGCACGACTTCGTGGGGCCGGAGGCGAGCCAACTGGCCGCCATCGACCCGCAGCTGGCGCCCGTCGCCGAGCAGGTCGCGGCCGCCGCGGTGGACGGCAAGCGGCTGCGCGCCGCCTTCTGCTACTGGGGCTGGCGCGCCGCCGGGCAGCCGGAGAGCGACGCGCTGCTGCGCGCCGCGGCGTCCATGGAACTCGTGCACGCCGCCGCCGTCGTGCACGACGACCTCATCGACGACAGCCCGCTGCGGCACGGCCGCCCCACCGCGCACCTCGCGCTGCGCGGCGCCGTCCGCGGCCGGCCCGGCGCGCCGGCTGCCGCTCGCTCGCTCGCGATGCTGGTCGGTGACCTGCTCATGGCGCTGGCCGGGCAGATGTTCGCCACCAGCGGGCTGCCCGCCGCCTACCTCGCGCGGGCCCGCCCGCTGTGGTCGGTGATGGCGCGCGAGCTGATCGCCGGCGAGTGCCTGGAGATCCTGCGCACCGGCGCCGCAGCCGACACCGAGGCGTCGCTGAAGGTCGTGCGCTACAAGACCGCCAAGTACACCGTCGAGCACCCGCTGCTGATCGGCGGCGCCCTCGCCGGCGCGGGCGGCCGGCTGCGCGCGGGCTACTCCGCGTACGCGCTGCCGCTCGGCGAGGCCTTCCAGCTGCGCGACGACCTGCTCGGCATCTTCGGCGACCCGGACCGTACGGGCAAGAACGGCGCCGACGACATACGCGGCCGCCGCCCCACCGCGCTGCTCGCCCAGACCTGGCAGCTCGCGGGCACCACCGACCGGGCCACCCTGCGCGCCGCACTCGGCCGCCGCGGGCGCGACGCGGGCGCCGCCGCGCTGGAGGCCGTCCGCGAGGTCATGCGGCGGCTCCGGGCACCCGAACGCGTCGAGGACATGATCACCGCGCGGGTCGCCGCGTCGCTGGAGGCGCTGCACGGCCTGGACGTCCCGGCGTACGCGGCGGGCGCGCTGACCGCGCTGGCCCGCTCGGCGACCGTACGCACGGCCTGACCGCCCGCCGGGCGCCCGGAGGCACGGCCTGACCACCCGTGTGGCGGCTGGACGCACCGTCCGACCGCCCGCCGAGCGCCCGGACGCACGGACCGACCGTGCGCCGAGCGCCCGTACACACGGCCTGACCACCCGTGTGGTGACTGGACGCACCGTCCGACCGCCCGCCGGGCGACCGGACGCACGGCCTGACCGCGGCGCTCGGCGCACGCCCGTCCGCGTATCGGCCCCGCCCGCCTGCGCGGGGCCCGCCGCCGTACCCGACCACGACGACTCCGCCGCGTAGGACCCGCGCGTGCGATCCGCGCGCCAAGCCGAGGAGCCCCGCCATGACCGCCAACGACGACGACACCTCCATGGACGCCCTGCTGCACGCCGGCGACGAGCTGGCCGACGCCACCGTCGCCGCACTTTTCGAACGCGGCGAGGTCGGCACCTTCAACACCCTCATGCGGTACGTCTCCACCGCCGGGTCACCGCTGCCCGACGGGCTCCCGGACGTCGCGCGCGACTACCTGGAGGCCACCCGCGTACCGCCGTCGTGGGTGGACTGGGGCGAGATGGAGCGGGCGCGGCTCTTCTTCATCGACAACAACGTCCACATCTCCACCGCCCTCTCCTTCGCCTCCATGCCCGCGTGCTACGTCGTGCCGCGCGTCGCCCGGCTGCTGTCCATGACGCACGGGCTCAGTTACCCGTCCAAACGCATGGCGGAGACCGGGCAGTTCACCGTCCACCTGATGCAGCCCGACGCCTTCGAGGCGGGCGGCAGGTTCGTCCCCGCCGCGCAGAAGGTGCGGCTGCTGCACGCGTCCATCCGGCACCACCTCAGGCGGGACGGCCACTGGGACGCCGCCGAACTCGGCACGCCCATCTGCCAGCTGGACATGATCGGCGGGCAGATGTTCTTCTCGCTGCTCGTGCTCGACAGCCTGCACCGGCTCGGCGTCCACATGACGCAGGAGGGCGCGGAGGCGTACTACTACGCATGGCGCGTCGTCGGCGCGATGCTCGGCGTCGACCAGGAGGCGGTGCCCAAGTCCCTTGACGACGCGCGGCTGTTCCTCGACCGCTACATGGTCGCGAACATGGGCCCTTCCGAGCAGGGCGCCCATCTCACCCGGCAACTGATCGACCTGTACGAGGAAGTGGTGCCCGGCACCCTCTTCGACCCGCTCGTCTCCGCCCTCATCCGCTACCTCGTCGGCGACACCTGCGGCGACTGGCTGCACGTCCCGCGCACCGCCTGGGACACCGTCGTGCGCACCGTCCCGCACCTGCTGAACGTCCTGGAGACGATCGAGGACCGCTCGCCGCTCGGCGCCTGGGCGCTGGACCGGCTCGGCCACCTCACCACCGCCCTGGAGCTGTCCTCCCTCACCCGCGGCCGCGTCATGCACTACGCCATCCCCGAGCAGCTCCGGAAGGACTACGGCGTGTCCGACGCCGTCCCCCGCACCCGCCGCTGGACGCCGCCGCCCGCATCGGTGGGGTGAACGGGTCAGGAGCCGGTGGAACGGCGGGGTGCGGGCCCGGCACCGGCCCCGCTCCCCGCCCCGCGCGCTCACGCCCCCGTACGGTCCCGGCGCAGCAGTGCGGTGGCGGCGGCCGCGCCCACCAGGCCGATGGCCGCGGCGGTCGCGATTCCCGCGCGGTAGCCGTGGATCAGGCCCGCCGTGCCCGGACCGGTCGCGGCAGCGGCGACCGTGGCAAGGATCGCGGTGCCGAGGCCCGAACCGATCTGCTGCGCCGTGATGTTGACCGCGCCGGCGACCCCGTGACGGGCGGGCTCGACGCCGGTCAGGGCGGCCGACATCATCGCGGTGTACGCGAGGGTCTGGCCGAAGGACATGACGACCAGCCCGGGCAGCAGCACGGTGAAGTAGCTCGTGCCGGTGCCGATGAGGGTCCACGCGGCGAGACCGGCGGCCATGACCGCGAAGCCCGCGGCGAGCGTGCGGCGCTGCCCGAAGCGGCTGACGGCGGCGGCCGCGACCGGCGTGCTCGCCGCGACGGTCAGCCCCATCGGCGCGACGGCGAGCCCGCTCAGCAGCGGGCTGTAGCCGCGGACGCCCTGGAGGTACAGCGGCGCGAAGAAGAGCAGGCCGACCATGGTGGTGTAGAAGACCACGCCGGACACGGTCGCGGCCCGCACCGTACGCAGCCGCAACAGCCCCAGCGGCAGCAGCGGTTCGGCCGCGAGGCGCTCGCGTACGACGAAGGCGGCGAGCAGCGCGGCCGCGGCGGTGACCGGCCCCAGCACCGACAGGCTCCCGAACGGGGCGTGTTCGGCCTGGCTCACCCCGTAGACCAGGGCCATGAGCCCGGCGGTGATGAGCGCGGCGCCCGGCAGGTCGAGGCTGCCCGGCGTGCGGGCGCTGTCGCGCGGCAGCACCTTCGCGCCGACCAGGCCCACCGACGAGGCCACCGCCAGCAGTGCGAGGAAGGGCGTGCGCCATCCGGCCGCGGAGGTCAGGACGCCGCCGACGACCAGGGCGCCCGCGAAGCTGGAGGCGCTGATCGCGACGAACACCCCCATCGCGCGCGCCCGTTCGCGGGTGTCCGTGAAGATCGCCGCGACCAGCGCGAGCGCGGGGGGCCCGCTCAGCGCCGCCCCGACGCCCTGCAGCGCCCGGCCCGCGACGAGCACGCCCCCGGCGGGGGCGAAGGCGGCGACGGCCGCGCCCGCCGCGTAGACCGCGACGCCGCCGAGCAGCATCCGGCGGCGGCCCAGGACGTCGGCGGCACGCCCGCCGAAGAGCAGGAAGCCGGCGAAGGCGAGCGCGTACGCCGTCATGACCCACGGCAGCAGCGCCGGGCCCATGCGCAGCGAGCGGTCGAGGTCGGGCAGCGCGGTGTTGGCGATGGCGAACCCGGCGGAGTCGAGGGCGTTGACGGCGGAGACGACCGCGAGGGCCACCCACCGCGCGCGTCCCGGCCGTGGCACGCCGGTATCGCCCTCCCGCCGCCGGGCGTGCACGAGCGGAGAGCGGGCGGCGGGGGCGGCGGTGTGAGGCGTGGCGGTGCGGGTGCCGGTGTCGGGTTCGGATCCGGTCCCGGGTTCGGATCCGGTTCCGGGCATGGCGAGGCCGAGAGGCATGAGGTGTCCTTACGGGAGTGGTGGTTCGGGCCGACGCCCAGCTGCCGTGCCCGGCAGCGGAGTTGGACGGTCCCGGCGGAAGGAGGAGCTGCGCGGCCCCTCGCCCGAAAGCCTCGCCCCGCACGCCCGGCGGCGTCCAAGACCGGCCGCTCATCGCCCCATAGACCGCGTCTATCGGCCCACGTAGAGTGGCTTTCATGGAGCTGCGGGAGCTGCGCTACTTCGTCGCCGTCGCGGACGAGCGGCACATGGGCCGGGCCGCAGGGAAGCTCTTCATCAGCCAGCCCTCCCTCAGCCACACCGTCCGCCGCCTCGAACACGACCTGGGCGTCGCGCTGTTCACCCGCCATCCGCAGGGCATGGAGCCCACCGCCGCCGGGCTCGCGCTGCTGGAGCACGCCCGCCGGGTGCTGCGCGCGGCGGAGGCCTTCGGCGAGGTCGCCCGCGCGTACGCGACCGGCGACGCGGGCCGCCTGCGGCTCGGCTTCGAGGCCAGCGGCGCCGGGACACTCGGCCCCCGGATCCGCGCCCGCTTCGCGGCCCTGCGCCCCGGCGCCGAGCTGGAGCTCAAGCGCTACAACTGGGGCGGTGAGGTGCCCGCCCTGCGCGCGGGCGAGGTGGACGTCGCGTACGTGTGGCTGCCGGGCGACCTGACGGGCCTTGCCCGGCTGCCGCTCGCCGAGGAGGGCCGGGTCATCGCGCTGCCCGTCGGCCACCCGCTCGCCGGGCGGGCCGCGTTGACGCTCGCCGAGATCCGTGACGTGCCGCTCGCCTGGACGCGGGCGGCGCCGCGCGGCTGGGTGCGGTGGTGGGCGGTCGACCCGCGGCCGGACGGCAGCGCGGTCCGCTGGGGTGCGGAGAACCGCAACGCGGAGGAGATGCTGGAGAACGTCGCCGCGGGCCAGGGCGCGTCGATCGCCCCGGCCTCGATGGCCGCGTTCTACGCCCGCCCGGACATCGTGTGGGTGCCGCTGACCGACACCGAGCCGCTGCGCATCGAACTCGCCTGGGACCCGTCGACCGCGGGCCCGCTCGTCACCGCCTTCGTCGGCGCCGCCCGCGACGTGCTCGCCGCGCGGGGCTGAACGTCCGCTCCGGGCCGCGACGTGCACGCCGCCCGCGGCTGAACGGGCGCTCCGGACACGGAGTTGCCCGCCGGGCGGGGCCGAACACCGCTGCCCGAAAGCCGGTTTCAGCAGCCGTCGTGGTCCGGCACGAAGGTCATCCGGTCGCCGCTGTCGAGGCCCTGGGCGTCGATGTAGACGTTCCTCTTGACGCGGTACCAGACGTCGTCCCGCGACTCCTTGCCGCCGACGTCGTCCAGCCTGACGCACCACCGTTCCGGGCTGTCGACGTGCCGGTAGGACTCCGTACCGTGCTGCACGCTGGAGCACACGCTGGTGTCCTCGTCGGTGTACCAGGTGCGCTTGCTGCTGCCGCGGCCCGAGGTGTGCTTGACCCGCTTGGTGCCGGGGTGGCAGCTCTTCACCATGTGCGGGCGCTTGCGGAGGCTGGTCGCCTCCGCGACGTGCCGGGTGGTGTCGAGCCGGCCCGACACCTTGCGCGGCCCGTCGCAGGCCGCGAGCCCCGCCGCGACCGCGAGGAATGCCACCGCGAGCGCGGCCCGGCGTATGTGGTGCTGCATGTCTCCCCCTCGTTCCCCGTACCCGTCCCCCAACGGGCGCTCGAATCCCGTGAATTATGGCGGAGGGGAAGTGCGCTTCCTCGCACGGGTGTACGCGTGGGCGCGGGTGGTGCGCGGGCCCGGAGCCGGTCGGGATCCGGGCCCGCGACGACCGCCGGCCCGCGGGGGTCAGCGGACGGGCGGGGTTTCGGCGGACGGGCGGGGCCGCGGCGGCGGGGATCAGCCCGCCGGCTGCCGCCCGGGGACGTTGACGCAGCAGCCGCTGCCCTGGGTGTCCTCGCTGAACGCGACGTCCACCGGCGGGGCTTCGGTCAGGAACTCGCGGGCCGCGTTCTGCCCGAGCACGCCGACGTCGAGCGTGCACGCCTCCAGCAGGGTGACGTCCTTCACCCCGACCTGGCGGCAGATCGTGAGGGCCTTGTCGTGCAGCTCCTGCGGGAGTTGCTTCTCCCAGAACGGCGCCGCCGGGTCGGCCGCCTGCGTCTTGTCGCCGCAGACCGCGACCAGCGACTGCCCGTCGGGTACCCGCCAGCTGTCCCCGTACAGGCTGTAGAGCGTCTTGAAGTCGAGCGGGATGGGCAGCACCGTGCCCGTGCTCGTCCGCAACTTGTCATTCGTGCCAGGGGCGTTGGCCAGCAGGCCGACGACCGGTTGCGGATACGAGCCGAGGCCGACGTGGACGTCCACGTAACCGGGGTTGACGGTCGCCGCCATCGAGTCGCCCTGCGGGTCGGTCACGACGTACTGGCTGCCGGTGCGCACGATCCGGTCGCCGGAGGGCAGGGTGATCGAGGCGCCGTCGGCGAGGGAGGTGCCGGAACCGTTCACGACCAGGCCCTTGGCCGCGCACACCGCGACCGTGTCCGCCCCCATCTGCGTCGCGACACCGCTGTTGACGGACGCGCCGGGCCAGCCGAGCGGGGCGCCGGAGACCTGGTTGGACTGCACGGTCATCGCCGAGGAGCGGGCGAGCGTGAAGGTGCCCTCGGCCTGGAAGTCGTAGTAGGTCCCGCCGAAGGTCTGCAGGTGCGTGTCGCCGGTGCCCTGCGCCGAGGCGCACGAGGGCGGCGAGACCGTGAGGTTGCTCTGGTTGCTGCGCAGCGAGGGCGAGGCGCCGATCCCGTAGGCGGGCGTGCCGACGAGGTTGAGGTTGTTGGTCTCGCCGGTGTAACCGGTCATCAGGCAACTGGGCGCGTTCGTCGTGCCGTTGTGGGTGACCGTCTGCACGGTGAGTGAGGAGCCGGCGTTGAAGTTCGCCGACGAGCCGCCGCCGTTGCCGCCGACCATGAACTCCACGGCGTTCCAGCCCGCCGACAGGCTCAGCATGCTGTCGGCCGTCGACGCGCTCAGGGTGCCGGCGCCGGTGTCCATGACCACGGTGTCCAGCGCGCTCGTGACGTTGCCGGACAGCTTCAGGCTGCCGAGGTGGGTGATCGGCTGCGAAGGGACCGCGACCGCGGAGCCGTTGGTGTAGCAGTGCACGGAGTACGTCCACCAGCCGGCCGGGCAGGTGGCGGCGTAGTTCAGGATCCAGAACTGGATGAAGGCCGAACCCGATCCGGCGCCGGGGTTGGCGAAGATGAACTGCTCCCAGCCCTGGCAGCCCGGGTGCCCGGCGCACACCGGGCTGGTGAAGGGCGCGCTGTTGAGCTGCAGCGAGTACGCGTTGGCGACGCCGCCGCTGCTCTCGCTCGTCACACCGCTCACGGTCGGGAAGGAGCCGGTCGCCCCGTTGAGCAGGCCGCTCACCCCGGCGGAGAAGTCGATGCCGTTGCCGACGGTGTACGGGGTGCCGCCCGTGCCGACGGCTCCGGCGGGCGCGTTCGCGGCGGCGGGCAGGTGCGGCCCGGCGTTGCCCGCGGCGGCCGGCACGTTCGGGACGTACGGCCGCGGCGGGGCCGTCGTGCAGCCGGTGCTGTGCCACGACAGCGTCGGGTAGTCCGCGGTGTAGCAGCCCCTGGACGGCGTCGTGAGCTGCGCCATGGCACTGTGCCACTGCTGCGCGGTCAGCGGCCCGGGGGACGCGGAGCCCGCGGCCGTACCGGACGGGACGAGGAACACCGCGACGAGCGTGGCGATCGCGGTGACGACGGCCCCGGCGATCCGCCGGAGCCGTCTGTGCGCGGGTAAGGAAGGCCTCTCGGTCGAGGGTCTGGCAACGGGCATGTGTACGCCTCACCTTCTTGCGGGGTGGCCCCCGCATTTCGGCGCATCGTAAGCACTTGCCCATGAGTCGTCGATGTCGTAAACAAGGCATTCTCGGGTGTGAATGTCTGAAATCTGACTACTCGCCGGACTCGCACGAAGGGTTCACAAGTCACTCGCCGTTGCCGGCCACCACAGGCCCGACGTAGGTCCCGGGGTGCGTGGCACCGCTCTGGTCCATGACGTCGGCGAAGCCGTCCCACTTCAGCGTGGTGGAGTGGGTCTCGTCGGGCGGGGTCACCAGGATGCTCGCGGCGTGGAACGCCACGGAGCCGCCGGAGTTGCCGGCGTCGAAGGGCAGGTAGGTGATCTCGAAGGAGGCCGCCGAGCCGGGCTTGAGCGTCACCTTGCCCGTGCTCTTGGCCTGCCGGGTCAGCGACCAGTGCGTGCCGCTCGCGCTGACGATGTCGACCCCCGGGAAGCCCTTCAGGGAGCAGGTGCCGCTGCCCTTGTTGGTCATCACCACGCCGATCCCACCCGGGCTGCCCACCGCCTGGGCCCCGCTGTCGGGACCGAAGGAGAACCCGAGGTCCGCGGTCCGGCAGCGCGCCGCGGCGTCGGACGAGCCTGCGCTGTCGCCGGTCCCGCCGTTGCCGGCCTTCGTGGCAGGGGCGGACGCGGGAGCCGACGTCGGGGTGGCGGCGGTGTCGCTGCCGGCGGTCGGGGTGGCCCCCGCGTCCGCGCTCGTCACCGTGGCGGACGGCGCCGCGTCGCTCTTGTCCCCGTCCTTCCCCGACGAGCAACCGGTGAGGGCGACACCCGCCGCCAGCACCACGCCCACGGCCGCCGCCATCCGTACGTTGCGCAGCTGCGAGATCATCAGAAGTCCTCCCGAGGGGCCGATGCGGTACTTCCGCCGCTTTGACCGGCCCTACATGATCTCCTCACGACTCCCTCGGGCGTCCGGTTGCCCCAGTGTCACGCCTGTGACACTGGTGACCGAACGGTTGCCCCGGAGGACCGTTCCCGGCCGGGTGCGGCCCGTACCGGTCCCCGGAGACGTTCGGCGAAACGCAGACGTGCGACGGCCCGCAGCGTCATGCGGGAGGAGTGGCCGTGGTGGGGGTGGTCGGGCCCGCGGCGAGGGTGGCCGCCACGTCGGCACGTACCGCCTCCATGTCCATGGTCTTGTCGGGGGCAGCACGACCCGGGTCCCATTTGTCCTTGGACCACTCGGCGTGTGCGATGACCGACCGGGCCGTCCAGCCGTGGTGGGCGAGGATCCCCCCGCTCACCCGCAACGCCGTCCGGTACTGCTCCGGCGACATGGGCTGGGACCCGGAGTACTGGATCTCCATGCCGTAGAAGGGCGCGTTGCCGTCGACCCCGGTCTTGTTGCCGAAGAGCGGGTGGAGCTGGCTGGTGTAGTCCTCGGCGACGACATGGGCGAGCGTGGCCGGATCCCCGCCGCCCGCATGGTTCGTCCGGCCCCAGCCGACGAGGTACACCATGCCGTCGAGGCCGACGGACAGGTGGCACAGCGGCCCGGGCAGGTCCGGCCTGCCGTTGTAGAGGGTGCCCTTGGCGTAGGCGGCGCCGTCCGCGGCGGAGAGCGTGACACCGGTGTGGTGCCAGACGAATCCGTGCACCGGTCCCCAGGCGCCGACGGAGTTGCGGTTGTGCGTGCGCCAGTGGGACACCTCCGTGTACGTGAGACCCCACTCCTCCAGTCCCGCGACCAACTGGTCGGCTGTCATCGGAGCGGCCATGACGCCTCCATGGTGTGAACGGCCCCGGACCGCTGGGCCGCGGGGCCTGCGAGGGGTGATCAGAGGGCGGGGCGGCGTCGCCCCGGTCCACAGGGGCGGATCCCCCTGTCCGGACCGGGCTCCGACGTCCCGCCGACGGGGTGAGGCGTGGGGCCCGGGGGAGGGCCTGCGGTGCCTCGCCTGCCCGTACCACCTGAATTGTTCCCATTCATAACACTTGGCATGCCTGCGCGCCCGGCGATCAGCCGGTGCCACGCGCTGCCGGCCGGGGCAGCCCGGATGCCGCCGCCGGCTCTCCCCGGCTCTCCCTCTCCCCGGCTCTGACGCGGCCTGACGTGCCGGTCACCGGTCGGACGTCCCTCGGCGTCCGCAGGGTCGGCGTCGGCCCCGCAGGATTGGGCCGAACGGGTGAAGATCGCGCGCTCGGCCGACCCCGCCACGTCGTGCCCTTCGTCGGCATCCGCTCGGGTTGTGCGGGGTCACGTCTGCAGGCGTCGGCGATCTCGTCGACGGGCGCGGGGTGACGGCGGAGACGGTGCCGGCGGCGGCGCGCGTCGAATCGGCTGCGGAAGCCATGCAACGATCCACCGGCAAGTGGTGCTCTCCAGCGGTATGAGTATCCGTGGCGAAGGAGAACGATGAGCGCCGAGGCCGACGGCCACGACGCCGAGTTCCGGGAGTTCATGCTGGGCCGCTGGCCGTCCCTGGTCCGGTTCGCCTACGGGCTGACCGGTGACCGCGGCCACGCCGAGGATCTGGCGCAGACAGCACTGGCAAAGGCGTACGCCAGCTGGTCCCGGGTCCGTAGGGCCGACGATCCGGACGCCTACGTGCGCCGGATCCTGATCAACGCCAACCACGGCCGCTTCCGCAAGCGCCGCGTCACCGAGCACGACTGGGACCAGCTCCCGGAGCCCGCGGTCGCCGACGCGACCGGCGACCTCGACCAGCGCACGGCACTGGTGGCGGCCCTGATGGAGCTGCCGCCCAAGCAGCGCGCGGTCGTCGTGCTGCGCTACTGGGACGGCCTGACCGAGAACCAGGCCGCGGCGATTCTCGGCTGCTCGGTCGGCAACGTGAAGAGCCAGGCGTCGCGGGCGATGGCGAAGCTTCGGACCAGCGCACAGTTTCAGGACGGGAGCCTGTCATGGTGAACGACGAGGACATCATCACTGAGCATCTCGGCACGGACATCGGCCGCGTCGAGCCCGGCCCCGCGCCGGTGGACGCGGTGATCGGACAGGGCAAGGCGATCAAGGCCAGGCGGCGGGCGATGGCCGGGAGCGGGCTCGCTGTCGCCGCGGTGCTGGGGGTCGGCCTCCCGCTCGCGCTCAGCGGTCACCAGGCCGGGGTGCCGTCAGCCGGGACCGGCCACCGGGTGACCGTCGACGCTCCGCACAAGGACGCCAAGGGCACGACCGTCTTCTCCGGCAGCATCGACGGCCACGCATGGAACGCCCCGGTCGAGGTACTCCACCGGGGCGGAGGGGCAGCCTGCATCATGTCGTTCGGCAACTGCGCTTCCGGCTTCCCGGTGACGACCGATCCGGCGGCCCTTTCGGCGAGCAGCGGCACCGGGCAGCCCGATCAGTACACCGTGGACTTCCGCGCGGACGTGAAGCGGGTGGAGATCGCCCTGCAGAACGGCCAGACGCTGCCCCTGGACCCCATGCCGGTCAGCGACCACCGGCTCGCCCTCTTCGAACTCCCGAGCGGTCTGCGCATCAGCCGGGTCACCGCCTACGGGGCCGATGGCAACGGGGTCGGATTCGCGATCCCGTTCCAGCAGCCTGGCGGGGCGAGCACCACCGTCACCTGGAACGCCCCCGACGCGACGCCCGACCTGTCGGAAGCCTCGGCGCGGATCGCGTCCGGTGTGACGCCCGGCATGACGGGCGAGGAGAAGTGGTCCGTCACCGCTTACGTCGGCCCGTACGGCCAGTGCGTCGTCCAGTCGGCGAGCCGGAGCGGCACGGTGTCACGGTGCGTCAACCGCGATACGAAGCCGCCCACGTCGCTTGCGTTTACCCGCGTCAAGGCGAACGGCATGCCGTACTGGCTGCAATCGGAGATCGACACTTCCGTGGATCACCTGGACGTCGCCTACTCCGACGGCTCCACCAAGCGCCTCACCCCGACCCGCCTCGCGGGCCACGCCTTCGTCGGGCTCGTCGTTCCGGTCGGCCTGGAAGTGGAAAGCGTGACCACCTTCGACAGCGCGGGCCGACAACTCGGCCTCGACACCGGCGACGCTGCCCCGACCAAGTAGGCGGTGCCTCGGCTCCCCGCGGGCCGAGGACACCGAGATCTTCGAGGCTCTGCCGTTCCTGTCCCTGGACCTTGCCCGGTCAGGCCATGTCCCCGCGGCGCGGGGGCCTGGCCCGGGGCGTCCGCTCCGGCGCCCCGCCGCTCGCGCCCTTCGGCTTCTGCCGCAACTGCTGCCCGAGCGGGCGCCCTTCGGCGGAGCCGTCAGGTCCGGTCGGTGACGCACGGTCACGAACCGCGGCGGGCATCCTGCACGGGCGCCCACGCCGGCGCGGCGCTGCGGCCGTCAGCCGGACGGGGTGCTCTCGCCCTGGGTGCAGACGACCCACATCGTGAGGTCCGCCGGGCCGCCGTGGCCCGCGTGGCGGTCCCGCCGGTCAGGGGCGAGGTCTTTGCGCACGGCGATGACCCACCCGGTGGCGTCCTCGGTGGGGCGGCTCTGCACCAGGTCCGCGGGGACAGTGCCGAGGCGGCGGCCTGCGGGGGCCGACAGGGCGAATCCGCCGCTGAGGACGTTCTCCTCCGGAGGGCACATCAACGTCCGCGGGCTGCCGTCGGCGCCGCCTGTGACGACGCCGCCCTGCACCGCCTGCGGCTGAACCGTGGTCTGCGCCACGGCTGTCGCTCCGCCGCCGGCCGTGACGACGAGCATCGAGACGCCCACGGCCGCAGCGGCGCGATTGAGGGTCCTGCTGAACACTGAACGTGCTCCTTCCAGCCGTCCTCGCGCTTCCACAGAAGCGGTTTCGGTCATTGCAGCACGCCCGCGGACGGATCCTGCGCCGGACACTCGCAGTGACCACGATCGAGTGATCGTGCGGGATTCGATGCTGTGTCCACCCTCAGGAAGCAACTTATCGTGCTGAAATCGCGACTGTCCGTTACCATGCGCGCGGCGTCACGGCCCCGCGTATGTCGCACGCCGTCCGTCCCGACCGCCCCTGCGGCGGGGCCGAGGAGTCCGATGTCACCGAACAGATCACGTATGCGGCCGCGCGCCGGGCGGCCGGGAGCGCGGGCGGCCTGGGGGGCCGTGCTCGCGCTGGGCACGACCGCCGCCCTGACCGCACCTCTGACCACGGCGTCGGCCGCGTCCGGCCCGGGGACCGGGGACCGCGACGTGCGCGCCGTCCAGACCGAGTACCCGCAGACCACCCGCACCCTGCGCCTGAAGATGCTCACCGAGACGCAGGCGCGGGACAATGCGAAGTTCGACCCGGCGAAGTTCGGAAAGTTCACCGACTACTTCTCCAGCCCCGACTTCGCCGCCCATGTGGCGCTGCTGCCGACCGGCAAGGTCCTGCTGTTCTCCTTCGAGAGCGTCGAGGACAACCCGCAGAAGGAGCCGGCGCCCACCGACGTCATCGGCAGCCGCAACGCGGGCCGCGCCTACGTCTGGGACCCGGCCGCCGGCGAGGGACCGGGGGCCTTCAAGGCCGTGCCGCCGCCGGTGGTGGACATGCCGGACGGGACGAACCAGCCGCGCCCCGCCCCGTTCTTCTGCGCGGGCCACTCCTACCTGCCCAACGGCATGGTCGGCGTCTTCGGCGGCAACCTGGGCGGCAACGGCGGCACCGGCGCCAAGCTCGCGCTGGTCTTCGACCCGTGGACCGAGACCTGGCACCAGCAGAAGGACCTCTCGGTCGGCCGCTGGTACCCGACCGTGGTCACCGACGCCGAGGGCCGCCAGGTCATCATGTCCGGCCAGTCCGAGCTGGGCTGGGGCACCCCCACCCCGGTCATCGAGCAGTTCCCGGCGAAGGGCACCCCCGTCCCGCTGGACAAGGGGCAGGTGCCCGACGGCGTCGCCGCCGAACAGTGGAACACCGAGGCGCCCTACCGGATGGACTACCCGCACCTGTTCTCGCTGAACGACGGAAAGATCTACGGCTTCGGCCGCGACGCCGACCAGGAGTGGCGCTTCGACCCGGCCACCCAGGCCCGCACGCAGCTGCCCGACCGTCCCGACGGCGGCCTGCGCAACTACGGTTCCGCCATCGCGCTGCCCAACGGCACCCATGGCCCCGACTCGGTCCTGATCCTCGGCGGCAACCGCAACGACCCCAACACCTACCGCTTCTCCGGCGGCGCCTGGCACAAGGACACCCCGCGCGCGTTCGGCCGTACCCAGGACGACACGCTGATCCTCCCCGACGGCACCCTGCTGACGGTCAACGGCTCGTACGACATCCGCAACTACGGCAACGGCGACTACAACCCCAACGCCGACCTGAAGTACCGCCAGATCGAGCTGCGCGACGCCAGTGGCAAGTGGACGCTCGGACCCTCCCAGCGGCTGCCTCGCGGCTACCACTCCAACGCCGTCATCCTCCCCGACGGCCGCATCATGGTCACCGGCGACGAACTCCAGCAGATCGCGAACAATCCGGACATCACGTCCGGCATGAACGGCACCATCGAGATCTACGAGCCCGCCTACCTGCACCAGGGCGCGCGTCCCACCCTCACCCGGGTGCCCACGGGGCCGGTCCGCTACGACAGCTCGATGAGGGTCACCACCACCACGCCCGGCCGGGTCAGCCGGGCCGTCCTGGTGGCACCGATCACCTCGACCCACGCGGTGGACACCAGCCAACGGCACCTGGACCTCCAGATCACCGGCCGTTCGGGCAACCAGCTCACCTTGAAGGCCCCGCCGTCCGCCAATGCCGCTCCCCCCGGCTATTACATGCTCTTCCTGCTCGACGACAAGGGCGTTCCCAGCGTCGCCAAGTGGGTCCAGCTGACCCCCGGTTCCTGACCGGGGGCCGCCGCGTCCCCGAGGACGACACGTCCGCTGGGGGACGCGGCGGCCCGTCAACGAGGCGCCGGCGCCATCGTCGGCGCCGCAGTGGCCGCGGGTTGTGTGTCCGCGCGAGGGCCCATGCTCCGGCGGGGGGTGCCGGGCGTGCAGGGTTTTGTGGTGCCCCGACGGGACGCCGCGGAACCCTACACGTCGGCTGCGCCTTTCGGCGACGGTCGAGGTGCCTCGTCGGCGCAGGGGCGGGGCGAGCGGCTCGGGGGAGGGCTTGCGGTGAGCGCGTCCGACCTCTGGGTGCGGTGTGCGTGCGTGCGCGGTCGTCGTTGCGGGGGTTGCGGCGGTTGCGGCGGTTGCGGCGGTCGCGGCGTACGCCTCGTACGAGCACCGGCGGACCTTGGCGCTTCACGGCGGCGCGGACCCGGCGGGGGCGTCGTTGTGGCCGCTGTCCGGCGACGGCCTGCTGGTGCCGGCGACCATCGGACTGCTGAAGCCCCAGGCCCCGGGGCGTCGGCGTAGCCGGTGCGCGGTCCGATTGGCGTTCGGATTGGGCACAGCGGCCGCATCAGCGGGGCACCGCCGCTCGCGCGGAGAGGACGAATTCGGGAAGCGGCGAGCAGCCGTCCGGGCTGCTGGCCGGCAGCCCGACCCACGTGAGGCCCGCATCGCCCGGCTGCGTGATCTCAACCAGCGGCTCACCGGCAGAGTCGCCCGAACCCCACACCGGGCTCGCCCGAACCCCACACCGGGCTCGCCCGAACCCCACACCGGGCTCGCCCGCGCTCTCCCGGCGCCGAAGGTGGCGGGCTTGACGGCTAACGCTGTTAGCCATATCTTTCTGGCTAACGACGTTAGCCGACGAGGGGGAGCCCATGACCGCCACCGCTGCAACCGCCACCGCTGCAACCGCCCGCGCCGGCCACCGGATCCGACGCGCCGCCTGGCTCACCAACGCCGTCTTCTGGACCGCCTTCGCCGTCCTCGAGGGCGTCAACCACGGCGCCCTCGCGGCCGCCTTCGCCGTCGCGTTCCTTTTTGCCCCGGACCTGACTTTCCTCGTCGGCATCCGGGACACGGCCCGCGTGCAGCGCGGCCAGCTTCAGCCCCGCGCCGTGCCGTACTACAACGCCGCCCACCGGGCCCTTGTCCCGCTCGCCCTGATGGTCGCCTTCCCCTTCTCGCCGATCACCTGGGCGCCGATCTTCGCGGCGCTGTGCGGCTGGATGGGCCACATCTCCTACGACCGCGCCCTGGGCTACGGTCTGCGCACCAAGGAGGGCTTCCAGCGTGGCTGACAGCAGGCACAGTGCCCACAGCCCGCGCGCCCGGCAGATCGTCGGTGCCGCCCGCGAACTACTCGAGAAGGAGGGCGCGGACGCACTGACGATGCGTCACCTTGCTGACCGCATCGGGATCAAGGCGCCGTCGCTCTACAAGCACTTCCGCGACAAGGCGGCCGTGGAGGCCGAACTCACAGCGCTCATGCTGGCCGAGCTGGCCGAGACCCTGGAGGCGGCGGAGGCCGAAGCACCCGGTTCCCTCGCCGCGCTGCTCGGCGCCTACCGCGCGTACGCCCTGGAGCACCCCAACCTCTACCGCCTCTCCACCCAGAAGCCGCTCCCTCGCGGCGTGCTGCCGCCCGGCCTCGAGGACCGGGCCGCGGCCCCGCTCTTCCGCCACGTCCGGATGGACGAGCACACCGCCCGCGCCGCCTGGGCCTTCGCGCACGGCATGGTGGTCCTCGAACTCGACGGCCGCTTCCCCGACGACTCCGACCTGGCGGCGGCGTGGCGCACCGGCGCCGACGCCTTCTCCCCCTGACGGCCCGGCTCCCCGCCGGGTACAGATTCCGTGACCCGTCAACTGGCGAAGCACGCGGAGAAGCCGGTGGGCCCGTGGACGCTCGACCGGGGTTCAGGCAGTGATCTCCGGTCTCCCCGACCGATTCAGGGCCGGCGGTTCGCCGAGCTTCGGCTGCGGGCTCCCGTCAGGGAGAGGTCTTCGGCCTCGCAACGCGAGGATCAACGAGCCCTACCTCTCGGCGGTATGCGTTACCCCCGACCGGCAGTCGGCCCCCGCCCCGGTGCTCGGCACCGGGCCTGCGTCCCTGATCCCCACCGGGAGCGAGGCCTCCGCCGTCAATCCGGTCGCCGCCGCGGCCGGGCGCTGCGCGATCGCCCAACTCCTGCAGGTGCGCGTGGTCGCGGTGCCGGTGCCGGTGGTGACCGCGGCCGCCGAGTTGCTCGGCCTGCTGGCTGGACACCCGTACCCGCGGGCACAGGCAGCCGTCGAGGCGGTGCCGGCCCGGCTGCACGCCGCTGTCGACGGCGCTGGAACCGGGTTAAAGCTTGGCTGAATCGGTCACTAGCTCAGACCTCAGCCCGCTCCTACGCTTGGCAGCCAGTCGGGGCGCCGGGCTCTCCGATGTCCTCATGCGGAGGGGATATGCGTATCAGCACCAAGCGCCGAGGTATCAATCTGGCAGTTGTCAGCGCAGTCGCCGCTTGCGGCTTGATCTTCTCCACGACCAACGCGTCGGCTGCTACAGGCGAAGTCGGAACGGCCTACTGCGACGCCTGGATCGTTGGCGTGAACGGCGTGCACTGGGGTGCCGCTGATCTCGACGGCTCCTCGAACTGCGAAGTACAGCTGTGGCAGACCAATATCAACACCGGGGGGTGGACCAACACCGGCTGGAGCGTCGGCCCCGGCTGGACCACACCCCTCTACCACGGCGATGGCGTCCACGAGCTTCAGATCGAGGTCTACGACCCCAACACGAATCAGACCGTCTGGGGCCCCATGGTCTACTGACCATCCCGGCCGTCACTCTGCCGCACTGCGGCAGGGCACCCGCACCGATCGCCTCTTGGTGACGGCCGCGCCGCCATGCCAGGAACACGCGCGCAGCACAGGCCGAACTCGCCCTCTACGACAACCCCAACGCCATCGAGGACGACACCTTCTGAACTCGCGGTCAACTTCGATGAGACACGTCAAACCTGGCCCTGAATCTGGCGGGAGCGCCGGAACGTCTTCTCCGGCCGCTGTTCGAGATCGTCGGGCCCCGGGTCAAGCTGCATCTCGACTCCGGCGCGGTGACGATCAGCGTCACCCTGCCCGCCCGGGCCTTGCCGGACCTGGCGTCGGCCGCCGGAAGGATCGAGGAGAGTGCGCCCGCACCCGGGCGAGATGCCGGGCGTGCAGGGTTTTGTGGTGCCCCCAACGGGATTCGAACCCGTGCTACCGCCTTGAAAGGGCGGCGTCCTGGGCCACTAGACGATGAGGGCTGAGGGCCTGCCGACGGGGCCTCGCGGCGCACGTCGGGGACGTCAGAAGCTTAGGGGATGGGCGGGGGGTTAGCCAAAACCCTTTCGGTGCGGCGGGGAGAGGGCGGGGGCGCGGGTGGGCGGGAGAATGGGCGGGTGCTGGAGATGAGCCGTGAGGAGTTCGAGGAGCTGGTCGGGGAAGCCCTCGACCGCATCCCCGTCGAGCTGACCCGCCTGATGGACAACGTCGCCGTCTTCGTCGAGGACGAGCCCGCCGCCGGGGACCCGGACCTGCTGGGGCTGTACGAGGGCACGCCGCTCACCGAGCGCGGGGAGTGGTACGCCGGGGTCCTCCCTGACCGCATCACCATCTACCGCGGGCCGACCCTGCGGATGTGCGCGTCGCGGGAGGAGGTCGTGGAGGAGACGGAGATCACCGTCGTCCACGAGATCGCCCACCACTTCGGCATCGACGACCGGCGACTGCACGAGCTGGGCTACGGGTAGGGGCGGCGGGTTACGGGGCGAGCCCCGGCCCCGGCCCCGGGCGGGCCCGCGGCCCCGGCTCCGGCCCTGCCTCGTCCCCGGGCGGGCCCGCGGCCCCGGCTCCGGCCCTGCCTCGTCCCCGGGCGGGCCCGCGGCCCCGGCTCCGGCCCTGCCCCGGCCCCGGGCGGGCCCCCCGCCCCCCGGCTCGCACCGGGTCTCCGAGCGGGCGACGGACCGGGCTCCGGCCGGGCCGCTCCGAGGCCGCCCCAAGGCCGCGCCGACGCGGAAACGCCGGCCCGCGTGTCCTGGCGGGCGCCACGGCGTTGGACACGGCGTCGTACGCCCGCAGCCCGCGTGCGCCGTCCCGCACCCGAGCCGAGCAGAGGTCCGTGCCCGATGCCCGCAGCGCCCCCGCCCGAGCTCCCACCCCCGCCCCCACCTCCGTATCCGTACCGCAGGGGCGCCGCGTCCGTGCGGTCCGCCGTGCTGGTCGCGCTCCTCGCCGTCGGTGTCGCGGCGTGCGTGAGCGCGGGGGGTGAGCAAAGTCACCCCGCGCCGGTCACCGCGACCGGGAGCGCGGCCGTACGCGTCGGCGGGCATGCCGCGCCCGCGGAGGAGGCGCCGGGGCGCGGGCCCGTCGCGGAGGCGCCGTCCCGGGAGGCGGCGGGGGAGGGCTCGCCGTCGGCCCCCGCGAAGCCCGGCGGCCCCCGTACGCCCGCCCACCACCCCGTACCGCCCCGGGACGGCGCCTCCGAGCCGCAGCCCACCGCCGGGACCCCGCCCACCGCGGAGCCGCCGTCGAGTGCGGAGCCCCCGGTGGACGGGACGACCGCCGCGCCGCCCCCCGACGATCCGCCGTCCACGACCGCGCTGCCGGGCGGGTCCGGCGAGGACGCGCCCCAGCCCTGAGCGCCCTGAGCGCGAACCGCCCGCGTCCCGTATCCTTGGCCTGGATACGCAGGTCGGCAGCCCTCCTCGAAAGGGATTCGCGAAAGCGGTGCGGCATGCGTATGCTGGTAGATCGTTTGATCCCCTGATCCCATTGCCTGGCGCCTGATCCGTAACGCGCCGCGTGGCGCGTTCCTCATCTCCTGTGGCTGACCGCATCGAGGCGGTCGTAAGCAAACCTGTGGAGCTGGCGCGTGCCGTAAGTCTCCGAGAGGTTTTGCTTTCGCATGTCCCTTGACAATGCCGACCGTTCCGCCATGCCCGAGTACGCCGCCGACGCGGCCGAGGTCACAGAAGAGGTCACCGGAGCGGTGGCCGCAGCGGTCACCGAAGCGGTGGAGCCCACCGGGCCCGCCGAGGCCGCCGAGTCCGGCGACCAGGCCGCCGACCAGCCCGCCGAGCCCGGCGTCACCTTCGCCGACCTCGGCCTGCCGGACGACATCGTCCGCAAGCTGACCCAGAACGGCGTGGTCACCCCCTTCCCGATCCAGGCCGCGACGATCCCGGACGCCCTCGCCGGCCGCGACATCCTGGGCCGCGGCCGCACCGGCTCCGGCAAGACGCTGTCCTTCGGCCTGCCGCTGCTGACCCAGCTGGCCGGCGGCCGCACCGAGAAGCGCCACCCGCGCGGCGTCATCCTCACCCCGACCCGCGAGCTGGCCATGCAGGTCGCCGACGCGCTCCAGCCGTACGGCGACGTCCTCGGCCTGAAGATGAAGGTCGTCTGCGGCGGCACGTCCATGCAGAACCAGATCTACGCCCTGGAGCGCGGCGTCGACGTCCTCGTCGCCACGCCCGGCCGGCTGCGCGACCTGATCAACCGCGGCGCGGCGATCCTCGACCAGGTGCGGATCGCCGTCCTGGACGAGGCCGACCAGATGTCCGACATGGGCTTCCTGCCCGAGGTCACCGAGATCCTCGACCTCGTCCCGGCCGGCGGCCAGCGGCTGCTGTTCTCCGCGACGCTGGAGAACGAGATCGACACCCTCGTCAAGCGCTACCTGGTGAGCCCGGTCACGCACGAGGTCGATGCCGCCCAGGGCGCGGTCACCACCATGACCCACCACGTGCTGGTCGTGAAGCCCAAGGACAAGGCCCCGGTCACCGCCGCGATCGCCGCCCGCAAGGGCCGCACCATCATCTTCGTCCGCACCCAGATGGGCGCCGACCGCGTCGCCGAGCAGCTCATCGAGTCCGGCGTGCGCGCCGACGCGCTGCACGGCGGCATGACCCAGGGCGCGCGCACCCGCACCCTGGAGGACTTCAAGCACGGGCAGGTCAACGTCCTGGTCGCGACCGACGTCGCCGCGCGCGGCATCCACGTCGACGGCATCGACCTGGTGCTGAACGTCGACCCGGCCGGCGACCACAAGGACTACCTGCACCGCAGCGGCCGCACCGCGCGCGCCGGGCGCTCCGGCACCGTCGTGTCGCTGGCCCTGCCGCACCAGCGCAAGCAGATCTTCCGGCTGATGGAGGACGCGGGCGTCGACGCCTCGCGGCACATCATCGGCGGCGCGGGCGTCTTCGACGAGGACGTGGCCAAGATCACCGGCGCCCGCTCGCTGACCGACGTCCAGGCCGACGCCGTCCACAGCGCCGCCGCCCAGGCCGAGCGCGAGGTCGCCGACCTCACCCGGCAGCTGGAGCGCGTCCAGCGCCGCGCCGCGGAACTGCGCGAGGAGGCCGACCGCCTCACCGCCCGCTCCGCCCGCGAGCGCGGCGAGGACCCGGACGAGGCGATCGCGGCGAAGGCCGCCGAGGCCGCGGAGGCGCTGGCCGCCGCGACGGTTCCCGAGCCGCAGCCCGCTCCGGCGTACCAGCGCCGCGACGACCGCGGCAACTTCGACCGCCGCCGCGACGACCGCCGCGACGATCGGCGTGACGACCGCCGCGACGACCGCCGTCCGTCCTCGTCCTCGTACGAGCGGCGTGACTCCCGTCCGTCCTCGTCCTCCTACGAGCGCCGCGACTCCCGTCCGTCGTCCTCGTCCTCGTACGAGCGCCGGGACGCGCGTCCCGCGTACGGCAACCGTGACGACCGCCGTCCGTCGTCGTCCTCGTACGAGCGCCGGGACGCGCGTCCCGCGTACGGCAACCGTGACGACCGCCGGGACTCCCGTCCGTCCTACGGCAACCGTGACGACCGCCGCCCGGCCTACGGCCGCCGCGACGACTCCCGCCCGTCGTACGGCAACCGTGACGACCGCCGTCCGTCCTCCTACGACCGCGACCGGCGCGACGACCGCCGCCCGTCCTCGTCGCCGTCGTCCTCGTACGACCGCCGCGACGACTCCCGCCCCACCTACACCCGCGACGACCGCAAGCCCCGCTGGAAGCGCAACGGCTGACCCCACCCCACCGCCGGGTGCCGGGGCCCCGCCCCGACACCCGGTAACCCTGCTGAGCCGCCCCGGCGACCCGGTTATGCTGTCGGGTGCGGGCCGTTAGCTCAATTGGCAGAGCAGTGGACTTTTAATCCATTGGTTGTGGGTTCGAGTCCCACACGGCCTACCGATGGGCCCCAGGTCAGAGCACAAGTGACCTGGGGCCTTCGGCGTTTCCAGGGCCCTAGAGATCAACTGCTGGCCCGCTGCTGGCCCGAGAGGTCGGCGATCATGCCCGGCCTCCTCCTACCAACGAAAGCCGGAGTAAGCCCTCATAGAGCCCCGCTGCCGCCGTCCACCGAGCCCTGGAGCGGCGTCTGCCCTGCTCCCAGGGCGTGCTGTCGCGCCCAGCACGAGCCCGCCGAAGGGGTGGAGAGACGGGGCCGACCGGGCCTCGCGTCGCGAGAGGAGTACCACCATGATCATGTGCACGGCCTGCCGCCACGAGACGGTTGCCCACGCCCAGATCGACGGTCACTGCGAGATGTGCCCTACCTGCACGGCCGAGAGGGAGCAGCAGGCGAAGGCCAGCAAGTAGCACCCCGGGCATGACGAAGGCCCCGGTCGCCGCGGTGTTCGCGGCGGCCGGGGCCGGGTGCTGCTGGGTCAGCGGCTGCTGGTTGGGGCGGTGAGGATGAAGCCCCGCACGGGGCGGTCGTCGCCCTGCCGCAGCCGCTCCAGCCGGGCCTGCTCAAGCCGCTTCATCAGGTCCCCGTACCTGGGGTCGATCCACTCCACGGGGCGCCCTCCTTCCTGCTCAGACCAGGGCCGACAGGGCAATGCTCGGCTGGGGCTCGATCGGACCGCATTTCGGCGAGTGCCCACAGCTCGCCGCCACCGGCACGCTCGTGTCCGACGGGGGCATCCACAGCTCCGCATCCGGGACGAACCCCTCCGCGAGCATGAGCACCACCGTCCGCTCGATGACGTCGGGCCCCTGCCGGGCCGTGTCCGGGCGCTCCGGGTAGTGGTGCACGAACACCCCCAGGCGGTCGCACAGCCGCGCGTACACCGCGGTGTGGAGGACCAGGGCGTGCCAGCCCTCGTCGACCGTCCGGGACGGCGCGATCGGCACGAGCGGGTTGCGGGCCGCGGTCGCGACGAACGCGAGCGCCTGGTCCACGATCCGGCCGGCCGTGTCCTCGGCCATGCCCGGGTTGTTGTCGAGCACCGTGGCGGTGACGGCCGCACGTTCCTCCGGTGGCAGCAGGGCGGCCGGGTCCGCTACGAGCATGTTCTTCTCCTCAGGGTGTGGTGGCTTCGTGCAGTTGGGGCTGGGTGACGGCTACATGAACACCTTGTGCGACGGCAGCCGCGGGGCGGGTTCTTGCGGTTCCGGGGCTGGCTCCGGATCGGCCGCGGGCTCGTCGGGCTGCGCCGGGGCGGGCGCGGGTTCGGCCATGCTCGTCTCCTCGTGTGGGTGGGCGGGGTGCCTGCGCAGCCCGGCGCGGGGGTCCGGGCCGCGCAGGCGAGGGGCCCGGCGGCCGCTGACCCGCCGGGCCCCGTCTCAGGTGGTGCGCCGGACGTGCGGCGCCGGGCCGCAGTCGCTCGCGCTCCGGTGCCACAGCACGTCGGGGCTCGCGCTCGTGCCGTGGTCGACGGGGATGTGCAGCGCGCCGCCGCGCGCGACCGGCCGGCCGCAGCGGTGACACCGGGGCTGCGCCGTCGAGGCACGCTCTGCGGCCATCACGCGCGCCCCAGGGCAGCCGACTCGGCTACCTCATGCGCACGGAGGCACTCCTCAGCGTCGCGGCACCAGAGCATCCTGGTCTGCCGCCCGTCGTCGTCGACCCCCACGGAGACAGTCCAGTCCGTCGTCTCCCGCCCGCACAACACGCACTCGCGGGGCTCCGGCTTGGCCAGCGCTGCGCCGGACGGCTCCGGCGTGCCGGTCATGACACGGCCTCCGGTAGCAACTGCACCAGGCGGCGGACCACGGCGACCGGGAGCGGGGGGACGTAGACGTACTCCTCCGACTCGCTCCAGTTCGTCCAGCGTGTGATCCGGCGCAGAAGGTCGGGGTCAGTGTCGAGGGCGGCGAGCAGGTCTTGGAGATCGGCTGCGGCTTGACGACCGGCCGTCACCTCAATGCTGTCGGACTGTAAGGTCTCCACTGCTGCGCCCCTTCCGGCGTGGCCTCGCCCCGGGCCTGGACCGCCGCGGGGCACTTCTGTGCCCGCCCCCATCGGCGCGAGGGCGGGCGCCTCCTCGACGCTAGGCAGCGCGGGTTCGCACGCGCCATCAACTAGCACGAACTTGCACGGCAATTGGCCAACCACCTGTGCGCCGGTAGTGCGCCCTTGACCCGCTCACCCGCACGAACGAACGTGCTGCAAGTACGTGTTAGCAGCGGCGTATTGGAGAGGCCATGAAGCTACGGTTCATCGGAATCGACCCGAACACCGACGGTGCGAACTGCCCGCGGGTCTGGGTCAACGACGAGGCGCAGGAGTTCGTCTTCCAAGGATGGGAGGCCGACGAGGAGCTGACCGACAAGGTCAGGTCGACCGGCCCCCTCCCGGACGGCGAGACTGTCGTCCGCATCCCCATGAGGATGGTGCGCATTCTGAGGGAGGCATGTGATGCAGCCGAAGGCCTGGACATTCGATGACCTGCTGGCCGGCGCCACCACGTCGGCCGTGCACCTGGAGATGCGCGACGTCTACTACTCCAACCCCCGGTTCGAGGAGTGGCGCAACGGTGCTCTGGTCGACTGGGACAACCGCGGCTCTTGGTGGCGTCCCTTTCACCAGGACATCGCCGATGCCGTCGCCCGCGGTGTCACGGTCCGCCGCGCTCGGGTGATCTCGGAGCCGGTCACCGAGTACATCCGGTGGGAGCACTACGTCACCGAGGCGAACGTCCGCGCAGGCGAGCAGGTGCGGTGGCTGCCCCGCGAGCAGACCGCCGACCTGCTCATGCCCGGTCGCGACTTCTGGGTTTTCGACAACCAGGTCATCCGGCTCGGATCCTTCGCGGGCAACGGCGACTTCCTCGGCGACGACTACAGCGACGACCCAGCGCTCGTCGAACTGAACGCCGCGGCGTTCGAGCGGGTATGGGAACGCGCCATCCCCCACCAGGACTACAAGATCAAGTAGCGGACACTAAGCACCATGCCGCCGACCTCCCCGTCTTCGAGCGTCCAAGCCGCCCGCCAGAACCTCGCGGAACGCCTCCGCGAGATCCGGCTCGACGCGGGCATCACGAAACGGGAGGTCGCGGCACGGTGCGGGTGGAGCGAGGCCAAGAGCGGCCGCATCGAGAACGCCCGCACCGCGCCCTCCGACGAGGACGTCCGCCGCTGGTGCCACGCCTGCGGCGCCGCAGGCCTCGCCCCCGACCTGATCGCCGCCAACCGAGCCGCCGACTCGCTGTATGTGCAGTGGCGGCGCCTACAGCGCACCGGGCTGAAGCAGCTGCAGGATTCGCACCGACCCCTCTTCGAGCGCACCACCCATTTCAAGGTGTACTGCTCCAACGTCGTGCCCGGGTTCCTGCAGACCCCCGGCTACGCCACCGCACTGCTCCGGTCGATCGCCACATTCCGGAACCTGCCCGACGACGTCGAGGCCGCGGTCGCCGCGCGCATCGACCGCTCCCGGATCATCCATGAGGGCCGTGCCCGCTTCGCGATACTCATCGAGGAAGCGGTGCTGCGGTACCGGCTCGGGGACTTCAGCGTGATGGCCAGCCAGCTCGGGGCGCTGCTGTCCGCGATGGACCTGCCAGCGGTGTCCTTGGGCATCATCCCGGCCGCGGCGCAGCGGACGATGTGGGCCGTCGAGTCGTTCACGGTCTTCGACGACATCCGCGTGGATCACGAACCGCTGTCGGCCTCGGTGAAGATCACAGCTCCCGACGAAGTGGGCGTCTACCTCAAGGCGTTCCTCGCGCTGCAGCAGCACGCCGTGTACGGGGCGGAGGCGCGGGCCCTGGTAGCAAAGGCGATCGGCGAGTTGAGCTGACCCCCGGCACAGCAAAGCGCCCCCGCCGGCACGTGGCCTGCGGGGGCGCGTTGGTTCAGGTGCGGCGGCGGTCGAGCAGCGCGGCCGGCGGTGTGGTCGTGGGCGTGGTCGGTGCGGGGGCGCCGTCACGGCGGCAGACCAGCGCGGCAGGGTCGTCGACCGCGGGCTGGAGGCTGTACCCGTCTGGGCACGTCTGGCCGGGCGGCCCGGCGGGGCCCTGCGGCCCGGCAGGACCAGCCGGACCCGGATCGCCCGCCGGGCCGGCAGGACCCGCAGGCCCGGCGACGCCGTCCGTACCCGCCGCCCCGTCGGCACCCGGGACGCCCGTTGCGGAGGCGCCCGCCGGGCCGGTCGGCCCCGGCGTGCCCGGCGGACCGGACGGGCCGGCAGGACCCTCGGGCCCCGGCGGGCCGGACGGACCGGTCGCGCCCTGCGCGCCGGAGCCCCCCGGCGTACCCGGGGCGCCACGGCTCCCCGGCGGCCCCGCAACCGGCGTCGCACCCAGCTGCTGCACCTGCTGCGCCAGCTGGTCGCGCGCCTGGTTGGCGGTATTCAGGTCGTGGGCCAGGCCGCGGACGCTCACCAGGACCCACGCGAGCAGCGCCCCGATCGCGACGGCGAGGGCGACCGCCGCAGCGTCCCCCCACCGTTCCCGCGGCTCCCGTGGGAGCTGAGCCGGATCGGTCATGATCCTCCCTTCGTGAGCACGTAGGCCAGCAGCACAGCGACCAGCGGCACGACGACCGCGCCGATCAGCCACCGGCGGGTACCCGCGACGCGCGCGGCGTCCTGTGTCCGCAGTGTCTCCAGCGCGGTGAGTCGCGCGAGCACCGCCTCGTGCTGCACCTGGTAGACGTCCTGCGCGACCCGCCCGTCAACGCGGCGGCCGATGGCAGCGATGTCGTCCCGGACGTCCGCGATCCGGTCGTCCAGGCGGCGGCCCAGCTCGCCGAGGGTCAGGTCGTCGGCCACGTGGTGCTCCTACGGTCAGGCCCCCGGCGTCACGGACGGCGGGACGACGGTCGCTGCGGTGCTCTTCCCGGCGGGGTACTGCGGCGGCCGGGCCAGCCCGAGCAGCCACCCCCACCGCGCGGAGACGTGCGCCTCCAGGACGCGGAAGAGGGCGTAGTAGGCGGCGCTGAACGCGCTGCCGAGCCACATGGTCGCGGCCGCCGAGTCGATGCCGATCCCGGCGTGCGCGAGGGCCGCGACGAGCGCGCCCACGATCATCGGGACCACGGTGCGCCACAGGGACGCGAGGGTGTCGTACACGGTCATGGTGAAGATCCGTTTCTGCTGGAGGTGACAGGTCAGGCGACGACGGTGAAGCCGTGCCGCGCGCCGAGCGCGGTCAGCGAGGCCTTGCCGGGGATGCCGTCCGCGTCGTGGCCGGTGTAGCCGAGGTGCCGCTGCCACGCGGCGTAGGCCGCGACGGTGACGGTGCCGAAGCTCCCGTCACCGGCGTACTTGGCAGTCAGCAGCCCCTCGGCCTTGAGAGCGGCTTCCACCAGGCGCACATCCGGAGCGTGAGTCAGATGCCCCTGCTTGCCCCGCGAGTCCGCCGTGGCGGCGGCGATGAGGTTGGACAGGTCCACTCTCGGCTTGGGCTTGCCTGCGGCACCCGCCCAGGCCGCGAGCGCGGCCCGGTCGGCGAAGGCTCCCGCGTTGCGGTCGAGGTTGCCGGCGTCGCTGTACTGGTGGAAGAGCCAGGGGTGCTCGACGCGGGGGTGGCCCTTGGGCGCCGAGGGGTCGGCGATCCACAGGCCGTCTGCGGCGTACGAGGTGGTGTCGTGGTGCAGCCAGAAGTCGCGGTTGCAGTACAGGATCACGCGGTGCCCGGGGGCCTTGGCCTTGACGTACCGGAGCCAGGCGTCCTTGTCGGCGCACGAGACGCCGGCGTCCTCCCAGTCGAAGGCCAGGAAGTCGCCGGCCTTCGCCCCGGCGTGCGCGAGAAAGTAGTCGGCCTGTGCGGTGACCGAGCCGGGCCGGGCGAAGTGGTAGTGGCCCACGACCAGGCCGTGCGCGCGGGCTGTGGCGACCTGCCCGGCGTGCTCCGGGTTCGTGTAGCCCGTGCCCTCGGTGGCCTTGACCACGACGAAGTCCAGGCCCGAGGTGCTGTAGTTGGTCGGCTGGTATCTGGCGACGTCCACGCCGTTGACGGTCATGCTGGTGCCCTCCGGGCATACGAAAGCCCCGGCCAGCAGGCACGGGGCGGGGCGGACTTGCGGGTCAGACCACTTCGTAGATCGTCACGATCAGGGACGTGTTCGTACCCTGAATGGTCTGGGATGCGCTGGGGCTGCCCACGAGCTTGAACGTGTGGGACCCCGCGCTCGCGAGGACGCCGGTGTACTGCTGCGGGATCGTGCTGCGGTTGCCGGACGCCTGCGCGGAGAACGTGCCGAGGGGCGCCACGGTGGTGCCATCCACGGACAGCCGCACCGTGAGCAGGCTCGTGGTTGCGCCAGTCAGCTGCACGTCCCACACGCACGTCACGCCGTAGGCGGCGCCCGCCGTCGCCGTGGTCAACGTGACGGCCGCCCCCGGAACGTCCGCATTGGTGGCGGCGCCGACCAGCGGCCCGGTGCCCGTCGCCGAGTACACCGCTGGCTTGAGCCGGTTGAGCATGGCCGCGGTGACCGTCTGGCCCGCCAGGATCGTCACGTGCGCCTCCTACAGGGCGAGGGTCATCGGATGGGCGAGACGCATGCCCGTGCCCGCATTCCACGCGCGGCTGATGCCGTTGCGGGCCCGGGTGACGGCCATGGTCTGCGGGCTGGACTGTGCTCCGGCCACCGGCATGATGCGGACGCCCCACGCCATCCACACGGCGGACGCCGCTGGGGTGCCGCCGTGGCGGGCGCGGACCTGCGCCGTGGATGCGGAGGCGGGCGCGACGAGGATCTGCGAGAGGAAAACCCACTGCCCAGCCGGGACGGCGAATCCGCTGCCGAGGCTGCTCGACAAGAATGTCGCCGTCGAGCTGTACCAGTCCACGGCGGGTCGTAGATCGCTGTGGCCGCCGGGGCTGTACGCCCACATGCACACGGTGTAGGACGCGCCCGGGGTGATGCTGCCGACCGCGGTGCGGTCGACCGCGATAGCGCCGCCCGACGCCGAGGTGCCGTTCGGGGTGATCTGGAGGACTGGCCCCGTGATCCCATCCGGGCGCGGCATCGCCACCGGCGCCACGGTGGCGGTGGTGCCCATCGCTGCCCAGCCCGCGATCCCGAAGTCCATCCACGGGTTCACGTTGAGGACAGTCGCGCCGACTGCCTCAACTCGCATGATCTCGCCGCCGACCCGAATGTCCCACGGGGCCTCGGCAGGGTCGGCCGTCCACAGCGGCCCGGGCGAGGACGCCACGGACAACGTGGTGCCCGACGCGGTAACGCCCGTGGCCAGCGACGACCCGTCCGTATCGGCACGGCCGAGTACGGGGTCACCGACCACGCCGACCGTCCACGGCGCGCCAGGCGCACCGTTGAAGGTGATGTCCCAGTCGTAGAGGCCGATCGTCTCGGTGTAGCCCTCGGCGAGCAGGTCGAGCACGTCGCCGACACCTCCGCACTCGGGCGGCGGGTGCGCGATGGTCATGCGGTCACCGACGTCGACCGCCTTGGCGGCCTCGATGAGCCCGGGGGCGGCGGACAGGTCGATGTGCACCGACGGGTAGCGGGAGGCGTCCTGCGTGCCGAGGTGCAGCTGCCAGCCGGCCATGTCCGGCAACTGGTCGTCGGACTGCACGTTGTAGGTGCCGCCACCCGGGACCGGGCCGATTCCGTCCGGAGGAAGCTGGACCGACAGGGGCCCGTCCGGTTGCGTCACGCGGGCGCTCGACCCGTTCACCCGGGACACCGTGATGTCGTTGCGCGCGGCCTGGTCGTCGTCGACCGGCTCCAGCGGCGGCGCGATGTGGCCGTCCACGGCGTAGTCAAGTGCCAGCCGGACGGGCTGGTTGTACATCGAGGTGCGGCGCCGGTAGACGAGGTACGCGGCTTCCCGGGCCTCGTGGAGCACGCCCATGTCGGCGTCGGCGCACTCGTTGAGCAGGTCGAGCAGGGGCGCGGGCCGCTGCGGGCCCATGGCGGTGGTCGGGCCGGTCCCGGCCGGGAAGGCGACGGGCATGCCTTGCTCGCGGCACAGGCGCTCGATGCGGGCGTGGGCCTGCTCGCCGTTGAATCCTCGGTCGGCGTCGTTGAAGATCGTCGTCTCCTGAGCGGCGAACACGGCGAGGTGGCCGATCCTCAGGCCCTCGATCGCTGCCCCGTAGGTGGCGGACAGCGCGGTGACACTGCCGATCTTTCCCGTGAGGGTTGCGGAGTCGACGCCGTAGGCGGTGCCGCCGATGGTGATGACGCCGAAGTGGAACGACATGGTGGTGGCGGTGAGCTGCCGTGAGTACAGGACGAGCCGGTTCCACGTGCCGATCGAGTTGGGCGCGGGCAGGGTGCTGGTGTCGTCGGCCGTGACGCCGTCCGCGTAGACGAACGTCACGGTGAAGGACGAGCCGGTGAGGCTGATACGGATGCTCGCGAACAGGCCGCCGGCCAGCCGGATCGTGAGCACCTCGGATGACGTCGCCGGAGCGGTGTCGACCCGGTACACGCACTCGACGTGCCACCCGGCCGGTGTGCCTGCCGGGGCGGGCACGGGCATGCTGAGCATGGCCGCGGACCCGGTGGCCGGCAGCGCGGCCGATCCCGGCAGCGAGTCGTCCGCCGCCCAGGTGAACCCCGTCAGCCGGGCCGGTGATCCTCCGGGCAGCCCTGACGCGGCCTGGGTCGCCGTGGTGCCGTCCTCACAGGGCACATAGGCCAGGACGTCGGGGTCGCTGGGGATTCTCCGCCGCAGGGTGGACTGCAGGGGGTTGGTGCCGGTGCCGTAGCGGCGCAGCGGGCCCGCGGCCTCGACGGGCACGTACCGGTCGTTGCCGCTGGTGTCCCATTTCGGGGGCCAGTTGCTGACCTCGGCGTGCAGGCGGTAGTCGCGGTCGCTGATCTCGGCGCCGCCGGACGTCGTCCAGGTACGGCCCGCGGCGTCGGTGTAGGGGCTCGTGCCGGCCGCAGGGGTGGAGAAGACGGGGTTGGCCACCACGGGGCCGTCGATGCCATTGCGGACCTCGACGGCGTGGATGCGGCCGACGGGCGGAAGGCCGGCGGTGGTGCCGCGGACGTCGCCGACGTCGAGCGGCGCGGTCGAGGCGAAGACGCTGGTCGTGCCGGGGATCGAGAACGTGCCGAACGCGGTCCAGGGCCCGGCGGTGCCGGGCGTGAGGCTGTAGTAGAACGAGGCGACGTTCGCGCCCGCCCCGTTGTTGACGTCGAGGGTGACGCGGAAGGAGATCCGCCCGCTGCTGGGCACGGGCAGCAGGTCGTCGGGCCAGTTGGCCAGGATGCTGGCCTCGGTCCCGTCCGGGCTCCAGGCGATGTACGGGCGCCCCTCGGGGTCGAGGGAGACGCGCCAGGAGAACGCGCCCGCCCCCGCCCACTTCCCGATGAGGTCGACGTAGTCGTTGCCGGTGTCCCAGGCCAGCAGCGTGGCGTCCACGCGGACGTCGAGGTCGCCGGTGATGTCGAGCGCGGCGACGTCCGGTGTGCTGGCCCGTGCGCCGGACAGGCCGGGCAGCCGCAGGTACCGCGCGGCCGCGGGCACCGACACCCGGACGGGGGTGTTGCGGCCGATCAGCCCGTATAGGTCGCTCATCGCGTTGCGCGGCGAGTAGCGGCCGTTGCGGTTGTTGAAGGTGATGGTGGCCCGGCAGTGGTCGGGGCGGGTCGCCTCGTCCGAGCGGCCGCGGCTGATGGTGATCAGGTCGCGCAGCAGGACGTCGCCGGACACGTCCGTCCAGATCCCACCGATCTGCAGCTCGGTGCGCACGTCCAGGGGATCGGCGGGGAACGCCATGGGATGACCTCCTACGTGCCGTTGCCGAAGGCGATGTTGACGTTGCCGCGCCCGTGGACGCGGACGAGCTTGCGGTTGGCGCGCAGCAGGTCGGACTCGCCGGGCAGCCGGACCTCGACGATGACGTGGCCGCCGATGCCGCCGCGGGTCAGCGGCGCGACGGTGGCGCCCGCAGGCAGTTGCAGCATCTCGGGCCCGTTCTCGCCGACGATCGCTGCGCCGCCGCCGAGGATGTGACCGCCCTTGGCCAGGTAGGGGATGTTCGGCGTGCCCAGGGTGAACCCGCCGACCTTGCCCACACCGGGGATGTGCGTATTGACGCCGGGGATGGAGAAGGCCAGGCCGTTCCACTTGCCGATGATCCAGTTGATCGCCGACTTGAAGGCGCCCTTCACCCCGTCGAACATGCCCGTCGCCGCCTTGGAGATGCGGCCGGGCAGCTTCTGGACGTATCCGACGACCTGGTCCCAGTGCTTGTACACGTAGGCCGTGGCGAGGCCGATCGGCCCGGTGAGAATGCCCAAGATGTACGGCCAGTTCTTCTTGATCCAGTTCCACGTAATCTGTGCCGCGCCCTTGATCAGGCCCCAAGACGCCTGCCAGGCCGTCTGGAACCACGTCGTCTTCGTCGCGATCACCACGATCACCGCGATCAAGGCGAGGATGCCGAGGACGATCAACGTGACCGGGTTCGCGGCGAGCGCGGCGTTGAAGAGCCACTGCACGCCGGTCGCGATGGTCGTCACCGCGGTCCAGGCGGTCGTGGCCGCGGTCCAGGCGATCTGGCCCAGCCGGATGGCCAGGATCACCGCGGCGACGGCACCGAGCCCGATCGCGAGGGGCTTGATGTACTGCTGGTTGGCCATCGCGAAGTTGATGAAGTGCCCGGAGACCTCGGCCAGCTTCATCTGCGCCTCCCTCTTGAACTTCTCCAGGGCGGCCCCGGGATTGTCGCCGACGGTCTTGGCCATCTTGTCGGCGGCCCCGCCGACCTGGCCGAGGGCCTGCACAGCGGTCGAGGGGTCGAGGGAGTACAGGGCTTTGCCGAGGTCTTCGGCCTGCGTGCCGAACAGCTGGGTGGCGACTTGGGCCTGCTTGACGGGGTCCTTGATGCCCCGCAGCCGGTCGAGGACGGTGTCGAGGCCGTCTGTAGCGTCCTTGCCGCCGTGGCCGATCTGCTCGGCCATCCCACGGGCGTTCAGCCCGAGGGCCTTGAAGCCCTGTGCCGTGGTCGTGCTGCCGTCCACGGCCCGGATCGAGAACTCCTTGATCGCGTCGGCGACCAGGTCGGCGTCTCGCGCGCCGCCCTTGAGTCCCTGGCTGAGCAGGCCCGTTGCCATCTGCCCGTCGATGCCGAACTTTCGGAACTGCGTCCCGTACTCGTTCATCGTGTCGAGCAGGTCGTCGGCCTTGTTCGCCCCGGACTGGAAGCCCTTGGTCAGGATGTCCAGGGCCTCACCGGCGTTCTTCGCCAGCCCGGTTTTGATCATCTGGCCGACCGCGTTGGTGACGCCCCCCAGGTCCTGGTCGAAGGTCTGCGCGAGGGCCATGACGTCGGTGGTGACCCCCTGAAGGCCGCCCTTCACCTTGGAGACGTCGCCGATCTGCTGGTAGACGCCCTTGACCGCCTCGTCGACCTCGCCCACGGACTCGCCCCAGTTCTGGGCGTAGACCTTCGCCGCGGTCTTCGACAGCTCAGCGGCCTTGGCCGGGCCGATGCCGAGCTGAGCCTGAAGCTTGCCGCTGGCCGCCGACATGTCCAGCGACGCGGCCACGCCCACGCCGAAGGCCCCGGCGACACCGGCCGAGACGGCGGTGGCTGCGGTGGTGAACTTCTCCTTCATCCGCCCGACGGTCTCGGACGCGCGGTCGCGCGCGACGAGGTTGAACACCAGCGACGTATCCGACGCCACGGCCAGTCACCCGCCCTTCAGCTTGGCTTCCTGCTCGGCGATGTCCTTGGCGTAGGCGTCGAGCCAGTCCAAGAGGTGGTCGGTCTCCTCGACCGTGTAGGCCGCCCAGTCGTCGGGGCGCACGCCCAGCAGGTGGGACGCGTTGCCCAGCTGGCTCAGACGACGACTGGCGGCAGGACTTTTCCCTCCTGCTCCGGGTCGTCCTCGGCGGTCTCCATCTCCGCCTGCAGGCCCTGCAGGGTCTGCTCCAGCTGCTCGCCGCTGAGGTTGTCCCGGGCATCGCGCATCATCTGCGCGTACTCCTGCTTGCTGAACTCCAGCCGCAGCTCGTCCCACGCGAAGTCGACGTCGCCGTACTTCGTCGTCGGGTGGTCGCGCTTGAGCATCACCCACAGCAGCGCCCGCCGGCAGACCGAGCTGCCCTTCATGACGTCCTGGGTGAACTCGGCGAAGGGCCGGTCGGTGTGCTTCTCGATGGCCTCCCGCTCCGCGGACATGAGCTTGCGCGGGTCGTAGCGCCAGCGGGTCGGCTCCTCGGAGCCCTCGGGCTGATACACCAGGTACACGGGGGTGCTCTCCTACTCTCCGGCGCGGTCGGCAATCCGCTGCGCCATGGCTTCCATCGCTTCGTGGACGGCCCGTTTGTAGACCTCGTTGCGGCCGGCCATCGCGCGGTCGAACCAGTCGAATTTGCCGACCTGAACGCGCCAGTTCCCGTTCCAGTCCTTGGTCCGGAAGCCGCCGATCTTCTGGGTCCGCTTGGGGGCGTTGGGGAAGCCGCGGATGTTCGGGGTCTTCTTGGCCTTGACCCGGGCGCCGGTCCACCGGCCGCCCAGTTTCACCTCGGGCTTGACCTTTTTGGCGATGGCCTGCCGCAGCCCGGGTCCGCCGCCGGCGCCGTGGTCGGACCGCATCGACATGATCCCGGACTTGGCCATGTCCGCAGCCGGGTTCAGCGCGGCCCGCAGGTTCGCCGCAAGCTCCTTGCGCAGCTGTTTGCCGTCCGCTTCCGCGGACAGCGCCCGGCCGAGAGCTTGGATGCCCTCGACGGACACCGACATCTCGATCGGGGACGGATCGGCCATCAGACGGTCGCCCGGGTCACCACGCCCGACGTCGGGTAGCTCACGGACACGGACGCCTCGTCGCCGACCGACCCGGTGATCGGGTTCCACGCCTTGATCAGCAGGTTCCCGGTGTACTTCGGGTTCGACGTGCTTACCGCGCCCTGGTCGGCGCGGAACTCAAAGGGGACGACCGTGCCGAGCAGGGGCCACATGATCGAGTCGAGTTTCGTCGCGGCGAAGTCCTGCTTGAACTCCAGGGCGACGCTGCCCGACTTCAGGCCGCCGAGGACTTCCTTCCATCCCAGGCTGCCGTAGGTGGTGACGTCCTTCTCCTCGACCTCGACCGTGATCTCGGCCTTGTTGGCGTAGGTCGACAGGTCGTTGCTGTTGATGCTGACGTACTCGGCCAGCAGGACCATCTTGGGCATCTGGTGCCTCCCTTATGCGATGCCGAGTGCGGCGGTGAACAGGAACGAGGGGGTGGTGCCGGAGATCGTCCAGGCGATCCGGAACCAGTCGTCGGCGATCGCCGTACCGTCGGTGCGCAGGATCTGCCCACCGGGTGCGGTGGCGGCGGCGAAGGTCAGCTTCGTGGCGGCCGAGGTGAAGCCGGTGTTGTCGTCGGACTCGACCCGGGCCGTGATGGACGGGGTGCCGGTGCCGGCCACCGACAGGACGTGCACCGCGGCGTACAGCCGCTTCCCGGCCGGGATCGCGCCCAGCTGGATCGACGTGCCCGTACCCGTGGCGGTGCGCGCGGTGCCCGGCGGGTGCGCGATCTGACCGCGCGCGACCGGCCACGACCCGGACGCCTTGCCGGTCCACGGGGCGACCTCGCCGACGGCGTCGCCCAGCTTGTAGCTGGACCGCAGGGCGTTGGTGAAGTACGCGAGCGTGCCGACCGTGGCATCGGTCGGGCAGACCGTCCACGGGGCGGTCCCGCCGAGCTGCGCCCACGAACTGTCGTCGACCTTGCCAGGGTCACCGGCCTCCCACTGCCCTTCGGCGTTGATGGTGCTGGACGCCAGCCCTGCGAGGACTTCCTTCCAGCCGCCGCTGCGGTAGTTCGTGGCGTCCTTGTCCTCGAACTCCGCGGCGATCTCGGCCTTGGCGGTGTTGCCCGACAGGTCGGCGCCGCCAGCGAACAGCCGCACGTCCAGCAGGATCTGCTTCACGTGGCGGCTCCATCGCCGATGACGCGAATCGTCAACTCGGCGCCGAGGTACTGCACGCCGCTGACCTCGTACCAGCGATAGGACTGCACCCGGGTCACGTGCAGGTCGTCGGCCAGGCCACCCAGGGCGTACTCACCCGGAAGGCCGCGGGCGGACTCGATCGCAGCCTTCAGGCTGGCCGGACCGGACCCGGACAGCAGCGCGTCCAGGGTGCGCTGCCCGGACAGGTCGTCCGAGCGGGACACCAGGACAGCGCCGGTGAACTCGACCTCGTCCTGCCCACGGCGGAAGGTCTGGTCGAAGGTGACGGTGTAGTCGCCGACGTAGAACTGCGGGGTGGTGACCGCGTCGGTGGCGTAGCCGGTCGAGGTCAGCTTCGCGGTGCCCGCGGGCATGGTGACGGTGCGGGCGGCGTCGGCGATGGCGTTGCGGACAGCAGAGATGTCCATGGGGGTCCTCCTCAGGCGAAGCCGGGCAGTACGAACTGCTCGATCAGGTTCCACACGTCCGGGTCACGGCGGGACAGCCGCACGACCCCCCATTCGGCGTTGCCGATGATCCCCTCGGGGGAGTCCTTGCGCTTGTACAAGCGGTTGGCCTGGATCAGCGCGGCCTCGGTGACCTCGTCCGGGACGGCGGGCCAGCCGAACTGGGCGGTGACCCGGATCCGCATGATGGGGATGGCCCAGATGTTCATCACGCGCAGCAGGCCCGTGATCGGCTCGCCGTCCGCGAGGGCGTTGTCGGGCCAGGGTTCGTAGTCGGTGACGGCCGCGAACGATCCGGTCTGTCCGATCTCGACGACCAGGCCGTCGACGGCGCCGATGTCGTCGGTGCGGAGAAGTTCGCCGTCGTCCTCGCGGACCAGGCGCTGCCGCGGGTTGTAGGTGCGGGTGACCGGCTCCTCGTCGAGCCAGAAGCGGCGGCCGGTGGCCCGCTCGATGCCGCGTGACGCGGCGCCGAGCGCGGAGGTCAGCAGCGCGTCGCGGGTGGTGTCGTCCGGCTCGATGTTCAGGCGGGCCTTCAGGTCGGCGAGGGTGCCGTAGGAGGTGGCCATCAGGTCGAGTCCCGTGCGCGGGTACGGCGGCCCTTGGGCGGCGTCGACCGCGAGGCCGGCGCCTTCGCGTCGCCGTCGGGGACGGGCGTGCGGTGGCCGAGCTGGCGCAGCTGCTCGTCGACCTGCGCCACCCGGTCGGCGAGACCGGCCTGGACGAGGCCTTCGCGCTCGCGCAGCAGCGCGGCGATCATCGGGTCGGTGCTCTTCGGCTCTTCGGCCATGGCTTCCTCCTGATCGGGTGCGGGGTGCGCGGCGGCCGCGCCCCGCCGGTGTGGCGGGCCGCGGCCGGGGCGGGGTCAGACGCCGGTGAAGGCCGGGGCGACCAGGCCGGTGCCCGTGACCTTCTGGGCCTGCGGGTACCGCGAGTGGGTGTAGGCGGCGTAGCCGTAGACGACCATCAGCACGCCGAGGCTCGCCAGGGCTGGCTGCTCGGCCCGGATGTACATCGGGGCGTTGGGGTCTTCCCACAGGTGGCACTCGTTGCGGTCGGCGACGTAGATCTCGTCCTGGTTGGTGCCGGTGCCCAGGTTGGTGACCACGTTGTTGTCGACGATGACCGGGGTGCCGTTCGGCAGGACGCCCCGCACGCCGGAGCCGTAGGTGGCGCCCAGGTTGGTGCCGCCCATCTGCGCGGCGATGCCCGGCTGGGAGATCAGCGGCCACGTCGAGGACAGGCCGTTCTGCAGCCAGTACCAGCGCCGCGAGTGCATCACGACGATGTTCTCTCCGGACGCCATGTCGAGCATCGCGGACTCGACACCGGCCAGGCCCGCGATGACCTGCGGGTAGGCCTCGACCACCTTCGGGGTGCCGGAGGTGTAGGTGATGGTGGTGGCCGCGGCCGCCAGGCCGGTGGTCGCCTGGTTGAGCAGCGTGGAGTCCAGCGAGGTGGCGTAGCGGCGGAACAGGTCGTCCAGGACGATCGGCTCCACGCCCGCGCCGCGCTCGATCGCCTGCCGCGACAGCGTCTGCTGCCCGGCGATCGTCTGCACCGGGATGGTGAGCAGGGTGTCGTCGATGTTCTGCTCGGCGACCGCGGTGTTCTCCGACGCCTGCAGCCCGGTGCTGGTCGACGTGGTGATGCGCGAGATGTTCACGGTCATGCCCTGCGCGGGCAGGTCGTGCGGCCGGCAGGCGTCGGCGAACGGGCGGCGCGCGGCCGCGGCGGGCGCGTACTGATCGGTGAGGTACTGCGGCACGACCAGGCCCGCGAACGCGCCGGTGCCCGCGGCGCGCTGCAGCTGGTCGCCGCGCTCGACGCGCTCCTCGGCCATGTGCCGGGCGAGCCGGTCGCGGGCCTCGTAGTCGCCGAGGAACGCCGCGGCGACGTCCCGCTCGAAGTGCTGGCCGCGCCGGTCCTGGTCGGGCCGGTAGGTCCGCTCCTCGGCGCCGACGCGCCCGACGCGGTCGTATGCCGGGGCCCGGGTGCCGGTCGGCGCGGTGCGGGCGGACAGCGCCGCCAACTCCATCTCGCGGGCCTGCTCGGCCTCCAGCTGGTCGAGGGCGGCCTGGCGGCGGGTGACCTCGGCGTCCGCGGTGTCGCGCGCGGTGATCTGCGCGGTGACGGCGTCCTCGGTCAGGTTCTCGTCGGAGCGGAGCGCCATCAGGGCGTCCTGCTCTCGCTGGCGGGTGGTGATCGCGGTGTCCAGTGCGGTGCGCGCCTGGGCGATCAGTTCGTCGAGCGTCATGGCTCGGCTCTCCTTGGGTGGTGGGGATTTCCAGGCGCCCAGGTCCAGGTCAGACGGCCACCCGAGGCGATCGCGCCGGGCGGGCTCGTGCGCGCAGAGCGCAGGGCAAACACCCGCCCGCGTCCGGCGGGCGGGAAGTCGAAGAGGGAGATCAGCGGTTGAGGGCGATCTCCAGCAGCGCGCGGGCCCGCGACGACGGCGCGGCCGTGGGCGTGCGCAGGGCGCTGGTGGTGTACGGGTTGGCGCCGTAGCCGACGATCGCCACGTCGCCGCGGTGGATGTCGTACCGGTTGATCCGGTACTCCATGTAGTCCGGGGACCACTGCCCCGACTCGATCCGGAACGCGAAGCTCATCTCGTCGATCAGGCCGGACCGCAGCTTCGGCGCGATGTACGCCACGTCGTGGTCGGCCGGGTCCAGGCCGGGGGCGAGTACGGACAAGCCGGTCTCGTCCTCCGACAGCTGGAGCGTGCGGGTGGTCGTTCGGGCCATGCGGCGCAGCTGGTCGTGTCCGAGGACGAGCGGCACGTCGAGGTCGGCGCGCGCCAGCGAGTCGGCGCCGGCCCCGGCCGTGACGATCTCGGTGTACGGGCCGAACATGTCCCACATCTCGTAGGCCTGCTCGTAGACGCTGGCGTGGCCGGAGAACTCCAGCAGCCCGGTGTCTTCGGGGGCGTCGCGGACCTGCACGCCGGACAGGGCGGCGCGGACCGCAGCGCGGGCGGTCGGGTGCTCGGCGCAGCGGCGCTGCGAGGGTCGGTCGGCGCGCTGCCGCACGTGCTGGGCGCGTTCGGCAGCCGCGGAGGCGAGCGTGACAGTCATGACGTAGCTCCCGGTGCGGCAGGGGTGGGCGAGGTGGCCGGCGCGGCGTTCCGGCTGCCGAAGAGCCGGTCGAACTCGGCGTACTGCTCCTCGGTGAACGGCTGGCGCTCCTCCAGCGCGCGGGCTTCGGACGGCGCCAGGGTCCGCGCGTTGATCTGGGTGGCGACCATGGACGCGCGCGCGGCCGGGTCCATCCGCAGCAAGCTGTCGGTGTTCAGCTTCACGTACCTGGGGTTGCTGACGAGGCGGCGGCTGAACGCGTCCTCGCGGCGGCCAACAGCGGGCCCCAGATGCATGATCAGGAACTGCAGATTCCGTTGGCTGATATTGGCGTAGGTGACGCTCGATCCGGACGCCGCGGCGTCGATGAGGTCGCCGGGGCAGCCGAAGAACCGGGCAATGTCGATCGTGCCGTACTGCCGCGCCTCGATGAAGGCGGACTGCGAGGCCACCGCCTGAATCGGCTTGTACTCCCAGTCCTTGCCGTGCACGAACAGGTCTCCGGTCGACACCGCGGCGGCGAAGGCCTCGCGGGCGATCCGGGCGTCCTTCTCGTTGATCGTCTTGTCGATGTTCTTCAACTCGGCCATCGGCACCGCACCGCCGGCGAACCAGTCGCGAGCGAACTGCTGGGCGTTCAGCGACTCCTCGATCGTCCACGCGGCAAACGCCACCGGCGACAGGCCCAGCGGCAGGCCAGCAACGGTGTACTGCTTCTCGTGCCAGACCTCCCACGGCTCGTACTCCTGGCCCGCGATGACGAACTTGGTGATCTGCGCGCCCTTGGAGCGCACCACCACGTCGGCGAGCGCGACCAGGTCGATACGGGCCGGCAGGCCGCGGCCGTCCGGCCCGATGACCCCCGACCGCTCCGTGATCAGCCCGAAGCAGTTGCCCGCGCGGTCGAGGTCGACCTGCGTGGAGTAGGCCCACTCCCGCATGCCCACCTCGGCCCCGCCTGGAGTCACCAGGACCGGAGGCGTGGGCACTTCCACCTGCAGCCCGTTGACGCGGCGGTAGACGTCCACCGGCATCGAGGAAACCAGGTCGGCGCGCAGCCGCAGGCACGCCCACACCGCGCCGTGCCGCAGCGCCGTGTCCGCGGTGACGTGCACGCCCCCGCCGCCGAACCGGCGCGAGCGCTCCAGGTTCAGCAACTCCTCGGCGGTCACGATCTGCGCGGCACGGGCAGCACGCCGCCTCGGCCAGAGCTTCATCCTGCCCCCTCTCATCCGAACGAGTCGGCCACGTCGTAGTCATCGGCGGCCCCGGCGCGGGCGGCGAGCGCCCACTTCGCCAACGTCACCGCCACCAGGGGTGAGATGTCCCGCGAGGACGAGCGGCGGTCCAACGTCCACGCGTCCCCCGCGCGGCGCGTGCGCGCGTCGTTGACCGCGCCGGTCAGCGGCGGCTGGTCGAGGTGCGCAACGCGGCCCTGCCGGATCGCGTCGGCGATCTGCCCGCAGGCCTCGATCATGTCGCCCTGCCGCAGCACCACCAGGTCGCCGCGCTCCGGCTCGTCCGACAGCGTCGGCGCCCGCAGCCCGGCCGCCACCATCTCGTCGACCAGCGAGGCCGCGGGCGACCGCCCGGCCACGGCCACCGCGAGGGGCCGCCACAGCCGCGTCAGCCGGGTCACGGCGGGGACGAGCCACTCCGTCCCCGGCCGCCGGTCGATCAGCTCCAGGTGCGTGCGCCCGTCCTCGCGCAGCGACGCCACGCCGATCGAGGCGTAGTCCCGGGCGTCCGACACGTCGAAGGCCAGCGCCACGTCGCCGCCCGGCCGCCACTTCTCGCCGACCAGGCCCGGCCACTGCGCCTTGGGCACGTTCGGGTCGGTCGGTGGTGTCGGCTTCCGCGTCCGGTTCAGGTACGCCCGGTCGAACTCGGCAGGGTCCAGCTTCACCAGCTCCGCGGCGATGACCGCCTCGGTAACCGTGTGGCCGAGCGCGGGCAGAGTCGCGTACCAGGTCGCCGGGTCGTCACGCGGCATGTCCTCCGGGGCGAACCATTCGAAGTAGCAGACGCCCGGCCACACCCCTGTCTTCCAGGCCTCCTCGATCAGCGCCCGTCCGATGGCCCGCTTCTTGTTCAGCCACACCGACTTGGTGTTGCCGCCAGCGGACGCCCACCACAGCTGGGCCATCGGCCGCGTCGTCATGGCTGGGCTGAACGCCTGCTCCAGCCGGTCGTCCTCGTGTTTGAACGCCTCGTCGATGATTCCGAGGTCCAGGGCAGGACCGTGGCCGGCCGACTCAGTGTTCGCAGTGATGCCCATGCGGGACCGGGTCGCAGGCCACAAGATCTTCTCGTTGCCGTTCGACTTGCGGATCCGCGCCCGCTTCGCCAGGCCGGAGTCTGAGATCTTCTCCCAGAACTCGTCCTCCCAGCGCTGCCGCGCCATGTTTCTGTCCTGCGCCGCATAGATGATGTTCTGCCGGTGCCAGGCCATCGCCCGGTGAACCTGTAGGCCCAGGATCAGCTCAGTCTTGCCCTGCTGCCGCGACACCGAAAGGCCGGCCTCACGGTGGACGAACACCCCGTTCTCGTCCAGTTCAAGGGCGACGTCCGTGACGTACTTCTGCCACGGCATCGGCGGGGCGCCGAGTTTCTCCATGACCTTCCACAGCTTCGGACCCAGCGACTTCCGCGCGGGGTTCCGCGGGGTACCCCAACGCGGCGGGCACTCCAGTCCGTACCGCTCCTTGAGGTCCTCGGCGAACTCAGTCGGGGGAGCCCAGGTCTCCGAGGTCGTCGTCATCGTCAGCGGCCCGCCCCTCCACCAACTGGGCGAGCGTCGCACGTAGCTCGCGGTTCAACTGCGGCAGCAGCTTCCCGTCCTCCCCGCCCCCGCCGTCGATCTCCCGGGCCAGCGTGTAGGCCATCTCCGACAGCGACGGCTCGATCCTGACCAGGTCGCCGAGCTGCTCGATGTCATCCCGGACTGCCTTCTCAACGGGGCCCACTGCCGCCCCCTTCGTGATCGTTCCCTGGCCATCCGACCGGGGAGAGAAAAAGAAAAGGTGGGCGTGGGGCTGCCAGCGGGCCCGCTCTAAAAAATCTTCGAGTTTCTGACCTGCGACTTTGCGAGACTCACATCAGTGCAGGTCAGGCCCCTGCCCGTGTGCTGCGGCGGTCGGGAGCCTCATGGTCCGGCGTACCAGTCGACCGAGGTGACCAGCCGGGCGCCGCCGATGCGGTCGCTCTTCTCGTTGTTGCACTTGCGCCCGCAGGTGGGGCAGCCGGCAACGCCGTGGATCGGCGCGAGGTTGTCGGGGTCGAGCTTGGCGCCGCCCTTGCTGACGGGGATCAGGTGGTCGGCGGCGTCGGCTTCGCGGTGTCCGCACCAGTGGCAGGTGTCGGACTCGGCGAGGATCCGGGCGCGGAGCTGACGGTAGGCGTAGGAGGTGAGTTCGCCGCGGTCGGCCACGCTCACCTCCGAAGCTGATCGGCGCCCCGCTTGCCCGGGGTCGGGGCGCCGCCACGGTCCTTGCGGATACGGGGCCTCTGTGTCAGCCGCCGATGAGCCGGGCCTTGGCCTGCTCGAAGTCGGCGTCGCTGATGATGCCCTGCTGGCGAAGGGCTGCGAGCTTGCCGAGTTCGTCGGCGACGGAGCCGCCGAAGGAGGCCGTGGCCTGCTGCGGGGCATGCCGGGCGGCGATCGCCTCGTCGATGGCCTGACGGATCGGCTCGAAGGCCGGCTGCTGGCGGGCGCCGAAGGTCACGGTGTTCTCGTCCCGCTTGGCGTCGGACCCGGTCTGCCCAGGCTTGCTGCGCCGCTCGACGCCACCGGCAAGGGTGAACTGGATGAAGCCGGTGGCGAGGCTGGCTTTGCGCCACTGGACGGCGGTGATGCTGGCGACGGGGATGCGCTTCTCGCCGCCGCCGACGAGCACGCGGGCGCTGAATCCGGTGCGCTCGATCGTGACGGTCTGGCCGTCGAAGTGGATAGTGCCGTTGGTGCCCTTGGCGCTGAGCATGTGCCCCCCTCTGTCGGTTGGGCGGCAGCTTCGCACTGCACGTCCTAGCGTGTGGGGGTTGTGACGGACCTGTGACGATCAGGTGTGCTCCGGCCAGTGCCAGGTGCCGGACTCGGTGCCCTCGGCGAGAGGGAGCGGATGCGTATCGGTGCCGAAGAGCGTGAACACGGTGAGGCTGGCCCGCTTGCCGTCCGTGCCGGTGATGATCGCGGCTCGGCACTCGCCTCGCTCGTTGTAGTGGACGATCCGGCCGACGCTGGGCTGCGGCATAGCGGCTCCCTCCGAGAGTGCCGCAGGCCCCGGACCGTGTGGTCGACGGGGCCTGCGTGTGTCTGTGTCCGGGCATACCGGTTCTGCTGCACTGAGTGTTACAGCACGTGAAGCGGCTGGTCAAGCCGCCTTGGCCTGGGTGTGGTTGTGGACTTCGGCGAGGTCGACGAGGGCGCGGCCGCGGTGGTCGTGTCCGTGGTGGGTGAGCTTGCCGCGGTGGAGCCAGGAGCGGAGGAGCGCGGGGGTGACGCCGGTGGCGAGGTGGGCGGCGTGGGTGTCGACCAAGGTGGGCGTCGTGCTCATGCTCCCAGTGTGCGCTACGTGCGCTGAACGCTCGGCAGGTGACAAATTCTGGTCACCTGCCGAGCGCGCGTGCTACATGGGGGCAGTTGCACCGCTGGTGATGACGTGGACTCTGGGGCGGGCGCCGCGCGGCACGTCGCCGTAGTCCCACGCCGACCGGTACGAGTCGGCGAGCAGCTGCACGGCGAGCGTCACCGCGGCACCGGGCTCCAGTCCTGCCTGGGCGAGCACGGCGAGGTCGTCGCGGAAGTCCGGGTCGTCGGGCAGGGGCAGCGTGGCGGGCCCGTCGGCAGGCGGCGGCGCAGTGTCCGGCGCACCTTCCGGCGCGGCGGCGGCGCAGTCGGCGGCGCGCCACCGGCGCACCGTCGACTCGCCGACACCGACCCGCTTCGCGATCGCCCGGTTGCTCAGTCCCTCCTCGGCGAGCGTGCGCACCTTGGCGCGGCGCCGGGCCCTGGCCGCGGCCGTCACCGCCCGTCTCCCAGTCGGCTCTCGATGGCGACGCGGCGCGCCATTCGGCGCACCTTCACGGCGGCTTCGAGCAGGTCGGCGGCGAGCCCTTCGAGGCCGGCCGAGTCGTACTCGGGGTCGCCGTCCGGCAGGTGCACGGAGACGTACACGCCGTTGCCCGGGGCGCTCAGCCCGTAGGGCCACTGCGACAGTGCCATCCTCAGCAGCTCGTACCTCCCGCGCGGCGAGTCAACCGTGACGACGTGATCAACCCCGGCGTGGTGGATGTCGGAGCGGTGGGCACCGTCGCGGTGGTGGCCGGTGCACCACATCGGCTCGGGGATGGTGACGGGCCCGTGGTCGCTGGTGTTGATGGTGACGGTGCGCTCGTTCACCCCGCACCCCCGGCCTGCTCGAGGGACTGCCACACGGTGTAGGTGACGGCGCTGTCGGCGGTGCGCTCGGCCAGCCGCTCGACGACCCCGGGCAGGTCGGCCTGCTGGTCGAGGACGCTGTTGAGCGCGATGCGTGCGCTGACCGTGCGCTCGTGCAGAAGGCGCGCGCGGGCCTGCTCGTCGGCGTCGGTGAGGGCGGCGCGCGGCACGTCGAGGGCGGCGCGGAGGGCGGCGAGGAGGTCGAGGACGCCGCTGGGCAACGTGGACTCGCCCCGGGGGGTGTCCTTCGCGGCGGCGGGCTCGGTGGTGTCGTCGGCGGTCTCGTTCTGGCAGCGGCGGGAGCAGATGAGCATCTGCGCGCCGGACGGCCAGCGGGCGCCGGAGGGGTCGGGGAGCCAGGGGCCGCCGCGGTTGCCGCAGAGGTGGCACTCGGGCAGGTCGGGCTCGGGGCGGGTCATCGCGGCCCGGAGGGCGGCGGTCGCGTCGGGGGTCGTCACCTGGTCACCGCCGGGCGGATGCTGCCGGTGATTCCGGCGGGAGTGGCGGTGATGCGGGTCGTGCGGCCGCCGGTGCGGCGGATGATGCCCGCGGCGACGAGGCGCCGGGGCGGGCGCGTCTGGGCGCGCGGGGGCATGGCAAACTCAGCCATAGCCGTCTCCTTGCTCTGATCAGGGAGTTCGGTCAGGCCCCGGTCGGTGTTGGTAGCACCGGCCGCGGGCCGTTTTCAGTTGTGGGGCGGTTACACCGGCTTGTCGCCGGTGGCCTTCTTCTGCAGCGCCTTGATGGCCTGGTTGACGCTGGCCCGGGTGACCCCGAGTTCGCGCGCGACGGCGGCCTGGGAGCCGAGTTCGGCGACGCCGTCGAGGAGGGCTTGAGCCCTCTCAGTGGCTGACGCCTGGACGGCCTTCAGCGCATCGGCGTGGGCGGCTACGGCGGCGTCATGGCGCTCTTTCCATGTGGTCACGTCCCTCCTAGTACCGGAAGCGGTGACGGTCCCACAACTGTAAGCACTAGGGTTAACGTGCGTCAAGGCTGGTGCTGACGTCACGCCGCGTCGCTCCGTGCGGGCGCCGCCAGCTCGTCCTGGGCGCGCCGAAGGGCCAGCCACACACCAGGCGGATAGGTGGCGCCGCACCACTGGCAGCGCACCACCGACTCGCGATCGGGCAGGAGCAGCGGCGCCCCGCACGGCCTACCGTCCACAACCTGTGGACACGGCCCCATGCGGGCCGCGAGTTCCGGCTCACCGGCCACCGTGCGGACGTCGTTGAACAGGTCCCGGATCTCGGCCGCGAAGTCCCCGGCCGCCGGCCACTCCGCCGCCACCCAGCCGAGGTGCTCGCGCAGCACCCCCGCCGCGTCCACGACGCGGGCGCCCAGGTCGCCCGTCACTGCCGGCCCGGGGCGGCGCATCGCGTCGAGCAGGGCGTTGCGCCAGGACGGCAGCACCGCGAACTGGGCCCGCAGGTCGAGCCCCGCCAAGTTCGGCGTCGGCGGCTCCACCGTCCGGGCCCGCGGCCCGTCGTCGGCCGGGCGCTGCCTGGTCCGGAACAGCATCAGCGTCAGCTCGTCGTACATCACCGGGAGCTGCTTCAGGCGGTCGCCGGTGTCGAGGCGGCAGTTCTCGCACAGGTAGGAGTCGAGGACCGTGGTGCGCTCGCACAGGGCGCAGGCGGCGCAGGCGCGAGCAGGCGCTGCGTTCGACCCAGCGGTGCAGTCGTTGATCATGCTCCTTCTCCTACACACAAATTTGATTGATGTGATTGACGGGATTGGATCTGACCTGCGGCTTTTCGATGACGGGATTGGTGACGGGAATGAAGGATCGTTGACGGGATTGAGGAAGCTTGACGGGATTGGCCCTGACCTGCGGGTTTGCGGCTGCCGCGCAGGTCGGACCCAATTCCGGCGGCTGGCCCAATCCCGTCACCAATCCCGTCAAGCTCGACCCGGAGAGAACCGCAGGTCAAGGCCATTCCCGTCAATGCCGTCAATCCCGTCAGGTGTGTACGCGCGCGCGAGGGCTCAGGCACTGACCGGCTCCTCGGTCCAGGCCTCGGGCAGGTACCAGTGGGCGCCCTTGTCCCTGCCGAAGCCCTGCTGGCGGGACTTGACGCCGAGCTTCCGCTTCGCCCGGTCGATCGTCGAGTCGCTGAGGCCCGCCGCCTTGGCGCACTTCTTGATCTCCTGCATGCGCTCCGAGCCGCCCATGTCCGTGAGGAAGTCGCGCAGCCACGTGACGCCCTCGCCGAGGGCTCCCTGGTCGCCGGGGATGCCCTCGCTGCGCATGACCTCGCGGACGGAGGTGGTGCTCTCCGGGCCGAGGACGAAGCGCGAGACGTAGGAAGGCCCTTCGTCGGTCTCGACGACGGCGGGCTGGATCGCGTACTGGAACGACGGCAGCCCGAGCCGACCGAGGTTGTTCTTCTCCAGGCTCATGACGAACTCCTCGTTGCCGTCCTCGTCTTCCTGCCGGGCGAAGGCGATCAGGGAACGGATGAGCTGGCCGAACGCCCCGGATCCCGCCACGCGGCTGAGGGGGTCGGCGCCGCCGGCCTTGGTGAAGTGGGCCAGGCCCAGGATGGTGAAGGCGTGACGGTCGGCCGCGGCGACCAGGGGTTCGAGGGCTGAGCGGACCTCAGCGGCCCGGTAGTCGTTGATGCTGCTGTCGATCATCGAAAGCAGCGGGTCGGCGACAAGCAGGGCGACGCTGTACTCCTCGGCCGCCTTGCCCATGAGGGAGATGTCCTTGGGCAGCGTCAGCCGGGCGTGCAACTCCTCGTCGTCGACCACGTCGACCCGGAAGACCCGCTCCATGTCGGCGCCGGCCGCGACGAGTCGAGGGGCGATGGTGTAGGACCAGGAGTCCTCGGTGGCCGCGTAGATGACGCCCCGGGGCTTGCCCATCAGCTCGCCGGGAAGCGTGCCGGTGGTGACCCGCGCGGTCATCCAGCAGGCGAACTGCGACTTGCCGAGCCCCGGGCCGCCGGCGGCGATCCCGAGGGAGTTCAGCGGCAGTCGTCCGTGCGAGGTGGGCGCGGCGGCGGGCGGTGTGGTGTCCCACAGCCACCGGACGGGGCGCATGCGGATCTTCGAGGCGGGGGTGAGGATGAGGCGGCGCGCCCTGCCGTCGTCCACGGTGGGCGGCTCGTCGGGGAGCGGCGGCACAGCTCCCGCCCATGGGTCGGCATCTCCGACCGCCGGTGCCTCGACAGGGGCCGTCACGCTGCCCCCCGGCGGCCGACGTACTCGAAGGCCGACTCGATCGCCTGGTGGATTTCGTTCTCGCTCCGCTGGGCGATGCGCGCCGCGGCATGAATCTCGGCCCGCACGTCGGCCTCGGCGCACCGGCCTGCCTGCACGAGGTAGGCGGCGGCCGTGGTGACTGAGCACAGCACCCGGTGCCGCTGGCCCTCGGGAGCGGCGGCCAGCTGCGCGGCGAGATCAGCCAGGGTGGTGCGACCGCGGTCGCTGGTCGGCCGCCGCGCGGGCGCGGGGCGCACCGCCGACGGCGGCTTGGGCATGTGCCCGGTACCTTCCAGGTGGTGGAGAAGCCACTTCGGAGCGGCGAGCGGGTCCAGACCGGCGCTCAGCCGCCGGTACTCGCCGTCCGTGGTGACGCTGGTGGGGGCGACGATGTACCCGCCGGTGGCCCGCACGTCGATGTTCCACCCGAAGGCGCCCTCGGATTTGTTGACGGTGACGCCGGGCGGCAGCGTCCAGTACAGGTGCAGGCCACGGCTGGGCGTGCCGACGATCAGGGTGCTGCTGGGGAACGCCTGCCCGTACCGTTCCAGCGCCAGGGCGAAGACGTCGCCGCCGTCGGCGACGCCCATGCTGTCGTACTGCTGCGGCGGCGGCGAGCCGTCCTTGTTGGTGTCCAGGTCGACCACCACGAGCCGGGCCGGGCCGGTGGCGATGCCGATGTTCATCTCGGGGTAGCGAGCGAACCAGTCGGCGACGCGCTCGGGGTCGGTCGAGGCGATGTGGAAGCCGTGGCAGGTGTCAGGGCGGTGAGGGCAGTCGTCGACGCCGCGGTGGGGCTGGTAGTCGGGGGACTTGCTGCTGCACAGGCGGCAGTGCCGCAGGGGCTTCTTCGCGCCGGGGGTCAGGGGGAAGACCGGCCAGCCGCGTGCGATGAAGGCGGCGGCGGCGCGCTGGCGGCTCTGCGAGGTGTTCACGAACGGTGGCTCATTTCTTGTCCGTGCCGAACGGGCTTGTGTCCGTGGCGCGCGGGGCCGGGTCTGGGGGTTGCCCAGCCCCGCGCGCGCAGAGCGGCCTATCCAGCGCACCGCCGCTGGGCGACAAGCTCCTCGCCCACGTTGGTGATCGCTTCGTGCCAGCGCCGCACCGCGGCTCGGATGGAGTGGGTGGAGGGCTGCTCTTCGAGGTCGGCTCGGATCGCGCCGAGGGTGACGTGGAAGCGTGCCTGCTCGGCGACGAGCGCCAGGTGTCGGGCGCCCTGGTCGTCGTCTTCCGCCACCGGCGGATGGGTGTGGGCCGGCCACTCGCCGGGACCAGGGGCGGTCACCGGGATGCCGCCGCAGCTCGGACGATCTGGCCGACGATCTCGGCGTAGTGCTGCTCGCAGGCCGGGTAGTCGTACCTGAGGTTCGGCCTGGCGTAGAAGCTGACGACCTGCCGCGCGGTCGTCGGGCAGCCCGTGCACCGGTAGGCCGGGTTGTTGTGTGGCGAGTCCGGGCCGTCGGGGCAGTCGCACCAGGTGCAGCGGGTCTTGCCGTCGGCGGCCGTGATGGCGAGGGGCAGCAGGCTGGGGTCGGCGGCAGCGTCGCGTGCAGCGGCCAGTACCTGGTCGGACCAGAAGGTCTCCAGTGGGGTCCGTGCGCTCACTTCTGCCCGCCGTTCTTCGCCCAGTCCTCGCGCGCCATGACGAGCGCGGGCAGCACCTGCTGCTCCAGGCGGTCGGCCTGCGCCCGGAGCTTCGCCACGAAGTCGGCGACCCCTGCCGGGTCGAAGGGGCCGATCCACTCGTCTCCGCCGGCCACGGCCTCCACGTTGACGTGAGGGACGCGGTCTGCGGGGTTCCTGCCGTGCGGGGTGCACTGGATGTGGGGCAGGAGGATCGATTCCTCGCCGCGGTAGCGCCCCTGGTCGCCCGGGATCTCGACCAGCACGGTCTGGCCGTCGTAGTCACGCCGGTGGTAGACGTCCTCCAGGTGGTTCTCCAGCCGACCGGCGGGGATGCCTTCCTTGGACGGGTCGGTGTCGGCCCACGGGGGCAGGTGCCCCGTGACCTTGGCCCCGCGGTCGGTGGTGATGGTCCACTGGCGGGCGGGCGGCTGAGCTTCCGGCGTCTTCGGCGGCTCGGTCTGGACGTCGGCCGCGAGCGAGCTGATCATCGCGTCGACCTTGGGCAGCAACGCGGCCAACTGATTGCGGAAGTCGATGGCGCCGTCGAGGTCCAGGTCGGTGGCCGAGCCCATCTCGGGGGTCACCGCCATCGTCCTCGGCCCGTCGTAGCCGCCGAGCTCCTCCCTGCTGGGGTCGAACAGGTAGACCTTCAGCAGCGCACCGTCCGTGCCGACGGCCTTGATGGTCTCGGCCGATTCGTAGCTCGTCGGCGGGGTGTAGGCGGCCTGGCCGTCGAGGATGTCGGCCAGGGCCTCGATGCGCGGCAGGGCCGCGCGGAGCTTGGCGGCCTCGCGGCGGGCTCCGGCCGCGGTGACCTCGCAGTCGCCGATCATCACCGCCGCACCCGCGCCGCGGGCGCCGGTGGCGGGGTCGTCCTCGCTGACCAGCCTGGCCTCGACGTAGGGCGACTCGGCGTGGCCGTGGTTGTGGGCCTCGTCCACGCCGCACTCGACGTGGACGGTGACGGGCTCGGAGTTGTGCCAGGTGTGGTCGCCGCGCTCGATGCACCACGGGTGCACGGGGCACTGCTCGACCTCGATGGCCGGCACGACCTCCGGGGTCTCGGTGTTCTGGGGGAGGCCGACGAAGCCGCGGCCCTTGCCGGTCGTCGACGTCTTGCCCGACGGCGGGACGGTGGCGGCGAGGGTGACCTTCGGGACGGAGGGCGCCACGGCGGGCGGCGCCTCGGTACGCTGGGACATGAGGATCCTTCCGGCGGCGGCACTGATGGGGTGGCTAGACCCCGGGTGTCGCCGTTCTGCTAGTTAGCGCTGGTGAGGGAAGCGTTCTCGATAGGCGCGGCCGGGTGGCTAGACCCGGCCGCGTCGTCGTTGTCCGGGGCGACACGCAGCACCCGGAGCAGGTCGGCGGTGATGACCCGGTAGGACTTGCCCGCCCGGATGACCTCGCAAGGGAATTCCCCGCTGCGTGCTAGGGCGTAAGCGGTGGTCCGGCCGATCGCGAAGGCTCGCCCTGCAGTCACGACGTCGACGCTCGCGGGCAGAGCGAGCAGCTCCGCGCGTGTCAATCCGTGCTGGTCAGTGCTGCTCTGTGTCATGAGATGGCACCTTGCTCATGGGCTGTGTTCACTGCACACAGCCTTCTCGTTGTCTTGCTGGATGTCAAGTCCTGCCGTACTGTGCTGTCATGACACAACCTGGACGGGATGACGTGACGGGCCCCTCGCGTGTGACCGACAGCTTCCGGCCCGAAAACTGGCCTGAAGACTGGCCTAGGCTCATCACCTTGGTTGCCGCGAAGCGCATCAAGTCTTCGAGAATTGATCGAAAAATGAGCGCGCAGCAGCTTTCCGAGCGCTGTGCTGAACTCGGCGTGCCTATCGCTCGATCGGTCCTTGCAAACCTTGAAAGTGGCCGGCGGACATCGATCGCCCTTCATGAAATCCTTGTATTGTCTCGGGCTCTGAAGGTATCGCCGATCTCTCTTTGTTTCCCGCTCGGAGATGTTGAGAAATTCATCCCCACGCCAAATGAATCCGTTGATACCTGGGATTGCTTCAAGTGGTTCACTGGGGAAGCGCCGTTTCCCGGCGAGCCCCCCTCGGGCCTTCCTCGAGAAGTCATCGATACCGAGGATGCGCAGAAGTACGCGTTCCTGAGGGGGTTTAATGACATGGGCGGGCTGTTCCGGCATCATGAGCGCTACGCGGAGCATGTCAGATCCGCGCGAAATGCTCTGGATGTAGATAGGGCAAGGGCTGCGAAGTTCCGCGACGCGGAAGAGACGAGAGACCTCAGCGAGAGGCTACTTGAAATGTCTCAAAAGAGTCTTCGTAGTGCTGAATATCAACTAGTCGAACTGCGAAGGGTGATGCGAGATGCGGGCTTGGCGGTGCTCCCACCTCTAGGGGATCTCGCTTACATCGAAGATGAAGCATCAGCCGATCCCTTGAATACTGGGAAATGAGGCGGGTAAATGCCAAGTACGCGGAGAGCGGGCGGTGTCTCGAAGCGGTGTGAATGCCGCGGCCAGGATGGAAAGCTACTCGGCACCGCGTGCCCGCAGCTCACGAAGAAGAACCACGGCGCGCCGTTCGTGCGCCAGGAACTGCCCCTCGACGCCGACGGTAGGCGCCGGCAGTTCCGCCGCACCGGCTATGCGGGTGTGAAGGAGGCCCAGGCCGACCTCGACCGCGTGCGGGCCGTCCTAGACCTCGCTGGCGACGACCCGGACGCGCAACGCCGCGTCGGTGACCTCCTCGCCACCATCGCCCGCGACCGGGCGAAGATCCCCGACGCCACCGAGGTGAAGCGCAAGCTCGGCGTCGGCGTGCCCCTCGACGGCGCCATGACCGTAGGCGACTGGCTCGACACCTGGCGCGCCGCCAAGAAGACCCGCGACACCACCAACGCCGGGTACGACTCCCATATCCGCGTCCACCTGAAGCCGCACCTCGGCCACCACCGCCTCGACCGGCTCGGCGTTGCCCCGGTGCAGGCGATGTTCGACGCCATCGACGACCAGAACGAGGTCATCGCCGCGGAGAACGCCGCACGGCGCGAGCAGGCGGCCCGCTGCAAGCGGTCCCGCCCCGGCGTCCCCCGCGCCTTCGAGCGCCAGCAGATCGCCGAGCAGATCGCCGTGGAGAAGGCCAAGCTCGCCGACATGAAGCCCTACCGGCGCATCACCGGGCCGGCCACCAAGCAGCGCATCCGCGCCACCCTGCGCGCCGCCCTCAACGCGGCCATCGCCCGGCAGCTCATCACCTTCAACGCAGCCGAACACGTCGAGCTGGCGTCCGGCCGCCGGCCGAAGCCTCTGCTCTGGACGGCCGCGCACACCGCGCGCTGGCGCGAGACCGGCGAGAAGCCGTCCGCGGTGATGGTCTGGACACCGGTGCAGATCGGCGCGTTCCTCGACGCCGCCCAGGAGCACCGCCTGTACGCCTTCTTCCACCTGATCGCTTTCCGCGGCCTGCGGCGCGGCGAGGGTGTCGGCCAGGACTGGACCGGGGTCGACCTCGACGGCGGCCTGCTCACCGTGGCGAGGGAGATCGTCGTCGGCGCAGACGGCTGGACCCCGGTCGAGACCGAGCCGAAAACGGACGGCTCGGCCGCCACCATCGCGCTCGACAGTGCCACCGTGGAAGTCCTGCGCGAGCACCGCGCCCGCCAGGTTGCGGAGCGCGCCGCGTGGAACGCGGAGGCCGACCGGAAGCGCGCGGCGAACGAGGACGCGCCACGGTGGGCCGAGACCGGCAAGGTCTTCGTCCAGGAAGACGGTAGCTGGCTGCACCCGGACACCGTCTCGAAGGAGTTCCGCCGGATCTACGAGGCGGCCGGCCTGCCGCCGATCAACCTACGAGACCTCCGGCACTGCGCGGCCACCCTCATTCACGCTGGCGGCGGAGATCTGCACGCGATCAAGGAGACGCTGCGGCACTCCACGATCGTGCTCGCGTCCGATACCTATACCTCGCTGCTGCCCGAGGTGGACCGAGAGATCGCCGAGAAGGCCGCAGCTGTGGTTCCGCGCGCACGCAAGGCGCCGGCACCCACCGCTGGCGAGCCGACGGGGTGACGCCGTAATCACGGAGCAGGTCGTGGAAGCGATAGCCCGAATGACGGAGGCGGGCAGTATCGTGGAGGGTATCGAGGGACTGCTGGTGAAGGGCCACCGACCTGCGGGTCGGGGGCCCTTTCTGCTGGCCCGCTGCTGGCCCGAACGCCACGGAACTCCCCGATAATGGGCGACACAAGACGGCACAGAGCATCAAGAAGACACCCGCATTGAGCTGCACAAGTGGGCAGTTGGCGGCACGGAACGGCACAGTGGAGAATTGGGCGATAGACGACGCCATGCACCCGGCGGAGACTTTTAATCCATTGGTTGTGGGTTCGAGTCCCACACGGCCTACCGCATCGGCCCTTCTTCGAGGGCGCCGACCTGCGGTTCCTGTGCCCCGACCGTCCCCGGACGGTCGGGGCACAGTCGTGTCCGGGGGCGTGCGTGAGCGGCTGTCCGGTGCACGTACGGTCCCGGCTGACGCGGGGCGCCGGGCCGGACCGATGGCGCCCGGGTACTGGGGGAGACGACGCGGCCTCTGCCCGTCCGCTGTCTGCCGCAGACCGCAGGCGCGAGGCACCCGAGCTGGGCTCGGCGTCAGGCCTGGGCGCGGACCAGGAGCGTGCCAATGTGGTCGGGCTCGGGGGCGTCCAGGACACGGGCTTGAGGAGCGGTGAAACCGGCCCGGGCCAGCAGGCGTTCCCATACGGGCGGGCGGTAGCTGTAGCGGTAGGTGAACATGGCCTTCCCCGCGAAGCCACCCTTGTACATGCCCTGTGGGCCGTAGGCGCCCGGGATCGCGGGTGGCTGGGAGAAGACGAAGGTCCCGCCGGGATTGAGTCGGCGGCGGACGAGTGGGAAGAGCTTCGACGGGTCGGCGAACCAGGCCGCGCCGAAGATCGAGTACACCGCGTCGTAGGTCTCCGCTGTGGAGCCGAGGTAGTCCAGCACTTCGGCGCAGTGGAACTGCGCTCCTGACGGCGCCCAGCGCTCAGCGATCTTCCCGACCATCACCGGAGACAGGTCCACGCCTGTGGCCTTCACGCCGTTCTGCGCCAGGTGGGCGAGAGCGCGTCCGGTGCCGCAGCCGATCTCCAGGACGCTGCCCGGGTCGCCCAGGAGTTCAGGGCCGGGGCCGTGGTCGGCGTACTGCGTCCAGCGGAAGACCGGCTCGGCTTCGTCCTTGAAGGCGGTGCGGGCGTAGGCGTCCCACAGTTCGGTCTCGGCGACGATGTCGTGTTGCGCAGGCATATGTGTCCTCTGCTTGCCGAAGAAAGCGGCGCCTCGCCCCATGATGCCCGCAGGCACCGGACGAGCGGGGCACCGTTCGGTTCAGTGGCTGTCGGGGACCTTGTTGTCGCACGGCGAGCAGTCCGTGCCGTCGATCGCCCACAGCTCCTCGTCGATGTCGAAGCCGATCGAGGTGAGGAAGTCCGCGGTGCGAAGGCACAGGCCGTCGCTGCGGCGCTCGATGAACGGGGCGTGGTGCTTGTACCGGCCGCCGTTGTACAGGTCGCAGATCGCGAACCACACGGGCGTGTCGAGGATGAGCTGGTGGACCCCGATGTCGACGAGTTTGCCGACGCCCAGGTGCACCTCGGGGTGCTCGATGCAGGCGAGGGTGTACATGACGGCGTTGCCGAGGATCCGTTCGGCCATGTCGCGGACCATGGTGTGGTCACGCAGCAGGAGGGCGATCTCGCGGTCCCAGAGGGTCATGCCGCTGTCGAGGATGTTGACGGTCAGGTGCGCGATGTGGGGCAGGACGGCGTTGAGGAGTTCCTTCGGGTCCCGACTGCGCAACCCGATACCGGTGTCGATCTGGACGGCTGTGGTCATGGTGCTGTCCTCCTATTCTGGGGTTGGGTAAGGCTTCTGGAGTGGGCGATCCAGTTCTCGCGGGCGGCGGTGAGGGCGGGGCGGATCTTCTGGTCGAGGAGGTCGGCGTGCTCGCGGAGCTTGGCGGCGATCTCGGTGAGCTGGTGGGGGTCGAGTCCGAGGATCCAGTGGCCTTCGGCGAGTTGGAGGTTGGCGACGGGGATGCGCTTACGGGGGTCGGGGTCGTGGGGGTTGCAGTCGATGCTGCCTTCGAGGACGGGTTCGTCCTGGGGGCCGTCCCAGCGGTCGGGGGCGGTGACGGGCATGAGCGGGCCCTCGAAGAAGGTGCGGTGGTTGACGAGGGCCAGCCGTTGCGGCAGCTCTTCGACCGGGACGTCGATCTCGGTGGGGTCGTCCTCGGCCCAGTCGGGCAGGTAGCCCTCGCTGACGGTGCCGTCCGTGGTGGTGATCGTCCACGTGCCCGGCGTGCTCCAGGGCGGCGGCTGCTCGCGGGCCCCGACCTCGAACCAGACGACCTTCCCGGCGGGGTCGTCGGCGCTGCCCCAGTCCGCGGCGAGCGCGTCCACGAGCAGCAGCCCCCGCCCTCCCTCTGCGTCGAGCGAACCGTGCCGCGGCTTCGGCCGTACGGGACTGGCGTCCGTGACCTCCACCCGCACTCGGGCGCCGGTCCACCGTACGGCCACGACGCACGGGGCCTGGGCGTGCCGGATCGCGTTGGTGACGATCTCGCCAGTCAGCAGGCCCAGGTCGTCGAACATCACGCCCGTGAACGGCACACGCCATCCGCGCACCACGCTGAGCACTTCACGCCGGGCCGCCGTGACAGCCGCCTCGTCTGCCGACACGTGGAATCTGCGGCTGATGGCAGGGCGTAGGTCGCTTGCGTTCAGCCGGGCAGGGGGAACAGCCGACATCGTCTTATCCGGCGCGATGGTGTGGCACATGTCAGGGAGACCCTTCTTTGGGCTGAAGCGGAGCACGCCGGCAACGGGGCGGTGAGAAAAGGCTCCGCCGACCAACCGCTCGGCGGGAGCGTGTGCGGACTCCGGGCACGGGGTTGGCGAACACACACTGTGTGAAGGCGAATTGGTTACGCTCGGCTGCACTGAGTGATGCGAGGACTACATGGAGCCGAACACCCTGCTCGACGCTCTGCTTGACGAAGCCGGCATGTCACGGATCGGCTTGGCCGCACGCGTGAACGCCGCTGGCAGGTCTCGAGGCAGGCAGATGCGCTACGACCACTCCTCGGTGATTCGCTGGTTGCGCGGGCAACGTCCACGCGGCGTCGCGCCCGACCTGATCTGCGACGTTCTCTCCGAGCGCCTGGGCCGACCGGTGAGCCTCGATGACATCGGCATGGGCCTTCCCGGGACCGGTGGGCACGGCTCGCCGTTGGCCGGATTCATTGAGCGCTCCACCGCGCTGTGGCGGGGAGACGGCCAGCAGCGCGACGATCTCGTGTGCGCCCCACTTCTCACCGGCGTGGCCGCGATCGGCCCGGTCTGGGAGTGGGAGAACCCACCGGAGGACCTCGACGTCTCGCGAGCGGGCAGCCTCCATGTGGGGCGCGCCGACGTGGAGGTGCTACGCATCGCCCGAACGCACTACGAGGCGATGTACCGCCAGACGGGCGGCGTGGCCACGCGAGGCCGCATCGTAAGGTTCCTCGCCGAGCACACGTCCCCGCTTGTTCGAGGTGCCTACACGGATGCCACTGGCCGTGAACTCCACCGCGCCGTGGGCGGCTTGGCAGCAGTCGCCGGAATCTGTGCCTACGACTCCGACGCCCAGGGGCTCGCTCAGCGCTACTTCCACCAGGCGTTACGCCTTGCCAAGGCGTTCGGTGACCGCGCCTTCGGCGGCTACGTCATAGCGCTGCTGGTCAACCAGGCTGTGTTCGTACGGGATTTCCGGCAGGCAGTGGCCTTCGCCGAGGCCGGTATCCGTACCGCGGGCGCTCACATGTCCCCGGCGCTGGCCACCGACCTGTACGCCATGCAGGCCAAGGCGTTCTCCCGCATGGGGGACCAGGCCGCCGCCCACCGCTGCATGTTGCTCGCCGAATCTGCCGCCGCGCGCATCCGGCCCGCTGACGAACCGGCCGAGCTGGGTTACGTACAGCCTGGCCTGGTTGAAGCGCAGTTGGCGGAAGCCCTCATCAGCCTGGGCGATTGGGCCCCGGCACAGACGTACGCCACCGAAGCGGTGCGAGCCCGCGCGCACGCTCGCGGCTCCGTACACCGCTTGGCGACACTAGCCACCGCCGACCTCGGCCGCGGCAATCCCGAACAGGCCGCCGCACACAGCCTGGCCGCATTGAACCTGGCCAGGGGGCAGGAGTCGCGGCGGCTACGGGAACGCTTCGCCAAACTCCGTGGTCTGCTCGCCGACCATGGTTCCGCGGCAGGCCGCGGTGCGGTGGAGCAGATCGACGCCTCTCTCTCGCTGCCGCTGTGACGGGCACAGCAAGTGCCCGGTGCGATAGCGTCCCAGGCACCGAGGCAGACGATCAGGTACGGAGTGGGCACGTGTCGGTCTGGAAGAACCACGGCGAGAAGACCGTCTACGAGAATCCCTGGCTCACCTTGAACCTCGCGGACGTCGAGCTGCCGGGCGGCCGCCACCTCGACCACTACGTCATCCGTCAGCGCCCGGTCGCCCTCGCCACTACCGTCAACGAGGCCGGCGAGGCCCTGTTGCTGTGGCGGCACCGCTTCATCACCGACTCATGGGGCTGGGAACTGGCCGCCGGGGTCGTCGAGCACGGCGAGGACATCGAAGCGGCAGCCGCCCGCGAAATGCTTGAGGAGACCGGCTGGCGCCCCGGCCCGCTCCAGCACCTGCTGACCGTCGAGCCCTCCAATGGCCTTGCTGACGGCCGCCACCACGTCTACTGGTCGACCACGGCCGAATACGTCGGTCACCCTGAGGACGACTTCGAATCCGACCGCCGGGAGTGGGTCCCGCTGGCCTCCGTCCCGTCTCTCATCGAGCGCGGCGAGATCAGGTCCGCCAACGCGGTGGCCGCGCTTCTCCTGCTGCACCACATGCACGCCGGAAGGTAGGGAGCCGCCAGGGCTCTGCTTGAATCCGCGGTCTTCAGGACGGAGTTCTCGCGCTGTATGCGTGAGCGATGCGTGAGCGGATGTGCTGGCACCGGGCGGTGCTGTGCGGACCGAGTGACAACCTTGGTCCGTCTGACCTGCGGGTTTCGGATGGTGCTCCACCGTCCACCACCGCGCGGCACACCCTGGCCAGGACTTTTAATCCATTGGTTGTGGGTTCGAGTCCCACACGGCCTACCGCATCGGCCCTCTTCGCAGGGCGCTGACCTGCGGTTTCTGTGCCCCGACCGTCCCCGGACGGCCGGGGCACAGTCGTGTCCGGGGGCGTGCGTGAGCGGACGCGTGGCTGGTGGAGCGGCTCGCGACCTCAGCAGGGGTGTCGGCGCTCGTCAGGGCGGGTTGCTGCTGCCGGCCCGTTGTCACAGGAACGCCCTATGGTGCGTCGCAGCGGGGTGAAGCGACTTGGGGGTCATTTATGGGAACCAGCTACGAGGGCGTACTCGTCGTGGCCGGAGTCGAGGCGGTGCGTGAGGCTCTGGTCCGGGCCGAAGTGACGGCGATCGTTGCTCCTGTCGGTGTGGAGCGCACCGCGATACTGCCCCGTGAGGGCGCGTACAACGTCGCGGAGGTGGACGACCTGGCGCGCTACCTCAGCGGTACCTGCGGGTTCAGCGTGCTCGTCCACACTCTGTACGACTCCGACCTCCTGAGCTTGTACGTCTACAGAGGCGGCGACTGCGTTCACGAATACCAGTCGGAAATGGCCTACCTGGGAACGCCTTTCGAGGACGAAGACGGTGAGATGAAGGTCGAGTTGGGCGGCGTGCTCTATGCCTCCGATGACGAGTCCCTGCCCACCGGTCCCTGTGGTGCTGACCCCGAGGTGTTCTCAACCTTCGGCACCGGGCACGTGGACCATGACCGGCTCGGCGCGCTGCTCAGGTGCGAAGGCCTGGACGACGAGGATGCGTGTATGTACGCCCAGGGCCTCCACTGGGCTGTGTCGGAGGCGTTGAATCTGCAACCCGCAGCGCTGACCGAGGCCTACCGTCATGCCAATGTCTCCGACTACCCGGGGGCCGCGCTGGTTGGCCCTTCGCGGAACGAACCGTCGGCCGGTGCCGCCCTGCTGTAGCTCTGTTGGCTCGGGGCAGGGAAGGAGACGTAGCGCGGCCGTAGAGCAGCCGTTCGACGTGCGATGCCGATGCCCCCCACTCCGGTACCGGCTTTCGCCTGGGCGTCCTCGGCTACAGATTCGTGCTGAGGGCGCGTGCCAGCGACGTCGCCCGATCCGCCGTTGCCCTCTTCCACGGGGTGTGGTCCTGTTCGGCGATCTCCCGCCACAGGGACGCCGTCGCCGTACCGAACGCCGCGAGTGCTTCGGGCGCTGCACTCCGCCAAGACGGGAAGCGGCCGGCGTATTCGATCGCGGCCGAGGCCGGGTGGCCTGCGTCAATGAGGCGCAGCGCGAGGGTGCCGGGTCGATCCAGGCGGCGCCGCGTGTCGTCCATGCCCAGTCGATGAGCCGTGCCCGACCTCCTGCGATCAGGACGTTGTCCGGGGCGAAGTCCGTGTGCAGCAGTGCGTCACCGTCGAAGTGCTGCAACGTGCCAGGTTGCGCGTACTCCGCCCACCGGTCCACGGCCTGCTTGATGCCGACGTCGGCCGGTGCGGTGATCCCTTGCAGTTCGGAGAGTGCCGCTTCCACGAGCGGCAGGTCGGGAGAGCCGGGCGCGTAGTCGGCGTGGCGGCCGTCGACGACCTCGTAGCCGAGGAGGCTCCAGCCGTCGAACTCCAGGTGCCAGTACAGGCGTGGGCAGGAGGAGGGCAGGTGCGGGGCCACTGCTGCCTCACGGCGCTGTGCACCCGCCTGGGGATGGTCGGTCGGGATGCCCTTCACGAAGACGGGGCCGCTGTCCGTGTCGAGGACGGATGCGATGCCGGAGTTCATGCCGCCGGGCGCGGTCACCGCCTCGTGCACGGCGCCGGTCTTGTCGGAAACGGCCCGGCGGGCTTCGGTGGGAAGCCGCTCGAAAGGGATACGGGACATGGACACGCGCTGTTCCTCGGGTATTCGGCGATAAGGGAGTGCCGCCCCGGCCAGTTATGACCGGAGCGGCACCCTCAGGGGAAGGCTGTGAGACGCCGGTGAAACAGGCCTGTCGGCTACGCCAGTGACCGGTCGGTGATGATGCTCACCCGCTCTTCGAAGACTTTCGCCGCGTCGGGGGTGAGCGTCGCCAACGCGACCATGCTGCTGAGCATCACGTCGCACAACTCGTTCTGGACGTCCTCCCACGTGTGGCTGCGGCCCTTGCGGGGGTTGGCGGAGACAGCGCCCATTGCCGCCTGCGCCACCTCACCGACCTCCTCCTGGACCTTGAGCAGACGCAACAGCCGCGCCTGTGCCGGCGTCGCGTTGTCCTTCTCGTCCAGCCACTGCACGAGCTGGTGGATCTTCGTCCAGATCTCGTCGTTCACGACGGCGGTGCTCCTTGCGTACGCGTGGATTCCAGATCACGAGCGACGCTACCGAGCCGGGCGGGCGCGTAGGCGGCGATCTGCTCAGCAATCACACCGGCGGGTGCGGTGCTTGTGTCGACAACGAGGACGGGCACACCTATGTCGCGCAGGATCACCACCACCTCTGCGTAGAGCGCCGACTCGCGCGCAGGGAAGTCCGGCGCCCGGTTGAAGCGGTGTGTGGCACCGCGTGCGGCGATGCGGGCGGCGATGTTGTGGGGGTCCGCATTGAGGATGACCGCGAGGTCCGGCAGGCGTATGCCGGCGTTGAGGTTGAGCAGGTACTGCTGCGGTACCCCGTCGAGTGCCTGCACAACGAGCGTGGATGCGAGGTACCGAACGCTCACCACGGTGATGCCGGACTCCAGGCGCGGGACCACCTCGTGGGCCAGGTGGTAATGCCGGTCGGCGACGACCAGACAGGCCAGCGCCGCCCCGCTGTAGTCGTCCGCGTTCTCGCGGATGAACCGGCCCAGCGTCGAGCGGGAGGGCTCGGTCGTCGCGTGGACCTGCTCCCCGCGGTGCGCCAGCGTCTGGACCAGGGCGGCGACAGTCTTGGACTTCCCGACGCCGCCAGGGCCGTCGACGGTGATGAAGCGCCCCGGGCGTCCGGCCGTCATGCGGTCACCGCCGAAGCCGTGTTGCGGGAGTGCTGTTCGCGGGCGATCTGCGCCAGGGCCTGGCGCAGTTGCGGCAGCGGGGTGTCGGCGAACTGGATGCCCACGCTGAACGCGAACTCGTCGCGCTGCCTCATCGCTTCGTCCGCACCCTGGTCGGTCAGGTCGACGTCGGCGTAGGCGGTCATGGCGACCGGGTCGTAACCATCCGCCAGAAGCTTGTCCCACACCGGCGAGCCCGGATACGGCCGGAACTCGAACGCCGACGCGCGGAATCCGCCGGGCAGCCGGTCGGAGAGGTCCCACAAGCGCCGGATGTGCGTCAGCGTCGCGGCCAGGTCCTCCGCTCGCTCCGAGGGGTAGCCCAGAATGAAGTAGCCCTTCACGTTCACACCGCGCCGCATCAGCCGTTCGGCGACCCGCAGCGTTATGCCGGAGGTGATCCGCTTGTCCATCGCGGCCAGCACCCGGTCACTCCCGGACTCGATCCCGAGCGCGACCTCCCTCATCCCGGAGGCGGCGAGAGCGTCCAGCATCGCGTCGTCCTCGCGGTCCAGTACGTTGATCCGGCCTGTCGCGTCCCAGACCCACCGCTCTCCGACCCTGTCCGTGGTGAACGCGTCCATCATCGGGTGGATGATGCGGCGCGCACCGAGAAAGAGGTCGTCGACGAACCGGAAGGCACTCACGCCGTAGCCGTCGGCAAGCTGGTGCATCTCGGCGAGGATGTTGTCCGGCGTGCGGGTGCGGATCGTCAGATCCGGGTTCTTGCTGACAGCCGCGCCACAGAACCAACAGTCGTAAGGGCAGCCGCGCGCCCCGACCATGTTCGCCTCGCGTCGGCCGTCGCCCGCCAGGTACGGGTCCTGCGGCAGGAACGCACGGTCCAGGGACAGGCCGTCGATGTCCGGGCTCAGCCAATGCCGGATGCGGGCCGGGTCGTGCTCGATGCCCTCGACGGTCGTACCGAGGATCCTGTCGCGCCACATCACGCCCGGCAGCTCCGCGCGCCGCCCGACGTCGTCCAACAGCGCTGTCACGCGGGTCTCGCCCTCGCCGACGACCAGCGCGGCAAGGCGGCTCATGCGGGGGTCGGCGATCACGGTCTCCGGCGCGGCCTTGGCGTGGTGGCCACCGACCATCAGCCGTACGTCGTTACCCAGTCCCGCTGCGATCCTCGCAGACAGCTCATAGGTGGGCGCCAGGAGGTTCAACCCGGCCCAGCGCGGGGCGGCGTCGTTCGCCAGCCGGATCGTCTCCTCAATTCCCAGGCCGTGTGCCTCGGCGTCGAGAAGGCCGACGTTGTGGCCGGCCTGTGCGGCGTAGGTGGCGATGTATCCCATGCCGATGACCGGCAGGGTGTAATCGGTCACGCGGGGCCGCAGCGAGTAGTCCCGCAAGGGGGCGTTGATCAGGAGCAGGTCGACGGGCCGCTCCGGGTCGGCACCGGCGATCAGGTCAGGGACGTGGCGTAACGGGCGGTCGGGCATGGATCCCCCACGCGAGTGTGTAGGTGGTCAGGGCGTGAAGTTGCGGCCGGTCCGGTGCCCACCGGGACCAGGCGGCTTCGAACTTTCGTGGTGTTTCGGGCAGCGGCGCCGACGGGGCGGCTTTGGCCGCCCAGGTGCGCACCGCCAGGTCGCCGTGCGGGTAGACGGAGTAGTCGCCGGTGAAGTCCGCGGCGACGCACGCTGCGGTCCACGGGCCGATGCCAGGTACCTCCTGGAGGGCCTTCACCATGTCGTCAGGGGCCAGCCGACCCCAGTCCTCGGCGTGCTCCAGGTAGGCCGCCGCCGCAGCCGGTAGAGCCTTGCGGTGCAGTGCCGCACCGATCACCGCGAAGTGCTCCTCGGTCAGCTCCAGAACTTCGCGCGGGCCGGGCACGCTGTGCATCACCCCTGCCGGTGTGTCCCAGGAAGGGCCGTAGGCAGTGATCCACCGCTGGTAGAGGGCGCGGGCCTGCGGGGCGCGGATGATCTTCCGCAGGAGACCGCTGGTGATCGCCTCCCACAGCGTCGGCGACGACAGGCGGTGCACAGTCCCCAGGCGGGCCAGCGCTTTCGTGAGAGGCCGCGGGGCGCCCGCCGGGAGCTGCGCCGGCTCCGTCGCGACCGTTTCCACGCGCTCGCTGGCGAGCGGCCCACCCTGTTGCGACGTCGCCAGTGCGGTGCCGTCCCACGCCACGAACCAGGCATCGGCGCCCCTGACGACGAGGCGGCACGTGGCCCCGTCCGGGTCGGTCGTCCACGCTGGGTGGTCGGTCAGCAGGGTGGTGGTCATCGCGGCGCCTTTCGCTGTACGTCCGTGGGCACCCGGCGGTGTCCGGCCGGGCGTACCCGGCAGTCTGCTCGCTCTCCGTGGACGCGCGGGCACGAACTGCTCCTTCGGCGTCACCTCGAATGCCGGGCGGTCCAGTCGTCGCGGGCGGCGATGAGGGCGGGGCGGATCTTCTGGTCGAGGAGGTCGGCATGCTCGCGGAGCTTGGTGGCGACCTCGGCGAGCTGTTGGGGGTCGAGTCCGAGGATCCAGCGGCCTTCGGCGAGTTGGAGGTTGGCGACGGGGATGCGCTTACGGGGGTCGGGGTCGTGGGGGTTGCAGTCGATGCTGCCTTCGAGGACGGGCTCGTCCCGCGGGCCGTCCCAGCGGTCGGGGGCGGTGACGGGCATCAACGGCCCCTCGAAGAAGGTGCGGTGGTTGACGAGGGCCAGCCGTTGCGGCAGCTCGTCGACCGGGACGTCGACCTCGGTGGGGTCGTCCTCGGCCCAGTCGGGCAGGTAGCCCTCGTTGACGGTGCCGTCCGTTGCGGTGATCGTCCACGTCCCCGGCGTGCTCCAGGGCGGCGGCTGCTCGCGGGCCCCGACCTCGAACCAGACGACTTTCCCGGCGGGGTCGTCGGTGCTGCCCCAGCCGGCGGCGAGCGCGTCCACGAGCAGCAGCCCCCGCCCACCCTCGGCGTCCACCGAACCGTGCCGCGGCTTCGGTCGTACGGGACTGGCGTCCGTGACCTCCACCCGTACTCGGGCGCCGGTCCAGCGGACAGCGACCGCGCAGGCCGCCTCGCTGTAGCGCAGGGCGTTCGTGATCACCTCGCTCGACAGCAGTTCCACCTCGGCGACCTGCTCGTCGGAGAGCGGGACGTTCCAGCCGCGGACCAGGGCGCTGCTCTTGTGCCGCGCCTCCGGCACGCAGCCCTCCTCGGCCCCGACGCTGAATCCGTGGATGAGGGCCGCCGGGCCCAGGGCGGTCACCGGGGACCCCCGGCCTGAGCGGGGCAACGTCCGGGCGGAACGATGCAGGGTGCGCTGGCGGGGTGGGGAGGTCGCAGCACCGGGTGCTCCTTTCGCTACGTAAGGTGAGCACCAACTGTGCGGGGGTGAAGGCGAGGTGGCTTCCCCGGCGCGGGTATACCCGTGATGGGTACGCTTTTTCCGGCCTGTGCACCGCACACTCGGTTGAACTGGCAGGACGGGACAGCGCGATGACCGGATACCGACCAGCGACCGCGTTACCGCGCGCCGTCCTCGAACGAGCGGACATGCGAGCCGCGATCACCGCCCACGACGTCGGGACGGTGTTCCGCCTCGCGCGCGAGCTGGCCGGGATCAGCTACTCGAAGATCGCTGCGGAGTGCGACATCAAGCCCGAGCGGGTCGGCACGCTGGCCCGCGGCAAGGGAAGCGTGACCAGCTTCGAGAAGATCGCCCGCGTCGCGGACGCCCTGCGCATCCCCGGCCACATGCTCGGACTCGCACCCCGCCCCTGGGAGAAGAGCGAATCGGTTCCTGCACGTGACCGTACGAGCGAGGAGGACGAGAATCCCGTGGAGCGCAGGCGATTTCTCCGAGCAGGCACCGGTGCCGGGCTGGCGGCAGCGCTGCCCGAACTATCGCGCCCTACGGTGGGCCGACGCCTCGGCTCTGACGTGCCGGACCAGCTGCGCCGTCGCGCCGCCCGCTTGCGCCGGTTGGATCAGGTCCTCGGGGGAGGCGACACCTACCGCGTCTACCTCGGCGAATACCAGGCCACCAAGGCGCTGCTGCGCGACTCGACGTACACGGAGCAGACCCGCGGCGGCCTGTTGTCCGTCCTGGCAGAGCAGGCACAACAAGCCGGGTGGGCCGCCTTCGACGCAGGCCGCGCTGTCGACGCGCGCGGCCTCTACGAAGAGAGCCACAGCGCCGCCACCGAGGCCGGCGACACCGACCTCGCCGGAAACGCACTCGCCTTCCTCGCCTACCAGGCCGTCAGCGGCGACCAGAAAGCCGGAGTGGAGATCGCCGCCCGTTCCTGCGCCACGATCGGCCCCGACGCCCCTGCCGGAGTACGCGCCCTCCTCCGCGAACGCCTCGCCTGGGCCTGCGCAGTCGCGGGCCTGGCCACCGAATGCGAACGCGCCCTCGCCGCAGCCGAGTCCGCCCTCGCCACGGCCGGCGACGCGCCCCAGCCCGACTGGGTCTCGTGGGTCGACACCACCGAACTCCAGATCATGACCGGCCGCTGCTGGACCGAACTACGACGCCCGCTGCGAGCCGTCCCGGTCCTTGAAGCCGCCCTCGCCGCCTATGACGACACCAACGCCCGCGACAAGGCTCTCTACCTCTCCTGGCTCGGCGACTCCTACCTGACCGCAGGCGAAGTCGAACAAGCAGCCACCACAGCAGACCGCGCCCTCGATCTCGCCGAAGGCATCGCCTCCGTCCGCCCCCGCGCCCGCCTGACCCCACTCCTCAAACGCCTCGACGCCCACCGGGGGCTCCCCGCCGTGGACGCGGTACTGGAAAAGGCCGTGGCGGTCTGAGCTACGCGGACGGCTCAGTGCTGTCGGCAACCCATCGCAGGTACGCCTCCGAGCCGGCCACGATCGGCACCGCAACCACCTCCGGCTTAGCCCACGGATGGTGCTCCAGTAGATGCGCCTCCAACGCGGGATACCGCTCGGCGGTGGTCTTGAGCAGCAGTTGCCACTCCTCACCGGTCCCGAACATCCCCTGGTGCCAGAACACCGACACCACCGGCCCCACCACCTGCGCCCCCGCCGCAAGCTGCCCCCGTACGGCCGATTCCGCGAGCCGGACAGCCTGTTCGCGAGTCTCGGTAGCGGTCGACACCTGCACGAAGTCGGTCATGCGGCGAGCCTAACCAAGCATGCGAATTGGCCGTCTGCAGGTGCAGTGCATGGCTGATTACCTGCTGTCACTGATCGGTGACAACCGGTAATGTTGCTCGTCGTGAAGGCGTTTCGCGCGTACTGGGGGTATCTCGCCATCGCTGCCCTGATCGTCTCCTGGGGGCGTGGCGCAGCACCCGCCGTGATCGTTGTCCTGTCGCTCGCCGTGTTCGTGTTCGCCGGATTTCAAGCCCTGCTCTTTGCGGCGCCGTGAACCGCAACGGCACGTACTGCCGGAAGAACGCGTCTGGGCTCCTCATGGGCTGCCACAGGCGACACCACCGACTGCAGAAGCTGAAGATGATCGTTCTGCGCCACCGCGCGGGAACTGTCTCGCGCAGCCTCTTCCCGTCGTCAAAGGAGAAGTTCGAGGCAGCTATCGCTGTTGGCGGCCTCCTGTCTGCCGTAGCAGCTGTGGTCGTGCCCGTGATTACCGGTTAGAGGCGGACGTTCGGACATTGAACGTGGCGCCAGTGGCCTCGCTAGGACAGCAACTGCATCTGGCGTGCGTGAGCGATGCGTGAGCGGATGCGGCGGCACCGGGCGGTGCGGTGCGGACAGGGCGGCAACCGTGGTCCATCTGACCTGCGGGTTTCGGACGGCTGCTCACCACCCCCTACCGCCCGGCACGTCCTGGCCAGGACTTTTAATCCATTGGTTGTGGGTTCGAGTCCCACACGGCCTACCCGGTCGGGCCTCCCCGGAGGCCGCTGACCTGCGGCCACGGTGCCCCGATCGTCCTCGGACGGTCGGGGCACGGTCGTGTCTGGGGGCGTGCGTGGGCGATGCGTGATGGTCGCTCCGCCGGACAGGGCAGCCACGCCGTCGGACGCCGCGGGCGGTTGCCGACTCTGCACCGTTCAGCGCGCTGCTCAGCCTGGGTAGAGCGCTTGCGGTGTCGAATCTGCCGCGCCGGTCAGTTCGTTGAAACGGTCGGATACAGATCGGAGCCGGTCCGCCAATCCGGCTAGGGCGTCTGCTAGATCGCGCAGCTCATTGGGCTCGACTGGGCACCATCGGCCGTCCAGTTCGACCGAGAGGAAGGGTTCGAGACCAGGCGATCGCTCGGCGAACGGGTATTGCTGCAAGCAGGTACGCAGGAGCACCGCAGCGCCGCGGGGGATCGGGACCGTGAACTCGTCGTCGGCGCTTGAGTGAGTGATGTCCACGCGGTAGCCACCGGGCTGGTGCAGTTCGCCCGTGCACCATTCGGGCTCCGGGATGGTGACGACTCCGTGGTCGCACGTGGGGATGGTGACCGTTTGCGGTGTGAGGGTGCCTTCGGGCATGGCAGAACTCTCGCCGAACGGGCCCCACCTCGTCGTAGGTTGGCGCGAGATCAGCCGTCCGGGTCACTCCTCGTTGAGGAGTTCCGCGGCCGCCTTTGGATCCATCAGGGTCGACCATGCCTGTTCGGCTGGGAGGAGGGAGCGGCTGGGGAGCGCGTATTCGGGGTACCAGTCGGTGGCCTCGCACCCCGGGACATGGCGCAGGACGACGGCGGTCAGGTCGTCGGGGACGGAGCCTGTGATGCGTACGGCTACGTAGGTCTCGTGGCCTTCGTCGGCGCGTACCAGGATGCCGAGGCGGAACGTGGCGAAGTCTGCGGCGTGCTCGTGTCCGTCGTGCAGAGATCCGCGGGTCAGATCACGGATCGCGGTAGCGAGCCGGCGTACGAGGCGCGTACCGGCTTCGAGTTGGTAGCGATCACGATCGTCCTGGTCGGGCAGGAGATGGCCCACGTAGGTCTTGCTGGTCAGGGGTTGGCGGTGGTCGGCGTTGTAGCGGGCTCGTGCGGCCTGTGCGCTGGTTTCCAGGGCGGCGTAGAAGTCCTCTAAGGACCCGTCCTCGCGTTGACCGGCGGCTATGAGCCAGGGCAGGTCCAGGTCCGTGTCGGTCCAGACTGCTCCGCGCCATCTCTGGACCTTGACCTTGAAAAGGATCTCGTCGTCGATGGCGCGGATTCGCTCGCGGCCTGCTTCGTCGTCGCCGAAGAGTTCCCGAGCCTTTACGAGGAGGGGGTGGTCCAGTTCGTCGAGTGGCTTCTGTGCAGAAGGCAGCGCAAGCTCGAGGTCCTCGCGGAGCGTGCGAAGGGTGGGGCGAGCAGGCTGCACGGTCAGTCGTCCTCGCCTACGCCGCCGAGTTCCCTTATCCGCTCAGGTGACAGTCCGGTCAGGAGTGAAACGCTCGACTCGACGGATCCGTCGAGCTTGCGCATCTTCTCTCTCATGCTGGCGCGGACCTCCTCACGGCGGAGCTCCAGATATGTCCGGACTGCTGCGGCGACCAAGTCCTTCTTGGTCATCCCCAGGAAGTGGGCACCATCGGCGATCAACTCGTCCACCGCTGCATCCACTTTCAAGGGTGCGGTTGTGCGAGTTCCTCGACTCCGTGTTCCTTCTGCAATCTCCATGTGGCGCCTCCTGGTACCAGATGGTACTCCTATTCTTAGCTGCGCGGATGCCTGGGTCCGCCCAGTCCCCAGCGTGGTCGTAGGTGCGTGAGCAATGCGTGAGCGGATGTGCGGGCACTTGGCGGTGCGGCGCGGACAGGGTGGCAACCTCGGTCCGTCTGACCTGCGGGTTTCGGATGGCGGCCCACCGTCCGCCACTGCCCGGCATGTCCTGGTCAGGACCTTTAATCCATTGGTTGTGGGTTCGAGTCCCTCACGGCCTACCGCATCGGCCCTTCTTCGAGGGCGCCGACCTGCGGTTCCTGTGCCCCGGCCACCTCGTGGTGGCCGGGGCACAGCCGTGTCCGGGTGTGTGTACCGAGTTCTACGGTTGCGCGCCGAGGGTGCCGGCCAACGCGGCGGCGTGGTCCGCCATCGCCGCTTTCCCTCCCGTGCGGTCCTGCTCGGAGATCTCCCGCCACTGGGAGGCGGTTGCCGCGCCGAGTGCCGAGAGCGCTGTGGGCGTCGCATCGCGCCACGACGGGAAGGTCAGCGAAGGCGACCGCCTCTCCTGTGGCCGGCCTCCATGAGCCGCAGCGCCAGGGCGCTGGGGTCGATCCAGGCCTCGCCCCGCGTCGGCCACGCCCAGTCGACAGGCCGGGCCCGGCCGTCGGCGATCAGGACGTTGTCCGGGGCGAAGTCTGTGTGCAGCAGTGCGTCACCGTCGAAGTGCTGCAACGTGCCAGGTTGCGCGTACTCCCGCCCACCGGTCCACGGCCTGCTTGATCTCGACGTCGGCCGGTGCGGTAAGACCGGTCCGAGTATCACGTCGCACAGCTCGTTCCGGACGTCCTCCCACGTGTGGCTACGGCCCTTGCAGGGGCTGGCGGCGAGTGCGCCCATCGCCGCCTGCGCCACCTCGCCGACCTCCTCCTGGAGCTTGAGCAGGCGGAGCAGCCGTGACTGTGGGGGCGTCGCGTTGTCGTTCTCGTCCAGCCACTGCACGAGCTGGTGGATCTTCGTCCAGATCTCGTCGTTCACGACGGCGGTGCTCCCTGCGTGCGGATTCCAGATCAGGGGCGACGCCGCCGAGTCGGGCGGGCGTGCAGGCCGCGATCTGCTCAGCAACCACACCGCCGGGTGCGGTGGTCGTGTCGGCCACGAGGACAGGCATGCCCGTGCCGCGCAGGATCACCACCACCTCTGCGTAGAGCGCCGTCTTGCACCGGACGTCCCCGGCGGCGACCGCCTTTTTCTCGGGAGTTGCCGTGGGGCCGGAGAAGCGGGGGCCGGAAGAATCACGGCAGGGCGGGCGACGCCCCCGCCGGGACCGCTCAGGCGCCCGCCTGCAGCCGCAGGCCCGCCAGGGTCAGGTCGAGGGCGGAGCGGAACTGGTCCGCGTCGTCGTGGCCGTCGAACTCATCGACGATCTCGTGGACGAAGGGGAAATCCGCGGGGTCGAGCTCGCGCCAGGACTGCGCGTAGCGGGCGAGGAACTCCTCGCGGGTGGTGGCGCCGTCGAGGACCTCCTGGGGGGGCTCCTGGCCCATGTCGACGGCGGTGCCGACGACGACGCCGACGACCGCGGACACCGCGTGGAAGCGCTGGCGCGCGGTGAGGTCGAGGCGGAGGGTCTGCCGGCCCAGCTCCTCGTAGAGGCGCAGCGAATTGCCCTGGACGTCGGTGTTGCGCATGAAGTACGCGCCGAGCCAGGGGCGGTCCACGATCGCGTCGAACAGCGTCACCGCCATCACGCGGAGGTCGTCGATCGGGTCGTCGCTCGGCGGGAGCTTCTCGATGTCGGCCAGCACCGTGCCGATCACGTGGTCGGTGGCGCGGTCGAGCAGCTCCTCCTTGTTCGCGACGTACCAGTAGATGCTGGCGACGCCGCCGCCGAGGCGCTGGGCGAGGGCGCGGAAGGTCAGGGCGGGCGCCCCGGCCTCGTCGAGCAGGGCCACCGCCTCGGTGAGCACGGACTCCATCGAGTGCGACGCCCGCCGGCGCCCCTCGCCGGAACGGCGCCCCGCCTCGGAGCGGCGCCCCTCGCCGGAGCGGCGTCCCGCCTCGGAGCGGCGCCCCTCACCGGCGCGGCCCTCGCCCGAACGGCCTTCGCCGCTCGAACGGCTTCCCTCGTCCGAACGGTTCTGCAGGCGTGCCATGGCTCACATCCCAACCGGTCTTGCACACTCTCGAACGCTGTTCTATCGTACTCTATCGTACGTTGTTCGATAGCCGAACGGTGTTCGATTGGAGGACTGCCATGACCACCGCCACGCTCCAGACCCCCTCACCCCGCACCTACCCGTCGCTGCGCGCGGCGTGGATCCCGCTGGCAGCCCTGTGCCTCGCCTTCTTCGTCGAGATGGTCGACAACACGCTGCTGTCGATCGCGCTGCCCACCATCGGCCGCGACCTCGGCAGCGGGACGACCGCGCTGCAGTGGGTCACCGGGGCGTACTCGCTGACCTTCGGCGGCCTGCTGCTCACCGCCGGGTCGATGGCCGACAGATTCGGCCGCCGCCGGGTACTGCTGCTCGGCCTCGCCGTCTTCGGCTCGCTGAGCCTGTGCGTCGTCCTCGTCAGCACCGCGGGCGAGCTGATCGCCCTGCGGGCCGCGCTCGGCGTCGCCGCCGCGGCGATGGCCCCGATCACGAACTCGCTGGTCTTCCGGCTGTTCGACGACAAGGCGCTGCGGATGCGCGCGGTGACGGTGATGATCGTCGTCGGCATGTCCGGCTTCGTCCTCGGCCCGCTGCTCGGCGGCACCGCGCTGGCCCACGTCCGGTGGGAGTGGCTGCTGGTCGTCAACGCCCCGATCGCGCTGCTGGCGTGCATCGGCGTACGGCTCGGGGTCCCGGCCGACCGGCGGGAGGACCTGACCGAGGACAAGCTCGACCTGCCGGGCGCCGTCCTGAGCGTCACGGCCATCGGGCTCGCCTGCTACTCGCTGACCAGCGGCGTCGACCACGGCTGGCTCTCCGCGCCCACCCTCGCGTCGGTCGCGGGCGCCGTCGTGGCCGGGTACGCGTTCGTACGGCACGAGCGGCGCAGCCCGGCACCCATGCTCGACCTGCGCCTCTTCTCCCACGGCACCGTCCGCGGCGCCGCCATCGCGCAGACCGGCACGTCCCTCGCGATGGCCAGCGTGATGTTCGGGCTGATCCTGCACTTCCAGTACGCCTACGGGTGGAGCCCGGTGCGGGCGGGCCTGGCCAACCTGCCGATCATCGTGACGATGATCGTCGCGACCCCGCTGTCCGAGTGGCTCGCGCGCCGGTTCGGCCACCGCGTCGCCTGCCTGGTCGGCGCGGCCTGCCTGGCCGGCTCGCTCGCGGGCCTCTCCTGGGGCGTCAGCCACGGGTACACGGCCATCGCCGTGTGCATGGTGCTGATGACCGTGGGGCTGCGCACCGTGATGACGATCTGCGCGGTCGCGCTCGTCGATGCGATGCCGAGCAACCGCACCTCCATCGGCGCGGCCCTCAACGACACCGCCCAGGAGGTCGGCTCCAGCGTCGGCACCGCGGTCGTCGGCACCCTGATCGCCGCACTGGTCACCCATCAGCTCCCGGCCGGCACCTGGAGCAGCGACCTCGTCGCGTCCTTCTTCCACGGCGAGCGGATCACCTACGCGATACTCGCCGTCGCCGTCGGACTCATCGCGGCCCTGGGCGCGCTGACCCTCACCGACTCGCACTCCACGGACGAGCACGGGGGCGAGGAGGAGGAAGGGGCGGAGGCGGGCGAGGAGACCGGCGTCAAGGAACCCGCCTGACCCGCGCGGACCGGGGGGTTCCGCCGGCCGCGGCCACGGATGCGAGACTTCAGCGCCAGCCGTTGCCGCATCCCGCGGCCGCGCGGCGCGGTGACCAGGGACGGGAGGCAAGCGGAAGTGAGCCTGGAGGACCTCGGCCTCACGGCGGACGAGGACGCCGTCTATCAGGTGCTCATCGCACTTCCCACCACCTCGTACGACGCGGTGGCGGCCGCCGTCCCGCTGCCGGGGGAGCGGACGGAACGGGCGCTGCGGTCGCTGGTGGAACGCGGGCTGGCCGTACGGGCGGCGGACGGCCGCCGGTACGCCGCGGCGCCTCCGGCGGTGGCCCTCGGGGCCGAGCTGGCGGCCCGGCGGGAACGGGTGCAGCGCGCGGAGCTGACGGTGGCGCGGCTCGCGGAGACGTACCGGATGGCGACCGCGGACCGGGCGCAGCGCGAGCTCGTCGAGATCGTCGAGGGCACCGAGGCCATCCGCACCCGGCATCTCCAGCTCCAGCTCTCCGCGCGCCGCACGATCGACCTCTTCTCGGCCGGTGAGCCGCGGGCGGTCACGCCGTCCGACAGCGAGGAGGTGACGGCCATCGCCCGCAACGTGCGGGTGCGCGCGGTCATCGACCAGGGCTTTCTCCGGGAGCCCGGCGCCGCGCAGAACGTGGCGCAGTCGCTCGCCGACGGCGTCCATGTGCGGACCGTCGCCGAGGTGCCGTACAAGCTGATCCTGTGCGACGGCTCGGTCGCCATGCTGCCGCTGCACGGCCGGGCCGCCGACGTGGACCCGGCGGTCGTGCTGCGCGGCGGGCTCGCCCACATGGCGAAGGAGCTGTTCGAGCAGGTGTGGGAGCGCGGGCGGCCCTACCACGAGGAGCCCCATCCGGGCATCGACCCGGTCGACGCCCACATCCTGCGGCTGCTGCTGGCCGGGCTGACCGACACCGCCGTCGCCGGGCAGCTCCAGATGTCGGCGCGCACCGTGCAGCGCAGGCTCCAGGTCCTGATGACCCGCGCCGAGGCGACCACGCGTCTCCAGCTCGGCTGGTACGCGCGTCACCACGGCTGGGTGTGACGTCCCGGCCGCGTCCGTGCGGCGGGCCCCCTCCACCGGAGCCCGCCGCACGGATCGGGGTCACGCCAGCGCGACGGCCCGGATCACGTCCTGCTGGACGGTGAGCCCGCCCGGTGCCGCGGCCGTGGCACGCAGCGAGAGCGAGCCCGCGGTGCGCGGGGTGGTCAGCACGGCCGACCAGCGGCCGTCGCCGGTCCGCCGCAGCGGCGCCGTCCGCCAGGTCGCGCCGTCGTCGTAGGACACCTGGAGGGCGGCCGAGGTGGCGGCGACGTCACCGGTGTACGTGGCCGAGCGCAGGCCCAGTTCGAGGCGCTGCCCCGCCCGTGCCGCGCCCCGCAGATCGGTGTCGACGTCGTAGGAGAGGTCGAGCAGCGGGACGTCGGCGCGCGCGGCGGAGTTCGGCGCCGACGGCTGGTAGTCGAAGCCCCAGGTGGTGCTGGTCCGGGTGGACGTCGACCAGCCGGCGGCGGGGCGCTGCCCGGTCGCGACCAGCGTGTAGTGGCCCGCCGTCAGGTTGTACGCGCGGCCGGACTGGGCGTTGAAGGCGGCCAGTCGGGTGCCGTCGCGGTAGAGGGCGGTCTGCTTGGCCCCGCTTCCGGAACCGACATGGCCGTCGTCGCCGCCCGACCACATGGCCGCGTTCCAGTAAAGGGTGCTGCTGCTGGTGGCGTACGGGACGTAGGTGTCTGCGCCGAAGCGCGGCGCCTGGACCGGCTTGAACCACGCCCCGTCGTACCGCCGCCCCGGCGTGTACGAGGCCGTCCGGCCGCGCTCGAAGTAGCCCGCCGCGGCGCCCAGGCCCTCGTGCTGCTCGTACCACGAACCGGTGGCGCCCGTGCCGCCGGTGACGTACTCGGTGGTGGTGCGGGCGTAGGCCTCGTAGGAGTCGCCGCCGAGGCCGGGGCCCCAGGCCGGGATGAAGTAGCGGCCGCCGAAGCCCAGCGTGCCGTCCGCCGCGTAGAAGGAGTTGTCGACCCGGGCCAGGTCGGAGTCCTTCGGCGTGTAGGTCAGCGGCCGGTCGGGGATGGAGCCGGTGAACTCCTGGACCAGGTCGTAGGTGTAGTCGGGGTACTGCTGCTGCGTCACCCGCAGCGTGCCGTTGCCGGACCTCGCCTCCGTGTCCAGCCGCGCCCCGTCCGCCTGCGCCACCGAGGCGATGGTGAGGCCGCCGGCCGCCGGGTAGGTCTCGGAGAGGCGGCCGCGGGTGTCGTTGGCCACGATCAGCATCGCGGCCCCCGCACCGGCCGCCGCCTGGGCGCGCTGGGCGGCGGTGACGCCGGTGCTGCGGTCGACGACGACGGCCTTGCCCCGCGCGTCGAGACCGGTGTAGTCGGAGGCCGCGCCCAGGCCCGCGTACACCGTCTGCAGGGTGCGCGTGCCGTCGTGGAAGGTGGTGCCGGGCTGCGCCGTCAGCGTGATGTCGCGGCCGGTACCCGTCCGGGCGGCGAGGGACTTCTCGCGCAGCCTCGTGTGGACGAACGCCTTCATCGTGCCGTTCCCCACCTCGGCCGTCGGCGAGACGTAGAAGGAGTCGTACACGGTCGGCAGCAGGTCGGACGTGGTCCAGCCGTGCGCGGAGGCGTCGGCGTAGGTCCGCTGCAGGCCGAACACGACCTCGGTGGTCTCGCTCGCGCGCTTCGGTGCCATCGACACCTTGCGCACCTTGGTCGCGTCGAGGTCGGCCGTCCCGGTGGGACGGTCCTTGCCGAGGGTGACGTCACCGGATATCAGCAGCGCCTCGCCGAGCGAGTCCGGGGCCTCGCCGGGCACGTCCACGTAGGACGTGGCGGTGTACGTGCCGGGCGGCAGGCGAAGCGTCGCCCGACCGCCGGTGACGTCGACGTACAGGGGGTCGGACCACGCGGTGGAGTACAGCGTCACCGTGTCGGTGAGGGGGCTGCCGTCGCGGCCCGTCACCTTGATCGTGCAGTCGTACATCTCGGCTTCCTTGAAGAGGGCGAAGCCGGTGTGCGCGACCAGGGTGCCGGTGGCGCTGTCGGTGGCGAGGACCTGGCCGGAGAACGTCGTGTCGGCCGGGACCTTCGTGGGATCGAGGAGCAGCGTCACCTCGGCGGTGCCGCCCGCCGGCACCGTCACGGAGGGCGCCGAGAGGATGTAGGCGCCGCCGGCGCCGCCGGTGGCTCCGGTGGCTCCGGTGGCTCCGGTGGCTCCGGTGGCTCCGGTGTCGAGGGAGAGGTCGAGCGTCACGTCGGCGGCGCCGTCGTTGCGGTAGGTGACGGTGCGGGTGGTGGCCTTCGCGTCGGTGTTCGGCCAGTCGTACGCGGCGGCCGCGACCGACCCCGTCGCCTCGATCGTCGAGCCGACGGCGGTGCCGACGGCGACCCGGCCGGTGCCCGCCTCGTACGGCGTCTCGCCGGTCCGGTCCGACGTCGACATCAGCGCGTCCTTGATGCGCTGCCCGCTCCAGTCCGGGTGGCGCCCCTTCAGGATCGCGGCCGTGCCGGCAACCAGCGGCGTGGCCATCGACGTACCGCTCATGGTGCGGTAGAGGCCGCCGGGCCAGCCCGGCACCGACTGGGAGGCGGCCGCCGTCACGTCCACGCCGGGCGCGGAGACGTCGGGCTTGAGGCCGTGGGTGCCGGTCAGCGGGCCCTGGCTGGAGAAGTCCGCCCGCCGGTCGTTCCCGTCGACCGCCGCCACCGTGAGCGCGGCGGCCGCGGCACCGGGCGAACCGATGGTGCCGGGGCCGTACGCGTTGCCCGCGGCGATCACGAACAGCGGTCCGCCGTCCGCGGACAGCTCGTCGACGGCCTCGGACATCGGGTCGGTGCCGTCGGAGCCGTCGGGAGAGCCCAGGCTCATCGACACGATGTCCGCGCCCTGCGCCTTGGCCCACTCCATCCCGGCGATGCTGTACGACTCGTCGCCGGTGCCCTCGTTGCCGAGCACCTTGCCGACCAGGAGGCGCGCGCCCGGGGCCGCGCCCTTCTCCTTGCCGCCGGACGCGGCGCCGGTGCCGGCGATGGTGGAGGCGGTGTGCGTGCCGTGGCCGTTGCCGTCGTCGACGCTCTGGCCCGGCACGAAGCTCGCGGTCGCGTCGACCTGGCCGGCCAGGTCGGGGTGGTCGAGGTCGGCGCCGGTGTCGAGGACGGCGACCTCGACGCCCTTGCCGTCGAAGCCCTGCTGCCAGGCGTCGGTCGCCTTGACCTGCGCCGTCTGGTCGGCGAGCGACGCTTTCACCTGGCCGTCGAGCCACAGCTTGCCGATGCCGCCGCCCAGCGTGCGCGGCGCGGCGCCGGGCGCGACCGCGTGCCAGAACGTACGGGCCTGGTCCTTGCGGGCGCGCAGCGCGGTCGCGTCGATCGACGCGAGCGTGCGCAGGGACGTGGTGCCCGCGGGCGCGGCCGGGGGCCGGCTGTTTCGCGGGGCGCTCGCGATCAGCGGCAGGGAGGTGGTGTGCGCGTCGTCGTACCCCATGGCCACCAGCGTGGTGACGTCGAACAGCCGCGGGTCCAACTTGCCTGCGGCGAGCAGCGGTTCGGCCTGCCGGGGGACGGCGTACGTGTCGCCGCCGTGGGTCTGCACCTCCACACCGCCGGTGCCCGCCTCGGCGGGGTCGACGGACACGACGTCGTTGGCGCCCGGCAGGTCGGTGTAGTGCACGCGGTCGCCGGTGACCAGGGTGACGTCGTAGGACGGTCCGGCGGCGGGGCCGCTCGCCGCCCCCGGCGCTGCCGTCGCCGCTGCCGTCGCCGGTGAAGCGTCCGCTGACGCGGCCGACGCCCCTGACCAGCCGATGAGCGCCATGGTGAGCGCTGTGGCCGCCGGGAGGTACCGGCGTCTGGGTATGGATCGCATGGCAACGGTTTAGCCGTCGCGAGGGGCGTAGGCCCAGATCCGGCCATGGCGAACACCCGTCATGACGAGGATCGGACGGCGGCGCGGGAGCCCTGCGGGGCGGCGCCGGGAGGGAGCGGCGGTCGGGGCGGGGACGGCGGCCGTCGGGCGCCGTGGTCAATTGGCCGGGGCGCTTTTTCTCCGCCCGAATTCCTGTCGACAAATCGGCTCAGTAACATCGTTGCGGCTAAAGAACTCCGCTGACGTTTGATTTCTCCCCGAGTGGTGTGAGCCACGCCTACAACCCGTGTTCGCGACTGTACAGAAAGCCGGTTTGCGGGGCATAATCGGCGGCCTGGGCCAACTGGCCCCAGCTCAGAAGACTTTCGGCGGCGAGACGCCTCGCAGG
>NZ_JOHY01000013.1 GCF_000721495.1 Streptomyces sp. NRRL F-5123
CGCGAGCTGACCGGCGGCGAGGACGTCGACATCGTCTTCGAGCACCCCGGGCGCGAGACCTTCGGCGCCAGTGTCTACGTCACCCGCAAGGGCGGCACCGTCGTCACCTGCGCCTCCACCTCCGGCTACACCCACGAGTACGACAACCGCTACCTGTGGATGTCCCTCAAGCGCATCGTCGGCACCCACTTCGCCAACTACCGCGAGTCGTGGGAGGCCAACCGCCTCGTCGTGAAGGGCCGCATCCACCCCACCCTCTCCCGGGTCTACCCGCTGGCGCAGACCGGCCAGGCCGCGTACGACGTGCACCGCAACCTCCACCACGGCAAGGTCGGCGTCCTGTGCCTGGCCCCGCGCGAGGGCCTCGGGGTGCGCGACGAGGAGCTGCGCGCCCGGCACGCCGATGCCATCAACCGCTTCCGCGCCGCGCCGCTCCCGGCCGCCTGACCTTCCCCGCCGGGCCTGTTGACCTTCACCCTGGGGAAGGACCCAGCATCGGCGGGGCCGGGCGACAGCGCCCGGTACGAGGAGGGCGGGCATGGAACTGCTGACCATCGGCGCGTTCGCGCGGGCCTCCCGGCTCTCGCCCAAGGCCCTGCGCCTCTACGACGAGCTGGGCCTGCTGACCCCCGCGCGCGTCGACCCGGTCACCGGCTACCGCTTCTACGCGCCCGGGCAGCTGGAACAGGCCCGGCTCGTCGCGTGGCTGCGGCGGCTGGGCATGCCGCTGGCCCGCATCCGGCACGTCCGCGCCCTTCCCACGGCGCAGGCCGCGCAGGAGGTACGCGCCTTCTGGGCCGGGGTCGAGGCCGACACCGCCGCACGGCGGGACCTCGCCGCCTTCCTCGTCGGCCACCTCTCGGGGAAGGACCCGTCGATGCCCGCCACCACCGCACCCCTCGCCATCCGCTACGCCGCTCTCTCCGACCGCGGGCTGGCCCGCGAACGCAACCAGGACACCGCCTACGCCGGTGCCCGGCTGCTGGCCGTCGCCGACGGCTACGGCGGCGCGGGCGACCTCGCGAGCGCCGCCGCCGTCGGCGCGTTCGAGCAGCTGGACGCCGCCGCCCTCCCGGCGGGCGAGCTGCTGGGCGCCCTGGAGGACGCCGTCGAGCGCGCCGGACGCGCCGTGGACGGAACCGCCGAGGCGGCTGACGCCGCCGAGTCCGGGACCACGCTCACCGCGATGCTGTGGACCGGGTCGCAGCTCGCCCTCGTCCACATCGGCGACTCCCGTGTCTACCTGCTGCGCGACGGGGAACTGTTCCGTATCACGCACGACCACACCGTGGTCCGGTCGATGGTCGACGAGGGACGGCTGAGCCCTGACGAGGCCGCCTCGCACCCGCAGAGGTCGCTGCTGGTGCGGGCGCTCGGCGGCGGCGCGGACGCCACCGCGGACCTGAAGCTGCAGGACGCCCGGCGTGGCGACCGCTACCTGCTGTGCTCCGACGGCCTGCCGGCCGCCGTGCCGACGGAGGAGATCCACCGGGTGCTCGCCTCGGTGGCGGAGCCCGAGCCGGCCGTCCGCGAACTGGTCGCCCTGGCCAACGGCCGCGGCGGTCCCGACAACGTCAGCTGCGTGATCGCGGACGTGGTGGAGAGCCGGGGGTAGCGGGCGGCGGGACGCACCAGCCGGTGGCGGCGGCCCAGCGCTCGGCCGCCGCCATCAGCACCGCGGTCGCGGCGGCCTTGATCTGGCCGTGGCCGAACAGGTCCGGCACGCCCAGCGCGAGCCGCTGCTTGAAGTCGCCCCACGCCTGCCGGGATTCGGCGTCCGCGCGCAGGTGGTCGCGGAAGAGCAGCGCGAAGCGGGCGCTCGGCCCGTCGTGCGCGCGCAGGTGGACGTTGCGGGAGCGGGCGCCGGCGGGTGGCGCGAAGGCCGGCTTGCGGCACTCCCGGCCGCCGGAGAACCCGGTGCGGTTCCACGGCCCGGCGCGGGTCGCCCGGCGCATCCCGCAGCAGCGCGGCGGTCTCGCCGGGCTCCGCGGGCCACTCGAGGCCGGTACCCGACCACCGCGAGCGGGCGGCGCGGCTCATCGGGAAACGGCAGGGGGGAGGCTGCCGCCAGGGGCTGCACGGGAGTTGGCGGTGCGCGTATCGTGGAGGCGAAACGCATCGGCGCCCGCCGCGGCTCTCTTTCCGGGCGGGCCGAGTGGGGGAAGAAGGGTGCGTGCCCGATGGTGATCGGGCTCCTCTCCGCAGTTGCCGCCGTGCTCTACGGCGCCACGGTCTCCGTCCTCGCCTTCACCGCGACCTTCGCGCGCCGTCCCGCCCTGCGCGGTGCGGCCCGCAGCACCCTCGCCGTCCTGGTACGGGAGGCGGCGCCGGGAAGGCCGGGAAGGGGGGCCGACCGGCTGGGCTGACCGTACGTCGGTCCAGGGCGGCGCACGTGCTGCGAGCGCCTGCCGCCTGCCGCCGCTTCCGACGTCCCGTGGGGCCGGAGGGAGCGGCGGGGCGGGCGCGGGGGAGGGGGCGAACGAGTCCCCCCATTGGTCTGGACCTCTTGGCGTCGCTGCGGCTGGCATGCGAGCGACATCGCACCACCTCCCCTGAGATGTGACGTCACGTCAGCATGTCTCCAGCCAAAAGGAGTTGGCACGTGAGGCGACGTATCGGACTGGTCGCCGCCGCGGCCGCCGCGGCCGCGGTCCTCGCACCCCTCGCCGCCGGGACCTCCGCCCACGCGGCGGGCGAATGGCACACCCAGGGCGTCTACTACACCTACGACCAGTGTCAGGCCGCCGGAGTCGCGGGTTACCACCTGTGGGGGCCGAACTTCCTCTGCCAGAGCTCCGCCGGTTACGTCTACCTCCTGGTCCACTGAGGCCCCGCCCGTTCCCCCGCCCGGCCCGGGCGGCGGGGAAAGGGCGCCCGCCCTCCCGGCGGTTCAGCCGCGGGCGGCTTCGCGGACCGCCCCGGGGGCCTTCCTGTCCAGTGAGACCCGCACCAGCGCCGCCGCGAGCACCGCCGGCTCCGTGTCCGCGCCGTCCGCGAGGTCGGCGAGCTTCCCCGGCGAGCTGGGCAGGCCCAGCGTGCGGGCGCCCTGCTCGGCCTTGTCGCCGAAGTAGGGGGCGATCTGCGGCCACACCGCCTGGGCCTCGCGGAGGAAGATGTCCGCGCCGGCCGGGCCGATGCCGGGGAAGTCGCGCAGGCGCCCGCGAATGCCCTCCACGTCGCCGTCCGCGTCGTCCCGCAGCCGGCGCAGGTCGCCGCCGTAGCGCCGCTGCGCCAGCTCGGCGCCCTCACCGAGCCGGGTGGCGGTGCTCTCGTCGTAGCGCCGGTAGCCGCCGCGGCCCAGTGCGTCGACCCGCTGCTGCCAGGTGGCGTCCGCCATCGCGCGCGGGTCGCGCATACCGGCCGCCGACAGCTCCCTCGCCGCGGCCAGTGCGACGTCGGCCCTGATCCGGGCGCTCAGCAGATCCGCGAGCACCAGCAGCCGGTAGAGCGGCTGCGGTGTGTCCCTCATGCGGATCCCCGCCTCCTCGGCGTACGTGCGGCCGTAGCCGTCCACTAGCGCGTGCGTGATGCCCTGCCGGTCGGTGCCGGCCATGTCATCCACCTCCCACCGGGTGCGTAGGCACTGCGGCTACCCGCCCGGGCGCCGCCGAACCGCCGCGCGGGGCGATCCGCGTTCGGACCCGCCGCCCGCGGAAAGCCGCCACCGCGCCTGGCGGGCCGCACGGCCCCCGCCCCGGGCGGGGCTCGGTGAAAAGTGAGGGATTCACCCGATTGGACTGGTATGTCGCCGGGTAGTCGCCGGACATGAGCGGCCGAAGCCGCCGCTACGGTCAGTGAACGCCGGCGACGGTAGCCGGGCCCCTCGGGTGAGGAGGCGCACGATGGTCCTTTCCCTGCACGAACGACGAGTGATCGCCGACCTCGAACGGTTGCTCACCCGCGACGATCCCAAGCTCTCCAAGACGCTCGCGGACTTCGGGCGCACCCGCCCGGAACCGCTGCACCCGCCGTCACCTCCCGCACCGGAGACCGAACCGGCCCCGGTGGAGCCCCCGGGCTCGGAGCGGTCCGGCCGGATCACCGCGTGGGCGAGCGTCCTGGCGCTGGTGCTGCTCTTCGCGGCCCTCGCCCTCTCGGCGGCCGCGCAACTGCTGGCCGCGAGCGTGTGCGCGCTGGCGGGTGTCGCGAGCTGGGCGGTCTACCGCGCCGGGCGGCACCGCCGGTCGCAACCGCCGCCCCCCGGACCCGGCCCGGGCATCGGTCCCGGCGGCTGAACCGCCTCCCGGTGGGGGCCGGACGCGTCGCGGGTCAGCCGGAGAGCGGCTGCTCGGCCCAGATGGTCTTGCCGTGGGTGGTGTAGCGGGTGCCCCAGGTGTCGGCGAGCTGGGCCACCAGGAAGAGCCCGCGGCCGCCCTCGTCCATGCCGCCGGCGTGCCGCAGATGCGGCGAGGTGCTCGAGGTGTCGGTGACCTCGCAGACCAGCCGGTCGGTGCGGATCAGCCGCAGCGTCAGCGGCGGGCGGCCGTAGCGGATCGCGTTGGTGACCAGCTCGCTGACGATGAGCTGGGTCGTCGGTGCCTCCTCGGCGGCGTTCCACAGCGTCAGCTGCTCGGCGGCCAGGTCGCGGGCCCGCGAGACCGACGCGGGTTCCGGTGGCACCTCCCACGACACCACGTCGCGCCCGGACACCGGCCGCGGGCGGGCGAGCAGCAGCACGCCGTCGTCCTCACCGGACCGTACCGGCCGGATCGCCTCGACCGCGTGTGCGGCCATCACCTCCAGGTCGTCCGCCGGACGCCCCAGGGACCGCACCAGGGCGTCCGGCGCGGTGGAGCCGTCAGGGCCGCCGACCACGCCGCGCGTGTAGAGGGCGAGGACCCCGTCCTCCGGCAGGTCGAGGGTGACCGACTCGAAGGTGCCGTGCTCGCCGAAGGGCGGTCCCACGGGCATGTCGACCGGCTCCGGCGGCCGGTCCGTCCCCACCACGAGCGGCGGCGGGTGCCCGGCGCTCGCGGCCTGGCAGTGCCCGGTCACCGGGTCGTAGAAGACCAGCAGGCAGGTCGTGGTGACCCCCGGACGCTCGCCCGAGGCTTTGTTCGTGGCCAGGATCTGCCGCACCAGGTGCTCCAGGTGGGTCAGCAGTTCGTCGGGCGCCAGGTCCATGCTGAGCAGCGCGCGCACCGCGGTGCGCGCCCGCCCGGCGCGCGCGACCGCCTGGATGCCGTGCCCGGTGGCGTCGCCCGCCACGAGCGCGACCCGCGCGCTGGACAGCGCGATGACGTCGCACCAGCTGCCGCCCTTGCCCTTGTACCGCCGCCCGGGCAGGTAGCGGCGGGTGTGCTCCATGGCCGGGTGGGCAGGGACGACGTCGCGCAGCAGCGCGTGCCGCAGGGCCTGCCGCGTGTGGGCCGAGCGCGTCTCCCGGCGGGCGTTGTCGAGGCAGACCGCGCCGTGCGCGGCGACCGCCGCGGCCAGCTCCAGGTCGCCGGGCGCGAACGGGGGCGCCGCGGGCCCGCGGTAGAGGTGGAGCAGGCCGAGCACGGTCCCGTGCGCCGCCAGCGGGAGGGCGGCGAGCGTGTGCGCGGGCCGCGCGTCCGGGGCGAGCCACGGCGTGTCGGGCCCCGTCCCCGACTCCAGCAGCGGCATCCCGCCGGTCAGGGAACGCGCGTACGGGCTGCCCGGCGCGTACGCCACGTCCGCGCCCACGGGCACCTCGCCCGGCGCGCCGCCGCCCGCGCGGCAGGAGGCCGCCCTCCGGAGTCCCGCGGCCGCGCCGTCGACCGGGCCGGGCGGTGGCACATTGCCGTCCACCACGCCGTCGAGCAGGTCGACGGCCGCGAAGTCGGCGAGGCCGGGCACCGCGGCGCGGGCCAGCTCGTCCGCGGTGCGCAGGACGTCCGCGGTCGTGCCGATCGAGGCGACGGCCGCGCGCAGCAGGTCGCTCCCTGCCGGTTGCCGCTCATCGGGCGTGGCCACGACCCCAGTCTCGGCGGGGGCCGGGACCGCCGCCACCGGTGGTAGGGCGCGCGGGGGAGGCGGTCCGGGCCCTGAGGGCGGCACCGCCACCCGGCGGTGCCGCCCTCAGGGCCCGGCGCGTGCGGGGCGGCTCCGGCGCATTCCCGGCCGGGAGGACCGACGCCGTCTCCTTCGGCGGGACCGCGGACGGTCAGGCGGTTCGGTTGCCCAGCCGTGCCGTGCCGTGCCGTGCCGTGCCGTGCCCAGCCGTGCCGTGCCGTGCCGTGCCGTGCCCAGCCGTGCCGTGCCGTGCCTGTGCCGCCGGTCACCGGTCGCCGACCGGCGCCGCCGCCTGCCGCGGCGGCGCCGCCCGTACGCCGGTCGGGGTGTCCGGGTCGAGCGCTGCCGCGACGACCAGCGCCTCCAGGTCGAGCACCAGGGCGTGCACGTCGTCCGCGGACACATGGTGGGTGTCCACCTGGATCTCCAGTTCCACCGTGTCCTCGGCCGCCCCGACCTGGACCATCAGCTTGTCGAGGTACGTCTCGAACGGCCTGCCCCAGCGCAGGGCGCTGCCGGCCCGCGCGGTTTCCAGCTCCTGCCGCGAGGGCGGCACCTGGCCGGGGGGCTCGACGCCGACGCCGAGCCTTCGGTCGTTGAACAGGCAGGAGGTCTCGACGGCTTCGCCGCGCTCCCGGTCGATCCGGGCGCGCAGCTCGTCCAGCGCGACCGGGTCGTAGTAGGCGTGCTTCGAGCAGAGGGCCAGGGCCCGCCGCGTACGGTCCACGACCTCGTCGAAGGGGGCGTCGGCGACGTCGACCATGAACAGGCCGTTCACGGAGAGCGGGTGGGACACGTCGGCCAGACCCGGCCGGAAGCGGTTGCTGACGACCACCTGGATCAGGGCGGGGGTGATGCCGGTCAGCCGTGCCACCGCGACCGCGTACGCGGCGAGCAGCACCGAGGACGTCGCGTCGCCGGTGCGGGCGGCCACGGCCTTGGATGCCAGATGCAGGGCGGGGGAGGAGAAGACGGCGAGTCGGTAGCGCGGCTCGCCGCGGTCGACGCGGGGGCCGAACCGCCGGGGTCCGGCCGCGCGCAGCAGACGCTCCCAGTGGCGCAGCGAGATGTCGTTCTGCCGCCGGGCGGACGGCGTCCGCTGCAGCGCGGCCAGTTCCAACGGCCCCGTCGCGGGCACCGGTTCAGCCGCCTCGCCGGTGACCCGGTCCCGCTCGCCCAGTTCGCGCAGCATGACGGCGATGCCGCCTCCGTCGGTGGCGATGTGCGAGATCGTCACCACCACGTGGGTGACCCTGCCGCCGCTGCGCACCGCGGCCATCCGGATCGGCCACTCCCCGGCGTGGTCGAACGGCGTGGCCTCCCACCGCTCGGCCAGTTCCCGGGCGACCTGGCCGGGGTCGCCGCCGTCCGGGACGTCGGCGATCCCCAGCACGGCCCGGCCCGAGCCGAACACCTCCTGGACCAGGCCGCCGTCCGCGCCGGTCCGGACGCGGGCCCGCAGCGAGGCGTAGCGGCACAGGAAGAACCGCAGTTCCGACGCGAGGTCGTCGACCGTCCGGCCGTCGGTGACGGGCACCGCGCCGCCCATGCTCATCGATGTGCCGGCCTGCTGCATCAGCGTCCAGACCTTGCGCTGTCCCCAGGTCAGCCCGCCGACGCCGGCCCCCGGTCCGTCGAAGGCCACGTCGACCCGGTCCGTCATCCGCGCCCCGCCCGGCATCGTCCCCGGCACCGCTCCAGCCATCGGCTGCCGCCCCCTCGAAGTGTCCGCCGCTCCCCGACAACCAGCCGGGTCATCGTGGGGCGGGCACTCCCCGCTCCGCAAGGCTTTGAGGGAATTCAGCAAGAACTGCAATCATTTGATGGAAACAGTTGTCACTTCGCCGCCTCGGCGTTGAGGTGGCGGGCGAGTTCCGCCGGGTGGGTGAGCTGCGGGTAGTGCCCGGCCCCGGCGATCACGGTCACCGGGTTGCCGACCGCCACGGTCGGCGGGTCGGCGGCACCCACGACGATCTCGACCGGGACGCCCACCCGGGGCAGCAGCAACCGCGACTGCCCGCGTTCTGCGTGGTCCGTACGCAGGGCGGCGACCGCCCGGCGCGCCACCCCCGGGCGCCGCAGGTCGGCTGCGGCGCCGGCCACCTCCGGTCCCTCCGGGAGGCCGAGCGTCCCCGCCAGGCGGGAGGCGGACATACGGCGCATCGCCCGCACGGCGACGGGCGAGCGGGTGAGCCGCGCGGCGGGGGCCTGCAAGAACGAGGGGGAGACGAGCACCAGCTTGCTGATGTGCTCGGGGTGCTCGACGGCGAAGCGGAGCGCGGGCCCGCAGGCCAGCGAATGCGCGACGAGTACGGGTCGGGTACGCACCGGGCTCATCAGGTCGGCCAGCCACTCGTCCACCGGCCGGGCGGAGGCGGCCGAGCGTCCCAGCCCGGGCAGGTCCGGGGCCAGGACGGGCCCGGTGAGGCAGGCGGCGACCGGCGCCCAGAGGTCGGCGTTCATCGGCAGCCCGTGGAGCATGACGTGGGCCGGCCGGTGACGCTCCCCGGCCACCCAGGTACGGGTGCCCGCGACGGAGTGGAAGCCGTAGGGCCGTACCCAGGGTGAAGCGGCGCCGAAGCGGGCGGCCACCAGGTCGTCGGCCCAGGTGCGCAGCGCGTCGGCGACCGGGGGCATCTCCAGACCGACGGTCGCGGCGAAAGCCGCGGCGGACGCCGTCGGGTACCGGTCCGCCGAAAGGAACGACAACGTCTCCGGGTCCGCGCCGGTGAGCTTGCGCGGCAGACGCCGCAGGAGGCCGACGGGTACGGAACGGCGGGGCGCCCGCACGCCCGTGTGGCCGGCAACGGTGCCGATCAGCTCGGGGAGCAGGGGCGTGGTGTCGTCGAGCACCCAGTGGTGCTCGCCTGCGGGTGCCGCGGGGACCTCCGCCAGGAAGCGCACGAAATAGCCGATCGTGACGAGCGGCACGAAGACGTCCGGGCCGCCGGGCAGGGCGGGGAGCCGCCCGTTCCACAGGTTCTCGACGAGGGCGGCGGGGCCGATGTACTGCCCCGGCCCGATCACGCTGCTGGGATTGGCGATGGTCAGCGGGACGTCCAGCTCGCGGGCTCGTGCCCGTACGGCGAGATCTCCTTCGAACTTCGAGGCCTCGTACGCACCCGGCCCGGCGTAGTCGGGCCGGCCGCTGGGCGCGCTCACCCGGTAACCGCTGACATGCACCAGCCGCCGGAGCCCGGGCAGCGCCGCGGCCCATTCGAGCACGTTGAGCGCCCCCGTCACGTTGACCGCCCGGGCCTCCTCCACCCCGAGGCCGAACGCGTAGCGGGCGGCGGTGTTGTAGACCACGCGCGCGTCGGGCAACCCGCTGAGGGGCCGTGTGACGTCGGCGGTGGCGACGGCCAGCCCGCCGGTGTCGATGCCCTGGTCGGCCAGCCAGGGGGTGAGGGTGTCGTTGCGGACGACGGCCGCCACCCGCATTCCCCTGCCCAGCAGTTCGGCGACCAGGGAACGGCCGATGAAACCGGTGGCGCCGAAGACGATCGCGTCCATGACGGGCTCCTAATGGATCGGTCTACATATTCTGATCCCGGAAAAACGCCCGCCGGCAGCGGCGGGCGGTCCCGGCGGTCTCAGCCGAGCAGGGCGGTGATCTGGCGGGCGACCGCCCTCAGCGGTTCGCGGCTGCGGTGCGCCCTGGCCAGCAGGAGTGCCCCCTCGATCAGCGCCAGGACCGTGACCGAGAGGTCGTCGGCGTTCGCACGGCCGTCCAGCCGCGCACGAAGGGTCGCCTCCCACTCGGTGTAGACCTCCGAGCACACCTTCTGCAGCGGATCGCTGGTCGCGGCCATCTCCAGTGCCACGGTGGCCACCGGGCACCCCTTGCGCCAGCCCGACCCCTCCAGCCGGTCGCCCAGGTGCCGCAGCACGGCGTCGACGAACTCCGCCGCGGACGAGTGGGAGTCGGCCAGCCCCCCCATGGCGTCGTTGACCGCCCGGCCGGCCTGCCGCAAGGACGTCCCGACCAACTGGTCCTTGCCGCCGGGGAAGTGGAAGTAGAGCGAGCCGCGAGGCGCGCCACTGGCCGCGACGACCTGGTTGAGCCCGGCGCCGAAGTATCCGCCGGCCTCGATCAGCTCCTGCGTCGCATCCGTCAGCCGATCCCGTGTCTCGGCGCCCTTCTGACCCATGGCATGAGAATAGACCGGCCTACATATTATCTCAACCGAGCTTCGCCGAACGCGGGTTCGGGTGCCGCGCGGATGCGGTGACCGGATTCCGGCCGGAGCCGGGATCGCGGCGTCAGCGGCGGCGGGGACGGCCCGATGCGCGGCGCCTGCCGTACGCTTTCGACCGTACGGCTACCCGTGGGAGGCGGCCACATTGCTCACGCTCGATCTGCACCCGATCTTCCGCAGCAACCGCGACCTCGACATCGCGCTGCGCCAGGCGCTCTTCAGGGCTGCCGCCACCGGTGTCGACGTGCTGCAGGTCATCCCGGGGAAGGGGACGGGCGCGCTCAGGCAGCGGGTGCTCAACACGCTGGCGCAGGCGCACCTGAAGAAGCTCTACGCCCGGGTCGAGGTCGACCCCGCCAACCCCGGGCGGATCCTGGTCCACCTGCGCTGACCACGGGCGCCCAGGAGCGGCGGCGGGTGCCGGCCGGTCAGTCGGCTGCCGGCCCGACGCCTGAGCGTGCGTCCGGCCGTCGCGGAGGCCGCCTGGTGATTGCCCGCCCAATTGGCTAGGTTGCCGCCACCTCGTCCGAACACACAGGAGAGCGGCAGCCATGAGGCAGCAGCACAAGACCTTCCGCGCCATCGAGGTCGGCGACGGCAGCGACGGGCAGTGGGCCGCCTACGCCCGGGACCTGTGGGAGGAGATGGCGGGCCTGCTGACCGAGGAGGGCCGGACTCCGGAGGGCGGGACCCGCGTTCGGGAGCTGTTCGGTGCGCACATGCCGGAACTGCTCCCGGTCCTGGACCGCCTGGCCGGGCAACTCGACCGGCCCGGGGCGGAAGCCTTCCTCACGCACGCCGCGCTGCGGCCGTTCTCCCAGGCCTGCACCCAGATCGGCCGTAACGGCACGCTGCTGCGCAACTACGACCTCCCGCCCGAGCAGTGCGAGGGCATCATCGCCTCCTCGTGCTTCCTGCGCCCCGTGATCGGGATGCAGGACATGCTGTGGGGCCTGCTGGACGGGATGAACGACGCCGGTCTCGCGATCTCGCTCACCTGGGGCGGACGTTCCGCCTACGGACGCGGCTTCTCGATCCTCGTCGTGGTGCGCTACCTGCTGGAGACGTGCGACACCGTCGACGAGGCGCTCGCCAGGCTGCGGTCCCTGCCGATCGCCGTCCCCCAGAACCTCACCCTCGTCGATCCCGCGAAGGCGGTGACGGTGTTCGTGGGGCCGGACATACCGCCGACGGTGGCCCCGGACGCCTGCGCCGCCAACCACCAGCACCTGCCGGTGACCGACGAACAGGAGCGGGCCCTGCAGACGCAGGAGCGACTGCGCGCCATCCGCGCCGCGGGTACGGACGTGGCGGCGATGCTGAAGCCGCCGCTGTACCGCTCCGTCGACGAGCAGGGGTCGAGAACGCTGTACACAGCCCACTACCTGCCCGTCGAGGGCCGTGTGACGTACTACTGGCCCGGCGAGTCCTGGCAGCAGTCCTTCGACGACTTCGCACCCGGATCCCGCACCGTGAGCCTGGGCCGGGCTTGCTGAGCGGCCTTCAGGTGCATCCGTTCCGCCGCCGGCAGCGTCCTTCACAGCGTCGTTTCTGCGCGGGGCGCTCCGGGGCGCCCCGCGCAGAGCGGTACCGTGACCGGCGCGCGTTCGGGCGCGCGAGGGGGACGCGGACGGATGGGGGCGCGTGATGAGGATGCGGGCGAAGGCGGTCGCGGGGGCCGTGGCGCTTGCCGCGGTGGCGGTCACGGGGTGCGGCGGCAGCGGCGGCTCCGGTGCGGACGACACCCTCCGCACCGAGCTGGGCAGGATCACCGACACGGCCGGGCACCGCGCCTGGGTCGACTTCGGTGACCTCCGCGCCCAGCGCGAGGCCGGCCTGACGGGCTCGGGCCCGGCGGCCTCCCAGCTGGGCGGGCACGGATGGGGCGAGGTGGCGCCCTCCGCCCTGCTCACCCGGAAGAGCTTCGGCTTCGACGGCCGCAAGGCGGATCTCGCCGTCGAGGCGGGCAACCCGCCCGACACCGGCGGCCGGTTCGACGGCGGTGTCGACCCGGCCGCGGTGACGCCGAAGGTCCAGGCGCTCGGCGGCGAGCCGGAGAAGGACGGGCCGGCGGGGAAGACCTGGCGCCTCCAGCAGGACCACAAGATCTCGATGACGGGTCCGCTCGCGGACACGTTCACCGGTGCGTCGGTCGGGCACTTCAACCTCGTGCGGACCGGCGGCTCCTCGCTCGTCCACGCGTCCTCGCTGGCCGCGCTCGACGGCGTCGACGCGGACGGCGGCCGGACCCTCGGCAGCGACGCCGGCTTCACCGCGGTCGCCGAGTGCCTCGACCACCCGCTGGCCGCGGAGCTCACCGACCACGGCACCGGCGACACGGAGGCGGCAGCCGACGGCACGGTGCTCGGCGTGGGTACGCGCGGCACCTCGGCCACGAGCCTGACGAACGAGCTGTGCCGGACCAACCCGTCCGCGTCCGCCGCGAACGCACTCGCGGCGCGGCTGCGCACGCAGCTCGCCTCGGGCCGCTCGCCTTCGGCCGACGAGCCGTGGTCGCAGCTGCTGACAGGCACGAAGGTCACGGTCGACGGCGGCCCGCAACACGTCGTGCGGCTGACGGGCCGCCCTGCCGACGGCCGCGGCGACGTGCTGATGCAGGCGCTGGCCACGGGCGATCTGGCACCGCTCCTCGGCACCTGAACGCCACCGGCCGCGCGGCGGACCGGACGGCCGGTCAGGGCGGCTCCGCGCACGCCGTGGCGGCGGGAGCGTGCTTCGCGGTGTGCGCCGCTGCCGCGGCCTACGGGCGGCCCACCTGATCATTCACAGTTCCGCTGACCCGCGAATCGTCGACCAGGGCGGCCGCGGTCAAGGTGAGGTGCCTGACCAGGACCGCGGCTGCCGTGTCGGCGTCGCGGGCCAGTGCCGCCTCCTCCAGGCTGCGGTGTTCCTCGATGCCGTCCCGGCCGGGGGTGCGGTGTGCCGCCCAGCGGCGCGCCAGTTCGCTCGCGGTCCACAACCGGTCGAAGGTCTCCAGCAGGGCGCGGTTGCCGCACCCCTCCAGCAGGGTGCGGTGGAAGACCCGGTGCGCCTCGGCCCAGGCGTCGGTGTAGTGCTCGCCCTCTGCCGGATCGTACGGCGGGGTGCGGGCCAGGCGGTGGTGGGCGGCGCGTACGCGGGCCTCCCAGTCGACGTCGCCGCGCTCGACGGACATGCGCAGGACCACCGGCTCGACGGTCCGGCGGGCTTCCGCGATCTCCTGCCAGCGGTGGTCGGAGAAGGACGGGACGGCGAATCCGCGGTTGGGGAGCCGGTCTGCGAGCCCCTCACCGACGAGCCGCACGAGCGCCTCACGCGCCACGGCGAGGCTCACCCCCCGTTCCCTGGCGAGGTCCTGCGGCCTGAGGGCGTCGCCGGGGGCGTGGTCCCCGCGCATGATCGCGCTCCGGAGATGGGCGTGGACCTGCTCGGAGAGCATCTGCTTCCCCGGGGGAGCGGGGCTGTGCGGCGTACCCGTCATGGAAGCCAGCATAGACGATCGGGAAGAAAATCGATTATCTCTGTTACTGTCGATTGTGGGTGGGTCGGGGCGGTCGGCGACGGCAGCGCTCCCCGACGCCCCGCCCGCGCAGACCGCTGCGTCGGCGCCGCCCCGGTTTTCCCCGGAGAGAGGACACCGCGATGCCCCTTCGTGCCCGTTTGACCGGCCTGCCCGCCGTCCGTGCCGTCAGCCACGCGGTCAGCGCCGCCCACCGGTTCGTCTACCTCGCCCCCGAGGCCGCGGAGGAAGCGGCGGCACTCGGCGTGGCCGACCCCGGACCGGCGTACCTGGCCTACCGGTCGGCCGCGCTGGGCGCCGTCCCCTGGCAGGTCACCCTCGCGGCCTTCTACAACTTCAGCCCCCGGGCGGTGCGTGCCATGGCAGGAGTGTGGGACGTCGCGCCGCCCGAGCGGTGGCAGGCCGCCCGCTTCGTGGCCGCCGGGCGGGCGATGCGGCGCGCCGGAGTGCGTCTCACGGACGACCGGCTCGGCGAGGCCCGCGCGCTGATCGACCCGGTCGTCGCACGCGCCGACTACGCGGGCAAGGTGCTGGCTGCCGCGAACGCCTCGGTCGCGCTTCCGTCCGATCCCCTTGTCGCGCTGTGGCAGCAGATCACGGTGGTGCGCGAATGGCGCGGCGACGCGCATCTCGTCGTGCTTGCCGACAACGGCCTCGGACCGTGCGACTGCCTCGTCCTGCACACGGCGAGCGACCTGCTCCCGACGGCGCTCGTGCGGGCGACCCGCCAGTGGGACGACGAGGAGTGGGCCGCGGCGACGGCACGTCTCGCGGCGCGCGGCTGGCTCGACTCCGACGCCCTGCTCACCGACGCCGGCAGCGCGGCGCGCGAGCGCATCGAGGTGGAGACGGACGAGCACTGCGCCGCGCTGTGGGCCCCCGCCGGCGACGCGGGCGCCCACCGCCTCGCCTCGCTGATCGCGCCGATCGCCGACGCGTTCGCGGTGGCGGGGACATTCCCGGCCGTCCGTCAGGCCCCGGTCCGCCGGGCTGCGGGCGCGTACGGGACAGCCGCCGGCGGTGCCCTGTGACCGGGCGCAGGCGCTCGCAACGCCCGCCGGGGTGCTTTCGCCGGCGCCGGGGCAGACGTGGCAGCCCTGCAACCGGCTCTTCTGTACGGACGCCGAGGGCTGCGGCCGGATGGTGCTGACCGGCAGCCGGCGGGAGGACTACGTCCCCGTCCACCTCGCGGGCCGTGCTGTGCGGCTGACGACGTCACCGTCGAGAGGCGGTGTGGCAGCGCGGCAGTCTCCTGGCACATCGGTACCATTACGTCACATTTCACCACATTTCATCACTGCCGGGCTGCTGCCCAATGACGGGGAAGGGCGCGTTTCGTTCTCATGCACTTCTCCCGCCGGGACCCGCCCGGCGACCGGCGGGCGGAGGGACCGCCGCGCGGCCGGTGGTGGCGCAGCCCGGGGTCGCTTCTCGGCGCGCGCAGCGTGGTCGGCCAGATGTTCGTCCTGCAGATGGCGATCATCCTGCTGATGGCGGTGGTGGCGGTCGTCCTCCTCGTGGCGACCGTCGAGCGCGCGGCCACGCGCTCCGCCGCCGACCGCTCGCGTGCTGTCGCCGACGCGATCGCGCATTCCCCCGGGATCACCGCGGCCCTGCAGTCACATGATCCGACAGCGGTGTTGCAGCCCGACGCCGAAGCGATCAGACGTGGGGCCGGTCTCGACTTCGTCGAGATCGTCGACAAGCGGGGAATCCGCTACACGCATGCCGACCGGCGCCTGATCGGCAAGCGGATCACCTACTCGAAGGACCTGGACGCCTTGAGGTCCGGACGTGCGATCACCGGGCGCAACGTGCCGGCGAGTCACACCACGATGCGGACGTTCATGCCGATCAGGGACAGCGACGGCGCGGTGATCGGCGGTGTGGCCGTAGGCGTGCGTGTGGCGGGCATCGGCACGGAGGCGACGCGGCAACTTCCCCCGCTGCTGGGGGTCACAGCCGCCGGCGTGGTCGCCGGCGCGGTCGGGGCGGCGCTGGTCGGAAGAAGCCTCCTGCGGCAGACGTACGGTCTCGGCCCGGCCGAGATCACCCGCATGTACCGGCACCACGACGCGGTCCTGCACGCCGCCCGCGAGGGGATCGTCATCGTCGATGCCGACCACCGGATCCTTCTGGTCAACGAGGAGGCGCGCAGGCTCCTCGACCTGCCCCCGCAGGTGCAGGGGCGGCTTGTGGACGAGCTGGCCCTCGAACGGCCCCTGTCCGATCTCCTCGCCTCGGGGCGGGCGGCCGCCGACGAGGTGCACCTCGCCGGCGGCCGGGTGCTGACCGTCAACCAGCGGCCCCTGGGCGAGTACGGGGCCGCGTCCGGCAGCGTCGCGACGATGCGGGACTCCACGGAACTCCGCGAGCTGTCGGGCCGGGCCGAGGCCGCGAGGGAGCGGCTGGCGCTGCTGTACCAGGCCGGTGTGGGAATCGGAACCACCCTGGACGTCACCCGGACCGCCGAGGAACTGGCCGAGGCGGCGGTCCCGCGGTTCACCGACTACATGACGATCGACCTCGCGGAGCCGGTGCTCCAGGGCGACGAGCCGACCGGCAGGGAACGCGTGCTGCGCCGCGTCGTCGTCGTGGGCGTCCAGGACGACGCACCGTTCGCCGCGGCGGGCGAGCGCGTCTCGTTCGCCCTGTCGGCGTCCCGGGCGGAGGACTTCGCCGCCGGGAAGGGGGCGATCGATCCGGATCTGCGCGTGGTGCCCGGGCACGTGCCCGGATACGCCCCCGGGTTCGCCTCCCCGGAGGGCCGGCGGGACACGGAGAGGGCGCGGCGCGTCGTCGAGCACGGCGTCCGCTCGCTCGTCACCGTCCCGATGCGCGCCCGCGGAGTCGTCCTGGGCGTGGCCGGCTTCTGGCGTACCGGAAGTCGTGAACCCTTCGAGCGCGGCGACCTGGAGCTGGCCGAAGAACTCGCCGGGCGGACCGCGGTGGCCGTCGACAACGCCCGCCGCTACACCCGCGAGCACGCGATGGCCGTCACCCTGCAGCGCAGCCTGCTGCCGGGATCGCTCTCCGCTCCGGGCGCGCTGGAGATCGCGCACCGCTACCTGCCCACCGAGGCCGGCGGGGTGGGCGGCGACTGGTTCGACGCGATCGCGCTGCCGGGGGCGCGGGTCGCCCTGGTGGTCGGCGACGTCGTCGGCCACGGCCTGCACGCCGCGGCGACCATGGGCAGACTGCGCACCGCCGTCCACAACCTGTCGGCGCTCGACCTGGCGCCCGACGAGCTCATGGCGCATCTGGACGAGCTCGTCAGCCGGATGGACGGCGACGACGACACGGATCGGCCTGTCACCGGAGCCACCTGCCTGTACGCGATCTACGATCCGGCGTCCGGCCGGGCCGTCATGACGCGGGCCGGACACCCCGGTCCCGTGCTGGTCCGGCCGGACGGCTCCGTCTCCACCCCCGAGGTGCCGGTCTCCCCGCCCCTGGGCCTGGGCGGCGCCGAGCCGTTCGAGACCGCCGAGCTGCAGCTCGCCGAGGGGAGCCTTCTGGTCCTCCACACCGACGGGCTGGTCGAAAGACGCGGCCACGACATCGACTTCGGCCTCGGACTCCTGCGGGACGCGCTGGCCGGCCACCCGGGGCGGGGCCCCGAGGAGACCTGCCGGGCGGTCATGGACGTACTGCTTCCCACCCGTCCCGCTGACGACGTCGCCCTGCTCGTGGCCCGGACCCGGCTGCTGCCCCGGGACCGCATCGTCGAGTGGGAGCTTCCCCTCGACGCGGCGGCGGTGGCACCGGTCCGGGCCGGGTGCGCGCGGCAGTTGCAGGACTGGGGGCTGTCCGACCTCGGCTACACCACGGAGCTGATCCTCTCCGAGCTGGCCACGAACGCGATCCGCTACGCAGCCCCGCCGATCACCGTTCGCCTGCTGTACGACGACAGGGCGCTGATCTGCGAGGTCGCCGACGGCAGCAGCACCTCGCCGCATCTGCGCAGGGCGGCGACCACCGACGAGAGCGGCCGCGGACTGTTCCTCGTGGCCCGCCTCGCCCGGCGCTGGGGCACCCGCTACACCCGGCGCGGCAAGGTCATCTGGACCGAGCAGGCGCTGGACGCCGCTCCACCCCCTCCTTCCGCGGACACGACCGACACCCTGCTCGACCAGTGGGGCGACGACCGGGACTGACCCACCCGGGACACCCCGGCCCGGTGCGGGCCCGGCCTCGCAGAGGGTCAACGCCCCGACGCCAACGCCCTGACCCCAACGCCCCGATGGGCGGGTGCGGCCGGCACGACCGGTGAATGGCGCTTTCTTTCATATGTCTTGTGCGACAAGAAGATTTCCTTCACTCTTGGCGTGGGCCGCACCCCGGCCGTACCCCCCGTCCCGGCCGCCACACACTCACCACCCGGAGGACGACATGGCAGGTACCGGCCGTCCCTTCTCCCGCCGCAGCGTTCTGGCGGCCGGTACCGGAGTCGCCGCCGCCGGTCTCGGCGGACGGCTCCGCCCCGGAGGCGGAGCCGCCCCCGCCGCGTACGCCGCGCCCGCAGTACTGACCCCGCAACAGCAGGCCGGGCAGCGGGTCGTCTTCTCCTACTCCGGGACGACCGTCCCGCAGAGCCTGCTCGGGCAGATCAGCGCGGGCCAGGCGGCCGGCGTGATCTTCTTCGGCGACAACATCAGCAGCCTCGCCCAGATCACGGCGGCCGTCCAGCAGATACGGCAGGCCAACGCGAGCAGCCCGTCCCCCGCGCCCCTGCTCCTGATGACCGACCAGGAGGGCGGCCAGATACGGCGGCTGCCCGGGGCCCCGGTCCAGTCGGCCAAGCAGATCGGCGCCTCGGTCGACCCGGCGGGCGCCGCGGCGAGCGCCGGCACGGGCGCGGGCAACCTGCTGCGCAGTGTGGGGATGAACGTCAACCTGGCCCCCGTGCTCGACGTCTACCGGACGGCCGGGGACTTCGACGACCAGTACCAGCGCTCCTACAGCACCGACCCGGAGGTTGTCGCGGTCTGCGGACGGGAGTTCGTCACGGCCCAGCGGGCCACCGGCGTCGCGGCCGCCGCCAAGCACTTCCCGGGTCTGGGGTCGGCGAGCGCGGCGCAGAACACCGACCTGCGGGCCGTCACCCTGACGGCGACGCTCTCCGAGCTGCGGTACATCGACGAGATCCCGTACACCGCGGCGCTCGCGGCGGGCGCCGACCTGGTGATGGTGTCCTGGGCCGTCTACTCCCACCTGGACGCCGCGCACCCCGCGGGGCTCTCCCCGACCGTGGTGCGCAGCGAGTTGCGGGACCGGTTCACCTTCACCGGCGTCACCGTCACCGATGCGATCGGTGCGGGTGCGCTGAGCAGCCTCGGCACCCCGGCGCAGAACGCGGTCGCCGCCGCGGCGGCCGGCATGGACCTCATCCTCGACGCGTCGGGCGACGTCGCACAGGGTCAGGCGATCGTCTCCGCCCTGGCCGCGGCGCTCCAGGGCGGCACCCTCGGCGCCGCGGACTTCGACGCCGCGGTCGGCCGGATCGCCGCCCTGCGCGGCGGGCTGTTCTGACCCTTCCGGCGCGGGATCCGCTCCGGTTCCCGGGGTTCGCCCGTGAGACGCCGGGCGCCTGACGGCGGGTACGTGCCTGGGGAAGGTGCGCCCGGCCGTCAGGGGGGGGAGAGACGGCCGGGCGCCACCGGGCGGCAGCGCCGCCGGTCCCCGGGGGGACATCGGCACCCTGGGGGGCCAACAGGTCGCCTGCCCCGGTTCGCGGTCCCCACACCCGGCGTGCCGCCGCGGCCTGTTCCGGACGACGAGGGGGTGGTCCCGGCTGCCCGCCCCGGACTTCGCTCGCCCGTTCGAGGCAGGCGGTCATGCGTCTCAGGAGGTCGAATGCCGGAATGCGAAGGCGAGAGCCGTGACCCGTCGACGGGGCAGTTGCCCATTGTCGGCTACAACCACCTGGCGGGCCGGACGGCGGAGAGCCTTTTCCCCGGCCTGGGCCCGGAGGAACTGGTGGACCTGCTCCGGTACGAGAGAGCGCACCGAAATCGCCTCCCGGTCATCCGCTCCCTGGTCGAGCGGCTGAGGAATTTCCGCCACGGGGAGGCCGGATAGCCGCCCGGCGGTTCCATGACCGCGCCGGCTCGGCGGCCGAGGGGCGAAGCGGCAGCGTGGTGCGGGCGCTCCCCCGACGGGGGAGCGCCCGCACCACGCTGTGGACAAACCCGCTACCAGCGATACCACCGGCCCCGTCCGCCGCTGGAGTGGGTGCCGCGCATGACGAATCCCAGCAGCCACAGGACAAGAACCACGACCGCAATCCACCACAGCAGGTGGAGTGCGAATCCGGCGCCGAAGAGAAGCAACGCGAGAAGAAGGACTACGAGCAACGGTCCCATGATTATCAACCTCCAACAGGCGTATTCCCCCTGTCGGAACGCGCATGCCGGTGTAGTTCCTTGTTTCATGGGCGAATTGGAAGACGCCGGAAAGGAAAAACGGCTGCCTGTGCAACGGAGCACAGGCAGCCGCGTCACAGCAGGCGTGCGGCCATCAGTGCGACGTCGTCCCGACCGTCCGGCGGGAAGGAGGCGAGCAGCAGCTCGCAGACGTCCTGCGCGTCCTCCGCGGCCTCGCTCAGCACGTCGGCCATCCGTTCCATCGCCTCGTCCAGGTCGCCGCCGCGCCTCTCCAGCAGGCCGTCGGTGACCATGACCAGCCGAGTGCCGGGCCGGACGGGGACCCGTACCGCCGGCGGGTGGGACAGCCCCAGCCCGAGCATGGGGCCGTGGTCGTGCACGAAGTACGCCTTCTCGCCGGGGTGCACGACGGCCAGCGGCAGATGCCCGGCGTTGGCCACCTGGACGGCCCGCCCGGACTCCTCCACCAGGGCCACGCACAGCGTCGCGCCCACCGGCGAGTCGACCTGCTGCAGCAGCCGGTCCAAGCGGGACAGGACCGCGTCGGGACCGTGGCCTTCCAGGGCGTAGGCCCGCAGCGCGTGCCGCAGCTCTCCCATGACCACGGCGGCGTCGAGCGAGTGGCCCGCGACGTCGCCCACGGCGAGCAGCAGGCCGCCGGAGACCGGCAGGGCCTCGTAGAAGTCGCCGCCGATCTCGGCCGTCTGGCTGGCCGGCAGGTAGCGCACGGCGAGCTCGGCGAGCGGCGAGGCGGGCAGCGAGGCGGGCAGGAAGGTGCGCTGCAGGGTCAGCGCGAGAGTGTGCTCCTCCCGGTAGGAGCGCAGCGCCTCCAGGGACAGTGCGCACGCGTGCGCCAGCTGCGTCAGCACCTCGTGGTCGTCATCGCCGAGCGCGTCCTGCGACAGGACGACTCCCGCCGTCGATCCGGTGCCCTTGACCCGCGCGGACGCCACGGCGAGTGCCCGGGTGCCCCCGGTCAGCGGATCGGTGCCAGCCAGCCGGCCGGCCGGCACCATCTCCAGCCGCACGCCCGCGTCGGCGCGGGACTGCAGCCGCATCACCTCGCGGGCGAACCGCTCCGGCGCCTCCGCGGCCGAGGCCGGCGCCGCGCCGTCCTGCGTGCCGATCATCTGCACCAGGCCGTCCTCGGCGGTGCGGACCACCACGAGGGTGTCGGTGCCGAACATCCGCTGCGCACCGCGGGCTGCCTTGGCAGCCAGGTCGGCGACGTCGTCGGCGTGGTAGAAGTCGAGCGTGACGCTGTTGAGCAGGCTGAGCCGGCCGGCAAGGGTCTCGGCCCGCTGCCGTGCCCGCGCGTAGCGCAGGACGGCGGCGACGGTGGCCAGCAGTTCGTTGGAGGCGACGGGTTCGGTCAGGTACGCGTCCGCCCCGCGGTTGAGCCCCTGCGCCCGGTCGGTGACGCTGATGGCGGAGGCCGACACATGGATGACGGGCAGCCGCGTCGTCCTGGGGTCGGCCTTGATGACCTCGCAGACCTCGAAGCCGGTCATGTCGGGCAGCCGCACGTCGATCACGGCGAGCTCCGGCAGGCCCGGTGAGCGGCGCAGCAGTTCCAGGGCGCTGCCACCGTCCTCGGCCTCCACCACCTCGTGCCCCGCGCGGCGCAGATAGGCTCCCAGCACATAGCGGTTGGTCGGGTTGTCGTCGACCAGCAGGACCGTGGCGCCGGCGTCGGCCGGGACCGCGGTCACCGCTGCACCTCCTCGTCGGCGGCGGGGTGGTGGGCGAGCACCGGCGCGAGCACGTCCCCGAGCCGTGCCGCGGACAGGTGGGTCTTGCCCAGAACGGCCTGCGCGTGCACGAGACGGGAGTTCTCCAGGCCCGAAGGGTCGTTCGCGGTCAGGACGACCACCGGCACGTCGCACAGGTCGCGGTCCTCGGCCAACCGTGTCAGCAGCTGGTAACCGTCGGGCGGTGGCATCGTCAGGTCGAGCAGGACCGCGTCGGGGCGGCGGCGCCGAATCACCGCGACGGCCTGGGAACTGTCGCCGACCTCGACCACCTCCCGGGACAGCTCGGCCAGGACCGGCCGGACCGTGGCCCGGAAGGCGGGATCGTCGTCGACGACGACGAGCAGGTCCAGGCGGACGGGAGCCGCAGCCGGGCCGCCCGACGAAGCCGCGGGCCGCGGGCCGGCGGGTATCTCGACCACCACCCGGGTGCCCTCGCCAGGCGTACTGTCGAGCATCATCCGGCCGCCGAGGAGTTCGGTGAGCCGGCGGGCGTACGGCAGGCCGAGCCCGGTGCCCGAGTGCGCTCGCTGATGCCGGCCGCGGACCTGGTAGAACTCCTCGAACACCCGCACCTGCTCCTCGGCGGGAATGCCTATGCCGGTGTCGGTGACGGTCAGGACGCACCACGGCTGCCCCTCCCGCCCGACGCACTCGACCCGCAGGGCGACCTCGCCGCGCACGGTGAACTTCAGGCTGTTGGACAGGACGTTGCGCAGGATGCGGGTGAGCATCACCTCGTCGGTGAGGATCGGCTCGTGCGGGGCGTCGTCGGGGAAGACCAGGGACACCCCCGGGCCCGCGGTACCGTGCAGCGTGCCGCGCATCTGGTGGAGCAGCATCCGCAGGTCGACCGGCACCAGTTCGGGTTCCAGCCGCCCCGACTCGGCCTTCGCCACGTCGAGCAGCTCCTCGACCAGGGCCAGCATCGTGCTGCCCGCCGAGGCGATCATCTGGACCTGCTGGACCTGCTCGTCGGTGAGCGGGTCGGCGCCGGCCGCGAGCAGCAGCCGCGACAGCCCGAGGACGCCGTTGACGGGGGAGCGCAGCTCGTGGCTCACGTTCGCCCAGAAGCGGGTCTTGGCCTCGTTGAGCAGGCTGAGCTGCCGCGTCTTCTCCTCCAGCTCGGCGTACAGCGCCACCACCCCGCTGTTGGTGGCCTCCAGCTCGCTGGACAGCTCCGCGTACAGCGCCATGACGCCGCTGTTGGTCTCCTCCAGTTCCTGGTTGAGCCGCTGGAGCTCCTCCTGGTGCGCGCGGGCCTGCTGCAGCGCCGCGAGCAGATCGTGGTTCTGGCTCCGCAGCTCCTCGGCCACGCTCACGCCGCCCAGCCCCATCAACTCCTTACGCAGTCCGGCAGCCCGCTCGGCGAGGGGCTGAGTCGTCACCTCCAGCGGCTGCCCGAGAATCACGCGGGGAAACGGGTGCTCGTGCCATTCGCAGGTGTGCAGCAGCCGGCGCGCCGCTTCGAGCGCGTCCGCCGGCGGCCGCACCGTGCCGGACCAGCCGAAGACCGCGGTGACCTGCGGGGGTTCGGCGTCGACCAGGACGAGCCGGCCGGTCAGCCCGCGGGCGCCGAGCAGGCTGCGGCCCACCTCGCCCACCACGGTGGCCAGCCGGACGGTCTCCGTCTCCGTCAGGCCGAGCCGCCGACACGCCTCCTGGACGTCCCTGCGCAGGGCCAGCATCTCCCGGTCGCTGGTGACGGCCGTCGAGAGCAGGCCGAGGGGACCTCCGCCGGGGGCCGCCGCAGCCGGTGTCACGAGGGCACCCTGACGACCACGACGCCCGCGTCGTCGCGCCGGGTGCCCGCCTGCCACAGCAGCTGGGCCGCGACGACGGCCGGTGCCTGTGCGGTCAGACCGGGGAACTGCGCAGGCTGCCAGCGGCTGTTCAGCCCGTCGGAGTGCAGGACCAGGACCTGGCCGGGAGGCAGTGCGGCGCTGAAGGTCTGCAGGCGGGGGAAGTTGTGTCCGACGATGCCCGGTACGGACATGAGGGGCTGTCGGGATTCGGCCCCGAGCACGCACGCCGCAGTGTTCCCGACCCCGCACAGGGAGACCTGGCGGGCCGCCGGATCCACCCGTGCCACCGCGACCGCGGCACCGCGGGTGCTCCTGAGGCCCGCGTGTATGTCGGTGAGGATCGCGGCCGGGTCCGACGCCCGGCTGGTCCGGAACGCCGTCCGCGCCGCGTCGGCCGCCCGCGCCGCGAGCGGGCCGTGCCCCAGGCCGTCGCACATCATGACCAGCACGTGCGGCACGCCCCGGGCGTCCCGCTCCTCCCGCGCGGCCCAGGTGTCGCCGCACTGCGTCTCGCCGCCGATGGGCCGGGTGAGACCGCTGAACTGCGAGAAGGGGCCGGGCCCCGCCGCGTCGCCGGGCGGTGCGGTGAAGCGGGCGTACAGGCAGGTCCCGCGGCCCGGCAAGGTGTGGATGGCGAACTCGTCCGCGAGCCGGCGGATGGCGCCGAGGCCGACGCCCAGCGTTCCGGCGGTGGACGAGCCGTCACGCAGGGCCGCGCCTATGTCGGCGATGCCTGGTCCGCTGTCCAGCGCGAGCAGCTCGACGGCGGCCCGGTCACCGAAGGCGGTGATCCGCAGCGCCAGCGCGCCGTCGTCCGCGTGCTTCTGCAGGTTGGTGGCCGCCTCGGTCACCGCGAGCGCGAGGTCGGCGGAGCGGTTGTCGGTGAGCCCCGCCCGCCGGGCCAGCCCGGCGGCTTCGCGCCGCCCGGCGGCGGCCAGCCCCTGGTCGGCCAGCAGCCAGAGCACTTCGCCTGCCTCGGCAGGGGTCGCCGCGTTCACCGTGCCCACTTGACGACCACCACGCGGGTGCCCTTTCCGGGTTCCGAGGCGAGCTCGAACTCGTCCGCGAGCCGCCGCGCCCCGCTCAGGCCCAGGCCCATGCCCTTGCCCGACGACCAGCCGTCCGTCAAGGCCAGGTCCAGATCGGATATGCCCGGCCCCTCGTCGCGGAACGTCACCTTCACCCCGCGTTTGACGCCCCTGCTGACGATGCTCACCCGCATGGTGCCGCCACCGCCGTAGGTCAGGGTGTTGCGGGCCAGCTCGCTCGCCGCGGTGACCAACTTCGTCTGGTCGACCAGCGAGAGCCGGGCCTGCTGTGCGAGCGCGCGGACCGTCTGCCGCGCCTTGACCACGTCGGCGTTGGCGACGATGAGGGCTTCTTCTGCCGCCGATTCCTCGACCGGCTCGGCGCCGGACGTCACCGGCCTACCGAACCCTGGTCCCGGGCCCGGCGCAGCGCGCCGATCCCCTGCTCGAGGTTCAGCGCGGTGCGCACCCCGCCCAGGGACAGCCCGAGTTCCACCAGGGTCATGGCGACCGCGGGCCGCATGCCCACGACCACCGTCTCCGCGCCGAGGACGCGGGAGATGGCCGCGATGGTGGCCAGCATGCGGCCGACGAAGGAGTCGACGATCTCCAGCGCCGAGATGTCGATCACCACGCCCTGGGCCCCGGTGTCGACAATCCGCTGCGACAGGTCCTCCTGGAGGTCCATGACCATCTGGTCCTCCAGGTCGACCTGGATGGACACCAGCAGAACGTCACCGATCTTGAGTACCGGTACCCGGTCGGTCACGCCACGCCGCCGATCCCGGCGGCGGCTGCGGTCCGGTCGATGCTGTGCAGCGCGTGCCGCAGCGCGTCGGCGAGCGTGGCCTTGGTGGTGATGTCGCCGAACTCGATGCCCAGCGCCACGATGGTCTGGGCGATCTGCGGCCGGATGCCCGAGATCGTGCACTCCGCGCCCATCATGCGGGCGGCCACCACGGTCTTGAGCAGGTGCTGGGCGACCTGGGTGTCCACCGAGGGGACACCGGTGATGTCGACGATCGCGTGGGTGGCGTTCTGGTCGAGCAGCGACTGCAGCAGCTTCTCCATCACCACCTGGGTCCGGGCCGAGTCCAGCGTCCCGACCAGCGGGACCGCCACGATGCCGTCCCAGAGCTTGACGACCGGGGTCGACAGCTCCAGCAGCTGCTCGGCCTGGCCGGCGATGATCTCCTCGCGCGCCTTGGCGTGCACCTCGATGGTGTGGAGGCCGAGGTCGTCGAGCATCCGCGAGAACTGCAGATAGGGGGTCATGTCGCCGGTCCCGGCGATCGCCGGTTCGAGTACCTCCTTGAGCGCGAACAGATTGATCGCGGTCTCGGTCGGGGTGAAACCCTGGCGGGCGCGGTTGCGTGACATTTCGCTCAGCAGGCTCCGCACCTCCCCGTACTCCTCGCTCCTGGTGGCCGTGCCGCCGTGCCGTACGGCGGCGAGGAGGGCCTGGTACAGCCCGGTGAGGTCCTGCTGGACCTCGGCGGGCGTGAGCCGGCCGGCCAGCGAGGACGTGACGGTGCGTATCCACCGCTCCACGAACTCGTCCTGGCCGTCCGTCAGGAGGTCCAGCAGCCTGTCCGACCTGTCCTGTGCCATCGCGCACCCCTTTCTGACCCGCGTCGTCGAAGGGAGACTACGACACGACCTGCTGCTACCCGGCGGCAGCGTGGAACGGGCTCGTGTAACGACGGGCCGCACAGGGAAGTCGAGCATGCATGGCCCCCCGCGGCAGGGGCCGTACGAAACGAGCCGTATCTGCAACCGTCCGTCGCACCGAACCGATCGGGGCCCGCGTATGTCAGCTCACCCTTCAGCCCTGGTCGAGGCCCGGGTCAGTGCCACCGAGCACCCTGCGGCAGCCGCGCGCCGGGCCGTGGCCCGGGTGCTGGACCGCGTCCCCGGCTGCACCGAACGTGCAAGGGGCGATGCCGAGCTGGTCGCTTCCGAACTCGTCAGCAACGCGGTGCGGCACGGCGGTGGCCTGGTCGCGCTGCGAGTGGGGCTCACCCAGGACGGCTCCGGAGTGTGGCTGGAGGCCGAGGACGCCACCCCGCAGCGGCCGGAGGCGCGCAGGACGCTGGGTGAGGACGCTTTCCGGGCGGGCGGGTTCGGCTGGCCGATCGTGCTGCGGCTGGCCGCGTCGGTCCGTACGGAGGACGTGCCCGGGGGCAAGCGGATCCGCGTCGTGCTGCCGGTGACCTGAGACCTCGCGGCCGCGGCCGCGGCCGGGCCGCTCGCCGGTCAGAGGGCCTTCACGGCCTCGTCCACGGTCGGGTGGCAGGAGAAGACCTCGTACAGCCCGGCGATGGCGAAGACCCGTCGGAGGCTGTCGCCGAGCCCCGCGAGTGCGAGCGGCGAGCCCGCCTTCTCGGCCTGCTGGGAGGCGGTGACGAGCACGGTGATACCCGTCGAGTCGCAGTACTGGACGCCGGTGAGATCGATGACCGTGCCCTGCGGTGTGAAGTCCGTGTCGCGGATCACGTCGCGGAGATCGGCGGAATTGGAGAAGTCCAGCTCGCCGGCGACCGTGATCAGGACAGGGCCTGCGGGATGGAGGCCCGCGCTGACGGTCAGGACGGGATCAGGATCGGGATCGCTCACAGTTCCTCCTCCTGGCGACTGCTGTCCCGTGCGGCGCCGTTCACTCGTCCCGCGGCCGGTCCGTTTGGTTTCCGATCACGGGGCAGAGACACATCGTAGGGGAGACGAGGCAGGAGAGGGGCGGACGTGGCAGCTCAGCAGGAAGCGGAGGCCCCGCGGCCGGACGCGGTCGGCGGGGTGTTCGCCGGGAACGGCGAGATCCAGCGGGACCTCGCCGCCGTCGACTGGGCGTCGACGCCGCTGGGACCGCCGCAGACCTGGAGCCAGAGCCTGCGCACCGCGGTCGACATCCTGCTGTCCTCACGCTTCCCGATGTGGATGGCATGGGGACCGGAGCTCACCTTCTTCTGCAACGCCGCTTACCGCCACGACACCCTCGGCCGCAAGTACCCCTGGGCACTCGGTCGTCCGGCGAGCCAGGTGTGGGCGGAGGTCTGGGACGACGTCGGTCCGCGCGTCTCCGGTGTCCTCGGCACCGGGAAGGCCACCTGGGACGAGGCGCTGCTGCTGCTCCTGGAGCGCTCGGGCTACCCCGAGGAGACGTACCACACCTTCTCCTACAGCCCGTTGCGCGACGGCGACGCGGTCGTCGGCATGCTGTGCGTGGTGCGGGAGGACACCGACCGCGTCATCGCCGAGCGCCGGATGGCCACGCTGCGGGACCTGGGGTCGGATCCCGGCGCGGCGCGCACCGAGGAGCAGGCGCTTGCCTTCGCGGCCCGGCAGCTCGCGCGCAACGGGTGCGACCTGCCCTTCACGCTGACCTACCTGTTCGACGAGGACGGCGGCGCCCGGTTGGCCGGCACGACAGGCATCGCCGCGGGACATCCGGCGGCGCCGGTCCGGCTGCCCGGCGGAGCCGCCGCGGACCCCGAGGCCGTGTGGCCGGTCGGGGAGCCGGCGGCCTCCCGCTCCGCGGTGGTGGCCCTGAACGGGCCCGCCTTCGCGGACCTGCCGACCGGTGCCTGGTCGCGCCCGCCCGCCAAGGCGCTGGCCGTCCCCCTGGTCCGGCCGGGCGGCGCGCCCTACGGCTTCCTGGTCGCCGGCCTCAGCCCTTACCGGCCGCCGGACGAGTCCACCCGGGGGTTCGTGGAACTGGTGGCGTCCCAGATGGCGGCCGCCATCGGGAGCGCCCGCAGCTACCGGGAGCAGGCGCGCCGGGCCGAGGAGCTGGCCGAGCTGGATCGCGCCAAGACCGCCTTCTTCTCCAACGTCAGCCACGAATTCCGTACTCCGCTGGCGCTGATCATGGGACCCGCCGAGGAGCTGCAGGCCCGGCTCGCGGGCGCCGCCCCGCAGGTGCGCGAGGAGGTCGAGGTGATCCGCCGCAACGGGCTGCGCCTCGGCAAACTGGTCAACACCCTGCTGGACTTCTCCCGTATCGAGGCGGGCCGGCTGCAGGCCCGCTACGAGGGCACCGACATGGCCGCGCTCACCGCAGAGCTGGCCAGCGTCTTCCGCTCGGCCGTCGAGCGGGCGGGACTGTCATTCGAAGTGGACTGCCCTACGCTGCCGGAGCCGGTCTTCCTGGACCGCACCATGTGGGAGAAGGTGATCCTCAACCTGCTCAGCAACGCGCTGAAGTTCACGTTCGACGGCGGCATCCGGCTGACCGTGCGGGACGGGGACGGCGAGGCGGTCGTCACTGTCGCCGACACGGGCATCGGGCTGCCCGAGCGGGAGATCCCCCGGCTCTTCGAGCGCTTCCACCGGATGGAGAACGCCCGTTCGCGCTCCAACGAGGGCAGCGGTATCGGGCTGGCACTGGTGCGGGAGCTGGTCGTCCTGCACGGCGGGGCGATCGGCGCCACCAGCCGGGAGGGCGAGGGCACCACCTTCACCGTCCGGGTGCCCTACGGGCATGCGCACCTGCCGGCGGACGCGGTGGCCGAGGGCGACAGCGGGCCTGCGGCCGTGTCCGTCGCCGAGCCCTACGTGCAGGAGGCCCTGGGCTGGCTGCCGGCCCCGGAGGCGGCCGGCGAACCCACCGGGCCCGTGCCACCCGGCCCGACCGGCGGCGCGGTACGCGGCGGGCCCGTCGACGTCGTGGTGGCGGACGACAACGCCGACATGCGCGACTACCTCGCCCGGCTGCTGCGAGGCGCCGGACACCGGGTGCGGACGGTCGCCGACGGCCGGGCGGCGCTGGAGGAGGTGTACTCCCGCCCTCCCGACCTGCTGGTCGCCGACGTGATGATGCCGGTGCTGGACGGTCTGCGGATGGTGGCGACGCTGCGCGCCGGGCCGCGCAGCTCGGGTGTCCCGGTTCTGCTGCTCTCGGCGCGGGCCGGACAGGAGGCGTCCGTCGAGGGCCTCGAGGCCGGGGCGGACGACTACCTCGTCAAGCCGTTCTCCGCCGCCGAGTTCTTGGCCCGGGTGCGGGCGAACGTCGAACTCGCCCGGCTGCGCACCCGGCACGCCCGGTGGCACACCGCGTTGACCGACTCGATGCAGGACGCGTTCTTCGTGTGCGACCGCGACGGTGCCGTCGTCGAGGTCAATCCCGCCTTCGCCGATGTGCTCGGATTCGGGCCCGACGGGCTGCCGTATCTCCCGGAGCACCCTTGGTGGCCGGACGCCGGCACGGACCCGGACGGCCACCGGCAGGTGGCCGAGGCCTTCACCGGTACGTCCGCGGACGGGGCCGGCGGCAACCACGTCCTTCCCCTTCGCCACCGCGACGGGCGGCGGCTGTGGGTGTCGGCGAGCCTCGTCCGGGTCCAGGACCCGGACAGCGGCGGCCGGGTGCTGGTGGGGACGTTCCGCGACGTCACCGCGGAGCGGTACGCCATCCGTCGCGAGACGGCGGTGGCGGCACTCACCGTGGCGCTGTCCCGCGCGGACAGCACGGAGGAGTCGCTGGACGGCGCGCTCAGGGAGCTGGCCGGCCTGTGGCAGGCACGCCGGTGGCTGGCGGTGCTCTTCCCCGGCGGAGGCCGGCCCGTGACGGCCACGATCGGTACGGCTCCGAACTGGGAGGCGCTGGCAGCCGACGAGCAGGCGGCGCTCACCGCGTTGCGCGACGGCCCCTCGCTGACCCCGTCCGCGGAGGGCGCAGGAGTCGGCGTCCGCCTGGAGCATCCGCGGGGCCCCCTGGTGCTCTGGCTCGATCTCGGCGTCCACCGGCCGTTCACCGACCAGGACTCCACCCTGCTGTCCCTGCTCGCCGGGCATCTTGCGCAAGGACTGTCCCGCGCCCACCGGATCGACCAGCAGCGGGAGACGGCCCTGGCCCTCCAGCGTGCCATCCTCGGCCCGTCCGAACTGCCGGAGGGCTTCGCCGTGCGGTACGAACCCGCGGCCCGCCCGCTGGAGGTGGGCGGCGACTGGTACGACACCGTCGCGCTGCCGGACGGGCGCATCGGCATCGTGGTGGGCGACTGCGTCGGCCGTGGCCTGCAGGCAGCCGCGGTCATGGGCCAGCTGCGCAGCGCGTGCCGTGCACTGCTGCTCCAGGATCCGCGCCCCGACCGCGTGCTCCTCGCGCTCGACCGTTTCGCCGCCGATCTTCCGGGGGCGATGTGCACCACCGTCTTCTGCGGGGTCCTGGACCCCGCCAGCGGTCGGCTGGCGTACTCCAGCGCCGGTCACCCACCCGGGGTGCTGGTCCGTCCCGACGGCGGTGTCCGGCTGCTCGACCAGGGGCGCTCCACCCCCCTGGCGGTGCACCCCGCCGCCTCCCGGCCGTGCGCGCACGACCGGGTGCCGCCGCACGCGACCCTGCTGCTGTACACCGACGGCCTGGTCGAGCGCCGCCGCCGCCCGCTGACCGAGGGCATCGAGCGGGCGCAGACGGCGGTGTGCGAGGGACGGCACATCGGCGTCGAGGACCTCGCGGCACGCATCATGGATCGCATGGCCCCGCCCGGCGGTTACGACGACGACGTCGCCCTGCTGCTCTACCGGCACCCGGCGCCGCTGAACGTGGCCTTTCCCGCCTACGCGGCACAGCTCGCCCCGGTACGCCGCGCGCTGCGCAACTGGCTGAACGAGTGCGCGCTGCCCCCGCAGACGGTGCAGAACGTCCTGGTGGCCGTCGGCGAGGCCTGTGCCAACGCCGTCGAGCACGGACACCGCGACTCCCCGGGAGGCACCGTCCGCCTGCGGGCGGAGGTGCAGTCCGACGCCATGCGGCTGACGGTGTCCGACACAGGGGGCTGGCGCGCGCCACGCCCGGAGACCGACACGGACCGCGGCCGTGGGTTCACCCTCATGCGGGCGCTGATGCAGAACGTCACCGTCACGTCGGACGCCGGCGGCACCACCGTCGCGCTGCACACGAGGATCAGCCGATGACCACGCCTTTGAGTCTGACCTTCACCAGCCGCCCGGACGGTGCCGTCGTGCTGTCCGCCGCGGGGGAGGTGGACATGAGCAACTGCGCCGAGTTCGCCGCGGCCGCCGACCGGGCCCTCGGCCGCGGTCCCGGCCCGGTGGTCGTCGACCTGAGCGCGGTGGAGTACCTCGACAGTGCAGGGCTGAACGAACTCCTCGTCCGGGCCCGGCGCATCGAGATCGTCGCCCCTTCGCTGCTCGCCCCGGTGCTGACCATCTGCGGTCTCACCGAACTGACGACGGTTCACGGCCTCGAACCGCCGCCGGGCACCAAGGACGGCGGCCGTCGTCCCTGAGGCCGGCCTGGGTCAGTACAGCGCGGTCGTCAGCCGGACGGTGGTGCCGTGCTCCGGGGTCGAACGGATCTGCACCAGGTCGCAGAGCTGGTGGACCAGCCACAGGCCCCGGCCGCCGGTCTGGGCGGGGCTCGGGCGCGAGCGGCCCACGAGAGGGTCGCCGATGTGGCCCGTGTCGTGGAATTCACAGACCAGCAGGCTGCCGTCCGCCCACATGCGCAGCGTCCCCGACCCGCCGCCGTGCCGGACGGTGTTGGCGGCCACCTCCGTGGCGGCCACCAGCAGCTCCTGCAGCCGCGCGCCCGCCAGACCGCAGCGGGTGGCGCACTCCGTCACCGCAGCGCGGACCTTCGCGAGTTCGCCGGCCCCGTAGGCCAGGCTCGGGCCGGGGCCGCAGGCCGGGGCCAGGTCGTCGAAGCGGAAGGGCTCGTCGGAGAAGTCGGGGTTGCGGCTGTGCGAGCCGTCGGAGAGCTGGAAGGGGTGGCACAGGCGCGCGGAGTCCAGTACGGCGGTCTCGACGGTGGTGATGTCGTAGGGGCACAGCAGCCACCAGGCCGGGGAGGTCGCGAAGGTCAGGTTCAGCAGCCACTCGTGGTAGCGCAGCTCACCGCGCTCCGCCGGGGTGGCCGCGTCCCAGGGCGACTCGCTGATCCCCCGCACGGGCAGCCCCTTGCCGACGCTCTTGGCGATCCAGTCGTGCCAGGCGGGGATGAGGCGCCCCGGGTTGCGGCCCAGCGCTCCGGTGTCCACGAAGGACACCTGGCGGCCGGCGCTGTCACCGTCGAGGGCGTCGCGCAGCATGCGCCGCTTGTCGTCCCCCACGGCGATGAGCACCGTCTCGTCGGCGGCCAGGGCGTCCCGGACGAAGGACACCGCGCCCTGGAGGAATCCCGAGTCGCCCTTGTACGCGTAGAGCTCGTGGCGGAAGGCGGGCGACGCGGCGTCGCCCGGGCCGGTGGTACGTGGCGCGGTCACGGCACCAGCTCCGCGGGGACGGCGGGATCGTCGTAGCCGAGCAGCGTCCAGCACCTTCGCACGGTGGGATTGGCGCGTTCGAGCACGATCTTGCGGCCGGGCAGCGCGGCGGCGGCCTCGGCGAGGGTCTGCATGCCCACGGCGTCCATGAGCTGCAGGCCGTCGCAGCGCAGCCGCAATGTGGCGAGCGTCCGCAGCAGCCCCGTGACCGCGACGCGGAAGGCTCCCGCGCCGTCGGCGTCCACCACGCCGTTGACGCTCCAGCAGTCCGCGGCCTGGCTGAACATGTGGAAGGAGGGCGCCTGCGCGGGCACGCCCGCGAAATGCGGATGCACGCTCGCCGCCTGCTCCAGCACCTCCGGTGCGAAGCCGGGGTTCGCGTAGGCGCACACCACCATGGCCGCCGCCCCGCCGGTGAGGGCGTCCAGCCGCAGCTCGTGGTCGGCCACCTCCTCGGCAGTGATGTCGGCACGCCAGACGCGGTCCATCTGTGCCAGCACCCGCAGGGCCCGGAAGCCCTGCCTGCCGGCCGTCTCCGCTTCCTGCCGCACAAGTGACACCAGTGCGTCCGCGTCCCAGCGCACGCCCCCGTGCTCTGCGGCGGGGTCCACCAGCAGCCCGTGCGGGGCGCGGGACTCCGGCCACGCGGGCGCCGGCGATCCCACGACCATGATCTTGTCACCGAGCTTCCTGCCGTCGGACAGGTATCCCCTGGCGGCGTGCGGGAAGTCGCCGGGCTGCGGCACCACCCAGCAGACGTGGTCACCGATGTCCACCGGGCCGAGGCTCGCCACGCTGCGAGCGATCCTCACACGGCCTCCCGGCTCGAAACCCTGGTCTTCCCCTCGGACCAGTCTGTCACTCCGCACAGGCGGCGTGGCACCGGCACCCCGCTCGCCCGGGTGGGTCGCGGTCCGCTACGGCTCGGGTTCGGACGTCGGGGCGATCAGATCCTCGTAGGAGGCGAACACGGCCCCGGCTCCGGTGAGCTCCAGCAGGCGTGCCACCGCGGTGCTCGCCTGGACCAGGGCCGTCGGCCGCCTGGCCGCGGTGCGCACCAGGTGGTTGAGCAGCGCCGAGTCGCAGAAGGAGACCAGCGCGAGGTCGAACACGACCGGGCCGCGGAAGGCGCTCAGCACCTGCTCGGTGACCTCCTGCACGACGCCCAGCCCGTCCAGGTCGAAGTCGCCCTGCAGGGCGATCATCCACACCCGCCCGAACTGCTCGGAGTAGTAGACGCCGGCTTCCACGTCGTCGCCTCCACCCTCCACGGACGCCGCCCCCTCTCCTGCCCGGCCGCGGCGGTACGGCCGCGGACGTCCAGCAGAGCGTGCCAGGCCGGGCCGGGTATACGCCACTCGGGCGCCACCTGTCAGGGGAGAACGGACCCCGGCCTTGCGGGACCGCGCCGCCGACTCCCGCTACTGCTTCTTGCGCAGCAGCCCGACGATGGTCGCGAGGGAGAAGGCGATGACGAGCACGGTCACGAAATCCCAGAGCGGGCTTCCGGGGGCCCACCCCTGGCCGGCCATCTCCAATCGATGCTGCACCCTGACCTCACCACGCCTTTCGGGGACCGGAAGCCGGTCCGGGGTGTACCGGGTCGAACGCCGTCCTGTCGGCTCCTACCCCCGGATCGTGTTTCCAGCCCGGCCCGCGACGGGGCCGGTCCCGGCCGCGTGCACAGGCCTTGGCGCCTTTCGTGCCGGGGTATGCCCTCGCGTGGCGGAATCCGCCACGATCGGACGTGACGGGCGGTATGTTCGTCGTCACGGCCCGGGTACCCGCCCGCGTCGGGGGGCGGGACGGCCGGGTGGCCGTGTCGGGGGGTGGCGATGTCGGTTTCTGCCGTGGCAGGGGTGACGGACTGGGCGGAGCGCATCCGTGCCGGTCTGGTCGAGCCGGTGGAGCGTGCCTTCGTGGGGCAGCGCGAGGCCGTGGAGATGGCGGCGTTGTGCCTGCTGGCGGGCGGTCACCTGCTCGTCGAAGGACCGCCGGGCACGGGCAAGACGACCCTGGCGCGGGCCCTTGCCGCCTGCCTGCGGCCCGCGGAGGGCGCGCGGGCGTGGGGCAGGGTGCAGTTCACCCCCGACCTGCTGCCCGCCGACATCACCGGCTACGAGCAGCCGCTGCTCACCGGTGGGCCGGGTGAATTCCGGCACGGGCCGCTTTTCGCGCACGTCGTCGTCGCCGACGAGATCAACCGTGCCTCGCCCCGCACGCAGTCCGCGCTGCTGGAGGCGATGGAGGAGGGCAGGGTCACGGTGGGCAACCGCAGCCATGCGCTCCCCGCGCCCTTCCTGGTCGTCGCCACGCAGAACCCGGTGGACCTGCACGGCACGTACCTGCTGCCCGACGCGGAGATGGACCGCTTCCTGGTCAGGACCGCGGTGGACTTCCCCGCGCGGGAGACCGAACTGGACATCGCCGCGGGGCGGCTCGTCCCGCCCGATGACCTCGCCTGCCCTCAGCTCGCCGCCGCCGACATCCTGGCCGCCCGCGCCGCGCTCGCGTCGGTGGCCGTGACGGACACGCTCGTGGGCTACGCCCTCGACATCGCCCGGGCCACCCGCCGCAGTCCCGCGCTCACCCACGGCGTGAGCGTGCGCGCGACGCGCGCGCTCGTCACGGCGGCCCGCGCCCGCGCCTTCCTCGCCGCCCGCCCCTACGCCGACGCGACCGACGTCCGGGACCTCGCCCTCCCCGTCCTGGCCCACCGTCTCCTGCCCGCGTCGGACCTCGACGCCGCGTCGGTCCTCACCGCCCTGCTGGCCGAGGTCCCGGCGCCGGAGAGCGCCGCGTGCGCGCCGTGAACCGCCGACACGGGTCCCGGGGACCGCAGCCCTCCCGTGGCGGGGACACGGCCCGCGGACCGCTCACGCGGCTCTCCGCACCCCCGGTGCCCCCGGCGACTTCGCAGGCCGCGGGCCCCGCCCCGACCGCGCCGCGGCGGGCCCGGCCGTGCGCCGGGTGACGGCCGGACGCCGCCCGGCCGCGGCCCGCGCACGGCGCGGGCTCACCCCCACCGGGCGGTGGGTGTGCGGAGCCGGGGCCGTCGCCGGGGTGCTGGGCGCGGGCGGCCAGGTGCGCGCCCTCTTCGGCGCCGGGCTCGCCGCGACCTGCGCCGTGCTCGCGGCGTGGGCCCTCACCCGGCTCGCCCGGCGTCCCGGTGTCAGCCGTGCGGTGCCGGGGGTGACGGAGCTGAAGCGCGGTGAGCGCGTCACGCTGCGGTACGTACCGTCCGGCAGGGCGGGCGGCACCCCCGTGGTACGGCAGGAGTTGCGGGACGGCGGCGGCCGCACTCTCGCCGTGGCGGCCCGCGGCTGGACCGGGACCAGCCCCGTACTGCCGCGCGGAGTGTGGGAGCTGGGCCCCGCGGTCGCGGAGTACGAGGACGTGCTCGGCCTCGCCCGTACCCGTACCGCCCCCTCGGAGCCCGGTGGCAGCCTGCTCGTGCGGCCGTGCCCGCCCGCGGCTCCCGTGCCGTGGGTCGCGCGGGCCGTGGCCGCGCACGCCTCGGGGGCGGCGCGGCTCGACACCGACGCCGCGTTCGAGATCCACGGCCTGCGCGGCTACGTCCCCGGTGACGACCTGCGGCTCGTCGACTGGCGCAGTTCGCTGCGCACCGGCTCGTTCCAACTGCGCGAACGCCGGGACGCGGGCTCCGCCCGGGCCGTGGTGCTGCTGGACACCGCCGCGGAGGAGGGCGCGGCGTTCGAGACGGCGGTGGACTGCGCCGCCGCAGTCGCGCTGAGCGTGCTGCGCCTGTCCCGCTCCGTCACCCTCGTCGGCGTCGCGCCCGGGCCGTGCCGGGTCGAGCCCGCGCCGACCGCGCCCGGCACCGTCCTCGACCTGCTCACCCGGGTCCGCGCGCGGCCCGGCGGCTCGAACGCGGCGCTGTCCCGGTACGCCGCCGGTCTCCCCGGCGGGGCGCTCGCGGTGCTGGCGACCACGTGCGACCCCGCACGGCGCCGCCCCGTCCTGTCCGCCCTCGGCGCCCGCCACGCGGCGGTCGTGTGCCTGCACGCCGTCCCACCCGGAGGCCCCGCGCGCACGCCGCCGCAGGCACCGGGCTTCCACGTGCTGCGAGTCGCCGGTCCGGCGGATCTGGCGGCCTCCCCGGACGGGAGGTGAGGGGAGTGGCCCCGGTGCGGCACCTGGTGGAGATCCTGATGGCCGCGGTCGTCGCGGCCACCCTCGCCGGTGTGCTGCTGTCCGCGCGACGGGGCGGCCCGGCCGGGCGGGGGAGGGCCGCCGCCGCGATCGCCGCCGTCGCGTGCGTGGCGGCGGCGGGCGCGCTCGTCCAGCTGCCGCGGCTCGTGCCCGAGCGGCAGGCCGTCACGCCGGGGACGTCCGAGCCGGTCGAGGCCGATCCGCTGGCGCGGCTCCCGCAGTTCGCCCGCACGCCGGACGGCCTCGTGCTGCGCGCGCACGTCCCCGCGGGCGCGGAGGCCCTGGCCGGCACGTGGCCGCTGCTGGCGTACGGGACCTACCGCGGCGACACCGGCTGGCGGGTCGACACGGCCCTCACCTCGCTCCCGGCCGCGGGTGTCGGCGTACGCGTCGACGTCAGCCTCGCGCACGGGGAGCGCCTGCTGCCGCACCCGTACGGCGTGACGTCAGGGCGCCCCGGCCCGCTGCGCTACGACGCCCGCGCGCAGGCGCTGCGCTCCGCCGAACCGTCGACCGCCTACACGCTCACCGCCGAGCCCGCTCCCCGCACGCGCGACGGCCTGCCCGTGCGTGTCGCGCCGCGGACCGCGTGCGCCGGGCCCGAGGTGGCCGGCCTGCTCGCCCGGGTGGACCGGGGAGCGCCGCTCGCCGGCCAGCTCGCCCAGCTGGAGCGGGAGCTCGCCGACACGGGCGGTACGGACCCGGCGGGGGCGGTGGACGACAGCTGCGAGGCCGTCGGCAGGGCGCTCGGCGACGGCCACGGCACGAGCGACCAGTACGCCACCGCCTTCGCGCTCGCCGCCCGGATGCTCGGCGCCTCCAGCCGGGTGGTGGCAGGCTTCGCGCCGCAGCGGCCGGTCGCCGCGGACGGCACGGTCGAGGTGATCGGCGCGGACGCGGTGGCCTGGCCGCAGATCGCCTACGAGGGCGGGACCTGGGTCGACTACTGGCCGCTGCCCGGCCGCGCCGCGGTGGGAGGCGGCGGACCGGCCCCGGGCGCGGGAGGGGCGGTGCGGCCGCCGGGGGACGAGGAACCGGCCGTTCCCACCGGCGCACGGCACCGTGCGGTGTGGCCGTTCGCCCTGGGCGGCGCCGCGGGTCTGGCTCTGTCGGGGGCCGCGACAGCGGCCGCCGTCCGGGCCCGCCGCCGCCGTGCCGCCCGGCGGGCGGCGCAGGCGTGGTGGGAGGCGCGGTCCCCGCGCGAGCGCGTCCTCGCCCTGTGGCAGCGCGCCCTGCGTGACGGCGCGGTGGCTCCCGGGGCCACCGCCCGGGCCGTCGCCGCTTCCTCCGGCTCCCCGCCGCTGCGCGCGCTGGCGGGCCTCGTCAACGACACGCTCTACGCCCCGGACTTCGCCCCGGGCCCCGAGCAGACCGCGCGGGCGTCCGCCCTCGCGGACGCCGTCCGGGCGCAGTCCGCTGCGCCCGGGCGCCACCGCCGGGGGCCCGCCGAGGAGTTGGCCGAGCTGCACGCGGCCGCCCGGACGCCGGATCCCCCGGTGCCCGCGGCCCCGCGGCGCAGGGGCTCGGGCCGCGAGGCCGGCGGGCACGTCTGAGCCGGTCCCGAAGGCCTCGCCGCCCGCCCCGTCCCGGCCTCAGCAGTCGCCCGCGCGCATGTTGACCGTCACCTCGTCGAGTTTCACGCTGCCCGCGGGGACGGTGATCGGGACTCCCGGCTTCCAGGAGGCGGCCTTGCGGGCGCCGGTGTCGGAGAGCCAGTACGTGAGGATCTGCGCGGGGCCGTAGTCGGAGCACCGCGAGCCGATCTGGATGTCCTTCGTCCAGGTCGTCGCTCTCACCGTCCGGGCGTGGCCGGGGTCGACGGGGCTCGCGGCGTACATGGGCTTGTCGGCGAGCGGCATGCCTTTGCCGTCGGACAGGACCCGGACGACCACCCACAGTTGGCCCTCGCCCTTGCCCTCCGGATACGCCGCGGCCCTGAGGGTGATCACGGGGTACGGCGAGACCGTGGCGCCCGTGCAGGGGAGGACGAAGCCCGCGGTGAAGCCGTGGGCCTTCTTCAGGGGCACGCACGGGGTATCGCCGGGCGCCGGTTCCGGAGCCGCCGGCGTCGTGGGGCCCGGCGGTGTCGTCGGCGCGGTGGTGACCGGGTTCGTGGGGGCCGGGGACTTCGCGTCCGTGCCGCCGCTGCCCGCCACGAACGTGCCGACCAGCCCGACGACGGCTGCGAGCAGGGCGCCACCGGCACCGATCAGCGCGATCTGGAGTTTCGTCCGGCGCGGCTCGTCGGCGTCGTCGGGCACGGCCGCGCCGGGGTGAGTGGCGGGGGGCGGTGGCGTTCCGTCGGGGGCGGTGGCCGTCTCCTCGGGCGTCGGCTCGGTGTTCTCGGGCATGCGGGATCGTCCTTTCGGCCGCGGGTCTGCCGGGAGGGTGGCGGCGTCCGGGCCGGGAACCGGCCGGTGCCGCGTTACGGGACGGTGGCGCGGATCCGGTCCGTGCGTGACGGTGCGGCCGGGGGCTGCGGGGCCGGCGTCGTCGGGGTCGGGCGGGACGTGGTTGTGGGCGTTGACGTGTTCGTGGGGGTAGGGGTGGGAGTCCCGGACCCGCTCGGTGACGGAGCCGGCCCCGTGGGATCCGGGGTGGGGGTCGGGTCATCGTCCGAGGGGCATGTCCCGCGCCGTTCGACGGTCACCTGGTCCATCAGCGTGCTGCCCGCCGGCATGCGGCCGATGGGCCTGCCCTGCCTCCAGTGCTCCGACTCCTGCACACCCGCTCGGGTCAGGAGGTAAATGCCGAGTGCCGTGCGCCCGGTGTCCCCGATGCATTTCGTGCCGACCTGGAGGTCGTGGGACCAAGTGTGCTCCTGGGAGGACTCGTTGGTCTCCGGCGAGATTCCGCCGGGGATCATCCCGAACACCGGCAGGCCTTCGACGGCGCCATTCCTGTCGGTCAGCACCTTCTGCACGACGGTGAAACCGCCGTCGCTCTGCGGGGGGTATGCGGAGACGTGAATGCGGACGACGGGATATGTACCCGTGGGTGAGCCCTCGCACGGGAATACGAAGAACGCCTGGTAACCCCGCTCTGTATGCGGCGACCCGCAGCCGTTCGACACCGGCGGAATCCTGCCGCCGCGCGAACCGGGACTGTTCTCGCCGGGCGCGGTGCCGCCCGTCCCGCCGTCACCTGACGTGCCCCCGGAGCCGCCTGATCCCGCGGAAACGCCGTCCTTCCCGTCCGTTCCTCCCGTGTCGCCGGGCACGGACGGCACGGGTTTCCCGCGCGTCACCGGTGGGTCCGCCGACCGCGCCGGAGGTGCCGTCCGCCGGGCGACTCCCGGCAAAGTCGGCGAAGGAGCGGTGGTGGCCCCCGTGTCGGGGGTCCTGACCAGCCGTAACCTTTCCGCGTCCACTGCGCTGCCGGGTGCGAAAACCGTCAGTTCCAGTGCGAGGCCCGCGCCAATGCACGTCAGGGCGCAGGCGGCGACGGCTAATCGGGAGTCGCGCAATCTCCCCATGTCCATCCCCCCGGGAGACCGAAGAACGGCCCGGTCGTGGCCGTTGTCGAAAGTGTAACGGCGCGCCCGCCGTGTGACGTCGTTTCGGGAATTCCCCGGGCGCAATCGCGGATGGAATTCCCCTGCCGTCGCGCACTCTTGTTGCCGCGGATACGCTTCCGGATTCCTGCGTCTCCCGGAACCCCTGGGACGCGGGCCGCACGCCTGCCCCGCGCACGTGTGCGTGCGGCCGTGCGGCGGGGGAAAGCGGCCGTCAGGGACCGGGCGCCCGCGCCGCCCGGGCCGAACGCGTCGGGACGGCCGAAGGCGTCGGGGCGGCGGAACGCGGACGGGCCGTCGCAACCGGCGCAGACAGGGGGGAACGCATGTCCATCGGCGAGGGCGCGCCGTCCGGCGGCGGCCGGGGGAGACCGGGCAGCAAGGGGCGGCGGCGCCCACGGCGGGCGACCAGGGCGTTCGGTGCGCTCAAGACCCTGGCGCTCGCCATGGGCGCGGCATGGGACAAGGACGCGACCGAGCGGGCCGCCGCGCTCACGTACTACACGGTGCTGGCGCTGTTTCCGGCGCTGCTGATGACCCTGTCCCTGGTCGGGCTGACGGGGAACCCCGACGCCAGCGGGGTACCGGGCGGGCTGGAGGCCCTCATGCCCGGCGAATCACGCCCGCTGGTCGCCGACACGCTGCGGCACCTGGCCGAGGACGCCTCGGCGACCACCTCGCTGGCCGCCCTCAGCGGAGCGGCGGCCGCGTGGGCCGCGTGCAGTTACGCGGCGGTCTTCCGGCGCGCCCTGCACCACATCCACGGGGTGGTCGACCACCGACCCGCGTGGCGCGCCGCCCCGCGGGTGGTCGTCACCGCCCTCCTGCTGCTGGTCCTGATGGCGTGCAGCACCGTCTGCGTGGTCGTCAGCGGCGAACTCGCCCGCAGAACGGGCGACGTGCTGCACCTGGGCAGCTCCCTGGTCTCGGCGTGGCGCGCGCTGCGCTGGCCGGGACTGGTCGCCGTGGCCGCCGCGACGGTGCTGATCCTCTTCCGCTCGGGGCCGCCCGCCGCGCGCGGGCTGCGGACGACCGCGCCGGGCGGCGGCGTGGCCATCGCCCTCTGGCTGCTCAGCTCGGCCGGCTTCGCGGCGTACACCACGCGCCTGGGGACCTACGACCGGCTGTACGGCCAGTTGTCCGGCGCGGTCGCCTTCCTGGTGTGGCTGTGGTTCAGCAACCTCGCGCTGCTCGTCGGCGCGCACTACAACGCCGAGCGGGCGTCCCGGCCCCCCACCGCGCCGGGGCGGGGCGCCGGCGGCGCCGGATCGGAGCACGCCGCCGGCAGCGCCTCGGGACGTCCGCCCGCGACAGGCACTCCTGCCGGCCCGCCGGCAGCCGTGTCGCGGCGCGGTCGTGTACGGCGGTCCGCCTGGCGCACGCGGTGATCCGCGCGCGGAAGGCCGCATCGGGACCTGTGACGCTCCCGTGACGGGCAGCGGTCAACCGCTCTTGCCACGGCGGCTCCGGGTCCCGCCGTCGCGCGCGGGTGGCACGCCGTGGCGGCGCGCGGCCGCGTCCAGGGAGCGCAGGGCGAGCAGCAGGAACCCGATGTCGTCGAGGTAGACCGGATCGGGCAGGAGGTCCACCGGCCAGACGAGGTAGGCCACCGACGCCCAGAACACCGCCTTGTGGGACGTGGGCACGCCCGAGGCCCTGAGCAGGCGCCGCGAGCGGACCAGCCTGATCAGCAGCCTGACCGCCACCACCAGGGTGACCGTGGCGAAGGCCGCCGCCAGCCCGAGCAGCAGACGCTCCCTGCCGTCCATCCGCACCACCTCCGTGCTCTGCGCCTTCCCCGTTCTCCGGCGGACGCGCCACGGGGGTTGAGCGGTCCCCGGCCCGGTCCCCGCCCGGTTGCCGGGCGGGAAGCGGCAGGTACGGCACGCCGGAACGGCCGAGGGCGGCGGAACGCTCGCCGAGCGGCTGGAGGTGGACCTGCCGCGCGTCGAACCCGGCGTGCAGCGGGTGCTGACACCGGGCTCGTGCGACGCGGGGGCGTTCGGGCGGTGCCCGGGCTGTACGTGCGGGCGCTGACGGCGGACGGCAGGTTGTCGTGCACGACGTCGTGCACCACGTCGTGCACCACGCGGTGACCGACGCGTCGAGCGGGACGGCTTTCGCCCTCGGCGAGTTCTACCGGCGGGGTGAGCAGCGGAAGTTCCCGGGCGCCGCCCGGTGGACCCTCGAACCGGGGGCTGATCCCCGCACGCCGTGCCCCCGGCAAGGAACGTGCCGCCTCAGGCGATCCGGCCCGCCCGTGCGGACTCAGCGTTCGTTGGGCTCCCAGACGGGCAGCCAGACGTCGTTGGGCGCGCCCGGGACCGTGCAGTCGTACTGGATGAGCAGATGGCCGATCCCGAGCCCGCCGGCGACGTTCAGGCACTTGTTCGCCGACTTGTCGACGACCTGGTAGCCGATGCCCGCGGGGACGAACCGCCAGAGCTCGTTGGGGGCCGTGCCGCAGGTGTACTGGATGACCTCGGTGCCGTTGGCGGTGCCGCCCCCGGCGACGTTGACGCACTTTCCGCTGCTGACGGACTTGATCGTGTAGTAGCTGCCCCCGGCGGCGTCCAGCTCCCAGCGCTCGTTGGCCGCGTTGGTCAGCGGGTACTGGATGATGGGCACTCCGTCCGAGCTGCCCGCTCCGCGGACGTTCGCGACCTCGCCGGGGTTCGCCGCCAGACGCAGCGTGAACTGCTGCGCGACGATCGCCTGCGGTGTCGGGTCCCCCGAACGGTCGGCCGCGGCCGCTCCCTGCGTCCCGAACGCCACCCCGGCGGTCACCGCCAGGGCTCCCGCACCCGCCGCCAGATTCCTGAGAGTCTTCACGCGGTCTGCCTCCTGCTCCGTCGTGCAGATGAAAAAGACAGGAGGAGTATTACGGGACGAAGCCGGGTGAAAGGTCACTTTCGAAACGGAAGTGGCCGCACGTAGCCCGGTTGGCCGCAGAACCGGGCGCGCGGCGGTCCCGGCGCTGCCTCAGGGCCTGCGGCCCTTGTTGAGCAGCTCGTCGATCTCGGTGCCCTCGTCCGGCCGCACCCTGCCGTGCGGCAGCCGGACACCGAGTGCCGCCGCGAGGCCGTTCAGTCCCGTGTCCACCGTCGCCTCGATCGTCTCGCCCAGCACGCCCGCGCCCCTCAGCCCCGCCCGCCAGCCGCTCGCCAGCAGGGCCGCGGCGACGACCGGCCCGGGCCACCACAGCAGCCACGCGCCGGCCACCGCGTACGGGACCGCCCACGCGGTGCGCAGCGCGGCCCCCGAGTAGCCGGTCCAGGCGGCCTGCACGTCCTGCCGGGCGCTGTCGGGGGCCAGTTGCCACAGCCGAGGCCAGACGAGGGCCATGGACACCCCGTGCTGGGCCCGCACCCGCTGCTCCACGTCGCGCAGCGGACCCGCGACCTTCATGGCGGGGAGCCGCCACGTCCGGACCACCACGCGGCTCAACCGGTCGGCGACCAGCGCGGGGGCCGTCACGACGAGCAGCCCGGCGACCAGCGCCGCGATCCGCCCGGCGGGCGTGGCGTACCGGTCGGCCCGCAGCCGGTCGAGCCACCGGACGGCGGCGGTGACGTCGAAGGAGCCGGCCCGGCCCGGCGCCGCGGCGAGGGCGAGCGCGGCGGCGAAGAGCACGCCCGGCAGGACGATCCGGGTCAGCCAGCGGTCGGTGAGCTTCTTGCCCACCTCGCCGAGGAAGACCTCCATCAGCGACCGGCCTCCCGAACCGGCTTCATCGGCACCCCGTCCGGGAAGTCGGGGTCGAGCCGGCACTCGGGCCACGCGCCGGAGGGGTCCCGGCGGACGCTCGCCGAGCACCGGCCGGTCCGGCGCGGGCACCGGAAGGCGCTCTGCACGTCGGGGGCGCTCCACAGGAAGGAGGAGCCCACCGGTTCGGCCCCGCGCGCGGCAGAACCCAGTGCGGGATCGTGGCCGAGGGCGCGCAGCGCGGCCAGGGCGCTGCCCCCGCCGCGCACGCCGTCCACGGCGTCCTGGAAGTCGTCGAGGAAGCCGTCCTCCTCGGCGTCCGCCCGCAGCTCCGCGTAGTGCACGCACAGCCAGGAACGGGCGCGCCTCTCGGCCGCGCCGTCCCCGTCCGGCGGCGCCTGCCCCGATCCCCCGGTCATCTGTCTCCCTCTGCTGTCGCCGCACCGGGACGGCCGCCCGGCCCGGCCCGCCTTCCGTTCGTTCCGCGCACGGACCGTCCGCCTTCCCGGTCACCCGCCGACATGAATGTACGGAGTCCACACGCCGGGCGATCCCGGCCGGTCGCGCCGCAGTTCGCCGACCGCCGCGTGCAGGGCCCGGGCCGCGCGGGCCGGTACGGGCCGCCCGTCGCTGGTCATTGCCGCGTAGACGGCGTCCGCCACCTGCGCGGCGGTCGCGTCCCGGACGGGCTGGAGGCTCGCGACGACCTGGCGGAAGCCGCCGAAGTGCAGCACGGCGGCGCTGTGTGCCGCCTCGTCGGGGATCTGCGGGTCCGGCGCGGCGGTCTCGCAGGCCGACAGGAAGGCGAACTCGGCGCTGCCGACGGGGATCCGGGACAGGTGCGAGGGCGAGAGCGTGCCGCCGCTGAGCCGCAGGCCCTCGCCCGCCACCGCGTGGCAGGCCGCGTGCAGGCAGCGGTACCGGGGGAGCAGGTCGCCCACCGCCTCGGCGGTCGCGGCCGGGCCGTCCAGCCGCCGGACGCCGTCCAGCCGCCGTGCCACCAGGTGCGCCTCCCGCTCCACCTCCGGGATGTCCGGCGCCGGCACGGTCACCAGCAGCAGGTCGCCGGCGGGCGGTTCGCCGTCCCCGTACGGTCTGCGGCTGTGGATCAGTGAGGTGAGCGTGGGGGCGTACGAGGGCACGACCCGGTCGGGGACGCTCTGCCCGGGTACGCCCTTGCGGGAGCCGGCGGCGTGCAGGGGAAGGTAGGTCGCGAGTCCCGTCGGGCACCACCACAGGCGCGGCAAGGGCTCCCCGGGCACCGCGAGTTCCGGCAGCTCGGCGAGCACCGGCCGGGCGATGTCCTCCCAGAGCCAGTCGAGCATCCGCAGCAGCGCGCGCGACCGCCGGATCTCCGCGCGCAGCACCAGCGCGGCGGTCCGCTCCTGCTCGGCGGGGTCAGGGGAGCCGAGGGCGTCGCGCCGGGCGGCGTGCGCGCGGACGAGCCGTTCCTCGGCGGCGGCGAGTGCTTCCAGCGCGCCGGCGACGGTGTCCCGGTCCACGGCGTCCAGCGGCACGACGCGCGGCGGTCCGGCGGCGGTCACCACGAGGGCGTGGGAGCCGAAGTCGCTGATGTTGACGACGGCCACCGGCCCTTCCGCGGCCGCGGCCCGCAGGTCCCCGTACTCCGCCGTGCGCAGCAGTCCGTGGTCCCTTACCAGCGTGTCCCACTCGCGGGCGAGCGCGGTGCGCCGCTCGACGTCCGCCGCGGACTCCTCGCCGTGCCGCCCGGCGGGCGGCGCGTCCAGCGCGCGGCGGAGCGTGTCGAGCCGTGCGGCCAGGGCCGGATCGGCCGAGTGCAGCGCGGCCGGTTCCGTGGAGCGCAGCTCCAGGAGCTGTGACCACATCACCGCCCGCCCCTGGTCGAGGAGTTCGACGGCGCGCTCGGGCCGCCCGGCCCGTACGTGCACGGCCGCGGCGTCGACGGCCAGTTCGCTCCACCTCGACAGCAGGCGCCGCTGGTCGGCTGGGGCGATGCCGCGCCAGACGGCGAGCGCCTGCAGCGACACCGCGAGTTCGTAGGCGTCGGCGGCGCTGCACCACATCGCGTGCGCCGCCTCCGGCCCGGAGAAGCCGGATCCGTCGTCGGGCGACGCCGTCGCCACCGCCATGGCGGCCGCGGCGTCCAGCACGCCCCAGGCGCGGGCCGCCTCCAGGCGGTCGGCCGGCAGTGCGTCCGTGTTGCGCGCGGCCGAGCGCAGGTGCCGCACCGCCTCGTGCATCACCGTGCCCGCGCTGCCCTCGGCCGCCTCGAACTCCTCGATCAGAGCAAGGGCCAGCAGGCTCTCGTGCTGCGCCCGTTCGCGCGTTCCCTCATCGGTCTCCGCGACGAGCCGCCGGACCAGCCCGATCGCTTCGGCGCGGTCCGCGTCCGCCTGCCCGGGCGGGTGCCGGACCAGCTCGGAACGCCGCAGGAGTGCGCGGGCGAGGTCCGCGCGGCCGCGCCTGCCCCGGAAGCCGCCGAGGACGGGCAGGGACCTGCGATATGCCACGACAGCCGCGTCCAGGGCGGCCGGGGCGTCCGGATCGGCGTCGAAGGCGAGCGCGTACTGGTTCGCGAGCAGGAGCGCGCGCAGCGCGCGTCGGCGTCCCGAGAGCGAGGGGCGCCGGGCGGCCCGCCTGGCGTGGGCCAGCGCCTCCCGGGCGTCGGCGCCTTCCCCGCACTCCCGGTAGCGGACGGCGTGGGCCTCGCTGAGGTCCATCAGGTTCTGCGCACCTCCCGGCCAGGGAGCGGCGCGCAGCATGCGGCGGATCGCGATCACCTCGTCGACGGCCTGGACGCTGTGCACGTCGAGATGGCGGAACTGCAGCGCCTCGGCGAGCTGGTCCTGCGCCGCGTACGTCATCGTCCGCACGAGCAGCCCGCCGTGCCGGTCGAGCAGGGCGGTGCTCTCGCGGGCCATTGCGAGGGCGGTGTCCACCGCGGCGCGGTCGTCGGTGCGGGAGGCGTGCTCCAGCAGCGCGATGGCTTCCAGGTTCAGGGCGATGGAGCGGAACCAGCCGTCGGGGCGTGGGACCCCGGCCTGCCGGTGCAGGCGTTCGAGGCATTTCCGCGCCGCCGGCACATCCCCCCGGCCGGTGGCACGGGAGAGCGCCGGCCAGGCGGTCACCAGATGCAGGAAGCGAGGGAGGACAACCCCCATCAGCGGCGTCCAGACCAGCCACCCGACGAGCAGGGTGAGCAGGCTGCCGGCGAAGAACCAGGGACGGACGGACACCCCGGCGGTCCAGAACAGCCTGACGCCCCCGACGACGTCGGCTCCGCCGTTGCGCACCCCGGCGATGCACGCGGCCGCGGCCGCGAACACCACGGCCCCCACGGCCTCCCACCACACCAGGCGCAACGGGGGCAGGCACCGCCACGCCTCCCGCGCCGACCGGCTCGACACGCAGGCCACCAGCACCACCACGGCCGCGGCCACAAGGACGAGCCGGACCGCGGGGGAGCCGACGGGAAGGGTCGGGACCAGGGCCAGGCGTGCGGATCGGCTCACCAGTGCAGTGTGCCGCCGGTCCGCACGCGGCGGGGCCCGTATCGGCGATCCCGTCAGCGGGCCACCCCGCGCGCGGAGTCCACCGGTCTGCGTGGCAGGCCGCAAGGGCAGCGGAGCGGTCGCGCTCGCCGTTGCCGGCCCCCCCCCGGACGGCGGGGGTGTGGACGGGGTCGTGGAGGGGACAGCGCGCTTGCGGCGACGAGGGCTGCGACTGCTCGACGGGGCGCCGTCGTTCGTGACCCGCAGGAGGAGATCCCCGTACGGCGTTCGTGGCCGACGGTCTGGTGCGTCCAGCCCTTCCCGGCGTGGACGCGGTCGCCGTGACCGGTCTCCTCGACCGCAGCGAGGCGGAGACCGCATGCCGCCGTCAGGACGCGGACAGAGGCTGCCACGAGCAGGCACGGGCCCGCGGGTAACCGCGCCCGTGGTCTCCCGGAGTGCCGCGCCCCGCGCTGCCCGCCGGGGCGGGAACCGTGTCCGTTCAGCCCCTGCCGAAGATCCCGGTCGGGTAGGCGCCGTTGCTCAGCGCCGTCGCCGCCAGTCCGCCCGCGAGGTCGGTGAGGCGCGCGACCCCTGCCGCCCCCAGACGGTCGTAGGGCGCGGCGGCCAGGCGGTCCGTCCCGTGCTCCAGATCGGCGCGCAGGGCCGTCCCGGCCTCGGTCAGCTCGCCGTCCGCGTCCATCAGCCCCCTGGCCCGCAGGCGTTCCTCGGCCGCCGACCACTCCTTCTCGCTCCAGCCGCGTGTCGCCCGGGCGAAGGCCGGGGTGAAGCCGCGGCCGGAGGCGGTGTGGGACACCAGAGCCTCCAGCCCGTCAAGGCCCGCGTGGGTGAGCAGGGCGACGTGCCCGTCGCCGCGGTGCTCGCGCAGGACGGTCGCCGCCTGCCAGAGCGCCACATGCGGCTCCCGCGCCACGGGCTGGTCCGCCTCCGCGGCCCCCAGCGGGCGGCCCGCACGGTCGCAGCCCGCGGCGGCGTGCCGGGCCAGCTCGGCGGCCTCCGCGATCTCCTTGGAAGCCACCACCTCGTCGCCCAGCAGCCGGCGCAGCAGCTTGTCGGCGGCGCGCAGCCGGGCCGCGAGCAGTTGCCCGGGCGTGGCGACGGCCCAGACCGCCGGCACGTGCTCGGCGATCAGCGCAGGGCTGAAGTTGAAGAAGGTCGCGGTCACCGTGCCCGGTCCGACGGCGCCCATCGCGGCGGCGCGGGCGCCGAAGTAGCCCCCGGCGCTGAAGGGGGCGCCGGTCGCCGCCGGGAGACCGAGGTCCGTCATCTCCGCGTCGAACTCCGGCGAGAAGTACACCGCGGCGTGCAGGGCGTTGAGGGGACTGTGGCAGCGGCGGCCGGCCCGGGGGTCCGTCATGCGGATCAGATTACAAGGCGACAGGCGGGGTGAGGAGGGGCGCCGACGGGCGACGACGCACGCCCGGCGGGACTGCCGCCCGCACGTGGCCCGGCGGCCGCGGACCCCCACCGACGGGCAGACCGGTGGACCGCTCCGGCGCACGAACACGACGGGTCACCCGGACCGGCTGACGGACGCCGTCCCGCCGGGAACGGCGAAGGGGCGGCGCGTCACCTGGACCGCGTTGCGCGGCGCCTGTCGCGAGCCGTTACCCCGCAGCAGGCCGTGTCTCCTGGGACGGTTCACGGGAGCGGCAAGGCGACGGCGGGCAGCGGGCCGCTCCGGCGAGCCGCGTCAGGAACCGCCCGCGGCGCCGAGGTGCCGGGCGAAGAACCGGACGGAGCTGTCGAGTTCGAAGGACGGGACGCGAAAGTGGCTGCCGGGGTTCGCGTGCAGGGTCTTCTCGGTGGAACCGAGCGCGTCGAACAGCCTCATGACGCAATCCCGAGGACTTCCTTCGTCGTCCCACTGCAGCACGAACTCGACCGGGACGGTGATCCGCCTCGCGGTGCTCATGAGCCACTCGCTTCCGACGAGGCCGAGGACGGCCGCCGTCACCCGCGGTTCGTCCGCGACGAGGCGGATGCCCGTCTCAGCCCCCGCCGACAGGCCGTAGTACCCGACGGGCCCGCCGTCGCCGACGCAGTCCAGTGTGCGGAGTTCGTCCAGAGCGGTCCGCCAGTCGGGCACGAGCTGTGACGCGACGGTCTCGCAGAGGGCGCGCCATTCCGGGCCGACGGGCTCGCCGGCCGCCTCCCGCGCCTGGACGATCGCGACCAGCCGCCGGACCTCGGGGTGCTCGGGCCGGTCGCCGGTCCCGGGCGCGTCGATCGCGGCGACCGCGAAGCCGCAGGAGGTGACGTAGGGGACGGCCCGGGAGACGACCTCCCAGCCCTTCTTGTGCGAGCCGCCGCCGTGCCCGATCAGCACCAGCGGCCGGGGGCCCGGGCCCCCGGCGGGCGTCCACAGCACCCCGGGTATCTCCCCGATGGTGAAGAGCTGCTCGCGGACACCGTCGGCGACGGTTTCCGACGTCATACGCATGCACGCATGCCGGCAGAGGCACCGCCGGTGCCGCAACCGGTTCGTCGGGCGGCAGGGCCGGGGCGGCCGTCGTGACCTGCCGTCGCACGGCAAGCGCTCGGCAGACGCGGTGCTCGAGCTGCCGCGGCAGGTGCACGGCTGCCGCCCGCACCGCGATTCCCGCCGGGGATGCCACGGCAGTGCCGGACGGCGCGGCCGTGCCTGTGGAGTCGCCGGCGGTCCGGGCTTCCGCCCGGACGGACCGGTGCGTCCGGCGCGGTGAATCCGGCGGCCCCGCCGGTGCGGGCGGCGGATCGGCCGTGCGGGTACGTCATCCGTGGTCACACGGTCGGCGGAGTGTCTCCGCGGCTGAACCGTTCGCCGATCCAACACGCTGTGATCGGCGCACGTTTGACGCCCGTTCACCAGGGCCGCAGAACGTACGCCAGGGCGAACGCACCCGGGACATCCGGCGCTGTTCGCCGCTTGCCGGTTCACCGGCAGCACTCGGCGAGCGGAAGGCGGCACGGTGGCGTTGAACGGGCTGGGCAAGTGGCGCAGGCGCCTGCGGGGCGGGAGGACGCAGCGCAAGGTCGCCGTCGCGGTGGTGGCGGCCGGGCTCGCGATCGTCGGGCTGCCGTCCGCCGGCGCCGCGACGGGAGCGACGCCGTTCACGGCGTCCCCGCAGTCCTACGACCTCACGGGGTCGGCGTACTGCTCGACGGCCACCGGGCTCGCGGGCGTCGCGCTCGACGCCAACCTGATCTCCAACCCGGGCGCGGAGTACGCCACGACCCGCGGGGAGCTTCCCGGCGGTGCGGGCACCGCCGCGGGCAGCGGGGTCACGGACCCCGACGCCGTGCTCCTGCCCGACTGCTGGTCGCTCACCTCCACCGTCGCCGGCACCGACGCGGCCAACGAGATCGCCAGCGTGGTCGCGGCCTCCTACCCCGGCAAGGCCGGCACGCGGAACTTCTACGGCGGCAAGAGCGCCAACGACAAGGCGCCCACCGGCACGGTCACCACCGCGACCCAGACGATCGACCTCGCCCCGCTCGGGGAGGCCGCAGGCAGGCGCTTCGCGCTCCAGGCGAGCCTGGGCGGCTACGCCAACCAGGACGACGCCACCTCCGTCAGCGCGACGTGGGAGGACTCCGAGGGCAACCCCGTCGACGACGGCACCTCCCGCCCCGCGGTCACCACGCTGGGCCCGGTACTGGCGGCCGACCGCGGCGACACCTCCAGCATGCTGCCGCGCAGCCACTACGGGACCGTCCCCGACGGCGCGACCCGGGTGGTCGTCACCCTGACCTTCACGATGGGCGGCGCCGGTCACAACGACGCCAACGCCGACAACATCAGCCTCGTCGTCGGCGACGGCGCGGTCGCCCCGGCGGGCCAGGACTACGACCGGTCAGGCACCTGCCCGCACCCCGCCGCGACGGGCGCGGGCAAGAACCTGATCTCGAACCCGGGCGCCGAGGACCACGTCTCCGTCGCCTACCCGTACGGCACCGGCGCCGGCGCCACCCACCCCGGGCAGGCGGACGCCACCGTCGAGGTGCCGGCGTGCTGGACCAGCCACGGCGACCTGCCCTCGCCCGACGCGGTCGTGGAGTCGAGGGCCCAGAAGGGCCCGTACCCGGGCCTGGAGGGATCGCGGTACTTCTTCGGCGGGACCAACTCCAGCGCGACCCCGGCGGCGAACCCCGGCTTCACCCCGGCCCCGGGCTTCCGCAACGACATCCAGGGCGTGACGACCACCGCGGCCCAGACCGTCGACGTCAGCGGCATGGACGCCGGCGGCCACCCCTTCGCCCTCTCCGGACAGCTCGGCGGCTACTCGACGCAGGGCGACTTCACCGTGGTCCAGGCCGCCTTCGAGGACGCGGCCGGCACCACCCTGGCCGTGGCGCAGATCGGTCCGATCACCGAGACCGAGCGGGTCGCGGCCGCCGACTACCTCGCGGCGAAGGGCGGCGCGCCCGCCGACAGCGGCATGCTGCCCACCCAGACGCTCGGCACCCTGCCCAAGGGCACGGCCGAGGTCGTCATCACCGTCTCGGCCACCGCGATCTCGGCGGGCAGCGACAGCAACGGCATCGCCGACGACCTGGGCTTCGTGATCGATCCCACCTCCTCCGGCACCCACGCGCAGAACTACGACCTCACCTCCGGCACCCACGGCGGCGTTCCGAACTGCCCCGACCCGGCGACCCCGGCGCTGGACCAGAACCTGGTCTCCAACCCGGGCGCGGAGGAGTTCACCTCCGACGTGTGGTTCGGTGCCCCCGGCGACGCGTCGGTGTCCGTACCGGACTGCTGGGCGAGCGCCTCCCCGCTGCCCGCTCCCCGGGCGGTCGCCGAGTCGTACGCCCAGGCGCCGTCGAGCTACCCGCCCGCGCGCACCGGCAGCCGCGTCTTCTGGGGCGGCCACGACCCCCAGAACGCGATCGCTGGTGTGGCCACCACGCAGACCCAGCCGATCGACCTCGGCCCGCTCGGCGACGTCACCGGCAAGTCCTTCAAGCTCTCCGGCCTGCTCGGCGGCTACGCCACGCAGAACGACAACGCCGTGGTGACCGCCGACTTCCGGGACGGGGGCGGCAGGACGCTGACGGTCGCGAGCATCGGTCCGGTCAAGGCCAACCAGCGTGCCGGCCTCTCCGGCCTCGTCCCGCAGGCCTGGTACGGGACCGTCCCCGCGGGCGCGGTCAAGGTCGTCCTGAAGATCACCATGACCGCGGTGAACACCGGCGCCGACAACAACGGCGAGGCCGACGACCTCAGCCTGGTCATCGGCGACACCACCAGGCCGGCCGGCCCGATCCTGCAGACCCTGCCCTACGACGCCAGCGGCGGCGGCGAGGTCCGCATCGACCCGACCACGGGCCTGCCGCTGCCGCCCGCCGGCGGCCTCTACCGCCCGGCGGGGGTCTCGGCGGCCGGCGGCGTCGTCTACGCCTCCAACACCGGGGACAACGTCATCGCCGCCCTGGCGAACGGGCAGAGCAAGGTCGTCGCCGGCTCGCTGGAGGGCTCCGGCCTCAGCGGCGACGGCGGTCCTGCCACCGGCGCGACGCTCTACCAGCCCGGCGGCACCGCCGTGGACGCCAAGGGCGACCTCTTCGTCGCCGACAGCGCCGACAACGTGGTGCGCGAGATCACCCCCGACGGGGTCATCCACCGGGTCGCGGGCACCGGGGAGGCCGGGGACGCCTCCAGCCTCGTGGGCCAGGAGCAGCGGGTGGCGACCAGCACGTCGCTGAACCACCCGCAGGCGGTCGCGGTCGACGCGGACGGCGACGTATACATCGCCGACACCTTCAACAACCGTGTGGTGAAGCTCCTGCCGAACGGCAAGATCACCTCCTTCGCGGGCAGCGGCCGGGCCGGATACGCCGGCGACGGTGGCACGGCCCGCAAGGCGGAGCTGAGCATGCCCACCGGGGTGGCCGTCGACGGGCACGGCGACGTCTACATCGCCGACGCGTCCAACAACGTCGTCCGCAAGGTCGACGCGAAGCGCGGCACCATCACCACGGTGGCGGGCGACTACGCCAAGGACAAGGCGGAGAACGACGGCCGCGGCGGCTGGTCCGGCGACGGCGGCCCCGCCGTCGAGGCCCAGCTCAACGTCCCGCAGGGCGTGGCCGTCGACAGCGCGGGCGACCTCTTCATCGCCGACACCTTCAACAACGCGGTCCGCGAGGTCACCCCCGACGGCGTCATCACCACCGTCGTCAACGCCGCCGCGCCCGCCGCCGGCGGCGAGAGCAGCGGCCAGGCCCCGGCCGCCTCGCACCTCAACACCCCGTACGCCGTCGCGGTCGACCTGTCGACCGGCGTCCTGTACATCGCCGACACCACCAACAGCGCCATCGCCGAGGTCCTGGGCATCGCCCGCTGAACAGCAGGCCCGGCCCCGACCCCGACCCCATGACGAGGAAAGAAACCCGCATGCCCGACCAGAACACCCCATCGAGCAGCCGCGGCACCTCCCGGCGCGCCTTCATCGCGGGGGCGGCCTCGATCGCCGCCGCCGCCGGGATGTCCGGCGTGCTGCCCGCGCAGCTGGCGCGCGCCGCCTCGGCCGACCGGCGCAGCTTCGACCTCTCCCAGATCAAGCACGTCGTGTACGTCATGCAGGAGAACCGGTCCTTCGACCACTACTTCGGCACCTTTCCGGGCGCGCGCGGCTTCAGTGACAAGAAGGCCGTCAAGCTGCCGAACGGCAACTCCGTCTTCCAGCAGCCCGACCCGGCCAACCCGGACGGCTGGCTGGAGCCCTTCCACATGGACACCGTCAAGACCGGTGCCGCCGCCGTGCCGTCGCTCTCGCACGACTGGCGCGACCAGCACGCCGCCTGGAACGAGGGCGCGATGGACGGCTGGCTGGTGTCCCACCTCGCCTCCGACGGCGACGTGAAGGGCTCCTACACGATGGGCTACCTGAAGAAGGAGGACATCCCCTTCCACTGGGCGCTCGCCGAGAACTTCACCCTGCTCGACCACTACTTCTGCTCGGTGCTCGGGCCCACCTACCCCAACCGGGCCATCTGGATGTCGGGCACCAACGACCCGCAGGGCAAGCAGGGCGGCCCGATCCTGGAGACGGTGCAGCCCAACACGCTGGCCTGGAAGTCGGCGGCCGAGGTGCTCTTCGACGCCGGGTACACGGTCAAGACGTACACCAGCTCGGGCAGTTACAACTACTTCGGCTGGTGGGCCAACTTCAAGGAGCCGGGCCTCGTCCCGGCGGAGCTGTACAACCGGATCCGGCTCAACGGCACGCTGTTCGGCGACGGCACGCCCGGCGGCGTGGGCGACCCGCTCAACCCGACCCTGGCGGGCACGCCCTACCTCGGCTTCGAGGAGGACTGCGCCAACGGCACCCTCGCCGACGTCACTTGGCTCTTCCCCGACGGCCCCTACGCGTCCGACGAGCACCCCCCGAACACCCCCGCCGCGGGCGCGTACTTCCTCGCCTCCAAGCTGGAGGCCCTCGCGGCGAACGAGGAACTGTGGAATTCGACGGTCTTCGTCATCAACTACGACGAGAACGACGGCTTCTTCGACCACGTCCCGCCGCCCGTCCCCGACCGCGGGGCGTATCCCGAGGAGTACGTGAGCCTGCCGTCGCCAAAGGGCACACCCGGCGGTGGCCTGCCGGTCGGCGCCGGCTTCCGGGTGCCGTGCATCGTGGTGTCGCCGTGGACCGTCGGCGGCCACATCTTCTCCGAGATCTCCGACCACACCTCACCGCTGCGGCTCATCGAGTCGGTCACCGCGGCCGGCGGGCTCTCGGGCAAGGGCCCGGTCACCTTCGACGCCATCACGCGGTGGCGCCGGAAGACCTTCGGCGACCTCTCCGGCGTCTTCCGCACCGACGCCAGGCCGGCGCCTTCGGACCCGGAGTTCCGGGAGGAGGCGCGGCTCGCCAACGTCAACGCGCAGGCGGAGGCCGCCACCCAGCCCATGCCGCAGGTGCCCGGAGCGACGCAGGAGATGCCCCGCGCCCGGCACTGACCCCGGACCCCACCTCCTCGGCTGCAGGTGCCGCGGGGGAGGCGGTGCGGGAACCGGGGGTGCGCCGCGGTCTCGGCGGCTGCGGCGCCGCTGCCGCCGAGGACCGGCGTGAACGGCGCGACGGGAGGGCGCGGGGACGTCCGGGCAGTGACCCGCCCCGCCTCCGCGCGCTCTGCCCGACGGCGGGGGCCGCCCTGATGATGAGCAGACCGCACGTGATCCGGGCGGCGTCCGCGCCACTGCCGCGTGCAGGCGGACCCAGCGAGGAAAAGGAGTCCCCGTTGTTGCTTCTCATCTCCCCGGACAGCGTCGAGGAGGCCCTCGACTGCGCGAAGGCGGCCGAGCATCTCGACATCGTGGACGTCAAGAAGCCCGACGAGGGATCGCTCGGCGCGAACTTCCCGTGGGTGATCCGGGAGATCCGCGGCGCGGTCCCGGCCGGCACGCCGGTGTCCGCCACCGTGGGCGACGTACCGTACAAGCCCGGCACGGTGGCCCAGGCCGCGCTCGGCGCGGTGGTGTCCGGGGCGTCGTACATCAAGGTCGGCCTCTACGGGTGCACCACTCCCGACCAGGCCGTCGAGGTGATGCGCGGGGTGGTCCGGGCGGTGAAGGACTACCGGCCGGAGGCGTTCGTGGTCGCCTCGGGCTATGCCGACGCCCACCGGATCGGCTGCGTCAACCCGCTCGCCCTGCCGGACATCGCCCGCCGCTCCGGCTCCGACGCGGCCATGCTCGACACCGCGGTCAAGGACGGCAGCGGGCTGTTCGACCACGTTCCGCCCGACGCCTGCGGGGAGTTCGTCCGGCTCGCCCACCAGGCGGGCCTGCTCGCGGCGCTCGCCGGCAGCGTCAAGGCCGGGGACCTCGGCGCGCTGACCCGGATCGGCACGGACATCGTGGGGGTGCGCGGCGCCGTCTGCGAGGGCGGCGACCGCAACACCGGCAGGATCCGGCCGCGCCTGGTGGCCGCCTTCCGGGCGGAGATGGACCGGCACGCCCAGCAGACCGCCGCCGGCGTCGCCGCTGCGGGCTGACGCCGGCATGGCGAGGCAACAGCCGCAGTCCGCCCGGGAGTTCCGTGGCGTCGAGCGGGCCGGCAGCGGACCGGGCGCCCGGCCCGCGAGCCGCGCGGTGCCGGTGGCCCGCGGTGCGCGTTTCGCGGTCGTCGATCCCGCCACCGGGGAGGCATTCGACGAGGCCCCCGACCAGCGACCGGACGAGCTGGACGCCGCCGTCGACCGGGCCCGCGCGGCCTGGCCCGGGTGGCGGAGCGAGCCCGCTGCCCGCACGGCCGCGCTGCTCGCGGCGGCCGGTGCGGTGGAGGCGGCGGGCGCCGACCTGGCGCCGCTGCTCACCCGCGAGCAGGGCAAGCCCCTTGCCGAGTCGTACGCGGAGGTCGCCCGCACCGCGGCCCGACTGCGCTACTTCGCCGAACTGGCCCCCGGGCGCGTGCCGATCGAGGACGGCCGGCCGGTGCGCAGCGAGGTCCGCTGGCGCCCGCTCGGGCCGGTCGCCGCGATCGTCCCGTGGAATTTCCCGCTCCAGCTCGCGTCCGCGAAGTTCGCACCCGCGCTGGCCGCGGGCAACACCGTGGTGCTCAAACCGTCCCCGTTCACCCCGCTGGCCACCCGGCTGCTGGCGTCGGTCCTCGCGGCCGCCCTGCCCGAGGGCGTGCTGACCGTCGTCACCGGGCGCGAGCCCTTCGGCGCCGCCCTCGCGGCCCACCCGGGCATCCGGCACGTGACCTTCACCGGTTCGATCCCCACCGGACGGGCCGTCGCCGCCGCCGCGGCGGCCTCGCTCGCCCGGGTCACCCTGGAGCTGGGCGGCAACGACGCCGCCGTCCTGCTGGACGACGTGGACGTCGAGCGGATCGCCGACCGGCTGTTCTGGGCGGCGTTCCGCAACTGCGGGCAGGTCTGCATGGCCGTCAAGCGCGTCTACGCCCCGGCCCGGCTCCACTCGCAGGTGGTCGAGGCCCTCGCGCAGCGCGCGAGGTCCGTCGTCGTCGGCCCAGGGCTCGACCCGAAGTCGCAGCTGGGACCGCTCAACAACGCCGACCAGCTCGCCCGGGTGGAGAGCTGCACCGCCCGCGCGCTCGCGGACGGCGCCAGGGCCGCGGCCGGCGGCCACCGGCTCGACCGGCCGGGCTACTTCTTCGCCCCGACGGTGCTCACCGGCGCCGGACCCGGCAGCGCGGTGGTGGCCGAGGAGCAGTTCGGGCCGGTGCTGCCGGTCCTGCCGTACCGCGACGTCGACGAGGCCGTCGCCGCGGCCAACGCCACCGGCTTCGGGCTGGGCGGCTCGGTCTGGGGGAGCGACCTGGACCGGGCCGAGGAGGTGGCCTCCCGGCTGGAGTGCGGGACGGCGTGGATCAACCACCACGCCGAACTGTCCCTCGCCCAGCCCTTCGCGGGCACCAAGGACAGCGGTGTCGGTGTCGCGGGCGGCCCGTGGGGGCTGTACGGGAACCTCCAGCCCTTCGTCCTGCACCGCCCGCCGGACGCGGAGCCGGGAGGGGAAGGATGGCGCTGAGGTTCGACGCGGCGGTGCTGCGCTCGTACGACGGCCGGTTCGCCGTCGAGGAGGTGGCGCTGGAGTCGGGACCGGCCGGCGGCGAGGTCCTGGTACGGGTCGCCGGCAGCGGGATGTGCCGGACCGACCTCGCGGTGCGCCGGTCGGCGGGCCGCTCGCCGCTGCCCGCCGTGCTGGGCCACGAGGGGGCCGGGGTCGTCGTGGAGACGGGCGGGCCCGACACCGGGCTGAGCGCCGGTGACCACGTCGTGCTGAGCTTCGACTCCTGCGGGCGCTGCCGCAACTGCCGGGGCGCGGCCCCCGCGTACTGCGACTCCTTCGCCACGCTCAACCTCTTCGGCGGGCGCACGGACGACGCGGCGCGGTTCACCGACGCGGCCGGGGGCGCGCTGGCGCCCCGGTGGTTCGGGCAGTCGTCGTTCGCCGACTACGCGGTGGTTCCGGCCCGCAACGCCGTGCCGGTCGACCCGTCCCTGCCCCTGGAACTGCTCGGGCCGCTCGGCTGCGGGTTCCTCACCGGCGCGGGCGCGGTCCTCCACTCCTTCGGCGTGGGCGCGGGCGACACCGTCGCGGTCCTCGGCGCGGGTGCGGTGGGCCTGGCGGCGGTGATGGCGGCCACCGCGGCGGGGGCGGTGACGGTGGCCGTCGACCGGTACCCGGAACGGCTGGCCCTCGCGGAGCGGCTGGGGGCGACCGCCGTGCACTCCGCGGCGGCCGGGCTGCCCGGCCGTATCCGGCAACTGACCGACGGGGGCGCGCAGTACGCGCTGGACACCACCGGCTCGGAGCGACTGATCAACGACGCGCTGCGGGCGCTGCGCCCGCGGGGCCACCTCGGGCTGGTGGCGCGGCTGCACCGTCCGCTGCCGCTGGAGGTGGGAGCGCTGGACCGGGGGCGGCGGATCTCCCACATCTGCGAGGGGGACGCGGTGCCGGGCCTGCTCGTCCCGCGGCTGATCGGACTGTGGCGGGCGGGGCGGTTCCCGTTCGACGAGCTGATCGTCACGTACCCGCTCGGCGCGATCAACGAGGCCGAACGCGACTGCGACGCGGGCCGGGTGGTCAAACCCGTACTGATCCCGGACGGGAGGGCGCGGTGAGGGAGCAGGACACGGTACGGCCCGCGGGGAATCCACTCATACCAAGGGGAGCACACATGGTCGGCACGGCGGAGCAGAACACCGGTGTGGAGGACGTGCAGGGGGGCGTCGGCCTGACCGCGCTCATGGTCGCGGCGGCCCGCGCGATCGAGACCTACCGGCCCGACAGCCTGGCCCGGGACCCCTACGCGGAGCATTTCGTGCGGGCCGCACCGGCGTGCGCGCAGTGGCCGCTGCGCATCGAGCAGGTCCCGGACGGGGACGCGAACCCGCTGTGGGGCCGGTTCGCCCGCTACTTCGGGCTGCGCACCAGGGTCCTCGACGACTTCGTGCACCGCTCGGTGCGCGAGTCCGGGGCACGCCAGGTGGTCCTGCTCGGGGCGGGGCTGGACACGCGGGCGTTCCGGCTCGACTGGCCGGACGGCTGCGCCGTCTTCGAGATCGACAGGGACGGGGTGCTGGCCTTCAAGCACCGGGTGCTCGCCGGGCTCTCCGCCGCCCCGAAGGCGGCCCGCGTGCCGATCCCGGTCGACCTGCGCGACGACTGGGCCGGGGCGCTGACCGGCGCCGGCTTCGACGCGGCCGCACCGAGCGTCTGGCTGGCCGAGGGCCTGCTGTTCTACCTGCCGCACGCCGCCGAGACGTACCTGATCGACATGGTGGACCGGCTGACCACGGCAGGCAGCGCCCTGGCGTTCGAGGTCAAACTGGAGCGCGACCTGCTGGACTACCGCGACAGCCCGCTCTACGTCTCGACGCACCGTCAGATCGGCATCGACCTGCTCGCCCTCTTCGACCGCGGGCCCCGCCCCGACTCCGCCGGCGCCCTGTCGGCCGGGGGCTGGACCACCTCGGTCCGCACCCCCTTCGACTTCACCCGCCTGCACGGCCGCGGCCCCCTGCCCGAGCAGGAGAACGACGCGCTGGAGGGAAACCGCTGGGTGTTCGCGCACAGGCCCCACCCGTGAGGCAACCGCCCCGTGCGGCGCGGTTCCCGCCGACACGAGTGCCCCCATCGCTGTGTCCTCGTTTATCGACACCCCACGGAAGCCTCGAATGGGAGAGGCCGTGGATCTCCTGGTACGGTTCCGGCGCCGAGTGTGGCGCAAAAGTCCCTGTGGCGGGTCACATCTCAGCAGCGTAAAATCGCGGACGGCCCGTCGAGCGCCGGGTCGCGCGGAAGGTTCCGACACGCCGTCAATTCGCGCCCGGTGCCGCATGCGCCGGGCAACGGCGGTCTCGAACCCCTCAGGGGGCCATGTCGTGAATTCGGTGTTCCGGCAGATTGTTGTCGTGCTTCTCTCTTCGTCGTGCTGGTGGGAGTGAATTGAAAGCACATGTCATGGACCTGCTGGGTGTTACGGCCGAGGAGGAGGAGCTCTACCGGCACTTCCTGCGTCACCCGCACACGTCCGTCGATGATGTCTGCCTGCTCTTTCCCTACTCGCCGGAGGAAGTCCGGGCCGTTCTGGCAAGGCTGCGCGACCGCCGGATGATCTGCTGGGAGGGCGAAGAGGCGTGGGCGAACGATCCAGAGGTCGTCGTCCCCTGGCTGGCCGAGGAGAAACTGCAACTGCTGCACGAGCAGATGCGGTTGCTCGTCAACCTCCAGCCCGTCATCGACGCACTGAGAAGTGACGGCCCGGCAGGCAACGACCTGTTCGCGCCCGGGGTGTCCCGGCTCACCGGAATGCCGAGCATCCAGGCGCGGATGGACCATCAGGCGTTCACCGCGCGCACCGAGCTCCTGCGGATCACCCCGTACGACACGTTCAACGTCGTCGGACCCGACCACATCCGCCCCCTCGACATGCGCTGCCTGCGGCGCGGGGTACGGGTCCGCAACCTGGTCCGTCCCTGTGCCCTCCGGCACCCCACAACCGCCGCCTATCTGCGGGAGACCACCGCCGCGGGCGCCGAGGTCAGGGTCTCCGACTCGCTGAGCGAGATCATGCTCATCTACGACCGGCAGACCGCCCTGATCCCGGTCAACACCCGGGACGCCTCGGGGGGCGCCCTGCTGGTCCGCGAGGCCGGGCTGGTCACGACGATCGTCAACCAGATGGAACGGTTATGGGAGTCGGGATACACCCCGGAGGAGACCACCCCCGCCGGGGCCGGCGGCACGGCGGGAGCCGCCGACGCTCAGCTCACCCAGGCCCAGATCGCGGTGCTGCGGGCCATGTGCACTGCGAGCAAGGACGAAGTGGGTGCCCGGGCAGCGGGTATGTCGTTGCGCACCTACCGCCGCCACATCGCGGACCTGATCCGCAGGACGGGTGCGGAGAACCGTGTCCAGGCGATGCTGCTGGCGCGGGAGTCCGGCTGGATCTGAACGCGGGTGAGCCCGTGTGCTCACCCGGCTGCCGGGCGCGCGGGCGTCGGCTTGACGCCCAGCGCACGCAGCGCCGGGCTGGTCATGAAGAGCAGGGCGCAGGCCACCAGGGTCCCGCCCAGCACGAGCAGCGCGCCCGTGCCGCCGAGGACCTGCGACAGCACACCGCCGAGCAGCGGGCTGAGCGGTGCCAGGCCGAGACTCACCACGCCCAGCAGCGACATGAGGCGTCCCATCATCGCCTCCGGCGTCTCCTCGGCCACGAGCACCTTCAGCGCCACGTTCAGCGCGGGAATGGCCACCATCCCCGTGAGGAGCATTCCCGCCGGCCAGAACGCGCCGAGCGGTGCAGTCGCCGCGCACAGGGCGGCGCCGAAGGCGAACGCCACCGCCGTCATCAGCCGCCCGGGAGCCAGCAGTTGGCTGATCGGGGCGGAGAGGGCCGATCCGAGCAGTCCGCCCACCCCGGACGCGGCCAGCACCAGGCCGGTGACGGCCGAGTTGCCCCCCCGGTCGTGGACGACGGTGATGATGGGCAGCAACTGCGCGTTCACCACGAGGTTGATGAGAACAGAGAAGGCCAACGCGGCCCGGATGCCCGGGCGTTGCCACACCCAGCGGACCGCCTGCCCGACGTCGGCCCGCATCCCGCCGCCCCCCGGCGTCGGCTGTCGGGCCGCGGACCCCTCCGCCGCGTCTGGGGCACCCGGACGCCGGGGAACCCGGGCCAGCAGCAGACACACCAGGGAGACTGCGTAACTGAGCATGTCGGCCAGGAAGGGCAGGACGCGCGCCAGCCCGTACAGCGCGCCGCCGAGCGGCGGTCCGGCCAGCAGGGCGGCGTGCCCGCGTGCCTCCTCCTGGGAGTAGGCGCCGAACAGCTGCTCCGCCGGGACGATCGCCCGCAGCGAGGCGGCGTGCGCGGGCCCGAAGAAGGCGTCCGCGGCGCCGCTGACCGCGGCCACGCCCAGCACCAGCCCGAAGGGCACGCCGGTACCCATCGAGAAGAGCGCCGCCACCAGGCCGCCGGTCGACACGACGCGTACGGCTTCGCAACTCAGCAGGATGCGGCGCCGGTCCAGGCGGTCCACCCACACCCCGGCCGGTATCGACGTCACGAGGTTCACCGCGATCCGGCAGGCTGCCGCAAAACCGGCCAGTGCCGGCTTCCCGGTGACCGCGAGCAGCAGCAGGGGCATGGCAACATACGTCATGGACGAGCCGAGACCGGAGACCGCGCCGCCGATCCACATCATGCGGAAGCGGAAGTTGCGGCGCAGGGGTACCGGTGGCTCGGGTGCCGGGCCCCGGAGGTGGACGGGCCGGACGTCCTGCCCGCTGCCGCCCGCCCGCTCCTCGGCCGGTGTCGCTTCTTCGTGCACGGGGATCACCTCTCCGGTTCACTCGACGGGCCGCCGGGCATCGCGGTGGGCAGCGGGTTACCCCGGCGCGCGTGCGCGACGACCCGCAGATAGGTGTGGCCCAGCGCGAAGGGCCCGGCGGCGCCGACGCGGTGCGCGTGCAGCAGCTCGCGGTACTCGTCGGCGAATTCCCGGTGCGCCGCGGGCGAGAGCCGGGGCTTCAGCGCCGCCGGGAGCCCGCCGGGCGCCTGCTGCCGCGTCCACATCTCCGCGAACGACGGATAGGGCCGGACGAGCCGCTCGCGGCTGGTCGCGATGCCGTCGCAGTACGGGCTGAGCAGCGCGGTGACCAGGGCCGGGTCACCCCAGCGCAGCGGGAAGGCGTAGGGCAGGGTGGGCGGATCGTACCGGGCCAGCAGTTCGTCGGTGCGGGCGTGCAGGGAGTCGGCGGTGTGCGCGGTGAAGGCGAACACCCCGCCGGGTGCCAGGACGCGGACGACCTCGCGGACGGCGGCGTCGGGATCAGCTGCATAGACCACGGCGAAGTTGCTCAGGACCTTGGTGAAGGCACCGCGACGGTACGGTAGGCGCTCGGCGTCGGCGACCGCCCAGGATGCGCGGCGGACGCGCGCCGCGCCGGCCCTTACCACGGCCTCGTTGAGGTCGCAGGCAACGGTCCGCGCTCCCGCGCGTGCGGCGGCCCGCGCGACGTTGCCGTCGCCCGCTCCGAGGTCGAGCGCCGTGTCGCCCGCGACGACGAGGGCGGCGCGTACCAGATCGCGTGCGGCCGGTTCCTGCACCCGCGCGGTCCCAGCCGCCACCCGGGCCCGGCCCACCTGCCGCTTCCACCGTGCGGCCTGCGGCGGGGTGAGGGGCGGTACGCGGGCGCCGGACGTCCGCGGGGCGGGCTCAGCCATCGTCGTCCTCTGCCGCCGGCATCAGCCGGACGATGAGTGCGGCCATGCCGCGGTTGAGGAACGTACCCGTCCAGCGTGGCTCTTCGACCGGGTCGAGGCGGGAGTAGCGGCTGGTCAGCGCGGTGACGGCGGCGGTCAGTTCGACGCGGGCGAGCGAGGCGCCCGGGCAGTAGTGGGCACCGAGGCCAAAGGTGAGGTGGCGGCCGGCGTCGGGCCGGTCGAGGTCCAGGGCGTCCGGAACGCGGTGGTGCTCCGGGTCGCGGTTGGCGGCGATGATGCTGCCCACGACGCGGTCGCCCGCGGGGATGCGCACCCCGCCGATCTCCATGTCGCGAAGCGCGGTGCGGGGGGTCGCCGAAGGGCCAGGGGTGTCGAGGCGCAGCACCTCCTCGACGGCGTCCCGGACGTCCGCGGTGCCGCGCCGCAGCCGCCTGGGCAGTTCCGGACGGCGGTACAGCTCACGCGCCGCAACGGCGATCATCTGGGCGGTGCTCTCGTACCCGCCGAGCAGCATGGCCCCGCAGAGGGACACCGCTTCGTCCTCGGTGACGCTGCCCGTGGCCCGCCAGGACGCGACGAGCGCGCTCAGCCGGTCGGCGCCCTCGCCCTCCGCCACGGAACCGGTCCCGGCGGCGCGGCGCCGTATCTCGTCCCGGAAGTAGGTCTCGACCCGCGCTGTCGCCGACGCCTTGGCCCCCGCGTCGTTCTCGCGGCGGAAGAGGACTCCGAGGGTGCTGGACAGCCCGGGGCGCGCGGCTGCCGCGACGCCGAACAGGTCGGCCATCACCTGGAACGTGAAGGGGTGGGCGAAGTCCGCCAGCAGGTCCACCGGGTGCGACGTGTCGAGGGCGTCGAGGAGCGCGCCCGCGCGGGCCTCGATCGCGCTCAGGTGGGGCCGTAGGGCCGCGGGGCTGAACAGGGCGGAGACCAGCCGGCGCAACCGGGTGTGGTCCGGGGGGTCGTAGTTCACCAGCGTGCGGGACAGCGGTGCCCCCGGCACGGCCCGGTGCCCGGCAGCGAGCGACAGCCGCGGGTCGGTCAGCACCTGCCGTACGTCGTCCGCGCGGGTGACGAGCCACACCGGCCGCCCGGAGGGTGTACGGACCCGGGCGACGGGGGCGGCGGCACGCTGTGCGGCCATCGCCGCGTGCGGGTCGTCGAGGAAGCCGCCGCCGAACGGGCACCCCTCGGCTGGACGCGCGTGTACGGCGGCGGTGCCGGGACCGGTCCCGGACGCTTCCCCGGCGCGCCGGGCGACCGGGCCGTCCGCGGTGCGGCGTCCCGGGGCGGGCAGGTTCAGGGCGTGGCCCAGGAAGGCCAGGACGTCGGCCACCTGCCCCGTCAGGTGACCGGCGGGGCGGGCGCCGTGTCCGGTGTCCGGCTCCAGGCGCAGCAGCACAGGCCCGCGGCCGCCCGGTACGTCCTGGAGCGCGGCGCACAGCTTGCGGGAGTGCAGCGGGTCCACCCGGGTGTCGTTGGCGCCTGCGGCGAGCAGTACCGCCGGGTACCGGGCGTCCTGCCGCACCTGGTGGTAGGGGGAATACGCCAGCAGGGCGCGGAAGTCGTCCGGGTCGTCCACCGTGCCGTACTCGCCGCGCCAGCTCGGGCCGCGCCCGGAACGCTCGTAGCGGACCATGTCCGTCAGCGGCGACAGGCAGACCACCGCGGCGTACGCGCCGGGCCTGCGGGTCATCGCGGCTGCGGCCAGCAGTCCGCCGTTGGACTCGCCGAGGACGCCCAGCCGCTCGGCGGAGGTCCAGCCGGCGGTGACGAGGTGGTCCGCGGCAGCCTCGAAGTCGTCGAACACCTTCGGCTTGTTGCGCCCGGTGCCCGCCCGGTGCCATTCCTCACCGCCTTCGCCGCCTCCGCGCAGGCACGCCACGGCGAACACGCCGCCCGCCCTCACCCAGGCGAGGGCAAGGGGGAAATAGGTGGGCGTCATGGACATCCCGAAGCCGCCGTATCCGGTGAGGACGGCGGGCCGCGGCCGGGGGGCGGGCCGTGTGTCGGCCGCGGGGTGCAGCACGAAGAGCGCGACGGGAGTGCCGTCCGCGGAGACGCACTCCTCGCGGCGTACCGCGACGTCCGGCAGTACGGGCACGGCCGGGGCCGGCCAGGGCTCCGCGGCTGCCGTGCGGGTGTCGAACCGGTAAGCGGTCGGCGGGCTCACGTGGTCCTCGTAGCGGAACCACACCTCGTGCGGGTCGCCCCAGCCCTGGGCGAGTTGGCTGACCTGGCCCGCGCCCGGCAGGTCGACGTGGCGCAGCAGCCGCCCGTCGGACAGGTCGTGCAGGGTGAGCTCGGAGACGGCGTGCCGGGTCCACGCCACCAGGGCGACGGGCCCTCCCGGCCCGTGCAGCGGCACCACGTCCTCCAGCACCGCCCCCGGCCGGGACGGGATCAGGGTGCGCCACGTGTCCGGACCGGGGTCGTCGCCGCGTGTGACGGCGACCCGGCCCCAGGGGGTTCCGCGGTTCGTGCAGAGCCACACCGTGCCGTCGGCGCCGTCGGTGTGCCGCCCGTCCGGCGCCGGGGGCAGCGTGCGCACCCGGGTCGTGGCCGAGTCACCGATCGTCACCGGGCGCAGCGCGGGCTGTGCGGGGTCGGCGCCCCGCAGGTCCGCGAGCCACAGGTCCGTCCCGGTGGCGGCGCCGGCCGATGCGCTGACGACCAGCCACCGGCCGTCGCGGGTCACGGACGGCGCGAAGTAGTACGTGGCGGGCAGGCCCGCGCCGAAGATCTCGCGGTCGGTGTCGGGCGCCGTGCCGACCAGGTGCAGGAACACCCGGCGGTGGTAGCGCGGCCCGGTGCCGCCCTCCAGGCTCCGGACGTAGTAGAAGCCCGTGCCGTCCGGCAGCCAGCCCACTGCGCTGCGCCGCACGCGGTCGACCGGGCCGTCCACGACGCGTCCGGTGGTGGTGTCGAGGACGCCCAGCTGTGCGTCCTCGGTGCCGCCTTGCGACACCTGGAAGACGACCAGAGCGCCGTCGGGTGAGGGGTGCCAGCTGTCGAGCAGCGCGTCCGTGCGCGGCTCGTCCCGGACCTCGCCGCCGGGCGCGGCGGGGTCCAGCAGCAGCCGCTCGCCCGAGGCGTCACGCACCATCAGCACGGTGTGGTCCGCGCCGGGCGGCCGGTGGCGGTAGAACAGCCGGCCGGCGTGACGCCGTACGTCCAGGCGCAGGTCGAGCCCGTAGAGCTCGTCGGCGGCCCGTCGCCATTCCGGCAGGTCGGTCCAGCCGTCGCGAGCCCGGTGCCACAGGCGGTCCTGGGCCGCCTGCCACTGCGGAGTGTCGCCGCCGGGGAACTCCAGCCAGCGGTAGGGGTCGTGGACGGCGGTGCCGTGCAGGATGTCCACCGCCACGTCGCGCTCGATCGGCGGATACATGCGCAGTTTCAGTGCCGCGGACGCGGTCGTCTCAAGGTCCACCCTCTCACTCCGCCCCGGGTGTGCGGCGGCTCTCCAGGAGATCCAGGAGCGCGGCGTCCACGGTGTCGAGGAAACGGTTCATCGCCGAGTCGGGGTCGTTGTAGCGGTGCAGGTCCTCGCAGGAGACCCACTTGCCCGCCGTTTCGCCCCGCGGCCGGTACCCGTCCCGCACGGTGCCGACCTGCCAGTCCGGCCGGCCCGCTGTCTCCCAGCAGCTGGCGAGCATGCCGTCGGCGTTGACGACGGCGCCGTAGCGGCCGTCCTCGAAGCTGCACGCCTGGCACGGAATGAGCGGGCGGGGCCGGGAGACGGCGAAGCCGAGTTCCACCGCGCGGGTCTGCCAGCGGATGAAGCTCGTGGTGAGCACGTCCGACAGGACGAGCCGGTTGCTGAAGCCGATGCCGACGTCCCCGACGAGGCGGAAGGCGAGCGAGGCCGTCGCCGGTTCGAGCCGCCCCGCCAGCTCCTCGATCAGGTCGTCGATTCCGTGGTGGTTCTCGTGGGTGACGTTGACCCGCAAATCGCTGCGGATGCGGCCGGTGGCGCCCACCGCCGCGAGATTGTCGGTGATCTTGTCGAAGGTGCCATGGCCGTCCGTCCGACGGACCCGGATACGGTCGTGGTCGGCGCGCCTGCCGTCGAACGTCACCTGGACGTCCTGAAGCCCGAGGTCCGCGAGCTGAACGGCGAGGGGCGCGGTGAGCAGGGTGCCGTTGGTCGTCATGCTGGCCCGCTTCAGGCCGAGTCGCTGGGCGCGCTGCAGGAGTTCCAGGCAACCACGGCGGTTCAGCAGCGGCTCGCCGCCGAACAGCATCAGGAGCAGCGACTCCATTCCCGCGTCGGCCATCCGCCGCCGGGTGAAGTCGAGGATGTCGGTCACCGTGGCCGAGTTGAGCCGTACCGAGGCGATGCGCGGCGGCCGGCTGCCGCCGTCCGGGTCCTGAGCGGTGTTCTGGAAACAGTAGTCGCAGCCGAGGTTGCACCGGCTGCTGGTCAGCACGGTGAGCGAGTAGCTGCGGAACGGGCGGCTGTCGAAGACTCCCTTGGCCCGCAGGCTCCGCTCGGCCGCGGTGGTGAGGGTACGCCCCGCGGTGACGTGGGCGTCGGTGAGCTTGGCGGTTCCGCCGGGACCGACCAGCCACCAGTGGCGCGCGCCACGCAGCAGCCGCGGCACGGCCTCGGTGGGGCGGCGGCGGACGATCTGCCCGGTGTGCGTGCCGGCGAGTGACTGGTTCGGGACAGGGTTCGCGACGTTCACGGCTACGTCCATGTCGGCCTCCGGAGAAGGAACGGGTGGCTCCCGGGCATTGCCGGGCCCGGGAGCCACCGGTCTGAAGGGGTCAGGGACCCGGGGTCAGATCGAGATGTTGCACCCGCCGCACCAGGGGGTCTCCTCGCCTTCCCTGCCTTCCGAGTGGCCCTCGACCTCGGGCTCCTCGACGCCGTCGCTCTGCTCCGGCTCCTCGGGCTTGGTGGACTCGCTCATGGCTGCCTCCTCATGGGGATGGAATGCTCCTGACGCCGAAGGGGCCAGGAGGGCCAGATGGCTCCCGGGCCGGGGCCACCTGCCTGAAAGGGTCAGAGACCCGGAGTCAGGTCGTGACGTTGCATATGCCGCACCAGGGGGTCTCCTCGCCGCCCTCGTCCTGCGAGTGGCCCTCGACCTCGGGCTCCTCGACGCCGTCGCTCTGCTCCGGCTCCTCGGGCTTGGTGGACTCGCTCACGGCTGCCTCCTCATTGGGGGAACGCAACTGACGAGGAAGACGCTAGGAAGGCCCGGTTGTCCGCCGGTATGCCCGCGGTAGGTGCGCCGCCATACCGCGGGCATACCGGCCGTCCCTACGATCACCAGGGAATACGCCGTCCGGACCGACCTGGAAGTGGGTGCCCGATGACCAGCACGCCCGCCCGTGACACCGGCACAGCGCCGAGCGTCGGGACCTCCGGGCCCCCCGTGCGGGAGGACGTCCCCGCGGAGTTCGACGCGCTCGCCGCGCTGCGCCGCGCCGGCCTGCCGGTCGACATCCTGAGCGACGCACAGCGGGACGTCCTCGCCGGGCTGTCCCCGTCCGAGACGGACGTCATCGGCTCGGTCAAGCGGCGTCTGGACGCCGCGGAACCGGAAGTCGTGGGCCATGACCTCAAGGTGCTCTGACGGCGCGGGGGAGCCCGGGAGGCGGGACGCGGCATGACCACGGCGACGGGCGCGGGTGCGTCCAAGCGGCGGCACGTCGTGGTGCTCTTCGTCGACATGGTCGGCTCCACCGCGCTCGCCGAGCGCTTCGACCCGGAACTGGTCCGCGGCGTCCTGGACCGCTACTACCAGGCCTGCGCCGGGGCCGTCACCGCGTACGGCGGTGTCGTCGAGAAGTACATCGGCGACGCGATCATGGCCGTCTTCGGGGTGCCGCTGACTCGCGAGGACGACGCGGAACGGGCGGTGCGAGCCGCGTGCGCGGCCCGGGACGCGGTCACGGACCTCGGGGCCGGGCTGCGGGACACGCATGGGATCACCCTTGGCGTGCACTGCGGGATCGCCGCGGGCGAGGCCATCGTCGTGGAGGACGGCGGCGCGGACCTGAGAGTGGTCGGCGACGTCGTCAACACCGCCAGCCGCCTCCAGGGAGCCGCCGAGGACGGCGAGATCGTGATCGGCGACGAGGTTGCCCGGCTGGTCCGGCCGGTCGCCGACCTGGGCGAGATACCGCCGCTGGCGCTCCGCGGCAAGCGGAGCCCGGTACGGGCGTGGCGGCTGGACGCCCTGCACGACCGGCGGGCCGCCGCGCAGGATCTCACCCCGCTGGTCGGCCGGGTCGAGGAGACCGAACTGCTGCGGCGGGCCTACCGGACAGCGGTGACGCTGCGGCAGTGCCGGCTGGTCACCGTGCTCGGTGCCTCCGGTATCGGAAAGTCCCGGCTGGTACGGGAGTTCCTGCATGCCCGGGCGGGCGGGGACGGCGCGGACCCGCTCGTCCTCGCCACGCAGTGCTCGCCCTACGGCGCGGACGCGGGTTACCGGCCGATCGCCGGCCTGCTGGAATCCCTCAACGGCACATGGCAGGCCATCGCGCCTGCCTTGGACCCGCGCAGCGTACGGGTCCTGCGCGGGATCGCCCGCGCGGACGGGACCGAACCCGCCTCGCACGGCGGCGGCGGGACCGGCGACCCGGTGCGCATCCCCGTCGCGGAGGTCACCCGGGCGGTGCGGGCACTGCTCGAACTGCTGGCGGCCCGGCGCCCGGTGGTGGTCGTGGTCGACGACGCGCACTGGGCCGCGGACGTCTTCCTCGACATCTTCCAGGACGTCGCGGCCTGGCTGTCCGGCGTCCCGGCGCTGCTGCTGTGCGTGGCCGGCGAGGAACTGTCCGCCCGCCGCCCGCAATGGGCCGCCCCGGTGCCGCACGCCGAGTCGGTGGAGATCGGCCCGCTCGCCGGCGAGCACATCCGCACTCTGCTCGCCGCTCTGTGGGAGGTGCTGCACGGGGCGGCGGGGGAGGCCGAGGTGGTCGCCCACGGTCACCCCGCCGGCAAGGCGACGGCGGAGGCGGCGCCCCGCCCGCGGACGGACCCCTCGGCCGCCGGCGAGCTGTGCCGGAAAGCCGCCCGCTACTCCGGCGGCAACCCGCTGTTCGCCGAGCTGATGCTTCAGCACCTCGCCGTGGCGGGGGGCGAGGCCGAGGTGCCTGCCACCGTGCAGGCGCTGGTCGCGGCCAGGCTGGACCGGCTGGGCGCGGACGAGCGTGACCTGCTGGAGCGGGCCGCCGCCGCCGGGCCGTCGTTCAGCACCCGGCAGATCACCGCTCTCGGCATGCCCCCGCAGACCGCCGCGGGACCGCTGGGCACGCTCGTGCGGCACCGCGTGGTCCGCCCCACGGACGGCTCCGGCGGGTACGAATTCGCCCAGACCCTCACCCGCGAGGTGGCGTACGCCTTCGCCAGCAAGGCCGCCAGGGCGGCGTGGCACCTGGCGCTCGCGGAGCTGCCGCCCCCCGCGCCGCCCGCCGGTCCACTCTTCGACGGCCGCGGACACGGCGAGCGCACCCGGCACCTGGAAGCCGCGTGCCGGCTCAAGCGCGAGGTGTCGCCGGACGACCCGGAACTCCCGGCGCTCCTGGTACGCGCGGCCCGCGCGCTGGTCGCCGACGGCAGCCGCGCCCTGCACCGCAAGGACATGTCGGGCGCCGTGGACCTGCTGGACCGGGGGTGCGCTCTGCTGCCGCCCGGCCATCCGGACCACCGGGTGCTCGCGCTGCGCCGCTGCGATGCGGCGTTCGCCGGGGGCGACCGGGCCCGGGCCGAGGCGGCTCTCGACACGGGCGCCGCGATGCTGCCCGACGATCCGGACGCGGCACTGGCCTTCCGCGTGCAGCGCGCCGTTCTCGCCGTCCGCCACGGTGACCCGGCTCCCTCTCTCGCGGAGCTGCGGGCGCTCCCGGTGGCACCCGGCGACGATGTGACGTGGTGCAGGCTGCACCAGCTGGAAATGCTGCTGCACGTGGACGGCGGCCGGTTCGGCGTGGCCGAGGCGGTGCTGCGCACGGCGCTGGCCCGCGCCAGATCGCTGGGCGACGGCTACGAGACCGATCGGCTGCTCGGCGGGCTCTGCGAGCTGACCCAGTGGTCGCCGACACCCGTGGGCGAGGCTCTGGAGCGCTGCACCGAAGCGGAAGGGCAGCTGGTGGACGACCGCACCCTCCTGGTTCCGCTGCTGCTGACCCGGGCCCGGCTGAGCGCGCTCGCCGACGACCTCCCCGCCGCGTTCCAGGCCCTGCGCACGGCCACCGCGTACACCGAGGACCTGCGCCTGGGGGCCGCCGTGCCGGCGGTCGAGCAGGCATGGGGCGCGGTGGAGTCGCTTGCCGGGCGGCACACGGAGGCGCGCGGCCGCTTCCGCAAGGCGGCGGGCACGCTGCGGGAGGCCGGTCAGTCCGGAGTGGCGTTCACCCTGGAACTGCGCGCCGTCCACGAACTGCTGCGGCTGGGGGACATGAGCGCCGCGGCGGCGGAGCTGGACATGTTGGAGCCGCCGGCAGCGCCCCAGCTGCACGGGGAGGTGCTCCACACGGTGCTGCGGGCCCGGCTTTCGGCGTGGGCCGGCCGGACCGGCGAGGCGGCGGCGCTGCTGCCCGCGCTGCTGGAACGTCTCTCGGAAACCGACGACCCGTGCCTGCACGGCGACGTCCACATGGAGATCGCCCGTCTGCACCGTGCCGCGGGCTCGCTACGGCAGTGCCGCGCCTCGGTGGCCGCGGCGAGGCAGATGTACCGGCTGAAGGGGGCCGTACTGCCGCTCGGGCGGTGTGCGGCGGAGTTCGGCCCGGAACGAGGGAGCAGCGCATGACATCCCCTCCGTGGCGCGGCGAACGGCCCGGCCATTTCCCCGGGGTGCCGGCCTGGGGGCTCGCCACCAGGCTCGCCGACACCCGGCTCGACCACCTGGAGCGGTTCGCCGGGGTCACCGCGGAGTGGGCCTGGGGCGGTGGCGGCGGGGCAGGCGTACGGGTGTGCGTTCTGGACTCCGGAGTGGACGGCGCGCACCCGGACGTCGCCCCGCTCGCCCGGTCCGTCGCGGTCGAGGTCACCGGTGAGGGCGCGGCTGTCACCGACTGCGAGCCGACGGACGCGGCGGGCCACGGGACGGCCTGCGCCGGCATCATCAGGTCGCTGGCCCCCGAAGCGGAGCTGACGTCGGTGCGCGTGCTCAGCAGCGGCAAGACCGGCACCGGCGACGCGCTGCTGGAAGGGCTGCGGTGGGCGGTCGAAGAGGGGTTCGACGTCGTCAACATGAGCCTGTCGACGACACATCCACGCTTCCAGCTCGCCCTGCACGAGCTGGCCGACCGGGCGTACTTCCGGCGTACCACCCTCGTCACCGCAGCGCACAACATGCCGGTCCGCAGCTTTCCGTGGACCTTCGCCTCGGTCGTCTCGGTGGCCAGCCACGACATCGACGACCCGAAGGTCCACTTCTACAACCCGGCCCCGCCGGCCGAGTTCCAGGCACGAGGTCTGCGGGTGCCGGTGGCCTGGCCCGGCGGCGGGCACATCCGCAGCACGGGAAACAGCTTCGCGGCCCCGCACATCACGGGTCTGTGCGCACTCGTCCTCGGCAAGCACCCGTGGCTGACGCCCTTCCAGCTCAAGACCGTCCTCTACCTCACCGCAGTCAATGTCACACCCAGCCACGGAGGTTCACGTCATGCGCCGGCCGAACACGACAGAACCGTCGGAACTCCTGCTCGCTGAACGCCGCATGCTCCAGTCCGTGGTCGAGGCAGCCCGGCTGATCTTCGGAGCCGCGGCCTCCTCGGTGTTCCTGGTGGCTCCGGAGTCCGGCGAGCTGGTGTTCGAGGCGGTGTCCGGGGAGGGTGAACGACATCTGCTCGGCACCTCCTTCCCGGCAGGCACCGGCATCGCGGGATGGGTCGTGGCGAGCGGCCAGGCGATGGTGGTGGACGACGTCGAGAGTGCGAGCGCCTTTTCCCGCCGGGCGGCCGAATCGACGGGATACGTGCCGCGCAGCATCATGGCGGCGCCGCTGATCGCGGACGGGCAGTGCATGGGAGTGCTGGAGGTGCTGGACGCGGCGCCGTCCGCGCACAGCACGCTGGACGGCACCGATCTGCTGTCGGTGTTCGCGGCACAGGCGTCCTGCGGACTCGAACTGCTGCTTCGGCTGCGTCTGGCCGAGCGCGACCAGCCGCCGACCGTGGACAGCGGCGTGCTGGCCGACATGCTCGCCGAGCGACTGCGGGAACGCGGTCGACTGCCCGCTTACCACCCGGCCGTACGGCTGCTGGCGCTGGCCGACGAGATCATCAGCGCCGAACGCTGAGCCGCGCCGTCAGTCCGGCGTGTCCGCGCCGGGCCCGGCCATCTCCACGGCCAGCGCGTGCGCGGGCGGGGACATCGTGAACCGCACCGAGTGCGCGACGACCGCCGCCGACGCGCCGTCCTGGGCGTAGCGCAGCACTCCCGCTTCCAGCAGCATGTCGACCGTCCGCACCGGGTCGAGGCCGACCCTCTCGAAGGTCTCCTCCAGCATGCCGTCCGAGAACGGCGGGCGGGGCAGCCGGCCCAGGGCGGCGAACGCGCCGCGCAGTTCCCAGCCGGGAGCGCCGTAGCACGTCGTGAGCGTGCGCCGTAGCGAGCAGTCCCCGGCGACGAACTCGTCCAGCCCGCAGTCCGCCGAGACCAGCCGGTCCAGCAGTACCGCGAGCGGGCGTCCGTCGAGTCCGGCCAGCCGCTGCCCGATCAGCCGGAGCGCCCCCGGGGAGCGTCCCCACCGCTCCAGCAGCCGGCGGAGGGAGCAGCGTTCGGCCGCCAGCCGCTCGGGGCCCAGCAGTCGGCCGAGGAACTCCTCGGCCTCCGCCGTGCTGAACTCGTCGAGCACCATCCGGCGCACGGCCTCCAGACCGCTCAACCGGCGTCGGCTGGTCACGAGGACCCGGACGTCCCCCGTACCGGGAAGGAAAGCACGGACCGCGTCCTCGTCAGGCGCGTCGTCCAGCACCAGCAGCGCCCTGCGGCCGGAGAACGCCGCCCGCCACGCCGACTGCACCACGGTGTAGGGTTCCCCGTCGGCGACCCGGACTCCCAGCGCCGCCAGGTTCTCCCGCTGCACCTCGTACAGCCCCCGTGCGGTCGCGGTCCGGGGGCCCAGGTGCACCAGCCGGGCGCCGTCCGGGAAGTGTGCGCACATCCGGTGGGCGGCGTGCACCGCGAGGGTCGTCTTGCCTGCCCCGGCCTCGCCCGTGACGAGCGCCACCGGTGCCCCGCCGCCGGTCAGCGCGGCCATCTCCTCGGCCCTGCCGGTGAAGTCGCCCACTGTCCGGGGCAGCAGATTGGCGGACGTGAGCGCAGCCGGGGACAAGGGTGACACCGGGCCGCCAGGCCCGGGGCGGTCGGGAGCGGGGGCCGCGGGCGGGCGCACCCGCCCGGCGAGGACGTCGCCGTAGAGCGCGACCGTCGCGGGGTCCGGGTCGACGCCGTACTCCTCGACCAGATGGTGGCGCAGATCCAGGAACTGCCGGATCGCTTCCGACGTGCGGCCGCACTGCGCGAGTGCCCTCATCCGTGCGGCTGCCAGCCGCTCCCGTCCGGGGTGGCGGGTGGTCAGCGCGTTGAGTTCGTGCAGCACCTCGGCGGGGCGGCCGTGGGCGATGTGGTGTTCGGCCCAGACCTCGAAGGTGTCCAGGAACCAGTCGGTCCACTGCGCGACGGCGGCCCCGATCAGCGGCGAGTCGGCGAACTCCTCCAGCGGCCACCCCCGCCACAGCCGTACGGCCCCGGCGAGCAGCTGCGCGCCCTCCTCCGTGTCGCCGGCGCGCATCGCCCTCAGCCCCTCACGGGACCGGCGCTGGAAACAGAGCAGGTCCAGCTCGCCCTCCGAGACCTCCAGCCGGTATCCCCAGCCGTCGTACGACACGCGTCCGGCGAGGCGCTTGCGCAGCGCCGACACGTACACCTGGAGGTTCTTGCGCGCGGTGCGCGGCGGGCACGGCCCCCACAACTCGTCGATGAGCACTTCGGGAGTGAGCCGGCCGCCGCCGCGGGCGAGCAGTAGGGCCAGCAGCAACCGCTCCTTGGGGGCGCGGACCACCAGCGGTTCACCGGCGACGCGGAGCACCAGCGGGCCGAGCACGCTGCCCTGTAAAGAGTCCATCGGTGTGTTCCTAGACCCGCACCGCGCGCAGCAGCCCCAGCAGGTCGGTCCGCCGGGCGTGGCCGCCGGTTGCGTCGGCGTGCAGCCGCCTCAGCAGCGTGAGCGCCGCCAGGCTGGCCGGAGCGGTGCCGGTCCGCCTCTCGAACCACCGCCAGTCGCCGTCGGCGTTGACCTCCAGGAAGGTGTACGTACTTCCCGTGACCAGCAGGTCCAGGGCGCCGCAGCGCAGCCCCAGGCGCGCCGCCAGAGCGGCGGTGGACCGCCGCACCGCCTGGGGCAGCGGCACGGCCTCGCGTACGGGCACCGGACAGGTCGCGCCCGTGCGCGAGGCGAGCGCCGCGCCCGGCGGCAGCCGGAACGCGGCGACCTCCCCGTCGAACCAGTGCACCCGCCACTCCTCGTCGTGCCGCACGAACGGCTGGACGACGAAGGGCACGGCCCCGCCCCGCCACCGGGCCGCACGCTCCTGCCCGGCGACCTCCGGGTGGGCGAAGGCCAGCGCCCCGGGGGCTACTTCGACGGCGTGTTCGTCGAGCGCCTTGACCACCACCCGGTCCGGCCCGAACGCGCGGGCGGCCCGGGCCGGGTCGGTCGTCACGACGGTGGGCGGCACCGCGAACCCGGCGCCGGCGGCGGCCCGCAGCTGCTCCAGCCGCCCGGGACACGCGCCCGGGAGCCGGTGCGGGGCCAGCCCCGCGGCTTCCCGTACGAGCGCGTACCAGGAGTCCGCCCGGAACAGTTCCCGGGCCGTGGTCCCGGACGCCGCGGGTGCGGCGACGCTCCGCGGGCCGAGATGCCGAAGCCAGCTCACCACCGGCCGCACACGTCTGCCGGCGAGTACCACCTCGCCCTCGGCCGGGCGCACTTCGACGTCGAACGCGCCCAGGTCGCTCTCGCCCAGCCGCACGCTGGGCACCCCGAGGCGGGTCAGCGCCCGGTGCAGGACGTCGAACTCGTGGCAGCCGTCGCGGTCGATCAGCAGCACCACGGACTCCGTGCCGTCCGCCCGCAGCGCCCCCGTCCGTGGCCCGCGGCACTCCGTCTGCGTCGCCGCTCGGCCCGGCATCCGAAACCAGGCCCCGCGGTCCTCCAGTTGCCCGAACAGCGGCTCGTCCACTCCGGCGCGTCTCCTTCGGTCCGCACCCCGCTCGGAGGCATGCGCACGATGCCCTTCCGGTTCTGTCCGCTGCGGGGACAGGTGCCATGATGAAGGCTCGCGCGCACCGTCCAGAAGGCCTGGCGATGGCCTGATGCTGCCACCGCGTACCGGATGCTGCCATCGCTCCGACGAGGAGTCCGCGGGCGGCGCGGTGCCGGGATCAGACGGTGACGGGGTCGAACTCCTCCCAGGGGCCCGCCTCGCCACGGTTCGTGATCAGCGGCGAATTCCCGTTGCTCTCGGCGGTGACTCACTGGTTGTCGGACCGCGCCTTCAGGTGCGAGCGAAACGGGCCCTGCTGGCGGCGACCGGTGACCTGGGAGGTCAGGCCGCGGCGTCGCCCCGGTCGGGCGGGGGCGGGAGGGGCTGCTCCACCCAGATGGTCTTTCCGGCGTCGGTGTAGCGGGTGCCCCAGCGGTGGGCCAGGCGGCCGACGATGTAGAGGCCGCGGCCTCCCTCGTCGAGGAGGCGGGGCAGGCGCATGTGCGGGGCGGTGCTGCTGGTGTCGGAGACCTCGCAGATCAGGGCGTCGGTCATGACCAGTCTCAGGACGATGGGTCCGGAGGCGTACCGCACGGCGTTGGTCACGAGCTCGGTGACCACCAGTTCGGTGGCGAAGGCGGCCTCCTCCAGGTCCCATTCCGCCAGTTGCCGGCCCGCCGCGACGCGGGCCTCGGCGGGGGAGCGGGGATCGGTGGGGAATTCCCACGCGATGACGTGACCGGTGTCGACGGCGTGGGCGCGGGCCAGCAGGACCGTGATGTCGTCGTCCCCGTCCGGGGGTGCGACCCGGTAGACGCTGTCGCAGATGTCCGCCAGCGGGCGCGTCGCCGGGCGCAGGGCCGCGGCGATGTCGGCCAGCGCGGCGTCCGGGGTGCGGTGGCGCAGGTCGAGCAGGCCGTCCGTGAACAGCGCGAGCACCGTGCCGTCGGTGATGTCCAGGGTCGTGGCGGCGAACGGGGTGCCGCCGACGCCGAGCGGCGGGTGCTCGGGCAGCTGCGGGAAGTCCAGGCCTCCGTCGGGGGCGAGCAGCGCGGGCGGCGGGTGGCCCGCCCCGGCCAGCGTGCACGTGCCCGCGACCGGGTCGTACACCGCGTACAGCAGGGTCGCGCCCAGATCGCGGGTCTCGTCCTCGTCCGCCAGCTGGGCGGCCAGGTCGTCCATCCGGGACAGCAGCTCGTCGGGCGGCAGATCGAGATCGGCCAGGGTGCGCACCGCGGTGCGCAGCCGTCCCATGGTGGCCGCCGCGTGCACGCCGTGCCCGACGACGTCACCGACGACGAGCGCGACACGCGCCCCGGACAGCCGGATCACGTCGCACCAGTCGCCCCCGACGCCTGCCTCGCTGTCGGTGGGCACGTAGCGATGGCACACCTCGACCGCGTGGTTGCCGGGCAGCGAGGCGGGCATGAGGCCGCGCTGCAGGCCGAGCGCGACGTCCTGCGCCTTGTTGAGCGTCCGCTCCCGCGCCCGGGCCTGGCTGAAGAGCACCGCCGTCGCGGAGGCCGCCGCGAGGAAGGCGATCTTGATCAGCGTCACGTCGGTGTCGTCGTCCTGCCGGGCCAGGCCGAGGAAGCCGTAGACGGCGACCACCGCGACGCCGAGCAGCGCCGTGACGTACGCCCCGTGCACGGCCGCCGCGAGGAACGGCACGACGGACAGCAGCAGCCCGTAGTGATCCCCGGGTGCCGCGACGACGAGCAGTACCGCGACGACGGCCAGGACCACGAACGGCAGCAGCCGTACCCCGATGGCTGCCGCGCCGGGCATCGCCCGGCGCGCGGTGGACGACGTGCCCATGGGCTCACCGCCTCCGTCCGGCACGCTGCGGGCACCGAACACCCACCCCTCTCGGAGTGAAATGTCCGTTTCGTCTATGCTACGTGAGCGGCTCGCGGCCCGGTGCGGCACCCGCGAGGAGCGGCCGGGCTGACGGCGGGGCGTGGGGCCGGGCGCGGGAGCCTGCCGGCGTGCGTGGCCCTGGCTGTCGCCGGGGGCGCCGACTACGCTTCCCACCGCCCCGGATGCGGTGGCGGCGGACGCGTCCGGGCCGAAACGGACGGAAGGGGGGCGGTCCGGACATGGCTGCCGAGGCGACGGCGCTGGTGGTGCAGAACAGCCCGCACGGCGGGCCCGGGCGGTGGTCCGGCTGGCTCGCCGAGGGCGGTGTCGGCATGGAGGTGGTGCGGGCGGACGCGGGGGAGGCGCTGCCGGAGCGGCTGGAGTGCGAGGCGCTGGTCGTGCTCGGCGGAGGATACCTCCCCGACGACGACCGGCGGGCGCCGTGGCTGGCGGGTACCCGGTCCCTCGTGGCGCAGGCCCTGGAGCGGGAGGTGCCGGTGTTCGGCATCTGCCTCGGCGGACAGATGCTCGCCCACGTCGCGGGCGGGGCGGTGCGCGGGGAGCACGGGGAGCCGGAGTTCGGCAGCACGGTGCTGACGCTGCGCCAGGAGGCGGCGGACGACCCGCTGTTCCACGGGCTCCCGCAGCGGCCGACGGCCGTGGAGAACCACGTGGACGCGATCGTGCGCCTGCCGCGCGGAGCGCGCTGGCTGGCCGGCAGCGAGCGGTGCGCGTACCAGGCCTTCCGTGTCGGGGAGGCCGCGTGGGGCGTGCAGTTCCACCCCGAGGCCGCGGCGGGGAACATCGCCCGGTGGTCCACGGCCCGGCTGGAGCGCCACGGGTTCGACCGCGAAGAGCTGTGCCGCGCCGCCCTGCGGGACGAGCGGGAATCCGCCGCGGTGTGGCGGCAGGTCGCGCTGCGGTTCGCCGCGCGGGTGCGGAACGGCGGGGCGCGGGGGAGCGCCGATGGAAATCGGTGACTTCGCCGGGCGCTTCCGGGCGGACATCCGGGCGCGGCTCGACTGGGCCCTGCTCGCCCGGTCGGGAGCCCGGGTGGAGGTGGAGACGCTCTCCGGCGGCGCGGGCAGGCGGCGGCTCGCGGAGCTGTTCACCGTCTGGTACGTGGACGGGGCGGGGGCCGGGAGCCGGTGGGACGCGCCGGGGAGCCGGCCGCTGCGGGTCGAGGAGTCCGAGCGGGCCCTCTCCTGCTGGCCCGAGGACCGGCGCCGTGCCGTCGTCGCGCTGGCGCGGTCCTTCGCGGCCGGGACGGGGCCGCTGGACCTCACCGTCCCGGCGTACCGGGTGGGCGAGGGGCGCCATGTCCTGCTCGACGGCAACCACCGCGCGGTGGCCGCGCACCTGGTGCCCGGGCGGGACCTGCGGCTGACGCTGTGGGCGCTGACGGGTCCCGTGCGCGAGGACATCCTGCCGGACCTGCGCCACTACGCGGTCCCGCCCGGCTGACCTCCTCCGGCCTCCGCCCCGGCTGCCTGCGCCGGGAGCGCCGGGTCGGGGAGCGCCGGCAGCCGGCCTGCGGCGAGCCGCATCTCGTGGTCCTCCAGCAGGTTGCGCAGCGCTTCCCAGCACTCGATCCGCCGCAGGCGCAGCACCTGGGCGAAGACGAGGGCGGCCACCGCCGCGGCCGCCAGCACGGTCGCCGTGGCGAGGGGGAGGCCCAGCGGCGCCAGGGCGACGACCGTCCACGTGCCGAGGGCGAGCGGGAGGAGGGTGGAGAGCAGCACGTTGATCTCCGCCTCGTTCGCGTCCGGCGCGAGCTGCGGGCTGTGTGTGCGCAGCCAGGACTTCGCGTAGTTGAACGCCTCGTAGGCGTTGCCCGCGCGGAGCGCGCCGCCGGGCCGCCGCAGGCTCTCGGCGGGGCTGACGGTGCTGCCCGCCGCGTCCAGCAGGTGGCCCAGCAGGGGGTGGGCGTCCAGGCAGCGGTGCAGCGCCGCCGTCCCGTAGACGGCTTCCAGCTCCGCCCGCAGCGCCCCCGGCGTCGCCGGCCGCCGGGGGGCGGCCAGTTCGGCGGCGGCGAGCAGGCGGAAGGCCAGTTCCCGGCCGACGTACCCGATCACGTACGCCGCGGCCAGCCAGCTCACGTCGACGAGGATCACGAAGGGCCCGTGCAGCGTCTGTACGGCGTTCTCGACGGAACGGCCGAGATGGTGCGGATGCCGGGCGCGTAACAGGAGCAGGGCCGCGCAGGTGGCGGCGACCAGGCCGGGCACCATGACGGACGTGAGCTGCACGGCGAGGTAGAACGCGAACCGGCGCCCGGCCGCGGCCCGGCCCGCGGTCACCGCCGTCAACGGATCCATGAAGTCACCCGCCCCCGTCCCGGCCGCTCCGGCGGCCGCGATCGGGCGCCCGGAGCCTTCGGAACGAAGGTATCGGGAGGCCGGGGGGAGGGCCAGAAGGCGGGTGCGACGGGGCGGCGGCTCCGCGTCCCGCGCGGCGTCACTGCGCCTGCGTGTTCTCCGCCTGCGAGTGGGCCGCCGCGTCCAGGAGGAAGAGGGAGAGCAGCGCGTCGACCGTGGGGCCCGCGTCCGCGGGGTGGCGCAGCGGGGTGCCGGTGGGGATCTCGTAGATGTTCGTCCGGCCGACGCGCGTGTGGCTGAGATAGCCGTCCGATTCCAGATCGGAGATGATCTTCTGCACGGCGCGTTCGGTCAGCATGCACTGCGCGGCGATGTCCCGTACGCGGATCGCCGGGTCGCGGGCGATCGTGGCCAGGACGCGCGCGTGATTGGTCAGGAAGGTCCATCCGGTGCGAGGGCGGGCGTCATCCATGTCTGTCATCGTACGACAACGGTTTCAGGTCAATGAAAACATGAACCGTATTTCGCGCATTACTTGACAGGGATTGCTGCCACAGCACAGTCTGGTGTCGTCAGAACGGGGGAACAGGGGAGAACCAGCGGAGGTCACGGCCGATGACAGGTGCGCGGCAGCACCGGCGTGAAGGCGCCCGGCAAGGCGGGTCCGGCCCGGAGCGGACGGCCCCGCCGGCGCCACGGGTGGTTCGGCACCTGCGGTCCGGCCTCACGGTCCGGATGACCGAATTCCGCGGCCGCACACGGATGACGGTCCACGGCGAGGTCGACCTCGACTGCTCCGGCATGCTCCACCAGGCGCTCGTCGACTGCCTGACCGCCACCCCGCGGGGCGTCGACCTCGACCTGGCAGGCGTCACCTTCTTCGACTGCTCCGGGCTGAACGCGCTGCTGCGGGCCCGCGCCCTGGCCCAGGCCACGTGTGCCGCGCTGAACGTGACCGCGGTGTCCACCGCGGTCACCCGGGTCCTGGACCTCACGCACTGCGGCGAGGCCTTTCTCCTTCCGGCGCCGCCGGCCCCGGAAGCCGACGCCGCACCCTGGCGGGCCGCCCGACCCGCCTGAGCCGCGCCACCCGGGCTGCGCGCAGCGCCGTTCGCGCGGGCGCCCGGATCCCGGCACGGCGCGACCCGGGCCGCCGGGCCGTCACCCGCAGACGCCGTTCGGCAGCGGGTGGACCGCGGCCGGCGCCGTGGAGCTGCGACGGTGGAGCAGGCGGAGCCGCTCCTGCACCGTGCCGGTCGCGGGGCCGAGCGCGACGGCCGCGCGACAGCAGCGCAGGGCGGCCTCGTGGGCGCCCGCGGCAGCGGCGCGCCGGCCGGCCGCGGTGAGCGCGAGGCCCGCCGCCACGGCGCCCAGGCGGTCGCCTTGCAGGACCTGCCCGTCGTGCAGGCCCTCGTGCTGCTCGGCTCCGCGGTGTTCGCCGTGGCCAACCTGCTCGTGGACCTGCTGTACCCGGTGATCGACCCGCGCCTCGCCCGTACCCGGGCCGGCCGGGCGCGGTGAGTGGCGGCGGGCGCGCGGACCGGCCCTCGCGGGACGGCCCGCGCGGCCGGCCGCCGCGCGCCTTCCGCCGTGCCGGGTCTCACCGCGCAATCGTGCCGGGTGACTCGACGGCCGGGCCTCCCACCTGCTTGAATCTCTTCCATGAAGGACCGAAGGGATCTCACGCGGCGACGCCACGTCGACCTCGTACGCGTCTCCAGCGCCTGCTGTCGCCGCGCGGCCTGAACGGACGCGCGCCCTTACGCCCGCGCGGAGCCCTCGGACGACGCGGTCCGCACGTGCCTCCGCCCGGCGTCCCGCCCTTCCCCGTCCGCTGCGCCTTCCCGTCCGCCCGTCCCTGCCGGTGTACGGGCCTTCGCCGCCGGCCTGACCGGTGCCTCTGAGAGCGGACGACCGGAAAGTCCGCTGCTTCCCTGAACCGCGCCCGCCCGCTTCCTGCCACCTGCCGCACGGCCGTGCCCGCGGGCCGTCCGCGAGCCGGTGCGGGCCCGGACGCCGCCGTGCGGGCGCCCGGTGGCCCGGCCTGCTCACGGGCCCGCAGCCCGCGTGTTGCCCACGAGACAGGCGCGACCCGCCCACAAGTGACCGCATTCCGGTGAGGAAGGACGGACGAGTGGCCGAACACCGTTCCGCAGACGCGGCCTCCGGGTGGCTGCCCCGCCGCACCCGCCCGGCCGCGGCAGTCATGAGAGGCCGCCATGCCGCCGCGGCGGTACCCACCGCCGAGGCACTCGCCGTCGAGGCGCGACTCGCGGCGGACTTCGCGTCCGGCGCTGCGCCCCGCGACGCCGATCTGATCATGTCCCACGCCGTCACCTTCGACGGCCCGCAGACGTACGGCGCGTTCGCACAGGTGCTGCACGCCGCCGCCCGCGCCGCGCTCGCCGAGGCGGCCGCCCGTGACCACCAGGAGCCGGGCCCATCCCGCCGCGCAGGCCGGGCGGGCGGCCGAGGACCCGCTGACGGCCCGTGCCTGCGGCCGGACCGCTCGGCGGACCGGGCCCTCGGCCTCGACCGGCACCGGTGCAAGGCGCGCACGCACGCCCTGCACGACCCCGCCGCCCGGAAGGTCCAGCAGCTGGACCGCTGGGCCGCGGACGGCACCCTTCCTCCCCACCACGGACAGCTGTGAGACATGACTGACTTGACGTTCCACTGGTTCCTGCCCACCAACGGCGGCGACGGCCGCCACATCGTCGGCGGCGGTCACGGCACCGCGGTGGAGGGCGGCGGCCGCCCCGCCTCGGTTGCCTACCTCGGCCAGATCGCCCGCAGCGCCGAGCAGCTCGGCTTCGAGGCGGCGCTGACGCCCACCGGCGCCTGGTGCGAGGACGCCTGGATATCGACGGCGATGCTGGCGAGCGTGTCCGAGCGGCTGAAGTTCCTGGTCGCCTTCCGGCCCGGACTCGTCTCGCCCTACCTGGCCGCGCAGATGGCCGGGACCTTCCAGAACCTGACCGGCGGCCGGCTGCTGCTCAACGTCGTCACCGGTGGCGAGAGCCACGAGCAGCGCATGTACGGCGACTTCCTCGACAAGGACGCGCGCTACGAGCGGTGCGCGGAATTCCTCGGGATCGTCCGGGCGCTGTGGGCGGGCGAGACCGTCGACCACGAAGGCCCGCACTACCGGCTGGAGGGCGCGGTGCAGGCCCAGTTGCCCGATCCGCTGCCCGCCGTCTACTTCGGCGGCTCCTCACCGGCCGCCCTCGGCGTCGCGGCCCGGCACGCCGACGTCTACCTGACCTGGGGCGAGCCGCCGCAGGCGGTCGCGGAGAAGATCGCGCGGGTGCGGGAGCTCGCCGACCGCGCGGGCCGGGAGCCGCGGTTCGGGATCCGGCTGCACTCCATCGCCCGCGACACCGGGGAGGAGGCATGGGCCGAGGCGGACCGGCTGCTGGCCGGTATCGCGCCGGAGCAGATCCGGCGCGTCCAGGACGGCCTGCGGCGCAGCGAGTCGGAGGGGCAGCGGCGGATGCTCGCACTCAACGGCGGCACCAAGGACAGCCTGGAGATCCACCCGAACCTGTGGGCCGGCGTCGGCCTCGTCCGCGGCGGCGCCGGCACCGCCCTGGTCGGCAGCCACCAGCAGGTCGCCGATCTGATCGAGGAGTACGCCGCGGCCGGCATCTCCGAGTTCGTGCTCTCCGGCTACCCGCACCTGGAGGAGGCGTACCACTTCGGCGAGGGCGTGCTGCCGGAGCTGGCGCGGCGCGGCAGGTGGTCGCACCCGGCACCGGCGCGGCCGTCCCCTCGTGCGGTGCCGTTCGGCGGCGCCGCCCGTGAGGAGGCGTCATGACGGCCTTTCCCGGCGACCGGGGCCTCGACCCGGCCCGGCTGCGCGAGGCGTTCGGCATCTTCCCCAGCGGCGTGGTCGCCGTGGCCGCCCGGGTGGACGGGGTGCTGGTCGGCCTCGCCGCGAGCTCCTTCACGTCGGTCAGCCTGCAGCCGCCGCTGGTGAGCCTCTCGATCGCGAACGCGTCAAAGACGTGGCTGGACCTGCGGCGCTCGCCCCGGCTGGGGATCACCGTGCTGGCCGACCACCACGGCGGCGTGGCGCGCCAGCTCGCCGGCCCGGTGGAGCGGCGGTTCGACGGGGTCCAGGTCGCCCTCGGCGACGGTGGCGCGGTCACCCTGGCAGACGGGCTGGCGCAGTTCGAGACCGCCGTGCACCGCGAGGTCGAGGCCGGTGACCACACCGTCGTCCTGCTGGAGTTGCACGCGGTCCGGCAGGCGGGCGGCGCCCTGCCGCTGGTCTTCCACCGCAGCGGCTTCGGCCTGCGCAGGTCCGCGTGAGGGGCCGGGGCAGGCTGCCGGCGCAGGGCGTTGCGGGCGCCACCCCGGTGCGCGGCCGGGCGAAGACGCCGTGGAGGCTGCCGGTCTCGGCCCCCGGGCCGCGGTCGGGCATCGCGACCCGGTCCCGGGGCACGCGCCGGCCGCAGGCGTGTCAGGACGTGCGGGGGACGGCGACCGGTGGCGGTTGTGCGCCGGACGCTCACGGGATCGCGCGCGGGAGGCGGTCGCGGCCGGGCCCGAGGACCTGAGGAGCCCTCAGGCCGGGCGGTGTCGCGCCGAGGCCGGCGACACAGGGAACGGGTGACCTGGACGTGGCCGACCGCTCGTCGGCCCGTCAGCGGGGGCTTGCGCACGGCGAGTGCGTCAGCAGGGGCTTGCGCACGGCGAGTGCGTCAGCGGATCTCCCGGCACGCATTCGACCGGCGAGAGTGCCCACGCGCGCCCGCGCCTCACCGGGGCCGGGTGGCGCAGCGTCCCGCGGCATTGACACACGGTATTCCGGTAGTTGTCATGAACACATGAAATGGTCGGCGGTGCCGGCCGCCACGTGACGACGGCTCCCGACCAGAAGGAGAGGCAACGACGTGCCGGACCCCGCAGTCCCCGATCTCCCGTCCGGCCCGCCCGTGCGGTGGCCGGGGACCGCAGCGCCCGCGCCGGACGGCGGGGCCGGGCGGGAGGCGCCGGTCCGGGAGGCGCCGGTCCGGGAGGCGCTCGGGCAACTGCGGGAACGCAGAGGGCTGTTCGTGCACGGGCCCGCCGGCATCGGCAAGTCCACGCTGCTCGCCGCGGTGGCAACCGCCCTGCGGTACGAGGGGGTCACCGTCCTGCGGTGCGCGCCCGCCGCCGAGGACGCGGAGCTGCCCTTCCTCGGCCTGGTCGACCTCTTCGCCCCGGTGCCGGACGCGCTGATCGCCGAGCTGCCGTCCGGGCCGCGCGCCGGCCTGCTCACCGCACTGGGACGCCGTGGTGGTGCGGACGGCCGGCCCGACCGGCTCATGGTGCGCGTCGCCGTCCTCGACGTGCTGCTCCGGCTGGCCGCCCGGGCGCCGGTGCTGCTGCTCCTCGACGGCGTCCAGTGGCTCGACGAGCCCAGCGCGGACGCCCTCGCCTTCGCGGTCCGGCGGACCGACGGCGCCGACGTCCGGATCGCCGTCGCGCGGCGGGCCGCGGAGGGGGAGCGCCCCGAGCGCGCCGACTGGTACCCGCCGGACACCGCCGAGCTGGCCGTCCCACCGCTGCCCGACGGCGAGGTGGCCCGGCTGCTGCGCGCCGCCGGGACCGGACTGCCGCCCCGGGTGCTGCGGGCCGTCCTCCGCACGGCGGCCGGAAACCCCTTCTACGCCAGGGAACTGGCCCGGCACGCGCCCCGGGAGGGCGTGCCCGCCGAGGACGGCGGCTTCCTCCCGGTGCCCGCCGCGCTGCGCGCCCGGGCCCTGGAGGGCGCCGACGGCCTGTCCGCGGCCGCCCGGCGCGCCCTGCTCGTGGCCTGCCTCGCCGACCGGCCGACCCTGCCGCTGCTGCGGGCCGCCGGCGTACCCGACCCGCAGGCCGCACTGGCCGAGGCGGAACGCGCGGGCCTCGCCGGTGCGGACGCCGCGCAGCGCGTACGCTTCCGGCACCCTCTGGTGCGCGCGGCACTCCACAGCGCGGCCGCCGAGGGCGAGCGGCGTGCCGCGCACGCCCGGCTGGCCGCCGCCGTCACCGAACCCGCCGCGGCCGCGCGGCACCTGGCGCTCGCCCACCCCGGCGAGGACGCCGCCGTCGCGGCGGTCGTGATGGCCGCCGCGCACGCCGCCCGAGGGCACGGCGATCCGGACGCCGCCGTCGAACTCGCCGAACTCGCCCTGCGCAGGACCCCGGCCTCCCGGCCCGCCGACTACGACCAGCGCCTCCTGGACGCCGCCGACTTCGCCTGCGACGCCGGGCGCTGGGAGGAGTGCGAGCGGGCCGCGCGCACGGTGCTCGCGCACGCGGACTCCCCCCGGGGCCGGGTACGCGCCCGGCTGGTGCTGCTGCGCGGCGCGGGCCAGGCGCTGCGGGGCCACGCCGAACTCATCGAGGAGGGCCTGCGCGACGCCGCCGGAGCGCCGGAGCTGGAGGCGCCGCTCTACCACTGGGCGGCGGTGCGCGGCCTGCTGACCGGCTCGCTGGACGAGGCGGCCCGGCACGCCGCGCGCGCGGAGCGGTGCGCCGCACGCGCGGGGAACAGCGGGCTGCGGATCGCCGCGCTGTCCACGCTCGCCCGGGTGCGCTCGCTCGCCGGTGAGGCCGCGGGCGCCGAGGCCGCGCTGGTGCAGGCGATGGCGCTCGCGGACGACGGCCCGCGCGGCCGCGACCTCAAGCGCATGCGCGCGGTGCTGGCCCTGGAGTCCGACCGGGTCGGCGCCGCCCGCCGTGACCTGGACGAACTCCTCCTGACGGCAGGGGAGTCGGACGGCGTGGAAGCCACCGTGGCCTCGCTGGTCGCGCTCACCCGCGCCCAGGTGCGCGCGGGAGCCTGCCGGGAGGCGCTGGCCACTGCGGCCCGCTGCTCCGCGATCGCCGCGGAGGCGGGAAGGGAGTCGGCCCCCGCGCTGTACGCGTCGGCCCTCGCGCAGGCCTTCGGCGGCGCCGCGGCCGAGGCGCGACGGCTCGCCGTCCGCGCGGTGGCCGCCGCACGGGCGGACGGCGACCAGCTCTTCCTGCTCCGCTCGCTGGCCGTGCTCGGGCAGACAGGCCTCTTCACCGGCGAGCGCGCGCAGGTGGCCGAAGGGGTGGAGTCGCTGCGGGAGGCCGTGGACCTCGGCGCCTCGATGGGCGCCGCCGACCCCAGCCTGCTCGGCTGGTACGCCGACCTCGCCGAGGCGCTGGCACGACTCGGCGAGACCGCTGCCGCAGTCGGCGTCCTGCGGGCGGCCCGGCGGCGCGCCGGGCGGATGCCGGACAGCGTCCTGGCCGCGCTGGAGCGCGCCGAGGGGCTCTGCGCGGCGGCCGAGGGCCGGCCCGCCGAGGGCGCGCAGCTCCTGCGGTCCTCCGCCGGGCGGCTGCGCCCGCTGGAGCTGCCGGTGGACCTGGCACGCACCCTCACCGCGCTCGGCACGGTCGAGCGCCGGGCCCGGCACCGTACGACCGCGCGGACCGTGCTGGCGCAGGCCCGGCAACTGGCCGAGGACGGCGGGGCGCTGCCGCTCGCCGAGCGCGCCGCCGCCGAACTCGCCCGGGTCGACGGGCCGCCCGGTGGGCTCGCCGCCGCCGCGCTCACCCCCGCCGAGGCCAGGATCAGCGATCTCGTCCGCGGCGGGGCGACCAACCGCGAGGTCGCCGCCCAGCTCTTCATCAGCGTCAAGACGGTCGAAGGCACGCTGTCGCGGCTGTACCGCCGATTCGGGGTGCGCTCGCGGACGGCGCTCGCGCACGTCCTGGCCTCCATGCCGCAGACATCCCGGGAAACACATCCTTAACGGCAGGCGCAAGGGTTACCCCGCTTATGCGGCAACACCACGCTGCCTAGCGTGGATCCGGCCCCATCGACCCGGAGCCGAACGATCTGGACCCGCACGCGGACCAGACCCCCATGGAGGACCTCCGTGACCCTACGCCTGAAACTGCTGGCCGCCACCGCGGCCCCGGCCCTGCTGCTGGCCGCCGTCCCCGCCGCCTTCGCCGCGGACCGGCCGGACACCGCCCGCGTCGCGCTCCCCGGCGACGTGCTCCCCGCACTGAGCACCCACGCGGTGCGCACGGGCACCGTCGCCGCGGGCGACCGCATATCCGTGGCGGTCAGCCTGACGCCCCGCGACAGCAAGGCGCTTGACGCCTTCGTCGCGCAGGTCAGCGACCCCGCATCGGCCTCCTACGGCCACTACCTGACGAAGGCCCAGTTCGCCGCGCGCTTCGGCCGCAGCGGCGCCGAGGTGAAGAAGGTCACCGACTACCTGCGCTCCCAGGGGCTCACGGTCGGCACCGTGCACTCCGGCAACCTGCTGATCGACGCGAGCGGCACCGCCGCCGAGCTGCGGAAGGCCTTCGGCACCACGCTGTCGACGTGGAAGGACAGCGCCTCGGGCCGCTCCTTCTACGCCAACGACGCCGCCCCCTCGCTGCCCGGCTCGCTCGGCGCCCTCGTCAGCGACGTCTCCGGCCTCAACAGCCGCAACCAGCTCCACCACCAGGCACCGGCCCCGGTCAGCCCGCACAACGGCCCCGGCGGCGGATACACCCCGGCCCAGATCAAGGGCGGCTACAACGTCTCGGGCACGTACACCGGCAGCGGCCAGCAGGTCGCCCTGCTGGAGTTCGACGGCTTCCAGCAGTCGAACATCACCACCTACGACAGCCACTACGGCCTCAGCTCCACGGCCCCCACGGTGCACAAGGTGAGCGGCGGCTCCGGCCCGCTCGGCGGCGGCCAGATCGAGGTCGAACTGGACATCGAGGTGCTCAACGCCGTCGCCCCGGCCGCGAAGATCACCGTCTTCGAGGGACCCAACTCCGATGCCGGCGAGGTCGACACCTACCAGGCGATCGTGGACAGTGGCATCCCCGTGACGTCCATCAGCTGGGGCCTCTCCGAGACCCAGCGGACCAGCTCCAACATCAGCGCGGTCGACGCCGTCTTCGCGCAGGGCGCAGCCGAGGGCCTGAGCTTCTTCGCCGCCTCCGGCGACAGCGGCTCCGACGACGCGGGCAACGGCGGCACCTCCGTCGACTACCCGGCGAGCGACCCGTACGTCACCGGGGTCGGCGGCACGACCCTGACCGTCACGTCCGCCAACGCCTGGAGCCGCGAGACCGCCTGGTCCGGCGGCGGTGGGGGCAAGTCCGCCGTGTTCACCGTTCCGAGCTGGCAGACGCCCGTCCAGAAGAGCCAGGGCGGCGGCAAGCGGCAGGTCCCGGACGTGGCGGCGCTGGCCAACCCCTCGCCCGGCGTGTCCATCTACTCCGAGGGCACGTGGGGCCAGGTGGGCGGCACCAGCGCGGCGGCGCCCGAGTGGGCGGCCTTCGCCGCGCTCTACAACCAGCAGGCCGCGGCGGCGGGCAAGGCCCGCCTGGGCTTCGCCAACCCCGCCCTCTACCAGGCGAGCGGCACCGGCTTCCACGACATCACCAGCGGCAGCAACGGCGCCTACTCCGCCGCCACCGGCTGGGACTTCACCACCGGCTGGGGCTCGTACAACGCCGCCACGCTGGCGACGAAGCTGCTGTCCCAGTGAGCTGATCCGCTTCCCGGCCACACCTGCGCCACCCCGCAGGCCCGGTCCCGCTGCGGCGGAACCGGGCCTGCGGTCGACGTTCCGGCGTCAGCGCACCTCGTACGCCCGGACCATCGTCTGGGTCACCGCGGAGCCCTGGCTGTCCGCCAGCGTGACGCGCAGGTGGACGAAGGCGCCCGCCGGGGCGTCACCGGGAAGCGTGGCCTGCCAGGTGCCGTGGACCTGCCGGACGGTGGCGGTGCGCCAGCCGGTGACCGCGGCCGTCGTCGTCGCGGAGCCGTACGCGTACTCCATGCGCACGTCGTCCAGGGCGACGGCGCCCGCCGTGCCGTCCACCACGGCGGCCAGGCCGATCGTCGTCGGCTGCCCGGCCGGACGGGCGTTGCGCAGGTCGGAGGGGACGTCCACCTCGGGTACCAGGAGCCGCTGGGCACCCTGGGTCTGCGCGCCGGACCGGAAGGTCCACACCGTGTCGTACGCGAGGCCCACCCGGTCGGCGGCGGTGGCCGGGCGCTGCCAGTTCTGGTCGAACGTCAGCTCGGTCATGGCCTGCGGCAGCGTGAAGACGCCCGCCGTGGACAGCTGCGGCACCCCGTCGATCAGGAGCCGGCGGGTGCCCTGGTCGGTGGAGCCGAGGGTGTTGTCGTGGCCGCCGGCGTCGCCGAACGGCGCCATGGTGAAGGTCAGGCGGTCGCTGTCGCGGGTCATGAGCGGGGGGCTGTACGTGTTGCGCACCGGCCCGTAGGGCGACTTGTACCACTCCGCCGTGGAGCTGCCCGCGGCGAAGGCGTGCGGGCCGTCGTAGCCGGTGCTGCCGTACTGGCTCAGGTCGCGTCGCATCAGCGTGGTCCACACCAGGCCGCTGTCGCCGGACGGGGTGAAGTACTCGGTGCGCTCCTGCGGCGCGTGCAGCTGCAGCGTGGTGCCGCCCGCCCACGTGGAGGCGATACCGGGGAGGCCGACCTCGACGTCCGACCAGTAGGTGGTGTCCGACGCGTTCTGCACGTGGTAGCGGGCGTCGGACCGCGACAGATCCTTGTCGCGCACCCGGATCTCGCCGGGGCGGATGGCGTTCTGCGAGGTGGTGGCGAGGTTGTAGAGGTACGGGCTCATGGCGCTCGCGGTGCCAGACCAGCTCACCGTGGCCGTGCCCGTGACGGACGCCGCCGCCTCGGCCTTGAGTGCCAGCGAGTCGTCCCAGGTGATGGTGGCCTGGGGCACGCCCGCGCCGCCGGTGACCTGGAAGCGCCCCTGGGTGCCGGGGACCGCGGCGAGCACGCCGACCGCGCCCGCCTTCGCGGCGGCCGCCTGCCAGGTGTAGCCGTTGCCGCCCCCGGCGCCGGCGTCGACCAGGGCGATCTTTCCCCTGAGGTCGGCGGCGGCGAAGGCGGCGTCCGAGCCGCTGCCGATCGGCACGACCTCGGCGGAGCCCCTGCCGTCGAACTCGGTGCCCATCTGCACCGGCAGCGTGTCCAGGGTGCGGCCGCCGCCGGTGGTGAGAGCGGCGAGCGGCGCGGTCTCCCGCACGGAGGCGAGGAAGGTCAGGTCGGGGGCGTGCGGGACCTTCTGGGCGTAGATCTCCTTGACGTACGAGGGCACCGACTCGACGTAGGACGCCTTGCGCTCGCGGGCGTCGTCGAGGGCGACGGCGAGTCCGACGGCGTAGCCCTGCGCCTGGGCGGGCCGGTCGGTCCGCCAGGAGATCCGGGCGGCGTCGCGGGCGTCGAGGGTGACGGTGGTGTCGCCGCGGACGGTGACCCGCGGGTCGTACAGCTGCGTGACGGAGGCGACGTCGCCGATGTTCCCGGCGGTGTCGCGCGTCATGATCAGGCCGCTGAGCGAGTAGGTGCCCAGCGGGACCCGGATCGTGGTGGCGCCCGCGGCCGGGTAGCCGAGGGTGTAGCGCTTGGCGGTGTCGCGGTGGTCGTCGAAGAGCTGGAACGTCGAGGGGGACGCCGCCCCGTCGCCGTGCCGGTCGACGCCCTTGACGGTCAGGTTCGCCGACGGCGGCTCCAGGTACGCGCCGAACGGGACGGTGACCCGCACCCCGCGGGCGCCGGTGGCGACCAGGCGGCCGGTGACCGTGCCGTAGTCGCCGGAGTCGAGGCGGGCGCCCGGGTCGAGGACGACGGGGACGTCGGCGGTGCCGTGCGCGGGCACGGTGACCCGGGGCAGGCCCGTCCGCGCGAAGCCCGCGAGGCGGGAGCCGTCGTCGCCGCGCACATCGGTGACGCCGACCGTCAGCGTGACGGCGTCGGCGGTGAGGTTGGTGAGCGTGACCGGCTCGGTGACCGGCGCGAGATCCTGCTGCGGGTACGCGAAGTCGCCCAGCAGCGGCTGCGCGTCGCCGACGACCGGCTGCGCCACCGCGCGCGCCACGTCCATCGGGCCCGCGCCCTGCTCCAGGACGGGCACGCCGGTCGCGGCGGCCGAGGAGGTCAGCAGCGCCTTCACCTGGGCCGGGCTGTAGCCGGGGTGCTGCTGGAAGAGCAGCGCGGCGCCGCCGGCGACGTGCGGCGTGGCCATCGAGGTGCCGGACATCTCCTGGTACGCCAGGTCGCCCCGGCCGCCCGCGCGCGCGGCGACGACGTCGACGCCCTGCGAGGCGATGTCGGGCTTGGCGCTCCTGCCGTCCACGGACGGGCCGCGGCTGGAGAAGGAGGCCGTCCTGCCGTCGCGGTCGAGCGCGCCGACCGTCAGCGCGGCGGGGGCGCAGCCGGGCGTCGAGACGGACCGGCGCACGCCCGCGTTGCCGGCCGCGATCACGAACAGGGCCCGGTCGCTGAGGTTCTGCACCGCGTCCACGTCGGGGCCGGTGCAGCTGCTCGAACCGTCGGCGCCGAGCGACATGGAGACGACCGAGGCGCCCTCGTCGACGGCCCACTGCATACCCGCGATGATGTCGCTGGTGGTGCCGGAGCCGTCGTCGCCGAGGACCTTGCCGACGAGCAGGTCGGCCCCGGGAGCCATGCCCGCGTACCTGCCGCCGGACGCGGCGCCGGTGCCGGCGATCGTCGAGGCCGTGTGGGTGCCGTGGCCGGTGCGGTCGGCGGAGTCGGCGCCGCGGACGAAGACCTTCGTCTCCGTGATCCGGCCCGCGAGGTCCGGGTGGCCGGCGTCGACACCCGTGTCGAGCACGGCGACCTTGACGCCGGAGCCGTCGAGCCCTGCGCGGTGCGCGGTGGTGGCGCCGGTCAGGGGCACGGTGGGGCCGGGCAGGTCGGTCACGGCCGAGCCGTGGACCTTGGCGTCGAGCCATATTCGGGTGACCCCGCCGGCCGAGCGCGCGCGCCTGCCGGCGGACGGTACGAGGGCTTGCCAGGCGTCGGCCGCGTCCTTCTTGGCGACGGCGAGGCCGGCGCCGCCGATGGAGCCGAGCGCCGAGGTGGTGGAGACGCCGGGAACGGCGGCGCGCGCCGCCGGGCCGCCCGCGTACTCGACGATGACGGGCACCGTGCCGGTGGACGCGTCGTCGTAGCCGTCGGCGACGAGCGTGCCGATGTCGAAGAGTTCGGGGTCCACGAGCCCCGCGTCGACGAGGTCCTCGACACCCGACGGGAAGACGTAGGTCCGCTCGCCGTCCTGCCACACCGCGGCCGGGTGGTCGGCGCCGGCGACCGGGCGCGGGGCGGCCGACAGGACCCGGCCGCCGGCGGCGACCCGGGCGTCCACGACGTCGCCGGTGACCAGGGTGACGGTCACCGCGCGGCCGTTTTCCGCGGGGGCCGCCGGCAACGTCGGGTCGGCAGGCGCGGCGGCGCCGGCCGTGGCGGCGCCCGCTGCGAGCAGCGCTGCTGCCGCGATCGTGGCGGTGATCGGCCGCCGGGGTCTGGTGCGTCTCACAGATGTTCTCCAGTGCGTCACGGAAAGGGGGTGGCATCAGGGATGCGGGTGAAGCACCAGAGTCACCAGTTCCCGTGCCGCGTGGGGGTTTCGGGGCAGGCAAGAGCGCGCCATGACGCAATTTCGACATCCCGCACCCGGGCCCGCCCTCGCGCCCGCACCCGGGCCCGCCCGGCCCCGCGGAGGACCCGCGGGGCCCGGCGTCCCGCGCCGCGCGTCACCCCCGTGCGGGCAGCCTGCGCAGGGCCAGTTCGGCGAGCAGGGCGGCGCCGTCGGGGAGGACCGCGTCGTCGAACACCGCGTCCGGGGCGTGGTTCCCCGGGGCCGTGTGCGGGTCGCGGTCCGCCGGGCAGGCACCCAGGCTGGTCATGACGCCGGGGACCTCGGCGAGGACCCGGCCGATGTCGTCGGAGACGAGGGCGGGGCGGGTACCGCGCACGAACCGCTCGGGACCGAACAGTTCGGTGACGGCGGCCCGGACGCGGTCGGCCTCGTCGGGGTCGTTGACGGTGGCGGGGTAGCCCGGCGTGTAGTCGATGCGGGCCTCCAGGCCGTGGGCGGCGGCGACACCGCGGGCGGTGGCCCGTGCGACCTCGGCCAGCCGCTCCAGCGTGGGGTCGGACAGCGCGCGCAACGTCGCCTCCAGGCGGGCCCGCTCCGGGACGATCGCGGGCCGGGTGCCCGCGTGCACGGTGCCGACGGTGAGGACCACCGGGTCGAACGGGTCGAACCTGCGGGCGGGCAGCGCGCCGAGCGCGGTGACGAGTTCGGCGAGCGCCGGTATCGGGTCGCGGGTGCGGTGCGGCCAGGCGCCGTGCCCGCCGGCGCCGTGCAGGGTGACGGCGAGGGTGCCGCTCGCGGCGAGCGCGGGCCCCGCGGTGCTGCCGAACTGCCCGGCGGGCGTGTTGGCGGCGGAGTGCAGGGCGTACGCCGCGACGGGGCGGCTGCCGGTGGTCTCCAGCAGCCCCTCGGCGAGCATCAGCCGCGCCCCGTCGTGGCCCTCCTCGCCCGGCTGGAACATCAGCAGCACGTCGCCGGCGAACCGGTCCCGCCGGGCGGCCAGCAGGTGCGCGGCGCCGACCAGCATCGCGGCGTGCTGGTCGTGGCCGCAGGCGTGCCGCGGGCCGTCAGGGAATTCCAGCGCGTCCAGGTCGGCGCGCAGCAGCACCGTCGGGCCGGGGCGCGTACCGGACACGACGCCCACCACGGAGGTGAGCGCCGTGCCGGTGTGCAGCTCCAGCCCGAGGCCGTCGAGCGCGGCGAGCACCGCCTGCTGGGTGCGCGGCAGGTGCAGGCCCGTCTCCGGGCGCTCGTGCAGGGTACGCCGCAGTCGGTCCAGGCCCAGGAGGCGGGCGTCCGCGAGCAGGGCGCTCACCGTACGGCGCCGCGCAGCGCCGGCAGCACGGTCTCGGCGACCCGGTAGGACTCCTCCAGCAGCGGGTTGCCGGACAGGATGAAGGTGTCCACCCCGAGGTCCTGGAACTCCCGCAGCCGGGCCACGACCTGCGCGGTGCTCCCGACGACCGCGGTACCGGGGCCCGGCCGGAACAGGCTCATGCCCGGCCACAGGTTCGGGTGCCTCTCCAGCTCCCGGGCGTGCGCGGGCACCCGGCCGCCGTGCTGGCGGAACTGCCGCGCCCAGCCCTCGCCGTCCTTGCCCTCCGGGTCGCCCAGCATCCGCGCGTAGGTGGCCTGGCTGGTGACGTCCAGCAGCCGGTCCGCGGCCGCCCACGCCTCGTCCTCGGTGTCCCGGACGATGAGGTGCAGCCGCAAGCCCAGGCGCAGCTCGCGGCCGTGGTGGGCGGCGCGCTCGCGCACCCGCTTCAGCTTCTCCTCCAGCAGGTGCGGCGGCTCGCCCCAGGTGAGGTAGACGTCGACGTGCTCCGCGGCCATCTCGATGCCGGCCGGGGACGATCCGCCGAACCACAGCGGGGTGTGCGCGCCGCCCTGGAGCGGGGCCAGGTCGCGCAGCCCCGCGCCGGCCTGGGTCAGCTCGTAGAAGCGGCCCTTGTGGTCGAAGACCTCGCCGGCGGTGAGCCGCTTGACGATGTCCCAGTACTCACCGCTGAGCTGGTAGCGCTCGTCGTGCTCCAGGTGCAGTCCGGCCTGGCGCAGCGCCTCGGTGGAGCCGTTGACGACGTTGAAGCGCAGCCGGTCGGGGCCGAACAGGTGGCTGAAGGTGAGCGCGGTCTTGGCCAGCACGGTGGGGGAGATGAGCCCGGGGTGCACGGCGAGCAGCGGCTTGAAGCTGGGCCGGGTCACCGCGGCGACCGCGGACGCCAGCGGCCACACGTCGTACAGGTCGGTGGCGAACAGCGCCCCGTCGTAGCCGAGGCGGTCCACGGCGACGCCGAGCTGCTGGAGGTAGGCGAGGTCGACTGCCCGGCGCCCTTCGGGCTCCCAGGGGTAGGCGCCCTCGCGCGGGATGATGTACCAGAGGATCTCGGGGCTGGGCACGGTCACTTCTCCGGGGAGTCGGCGGTCTGGAGGGCCTGGGCGGCGGCGGTGTCGAGGCCCGCGTGCCGGGCGTCGGCGACGGTGATCGGGCGGGGCAGGAAGCCGGCCGCGGCGAGGATGTCGGCGGCCTCCTGCTGCTCGGTGACGAAGGCGTCGGAGACGGGTTCGAGCCGCCACGGCAGCGCCGCGAGGGCCGCGCGCCAGTCGGCAGCGGTGCCGCCCTGGTCCTCCGCGGCGATCGCGGCGGCCTCGTCCAGGTGCCCCGCGGCCCAGGCGTCGGCCGCCGCGAGCGCGCGGACGATCAGGGCGACCAGCTCGGGGCGGCTGTCGGCGACGTCGCGGCGGGTGAAGAAGACGGAGCGGTCGGCGATCAGGTCGCCGGCCTCGGCCAGCGTGCGGACCAGGCCCTCGCGCCGCGCGGCGGACAGCTCCGCCCCCTGCCCGACCCAGGCGTCGATCCGGCCGTCCAGCAGCGCCTGGTAGGAGCCTGCGGTGGAGCGTTCGGCGGTGATGTCGGCGCCGTACGACAGGCCCTGCCCGGCGAGCGCCTTGGCCACGAAGTGGGTCTGCCAGGAGCCGATCGCCAGCTGGACGGTGCGGCCCTTGAGGTCGGCGAGCGAGGTGATGTTTCCGTCGCTCACGTCGTCGCCGTCCGCGCGGACCAGCAGGGCGCCGTGGCCGGGCCGCGGCGCCGAGACGGCCGCGTACACCAGGTCGTACCCGGCGGCCTGGGCGGAAAGCGGTGGTGTGGACCCGGTGCCGCCGAAGTCGATGGTGCCGTCGGCGAGGGCAGCGGCGGTGTCCAGACCGCCGATCCGGTGCCAGGCGGCGGTCTCGCCGTGCGCGGCGAGCAGCTCCTCGAGCAGGCCGAGGCGGGAGAGGTGGTAGAGCGACGGATTGGCCGGGTGGACGCCGATGTTGACGGTCATGCGGAGGGCTCCTTGGTGGTGGCCGGTGCTGCGGCGGGCGTGGCAGCGCGGGTGGCGGGTTGCGCGGGTGGGGCTGCTGCGGCGGGGACAGCGGCCTGGGCGGTGGGGACGGACCGGTCGGCCCGGTCCGGTCGGCCGGTACGGGTGGTCGGGGCCGTCGGGGTGGACGGTGCGGCGTCCGGCGTCCGGTGGACGCCGAGTTCGGTGAGCAGCCGGGTGCGCAGCGCGGCGAAGCCCGGGTCGGCGCTGTCGCGCGGGTGGTCGATGCCGATCCGCTCGTCGACGGCGAGCCGGCCGTCCCGCAGGACGGCGACCCGGTCGGCGAGCCTGATCGCCTCGTCGACGTCGTGGGTGACGAGCAGCACCGCGGGCCGGTGGCGGCGGCACAGCTCGCCGACCAGATCGTGCATCCGCAGGCGGGTCAGCGCGTCGAGCGCAGCGAACGGCTCGTCGAGCAGCAGCAGTTCGGGCTCCCTGATCAGCGCGCGGGCCAGTGCCACGCGCTGGGCCTCGCCGCCGGACAGCGTGCCGGGCCAGGCGTCGGCGTGCCGGTCGAGGCCGACCTCGGCGAGGGCGCGCCGGCCGGTCTCCCGGGTGTGCGGGCCGCGCGGCAGGGCCACGGTGACGTTGCGCAGCACCCTCTTGGACGGGATCAGCCGCGGCTCCTGGAAGACCACGGTGCGGGACTGCGGGACGAGCACGGTACCGGCGTCGTGCCGGTCCAGCGCGCCGAGGATCCGCAGCAGCGTGGTCTTGCCGGTGCCGCTCGCGCCCAGCAGCGCCAGGAACTCCCCCTGGGCGATGTCGAGGTCGAGTCCGTCCAGCACGTCGCGGGCGCCGAAGGTGCGGCGCAGTCCCCGGATGCGGACGGCGGCGCGGCTGCCTTCCGGCGGCTCCTGCCCGGCGGCGGAGGGCGAAGGGCCCCGTTCGGTGGTGGTCTCGCTCATCGGGCGGCCCCCTGGGTGCGCCACGGCATCAGCAGCCGCTCCAGCACGCGGGCGACACCGTCGGCGAGCAGCCCGATGAGGGCGTACACCAGGATGCAGACGGTGAGGATGTCGGTGCGCGAGTATTCCTGGGCGGTGGACATCAGATAGCCGATGCCGGCCGTCGAGTTGATCTCCTCCGCGGCGATCAGCGCGATGACGCTGAGCGTCATCGACAGCCGCAGGCCCGAGAGCAGGGCGGGCAGCGCGCCCGGCAGCACCACCTCGCGGACCAGGGCCAGCCGGCCCATGCCGAAGCTGCGCATCGCCTCCACCAGCTTGCGGTCGGTGTTGCGGACCCCGCCCGCCGCCGAGACGTACATCGGGAAGCTGGTCGCCACGGCGATGAGCACCACGCGGGCGGTCTCACCGATGCCGAACCAGACCATGAAGAGCGGCACCAGGGACAGGAAGGGGATGGTGCGCAGCAACTGCAGGGAGGAGTCGAGGAGTTCCTCGCCCAGCCGGGAGAAGCCGGTGACCACGCCGAGCACCAGCCCGGCCGACGCGCCGAAGGCCAGGCCCAGTCCGGCCCGGGTGAGGGACACCGACAGCGCGTCGCCCAGCTGGCCGCTGGTCCACAGCTCCCGGAAGGCCGACAGCACCTGGCCGGGCGAGGCGAGCAACGAGGAGCTGAGGGTCCCGGTCGCGGAGGCCACGTACCAGGCCAGCAGCAGGGCCAGCGGGCCGAGCAGCCGGAGCCCGACGCTCAGCGCGCGCGGTCGCGGGCGGGGTATGCGCGGGCGCGGGGTGACCAGCCCCGGCGCCTCGGGGTCGGCGGAGGTGCCGAGCGGGAGGCCGAGGGCGGCGGAGGGGGCGCTCATTTCGCCGCCGCCGCGGGTGCGGTGATGTCGATGACGTACGGCGTGACGTCGAGGGCGCCCTTGGTGATCTTCTGGTCGGCGAAGAACTGCGCGACGGTCGCGAAGTGCGCGAGCTGGGTGGCGCCGATGGGCTGCGCGGTGCCGAGGGCCTTGTCGATGGGCAGCTGGACGGCCTTCTGCGCGGGGCTGACCGCCTCCGGGCCGGAGGTCGTCTTGACGTTGAGGTACGCCTCCGGGTTCTGCTGCTGCGCGAGACCGGCGGTGTGCAGGTAGTCGTAGAGCGCCTTGACGACCTCGGGGTGGTCCTTCGCGAAGCCGTTGCGGACCGCCCAGACCGCGTAGTTCTCCGAGCCGACCTGGCCGCCGGTGGTCAGGAAGCGGGCGCCGGAGTTGGCGATGGTGGGGACCGAGTACGTGGCCCAGGTGGACCAGGCGTCCACCTGGCCGGAGTTGAAGACCGGGCCGATCTGGTTGGGCTGGAGGTAGACGCGCTTGACCCGGTCCACCGGAACGTGCTGCTGCTCCAGCGCCTTGAGCAGCAGGTACTCGCTGGTGCCGCCGTGCCACACCGCGACCTTCTTGCCGACGAGGTCGCTGACGCTGTTGATGCCGGAGTCCTTCTTCACCAGGATGCCCTCGCCCAGCTGGTCGGGGTCCACGGCGGCGAAGAGCTTGAAGCCGGGGGACTGGGCCAGGGCGGCGATCGCGGAGGTGATCGAGCCCTCGGCGAAGTCCAGCGCGTTGGCGTCGAGTTCCTGCGCGGCGGGAGCGAACGCCCCGGCCGTCCCGGTCCACGCCACCTTGGCGTGCACCTTGGCCAGGGCCTTGTCGAGCGAGCCGTCCTTGCGGGCCAGCGCGAGCACCCCGGAGTTGCCGCCGTCGGGGATGCGGACGGTGACGGTGGTGCCCCCGCCCGAGCCGCCGGCGTCCGCGCGGGCCGACCCGCCGGACGAGGAGGAGCAGGCGGCCAGGCCCAGGGCGGCGAGCAGGGACGTGGTGGCGAGGGTGAGCTGACGGACGTTCACGTGGTTCTCCAGGAGGTGGCCGGCCGGATGCGGCGCGGGGTTCAGGGGGTGAGGGAGGGGGAGGGGGCCGCCGCGCGGGCGGCCAGCAGCTCGCGCGCGAGCCGCAGCGGCTCGTGGTCCGCCCAGGCGGCGACGTCCACCGGGGCGGGGAGGAAGCCGTGCCCGTGCAGGAAGCGCTCCTGCTCGGCGAGCAGCGCGAGCCGCTCCGGGCTCAGGTCGAGGTGCAGGCTGCCCGCGGTGCCAGCGCGGTAGGCGCCGGCCACGCCCTCGGGGCCCGCCCCGGTCTCGGCGCCCAGGATGCGTGCCACCTCGTCCGGGTGGCCCGCGGCCCAGCCGGCCGCGTCGAGCAGCACGGCGAGGAAGCGCACCACCAGGTCGGGGTGCTCGTCCAGCAGCCGCTGGTGGACGGTGATCGGGCGCGGGGTGCCGTTGTTGACCCGGGACCTGCGGTCCGGCACGGCGTCCAGGTCGATCGCGACCTCGGCCCCGTACCGGCGGGCGGTCTCGACGGCGACCGCGCCCTTGACGTAGACGGCGTCGACCCGCCCGTCCCGCAGCGCCGCGAGCTCGCCCTCCCACTGGCCCTGCCGGACACCGGGGACCTCGACGACCTGTGCGTCGTCCAGGGTGAGACCGGCCAGGCCCAGCGCGCCGGCGTGGCCGTGCAGGGCCATGGCCCGCCAGAAGTCGATGGCGATGTCGTGCCGCGGCACGGCGAGCCGGGCGCCGCGCAACTGCTCGGGCGAGCGCAGGCCGCTGCCCTGCCGGACCAGGATCGACTGCCGCTCCTCGATCCAGGTCAGCGCGATCAGCCGGGTGGCCTCACCGCGCGAACGGGCCCACAGCGCGGGGACGTTGCCGCCCTCGCGGAACAGCGCGGTCAGCTCGTGGGTGAAGTGGCTGAGCGGCAGCCCGTCGGACCCGGTGTCGCGCGGGGCGTCGGCGAGCGAGCGCACGGCGATCCCGTCGGGGGCGAACTCCGCTGCCAGGGTGCCGCGGTCGGCGGCGATGCCGGTGGCGGTCGGGACGGGGCAGCGGGTGAACCAGATCTCGTCCGGAACGGACATGGATGCTCCAAGCGGCATGACGCAGGCGGCGGTCGGGGGCGGGGCGCGGGCGGGTCCGGAGCGCGGGGCGCACGGTTCACCACCACGCGGGAAGGTCGTACGCGGAAGGTGTGGCGGTCCGTCAGCGACAGGCGGTGCCGCGGGACCTGCCGAGGTCCAGGTACAGCCGCGCGGCCAGCAGCGGGCGGAACGGGCTGAGCAGGCCCGGCGTCGTCGTCACAGGTGCTCTCCCTTCCGGTGCGGTTGCGGCGTGCGGTCTGCAACGGAGGCTGGCACACATATTCGGCCCGAAGCAATCTTTCCCACCATGTGGCATGGGGTTTGCCGGGCAGTGTTCACGCGAGGGAACACTGGGCAATCTTCCCGCAACATTTGCCAGATCGTGGCAGCCTGCGCATGCTTGGGGCATGACGACGGACGCGCGCACCAACGTCGCCGGCGCGCCGCCGGGAGCGCAGGCGGTCACCCGCGCGCTGCACCTGCTGCACTGCTTCCGCGACAACGCGGGCGAGTTGAGCGCGTCCCAGCTCGCCCGCCGCATGGAGCTGTCGGTGTCGACCGCGCACCGGCTGGCCCGTACGCTGGTGGCGGCCGGCTTCCTGGAGCAGGACGAGCACAGCGCCCGCTACCGGCTCGGCCCCTCCGTCGCGGAGCTGGGCCGGCTCTCCCTGCACCAGCGCGGCATGCACCGGGCGGGCCCCGAACTGGACGCGCTGGCACGGGCCACCGGTACCACCGCCGACCTGGCCATCCGCAGCGGCGCCCACGCGGTGATCCTCGCGGGCAGCTCGGTGCACGCTGCCGCCGGACTCGGCCTGCGCCGCCCGCTGCACTCCACGGCGCTCGGCAAGGTGCTGCTGGCCTGGGCCCGTCCGGGCGAGCCTGACCTCGACACGCTGCTGCCCCTGCACGCGCACACCGACCGCACCATCACCGGCACCGCCGAGCTGCGCGCCGAGCTGGAGCGCGTCCGGGCCGCGGGACACGCCCTGAACGACGGCGAGTCCGCCTACGGGGTGCGCACCGCCGCGGTGCCGGTCCTCGACGCGTCCGGCCACGCGCACGCGGCCGTCGCCGTCCGCGCCACCCCCGACGTCATCACCGACGACCGGATCGGGTGGTTCGTGGCCCGCGCCGCCGCCTGCGCCCGCGCCCTGGAGGTCCTGCTGCTGCCCCCGGCGCAGCGTCACCAGGGCCCGGACGCGGCCGGTTAGCGGGCGCCCGGCGGATCCGCGGGCTCTTGCGCGGCCGCCGGCCGGGCGCCGCCGGGGCCGAGCGCGTACAGGCCCGGGAGGTTCACGACGACGGCCTCCTGGGTGCTGCGGGCGATGACGACCACGGCCTCCGTGACCGGGTCGGGGTTCTCCTCGCGGTGCGGGACGAACGGCGGGACGAAGACGTAGTCGCCGGGGGAGGTGCGCAGCCGTACCTCCTCGGGCGGGTCGCACGAGCCGTCGAGGAAGACGAACTCCGGGTGCCCGCTGACGACGTAGATGGCGGTCTCGGACTCGCCGTGGTGGTGGTCGGAGGAGGACGTCGCCGGGGACACCCGGGTCTGGCCCATCCACAGCTTCTCCGACCCCACCGTCCGGCCGCTGACGGCGGCGAACCTGCGCATGCCGCCCGTCTGCGCCGTGTCGCCGTCCAAGGCGTCGGCCCGGATGTGGTGCAGGCGGGTGAGCGGCCCCGCCGCGTCCGGGAGGTGGGGGTGGAAGCCTTCCCCCGGGGTCGCCGGCTGCTCGCTCACAGGCGTCCCGCCTCGGTCAGCCGGCGCAGGAAGTCCCGGGTGCGCTGCTCGGTCGGCGCGCCGAACACCCGCTCCGGGGACCCTCGTTCGAGGACCACTCCGGCGTCCAGGAAGCACACCTGGTCGGCGACGTCGCGGGCGAACGCCATCTCGTGGGTGGCGATCAGCATCGTCATGCCCTCCTCCTTGAGGTCCCTGATGACCGCGAGCACCTCGCCCACCAGTTCGGGGTCGAGCGCCGCGGTGATCTCGTCGAGCAGCAGCAGCCGCGGCCGGGTGGCCACGGCCCGGGCGATCGCGACCCGCTGCTGCTGGCCGCCGCTGAGCCGGTCGGGGTACTCGCCCGCGCGTCCGGCGAGCCCGAGCCGGTCGAGCAGCTCCAGCGCCTCGGCCTCCGCGCGGCCGCGGGGCACCCCGTGCACCCGGCGCGGCGCGAGCGTGACGTTGTCGAGCACCGTCATGTGCGGGAAGAGGTTGTAGGCCTGGAAGACGACACCGATCCGGCGGCGCACCGCGTCCTGGTCGGTCCGCGGGTCGGTGATCTCCTCGCCGTCCAGGAAGACCGCCCCGTCGTCCACCTCCTCCAGCAGGTTCGCGCAGCGCAGCAGCGTCGACTTGCCCGACCCCGAGGCGCCGATCAGCGCGGTGACGGAGTGCGCGGGCACGTCGAGACCGACGTCGCGCAGCACGACCGCCGGGCCGTAGGTCTTGCGGACCGCTTCGAGCCGCAGCACCGGTTCGTCCGACAACTGCGGGCCCGCGGCGTCCTTGGACAGCGCGTCGGCGGTCATGTGCTCCCTCCCTGCGCCTGGCGCCCGTTCATCCGGGCCGCCACCCAGTCGGTGAACCTCGTCATGGGAATGGTGACGGCCACGAAGACCAGCCCGGCCACGATGTACGGGGTGTAGTTGAAGTCCCGGCTCGCCATGATCTGCGCGGCGTAGACGGCGTCCACCGCGCCGCCGATCGACACCAGGCCGGTGTCCTTCTGCAGCGAGACCAGGTCGTTGAGCAGGGGCGGCACCACCCGCCGTACGGCCTGCGGCAGCACCACGTACCGCATGGTCTGCGCGCTGCTCAGGCCGAGAGAGCGGGCGGCGGCGCGCTGGCTGGGGTGGACGGACTCGATGCCCGCCCGGAACACCTCGGCCACGTAGGCGGAGTACGTCAGGCACAGGGCGAAGCCGCCGAGCAGCACCGGGTCGTTCGTGACGCCGGTCAGCCGCAGCGCGGGGACGCCGAAGACGCACACCAGGATGCAGATGATCAGCGGCATCCCGCGGAAGAAGTCCACGTACGCGGTGGCGAGCGCGCGCAGCGGGAAGTAGACCGGGCCGCGCAGCGTGCGCAGCACCGCGATCAGCAGCCCGGCGACCAGCACCACCGCTCCGCACACCGCCAGCAGCCGCAGGTTCAGCCACAGCCCGTCCAGCACCTTCGGCAGCGCGGCGCGGGCGTGGTGGGCGTCGAAGAACGTCTCCCTGGTGCGCTGCCAGCCCGGTGACTCCACGACCAGCGCGACCAGGACGGCCGCGGTGACCAGCGAGCTGGCCGCGGCCACCGCGAAGGCCCGGCGGGTGGTGGCCCGCCGGTACCGTTCGCGGGCGAGCCGCCGCGCGGAGGGCCGGTAGCCGCCGTCCGGCACGCCGGGCCCGCCCGGCAGGTCCGGCGCGGCCTCGTCCCGCACCGTCATCACGTCACCGCCACGTCGGCAGCGGCCGCGTCGGCACTCGCCACGTCAGCACCACCGCTTCCGTGCCGTCACTTCAGCACCGGCGCGTCGACCGCGTCCGACAGCCACTGCTTCTCCAGCCCGGCGAGCGTGCCGTCGGCGCGCAGCTGCGTCACGGCCGCCGACACGCACGGGGTGAGCTTGCTGCCCTTGTCCAGGACCAGCCCGAACTGCTCGGTCGGGCCGCCCGCCGAGTCGAGCTGCCCGACGACCTTCGCGTCCTGCACCTGCGCGCCGGTGATGTAGAAGGCGGTCGGCAGGTCCACCACGATCCCGTCGACCTGGCCGTTCTTCAGCGCGGCCACGGCGAGGTCGTTGCGCTGGAAGACCGCCGGCTGCCGGGCCGGCTTCACGACGCCGGTGACGGTGTCGAGGCTGGTCGTGCCGACCTGGGCGCCGAGTTTGGCCTGCTTGAGGTCCGCCAGCGTGGTGGCGCCGGCGATCGGTGAGCCCTTGCGGGCGACGACGGCCTGCCGGACGTCGTAGTAGCCGGGGGAGAAGTCGACGGTCTTCCTGCGCTCGTCGCTGATGGACACCTGGTTGATGTCGAAGTCGAAGTTCTTCACGCCGGGGGAGAAGGCCGAGTTGAACGGCACGGTCTGCCAGACCACCTGGCCCGGCCCGAACCCGAGCTGCTTCGCGACGGCGTAGGCCACCGCGGACTCGTAGCCCTTGCCGTTGGCGGGCTTGTCGTCGGAGAACCACGGCCCGTACGCCGGGTTGTCCGTCCCCACCGTGAGCTTGCCCGCGGTGCGGGTGGGCAGCGAGGCGGCGCCGCACGAGGAGGTGGCCGCGTTCGTGGCGGACGTGCCGCTCGCGGGGGCCGACGGCGTGCCGGAGGAGGAGGTGTCGCTCTGCGGGGAGCAGCCGGTGAGGGCCGCGGTCAGGGCCGTGCCGAGGAGCAGGACGGCGGCGGCGAGGACCGGGCGGCTCGGGGACGGCGGTTTCACGGGACTCATGGCCGGACCCTGGCATCGCGACGGCTCGACTGTCCACGGGATTGAGCCGGTTGTCCGGATGGCGGACGTTTGTGTCCGGGGTGTTTCGCGGTGCCGCCCCAGGTGGCGCCCGGCGATCGCGGCCCGGCGGCGCCGGCCCGGGGCGCGGGAGCCGGCTGTCCGTCAGGGCGCCACGGAATCCATCGATTTCGGTGATCGATGAGACGGCGAGCATGTGTGGGACTCATCGATCGCCGCCGGACGAGACTGCTCGTGCGACGGACCGGCCGGTGTTCCCGTCGCCGTCCAGCGGGCACCCGGCGCCGCCGGGGCGACGATCGGCGCCCCGCGTCTCGAGGTGAGCTGGGACGACGGCGCCACCTGGCGTCCCGTCACCGTCCACCCGGCCGGTGGACGGTCGGCGGCGCACGCCGACCTGACCGCGCCCCGGGACGCGTCGTCCGCGACGCTGCGCGTGCAGGTCGCGGCGGGCGACGGCAGTTCGCCGACCCAGACCGTCACCCGGGCCTTCGGCGTCGGGGCGGGGAGCTGACGACCGGAGCGCGGCCGCGCACCCGGTGACGGGCGGCGGCCACCGGAGGACCGTGAGGTCCCGGTGGCCGTCCCCCGAGGGGGTCAGCCCGTGGAGCCGCGCACCACCAGTTCGGGGGCCAGTACGACGTCGCCCGCGTCGCCCGCGCCGCTTTCGAGGAGCGTCAGCGAGGCCTCGACCATGCCGTCGGCGACCGAGCCGAGCGTGGTCAGCCCCGGGGCGGCGGTCTCCGAGAGGAACGTTCCGTCGAAGGTCGCGATCGCGTAGTCGTCCGGTACGCGCTTGCCGGCGTGCTGGAGCGCCGTGAGCAGGCCGACCGCGACGACGTCGGCGGTGCAGATGACCGCGTCGGTCCGCCGCGGGTCCGCGAGCAGGTGCCCGGCCGCCTCGATGCCGCTGGCGACCGTGAAGCTGGGCATCTCCAGCACCCGGTCGCCCGGTCCGGCCAGCGCGCGGAAGGCCGCGGTGCGCTCGATGCTGGAGGACGAGTCCTCCTGCGCGTCGACCAGCAGGATGCCGTGCCGCCCCCGCGACCGCAGATGCTCGACCAGCAGGCGCACTCCCGCGGCGTTGTCGAGCCGCACCGACGGCGCCTCCACCCCGCGCGCCCTGCGGTCGACCTGGACGACGCGGCCGGAGCGGGCGAGTTCGGCTATCGCCGCGCCGCTGCGCTCGTAGGCCGCGGGCACGACGAGGACGGCGTCGACGAGCACCCGGTCCATGCCGCCGAGCTGGCGCCGCTCGATCTCCGGGCTCTCGTCGGTGTCGATCGTCACCAGGCGCTTGCCCAGGTGGCCGAGGCGGCGCGAGTACGCCGAGACCAGCTCGGCGAAATACGCGTTCGCGATCGCGGGCACGACCAGCGCGACGGCATCCATGGACTGGACCCGCAGGGCACGGGCGGCCGCGTTGACCTTGTAGCCCAGCACCTCGCACGCGGCGCGCACGCGCTCGGCCATTTCCGGGTCGACATTGCGCTGCACCCCGGAGAGCACCCGGCTCGCGGTCGTGACGGACACCCCGGCGCGCGCGGCCACGTCCTTCAAGCTCACGCGCGCGCCCATCCCGATCCCCTCCGTGTCCGGCGCCGATGCTAGCAGGGAGGTCCGCACCGGGCCGTTGACGAGGAGGAAGGCCCCGTGCTTTCCTTTGGAAATGCATTTCCCAGAGGAGAATCTACCGCAAACACCTCCAGAACGCCGCGCGGGCGAGCGCCTCGTGGGCGGCGGGGAAGTGCTCGTCGTCGGTTCCGTCAACCTCGACATCGGCTACCGGCTCGACCGCCTGCCGCGCGACGGGGAGACGGTCCGGGCGCGCGGCCGCTTCCAGGCCGGGGGCGGGAAGGGCGCGAACCAGGCGCTCGCCGCGCGGCGCCTGGGCGCCCGGGTCTCCCTGCTCGCCAGCGTCGGGCGGGACGCCGGTCCGGCCCTCGCCGACCTCGCGGCCGCCGGGGTCGACCTCGCCCCGGTCCTGCGGCACGACGACGCCGCCACCGGTTCCGCGGTGCTGCTCGTCGGCCCGGAGGACAACTGCATCGTGGTCGACGCGGGTGCCAACGACCTGCTGCGGCCCGAGCATGTCCGCGCCCTCGCGGCGGCCGGGGCGCCGCCCGCCGTGGTGGTGACCAACCACGAGGTGCCCGCCCCGGTGGTGGAGGCGGCACTGCGTGCCTGGGCCGGGCGGGCGCGCGTGCTGCTCAACCCGTCGCCGGCACGCGCCCTCGACCGCGAGCTGCTCGCGCTCGTCGACGTCCTCGTACTCAACGCCGGGGAGCTGGCCGACCTGCTCGGCCTCGGCCCGGCCCCCGCCACCCCCGAGGCGGTCGCGGCCGTCCTCGGCGGCGGCGTCCTCGGCGACTGCGTCGTCACCCTGGGCCACGGCGGCGCCGTCGTCTCCGAGCGCGGCATCCTTACGTACGTACCCGCGTTCCGGGTCGAGGCGGTGGACACGGTCGGCGCGGGCGACGCCTTCCTCGGCGCCCTCGCCGCCGGCCTCGCCGCGGGCCGGGCCCTCGGCGCGGCAGCCGTACGGGCGTGCGCCGCGGCCGCGCTCGCGGTGACCGCGCCCGGCGCCCGCGGGGCCGTACTGAGCCCGGAAGCCGTCGACGCCCTCGTGGCCCGCGAACCGGCGGCCGCCGGAAACCGACCCACCCCCTGACCCTTCACCAGCCCTCCAGCGAAAGGCGCACGTCCATGAGCAATGCGGCTCAGCAAGGACGACGAGGCACCACCGTCGAGTCGAACGGCGTCAACCCCGTTCCCGACGCCGAACGGCGCGGGCAGCCCCGCGGCCTGTTCGCCGTCTGGTTCGCCTGGAACATATCGATCCTCGGCGTCAGCTACGGCATCTTCGTCTTCGGCCTCGGCCTGAACGTCTGGCAGACGATCGTGGCGGGCACCATCGGGTATCTCGCCTCGGCCGCCCTCGTCGGCATCCTCGCGGTCGGCGGCCCCCGCACGGGGCTGCCGACGCTCACCCAGACGCGCTTCGCCTTCGGCATCAAGGGCAACCGGATCCCCGCGTTCTTCGCCTACCTGTCCAACATGGGCTGGAAGGTGACGATCATCACCCTCGCCTCCAGCACCGGCGCCCACCTCTTCGCGAAGCTGTGGCCGTCCGCTTTCGCGAGAGACGACGGTTCGAGCACCACCCCGGCGCTCGCGCTGTGGTTCGTGGTCGTGCTCGCGGTGACGATGACGGTCGCCGTGCTCGGGCACCAGCTCATCATGCGGATCGAGGTGTGGATCTCGTGGCTGACCGGCGTCATGACGGTGGCGTTCCTCGGGTTCGTGCTGCCCGAGATCGAGTGGTCGCACCTCGGCGACCCCCGCGCGGGCGGCCCGCTGGAGTTCGTCGGCGGCGTCATCATGGCGATGACCCTCGTCGGCCTGGGCTTCCTCAACTACGGCGGTGACTTCGCGCGCTACCTCCCGCGCGAGACCAGGGCCCGCGGTGTGGTCGGGTGGACGGTCGCCGGGCTGAGCGCGCCGGTCGTCGTCATGCTCGTCGTCGGGGCGCTGCTCGTCGGCGGGGACCCGAAGCTCGGCGGTGCCACGGCCGCCGACCCGGTCGGAGCGCTGACCGCGCTGCTGCCCATGTGGTTCTTCGTCCCCTTCTCCGTCGTGATCGTCATCTCGCTGGTCTCCGCGGCCATCACCGGGATGTACAGCTCCGGTCTCGCGCTGATGGCCGTCGGCGTCCCGCTGCGCCGCTCCGCGACGACCGCGATCAACGCCACGATCATCGCGGCCGGTGCCTTCTACCTGGAGTTCGTCTCCACCTCCTTCCTCGCGACCTTCCAGTCGTTCCTGTCGCTCATCGCCGTGATGATGGGATCGATGGGCGCGATCCAGCTGGTCGACTTCGTCCGGCAGCGCCGCCTGGGCTGGAACACCGACCTGGCCGAGGCGCGCGGGTACGGTGGGCGCGACGGGCGGTGGACGGCGATCACGAGCCTGGTCGTCGCCACGGTCCTCGGCCTCGGCCTTGTCACCAGCTCCGACCCGAACTTCGCGAAGATCACCGGCTTCCTGCTCACATCCGGTGCGCAGGACGGGGTGTTCGGCGCGAGCGGGCTCGGGATCGTCATCGCCATGGCGATCGCCGGGGCGCTCTACGCACTGCTCACCTTCGGGCTGCGCCTGGACCCGAAGCCCGACTACTCGCTCGCGACCTCCGCAGCCGGTGGCAGCGGCAGCGGCAGCCCGGTGGTCCCTCCCCGCGACGCGCCCGGCCGTGCCCCGGCCGACGCGACCGACCGCTGACCGAACCGGTGGCGGCGGGGCCGCCCGCCGCCACCTGAGGAGCTGACATCCGTGTCCGCACACGAGACCGCGCTGGAGCGGTTCCGGCATCCCGACCCGTGGCATTCGCCCGCCACCTACTGGTTCTGGCACCACCTGCCCGGCCGGGACACGATCCGCACCCAGGTCCGGCAGATGCACGACGCCGGGATCCGCGGCTTCCAGGTGCAGGCCCGCCTGTCGTACCCGATCGAGGGCTACCTGGACGAGGACTACCTCGCCGCCTGCCGCTGCGCCGTCGAGGAGGCCGCGCGGTACGGGATGGTCGTCGGCATCTACGACGACTACAACTGGCAGACCGGCCACGCCGGCGGCCGCGCGGTGGAAGGGCACGACGAGCTGCGCGAGCGGCATCTGTTCTGGGTGCGGATAGGCCCGGGGGAGGACGCCGGGACGCTGGGCGGCATCCGCTCGGCGACCGAGGACCTGGGCCCGGCCGCGATGCGCTGGCACTACGAGGGCGGCGCGGTCGAGTGGGCCGACTGGCGGACCGAGTACGTCCTCGTCACGGCCGGACCGCACGGCCCGGTCGCCGAGCGGCCGGACCTCGTCGACCGGCTGCGGGGCGCCGCCGACGGGTGCAGCGTCCACCTCGCCGAGCCCGTCCCGGACGGGGCCGGGACGATCGTCCTGGTCTCGGCCCGGTGCGCCACCTCCCGGCTGGTCAACCCCGTCGACCCGGCCGCCGTCGACCGCTTCGTCGAGGCCGGCTGCCGGCCGTTCGCCGACGCCCTGGGCGACTTCTTCGGCAGCACCGTCGCCTACATGTTCTTCGACCAGCCGCACGCCGTGTACTACGACTGGGAGGGCCGCACCGGCGATCTGCGCTCGGCGATGCCCTTCCACGCCCGCCTGGCCGCCTCGATCCGCGAGCGCTGGGGCGAGCGCACGCCCGACGTGCTCGCCGCGGTGCTGGACGGGGACGAACCGGAGCAGCTGGCCCTGCGCGCCCAGTTCTACGAGCACTTCAGCGCCTACGCGACACGGACCTTCCTCGGCCGGCTGCGGGACTGGAGCCACGCCCACGGCCTGCTCCAGTCCGGCCACGAGGTGCTCGGACACGTCGGCGGCTGGCGGCTGGACACCGCGTTCGCGCACTGGGACCTGCGGGTGAACTTCGGGCTCGACCACTTCGGCGTGGACGGGTACCGGGATCTGACGGCGGTGGACGCCCAGGACGGCGTCGCGCAGCTCAGCCCGGTGTTCGGCGACTCGGTCGCCCGCCACCACGGCCGCAGCGGCACGATGGTCGAGCAGTACTTCCTCACTCCGCCCGAGGGCGGCGCGCCGTGGTCCGGCCACTGGGGGCTGGGTCTGCAGGAGCTGCGTACCACCGCGATCACCCACCACCTGCACGGCATGCGGCAGATGATCTTCCACGGCTTCTACCAGACCCACGGCCACGGTGGGGACCACGAGTCCATGAGCAACCCCCGCTTCGACTTCCCCCCGGGGATCAACTTCGAGCCCTGGTTCGCCGACCACCACCCGCGGTTCGCCCTGGAGAGCGCGCGGCTGAGCGAATTCCTGGAGCCCGTGACACCCCGGGCCGACGTCGCGGTCCTCTACCCGCTGCGCACGCTGTGGACGCAGGGGCAGCTCGGCGCGGCGGCCCGTGCGACCGGTGACTGGACCCGTGCCCTCACCGAGGCCGGGGTCGGATTCCACCTCGTCGACGAGCGCGACATCGAGGCCGCGACCGTGACGGAGGGCGCCGTCCACTTCGGCGGGCGGCGCTACCGGGCGCTCGTCCTGCCCGCCGTGACCACGCTGCGCTCCGCCGCGGTGCTGCGCCGGATCCGCCGCATCGCCGAGGCGGGGGTACGGGTGCTCGCCGCCGGAGCCACGCCCGGCGTCTACCAGGAAGGGCCGCAGACCGCCGCGGCGGACTGGGCGGAGCTGGCACCCTCGGTGGAGGCGCCGGACGCGGTCCCCGGTGCGAGGACGCTGCGCGGACTCGTCCCGTACGACCCGGACGTGCCCGAGGTGCGCACGCCGGAGGGCTCGGCGGTGCGCTGGCGCGGAGGCCCGGAATCCCCCGGGGCCTTCCGGTTCGCCTGCTTCGCCGACCCCGGGGCCGGGGCCGGGGCGACGGTGGACGTCCGGCTGCCCGAGGGGGTCTGGCGCGTCGAGGAGTGGACGGCCGCCGACGGCGGCGTGCGCGACCTCGGACCGGCTGAGGGCACGGTCGCGTGGCGGCTGGAGCCGAACGCCCTGCGCCTGCTGTGCCTGCATCGCGGCCCGCAGGCCCTGCCCGGCGCGGTGGCGGCCGCCGAGGGGCCGGACCCCGACGGCGCCGCCTGGTCACAGCCGCGGGAGCTCGTGTGCGGGTGGTCCCTGGAGATCCCCGGCGACGCCCACGAGGAGGCGGGCACGAGCCGCCCGATCGCGGTCACGCACGGCTGGGAGGGCCAGGGCCTTCCCTCGTTCGCGGGCCCCGCCGACTACGTACGGCAGATCACGCTCGACGCGCCGGCCACGCTGGAACTGACGCTTCCGGCCGTCGCCGGAGGGGCGTCGGTGTCCGTCAACGGGGCGAGGGCCGGGGACCGCGGCTGGTCGCCCTACCGTTTCACGATCCCCGCGGGCTGCCTGCGACCGGGCCCGAACGAGCTGCGCATCCGCCTCACCCCTCCGGCGGCGAACCGCTATTACGCCGGCACGGGCCTGCGCACCGCCCCCGAGCCCTGCGGGCTGCTCGCGCCGCCCGTGCTGCGCAGCCGGGACGCGCCGCCCGCGCCGGGCACCGGCCGCTGACCCGGCCGGGCCCGCAACGGCACCCGCACCCGCACCTGTATGCGCATCCGCCCCCGTACGACAGAAGGCTGCCGACCATGCTCAAGGGGATCGACCCCCTGCTCTCCCCGGACCTGCTCCACGCGCTCGCGTGCATGGGCCACGGGGACACCGTCGCGCTCGTCGACCGGAATTTCCCCGCCCACTCCGTGAACGGGCGCGTGATCCGCCTCGACGGCGCCGATGTCGTCTCCGCGGGCCGGGCCGTACTCGGGCTCCTGCCGCTCGACACGTTCGTCCCCGAACCCGTCGCACGGATGGAGGTCGTCGGGGACCCCGGCAGCCGGCCGCCGGTGCAGGCGGAGTTCCTCGCCGTCGTGACGGAGCAGGCGGGCCGGCCCGTCGCCGTCGAGGCGCTGGAGCGCCAGGCGTTCTACGACCGCGCCCGCGCCGCCTTCGCCGTCGTGATCACCGGCGAGGACCGGCCGTACGGCTGCTTCCTGCTGGCCAAGGGCGTTCTTCCCGAGTTCGCACCCGCGTGACGCCGGGGTTCCCTGTGCTGTACGGGTGCCGCTCCCTGCTCCGGGGCCCTGCGATGATCGGTGCATGCGCGCGGCCCGGCTCCTCTCCCTCGTCCTCCTGCTGCAGAACCGGGGCAGGCTGACGGCCGGTGAGCTGGCCGCGGAGCTGGGCGTGTCGGTCCGGACCGTCTACCGGGACATCGAGTCGCTGAGCGGCGCGGGCATCCCGGTCTACGGCGACTCCGGGCACCACGGCGGCTACGAGCTGCTCGGCGGCTACCGCACTCGGCTGACCGGGCTGCACGCCGACGAGGCCGAGTCCCTCTTCCTCGCCGGGCTGCCCGGCGCGGCCGACGACCTGGGACTGGGCGAGGTGCTCGCCGCGGCGCAGCTCAAGCTGACCGCCGCGCTGCCCGCCCCGCTGCGGGACCGGGCGGGGCGGGTTCGCGAGCGCTTCCACCTCGACGCCCTCGGCTGGTACCGCGAGCAGGATTCCCCGCCCGAGCTGGTGGCGCTCGCCGGAGCCGTGTGGAACCAGCGGCGGATCCGTGTGCGCTACCGCCGCTGGGCGGAGCCCAAGGAGGTCGAGCGCGCGCTCGACCCCTACGGGCTGGTCCTCAAGGCGGGCGTCTGGTACCTCGTCGCCGCGGTGGACGGCGCGGTGCGGACCTACCGGGTGTCCTCGATCCTCCGCCTCGACGTCACCGAGGACGGCTTCGAGCGACCCGGCGGCTTCGACCTCGCCGCCCACTGGCAGGAGTACCTGGCCGCCTACGACGCGCGCAGGCTCCGGCTTCAGGCCCGCGTCCGGTTCGCCCCCACGCTGCTGCCCGCGCTGCCGGACCGCCTGGACGCGGCCCTGGTCCGCGCGGTCGAGGCCTCGGCGGGGCCGCCGGAGGCGGACGGCTGGGTCACGGCGACGGTGCCCCTGGAATCGGTCGGCCTGGCGGTGCCGACGCTGCTGTCCCTCGGGCCTGACATCGAGGTGCTGGCCCCCGAGGAGCTGCGCCGCGCGGTCGCGGACGCGGCCGCAGCGGTGCTCGGCCGGTACCGGCGGGGGGACGGCGACCGCAGCAGCAGCCCGGCGGACAGCGTCGCCAGCAGCCCGAGAGCGGCCAGCACCCCGAAGCCGTAGCGCGTGTCGCTGTGGTCGGTGACCGCCGCGACCAGCAGCATCACGGCGACCGTGGCCGCCAGCCCGCCCCCGTTCGCCAGCCCGAAGACCCTGCCCACCGTCGCGTCGTCGGCCGACGCCATCAGCATGGTCCGGGAGGCGATCCGGGCCTGCCCGAAGAAGAACGCGCCCAGCGGCACCGCGACGAGGAAGCCGGTGAGCCCGAACTCGCTCTGCAGCACCAGACCGGCGTCGCAGACCAGGAAGCCCGCGACGGCGATCCGCAGGTCGGGGCTGCGCCTGCTGACGATCCGGTAGCCGCCGGCCGCCGCCAGGAAGCCCAGCGAGCCGAGCGCGTCCACGACGCCGAACGCCCCCGCGCCGCAGTGGAGTTCACCGATGAGGGCGGTGGGCAGCAGGGCGTTGAAGACCGTGACGACCACGCTCCCCTGGGCGTAGAGCAGGATGAAGCGGCGCATCCGCAGCGGCCCGTGCGGGGCAGCGGGCGCTGGAGCCCCCGCAGGGGCGGCCGCCGTCGGCTTCCCGTCCGGCCGCCGCCCCACCGCCACGACGCAGAGCGCGGAGACGGCGAAGGTCGCGGCGTTGAACACCAGCAGCGGCACGGCGCCGAAGGCCTGGACGCACAGCCCGCCCACCGTCGCCGACAGCAGCATCCCTGCCTGCGTCCCCATCTCGTAGCGGGCGTTGAACCGCCGCAGCCGCTCCGCGGGCACCCGCTCCTTGATCAGCGCGGAACTGGCCGGCAGGAAGAGGGCGCTGACGACGGCGAGCGCCAGGTTCGCACCGTAGATGCCGGGCGCGGGGGAGCCGCCGCAGACCAGCCACAGCGGCAGCGCGAGGGCCAGCGCCGCGCTGGTGGCGTCGCAGCCGATCCACAGGGTCCGGCGGTCGAAGCGGTCGGCCATCCGCCCGAAGAAGGGCGACAGCAGCGCCTGCGGTCCGGCGACGGCGATGAAGAGCCAGCCCACGGCCGTCATGGTCCGCTGCTCCCTGATCATGAGCAGCGCGCCGACGATGAGCTGGACGTTGTTGCCGAGCGCGGTGGCGAAGGCGGCGGGCACGAGCAGCCGCTCGGCCCGGCGGGAGGATTGGTGAGCCAGGTGCATGGCACCACTGTCCGTAGGTCTGCTGACATCTTCTGTCAGTGAAGTGGAACTCGCGTGCACCGGGGATCCGTTGCGGTGCCGGAACCGCGTGGGGCCGCTCGGGGGGCGCAGCCCCGATCCGGGTCAGGCCGGGAACGCGGGGCTTCCCCGGAGCGGGGGCGGAACCCCTGATGCCGCGTCACCACGGCGCCGTGGTGCGCCACCTGGCCCGGAGGCCCCGGCGCGGTGCCCCGGCGCGGTGCCCCGGGACCGGCAGCCCGGCGCGGGCAGGCGCTGCCCCGGCCGGGCGGGAGGCCATGGTCGCGGGATACGCCACCACGCGGCCCCGGCCCCGGCTCGGGGCCTCCGGCCGGGGCTGCGCCAGGCGCATGACTCCGGGTGCGCCGCCCCCGCCCTGCGCGCGCTTCCGGCCCTCACACGCCGGGCCGCGCGCCCTTACGCCGTCCGGGTGAGGCGCCCGCGCCGCGCGCGGGCGCCGGGCAGGCCGGACACCCTGCGTGGGCCGGGCCCGGCCGGCACCCGGTTGCCGGTCGCCGGGTCAGCCCTGACGATGAGGTGGGGACAGGAGGTCGCAGCCATGAGCCTGTACTTCGCCAACGCCCTCCCCGACCTGGTGGACGACGCGCTGGCCGGTTTCGCCCTCGCCCACGCGGACACCGTCCGCTGGGACGAGCGGGACGGCTATCTGTGCGCGCTGCGGCCCGCCCCGGCACGCCGCGTCGGACTGGTCTCCGGCGGCGGCTCCGGGCACGAGCCGCTGCACACCGGGTACGTCGGAGCCGGCATGCTGGATGCCGCCTGCCCGGGACGGGTCTTCGCCTCGCCGCACAACCGCCAGGTCTTCGCCGCGGCCCGCTCGGTCGCCCGCGAGGACGGGGTGCTGCTGCTGGTCAAGAACTACACCGGGGACCGGATCAACTTCGGCATCGCCGCCGAGCGGCTCGCCCACGAGGGCATCCGCTGCGGGCGGGTGCTGATCGACGACGACATCGCCTCGCAGTCCGCGGATTCCGCCACCGGGCGGCGCGGCACCGGCGCGGCCGTGCTGGTCGAGAAGATCCTCGGCGCCGCCGCGGACACCGGCCGCGGCCTGGCCGAGCTCGAAGCCCTCGGCACCGAGGTCGTGGCCCGGTGCCGGAGCCTCGCTGTCGCGTCGGCCCCGCACACCTCGCCGGTGACCGGAGCGCCCGCCTTCGAGCTGCGGTCGGGGACGCTGGAGTACGGCGTCGGCATCCACGGCGAGCGCGCCGCCCGCACGCTCAGGTCCCGCTCGCTGCGCGACCTGGCCGAGGAGATGGTCGCCTCGCTGGCCGACGCGCTCGGCCTGGGCGGCAGTTCGCGGCTGATCGTGCTGGTCAACGGCCTCGGCGGCGTCACCAGGCTGGAGCTGTACGCGGTGCTGCGGGAGGTCGCGCGGCTGCTGGACAAGCGCGGCGCGGAGACCGTACGGGTCCTCGTCGGCGACTTCGTCACGGCGCTGGACATGCGCGGCTTCTCCGTCACGCTCCTCGACGCCGACGACGAACTGCTGCGGCTCTACGACGCGCCGGCCGCCACCCCGGCCTGGCCCGCCACTCCGGCGCCGCCCGACTGGCCGGGCGAGGTGCCGCGGATCCCGGGAGAGGCACCATGAGCGACACGACCATGCGACCCGAGCACACCGGCCCCGGCCCCGTGGCCTTCGCGGCCTTCACCGAGCGGTGGGTGCGCGCCTTCGCGGCGACGGCCACGGCGACCGAGTCCGAACTGACCGCGCTCGACCAGCAGGTCGGCGACGGCGACTTCGGCACCAACCTGGTCGCCGGCCTGCAGTCCGCCCTGCGTCTGCTGGACGCCCCGCCCACGCCCGGGTCCGGCCCCGTGCCGCCGCTCGGGGCCGCGGCGAGCGCCTTCCTGGACGAGGTGGGCGGCACCAGCGGACCGCTGTTCGGCCTGCTCTTCCAGGAGATGGCCACAGCGGTGCGGGACGGCGCCGCCGTCGCGCCCACCGCCGCGCTCGCGGCGGGGGTGCGCGACGGCCTCGCCGCGATCCAGCGGGTCGGCGAGGCGGAGGTCGGCGACAAGACGCTCGTCGACGCCCTCGCCCCGGCCGCCGCGGCCCTGGCCGCGGCCACCGGCGCCGACCCGGCGCAGGCCCTCGGCGAGGCGGCGGGCGCGGCGTGGCGCGGGGTGCACGGCACCGCCCGGATGACCGCCCGGCGCGGCCGCGCGAGCTATCTCGGCGACCGCGCGGCCGGCGTGCCCGACCCCGGCGCGGTCGGTGTCGCCCTGCTCTTCACCGCGGCCGCGGGCCCGGTCACCGTGCTCGCCCCGCTGCTGCCCTGAGCCGCGGCGCGGCGCCGGACGGACGGGCCCGCGGCGCGGCTCAGTGCGGATGGGTCCGCGCCGCCCGGCGCTCCGCCCACGCGGTGACGTCCCGGTCGTCCAGCCGGTCGACCCACAGGTCGACGTCCCCCACGACGCGGTTGCCCGGCCACGGCCCCACGCCGAGGATGCGCAGCCCGGCGCGGCGCGCCGCCTGCACACCGCACGCGGAGTCCTCGACGGCGAGGCAGCGCTCCGGCGCCGCCCCGCACAGCCGGGCGGCGGTGAGGTAGACGTCGGGCGCGGGCTTGGGGCGCACCCCGTCGTCGGGCACCACCAGGTGGTCGAAGAAGGACAGCAGCCCCGCGGCGGACAGGCAGGTCTCGACGACGTCGGCCGGGCAGTTGCTGGCGACGGCGAGCGGCGCGAACGCCGCAGCCCGGCGGACCAGTTCCGCCGCGCCGGGCATGGTCGCGGCGTTCTCGGCGACCAGCGCCCGGAAGTGGTCGAGGAGCGCGCCGGTCAGCTCCTCGGCGAGGTCCGGTCGGCCCGCCTCGTCGGCCATGAGCTGGCCGCACTCGGTGTAGTGCACGCCCTTGGCGCGCTCGGCGAAGCCCGGTGCGGCGCGCAGCCCGTGGTCGCGGAGCGTCAGTTCGCGGGCGTCCTGCCAGTTCCGCTCGGTGTCCATGAGCGTGCCGTCGCAGTCGAAGACGACCGCGTCCGGCGTCCAGGCCAGCAGGGCGGGGCGCTCCGCGGAGCGCGCGGGTGCGGGAAGGTCGGTCGCGGCGGCGTGTTCGGCCGGCGCGGTGCGCGCGGCCGCCGCGCCCTGCGCGGGTGACGGTGCGGGCGCGGGGACGGGCGCCGCTGCCGTCGACGTGGCGGCGGACTCCGGCGCGGACGGCGGGGAAACGGAAATGCGGTGGTCGTTCATTGGCGAGAATTCCGTTCGGGAATGCCCGGGCACACGGGCAGGAAGGGGATTCGGCCCGCCTGCCCGGGCGGGGAGGTGCGGCCCCGCGCACCGCGCGGCAGCGAGATGCGGGAAAAGGCACGCGAAGGGATACCCGGTGGTCGCCCGCGCCACCGGGCGTCACCAGGAACATAACGATCGTTACGTTATGGACGGGCACCGGGAGTGGTCAAGCAATTCTCCGGTGTGAAGAATCGTGTCGCGTGCGCCGCGCCCCCTTGTGTGCAGTTCATATCACCGGAAACCGAGAGCGCCGTATGCCGTCACCGTGCTGCCCTGCCGGATCCGGAATGCGCACGTGCGGTGGTGGGCCACGGCGTCGATCCGCGGCGCCGGGGCGTATTCGGTGAAGCGCACGGCGGCCATGACGGCGCTGACGGGCCGCAGCAACTGCCCGCCGGTCGCCTCCGCGGCGCTCTGCCGCGCCGCCTCCAGCAGCACCATGCCGGGCACGTGGTCGCTGGCGTGGTCGAAGAAGAAGGGGTGGGCGGGGTCCGTCGGGTCCACCGTGAGCCCGCCGGCCCCGTGTGCCACGACCACGTCGGCGGCGCGCGCCACGCCGAGAAGTGCGGGAGCGGGCCGCGCGCCCGGCCCCGGTGGCGGCTGCGGGGCGCCGAGCCGGTCGCCGCGCACGGCCGCGTACTTCTCCTCGGGCAGGAACCGCGCACCCCCGCCCGCCTGTGCGAACATCCGCCCGCCGGCCCGGAAGGAGACCTCCAGCCGCAGCGCGGCGAGCGAACCGTCGCGACGCTGCCGCGGGTCGGTCACGCGTATCGCACAGCTGATCTCGGTGTGCCCGGCGAGCGCGGGCGGCTCCTGCTCGGGATCCAGCGCGAAGCGCAGGTCGTCGATGATCATGCGGGTCGCGGGCGGCACGCCGAACCACCGCAGCGGCAGGTAGATGCCGAGCTGGCGCAGTGTCTCCACGACGAGCAGCGGGCTGTGCCGGCCCGTGCCGTCGGCGGGGAAGGTGGTGTGCGGATACGGCCAGCAGGCCGCGGCGCGGAAGCCGCCGGCCGGACCCTCCCTGACGTCCGTCAGCAGCACCTCGGTGACTGCCCTGCGGTGCACCAGCTCCCGGGGAACGGGGTGGGACCAGGTCAGATCCGGGGCGCGGCCCCAAGAGGACGAAGGACCGGCCAGATTCTTCATATGACAAGAAAAACCCGCGTCCGGAGAATTCGCACCCGCATTGCTTCGTGCATGTAACGGAGGGAAGTCGGTCACGCGCTAGATTGCTGCCACCATTGGCGACCGCCGCCACCGCGCGGCGGGCGGAAATTGCGGAGTGGACGTGCAGGAACGGGCCGAGGCGACGCGCAGGTACCTGGTGGAAGCCGCGGCGCGGCTTTTCGAGGAACGCGGATACGCCGGCACGAGCATCAGCGACATCAGCGCGCAGTCCGGCCGCACCAGCGGTGCCATCTACTTCCACTTCAGCAACAAGGAGAAACTCGCCCTCGCGGTCGTCACCGCGACCCTCGACACCTGGCCCGCGAAGATCGCCCAGGTCCGCGCCTCGCCCGCGCCGGCCCTGGACAAGATGGTGTCGCTGAGTTTCGCCGTCGCCCGCGCCTTCCGCGACGACGTCGTCGTACGGGCCGGGTCCCGGCTCTGGATGGAGCGCCGGGCGATCGAGGCCCCCGTGCCGGGCCCGTTCGCCGCGTGGACCGAGACGGTCACCGGACTGCTGCGCGAGGCGCGGGAGTCGGGTGAGCTGGCCCCGGGGATCGCGCCGGACACCGCCGCGCTGACCGTCGTCTACGCCTTCTTCGGCCTGCACACCGTCTCCGAGGCCCTCGACGGCAGGGCCCGCATCGAGGAGCGGCTGCACGGCATGTGGGAGGTGCTGCTCCCCGCGCTCCAGGCCGAGCCCGACCCCGCCGGGCTGCTCGCCCGCGTCCATGCCGCCGAACCTGCCGGGCCGGCCGAAACTGCCGGGCCGGCCGAGCCCGTCCCGCTGCCCGCCTGACCGGCCGTCAGGGCCGGCGGGCGCCCGGCCCCCGTGGCACTTCGGCGGGGCGTCAGGCGCCGTACAGCCGCGCGGTGTTGTCGCGGGGCGCCGGGCGGCCACGGCCCGCGGGTCCCTCGGCGAAGGCTGTCAGGACGTTCTCGGTGACCCGGGTGACGAAGCGCCCGGTGCGCGCGTCCATGCCGTGGTCGCGGCCGTCGAGGTTGGTGCCCGCCATCAGGGCCTCCACCCAGCGCATCGTGCCGGAGGCGAAGACCCCCGCCCCGCCGGGCGTCGTGCAGTAGGCCGAATCGGCGTGGCTCGGGCGGCCCTTGCAGGTCAGCGGGGAGTGCGCGATGATCTCCAGGGGCCCTGGGGCGGGGTGGCGCGGCATGACCCGGTCGTACTCCACCCCCACCAGGTGGTCGAAGCTCTCGCCGCGGCGGACCCCGGTGCCGCGGAAGATCCAGTGGTCGGCGTTCTCCACCACGTAGGGCGCGTCGACGGGGAAGCCCTCGTACATCACGCCGGTCAGCGACGACTCCGGGTCCGCGCCCGGCCCGGCGCGGAAGTCGGTGGTCGCCATGTCCGGGTGCCGGGCGAGGTACGGGTCGGCGTGGAAGGCGTTCTTGTAGCAGACCACCGTGCGGTCGGCCGTGCCGTCCGGGCCCGGCTCCAGCCGGACGCGCCGGTAGCAGGTGTTCGCGCCGAGGAAGACCAGGTTGGTGCCCGCGTCCCGGGCCGCCGTGACGTGCGCGCGCTGCTGCGGCGTCCAGTACTCGTCGTGCCCGAGCGCCACGGCCGTGGTCGCGCCGTGCAGCACTGCCGGGTCGCGGTGCACGTCCAGCCCGGTGGTGTACGCCAGCGGGATGCCCGACCGCTCGGCGAGCACCACGGCCCCGCGCTCGTAGGCCAGGAACTTCTCCGCGCCGCTCGCCGCGTAGGGCCGGTCGAACGTCACCGCGAGCGAGCGGTGCTCGTACGTGCCGTCCCGACCGCGGTAGAGGCTGTAGCCGCCCCACTCGTTGTACGCCTGCCAGGTCGCGGCGGCGTGCATCAGCAGTGTGCGGCCCGCCGCCCGGGCGGAGCGGACGATCAGCGGGACGTACCGGTTGAAGCCGGTGTCCGCCTCCAGCCGCAGCAGGTACGCCCCTTCGGGCCAGCCGTCGGCGGTCACCTCAAGGCTCCGCTCCCACCCGGCCGCGACGGTCCGCCGGGCGACGGCCAGCCGCGCCCGCCCCTGCCGCCCGCCGGCGACCGGCCCCGAGACCCACACCCGGGTGGCCTGCGCGCCGCCGTACCAGCCGACCCGGAGGGCGGAGACGCGGAAGGTGCGGGCCGTCGTCGACACGTACAGCCCGAAGCGCTCGCCGGGCAGCACGCTGGCCCGGTCGGCATAGCCCTGGACGGCGTCGTCCGGCCCCATGGGGCCGAGCTGCCACTCGGCGGGGGCCCGGCCGGTCCTGCGGGGCGCGGGGGCAGGGCCCGAGCTGCACCCGGCGGTGAGCGCCCCGGCACCGGCGGCGAGCAGCACCCCGCGCCGGGTGGCCCGCCCCGCCGCCACCCCGCTGCCGGACCCGATGGCGGTCGCGGGCGCCGAGGCCCTTGCGGACCCCGGCCCGTCCGCGGGCGTGCCCCCCGCACCGCCCTGCACAAGGGCGCCCACCGCTCAGCAGATCCGCGGCAGCTGCTCGCCCAGTGGCAGGTCGACCACCCGCGTGCCGCCGAGGCCCGTGCGGGCCACGACCATGCCCGGGTGCTCCGCCACCGCCTCGCCGATCAGGGCGGCGTCCGCGCCCAGCGGGTGGGCGCGCATCGCGGCCAGGACGGCGTCGGCGTGCCCGCGCGGCACGAAGGCCACCAGCCGCCCCTCGTTGGCGACGTACATCGGGTCGAGCCCCAGCACCGCGCACGCGTTGGCGACGGGCGGCGGCACCGGCACGCTGCGCTCCTCCAGCACCACGCCGGTCCGCGACGCCGCCGCGATCTCGTTGAGCGACGCCGCGAGCCCGCCCCGGGTCGGGTCGCGCAGCACGTGCAGATCCGGGGTGACGGCGAGCATCGCCTCGACCAGACCGCCCAGCGGCGCGGTGTCGCTCTCCACCTCCACCCCGAACTCCAGGCCCTCGCGCATGCTCAGCACCGCAACGCCGTGCGCGCCGACCGGACCGCTGACGATCACCACGTCACCCGGCACCACGCGCTGCGGCCGCAGGTCGACGCCGGGCGGGATCAGCCCGATGCCCGCCGTGTTGAGGTAGATCCCGTCGCCGTGCCCGGACTCGACGACCTTGGTGTCGCCGGTGGCGACCTCCACGCCCGCCGCCCGCGCCGCCGCCCCGATCGCCGCGGCGACCCGGGCGACCACCGCCATCTCCACGCCCTCCTCCAGGATGACGGCGCAGGACAGGTACGCGGCCCGGGCGCCGCTCATCGCCAGGTCGTTGACGGTGCCGTTGACGGCCAGGTCGCCGATCGAGCCGCCGGGGAAGAACAGCGGGCGCACCACGTACGAGTCGGTCGAGAAGGCCAGCCGGGCGCCGCCGAGCGTGACGGCCGCCGCGTCGCCGAGCTGCGCCAGCACCTCGCCGCCGAACGCCGGCGCGAAGACGTGCTCCACCAGCTCCGCGGACATCGCCCCGCCGCCGCCGTGCCCCATCACCACCCTCGGCTGGTCGCGCAGCGGCGCGGGGCAGGACCACGACAGCATGTCCACCGGCGCGGGCCCGGCCGGTGCGGGAAGGGCCTGTGAGAGGCCGGACTTCTCAGACAACGGAGGTCGCCTCCCGGCGCGCCGGGGCGGCACCGAGCCGCCGGTAGAGGTAGTACGCCGCGCACGCGCCCTCGCTGGAGACCATCGTGGCGCCCAGCGGTGTGCGCGGGGTGCAGACGGTGCCGAACGCCTCGCACTCGTGCGGCTTGAGCAGCCCCTGGAGCACCTCGCCCGCCCGGCACTCCGCGGGCTCCACCGTGCGGATGCCGTCCACCGAGAAGCGGTGCTCGGCGTCGAACTCCCGGTAGCGCTCGGACAGCCGCCACCCGCTGCTCGGAATCACGCCGATGCCCCGCCACGCCCGGTCGGTCACCTCGAAGACGTCGTCGAGCATCGCCCGGGCCGCCGGGTTGCCCTCCTCGCGCACCGCCCGCGCGTAGGCGTTCTCGACGGTGTGCTCGCCGCGCTCCAGCTGGACCACCGTGCGCCGCACGCCCTCCAGGATGTCCAGCGGCTCGAAGCCGGTGACCACGATCGGCACCCGGTGCCGCTCCGCCAGCTCCGGGTACTCGCCCGTGCCCATCACGCTGCACACATGGCCCGCCGCCAGGAAGGCCTGCACCCGGCAGTCGGGCGAGTTCATGATCGCCTCGATCGCGGGCGGCACCCGCACGTGCGACACCAGCAGGCTGAAGTTGCGGATGCCGAGCTTGCGCGCCTGGTGGACCGTCATGGCGTTGGGCGGCGCGGTCGTCTCGAAGCCGATGCCGAAGAACACCACCTGCCGGTCCGGGTTCTGCTGCGCGATCCGCAGCGCGTCCAGCGGCGAGTACACCACCCGCACGTCACCGCCCTCGCCGCGCACCCCGAACAGGTCGCGCCCGGTGCCCGGCACCCGCAGCATGTCGCCGAACGAGCAGAAGACCACGTCCGGGCGGGAGGCGATCTCCAGCGCCTTGTCGATCACTTCGAGCGGGGTCACGCACACCGGGCAGCCGGGGCCGTGGATCAGCTCGACCTCGTCGGGCAGCAGCTGGTCGATGCCGTGCCGGATGATGGTGTGGGTCTGCCCGCCGCACACCTCCATCAGCGCCCAGGGGCGCGTCACGGTGGCGCGGATGCGGTCCAGCAGGCGCCTGGCCAGGTCCGGGTCCTGGAATTCGTCGATGTACTTCACCGCAGGCCCTCCCGCGTCGCCCCCGTGCCGTGCTCCACTGCCGCGCCCTGCGCCGCGGCCTCCCACGCGTCGCCGAACTCCTCCTGCAACATGCCGAGTTCGGAGAACAGCTCCAGCGTCCGCAGCGCCGACTCCTCGTCGAGCCGCTGGAGCGCGAAGCCCACGTGCACGATGGCGTACTCACCGACCTCCAGGTCCGGCAGGTACTCCAGGCACACCTCCTTGACCACACCGCCGAAGTCGACACTGGCCATCCGGGTGCCGTCCCGGTCCTCGATCTCCAGCACTCTGCCGGGCACCGCCAGGCACATGGGCTCTCCTCGCTCCTGTGGAACTGCTGCGGGACTGCTGCGGGTGTGGGGAATGCGGCACGTCGTCAGGCGCCCGCCGAGGTGCGGCGAGCGGCGACCACCAGCTGGCCGAGCGCGAGGCCGCCGTCCCCCGGTGGGACGAGGCGGTGCGCCAGCACCGTGAAGCCGTCGGCGCGCAGCCCGCGGGCGCACGCCCGGGCCAGCAGGGCGTTGCCGAACACCCCGCCGGACAGCACCACGGTCTCCAGCCCGTGCCGCTCGCGGGCGGCCGCGCAGCCGCGCCGTACGAGACCGGAGACGGCGGCGTGGAAGCGCGCGGCGACCGTGCCCGCACCGGCGCCCGCCCGCAGGTCCGCGAGCACGGCCGCCAGCACCGGGCCCGGCTCGGCGACGAGTTCGGCGTCCGTGCCGGGCCGCAGCCCGAAGGCGTAGCCGGCGCCGTCCGCGGTGGCGCCGGGGCCCGCCGCCACCGCCGCGGCCTCCAGCTCCACGGCGGCCTGCGCCTCGTAGCCCGCCAGCTGGCACACCCCGGCGAGCGAGGAGACCGCGTCGAAGAGCCGTCCCATGCTGGAGGTCGGCACGCAGTTCATCCCGCGCTCCAGCTGCCGCTCCAGCACCCGCAGCTCGTCCGCCGGGCAGGCCACGACCGGCGCCAGCCCGCCGTCCCAGCCCAGGCCCGCGGCCCGCAGGTGCGCCAGCGCCATCCGGTACGGGCGGCGCACCGCCGCGTCGCCGCCCGGCAGCGGCACGTACGCCAGCCGGCACCAGCGGGTGAAACCGGCGTAGTCGGCGAGCAGGAACTCCCCGCCCCACACCGCCCCGTCGTCGCCGTAGCCGGTGCCGTCGAAGGCCACACCGATGACCCGACGGGTGCCGTCGAGCCCGTGCTCGGCCATGGCGGCGGCCACGTGCGCGTGGTGGTGCTGCACGCGCACCAGCGGCCGGCCGTCGCGGTGGGTCTGCGCCCACCGCGCCGAGCGGTAGCGCGGATGCCGGTCGGCGGCCAGCAACCGCGGGCGCACCGCGGTGACCTCCGCCAGCTGCTGCCCGGCGCGTTCGAAGGCGGCGAGGGTCGCGGGGCCGTCCATGTCGCCGATGTGCGCCGACAGCCAGGCGCGCCGCCCCTCGCCGAGGCACAGCACGTTCTTCAGGTCGCCGCCGACCGCCAGGGCGGGCGTGACGTCCACCGGCAGCGCGACCGGCAGCGGCGCGTAGCCGCGCGAGCGGCGCACCGGCGAGACCTCGCCGTCCACGACCCGCACCACCGAGTCGTCGCAGGGCACCCGGATCGGCCGGTCGTGCACCAGCAGGGCGTCCGCGAGCGGGCCCAGCTTCGCCACCGCCTCGGCGTCGTCCGTGACGATCGGCTCCCCGGAGACATTGCCGCTGGTCATCACCAGCGCCGCGGGCCCCTGCGGGTCGCCGGGCAGCCCCAGCAGCAGGTGGTGGACGGGTGTGTACGGCAGCATCACCCCGATGTCGGGCACGCCCGGCGCCGCCGCGCCGCCCGCCCCGGGCCGCCGCCCGCGCAGCAGCACGACCGGCCGCACCGCCCCGGCCAGCAGCTCCCGCTCCCGCGGGGTGGTCCGCGCCAGCCGCTCGGCTCCCGCCAGGTCCCGCACCATCACCGCGAAGGGCTTCCCGCCCCGCGCCTTGCGCTCCCGCAGCCGCGCCACCGCCGCGGCGGCGTCCGCGTCGCAGGCCAGGTGGTAGCCGCCGAGGCCCTTGACGGCGACGACGGCGCCCGCGGCCAGCAGCGCCCGGGCCGCGGCGACCGGATCGCCGCCCGGGGCCTCGGCGTCGGGCACCACCAGCCGCAGCCGGGGGCCGCAGTCGTGGCAGGCGATCGGCTGGGCGTGGAAGCGCCGGTCCGCGGGGTCGGTGTACTCCGCCGCGCACGCGGGGCACATCGGGAAGCCCGCCATCGTGGTGTGGACGCGGTCGTACGGCAGCCCGGTCACGATCGTCAGCCGCGGCCCGCAGTTGGTGCAGCTGATGAAGGGGTGCCGGTACCGCCGGTCGGCCGGGTCGGCGAGCTCGGCCAGGCAGTCCGCGCAGGTCGCGGTGTCGGGCGGCACCGTCGTCCGGACCGGTCCCGCGCTGCGCGAGGGCACGATGGCGAAGCCGGCACCTCCCGCCGGGGCCAGGTCGCACCGCTGCACCGACTCCACCGCCGCGAGCGGCGGCGCGTCCGGCCCGACCCGCTCGCAGAAGCGCGCCACCGCGCCGGTCGGGCCCTCCACCTCCACCAGCACGCCCTCGCCGGTGTTGGTGACCCACCCGGTGAGCCCGAGCCCGGTCGCGAGCGCGTGCACGTACGGCCGGAAGCCGACGCCCTGCACGATGCCCCGCACCGTCACCCTGCTGCGCAGCAGGCGCGGGGCGGCGGCCGGCTCGGCGAGGCCGGTCATGACTCGGCGGCCACCGGGCCGGACACCCCGGCGTCCGCCCGCCCGTGTCCGGGGCCGGCGTCCTCGTGGCCCGGGGTGCGCGCGTGCGCGTGCCCGGCGTCGAGGCCGGGGGAGTGGTCGTGCCCGGCGTCGAGGCCGAGTGAGCCGGGGGAGTGGCCGTGACCGGCGTCGTGGCCGCGGGCGTGCTCGTGCGGGAGCCCGCCGTCACCGGCGTGTGCCGGTTCGGCGCAGGGCGCGTGCGCCGGGCCGGGGGCGGGCGCCGCGGTGTGTCCGTGGCCGGGGCTGTCGGCGCGAGCGGGCTCGGCGCCAAGCGCGTACGCCGGTGCGTCGACGTGGACGTGTGCCGGTCCGGCGGCGTCCGCGTGCGCCGGCCCGTGCCCCCGGGCGGGCGCGTGACCGTCGTCGTGGGCGTGGGTGTGACCCGCCGCCGCCCCGCTGCGGGCCATGACCGGGGAGTGCCGCGGGCCCCCGGCGGCCACGGCCGCGGCCCGCTCCAGCAGGGCGCCCGCGCCGAGCCCGTCGCGCACCGAGGTCAGCAGCACCTCCACCCCGGGGTTGACCTGCGCGACGTTGGCGCGGAAGGCGGCCTCGTCGAAGTCCGCCGCCTGCGCGAGGTCGGTCTTCGTCACCACCACCAGGTGCGCGAGGCCGAAAGCCGCCGGGTACTTGAGCGGCTTGTCCTCGCCCTCGGTGACGGACGCGAGCACCACCCGCAGCGTCTCGCCGAGGTCGTAGGAGGCCGGGCACACCAGGTTGCCGACGTTCTCGACGAAGAGGATCGCGGTGCCGTCCGGCAGCCAGCCGTCCAGGTGGCGCGCGAGCATGTGCGCCTCCAGATGGCACAGCCCGTCGGTGAGCACCTGCTTGACGGGGGCTCCGGAGCGAGCGAGGCGCCGCGCGTCGTTCTCGGTGGCGAGGTCGGCGGTGAGCGCGGCGACCCGCAGGCCGCGGCCGGCCGCGAGCAGCAGCTCCTGCTCCAGCAGCGCGGTCTTGCCGCTGCCCGGGCTGGACAGCAGGTTGACCACCGCCGTGCCGCGGGCGGCGAGTCCGGCGCGCAGCGCCTGGGCGCGGGCGTCGTTGCCCGCCAGGACGGCCTGCTGGAGGTCCACCACTCGGCACATGCTTCAGCGCTCCTCGCCGCTCGGTCCGGCCGCGGCCGCGGCCGGCGGTGTGCCGCCGCTCGCGAACCGCACCCCGGTGATCTGCAGTTCACGGCCGCTCAGCAGCTCGGCCGCGGCCGATCCGCACGCCGGGCAGCACAGGTCGGGCGGCATCCCGACCGCCCACTCGCCGGCGCACGGCGCGCACCTGGCGCGCCCCGGCACGGTCTCGGTGAGCAGCTCGGCGCCCTCCAGCACCGTGCCCTCGCAGCCCAGTGCGAAGCCGAAGGACAGCGCGTCGGGCACCACCCCGGCAAGCTCGCCGACCCGCAGGTGCACGCTGTGCACGCCGGTGGCGCCGGCGGCCCGAGCCGCCTCCTCCACCTGCCCGATCACCGCCATCGCGATGGACATCTCGTGCATAGTCGTCTTCTCCGCCGGCCGTCCCCGCCGCCCTCCAGTCAAGGACCCGGCGTCAGCGGCCGACCGCCGCCACGCCGTCGCGGCAGCGGCCGGTGACCCGATCGGCGCAAGAGCGGGCGGCGCTGCCCGCAGCCCCGGCCCCGCGGCGGCGTCACATCGCGCGCATCCGCAGGTAGCGCCGGATGTCCGGGACGACCTGGGCGATGGCGGCGCCGACGGCCGCCGCGGCGGTACCGACCGCCAGCATCTTCTTCACCATGGCGAAGTGCTCCTCTCGTGTGTGACCGCGTCCGGGACCGCGCGGTCCCCGTCCTGCCGCCTGGGCAGGCCGTCCGTGCCCCCTGCCGCCCCGGCCGCCGCGCCCGCGGGCGCCGGTCCGTCCGCCGCCGCCCCCACGAGCCCGCGGACCAGCCCGACCGCTGCCGGGACCGCCGCCTCGACGGCGGGGCTCAGGCCCATGCCCTCCCCGACGTCCGCCGGTTCGCAGCCCACGACCACGACCCGGCGCGGGGGAGTGCCGCCGGTGCCCGCGCACAGCGTGCCCAGCAGGGCCAGCACCGCGTCCGGCGTCATCCGGTGCCCGTCGAGCACGGCTCCGGCGCCCGCGGCCGTACCGCACTCCCCGGCGTCGAGGACGTACAGCGTGCCGGGGGCGCCGCCGCGCGCGGTGGCGTCGACGAGCACGAGGGTGTCGTAGCCGTCCAGCAGCCGGTAGGCGAGGTCCACTCCGCGCACCCCGGCGTCCAGGACCTCGACACCCGCGGGCAGCCCGGCGCGCGGCAGCCGCCGTACGGTCTCCACGCCGAAGGCGTCGTCGCCGAGGAAGATGTTGCCGACCCCCGCGACCAGCGTCCTGGGGGGAGCGGAGCACGCCGCGGTCATGCGTCCTCCAGCGGGCTGATCTCGTCCGGCTGGAAATACAGGAACCGGCCCTGCTCGCGCCGGATGTCCGCGCCCGGGTCGCCGTCGACGGTCACCGCGAGGTGCACCCCGCCGTCCACGTCGTGCAGCACCGCCTCGACCAGCGCGCCGCGGCCGTGCAGGAAGAGGTCCTGCGCGTCGGTGCGGCGCAGTCCCGGCCGCAGCACGACCCGGCTGCCCGCGCCGACCTCGCGGCCGGCGACCAGGACGCGGTCGGTGTCCGGATCCACGGTGCGGTCCCCGCCCGGGTCCCACCACGGGGTGCCGGGCTCCCCCAGCAAGTCCGCCTCGCCCGACGGGGTGCCGGGACCGGTGACCTCGCGCAGCGAGCGCACCGCGCCGTGCAGCCGCTCCAGGACCTCCGGCGGCATCGAGTCGGCGAGGTCCACGACGGCGGCGGCGCGCGGGTCCGTGCCGCGGGCCTCGCGCTTCTCCCGGTCGGTCAGCGTCGCCGTGCGCAGCGTCAGGATCTCGTCGATCTCCAGCGCGTCGTACAGCGCGCCGGGGCTCTCCGGCGCCACGGCCGGGTGGTCCTCCAGGATGATCGGCGAGGCCAGCACCACGTCCGCGCCGCCGTCCCGCCCGGCGAGCACCGGCCAGGACCGCACGTTCCCGCAACTGCCGGCCGCGGCCCTGGCCCATTCCGGAGGGTCGGTCAGCGACAGGAAGCGGCCCGCGTCAAGACCGAGCATCAGGTGGGCGGAGATCAGCGCCCGCGGCAGCGCAGCCGTACGGTCGGCGTCCGCGGCCGGAGCCGTCCGCGCGGTGTTGTCCACCGCGGCGGTGAGCCGCAACGCCGCGTACGGGCCCGGCAGCTCGGCCGCGGTGAGCGTGACGCGGCCGTGCAGCGGCTCGCGGGTGTGCACCAGCCGGCCCACGAGCCGCCCGTACTCGTGGACGTCCTCGCTCTCCTCGCGCCCCGCGACGGTGAAGTCCGCGGTGTGCCCGGCGGCGAGCTCGGTCACCGGCACCTCGATCGTGACGCGCTCCTCCACGCCCTCGTCCCACGCGGTGAGCACCCGGTCGGCCAGTTCCAGCTCGCCGGTGTCCGCGAAGCCGCCGCCGGGCAGCGCCCGCTGCACCCGGCGCCGCCGGGCGTGCAGGAACCGCAGCTCGGCGTGCAGGACGGCACCGCGCCGCGGCTCCATCAGCACCTCGGTGCGCTGGAAGGAGTGCTCGCCGCTCGCCTCGCCCCAGCCCGGCGGCGCGAGCACCCCGAACTGCCAGCGCAGCCTGTTCTTCGCCGCCGACGCCCGGTAGGGGTAGAGGACGTAGCCCTCGAAGAGCACGGCGTCCGCCACCGCGCGGGCCGCCGCGAAACGATCCCCGGCGTCCGTCGCCGTCATCAGGCCGCACCGCCCGCGACGACGTCCCGGTCCGCCGCGGCGAGCAGCGACTCCACGGCGGCCTCCCACGAGGGCAGCGCGTGCCGGGAGCGGTAGGCCAGCAGCGCGTCCATCGCCGGGCGCGGCAGCCGCAGCCACCCGCAGCCGGGGAAGTGCTGCTCGACCATCTCCCGCCACACCGCGACCGGCATGCGGTACGCCGCCTCGCGGTCCCACGGCACCGGCTCCACCCGGAAGCCGCCGGGCCCGGTGAAGGCCGTCCCGGCGAAGAGCACCAGCAGCGGCACCTCGCCGTCCTCCAGCGCATCGAAGTAGCGCGTCGCCGCCACGTCCATGTCGTACGTGCACGGCACCGGCAGGTCCACCTCGGTCTCGCCGGTGAAGCCCGGCACCACCAGCGACACCTGCGCGAACTGCAGCGGCAGCAGAGTGCGGCCCCAGCGCGACCGCACGCCGAACAGGTCGGCCAGGCCCGCCGCCTCGCCCGCCGAGTAGCCGCGCCGGGCCGGCTCGATCCGGAACTGGCAGCGCAGCGCCATCGCGTGCACCCTGGTGCCGGGACCGGCGGTCACCCGCAGCCGGAAGACCAGCGTGGGACCGGCGGCGTAGCGGTCGGCGCGCACCCCGGTGCACGCGAAGGAGAAGCCCGTCACGCGGCGCCCCCCAGGTACGGCCGGGCGCGCCCGGCGACCGAGGCGAAGAAGTCGTCGAGCGCGGCCCGGGCCTCGGCGCCGCCGTCGAAGCCCTGCCACAGCAGCCGCATCCGGCCGACGAGTTCGTAGCAGGCGTCGATCGGGACGAGGTAGCAGGCGCAGCCGCCGTCCTCGCGTCGCAGCAGCAGCGCCTCGACGTCCGGCTGGAGCAGGGCGGCGAGCCGGGTGCGGTCCAGCACCTCCTGCCAGGACGCCGGGTCCAGCTCGCTCTCGGTGGCGCCCGCCGGGCTCGGGTAGAGGGCGACGAAGCGGTCCAGGGCGGCGTTGCGGAAGAAGAACACCACCCCGACCGGGATGCGCAAGCGCTCCCAGGCCGCGTCGTCCACGGTGTGGCCGGGGTCGGCGAGCCAGCGGTCCGGCACGGTGCGGAAGCGGCCGTGGGCGGAGGCGGGGTTCTCGAAGAGCATCGCGCACGCCGGGCACGCGCAGGCCAGCGTGCGCCGGTCGGTGTCCACCAGGTGGCGGTGCCCGGCGCCCAGCCCGGCCCCGCACAGCTCGCACCGCTCGGGCCGCGGCGGGGCCGGCGCGGTGAAGCGCCGCAGTCCCGAGGGCCGGCCCGGGGTGTCCTGGCCGACCGTCATGAGGCCCCCGGCGAACCCGCCGCGCCGGGCGGCGGCCCGATCTGCAGCAGCACCGGCTCTCCCGGCCCCGCGGCCTCCAGCTCCACCCGGGTCACCTCGGCGGCGAAGCAGGCCAGCGCGTCCTCCACCGCCCGCCGCCCGGCGTCCCCGGCGGAGGCCCCGCCGGAGCAGCCGCACCCGCCGGACGAGCCGGCGGCCCGCAGCCGCAGCACGCCCGTGTCCGCGTCGAAGCCGGCCAGCTCGACCGGCCCGCCGGGCAGCCGGCCCAGCGCCCGCGCGATGCGCTCCGGGAGGTCCTCGGGGTGCAGGTCGTGCAGCACGAACATGCCGGAGACCAGGTCGTCGCCGAGCAGCGCCTCCACCGCCCGCGGGCCCTGCCGCCGGGCCAGTTCCAGCACCCGGGCGAGCCCGGCGCCGTAGAAGTCCATGAGCGTGCGCACCAGGTCCTCGGCGGCCTCGCACGCCGCGCGGTCGCCGGTGGCCGCGAGCCGGTCGAGGACGTCCTCGACGCGCCGCCCGGCCGCCTCGGCGTCCCGTACGGGAGCCTGCGCCGGGGCGGTCATCCGCCCATCCCGCTCAGCCCGGTCGGCACGTGCATCGTCTGCACCGTCTTCCCGCCGCCGACGTACATGTGCACCCCGCAGGGCAGGCACGGGTCGAAGCTGCGCACCGCGCGCATGATGTCGATGCCCTTGAAGTTCTCCGGCGGGTTCTCCTCGAAGATCGGCGTGTTCTGCACCGCGTCCTCGTACGGGCCCGGGGTGCCGAAGCTGTCGCGCGTGCTGGCGTTCCACGGGGTCGGCGGGTAGGGGTGGTAATTGGCGATCTTGCCGTCGCGGATCACCATGTGGTGCGACAGCACCCCGCGCACCGCCTCGGTGAAGCCGACGCCCAGGCCCTCGTCGGGCACCTCGAACTTCTCCCAGGTCTGCGTGCGCCCGGCGCGCACCTCGGCCAGGCCCTGCTCGGCGAAGTGCAGCGCGACCGCGGCCGCGTAGGCCTGGAAGTACGTGCGGGCGCGGTTGCGCTCCAGCGCGTTGCTCCACTTCGGGATCTTCCACTCGAAGCTGGTCTCCGGCTTGGTCATGGTCCGCGGCAGATTGATGACCACGCTGTGCCCGGTCGCCTTGACGTAGCCGATGTCGACCAGGCCCGACAGCGCGGTCGACCACAGCCGGGCGATGGGGCCGCCGCCGGTGTCGAGCGCCAGGTGGTCCTTGCCGTCGAACCAGCGCGGCGACATCACCCAGCTGTACTTGTCGTCGAAGTCCCGCTTCTGCGGCGCCGGGATGGTGTGCTGGTTCCACGGGTGCCGCGGGTCGACCGGGTTGCCCAGCGGGTCGTGGGTGACGAACCGCTCCTGCCCCTCCCAGTCCTGGTAGTAGGAGCTGCCGAGCAGGATGCGGATGCCGAGGTTGATCTCGGTGAGGTCGTTGGTGACGAGCTTGCCGTCCACGATCACCCCGGGCGTGACGAACATCCGCCGGCCCCAGTCCGACATGTTGCGGTAGGTGAAGTCGCAGTGCTCGGGGTCGTTGAGCGCGCCCCAGCAGCCCAGCAGCACCCGGCGGCGGCCGACCTCCTCGTAGCCGGGCAGCGCCTCGTAGAAGAAGTCGAACAGGTCGTCGTGCAGCGGAACCACGCGCTTCATGAACTCCACGTAGCGCATCAGCCGGCTGAGGTAGTCGGTGAACAACTGCACCGAGGCGACCGTGCCCGTACCGCCCGGGTAGAGGGTGGAGGGGTGCACATGGCGCCCCTCCATCAGGCAGAACATCTCCCGGGTGTAGCGGCTCACCTGGAGCGCCTCGCGGTAGAACTCGCCCTCCAGCGGGTTGAGCGAGCGCATGATGTCGGCGATGGTGCGGTAGCCGTGCTCGGCGGCGTGCGGCGCCTCGGTGCGCTCGGCCAGCTCCAGCACGCCGGGGTTCGTCTCCTTCACCATGCGCTCGCAGTAGTCGACCCCGACCAGGTTCTCCTGGAAGATGTTGTGGTCGAACATGTACTCCGCGGCTTCGCCCAGGTTGATGATCCACTCGCCCAGGTGCGGTGGCTTGACCCCGTAGGCCATGTTCTGCGCGTAGACGGAGCAGGTCGCGTGGTTGTCGCCGCAGATGCCGCAGATCCGGCTGGTGATGAAGTGCGCGTCCCGCGGGTCCTTGCCGCGCATGAAGACGCTGTAGCCGCGGAAGACCGACGAGGTGCTGTAGCACTCGGCGACCTTCTTCTGCTTGAAGTCGATCTTCGTGTGGATGCCCAGGCTGCCCACGATCCGGGTGATCGGGTCCCAGGACATCTCCACCAGGCCGCTGCCGTCCCCGGCCGCCTTCGTCGTCGGTGATGCCATCGTCTTGTGCCGTGCCCTTCGTGGAGCGGTCGGGAAAGTCGTGCGGTCAGTGCGGTACGGGCCCGGTCACCACGGGGGCCGGTAGCCGGTCGTGAGCTTCTCGCGGGGCCCGCGCCACTTCGGCTCGGCGTCCACGGTGTGCTGGGTGACCTTGCGCAGCCGGCGGATGAGCGAGCCGTACGCGCTGCTGGCGGTGACGGACACGGTCGCGCCGGGCGGTTCGTCCATGAACGGCATGAACTTGTCGGGGAAGCCCGGCATCGTGCACGCGATGCAGATGCCGCCGACGTTGGGGCAGCCGCCGATGCCGTTCATCCAGCCGCGCTTGGGCACGTTGCACTTCACGACCGGCCCCCAGCAGCCCAGCCGCACCAGGCACTTGGGGGAGTCGTACGTCGTCGCGAACTGCCCCTGCTCGTAGTAGCCCGCGCGGTCGCAGCCCTCGTGCACGGTCGCGCCGAACAGCCATGCCGGGCGCAGCTGCTCGTCCAGCGGGATCATCGGGGCCGCGCCCGAGGCCTGGTGCAGCAGGTAGACGAGCGTCTCGGCGAAGTTGTCCGGCTGGATCGGGCAGCCGGGCACGCACACCAGCGGGATGCCCGCGTGCGACTTCCAGTCCCATCCCAGGTAGTCCGGCACACCCATGGCGCCGGTCGGGTTGCCGGCCATCGCGTGGATGCCGCCGTACGCCGCGCAGGTGCCGATCGCGACGACCGCGAGCGCCTTGGGCGCCAGCCGGTCGATCCACTCGCTCGTCGTGATGGGCTGGCCGGTCTCGGGGTCGTCGCCGAAGCCGCACCAGTAGCCCTCGGGCTTGATCGCCTCGTTGGGGATCGACCCCTCGACCACCAGCACGAACGGGTCGATCTCGCCCCGCTCGCCCTTGAAGAACCACTCGATGAACGTGTCCGCGCCCTGCACGGGCCCGCACTCGAAGTCGATCAGCGGCCAGTGCACCTCGATCTTCGGCAGCCCCGGCAGCACGCTGAGCGCGATCTCCTCGATGCTCGGCTGCGTGGCCGCCGTCAGCGACACCGAGTCGCCGTCGCAGCTGAGCCCCGCGTTGATCCACAGCACGTGGATCGGTTTGTCGTCCTGGCCTGCGGTGCCGGCTTCCGTCTCCGGTGGCGAGGTCGTCATGGGGAATCCTCCTCTGGGCGCGGGGACGAAACCCGCATGTCAGACACCACTGTTCCGCCGCCCACCGCCGGCTGCGACATCTGGCTGCGCCATTCCGGGGGCGGCCGCGTCCGGCAGCGGCGGCCGCGGCTGCTTGCGGACGAAGGCCGCGCGCAGCGCGTGGTAGGGCGCGGCCGGGTCGTGGAAGATGCGGTGCATCACCGCCAACTCCGCCTCTCGGTACGCCGCGAGCGGCCGTACCGCCTCGTCCCGCTCGCGCGCCGCCTTCTTGCGGGCGATCCGCCCCTGCGTGCCGCCGCCCGACGCCAGCCGTACGGCCTGCCGCGCCACCACGCCCCGGAAGTCCTGCGGGGCCGCCGCGACCACCTGGTCCACCAGCCCCGTCCGCAGCGCCGCCGCCGCGCTCACCGGCTGCGCGCGCTCGGTCAGCCGGCGGGCCGCCGCGGCGCCCACCCGGCGCGGCAGCGAGTACGTCCAGAACTCCGAGCCGTACAGGCCCATCAGCCGGTAGTGCGGGTTGAGCACCGCGCCCGTGCGGCACCACACCTCGTCCGCGGCGAGCGCCAGCATCACCCCGCCGGCCGCCGCGTTGCCGCCGAGCGCGGCGACCACCAGCCGGTCGGTCGTGGTGAGCACGGCCTCGACCAGGTCGTCCATCGCCGTGAGGTTCGCCCAGGACTCCGCGGCCGGGTCGGCGGCGGCCTCGATGACGTTCAGATGGATGCCGTTGCCGAAGAAGTCCCGCCCGCCGCCCAGCACCAGCACCGACGTGGGCCGCGCGCACGCCTGACGGTAGGCGGCCAGCAGCCGCGCGCAGTGCGCGGTGCTCATCGCGCCGCCGGGGAAGGAGAACTCCAGGAAGCCCGCCCGGCCCTCCTCCCGGTAGCAGATGTCCTTCCACTCGTGCTCCGGCCCGTCCGGCGCCGCGGGCAGCTCCGGCAGGCCGGCGGTCCGGCCGGCCAGCGCGACCGCCGCGGGCAGCTTGACCCCGGCCGTGCGCCCGCCGCGCCCGCGCGGGGCGCGCAGCTCGGGGATCCACACCGCGCCGTCCGCGGTGGCCCGGCACACCGCCCCGGCGCGCGTGGCGAGCAGCTCGCCGGGCGGGCCGGTGAGCGCGCCCTCCGGGTGGCCGCCGTGCAGGTACCAGTCCTCGCCGAGCAGCCGGTCCAGCACGCCGGGCCGCGAGTCGGCGGCCCGCAGCTTGCGCAGCACCGCCGCCGTGCCGTCGGCGGCCCAGTCGATGCGCCGCCGCTCCTGGCGCAGGTACGGGCGGGTGACCACCGCGTCCGCGGGCTGCGGCAGCGGCCGATAGGTGCCGGACGCGAAGCGGGTGACGGCCAGCAGCACGGCGTCCAGGGCCGCGTCGGCGACCTCGCCGCGGTAGAGGTCGCTCTTCCCGGCCGCCGGCAGGTCGCAGCCCGCGGTGGCCCACACGTCGCCGCCGTCCATCTCGGCCGTCGCCCGGAGCACCGTCACGCCCCAGCGGCGCGCGCCCTCCTGGAGCGCCCAGTCCAGCGAGGACGGCCCGCGGTCGCCGACCGGCCCCGGGTGCACGACCAGCGTCGGCACCGCCTGCCACACGTCGTCCGGGACCGCGGTGGTCAGCATCGGCGCGAGCAGCAGCTCGGGCCGGTGGTCCCGCACCGCGTCGCGCAGCGCCGCGTCGCGCACCTCCGGGCCGCCGGCGGCGAGCACGAAGGCCGTCCGGTGCCCGCGGTCCCGCAACTCGGCCTGCACCCGCTGCGTGAGGCTGTTGAACGCGCTGGCGACCAGCAGGATGCGCACGGGCACCTCCGGGGGGGGGTACGAGCGGGACGCCCGCGACGCTACGGCCGCGGCGCCACCGCTCCCGGCGCCCCGCCCGTGCGGTCACACGAATGCCCCCGCCGCGTTCGCCCGGGTGCCGCACTCCCGGCGGCACACCCGCTCGGCGTCGCGCGCCCCGCCCCGGGCGGCCGTGGCCGGACTCCGCGCCGCCGCCGGGCAGCGCGCTCGCGGCGGAAGGCGGGACCGGCCTCCGGCCGCGGCGCCGGCTCCTGGCGGCAGGGGCCCGAACCGCCGCCGTTCGGGGCGCAGTTGCCCGGCCGGGCCGTCCCGGGCGCGTGTTACGTTGGCGCCATGGACGCAGCAGGCCACGGCACGGCAGTGCACCGCTCGGAAGGCACGGGCGCGGGCGGTACGGCGGAAGCGGCCCTGCACGGGGCGTTCACCGTCGAGCTGGACCTCGCGGCCCCGCGCTCCCGGGTCTTCCAGGCCTTCGCGGACGCGCCGCTGCGGCGGCGCTGGTTCCGGCTGCCTGGCCCGTCGGCCACCGCGGAGCACGAGCTGGACTTCCGGGTCGGCGGCGGCGAGTCCGCCCGCAACGTCTTCGTCTCCGGCGACATCGAGGAGCGCCTCGCCTACCGCTCCCGCTTCCTCGACATCGTCCCGGACACCCGGATCGTCCACGCCTACGGCACCGAGGTCGACGGCCTGCGGCGCTGGGCCTCGCTGGTCACCGTCGAACTCTCCGACGCCCCCGGCGGATCGCGGCTGACGTGGACCGAGCAGTACACCTACCTCGTGTGGACGGGCGACGGCGCCCAGGACATCGCGCACCTGCGCGGC
>NZ_JOHY01000014.1 GCF_000721495.1 Streptomyces sp. NRRL F-5123
GATTTCTGCCTGTCTCGTGGGCTCGGAGATGTGTATAAGAGACAGGCGGTGCACCGCGTGCCGCGCCCCCCGCGCCGTCAGAAGTCCTCGGAATCGTCCATCCGGTCCAGCACGGCCGCCGCGTCCTCCCCGGCCGGCTCCCCCGCGCCGTCCCCACCTTCTGCCCTTCCCACGCCTTCCACGCCTTCTTCTTCGTCCTCCCACAGCGAGAACCACACCGTCTTGCCCTCCGACTCCGGCCGCACGCTCCACTGGCCGGACAGGATGTCCAGCAGCATCAGCCCGCGGCCCGACGACGCCAGCTCGCCCGGGCTGCGCTGGTGCGGCAGCTCGTCGCCGTTGTCGGACACCTCCACCCGCAGCACCCGGCGGCCCGGCTCGCCCGTCAGCGACGCGGTCAGCGACGCCGACTGGTCGGTGTGCATGAGCACGTTGCCGACCAGCTCCGACGTCAGCAGCACCGCGGTGTCCACCTGGTCCGGCTGCGCCCAGTCGTGCAGCAGCGCCTGCAGCTCGGCGCGGGCCTCCGACAGGCCCTGCGCCTGGTCCTGCTCGATGGTCAGCACGAGCTTGCGCTCGGGCACCGTCCGCTGGGCGACCCCGGTGTCGCGGCGCAGCAGCACCAGCGCGATGTCGTCCTCGTTGCGCGGCGCCAGGTCGTGCCGGGCGCCCGCCGCCGCACGCTCGTCGCTGCCCTCGGGGCCGCGCCGCGCCGACTGGGCCAGCGGGTGGTGCACCGCGCGGATGAGGGTGTCCGCGATGCCCTCCAGATCCTCGGCGGGCCCCGGCGAGAAGGCGTCCCTGACCCGCACCCAGCCGCTGTACATGTCGTGCCCGCCGGTCTCGATCAGGCCGTCGGTGCACAGCAGCAGGATCTCGTCGGGCCGCAGCTCCATGTCGGTGATCGGGAAGTCCTCGGTCCCGGGCATCAGCCCCAGCGGCAGCCCGCCGTTGACGTGCTTGAGCAGGCACGTGCCGTCCGCGAGCCGCAGCACCGGGTGCGGGTGGCCGGCGCGGGCGATGTGCAGCATGCCCGACGCGGGCTCGGCCTCGATGTACAGGCAGGTCGCGAAGCGGTCGTCGTCGAGGGCGGCCAGGAAGCGCGAGGCGCGGGCCAGCACCGCGTCCGGGCCGTGGCCCTCGGCCGCGTAGGCGTGCACGGCGGTGCGCAGCTGCGCCATCAGGGCGGCGGCGTGCACGTCGTGGCCCTGGACGTCGCCGATGACGACGGCGAGCCGGCCGCCGGGCAGGTTGATCACGTCGTACCAGTCGCCGCCGACCACCAGCCCGCCGCCGGTCGGGATGTAGCGGGTGGCGAGGGTCAGCCCCGGGACCGCGGGCGGCGTCGAGCCCATGCTGCGCCGCAGCCCGCGGGAGAGGGCCAGCTCCGCGGTGCCGGTCCGGGTGCGCTCCAGGGCCTGCGCGACCAGTCGGGAGGCCAGCACCAGCAGCGCCCGCTCGTCGTCGGTGAAGGCGACCGGCTCGCGGAAGGCCATCAGGCACACCGCGCTGACGCTGCCCTTCGTGACGAGCGGCAGGAACGCCCAGGACTTGCGCCCGTGCCGCGCCGCGGCCGGCCAGGTGGCGGGGAAGCGCTCGCGGTACTCGGCGGCCGACGCCAGGTAGACCGGGCGGCCGGTGTCGATCACCTCGGTGGCCGGGAAGGCCGACCCGGCCGGCATCCGGAAGGCCTCTTCACCCTCCCGGCGGCGGTATCCGTACTGGGCCAGCACCTTCAGGAACTTGTCGGTGAGGCCGAAGACGACCAGCCCGTCCAGCGGGAAGTCGGGGGCGAAGAGCCTGGTCACGGTCTTGAGGGCGGCGGACAGCGACTCGGCCTCGGCGAGGTCGTGGCCGGCCTCCAGCAGCACGGCGTCCCGCAGCCGGCCCTCGGCGGGCGCACCGCCGGAACCCGGAGCGGAATCGGGCCCGGGGTCCGGGGGAGGGGCACCCGGGTGGTCGGTGAAGCGGTTCATGGTGTCGATCTGCCGCTGCCCCGCGAGATCGGGCTCCGCGGCCGTCCCGGACTGCTCGCGACCGCCCTCCGGGTCCGCGACGGCGCCGGTCCGGGCCCCCGCGGGAGCCCCGTCCCGCGCGTCCGCGGGCTCGCCGGACCCGGCCTGCGTGTCGGCCTCCGACGGCTCGCGCGGCGCCGGACGGCCCGCTCCGTTGCCCATCCCGGCGCCCTCTCGCCGCAGCGGTGGTCCTGTCCGTACCCATGCTGGGCGACGGCGGCGGCGCCCGCATGCGGAGCGCGCCCGCCCGGGCACCGCGGGCGGCGGCCGGGGGCGATGTGCTTTCGCGCCGGGGGAGCTGGCATGCTCGGACACGTGGGTGAACGCATCATCGCCGCGTGTGACGGGGCATCGAAGGGCAATCCTGGACCTGCCGCCTGGGCCTGGGTCATCGCCGACGACCGGGGCGAACCGGTCCGCTGGGAGGCCGGTCCGCTGGGCAGCACCACCAACAACGTGGCCGAGCTGACCGCGCTGGAACGGCTGCTGGAGGCGGTCGACCCGGACGTCGCGCTGGAGGTCCGGATGGACTCCCAGTACGCGATGAAGGCGGTCACGACCTGGCTTCCCGGCTGGAAGCGCAAGGGCTGGAAGACCGCGGCGGGCAAGCCCGTCGCCAACCAGGAGCTGGTGGTGCGCATCGACGCGTTGCTGGCCGGGCGCGCGGTGGACTTCCGCTACGTGCCCGCGCACCAGGTGGACGGCGACCGGCTCAACGACTTCGCCGACCGCGCCGCGAGCAACGCCGCGGTGGTCCAGGAGCCGGCCGGCAGCGCCCTCGGCTCGCCGCCGCCCCCGCGCACGCCCGACACGGTGCGCAAGGCGCCGCGCCCGGCGCGCTCCGGCGGCTCCGGCGGCTCCGGCGGTACGGGCGGCGCGTCCGGAGGCGGCCCGGCCCGTACCCTGAAGGCCAAATACCCCGGCCGCTGCCGCTGCGGGCGGGGATACGCGCCCGGTGAGCTGATCGCCAAGAACGCCGACGGCTGGGGCCACCCCGACTGCCGCTGACCCGCCGCCGCGACCTTCCCGGCGGCCTCCCGACCTGCCGGCCGCCTGGCCCACTGCCCCCTGACTCCGACCTCCTGACCTCCTGACCTGCCGGTCCGCGGCCCGCCGCGGCCGCACCGCCACCGCCCCCGTCCCCGCGCTCCCCGCGCGGCGGCGGGGGCTCGCGCATGTCCGGGCCCGCGCCCCGGCACCCGCCCGCCGTGAGAAAAAGCCCGCGCCCGTTCGTGCGCAGGGCATTGACGCCCGCACCCGGCGGCCCTACGGTCATCCGCGTCGTACTTCGTACGTCATATATGAGACCTGATATGTGAGATCTGAGAGCCCATGACCTTCGCTCCCACGCCGATCCCGTCCCGGACCCAGTACGTCCTCGAAGCGATCAAGCACCGCATCCTCACCGGGCAGCTCAGCCCGGGGCAGGCCCTGGTCGAGGCGGACCTGGCGGCGCAGTTCGGGGTGTCCAAGACCCCGGTGCGCGAGGCGCTCAAGACGCTCGCCGGCACGGGCCTGGTGGTCATGAGCCAGTACAAGGGCGTCACCGTGCGCACCGTGGACGCGGACATGGCCCGCGAGGTCTACGACGTGCGCCTGCTGCTCGAACCCGAGGCGCTGCGCCGCACCATCGCCCGCCAGGCCTCGCTCGCCGAGGCGCAGGAGGCGCTGGAGCGCGCGGCCCGGGCGGAGGACCGGGCCGACCGCAGCCTCGCCAACCGCGACTTCCACCGCGCCCTCTACCTGCCGTGCGGCAACCCGCTGCTGGCCCGGATGCTCGACGAACTGCGCGACCAGGCCGCGCTGGTGTCCACCGTCGCCTGGGCCGCCGACCCGTCGTGGGAGCGGGAGGCGAGCGAGCACGAGGAGATCCTCCGGCTGGCCCTGGCCGGTGACGCGGACGAGGCGACGCGGCTGTTGCACACGCACATCGCGGTCTTCTTCCGCCGTGCGTTCCCCGACGACGAGGAGGGTGTCTGATGGACCGTTCCGCGCTCACGGCCGCGCTCGCAGGTGTGGTGGCGATCCCGGTGATCCCCTTCGGCACCGACGGCGGCATCGACCGGGACGCCTACCGGGTGCTGCTGCGGCGGCTGCTGGACGGCGGCATCTCCACCGTCACGCCGAACGGCAACACCGGCGAGTTCTACGCCCTGACCCCGCAGGAGCGGCAGGCCGTCGTCCTCGACACGCTCGCCGAGACCGCGGACCGGCCCGACGCCACCGTGGTCGTCGGCGTCGGCCACGATCTGCCGACCGCGATCGGAGCCGCCGAGCACGCCCGGGACTGCGGGGCCGCGATGGTGATGGTGCACCAGCCCGTGCACCCGTACGTCTCGCAGGACGGCTGGGTCGCCTACCACCGCGCCATCGCCGAGGCGGTGCCGGAGCTGGGCGTCGTGCCGTACATCCGCAACCCGCTGCTGGACGGCGAGTGGCTGGCAGAGCTGGGCGGGCGCTGCCCCAACGTGATCGGCGTGAAGTACGCGGTGCCGGACGCCGCCCGCTTCGCCGCCTTCGCGCGGGACGCCGGGCTGGATCGCTACGTGTGGCTCGCGGGCCTGGCCGAGCTGTACGCGCCCGCGTACTTCGCGGCCGGCGCGACCGGCTTCACCTCGGGTCTGGCCAACGTGGCGCCGCGGATCTCGCTGGAGATGCTCGCCGCCCTGCGCGGCGGCGACTACCCGGCCGCGATGAAGGTGTGGGAGCAGATCCGCGCCTTCGAGGACCTGCGGGCCGCCCGGCAGTCCGCCGACAACGTCACGGTGGTCAAGGAGGCGCTCGCCTCACTCGGCCTGTGCCGCCGCGAGGTCCGCCCGCCCAGCAGCGCGCTGCCCCAGGAGCGGCGCGCCGAGGTCGCCGCCGCGGTGGAGGGCTGGGGGCTGTGACCGGAGCCGAGAGCACCCGGCCGCCGCTGCGCAGCAGCGCGTGGTACGACGGCGACGGCCTGCGGGCCTTCAGCCACCGGGCCAGGACCCGGCAGCTCGGCTACCTGCCCGAGGAGCACCTGGGCAAGCCGGTGATCGCCGTGCTGAACACCTGGTCGGACATCAACCCCTGCCACAGCCACCTGCGCGAGCGCGCCCAGGCCGTCAAGCGCGGGGTGTGGCAGGCCGGCGGCTTCCCGCTGGAATTCCCCGTCGCCACACTGTCGGAGACCTTCCAGAAGCCGACCCCGATGCTCTACCGCAACCTGCTCGCGATGGAGACCGAGGAGCTGCTGCGCTCCTACCCGGTCGACGGCGCGGTGCTGCTCGGCGGCTGCGACAAGACCACGCCCGCGCTGCTGATGGGCGCGGCCAGCGCCGACCTGCCCGCCCTCTTCGTCCCTGCCGGACCCATGCTCCCCGGCCACTGGCGCGACGTCGTGCTCGGCTCGGGCACGGACATGTGGAAGTACTGGGACGACAAGCGCGCCGGCCTGATCGGCGACTGCGAGATGGCCGAACTGGAGAGCGGGCTCGCCCGTTCGCCCGGCCACTGCATGACGATGGGCACCGCCTCCACGCTGACCGCCGCCGCCGAGGCGCTCGGTATGACGATGCCCGGCGCGTCCTCGATCCCCGCGGTCGACTCCGGGCACGAGCGGATGGCCGCGGCGAGCGGCGCCCGCATCGTCGAGCTGGTCCGCCGGGACGTCCGGCCGTCGGCGATCCTGACCCGCGAGGCGTACGAGGACGCCGTCACCACCGTGCTCGCGCTCGGCGGTTCCACCAACGCGGTGATCCACCTCGTCGCGATGGCCGGCCGCTCCCGGGTGCCGCTCGCGCTGGACGACTTCGACCGGCTCGCCCGCGACGTGCCCGTGCTCGCCAACGTCCGCCCGGGCGGCCGGTACCTGATGGAGGACTTCCACTTCGCCGGCGGCCTGCCCGGACTGCTGTCCCGGATCACCGGGCTGCTGCACCTGGACCGCCCCACCGTCGCCCACGACAGCCTGCGCGAGCAGCTGGCCGGCGCGCTGGTCCACGACGACGACGTGATCCGCGACCCGGCGCACGCGCTCGCCGCCGAGGGCGGCATCGCGGTGCTGCGCGGCAACCTCTGCCCGGACGGCGCGGTCATCAAGCACATAGCCGCCGAGCCGCGGCTGCTCACCCACACCGGTCCTGCCGTCGTCTTCGACGACTACCGCACCCTCCAGGCGACCGTGAACGACCCCGGGCTCGGCATCACCGCCGACAGCGTGCTGGTGCTGCGCAATTCGGGGCCGCTCGGCGGGCCCGGCATGCCCGAGTACGGCATGCTCCCGATCCCCGACCACCTGCTCAAGCAGGGCGTGCGCGACATGGTCAGGATCTCCGACGCCCGGATGAGCGGCACCAGTTACGGCGCCTGCGTGCTGCACGTCGCCCCCGAGTCGTACGTCGGCGGCCCGCTCGCGCTGGTGCGCGACCACGACCTGATCACCCTCGACGTGCCGGGCCGCACCCTGCACCTGGACGTCGACGACGCCGAACTCGACCGGCGCCGCGCCGAGCTGAAGCCGCCGCCGGCCCGCTACGGGCGCGGCTACGGCGCCCTCTACCAGGACCAGATCACCCAGGCCGACACGGGCTGCGACTTCCGCTTCCTCGCCGCGCCCGGCGACGTCCCGGAACCCCACGTGTCATAGCGAAGGAGCCCTGAGGTCATGGCCATCGCCGTGGCGAAGAAACCGGTCAAGAACCGCGTGAAGAACCGCAGCCGGCGCGCCCGGCGCCTGCCGTACCTGCTGATAGCCCCGGCCGCCGTGCTGATGCTGGGCTTCATCGCCTACCCGATGGGCAGCGTCCTCTACTACAGCCTCCAGGACTACAACGTCACCAAGCCCTGGCGGAACGGCTACGCGGGCCTCGGCAACTTCCACCGCATCTTCACCGACGACCCGCAGTTCTGGCAGAGCCTCGGCTTCAGCCTGCGCTGGGTCGTGGTGCAGATCGGCCTCCAGCTGGTCATCGGGCTCGCGCTCGCGCTGCTGGTCAACCAGACCTTCGTCGGCCGCGGACTGTCGCGCGCGCTGGTCTTCTCGCCCTGGGCGGTGTCCGGGGTGCTGACCACCACCATCTGGATGCTGCTCTACAACCCCTCGACGGGCATGAGCCGCTACCTCGCCGACGCCGGCATCGGCTCCTACGGCCACTCGGTGCTGTCCGACCCGCACACCGTCTTCTGGGCCGCGGTGCTCGCCGAACTGTGGCGCGGGGTGCCCTTCTTCGCGATCCTGCTGCTCGCCGACCTCCAGTCGATCCCGCAGGACCTCTACGAGGCCGCCTCCGTCGACGGCGCCAACCGGCTGCGGCAGTTCTTCCACATCACGCTGCCGCACCTGAAGGACGCGATCGTGCTGTCCACGCTGCTGCGCGCGGTGTGGGAGTTCAACAACGTCGACCTGCTCTACACCCTGACCGGCGGCGGCCCGGCGGGGCAGACCACCACGCTGCCGCTGTACGTCGCCAACACCGGCCTGGACGGGCACGACTTCGGCTACGCCTCGGCGCTGACCACCGTCGCCTTCGTCATCCTGCTCTTCTTCTCCCTCGTCTACCTGCGTCTGAGCAAGTTCGGAGGCGAACGCGCATGACCACGGCACTCGCCGAGGGCGTGGCCCTGCCGCCCGCGGCCCTCCCGCAGACCCGCAGGGGCCGGCGCCGCGGGCGCGGACCCACCGACGGCCCGCCGCGCTGGCAGATCTACCTGCCGCTGGGCCTGTACCTGCTGTTCACGCTCGTGCCCTTCTACTGGATGCTGCTCTTCGCGTTGCGCCCCGACGGCTCCACCTCGCTGGTGCCGTGGCCGGTCACCGGCGCGCACTTCGACAAGGTCTGGAACGACCGCTCCTTCGGCACCTTCTTCGTCAACAGCATGCTGGTCGGCGCCGGCACCCTGGTCTTCACCACCGTGGTCGCGCTCAGCGGCGGCTACGCACTGGCCCGCTTCCGCTTCAAGGGCCGCACCGCCTTCCTGATCGCCCTGCTGTGCTCGCAGTTCATCCCGGGCGCGCTCATGCTCGTACCGCTCTTCCAGATCTTCCGGCACCTGCAGCTGATCAACTCGCTGTGGAGCGTGGTCATCTCGGAGACCGTCTTCCAGCTGCCGCTGTCGGTGATCCTGCTCAGCGGCTTCATCAAGGGCATACCCGAGGCGCTGGAGGAGGCCGCGTGGGTCGACGGCTGCACCCGCTTGCGGGCCTTCCGGGCGGTGGTGCTGCCGATGCTGCGCCCCGGGCTCGTCGCCGTGGGCTCGTTCGCCTTCGTGCACAGCTGGAACCACTTCCTCTTCGCGCTGATGTTCCTCAGCGAGCAGGACAAGCAGACGATCCCGGTCGGCCTCAACACCCTCATCGGCGCCGACAGCGTCGACCTCGGAGCGCTGGCCGCGGGCGGTGTCATCGCCGCCGTGCCTGTGGTGATCGTCTTCGCCTTCATCCAGAAGTGGCTGATCACCGGCTTCAGCGCCGGCGCGGTGAAGGGGTGAGGGGCATGGGCGCGACACGTGTCGTACTGGCCGGCGGCCGCGGCCACGGCCACTGGCACCTGGACAACCTGCGCCGGCTCAGCGCCCGCGGCCTGGTCAGGCTCGCCGGCGTCTGCGACGTCACCCCGCTGGAGCCCGCAGCGCTGACCCGGCTCGGCAGGCCCGCGCAGGGACCCGACCTCGGCGCCCTGATCGACGCCACCGGCGCGACCGCGGCGATCGTGTGCACCCCCATCCACACCCACACCTCCCTCGCGCTGACCGCCGCGGCGCACGGCGCCGACGTCCTGCTGGAGAAGCCGCCCGCGCCCTCGCTCGGCGAATTCCGCAGACTCACCCGGGGGCTGGCCGGCCGCGGCCGGGCCTGCCAGATCGGCTTCCAGTCGCTCGGCTCGCACGCCCTGCAAGCGGTGCGCGAGCTGGTCGCGGACGGCGCGGTGGGCGAGCTGCGCGGCATCGGCGCGGCCGGCAACTGGGTACGCGAGGAGCACTACTTCCGCCGCGCCGCCTGGTCGGGACGGCGCCGGCTGGACGGCACCGACGTCGTCGACGGCGTCCTGACCAACCCGCTCGCGCACGCCGTCGCCACCGCGCTGCACCTGGACGGCAGCACCGCCGAGGAGGACGTCGAGGAGGTGCGCACCGAGCTGTACCGGGCGCACGAGATCGAGTCCGACGACACCTCGTGCGTCGACATCCGCACCGCCCGCGGCACCCGGATCGTCGTCGCGGCCACCTTGTGTGCGGCCCGCGCCGCCGAGCCGTACGTCGTGGTGCACGGCAGCAGGGGCCGGATCACCTTCTGGTACAAGCAGGACCGGGTGCTGCTGCAGCGCGCCGGGCACGGCCCCGACGAGCGGGCGTACGGACGTACCGACCTGCTGGAGAACCTGCTCGCGCACCGCGCGGGCGGCACGCCGCTGCTGGTGCCGCCCGCCGCGACCGGCGCGTTCATGCGGGTCGTGGAGGCCGTGCGCACCGCGGAGGACCCGCAGCCGGTCCCGCCGTCCCGCTGGCGTACCGCACCGGGGGAGCGCTCCCACCGGCGGATCGTGGACGGGGCGGACGAGCTGGTCGACGGCGCCGCCGAGAAGCTCGCGACCTTCGCCGAACTCGGCGCGCCCTGGGCCGCCCCGCTGCGCCCGGCGGCCCGCCGGTGACCGGCGCCCTGCCGCTGCGCTGCGGCTCCACGACCGTCGGGGCGTACGTCCCCGCGCCGCGGCTGGCCTCCCGGTTGTCCCCGCGCCCCTACCTGCACCCGCTGACCACCCTGGGCGGCACACCCGTCACCGAGCTGATGCCCGCCGACCACCTGCACCACCTCGGCGCGGGCGTCGCGGTCCCGGACGTGGCCGGGCACAACTTCTGGGGCGGCCGCACCTTCGTCCGCGACCGGGGGCCCACCGAGCTGGACAACCACGGCGAGCAGCGCCATCTGGGGTGGACCGCGCGGCGCCCGGACGGCTTCACCGAGGAGCTGTCCTGGACCGCCGCGGGGCGCGAACTCCTGCACGAGGAAAGGACGGTCACTGCTCGTCAACTGGCCGCGCGGGCCTGGGAGCTGGACTTCTCCTTCACCCTGACCAACACCACCGGCGCCTCGCTGCGCATCGGCAGCCCCGCCACCAACGGCCGTCCCGGCGCCGGATACGGCGGCTTCTTCTGGCGCGCCCCGCGCACCGGCACACCCCCGCAGGTCTTCACCTCCGACGCCGCCGGCGAGGACGCCGTGCACGGCAGTACCGCCGGCTGGCTGGTGCTCGCCGCGGAGCACTGGACCCTCGTGCTGTGCGGCGCCGACCCCTGGTTCGTCCGAACCCGCGAATACCCCGGCGTCGGCTCCGCCCTGGCCTGGCGCAGCCCGCTGACCGTACCCGCCGGCGGCAGCGTCGCCCGGCGGGTCGTCACCGCCGTGGCCGACGGCCGGCTCGGCCCTGACGAGGCCGCCGCGCTGGCCGCCCGCACCACCCGCTGACCGGCGTCCCCGGCTCGGCAGCAGCACCCACCCGCCGGCCGTCCCGACCCGGGCGTCCGGCCGCGACACCCGTCCCGACAACCGAAAGAGCCGCCATGCCGCACCCGCAGCACAGACACCGCAGAGCCCGGCTGACCGCCGGCACCGCCCTCGCCGCAGCGCTCGCCCTCACCGTCACCGCCTGCGGTGACGACGGCAGCGGCAGCTCGGGAGGGGAGGGCAGTGGAAAGGGGAAGATCGTCTTCTGGGACAACAACGGCGGTGTGCGCACCGACGTCTGGAAGCAGATCATCGCCGCGTTCGAGAAGCAGAACCCCGACATCCACGTCGAGTACGTCGGCATACCGATCGCCGACGTGCAGAAGAAGTACGACACCGCGATCGCCGGCGGCGGCCTGCCGGACGTCGGCGGCGTCGGCACCGCCTACCTCGCCAACATGGTCGCGCAGAACGCACTGGAACCGCTCGGCGGCCGGATCGACGACAGCGGGCTGAAGGGCAAGCTGGTCACCGGTATGGTCTCCAGCGTCCAGGCGGCCGGCGGCCAGGGCAAGGAGATGTACGAGGTCCCGACCTCCGCCAACATGGGCACCCTGTGGTACCGCCCGGACCTCTTCACCGCCGCGGGCCTGCAGCCGCCCACCACCTGGTCGGCCTTCTACGCCGCCGCCGACGAGCTCACCGACGCCGGGAAGAACAAGTTCGGCTTCACACTGCGCGGCGGCGCCGGATCCGTCGCCCAGGCGCTGGAGATGATGTACGCCCAGTCCGGCATCGACACCTTCTGGAACGGCGACAAGACCACTGTCAACGACCCGAGGAACATCGCCGCGCTGGAGAAGTACGTCGGCCTGTACAAGAAGGACACCCCCGAGGCCGACCTTAACAACGACTTCGTCAACATGGTCGCCGAGTTCGACCACGGCACCGTCGGCATGCTGCAGCACAACCTCGGCTCGTACAACGACCACGTGAAGGCCTTCGGCAAGGACAGGATCGAGGGCGTCACCCTGCCCCCGTCGCAGGACGGCGGGGTGCGCACCATCGTCTCCAACCCGGTCGACGGGCTGGGCCTGTTCAAGAGCAGCAAGAACAAGGCGGCGGCGTGGAAGTTCATCGAGTTCGCCGCCTCCGCGAAGATGAACAGCCTCTGGAACCGGTCCGCGGGCGCCATCCCGGCCAACACCGGTGCCGCGCAGGACGCGTGGATCAACGACGCCAAGCCCACCAAGACGGCGATGGAGTCGCTCAACGACCCCGGGACCAAGATCGTCCAGTTCCCGTACTACCTGCCGGACTGGAACAACATCACCAAGGCCGACACCGAGCCGGAGTTCCAGAAGCTCCTGCTCGGCAAGATCAGCGCGAAGGACTTCGCCGACGAGCTGGCCGGCAAGATCAACGACGCCCAGACCGACTTCCTCGCGCACAACAAGAAGAAGTGAGCCCGCGGCGGGGCCGGTCCACGCGCCCCGGCCCCGCCCGCACCCACCCCCCACGCCCCTCCTTCCGCCGTCACGCCTTCTCCTTCACCCCCACCGGGAGCCGCACGTGCGCAAGAGCCATGTCCCGCTGATCGCCATGCTCGTCTCCGCCGCCCCCCTGGTGCTGGCCGCCGCCCCCGCGCACTGCGCGCCCGGCGGGCACAGCGCCGGCGTGCCGCGCTACGCCCGCCAGGCGCTGCCCGCCCACGACGGCTGGGCCTCCCAGGACGGCGGTACCACCGGCGGCGCGGCCGCCGACGCCGCGCACGTCTACACCGTCACCGACCGCGCGGAACTGGCCGCCGCCCTCGACGGCGGCAGCGCCGTCCCGAAGATCATCCAGGTCTCCGGGACCGTCGACGGCAACGCCGACGCCGCCGGAGACCCGCTGTCCTGCGACGACTACGCCACCGGCGGCTACAGCCTGGACGCCTACCTCGCCGCGTACGACCCGGCCGTCTGGGGCCGGGACGAGGTGCCGTCCGGGCCGCTGGAGGACGCGCGCGCCGCGTCCGCCGCGAAGCAGGCCCTCCAGGTCGAGCTGAAGGTCGGGCCCAACACCACCATCGTCGGTGTCGGGCACGAGCCGAGGCTGCTCGGCCTCGACCTCCAGGTGGCGAACGTGGACAACGTCATCGTCCGCAACCTCACCTTCGAGGACGCCTTCGACTGCTTCCCGCAGTGGGACCCGACCGACACCGCCGACGGCAACTGGAACTCCGAGTACGACAACCTCGTGCTCACCGGCGCCACCCATGTGTGGGTCGACCACAACACCTTCACCGACGGCCGCCGCCCCGACGCCGGCCAGCCGTACTACTTCGGCCGCATCTACCAGCAGCACGACGGCGAGATGGACGTCGTCAAGGGCGCCGACCACGTCACCGCCTCCTGGAACGCCTTCCTCGACCACGACAAGACGCTGCTGTTCGGCAACAGCGACGGTGCCGCCGCCACCGACGCCGGCAAGCTGCGGGTGACCCTCCACCACAACCTCTTCCAGGACATCGGCGAGCGCGCGCCGCGCGTCCGCTTCGGGCAGGTCGACGCCTACAACAACCACTACGACGTCACCGACGCGGCCACTTACGTCTACAGCCTCGGCGTGGGCAAGGAGTCGCAACTCGTCGCGCAGTACAACGCGTTCACGCTGCCCGCCGATGTCACCGCGGCCCGCACCATCGCGTACTGGAAGGGCACCGCGATGACGGAGGACCACAACTACGTCAACGGGCGAGCGGCCGACCTGCTCGGCGCGTTCGACGCGGCCAACCCCGCGACCCCGATCGCGCAGGGCTCGGGCTGGACGCCGACCGCGCGCACCCGCGTCGACGACCCGCGGGCCGTCCCGCAGATCGTCGACCGCGGCGCCGGAGCCGGCCGGCTCTGAACCCCGCGAGGCCTGCCGTCCGCCCGGGGCAGGGGCGGACGGCAGGCCTCAGCGTGCGCGACCGGCGGCGCCGCGCCCACCCCCGCTGCCCGGGGACGTCACGCTGCCGGCGCGCACCGTCCTGCTCAGCGAGCAGGAGCGGCCGGTGCCGGTCGGGGCCGGCCGCCGGCAACACCTTCGACGACCGTCTGCTGCGCGAACTGCCGCTCCCCACCACCCTCGTACCGCCCGACGTGGCCCTCTTCGACGGGCTCGACGACGACCGACGGACGTCCGTGCCCGGGTGACCGGCCACGGGCGCTCAGGCGGGCGGGTTGCCGGTGCGGCCCGCGGCCAGCGGCGTGATGGTGAACAGCTCGTCGCAGACGGTCAGTTCACCGGGGATCACCAGCGACGCGCGGCTGCCCGGCGGGTAGACCCGCACCTTCGCCGACGCCGGGCGGCAGGTGCCCAGGTGGTTGGCGGTGCGGATGGTGTCGCTCGCCGCCTCGCCCGGCCCCAGCACCACCGCCGTGTAGTCCATCGGGCTGCGGTCGGCGGGCGCGCCGATCTGCCTGCCGTCCGCGTCCAGCACCGACACGCCGGGGTAGCCGGTGAGGTGGCAGGCCGTCGCGCCGCGGTTGGTGAGCAGCAGGTAGCGGTAGACGCTGCCCGCCGCGCCGTCCGAGCCGCCGAGCGACGCGGTCAGCTGGGAGGCGGTGCACATCGGCGTCGCGGAGCCCTGGCCGGTGGACGTCGGGGTGCCGGACGGGGTCGGGGTGTCCCGCGCCGGGGAGGAGGCGGCCGCGGACGGGACGGACGGCGGGGGCGCGCCGTGCGTGCCGGGGGTGGCCCGAGACTCGGTCGTCACCGGCGGCGCGGGCCGGGGGGTGCGCGGTGCCGGGCTGGTCGGCGAGCCGGTCGCGGCCGGGCTCCCACGGTCGTCGGTGCCCCGCGGGGTGAGGGCGCCCACCAGGTACACCGACCCGGCGAGCACCGCGGCCGCCGCGACCCCGCCGCCCGCCGTGCGCAGCCGGCGCCGGCGCGCGGCCCGCCGCCGGATCTGCCCGAACGAGCCGGGCGGCGGCGCCAGGTACCCGGGCGGCTGCCGCAGCAGCGGCTCCTCCGGGCCGGGGCCCTCGGGGGCGCCCCCCAGGTCGTCAGGAAATCCGGTCATGGTGTCCTTCGAGTCGGGCGCGGAGCAGTTCGCGTGCGGCGTGCAGGTCGGCCTTGACGGTGCCCTCCCGGCGGCCCAGCAGCGCGGCCACCTCACGGACCGGCAGGTCCGCGTAGTAGTACAGCAGCACCGGGTTGCGCAGCCGCTCCGGCAGCGACTGGACCAGCATCCGCACCGACGGGTCGTCGGGCTCCCCTTGCGCGTGCAGGGACTGCTCGGCCGACACCCGGCGCAGCGCGCGCCGCTCGCGCTCCATTCTGCGCCAGTGGTCGCGGACCAGGTTGGCCGCGGTCACGTACAGGAAGCCGGTCGGCTCCTCGACCCGTGTCCAGCGGGCCCACAGACGGGTGAACGCCTCGGCGGCCACCTCGTGGGCGGTGCCGTCGTCGTCCACCAGCCGGCGGCACCAGCCCGCCAGCCGCGGGTAGACGGCCTCGAACAGCTCGGCGGCGGCGCGCTCTTCGTACTGCCGGATGACGCCCCTCCTCACCTCCGCCGCCGGGCCGCCGACCGCGGCGGGCCAGTCGTTCACGAGCCGGCGACCAGCGAGGCGTAGACGATCACGTTGTCCGGGTAACCGCCGCCGCCCGTCAGCTTCGTGCCCCCGCAGGTGATGAGACGCAAGGCGGGGTGGTCCACGTTCCCGTACACCTGCTGCGTGGGGAAGTGCGCCTTGGGCACCGTCTGCACCCGCTCGACGGAGAACGTCGCCACGCTGCCGTCGGCCCGCTCGACCTGCACCCGGTCGCCCGGGCGCATCCGGTCCAGGTGACGGAAGACCCCGTCGCCGTACGCGCCGACCGTGACGTGCCCGAGCAGCACCGAAGGGCCGGTCTGGCCCGGCGTGGGCGAGCCGTCGTACCACCCGGCGGGGGAGTGGGCCTCGATCGGCGGCACCTTCACCGACCCGTCGGGCGCCAGGCCCAGCGCCATGACCGGGGTGTCCACGCCGAGCGAGGGGATCCGCAGCCGCTCCGGCGAGGACCGCGCCATCGCCGCGCCGGGCACGGCCCGGGGCGTGGTGGGCGTGGCCGTCGCCGAAGCGGTGGGCGGCGCCACGCCGCCGGGCGTGCCGGAGCCCGCGGGCGCGGGACCCGTGCCGGTCCCGTTGCAGGCCGACACGCCGACGGCGAGCGCGGCGAGCACCGCGGCGGCCCAGGGGAAACCGCGGGCCCGTCGGGGGACGCGCGTCCTCCCGCCGCCGGAAGGCCGGGCGGCGGCGGGAGGACGCGCCGGGGGCGCGGGGAGGCGAAGGGCTGCCTCCCCGCGCCGGGGTTCGCGACGCGAGCCGGCCAACGCTCAGCCCCGGGAGCGGCGGCGGGAGGCCGCGACGCCCAGGCCGCCGAGCAGGAGCGCCCCGGCGCCCGCCGCCAGACCGGCCGTCAGCTCGCCGCTGCCGCCGCCGCCCGTCGCGGCGAGACCGGTGTCCGGCGCGCCCTTCGGGATCTTGGTGACCTGGCCGGGGTTCGTCGGCGTGGGCTTGGCGCTGTGCGTCGGGGCGGGCGTGCCCACCGGGTCGCTGCCGTCCTTGCCCGCGGCCATCGGGGTGATCGTGAAGACCTTGTCGCAGATGGTCAGTTCACCGGGGATCACCAGCGACGCCGTGTTGCCCGGGGGGTATATCCGCACCTTCGCCGACGTCGGGAGGCACGTCCCCATGCGGTTGATCGTGTGGACGGTGTCGCTCGCCGACCCGCCGGGCTTCAGCACGACCGGCGAGTAGCGGCTCGGCTGGCGGTCGGCCGGGGTGCCGATCTGCTTGCCGCTCGCGTCCAGCACCGACACGCCCGGGTAGCCGGTGAGGTGGCAGGCCGTGGCGCTGTGGTTGGTGAGCACGAGATAGCGGTAGAGGTGGCCCGCGCCGGCGTCCCCGCCGCCGAGCGACGCGGTCAGCTGCGAGGTGGCGCACATCGGGGTGCCGGGCGCCCGGCCCACCGGGGCCGAGGCGACGGCGGGGACGGCCCCCGCGACCGCCACCGCGAGGACCGCCGCCGTGCCGGCGGCGAGTGAGGTACTGCGCATGTCCCGTCCCTCGTTTCTCCGGCGGCCGGCCGCGCGTCACATCGCGCGGACCCGGGCCGTACCGGGATTCGCGGGCAGAGACGACACGGGCGGGCCCCGGGTTGTAAAGACTTGGTCAAGTCCGGCTCCCGGGGCCCGTGTCGGCTCGGAGCCGGCTCAGAGCGGGCGGTAGGTCAGCAGCGCGAGGTGGCCGCCGATCTCCCGCACACCGGCCAGCCGCAGCTCGTGCATCCCGCCCTGGTCCGGGAAGAGCCGCTCACCGCCGGCGCCGAGGAGGTACGGGTGCGTCATGAGCCGCAGTTCGTCGACCATGCCGTGCTCCAGCAGCGCCTGCGCGAGCGGACGGCTGCCGTAGACCACGATGTCGCCGTCGACCTCGTCGCGCAGCCGCTTCGCCTCCGCGACCGGATCGCCCTTCACCACGAAGGAGTTGGCCCACTCCGGGGCGTCCGCCAGGGTGGCGGACAGCACGTACTTCGGCACCTCGCGCAGCCGGTCCCCCCACGCGCCCTCGCGCGCCGACCACCGCTCGGCGAACCACTGGTAGGTCCCCCGCCCGATGAACCACGCCGCGAACTCCTGCGCCTCCTGGAACTCGACCTCGCCCCACGCCGCGAACACCTCCTGCGGCATCCGGGTGAACCACCCGCCGCTCGCGTATCCCTCCTCCCCGGACGGATCCTGCATCACGCCGTCGACCGAGACGTTCTCGTGCACGACGATTCTTCCCATGACGGGCTCCCTTGCTCCGCTGGCCGCTGGCCGATTGCCGGTCGCCGGTGTCGGCAACCGCTGGGGTAGACACCGCGGACCGCGCGAACCGGGCGGGGGAGGGCGGGCGTTTTCAGCGGGGCGGGTCCGCGTCCCGCAGGCGGCCGGAGCCTGCCCGCGTGTCGTCACCGGCCTCCGGCGGCCGGGGGACCTGCTCCTGCCCGTCCGGCGGCGAGGCCCGCAGCGCGGCCGCGAGCAGCGCCACCTGCTCCGCGGGGGACTTCGCGTGCAGGATCTCCGTGCGGTGCACCAGCCGCGGCGCGGCGACGGGGACGGCGTGCACGCCGGGTGCCCCGGAGAGCGCCGCGGCGGGCAGCACCGCGAGGCCGTGTCCCGCGGCGCACAGCGCGAGCAGCCCCCGCACGTCCGCGCCCTCGTAGCGCAGGGCCGCACGGAAGCCCTCCGTACCGCTCACCGTCCGCAGGCGGGCGAGCGGCAGCGCGGTGCCGGGCGCGTCGATCCAGCGGGCCTCGGACAGGCCGGCGAGGTCCACCCCCGCGCGGCCCGCCAGCGGGTGCCCGGCGGGCAGTGCGACGGCGAGCGGCTCCTCGGAGACGGCGAGTGCCGCCAGCGGCGCGGTGTCGGCGAGGGTGAGCGGGTCGCCGGGCGCGGCCGCCCCGTCGACGAGGCCCGCGTCGAGTCCCCCCGCGGTGACGCCGCCCACCACGGCCGCGCGGTCCAGGACCCGTACCGTCACGTCCAGCTGCGGCCGGCCGCGGCGCAGCCCGGCGAGGGCCGCGGCGAGCGGGCCGGTCACGGCGGTCGGGGCCGCCCCGACGACCACCCGGGCCGCGGGCGCCGCGGTCAGCCGGGCGATGTCGGCGCGGGCGGCGTCCAGCCGCAGCAGCAGCGGTTCCGCGTGCTCCAGCAGCCGCGCCCCGGGGGGCGTCGGCGCGACCGGCCGCCGGCCGAGCAGTACGGCCCCGAGGTCGCTCTCCAGCGCGGCGATGTGCTGCGACACCGCCGACTGCGTGTAGCCCAGCTCGCGCGCGGCCGCGGAGAAGGAGCCGAGGCGTGCGACGGCGACGAACGTGCGGAGCAGATGCGGATCCACGCCCATCAGTATCGCTGATGGAGAGGTCACACATCATCGTTGGCGCTTCACTCGGCCGCTCGGCCAGGATGTCCGCATGTCCACACCCAGGACGGCCGCAGCCGCCGCACCGCACGTCCCCGTACCCCGCGTCCCCGCCCCGCGCGTCGCCCTGGTCGGTGACCGCTCGCCCGGCGTCCGGGCTCACGTCCGCGTCCCCGGCATCCTCGACGCGCTGGCCGCCCGCGACGGCCTCGTCCTCGACGCCTACTGGATCCCCACCGCCGACGCCGAGGACGCCGCCGCCCTCGCCGCCTTCGACGCCGTCTGGCTGCTCCCCGGCAGCCCCTACCGCAGCGAGCGCGGCGCACTCACCGCCGTGCGCACGGCCCGCGAGCGGGGCATCCCCTTCCTGGGCAGCTGCGGAGGCTTCCAGTACGCGGTCCTGGAGTTCGCCCGCACCGTGTGCGGTCTGGCGGGCGCCTCCCACGCCGAGGAGCCGCCGCCCGGCGCGGAGGAGGCCGACCTCCTCGTCGTCCCGCTCGCCTGCTCCCTCGTCGGCCACGAGGGCGCGGTCGAGGTGGCCGTCGGATCGCTCGCCCGCGACGTGCTCGGCGCCGAGCGGTCGGTCGAGCGCTACCACTGCTCGTACGGCCTGGCGCGTGGCCACCTCGACACCCTGCGCGCGCACGGCCTGCGCTTCAGCGGCGTCGACGACGCCGGCGACGTCCGCATCGCCGAACTCCCCGGCCACCCCTTCTTCCTGGCCGCCCTCTTCCAGCCCGAACTGTCCGGGGACGGAACCCGCCCGCACGCCTTCATCCGGGCGCTGGCCCGCGCGGCGGCCGCCCACGCGGCGGACGGAACAGGGCAGTTGGCCGGAAGGTGAACCGGCGGTCCGTCAGGGCACCGCGCTGACCAGCCGACTTCATGATTGTCGCGGACCTTCACTACGATCCTCCGATGATCACGAGAAGACTGCTGGCCATGGGAATGGCCGGTGGCCTACTGGCCACCCTCGTCTGCGGGCTGCTGCCCGCCGGCGCCGCCGCCGACGACGGCGAACCGGCGGCACAGCCCGCACCGAAAGTCGAACTCGTCCTCGACGTCAGCGGCTCCATGCGCGCCAACGACATTGACGGGCAGAGCCGGATGTCCGCCGCGAAGCAGGCCTTCGACGACGTCCTCGACTCGACGCCGCCGAACGTCCAGCTGGGCATACGCGTCCTCGGTGCGGACTACCCCGGCAACGATCGCAAGACCGGCTGCAAGGACACCCGGCAGCTCTACCCGGTCGGACCGCTGGACCGCACCGAGGCCAAGACCGCCGTGGCGACGCTCGCCCCCACCGGCTGGACGCCGATCGGGCCCGCGCTGCTCGCCGCCGCCGACGACCTCAAGGCGGGCGGCGACGGCACCCGCCGCATGGTGCTCATCACCGACGGCGAGGACACCTGCAACGCCGACCCCTGCGACGTCGCCCGCGACATCGCCTCCCAGGGCATCCACCTGGTCATCGACACGCTCGGCCTGATCCCCGACACCAAGACCCGCAGCCAGCTCAGCTGCATCGCCGAGGCCACCGGCGGCACGTACACCACCGTCCAGCACAAGAACCAGCTGACCAGCAAGGTCAAGCAGCTCGTCAGGCGCAGCACCGACAAGGTCGTCACGCCCGTCTCCACCCAGGGCGCCGCGAGCTGCGCGGACGCGCCCCTGCTCAAGGCGGGCCTGTACTCCGACCGCGAGACCTTCTCCGAGAACCGCTGGTACCGCGTCGAGGTGCCGCCGGGCAAGGAGCTGCGGGCGTCCGCGACGATCGGCGACGACCGCACCGTCAACGCGGACTACGGCGTGCTGCTGCGCGGGGTCACCCTGCACGGCCGGGAGATCGTCCGCGACGACGAGGGCGGCACCGGCCGCACCGACGCCGTCTCCGCGGGCATCCGCTACCCCAAACCGAAGGCCGACGACGACACGCCGCCGGAGACCGTGTGCCTCCAGGTCGGCAACTCCTTCTCCGCGCCGCCCGCCGTCAAGACCACCCCGGGCCTGCCCGTCGAGCTCGCCATCGACCTGGTGCCGAGCCCCGACCAGCCCTCCGACGTCGCCTTCTTCGGCCTCGGCCGCGGCTGGTGGCTGCTCGGCCTGCTGACCCTCACCGGCGGTGTCGCCGGCCTGCTGACCGGCTGGGTCTCCCGCTGGCGGCTGAACACCGGAAGGGCCTCCTGATGCGCAACCTTCGACGACTGGCCGCCGCGCTGCTCCTCACGGCCGCCGTGGTCGCCCTGCCCGCGGGGCACGCCCTGGCCGACGACACCCCGGCTGCCACGGCGACGGCGACCGCGACCGACGGCTCGGCCGACGCGGGCGACGACGGGCCGCCCACCGAGGCCGGCACCAACTTCCGCACCGCGGTGGCCGTCAAGCAGGGCGAGCAGGCCACCGCCGGTGCGTCGGCGGGCGACTACCTGTACTGGGTGGTACCGGCCGACGCCGGGCAGCACGTCACCGTGAAGGCCACCGTGACGTTCGGCTCCGGCTCCGGGACCGCCGCCGCGCACGGCGCCTCCACCTGGCAGATCGACGTCTACGACGGCCTGCGCCGCCGCCAGGCCTGCCGCTACGGCGCGCAGACCCGTACGGCCGCGGCGGACGCCGCGAGCGTCGAGCTGGTCTGCCACCTGCGCACCGTGCGGGCCTGGGCCGAGACCTGGTCCAACGACCCGCTGCGCGGCGCGTACTACCTGCGGCTGACCGCCCTCGACGTCCCCGAGGCCGACCTCGGGCAGCCCTTCCGCGCGGCCGTCGAGGTGACCTCGGACGGCACCGCGGGCCGCGACGCGGTCGACGGCTCGGTGGCGCCGGTGGTCTCCGCGAGCGCCCCGGACGTCTCGCCCGGCGGCGGCTGGGCCGGCACGTGGTGGTCGCCGCGCTGGCTGTGGACGGCCGGCGGCGGGCTGCTCGCCGTGGCCGCCGCGCTCGGCGCGCACCGGCTGGCCCGCGGCCCGATCGGCCTACCGTACCGGGGTCGCCCGGAGCCGGCGCGCCCGCACGAGCCGCCGCCGTACACCTCCTGACGGCGGGCGGCCGCCCGGCCGCGACAGCACACCCGGGGGCGTCCCCTCCTGCACGGAGGGGGCGCCCCCGGGCGCGTACGGCCGCCGGTGACGGGTTCTCGGCGGACGGCGCCCCCGGGCCGGGGCGCCCGCGGCCGTACGGTGCGGCCCTGCCACGGAAGGACGCCACCGCGGCGGGGCGCCTCCGGGCCCGTCCGATGCGCCCGTGACGGGTCCTCGGCGGTCGGCGCCACCGCTTCGGGGCCCCCGATCCGAACGGTGCGGGGGACCTCCCGGTCCGGCCCGGCTGTCGGCGGCGGGGTGTTCACTGGGGGCATGGACAGCAGCAACCCCTTCGCCGCCGCGATCCGGCGGCTCACCGACGGCGAGCCGCCGAGGCCCGGCGAGCCCGTCGTCCTGACGGCTCCTCAGGACGCGGACCTGCGCGGCCTTGTTGCGGAGATGACCCGGCTCGCGGGCCGGCACCGCAACCTGGCCGCGGGCGGACTCGTCGACCCGACGCTGACCGAGCGCACCGGCCTCCCGCTGACCGAGGCCTTCGCCGCGGGCGAGCTGCTGGAACTGCGCGGCTGGCCGTTGCGCGACCGCTGGCTGGGCTGCGGCCTGGCCGCCACCGCGCGGGGCCCGCGCACCGTCGCCGTCGCCGCCCACCGCGCGGACCCGGCCGTCGCCGGCTTCCCGCCGGGCACGACGTGGGCCGGCAAACTGCGCGCCGTCACCGGCTGGGAGCCGATACCCGGCCCGCGGGTGCAATGGCCCGCGATCGAGGCCGCCCTCGGCGCCCGCCTGCCCGCCGACTACAAGGAGATCGCCGACGTCTTCGGCGAGGGCAGCTTCGACGACTACGTGGACCTCGTCGTGCCCGCCCCCGACCTCACGCCGTGGACACCCTCCGACCTCGCAGGACCGGCGTCGGACGGCCTGCTGACCTGGGCGTCGTCCGAGCAGGGCCTCGCCTTCTGCTGGCGGGCGACGACCGGCGACCCCGACGCGTGGCCGGTCGTCGCCCGCGCGGAGGGCCGTGAGGACGAGCAGCACGCCTGCGGCGCGGGCGAGTTCCTGCTTCGGGTGCTCACCGACGTGCGCCTCGGCCGCCCGGTGAGCCGCGCCCGGGACCACCACTTCACGAGCTTCGGTACGGAGTAGGCCGTCCGGCCGGCGCTCCCCGCCGCACGGGACGCCGGTGGGTACAGTGAGCCGATGCGTGAAACCCCCGAGGAAACCGCCGCGCTCCAGGCCCTGCTCGACGCCTCGCTGTCGGAATCCACCTCCCACCTGCGCTCCGTCTTCACCGGCCGCACCATGACCGCCGAGCAGCTCACCGCCGTACTGACCGGCATGTGCACGCTCGCGCTGTCCACCGTCACGGCCAAGGGCGAGCCGCGGATCAGCGGCGCGGACGGCCACTTCCTGCACGGCCGCTGGTATTTCGGCACCGCCCGCACCGCCGCCAAGGCCCGCCACCTCGCCGCGCGCCCGGCCGCCAGCGCCGCCCACATGCGCGGCGAGGACCTGGGCGTCTTCACCCACGGCGACGCCGTCCCCCTCAACCCCCCGAATGCCGCCGCCGCCCCCGAATGGCCCGACCTGCTCGCCTACCTCAAGGACTTCTACGGCGCCGACGCCTTCGACTGGGACCGCGACGTCATCTACTACCGTCTCGACCCCCACTGGATGACCGTCTACGCCCCCGACCCCGCCAAGCTCACCGCCCCCTGACGCCACGTCACCCCCTGCCCGCGAGCCGCCGGGCCGGCGTGGCGAGGTCACCCGCGCCCAGCACCCGCCCCGCGAAGCCCGGCAACGGCACGTGCAGCCCCCGCGTCCACCGCTCCGGTACCGCCCCCGCGCCGTACCACGCCCCGGCCAGCCCACCGGTGACCGCCGCGACGGTGTCGGTGTCGCCCCCGAGATCGACCGCGGCCCGCACCGCTTCCTCGTAGCCACCCGTGGTCCGCACGGCCCGGACCGCCGAGCCGAGGCACGGCCACACGGCCCCGTTGAACTCCGTCGCCTGCTCCGGACTCCAACCGGGCACGAGCACCGCCGCGTACCGCTCGCGACGGGCGGTGGCGTCCGGCGCAGGCTGGGGGATACGACGAGTGACGTATGGCCGTGGCATGTGCGCTGGCGCATGCTTGCCCCACCCCCGAGGTGCCCCGCCGCTGCTCCCCATTGCGGCGGGGCACCGCCGTGCCCGTGCGGGTCCTTGCGCGCCAGGAGCAGAAAAAAGGGGGAGCGGCCGGGAACGGGGGCGGTGTAGTTTTCTGCTCGGCCGTTGCATCGCCCGGAGGAGGTGAGACCCGTGAACGCAGTACGCACATGGGTGCTCCCGTCCTGCCGCACGGCTGCGGGCGACTGAGTACACGTCCCCCCGGGAGCGCCCTCACACCACGGCACTCCCGAAAGGCAACACCTCATGCATTCTGTACAGTTCACCGCCGAGACGACCCCGGCGGACGGTCTGCGCGAACGCGACTTCACCGTCGCCGGAGTCCCCGGCGTGCTCTGGTCGCCCGCCGGCGCCACCGGCCGCGAACCCCTGGTCCTCATGGGCCACGGCGGCGGCACCCACAAGAAGTGGCCGGGAATGACCGGCCGCGCCGAGCGCCTCGTCCGCGCCGGGGGCTTCCACGTCGCCGTCATCGACGCCCCCGGGCACAACGGCCGTCCGCTCAGCGCAGACGACGAGCGGGAGGTCGCCGCGCTGCAACAGGCCATGGCGGCGGGCGAGCCCGTCGGCCCGATCGTCGTACGGCACAACGCCCGCATCGCCGAGCGCGCCGTGCCGGAGTGGCGGGCCACGCTGGACGCCCTCCAGCAGCTCCCGGAGATCGGCCCGGACGGGCCCGTCGGCTACTTCGGCCTCAACATGGGCACCGCGATCGGCATCCCGCTGATCGCGGCCGAGCCGCGGATCACCGCCGCAGTGCTCGGCATGTTCTGGCCCGACACGGTCGCCGGCCCGGCCGCGCGGATCACCGTCCCGGTGCAGTACGCGCTCCAGTGGGACGACGAGCACATCCCGCGCGCCGCCGGCCTCGCGCTCTTCGACGCCTTCGGCTCGCAGGAGAAGACGCTGCACGCCAACGCGGGCCGCCACAAGGAGGTTCCGCGCTTCGAGGCGGACAGCGCGGTCGCCTTCTTCACCCGCCACCTGCGCCACCCCGCGCCCGTCCCGGCGTCCTGACCGGCCCGGTGCCCGGCCCCCACGCGGGCCGGGCGCCGACCCGGGGCCACGTGCCCGCGGGGATGCGGTGCGCACACCGCCGGGAACGTCCGCGCGGAGTCCGCCGGGCGCGTCCCGCTGCGAGGCGGCACACGCCGTGCCCCCCGCACCCCGCGGGGGACGCCCGCGGGAGGGGCGGGCAGGGCCCCCGCCGCTGTCGGGCCCGTCCCGGCACCGGGCATCGCACGCCCCCCGCGGATTCCGCCGTCGCCCCACCCGGCGGCCCCGCCTGCTGCTACCGTGCGGGGCATGTTCCTCCACCGTGTGTAGGCCGAGCCGGCCGCCCCGCGACACCGCGGGCGGCGGCCCTCTCGCGCCCACCCACCGGCACGCCGGCCCGTCCGGCGCCGCGACGTCGAGGAACACCCATGTCTTCGCCACCCGTACGGCCGTCGTACTCCGCCGTCCTCCGCAGGCCCCACGTCCTGCGGACCTTCGGCCCTGCGCTGCTGGGCCGCCTCTCCTACGGAACGGTCTTCGTCCCGCTGGCCGTCGCGCTCACCCGCACGACCGGCTCCTACGCCTGGGCGGGCGCCGCCGTCGCCTGCTTCGGGCTCGGCACCTCCGCGCTTGCGCCGCTGCGCGCCCGCCTCATCGACCGGCGGGGCCCGCGCCGCGTCCTGCCGGTCCTGGCCGTGGCGTACGGGGCGGTGCTGCTGGCGCTGACCGCCGCGACCTGGTCGCCCGGCACGCCGCGCCCGCTGCTCGCGGCCCTCACCCTCGCGGCGGGCGTGTGCTCGCCGCCGCTCGGGCCGGTGATGCGCACGCTGTGGAGCGACCTCGTGCCCGACCCCGAACTGCGCCGGCGGGCCTTCTCGCTGGACGCGGTCGCCGAGGAAGTGCTGTACGTCGCCGGCCCGCTGCTGGCCGGCGTGGTCATCGCGGCCGGCAATCCTGCCGCCGGGGTGGGCGCCAGCGCCGTGCTGGTCGTCGCGGGCACGCTGGCGATGTGCGCGTCGCCCGCGATGCGCGACGCCGCGGCGACGCCCCACCGCCCGGCCGCGGAAGCGGCCCCGCCGCGACCGGGCCGCCCGGCCTGGCTCGTGCCCGCAGTCGTGGCGGGAGCCCTCGGGGTGTCCCTGGGCGCGCAGGAACTGCTGGTCGTCGCGTTCGCCCGCGGGCGGGACGACCTCGTGGCGGTGGCCTGGATCCAGGCCGCGGTCTCGGCGGGCAGCGTGCTCGGCGGCACCGCGTACGGCGCCCGCAGCTGGCGCATGCCTGCGCGCCGCCGCCTGGCGCTGCTGGCGGCCGCCCTCCCGGTGCCGCTCGCCCTCGCAGGGCTGGCGAACGGCGTGTACGTGCTCGCTGCGGTGCTCGGCTGCACGGGCGCCTTCGTCGCCCCGGCCCTGTCGACCGCCTACCTGCTCGCGGACGAGGAGGCCGCGGAAGGGGCCCGCACCAGGGCCGGCACCTGGGTCAACAGCGCGTTCAACGCCGGCCACACCGCCGGTACCGCCGCCACCGGACTGGCCCTCGGCGCCCTCCCGCTGTGGCTGTGCTTCGTGGCGGCGGCTGTCCCGACGCTGCTGTCGGCGGCCCCGGCCGCGGGCCTGCCCGGCCGCCGGGCCGGACTCCCGGCCGCCGTGCAGGGCCTCCGCGCGCGGGCGGCTGCCCGGCGCCGCGAGGGGTGGCCGACAGGCCCGCCGCCCACCGTTCCGACCGCCGGACCGCCGGTCTTCCCCTGCCCGGTGTGCCGCGGGCCACTGCCCACGGGCGGCGCCGCGTGCGCCGCGTGCGCGGCTTCCGGCGGGGGATGACCGGCGGGCGTCAGCCGGGCAGGGCCGCGGTGAGGTCGACCTCGGCGAGCTGGCCGGCGAAGCCGAGCCGGGTGACGCCCAGCAGGGTGCTCGCCGAGGTGAACGCCGGGGCGAGCGCGGAGGAGGTGAGGCGCTGCCAGACGGCGCCGAGGTCGTCCCGGTCGTCGCTGCGGACGTAGACCACGGAGCGGATCACGTCCTGCGGCCCGGCGTCCACCGCCGCCAACGCGATCAGGGCGTTCTCGACGATCCGGTCGACCTGGGCCTCCAGCGAGCCGGGCCCGACGAGGTTGCCGTCCGCGTCCAGCGGGCACTGGCCGGCCAGGTGGGCGGTGCGCCCGGCCTCCACGACGGTGACGTGGTGGTAGCCGGGCGTGGGGTGCAGCCGCGCGGGGTTGATGCGGGTGATCCTCTGCGTCATGCCGCGAGTCTGGCCCCCGGCCCGGCCCGGCCGCATCCGCGTTTGTCGGCTGGGCGTTGTCCACGCGGTCTACGTGCCGGTGCGGCGGTGGCGGGTGGTCCGCCTGCATCGGCGTTTGCGGGGGCGCGCCGTCAAGGGCGCGGGTCCTGTGACGGCGCGGCCCGGTGGTACGCGCATGCCCGGCGGGGCGCTGTCGCGTGCCGGTGCCGTGGCGGCGGTCGGTCCGCGCGCGCGTTTGCGTGCGCGCGCCGCGAGGGTGCGGGTCCTGTGACGGCGCGGTCCGCCGGTATCCGCGTGTACGGCGGGGCGTTGTTTGCGTGCCGGTGCGGTGGCGGACGGTCCGTCCGCATCTGCGATTACCAGGCCGCGCCGCCGGGGTGCGGGTGGTGTGGCGGCGCGGCCCGCCCGCATCCGCACGCACGGCGGCGTGCCGTCAGCGCGCCGGCGGCGCGAGCGCCGCGGACAGCTCCGCCGCGTCCGGCGGCCGGGCCCCCGCACGGGAGACGGTCAGGGCCGCCGCGGCCCCGGCCCGGTGCAGGACGCGGGCGAGCACGGCGCCGTCGAGAGCGGCGGGCAGCCGGGGGCGGGCGGCGGCGCCGGTGAGGCCCAGCGAGTGGAGGGTGTCGAGGGCCGCGGACGTGAAGGCGTCACCGGCCCCCACGGTGTCGACGACCTCGACGGGGACGGGCGCTCCGGCCACCCGGCCCGCCGCCGTGAAGGCGTGCGCGCCCTGCGCGCCGAGGGTCACGAAGACCGCTGCGGGCCCGAGCCGCAGCCAGCGCGCGGCGACCTCGCCCGGCTGCTCGCCCGGATAGAGCCAGGTCAGGTCCTCGTCGCTGGCCTTGACGACGTCGCTGAGCGCCACGCACCGCTCGGCCGCGGCGGCGGCCGCCGCCCGCTCTCCCATCAGCGCGGGGCGCACGTTGGGGTCGTAGCTCACGGTCGCCGCCGTCCGCAGCCGCGCGGTCACCTCCTGCGCCGCCGCCGCGCCCGGCGCCACCACCGCGCCGATCGACCCCAGGTGCACGTGCCGTACGCCGTCCGCGGGGAGGTCCACCGGTCGCAGCGTCCAGCCGATCGCGAAGTCGTACGTCGCCGCGCCGCGCGCGTCGAGCGTGACGACGGCGGTGGGCGTGGCCTGCCCCGGCTGCCCGTCCGTCAGCACCCGTACCCCGGCGCCCTCCACATGCTCCCTGACGAGTTTCCCGGCCGGATCCTCCCCGAGCTGGGTGAGCAGGGCCGCGCTCCGCCCGAGCCGGGCCAGCCCGTAGGCGACGTTGGCGGAACTGCCGCCGGGGTGCGTCACGTCGGGGGCGCCGGGCGTGCGGACGACGTCGGCGACGCTCTCGCCGACGGCCAGGAAGTCGGTCATCCGCTCATCTTCCCCCACCCCGCGCGACCCTCGGCCGTACGGTGCGCCCGTGGCTTCCCGCAAGCCCGTCCGCGTCCGGCCCCGCGGCCCGCGGCCGCCCCCGCGCGGCCGCGTTCGCGGGGTCTGGCGGCGGACGAGCGCGTGGAAGGGGTCTGCGGTGGCGTTCGGCAGTCGGGGAGGGCGGGTTCCGCCGGACGCGTCGGCGGCCCGGCGGCCCTGCCGTGCGGCCTGTGACGGCGGCGCAGATGCGGTCCCGCGGCCCGTGGCCCCCCCGCGCGGCCGCGGTCGCCGTCCTCACAACGTTTGGCGGCGGACGAGCGCGTGGAAGGGGCCGCCGGTGTCGGCCAGCAGCTCCGCGGGCGGGCCCTGCTGGACGATGCGGCCCGCGTCCATCACCACGACCCGGTCGGCGTCCAGCACGGTGGACAGGCGGTGCGCGACGACCACCCGGGTGGCGCGCAGGGCGCGCGTGCTCGCGATCACGGCGCGCTGCGTGGCGTTGTCCAGCGCGCTGGTCGCCTCGTCGAGGAAGAGGATCCGCGGGCGGCGGATGAGCGCCTGCGCGAGCATCAGGCGCTGCCGCTGGCCGCCGGACACGGCGCCCCCGCCGTCCGGCAGGACGGTGTGCATACCCATCGGCATCGCCTTGATGTCCGCCGCGAGCCCCGCCATGGCCGCGGCCTGCCACGCCTCGTCCACGGTGTGCTCGCCCGCCCCGCGGATGCAGTCGAAGACCGAGCCGCTGAAGGGCTGCGCGTGCTGGAGCACCACCCCGCACTGGCGGCGCACCGCCGCGCGGTCGAGCGCGGCGAGGTCCTGCCCGTCGTAGCGGACGCTGCCGGTGAGCGGCGCGTCGAAGCCGATCAGCAGCCGCAGCAGCGTGGACTTGCCGCACCCGCTGGGCCCGACGATCGCCACGAACTCGCCGGGCGCGACCCGCAGCGAGACGTCGTCCAGGACGAGCGGCCCCTCGCCGGGGTAGCGGTACGACACCGCGGCGGCCTCGACGTCCCCGGTCAGCTCGCCGGGCCGGGTGCTGCCCGCGGGCACGTCGGGGGCCGCGTCCAGCACCGGCCGCAACTGCTCCACCATCGGCAGCACCGCGACCGCCGACAGCAGCGCGCCGGTGAGCTGGCCCACCGAGGAGAGCATCATCGTGGCGGCCGAGTTGAAGGTCAGGAAGGCGGCGGGGGACAGGCTGCCGCGGGCCGGGCCCGCGAGCAGGGCGAAGACCGCGAGCGTGCACAGCGGCAGGTAGACGGCGTTGACGACGGTGGCGGCGTTGCCCACCCGGCCCGCCCTGCGCTGGAGTTCGCGGCTGCGGGCGAAGTCCGCGGCCCACGCGGCGTACGCGAAGCTCTCGGCCGCCGCGACCCGCAGCTTCGGCAAGCCGCGCAGGGTCTGGAAGGCCTGGTTGTTCAGCCGGTTGGTGAGTTCCACCAGCTGCCGCTGCCAGCGCAGTTGGGCCGTCCCCGCGGCCACCAGCACGGCCAGTACAGCGGCCAGCATGCCGAGCGCGGCGAGCGCCAGCGGCACGCTGTACCAGAGCAGCAGCGCCAGGTTGACCGCCGCGACCGTACCGGACTGCACGGCCGCCGCGGTCGTCCCGGACAGCACCCGGCGGATCGAGCTGACACCCATCGCCGCGCTCGCCAGCTCGCCGGTGGAGCGGCGGGCGAAGAAGCCGGCCGGAAGCCGCAGCAGCCGGTCCCAGACGGCCGGTTGCAGGGCCGCCTCGATCCGGCCCTCCAGCCGCAGCACCGCGACGTTCTGCACCAGCATGAAGGCCGCGGACACCACGGTCGCCGCGATCACCGCGAGCGCGGCCTGCACGATGAGCCCGTTCTCGCCGCGCGGCACGTACGAGCCGAGGACGCGCCCGGTGGCCAGCGGCACCAGCGCGCCGAGCCCCACCGCGACCAGGCTCCCGGCCAGCAGCCGGCCGAGGTCGGCGGCGGTCCCGCGCAGCCCGAAGCGCAGCAGCCGCCGCGTGGACACCGCCGACTCGGGGAGCGGGCGGTAGAACATCACCGCCCGGTCAGCCCAGCCCGCCGCGCTCCCCGCGCGGACCCGGACCGTCCGCCCGGCCACCGGGTCAACGGCGACGTAACCACCGCGCCGCCACAGCAGCGCGACCGGCGTGCCGCTGGTGGTGCGGCCCACGAGCGGCCCGGCGTCCGTGCGCCACCAGCGCGCGCCCAGCGCGACCTCCCGGGTGCGGAAGCCGGACGCCACCGCGATCCGGTCCAGCGGTCCGAGCCGGGCCTCGGCCACTCCGGCGGCGGGCTCCGCGACCTCGACCCCCGCCGCCGCGCCGACCAGCCGGCTCACGGCGAGCAGCGCGTCCCCCGCGCCCCCGTCCGGGGCGCCGGCCGCACCCTCGACGGCCGCCAGCAGCAGCCGGTCGGCCTCGGCCCCCGCGGCCGCGCCGGCCCGCGACCCGGCCGCCGCGCGCTCCTCGTGCGCGTGCTCCAGCTGCGCGATCCAGCGGCCCAGCGCGACCAGCAGCCGCGACTGCTGGCGCACCATGCGCTCCCACAGCGCGCCGCCGACCAGCAGCTGCCCGGCGGCGTCCGGGCCGAAGTCGTCGCCGTAGCGGACGCTGCCGGGCTCCACCGGCATCCACTGGACGTCGTCCTCGGGCGCGGCCGCCGCGGGGTCGGCGGGGGGCCGCCCGTCCACCCGGGCCTCGAACACCAGCCGCAGTCCGCGCCCCACGCCCAGCGCGAAGGCCTCCTCCAACGGGCCGTGCGCGGCCTCCTGGTACGGGTCCGGCTGCGCGAACAGCTCCCGCAGCCAGATGCGTTGCAGCCCGCACCCCGGCAACGGGCGCCCCACCAGCGTGTGGTGGGGACCCTGCGGCGGGCCGAGCAGCGCGGTGCCGGGTTCGAGCCGCCCCAGGAAATGCCACCGCCCGCCGCCGTCGCCGTCGACCGCGAAGAGGTCCATGGCCCCGGCGGTCACCAGCCACAGCGCCTCCGGCCCGGCGAGCCCGATGCTGCTCGTCCCGCCGCAGTCCACCGCCTCGCCGAGCCCGCCCAGGGCCCGCACGACCGGGTCCGGGTGCCCGGCGGCAGCCCCGAAGGGCCCCTGCCCGTACGCGAGCTGACCGGGGAAGGGCCCGGTCCGGCCGTCCGGCACCCCCGGGTCCGCCGCGTGCGGCCCGTACCCCGCCGGCCCGCCCCCGGGCGCCGGGGGGAAGGGGCCCGCCGTGTGCTGGGCCATGTCAGCGCTCCCGGACCAGCGCGGCGTACGGCCCGCCCGCCGCCGCCAGGCCCTCGTGGCGGCCGCGCTCGACGATCCGGCCCTGCTCCAGCACCACGATCTCGTCGCTGTCCCGCACGGTGCTGAGCCGGTGCGCGACCACCACCCGGGCGCAGCCGCGCCGCCGCAGGTTGTCGATGACCTGGCGCTCCGTCTCGGCGTCCAGCGCGCTGGTGACCTCGTCCAGCACCAGCACCGCGGGGTCGCGGACCAGGGCGCGGGCGAGTTCCAGGCGCTGCCGCTGACCGCCGGAGAAGTTGCGGCCGTCCTGCTCCACCCGGCCGTGGATGCCGCCGGGGCGCCGGGTGACGACGTCCAGCAGCGCGGCGTCGGAGAGCGCGGCGCGTACCGCCTCGTCGGGGATCGACGGATCCCACAGCGCCACGTTGTCGCGCACGGTGCCCTCGAAGAGGAAGACGTCCTGGTCGACGAAGGCCACCGACGCCGCGAGCACCGCGCGCGGCAGGTCGGCGAGCCGCCGCCCGTCGACCCGCACCTCACCGGACGACGGCTCGTACAGGCCCGCGACCAGCCGGGCGACCGTGGACTTGCCGCTGCCCGAGCCGCCGACCAGCGCCACCTGGCGGCCCGGGCCGACCGCCAGCGAGAAGCCGGTGAGCAGCGGCGGGTCGAGCGGGCTGTAGCCGAACGTGACGCCGTCCAGGGCGACATGGCCGGTGAGCCGTCGCGTGTCCGCCGGGCGGGCGGCGGCGCGGGCGGGGGAGTGGACCGGGTCGACCGGGAAGTTCTCCACGTCCTTGAGCCGCGCCACGTCCGCCGCGAGGTCCTGCGCCCGTCCGGCGACCGCGCTGAGCCGGGTGACGGGCGCGGTGAACCCGGTCACCAGTGCCTGGAAGGCCACCAGCAGGCCGACCGAGATCCCGCCCTCGACCGCCCGCCGGCCGCCGACCAGCAGGATGAGCGCGCTGTTGAGCGCCGCCAGCGTGGGCGCGACGACGGCGAGCACCGCGCCGGGCACGCCGAGCCGCTGGCGCCCCTCCAGCGTTGCGGCGTGCTGGCCCGCCCAGCGCCGGAAGTAGCCGTCCTCGCCGCCGGTGGCCTTCATCGTCTCGATCAACTGGAGCCCGCTGTAGGCGGTGTTGGTCAACCGGGCGGTGTCGGCACGCAGTTTGCGGGTGCCGGTGGCGCGCATCCGCACCACCGTCCGCATCGCCGCCACGTTCGCCAGCGCCACCAGCACACCGAGGGCGGTCAGTTGCGGGTCGTACGTCCACAGCAGCGCCGCGTAGAGCAGCACCACCACCGCGTCCACCCCGGCCGCGGCGAGGTCGCGGGCCAGTGTCTCGGCGACGGTGTCGTGCGACTGGAGGCGCTGCACGAGGTCGGCAGGGCTGCGCTGGGCGAAGAAGCGCACCGGGAGCCGCAGCAGGTGCCGCATGAAGCGCGCGCTGCCGAGCGTCGCGGACGCGATCCGCCCGCGCAGCAGGTTCGCCTGCTGCACCCATGTCAGCAGCGCCGTCAGCCCCACCAGGGTGCCCATGGCGGCGAAGAGCGTGCCCAGCAGCGAGGTCTGCCCGCCGAGCAGGAAGGTGTCGATGTACGTACGGCTCAGCGCGGGCGCGGCCGCCCCCGTCAGCACCAGCAGGAATCCGGCGAGCACCGCGGCCGCCGTCGTCGCCGAGGCACCGCGCAGCCGCGCCGGGAGCCCGCGGACGAAGCCCGGCGGGCGACCGGTGCGGGTGAAACCGTCGCCGGGCTCGAAGGTCAGCACCACCCCGGTGAAGGCGGCGTCGAACTCCTCGGCGGAGACGAAGCGGCGCCCGCGCGCCGGGTCGTTGAGGTGCACCCCGCGCCGCCCGAGGCGCCGCCCCGCGCCCTCGTAGACGACGTAGTGGTTGAACTCCCAGAAGAGCACGGCCGGCGGGCGGGTCCTGGCCAGCGCGGCGGGCTCCATCTGCATGCCCCTCGCGGTGAGTCCGTGGCCGCGGGCGGCCTTGAGCAGGTTGCTCGCCCGCGAGCCGTCCCGGGACACCCCGCAGGCCACCCGCAGCTCCTCCAGCGGCACGTGCCGCCCGTGGTGGGCCAGAACCGTCGCCAGCGCGGCGGCCCCGCACTCGACGGCCTCCATCTGGAGCACCACCGGGGTGCGCACCCGTCGCCCGGCGCGCCCGCTGTGCCGGTCCCGGCTGCCCCGCGCGGCGGCCCGGGGCCGGTGCCGGCCGCTCTCGGCCGCCGGGGACGCGGAGCGCCCGCGGCCGGTGTGCCGGGCGCTCACGGCAGCAGCCAGTCGACCGGGCGCTGCGCGGGCAGCAGCACCGAACCGCTGACCGGCGTGAGCGAGGCCGGGCGGAAGGGGGGGCCGCCGCGCGACCAGCGGTAGCCGCTCGCGCTGCCCGCGGCGCGGTCCAGGCGCACGGTGACGGCCACCGCCGTGCCGTGCGGGGCGAGGGCCGCACCGAGGCGGGTGTCGCCGAGGAAGCCGGCGATCTGCGCGGCGCTCTGCGGCTCGCGCCCCACCGCCGCGACCGTGCCGCGCAGCACGCCGTACCGTTCCGCGGGCACCGACTCCACCGTCAGCTCCACCCGCGACCCCACCGGCACCGCCGCGCCGCCCGTCGCGTAGAGCACGGCCTCCAGCGGGTCGTCCGGCGACGTGGCCAGCTCCACGCCCGCGACCTGCGTGCCCGCCGCCACCACCGTGCCGATCCCGGCGGGCAGCGCGGTCAGCCGCCCGCCCGCGACCATCCGCACCGCTTGCGTCCCCTGCGCCGTCCGCACGTCCAGCAGCGGGGCGCCGGCCGCCAGCAGGTCGCCGACCCGGGCCCGTACGTCCACCACCTGGCCCGCGAGCGGGCTCTGCAGCACGTAGCCGCCGCGGCCGCGGGTCAGCGCGCCCGGCAGCGTCGTGCGGGAGGCCACCGAGCCGCCCACCGCCCACACCGCCGCCGCGGCCAGCACCACCAGGGCGACCGCCAGCGCCGGCAGCCCCTGCGGCCGGGCGAGCCGCACCGGCAGGTCCAGCTCCTCCGGGGAGCGCAGCCTGGCCAGCGCCTTCTGCCGGAATTCCACCCGCCCCTCCCTCCCTTTCCCTCGCGTCCCCGGCGATCCCGGGGAGCCCCCTGACAGCCCCGTGGACCCCGGGCTGTCAGGCCCCGGGGTCCACGGTCGATCCCTGTCCGCCGTCCGCGCGCTGCTGCGCCCGTCCGACGGCCGTGCCCGGCGGGTCAGCGCCGGCCGGTCACGCGTGCCCGGTCACAGACCGGCGGTGAGCCCGGTCAGCGGCGCGATGTCCAGACCGGTCGCCGAGGTGGCGAGACCCGCGACGTCGGAGACGGTCGGAAGCATCGAGTCGACCGTCCAGACCGTGTCGAGAACCGGGCCGAGAATGCCGCCGGAGACGCTGTCCAGCTCGCTGTCGGCAATCTCTCGGGTCTCGACCTGCGGGGTGGTGTCCTTGCGCATGGCTGGTTGTTCCCTTCGCTCAGCCGATTGTTCCGAAAACCCTGCCGACCGGGTGGACGCCGTAATCAGGGCAGGACGATCACCACGCCCGTCCGGTGCCAGGGAATTACGCGGCGGATCGGTTCGACCGCCGCATGGCGAACGATGCAACCACGTCCCCGCCGACCGGGCCACCCGCGGTCGCGGGCCGGTCAGGGCAGGTGGGCGGGGTGTGACGGATCCCCGCACCGGATGCCGACGAATTCTTCACACGGCTTTCCCCTGGGAATTCGCACACCGTGCGGGGGCACCGGAGGATCCACTCTTTCCGTCGAACACCTCTGCGCACAAACGTCCCTGCCGGAAGCGCGGGTGGACGGTTCGCCGGGTGTGTGTGCAGAGTCTGCACCCGTGATGTGCGGTCCCGCCGAAAACCGTATTCGTGGGGTCACGTCGGCAGACGGGCGGGAGATCAGGGCATCTGCCGCCATGTCGGAATTCCGGACACCGGCCGCGCCGCCCCCGGCGCGCGGACGGCGCGGCCGGGGATGCGAGGATGGGCCCCATGAACAATGTGTACTTCGACATCTCGATCGACGGGAAGCCCGCCGGGCGCATCGTCTTCCGGCTCTTCGACGACGTGGTGCCCAACACCGCCAAGAACTTCCGCGAGCTGGCCACGGGCGTGCACGGCTTCGGGTACGCGGGCTCCGCCTTCCACCGGATCATCCCGGCCTTCATGCTCCAGGGCGGCGACTTCACCTCCGGTGACGGCCGCGGCGGCAAGAGCATCTACGGCGAGAAGTTCCAGGACGAGAACTTCCAGCTCAAGCACGACCGCCCGTTCCTGCTCTCGATGGCGAACGCCGGGCCGAACACCAACGGCTCGCAGTTCTTCGTCACCACCGTGGTGACCGACTGGCTGGACGGCAAGCACGTCGTCTTCGGTGAGGTCGTCGAGGGCCAGGAGCTCGTCAAGACGATCGAGGGCAAGGGCTCGCGCAGCGGCACGCCGTCCGCGAAGGTCGTCATCACCGAGTCCGGCATCGTCGACTGACCGACTTCGACCACGCCCCCGCCGCTCGGCGGGGCAACCGCGAGGGCCCCCGGCGCACCGCCGGGGGCCCTCGCGTCGCACGGGATGCTTCTCTGGATGTCAGAGGGACTCCTGGCCGTCCAGTCGCACCCGCCCGCCGACCTCGATGACGCCGTCCGGGCGCGGCGCGGTCATGATCTGCGAGCCGCGGCCCTGCGCGATGTTCAGCGCCCGTCCCAGCCGCTCGGTGAGCAGCAGGGCGGCGGCGCCGGTCGCCTCGTCCTCGTCGATCCCGTCGCCGCGGCCCGGGAAGGCCCGCGCCCTGACCCGGCCCGCGGCCTTGTCCAGCCAGGCCCACGCGTAGATCCACTCGCCGGGCGGCGGCACCTCCAGCGCGTCCACCTCCGCCGCCGAGCCGTACTGGAGCAGGGTGCGCGGCGGCGCCCAGGCCGCCATCGCCTCGATCCAGCAGAACTCCCCGTCCAGCCGGACGCCCACCACGCCCGCGGGCGTCACCAGCTCCGGCAGGTCGAGCAGCCAGCCCGTGCCGACGCAAGGGTGCCCGGCGAAGGGCAGCCGCAGGGAGGGGGTGTAGATGTCGACGGCGCCGCGCTCGGGGTCGTCGACGAAGACGGTCTCGCTGAAGCCCAACTTCCCGGCGAGCCGCTGCCGGTCGAGGGCATCGGGCACGGCGGAGCCGTCGCGGACGACGGCGAGCTCGTTGCCGTGCCGCCCGTCGGCTCCGCAGAAGACGCGAAGGACGTCGTATTCGGTCACGCGCGCAGTCAACCACGTCCCGCGGCGACGACGTCGGGCGAGGCCAGGAGCGTTTGCCGGGGGAAGGACCGGGCAGGCGAGCGGACACAAGGGGGCCGGACGCGGCACGCGCGGCGACCGACCGTCGGCACGTGCGGTACGGGGCGGGGTCCGGCACGCAATCGCGCACGGATGGGACGGTCTCGTGATGCAGCAGCAGACAGCGCCGAAGGCGCGCACCAAGTCCTGGACCCTCAACCTGGAGATCGCCGAGGAGAGCAAGGACGCGACCACCGTCGAGGCCGCGCTCGACACCGGCGAACGCACCCTGCGCACGCAGGCCACCGCGCAGCGGAACCCCGGCGACCCGCCCGCCCCCGAGATCGGCGACGAGTACGCGGCCGGGCGCGCGCTGCTGGACCTGGGCAGGCAGCTGCTCCGGATGGCCACGGTGGACGCCGCGGCCAACGAGAAGTCCGCCTCCCACGAGCCGCCGGCCCGCTGAACCGGCGGGGCTCGGGCCGGGACGTCCGCGCGCCCGGGCGTCAGCGCTCGGCGGGGACCGGGGCCGGCAGCAGTCCGTCGGCGAGGAGCCCGGCGTGGATCGCCACGGCGACGATCTGCACCGCGGACTGCGGGCGGATCAGCACCGTGATCTCGGTGATCCGCCGGGCGCCGTCGAAATGCAGCAGGTCGATGCCGTGGATCTGCCGGCCCTTGACGGTCGCCTGGAAGGGCAGTGCGGTGGCGGTGGCCCGCGCCCCGTCCGCGCCGCGCTCCGCGGCGCCGTCGAGCCGGCCGCCGTACTGGACGTCCTCGAAGGTGCGGTAGAGCACCCCGAAGAGCCCGGTCACCAGTCGCCTGCCCTCGAACGGCCGGAATTTGACGGGGCTGTAGAAACGGATGTCGTCGGTGAAGAGGTCGTCGAGCGCCGACAGATCCCGGTTCTCGACGGCGGCGCGAAAGCGCTCTGCGGTGGCCACGGGCGTACCTCCCCTGTGAAGCCCTGGCTGGGGGCCTCTTCGCGATAGTCATGAAGGTGACTAGTCACAGTGTTGACTATGCCGCGGTCAGGTGTGGCCATTTCACGCCACTGCTCGCGCGCGCCACTGCCCCGGTCCGACCGGCCGGGGCGGCGGCGCGCGGGCGGTCACCGGGCGGACGGCGGGAACCGCGGGAGCGGCGGGCGCCGTCTCAGCGGGCACCTGGCACCTGGCACCTGGCAGCGGGCACCTGGCAGCGGGCAGCGGGCAGCGGGCAGCGGGCAGCGGGCAGCGGGCACCTGGCATCGGCGGAGGGGCGGGGTGGTGACGGACACCGCGGACGAGAGCGCATTCGACGGTACGGACGCCCCGGTCACCCGGCGCGAGGTCGTCCGGCTCGCCGAGCAGCACGGCTTCGGTGCCGCCCACGGGAGCGTCGCCCTCGGCGGCGGTGACGCCGGCTGCGCGGCCGTCGCGCTGGCGGTGGCGCTGCTGCCCCCGGGGATCGGCCTGCTCGCCGGGCCCTTCGGGCCGGTCGCGGCGTCCGTCGGCGCCACGCTGATCATGGCGGGGCTCGCGGTCCCCGTCCTGGCCTTCGGCTACGAGCGGCGGCGCGACGCCCGTATTCCGCGGCTGCACCTCTTCGACGGCGGGCTCGTCATCGGCTACCCGCCGTCGCGCTCGTCCGGTCCGACCCGCCCGGAGGGCTTCGCCGTCCTGCCGTGGTCCGACGTCCGGGTCGTCGAGCGGGTCCACACCTCCACCATCGGCCAGGGCGGCTCCGTCCAGCGCGTGTGGCGGCTCGAACTGCACGTCCGCGGCGGCCCGCTGCTCTGCTCGCTGGGCGACACCCACCTCGGTCTGCGGGCCCTCCGGCTCGCCCTCGCGGGCGGTGCGGACACCGCAGACGCCTGACCGTGCGACGGCCTGACCGTACGCGTGCACGGCCAGGCCGCACGACCGGGGCCTACGATCCGCCCGTGACGACGTCGCCCAGCGCGTCCAGCGTCCCGCGCATCAGCTCGGGCAGGCCGCGGGTCTCCTCGGCCGCGACCCAGCGCTCGAAGCCGACCTTGAAGACGGCGATGCCCGCCTCCGCGGTCACCGTCGCCGCGGGCTCGGGCACCCCGCGGTCGCGCAGGGCGGCGGAGACCGCGGCCGACAGCGCCGCGAGTTTGATCAGCTCGCGCTCCAACAGGTTGGCGTTGGCCATGATCACCGCCTGCCGCTTGCGCGCGAAGTCCCGGCGGTCGGTGAACAGTTCGGCCGCCGCGTCCAGCCCGGCAGCCACCGCCCGGAGCGGTCCGGCGTCGGCGGGGGCGCCCGCGACCGCCGTCACGAACGTCTCCTGGAGCGTGGCGCTGCCCGCGAACAGCACCTCGCGCTTGTCGGCGTAGTGCCGGAAGAACGTCCGCTCGGTCAGCCCGGCGCGGCCGGCGATCTCCGCGACGGTCGTCTGCTCGTAGCCGCGCTCGCGGTAGAGGTCCAGCGCGGCCCTCGCCAGCCGGCCGGGTGTGTCCGGCTCCCATCTGCCCATGGCTGGATTTTACTCTGACGACAGGGACTGACATCAGGTGTTAGTGTCGATGACAGCAACTGACATCACCTGACACCGATTTTCTGGGGTTCTCGCCATGCGTTATTTCGTCACCGGTGCGTCCGGCTGGATCGGTTCCGCCACCGTGGCCGAGCTGATCGCCGCCGGCCACCAGGTCAGCGGTCTGGCACGTTCCGACGCCTCCGCCGCCTCGCTCGCCGCGGCGGGCGCGGACGCCGTCCGCGGCACGATCGACGACCTCGACGTCCTGCGGGAGGCGGCCGCCGCCTCCGACGGGGTGATCCACCTCGCCTTCAAGCACGACACCGCCTTCTCCGGCGGCTTCCAGGAGGCCGCCGAGGCCGACCGCCGCGCCGTCGACGCGTTCGGTGAGGCGCTCGCCGGCAGCGACCGCCCGCTGGTGCTCGCCTCCGGCGTGGCGGGCCTCAAGCCGGGCCGGCTCGCGACCGAGCGGGACATGCCGCAGATCGACGGCTCCCCGCTGTCCATCCGCGGGACGACCGCGGAGGCCGTGCTCGCGCTGGCCCCGCGCGGCGTGCGCTCGTCGGTCGTCCGGATCGCGCCGACCGCCCACGGCGACGGCGACCACGGCTTCGTCGCGAGCCTGATCTCCTTCGCCCGCGACAAGGGCTCGGCCGGCTACATCGGCGACGGCGCCAACCGCTGGCCCGCCGTCCACCGCTCCGACGCGGCGAAGCTGTTCGCCCTCGCGGCGGACAAGGCCCCGGCCGGTTCGGTGCTGCACGCCGTCGGCGAGCAGGGCGTGCCCTTCCGCGAGCTCGCCGAGCGGATCGGCCGCCACCTCGGGTTGCCGGTCGCCTCGGTCGCGCCCGAGGAGGCGGGCGGGTACTTCGGCTGGATGAGCGGCTTCGTCGGCCTGGACGCCCCGTCCTCCAGCGACCTCACCCAGGAACTGCTCGGCTGGCGGCCGACCGGGCCGGGCCTGCTGGCCGACCTGGACGAGGGCCACTACTTCCGCGCGGCGGGCGCCGGGGTCTGAGCGGACCTCCGGCGGCGGGCCGGGGTGCGGAGTCCGTCAGGCCGCGGGCGCCGGGTCCGCATCGCGGCTCGCGAGCAGGGCCCCGACCAGGCCCCGGGCCCAGTCGCCGGAGGCGGGCTGATTGCTGAAGACGGCCCGGTAGTAGAGCGGGCCGAGCAGCATGTCGACGGCCCGCTCCACGTCGGGGACGGCCCCGCCGCGGGCGCGCTCGCGGCCGATGATCGCCGCGAGCTGCTCGTGCCGGTCGGCGGCGCACGCGCAGCCGCCCTCGGGGCCGGAGCCGATGGTGGCGCGCATCAGGGCCAGGACGTCGGGGTCGGCGAGGTCGGTGGCGACGTCGCCCATCCACCGCTCCAGGTCGGCGTCCAGTGCGCCGGTGTCGGGCACCACCACGTCACCGCTGAAGCGGCTGGTGGCGACATCGGCCAGCAGTTGGGCCACCGAGCCCCAGCGCCGGTAGACGGTGGTCGGGTGGACGCCCGCCCGTGCGGCGACCACCGGGATGGTGAGCGGTTCGGCCGGTTCGGCGGCGACCAGTTCGGCGACGGCGCGGTGGACGGCGGCCCGCACCCGGGCCGACCGGCCGCCGGGGCGCCGCTGGGCTGCTTCGGTCATACGGAAATTATCGCACTGGTCACTGCGTTAGCCTAGGAGCCGCTAACGCAATGATCACTGCATTCGGAGAGATCCATGACCGTCGCGCCGAACTCCCAGGAGCCCGGACCCGCCGCACCGCCCGCCCCTCTTCTCCCGCGTGCCGGCGTCCCCCGGCGCGGCCTCGGCCGCGGCCCCGCCTTCGCCGTCATAGCCGCGATCTTCGTCCTCTTCATGGCCGCCTCCAGCGCGCCCTCCCCCCTCTACGTCGTCTACCAGCACGCGTGGGGCTTCTCCGCGACCATGCTGACCACCGTCTTCGCGGTGTACGTGGCGGGCATGATCGGCGCGCTGCTCGTCCTGGGCGCGCTGTCCGACCACGTCGGACGCCGTCCCGTCCTGCTGTCCGCCATCGCCCTGGAAGCGGTGGCCATGGTGCTCTTCATCACCGCGGGCGACGTCTCCGTCCTGCTCACCGCCCGCTTCGTGCAGGGCGTCGCCACGGGCGGCGCCATGACGACGCTCGGGGCGGCCCTGGTCGACCTCAACCCGCCGTACGCACCGCACCGCGCCGGCGTGGTCAGCGGCGCCGCCCCCGCCTTCGGACTCGCGGTGGGCTCGCTGGGCTGCGGCTTCCTGGTGCAGTACGGGCCGCACCCGACGCGGCTGGTGTACGTGCTGCTGCTCGCCGGGCTGGTCGCCGCGGGGATCGTCGCCGCGCTGCTGCCGGAGACCTCGCAGCGCCGCCCCGGCGCCGTACGGTCGCTCCAGCCGCGGCTCGGCGTCGCACCCCGACTGCGGGCCGACCTGCTCGCCCTGGTGCCGATCCTGGTCGCCAGCTGGGCGCTCGGCGGGCTCTACCTCGCGCTCGGGCCCTCGGTGGCCGCGGGGCTGTTCGGGCTGTCGAGCCACGTCATCGGCGGCCTGGTCGTCACGCTGCTGTGCGCGCCCGCGTCCGTGACGGCCTTCGCGCTGCGGCCCTGGCCGACCGAGCGGACCCTCGCCCTGGGCGCGAGCATGCTCGCGCTCGGCACGGGCGTGGGCCTGGCCGGCGTGGAGGCGGACTCGGTCACCGCGGCGGCGCTCGGCACCGCGCTGGCCGGCGTCGGCTTCGGGGCCGCGGGCCTGGCGAGCTTCGGCACGCTGGCGCGCATCGCCGGACCGGCCGAGCGCGGAGAGCTGTTCGCGGTCGCCTTCGTCATCTCCTACCTGGCCTTCAGCATCCCCGCCGTCATCGCGGGCTTCGCCACCACCGACGTCGGGCTGCACCGCACCGCGGTCGTCTACAGCTCCGCCGTGATCGCCTTCGGCCTCCTCGCGCTCGTCGCCCAGCGCCTGCGGACCTCCCGCGCCGCCGCGCGCGCCTCGGCGGCCGGGTGACGCGGATCACTCCGCGGGGCGCCCGCGGCGGTCACATCCGGCCCGGCCCGGGAGTCAGTGCTGTGTAACCCGCCGCGAGGCCGACCACCGCAAGGAGACCGTCATGGACGCCCGTCTGAGCTACTACACCAACCCCGTCGGCGCCAAGGTCGCGAAGTACGTCAACTCCGCCGGCAAGGCCGTCACCGACTCGTCGCTGCCCGCCGCCACGCAGGAGCTGGTCAAGATCCGCGCCAGCCAGATCAACGGCTGCGGCGCCTGCCTGGACATGCACACCAAGGACGCCGCGGCCGCGGGGGAGACCGCGCTGCGGCTGAACCTGATCGGCGCCTGGCGGGAGGCCACGGTCTTCACCGAGGCCGAGCGCGCCGCCCTCGCGCTGACCGAGGCCGGCACCCGTCTCGCCGACGGCGCCGGGGTGGCCGACGACGTGTGGGCGGAGGCCGCCCGGCACTACGACGAGGAGCAGCTGACGGCGCTTGTGTGCCTGATCGGCGTGATCAACGTCTACAACCGGCTGAACGTCCTGACCCGCCAGCCGGCCGGCGACTACCAGCCCGGCCAGTGGGGCTGACCCGCCCCGCGCCCCGGAGGGCCGGTGTCCCGCCGAGGGCGGGCGCCGGCCCCCGGCGTACGCAGGACCGCCGGGCATGCGCGAGGGCCCGCCCCCGGAGGGACGGGCCCCGCGACCGCGGGCCGCCGTCAGCGGGCCTGATGGTCCTCCGCCGTGCGCTTCTCCTTGAGGCGGACCGCCTCCTTGCGCACCTCGGCCTGCGTGGCGCGCTCCTTCTCCAGCCACTGCGGGCTCTCCTGCTTGAGTGCCTCGACCTGCTCGGTGGTGAGTGCCTCGGTGACACCGCCGCGCGCCAGGCCCGCGATCGACACGCCCAGCTTCGCCGCCACGACCGGGCGCGGGTGCGGCCCGTCGCGGCGCAGGTCGCGCAGCCACTGCGGCGGGTCGGCCTGGAGCGCGTCCAGCTCCGTCCGGGAGACGACACCCTCCTGGAACTGCGCGGGGGTGGCCGGAAGGTACACGCCCAGCTTCTTGGCCGCCGTGGCGGGCTTCATCGTCTGGACGGATTTCTGCGACGTCATGCCCACAAGGGTAACGAGCGCGTGTGCCGCCCCCGACCATCGCCGATAGCCTTGCGGGGTGACCGGCACGCACGAGACGCACCCGACCCCCGACACCCCCGACGCTCCCGAGGGCTCTGTGGCCCCCGCGCCGCCCACCGCGCCCGGGGGGCCGGTCTTCCGGCTCGCGTACGTCCCCGGCGTGACCCCGTCCAAGTGGGTGCGGATCTGGGGCGAGCGGCTGCCGGACGTCCCGCTGGAGCTGGTCGCGGTGGCCCCCGCGGAGGCGGCGGGGCTGCTGCGGGGCCGCGGCGCCGACGCCGGGCTGCTGCGGCTGCCGGTCGACCGCACCGACCTCAGCGCGATCCCGCTCTACACCGAGGCGACCGTGGTGGTCGTCCCCAAGGACCACTTCGTGGCCGCCGCCGAGGAGGTCACGCTCGCCGACCTCGCCGACGAGCTGGTGCTGCACCCCCTCGACGACACCCTCGGCTGGGAGCGCCCGCCCGGCCGCCCCGCGCTGGAGCGCCCGGCGACCACCGCGGACGCCGTCGAACTGGTCGCGGCCGGGGTGGGCGTGCTGGTCGTCCCGCAGTCGCTGGCCCGGCTGCACCACCGCCGGGACCTCACCTACCGCACGGTCGCCGACGCACCGCAGTCCCAGGTCGCGCTGTCCTGGCGCGAGGACGCGACGACCGACCTGGTCGACGACTTCATCGGCATCGTCCGCGGCCGCACCGTCAACAGCACCCGCGGCCGCCGCGCCGCCGCGGACGCCGGGCCCGCCAAGGACGGTGCGGCGGCCGGCAAGGCCGCCGCGGGCCGGAAGAAGCCGGGCGCGGCCCGCACGCCCGCGGGCAAGGGCGCCCGGACGGCCGCCGCGGCGCGCCGCGGCAAGCCCCGCCGCCGTTCGTGACGCCACGCGCGTACGCGCCCGGACCGCCGTGTGCGGACCGGGCGCGTACGCATCGGGGCTCAGCCCACGCCTCAGCCCAGGCCGACCGACTTCAGCCAGGCCTTGGCCACGTCGAGCGGGTCCTTCTTGTCGTTCTGCACCTGGGCGTCCATGTCGAGCAGCGACTTCGTGTCGAGCTTGGCCGACACCGCGTTGAGCGCCGCGACGGCCTCCGGCGACAGGGCGGTCTTGGACACCATGGGCTGGACGTTCGCGATCCCGAAGAGCTTCTTCGGGTCCTGGAGCGTCACGAAGTGCTCGCGGGTGATCGACGCGTCCGTGGTGAAGACGTCGGCGGCCTGCACGCTGTTCGCCTTCAGCGCCTGCACGGTGAGCGGGCCGCCCGCGTCCAGCGGCTTGAAGGACTTCGGGTTCAGCCCGTACTGCGACTTCAGGCCCACCAGGCCCTGCTGCCGGGTCTGGAACTCCGGTGAGCCGCCCACCACGATGTCCGAGCCGTACTTGGCCAGGTCGGCGATCGTGGACTGCGACGTCAGGTGGTATTTCGCCGCGGTCTCCTTGTTGACCGTGAGCGAGTCCTTGTCCTCGGCCGGCGCCGGGTCCAGCATCGTCAGCGACGGGTCGAGCTTGGCCTCTATCGCCGCGGTCGCCGCCTCCGGCGTGGTGGGCGTGGCGCTCTTGTCCAGGTAGGACAGCAGCGAGCCGTTGAACTCCGGCAGCACGGTCACACTGCCGTTCTTGACGAGCCCGTAGGTGATCTCGCGGGTGCCGATGTTGGGCTTGTACTGGACGGTGACGCCCTTGGCCTTGAGCGCCTCGCCGTACAGGTCCATGAGCAGGACGCTCTCCGCGAAGTTGTTGGACCCGACGACCACGGTGCCGCTCTGCGGGTCCTTGCCCTTGCCGGTGCCGGACGCGGCCGGCGCCGCGGGCTTCAGCGGGTCGGAGTCGGACGAGGAGGAGTCGCTACAGCCCGCGAGGAGCGCCGCGGCCGTGGTCGCGGCGATGAGGATCGCCGTCACTCGGAGGTGTCGAGGGCCTGTGCTGCTGCTCTGCGAAGGTGAAGTCACGATTCCCGCTTCCGGGGGGTGAGGGTTCGGATGGCGTTCAATTGTCGTCGAAACGTCGGTTCCTGCACCGAATGATCCAATCCAGCGGCCGCAAAGGGCGTCAAGGCCGCCAGGGTCACCGATTGGCATCGATGCCCGCCGGGCGCGAAACGCGCCGTCCGCGCCCGACGGGACGTCAGATGTGCTATCGGCGCGTGTCCCCGGTGCCCGGCCCGGTCACCGGCCGCGCCGTACGCCGGGGGACACGACCAACCGTCCGACCAGCCAGAACAGCCCGATCATGGCGAGTGCGAGGGCTGCGATGAGCGTCGCCCCGCCCACCACGATCCGGTAGTTGTACTGGTAGAGGCCGTCGACGACGAAGCGGCCGAGACCGCCGAGCGAGACCGTCGCCGCGATCGCGGTGGTCGAGACCACCTGGATCGCCGCCGAGCGCAGCCCGCTGAGCACCAGCGGCAGCGCCATGGGCAGTTCGACCTGGAGGAGCACCGCGGCCGGCCCCAGGCCCATTCCGCGCGCCGCGTCCACCGGCGCGGGGTCGACGGTGCGCATCGCCTCGTAGGTCGTCACCAGGATCGGCGGCACGGCCAGCGCCACCAGCGGGATCATCACCGGGGTGAGGCCCAGGCCCAGCCAGAAGAACATCAGCACCAGCAGGCCGTAACTGGGCAGCGCCCGGGCCGCGGTGGCGATGAGCGCCAGCGCGTTGCCGCCGCGCCCGGTGTGGCCGGTCACCAGCCCGACGGGCAGCGCGAGTGCGGCGGCGATGCCCAGCGCGGTGAAGGTGTACTGGAGGTGCTCCAGCAGCCGGTGCGGGATGCCGTACGCGCCGTGCCAGTTGGCGCCGTCCCGGAAGAAGTCGCCGATGAAGTGGAAGAGGCTCATGACGCGGCCTCCGCAGGCGCCGGCTCGGCCTTCTCGACGGCGGCGGCGCGGGCAGCCCGGCCCGCGGCCCGGGCGCCGCGCGGCAGCCACGGGGTCAGCGCGGTGCGCAGCAGCACGAGCACGATGTCCATCAGCACCGACAGCACCGCGATGGACAGCACCGAGTTCAGCGCCAGGTTGGAGCGGTGGTAGAGGATCGCGTCCTGCAGCAGGTTGCCCAGCGCGCCCTGGTTGCCGATGATCGCGCCGACGCTCACCAGGCTGATGCTGGACGCGGTCGCGACCCGCAGCCCGGCGAAGATCGCCGGGACGGCGAGCGGCAGCTGCACCTTGAGATAGCGCTGGACGGGTCCGAGCCCCATCGCGGTGGCCGCCGACATCGTTTCCTGGGGCACCGATCTGACGCCGTCGACGATCGCCGGGACGAGGATCACCAGCGTGTAGACCGTCAGCGGGATCATCACCGTGGTCCTGGTCGCGCCGGTGTAGTCGATCAGGAAGACGAAGAAGGCCAGCGAAGGGATCGCGTACAGCACCGTGGTGACCCACAGCAGAGGCGGGTAGATCCAGCGGAAGCGCACGCACAGCTGCCCCAGCGGCAGCGCGACGGCCAGGCCGATCCCGACCGGGATCATCGCCTCCTGGATGTGCAGCCCCACCAGGCCGAGGTAGGAGTGCTGGAGGTCGCTGGGGATGTCGAAGAACCCCGCGCCGCTCATGTGGCCGCCCCGGCCTTGGAGACGGCGGCCCGGCCGGCGCCGCCGCCGTCCGTCCCGGTGGCGTGCGCGCTGCGGATCGCGGCGCCGATGGCCTCCTGCGAGACCACCCCGGCGACCGCGCCGTCGCCGTCCACGGCGACCGCCCAGCCGGTCGGCGAGAGCACCGCGCAGTCCAGCGCGTCCCGTAGCGACTCGCGCCCGGCCACGAAGGGTCTGCCGTGCGGCAGCAGCCCGTCCGCGCCCGTGCTGCCGGCCGTCGCGGCGGCTGCGGCGGCGTCGGCCGCGGGCGCCCAGCCCAGCGGCCGGCCCCCGGTGCCGGTGAGCAGGACGTACGGCGCTCCGGCCGCGGCTGCCCGCGCGGCGCGCTCGGCGTCCGCACCGGCCGGCAGCACGGGCTCGGTCAGCAGCTCCAGGCCCTGGGAGGAGAAGAACGACAGCCGCCGGATGCCGCGGTCGGTGCCGAGGAAGTCCTCGACGAAGGCGTCGGCGGGGGAGCTGAGCAGTTCGTGGGGCGGCGCGAACTGGGCCAGCAGGCCGCCGGTCCGCAGCACCGCGATCATGTCGCCGATCCGGATGGCCTCGTCGATGTCGTGGGTGACGAAGACGATGGTCTTGCCCAGTTCCTCCTGGATCCGCAGCAGTTCCCCCTGCAGGCTCTTGCGGACGATCGGGTCGACCGCGGAGAAGGGCTCGTCCATCAGCAGCACGGGCGGGTCGGCGGCGAGCGCCCGGGCCACGCCGACGCGCTGCTGCTGGCCGCCGGACAGCTGGTACGGGTAGCGCTTGGCGAGCCCTGCGTCGAGGCCGACCCGCTCCATGAGTTCGCGGGCCCGATCCCGGGCCCGGCCGCGGTCCCAGCCGAGCATGCGGGGGACGGTCGCGATGTTGTCGACGATGGTCCGGTGCGGGAAGAGCCCGGCGTTCTGGATGACGTAGCCCATGGACCGGCGCAGCGTGTTGACCGGCTGCTCGCGTACGTCCGCGCCGTCCAGCAGGATCCGCCCGGAGGTCGGCTCGACCATCCGGTTGATCATTCGCAGGGTGGTGGTCTTCCCGCATCCCGACGGGCCCACCAGGACGGTGATCGACCCGTCCGGGATCTCCAGCGACAGGCCGTCGACCGCCGTGGTGCCGTCGGGGTATCGCTTGGTAACTGACTCTATCTGTATCAAAGTGCCGAATACCCCTCGGGATCGGGCATGGACGGCCTGCCTCCGGTCGGTTTCGGACAGGCCGGTGCCAGAAGAGTCTAGACCGGGGCCTCACGAGCGGCCCGGTGTCACCTGCGGCGGGTCGTCCGGATGCTCCTCCCGGAGCCCGGTTGCAGCCCGCAGCGCACCGGTCGACGGGCGGGCGGGTCACCCGGATGGCCGTCCGGGGGTGGCCCGCCCGCCCTCCCGAAGCCCCGAGTGCCCGCGCGGGGGGCCAGTGGCCGGCGAGGTGCGTCAGCCGGTGACGAGGTCGAACTGCTCCCAGCCGCCGATGCCCGTGCGACTGGCGACCAGGGCGTCCGCCCCGCCGTTCTCCGCCGTGACGCAATTCCCGCCGGCGCGCGCCCGCAGGCTCACCGCCGCACGCCGGCGCGGCACATGCTGGAGAAAGTTCCGGCCGGGCGCGGCGGTGGACTGGGCGCGCATCACTTGCTGTTGCTGCTTCAACTTCAACGGATGAGCTCAGGCCCCGGGCACGGCCGTGGCCTGACCAGGCCACGGCCGTGCTGGAGTCCGCTGGATTCGGGCTGACCCGCGGTGGGGGAGGTGCGCCACGAAAGGTCGGATGAGGTGATTCAGGACTTGTCGGACGGTGCGGCCCTGCCCGCCTTCATGCGTCGGGTCCGGCCGGCCCGGACGCGCCCAGCAGGGCCATGTCCTCGTCCGTGAGCCGCAGTGCGCCCGCGGCCAGGTTGTCCGCCAGGTGGTCCGGGTCGCCGGTGCCCGGGATCGCCAGCACGTGCGGGCCCTGCCGTAGCGTCCAGGCCAGCCGCACCTGCGCCGCCGACACGCCGTGCGCTGCCGCGACGGCCGCCACGGCCTCGTCGGTGTCCCCGGGGGCCGTGCCCGCGCCCAGCTCCCGGCCCTCGCCGGCGATCGAGTAGAACGGCACGAAGGCGATGCCCAGTTCGCCGCACTCGCGCACCAGCGGGGCGCTGCGCCGGTCGCCGAGCCCGAACATGTTCTGCACGCACACCACCGGCGCGACGGTGCGGGCCTCGGCGAGCTGGGCGGACGTCACGTTCGACACCCCCAGACAGCGGATCAGCCCGGCGGCGCGCAGCTCCTCCAGCGCGCCCATGCGCTCGGCCACGCCGCCCGCCGGCACGGACGGCATGACGCGCAGGTTGACCAGGTCCAGGTGGTCGCGGCCGAGCTGGCGGAGGTTCTCCTCCACCTGGCCGCGCAGCTGGTCCGGCCGGGCGGCCGGCAGCCAGGCGCCCGAGGGGTCCCGGCCCGGGCCGACCTTGGTGGCGATCACCAGGTCGTCCGGGTACGGCGCGAGCGCGCGGTTGATCAGTTCGTTCGCCGAGCGCAGTGAGGAGAAGTAGAAGGCCGCGGTGTCGATGTGGTCGACGCCCAGTTCGACCGCCCGGCGCAGCACCGCGAGCGCCTGCCCGCGGTCGCGCGGCACCCCGTTGTGGAAGGCGGCGCTGCCGGTCAGGCGCATCGCGCCCAGCCCGATCCGGCGCACCGTCATGTCGCCGAGCCGCCAGGTGCCCGCCGCGCCGGCGGTGACCGAATGTGAGGTCGGAGAAGTCATGGACTCCCGTTTCTCCCGGAATCCCGCGGGGGAGGTCCCCGCGGAGCGACCCGGAGTATGACCCGCCGGGGACCGTGTCCGTAATGCCCGGCAGGGAGGGGAAAAGTCACAGCCGGCAGGGGAACGATGCGACGGCGCCGGGAGTTGATCCTGTGTCGGACGGTGGCGCTGGCGCGCCCCGTACGGCCGCCGGGCAGCACGGAAATTCCGGTTCGTCCCGTTAGGCTCGCCGGTGTGACGACGACGCAGCGGTCCGGCCCACGACGTGCGGCACCAGGGCGGTCCCGCCCCGCCCTGCTGGCGCCGATCCTGCTGACCCTGGCCATCGGCGTGGCCGCCCTCGTCACGCCGCGTGACGTCGCCATCAGCCGGATGCTGCCCGCCGCGCCCGCCCTCGCCGCCTCCAGCTGGTCGGTGGCCGCGACCGTCGGCCTCGGCCTGGTGGCGCTGGTCGTGGTGGTGATCGTCGACCTCACCTACCACCACCACACCGTGCTCTTCACCGGGGCCGCCATCGCCGCCGTCACCGCCGCCGCGGGTTACGCCTGCCACGTCCGGCTGGAGCGCGAGCGCGCCCTCCTCCAGGTCCGGTCGGTCGCCGAGGCCGCCCAGTCGGTCGTGCTGCGGCCCGTGCCGCCGCGGATCGGGGGCATGGCCGTCCAGACGCTGTACGTCGCCGCCGCGGCCGAGGCCAGGATCGGTGGCGACCTCTACGAGGTGGCCGACACCCCGTACGGCGTACGGCTGCTCATCGGGGACGTGCGCGGCAAGGGGCTGTCCGCGGTGGGGGTGGCGGGGGCGGTGGTCAACTCCTTCCGGGAGGCCGCCTACGACGAGCCGGACCTCGCCGCGCTGGCCCGGCGGCTGGACACCAGCCTCGTCCGCTACGGCGAGTCCTTCCCGTCCGACGAGTCCGCCGAGCGCTTCGCGACCGCGGTGCTGGCCCAGATCCCGCACGGCGGGGGTGACACGTCCGTGCTCAACTGCGGCCATCCCCCGCCGGTCCTGATCCGCGGCCGGGAGGTGCGTGCCCTGGAGCCCGCCGCCGCCTCGCCGCCGCTGAACATGGCGGGGCTGCTCGGCGCCGACTACGCGGTCGACACCGTCGCGCTGGCCCCCGGCGACCAGCTGCTGCTCTACACCGACGGCGTCACCGAGACCCGCGACCGCCAGGGCCGCTTCTTCCCGCTGCTCGACTGGCTCGGCAGCATGGACCCGGCGCCGCCGCGCGGCCTGCTCGACCAGCTGCACGACCGGCTGATCAGCTTCGGCGACGGCCTCGACGACGACATCGCGGCGCTCGTCGTCCAGGTGGAGGCGGACGCGGCGGGAAACGGCCGCTGACCCCCTTCCGCCCGCCGTGCGCGCGGGCCTTTCACACGTTCACGTGATCCTCGCGCGGCGTCCCGGCCCGATGCGAGGGATGCTGGAAGGGAGCCGACAGCGGGAGGCTGCGCCATGCCGAACCTCGGAATCGCCATCGTGCGGCAGTACGAGCGGGGAGTGGTTTTCCGGCTCGGGCAGTTGCGCGGAGTGCGCAAGCCCGGCTTCCATTTCATGATTCCGCTCTCCGACCGCATGTGGAAGGTCAGCCTGCGGACGGTCACGATGCCCGTGCCGTCGCAGCAGGTCATCACGCAGGACAACGTGTCGATCGGAGTCGCGGCCGTCGCCTACTTCCGCCGGGTGGACGCGGTGAAGGCGATCGTGGAGATCGAGGACGTGGCCCAGGCCGTCGGGCAGATCGCCCAGACCACGGTCCGGAACATCGTCGGCCGCTCGATGCTGGACCAGGTCCTCACCGACACCCAGACCCTCAACCTCGCCATCCGCGAGATCCTGGACGGCATCACCGAGCAGTGGGGTGTCCAGGTCTTCCTCGTGGAGCTCAAGGACATCGAGCTGCCGGTCACCATGCAGCGCGCCATGGCCCGCCAGGCGGAGGCCGAGCGGGAGAAGCGTGCCAAGATCATCGCGGCCGAGGGCGAGGCACTGAGCGCCGGCCGGCTCGCCGAGGCCGCCGACGTCATCGCCGACCACCCGTTGGCCCTGCAGCTGCGGAATCTCCAGGTCCTCGCCGAGATCGCGGCCGAGAAGAACAGCACCGTCGTCTTCCCCGCGCAGCTCCTGGACAGCGCCAGGGCCGTCGGCCGGTTCGTCACCGAGGAGAGCGGCCGCCCACCGGACCGGGACGCCCCGCTCCCGCGGGTCGATCCGGTGGAGGAACCCCCGGCCGTGGGAGGCTCCCGCGGCGACGACACGCCGCCGGAGATCGACGCTGGGCGGTGACCGCGGGCGGCGCGCCGCCGGACCGCGTCCGCACGCCTCGCGAGCCCGGTCCCGGGATCCCGAGGCGCGACCCGGCACGCCCCCCGCCCCCGGCGGTGTCCCCGCCGGTCTTCCCCCGGGCGGCTCGGCCTCGTGCACCGTCGACGGCCGGGGCCGGATCACCGCGTGGGGCGGCGACGCACAGAAGCTGCTGGGCTTCGGGCCCGCCGAGGCGGTCGGCCGCCCGGTCCAGGAGCTGCTCGGGGTGCGGGCCGACCTGCTGCCGTGGGGCGCGGACACCGGCTGGACGACCTTCGCGCCGGTCCGCGACCGCACCGGCGAGCGCCTCGACGCCCTGTGGTGCGCCGAGCCGCTGGCGACGGAGGCGGAGGCGGAGGCGCCCCGGGGCGGGACCGGCGCGGACACCGGCGAACTTCCGACGGCCTCCGCCTCCGCCCCGGGCCCGGCCGCCCACTGCTGGGCGGTCCGCCTCGTCCCGCAGGGGGCGGCCGCGCAGCTCTCCGACGCCGGCGCCGTGCCGCCCGAGCAGGACCACGGCAGCCGGCGCCGGCTCGCGATGGTCTACGAGGCCTCGCTGCGGATCGGCAACACCCTCGACGTCTTCCACACCGCCGACGAGCTCGCCCTGATGAGCACCGAGGAGTTCGCCGACTACGTGATCGTCGACCTGCTGGAGCAGCTGCTCAGCGGCGACGAGGACGTGCTCGACCCCGCGCCGGCCGGCAGCGTGGTGCTGCGCCGCACCGCCCAGCGCTCGGTGCTCGACGGCTGCCCCGAAGCCGTCGTCGCGCTCGGCGACAAGCACACCTACCCCACCGGCTCGCCCCCCGGCCGCACCCTCGCGACGGGGCACGGCTTCCTGCAGCAGGTGAACGAGGCCACGCTGGACTGGTGGTCCGCCTCGCCCGAGCGGCAGGCCGTGGTGCGGGAGTACGGCATCCACAGCGCGCTGGTCGTGCCGCTGCGCGCGAGGGGGGTCACACTGGGCCTGGCCATGTTCTGCCGGCACCGCACCGCGGCCCCGTACGAGGCCGACGACCTCGGGGTGGCCGAGGAGCTGGCCCGGCGCGCCGCCGTCTGCGTCGACAACGCCCGCCGGTACACCCGCGAGCGCGCCACCGCCGTCATGCTGCAGCGCAGCCTGCTGCCCGGCACCCTGGCCGCGCCGACCGCCGTCGAGGCCGCCGCCCGCTACCGCCCGGCGGGTTCCCGCAGCGGCGCGGGCGGCGACTGGTACGACGTGATCCCGCTGTCCGGCGCGCGGGTCGCGCTCGTGGTCGGCGACGTGGTCGGCCACGGGCTGCGTGCCGCGGCGGCGATGGGGCGGCTGCGCGCGGCCGTCCGCACCCTCGCCGACATCGACCTGCCGCCGGACGAGGTGCTCACCCGGCTCGACGACGTCATCACCCGGCTCGGCCGCGAGGCCGCCGTGTCCGACAGCGTCGACCCCGAGCAGCAGGGCTTCGGTGAGATGAGCGCCACCTGCCTCTACGCCGTCTACGACCCCGTGTCGCGCAACTGCTGGACGGCCTCGGCCGGTCACCCGCCGCCCGTGGTCGTCACCCCTGAGGGCGAGGCGGTCTTCGCCGACCTCCCCGTGGGCCCGCCGCTGGGCATCGGCGGGCTCCCCTTCGAGGCGGCCGACCTGCGGCTCGCCGAGGGCAGCGTGCTGGCCTTCTACACCGACGGGCTGGTCAAGGCGCCGGGTGCCGACGTGGACTCGGCGATGGAGACCATGCGCGCGCTGCTCACCACGGTCGAGCGCCCTCTGGAGGAGACGTGCGACCTGCTGCTGCGCACCCTGCTGCCCTCCCCGCCCGCCGACGACGTCGCCCTGCTGCTGGTCCGCACCCGCGCGCTGAGCGCCGACCGGGTCGCCTCCTGGGACGTCTTCGACGACCCGGCGGAGGTCGCCACGGTCCGCAAGAACGCCGTCGAGCAGCTCGACGCGTGGGGGCTCGAAGAGGCCGGCTTCACCATGGAGCTGGTCATCAGCGAGCTGGTCACCAACGCCATCCGGCACGGTCGCCAGCCGGTCCGGCTGCGGCTCATCCGGGACGACGCGTCGCTCTTCTGCGAGGTCTACGACGGCAGCAGCGCCGCGCCGCACCTGCGCCGCGCCCGGGTGTGGGACGAGGGCGGCCGCGGCCTGCTGCTGGTCGCACAGCTCACCGACCGCTGGGGGACCCGGCAGACCGGCACCGGAAAGATCATCTGGACCGAGCAGGACCTCACCGCCCCGGAGCCGTGACCCTGGCTGTGCGGGCCTTCTCGGCGGGCGTCGCGTCCTGCCGGGGGTGCCGGTCGCGGGGGCGGGGCCGATCGGCGGGCGCGGTCCTGCCGGCGGGGCCGGTCGGCGGGCAGGTCCTGTCGGCGGGGCCGGTCGGCGGGCAGGTCCTGTCGGCGGGGCCGATCGGCGGGCGCGATCCTGCCGGCGGGGCCGGTCGGCGGGCAGGCCCTGCCCGCGCTCGGAGCCCCCGCCGCTCCCGCCCCCGCCGGGCAACCGGCACCATGGACGTCGTCGCCGGTGGTGGCCCCGGGGCCCGCGGGCTCGGCAGGGCGTGCCCGCAGCGGAGCCAGACCCCAACGGGCCCGGCCCCCGTGAGGCGCGCCGGCGGAGCATCCCCTGGCTCGGGGACCGCACCCTCCACGACAACACCGGCCCGGTGCCCGGTGTGCGACTTCGACGACCGCGTGGTGGTCCTCTTCGCGCACGCCGGGCCGGCACACCTCACCGTGCAGCCCGACGAGTGCACCGGCGTGCCCGCGTCGCTCGACGACCCGGCGTCGTCCGACCTGTTCCACCGGCCCGGCGCCGCGCCCGGGGACGTTTAGCGGCGCGCGCCGGGTCCGCCCCGCCGGTGCGGGACCGCCCGCCCCGGTACGCCGCCGCCGAGAGCGCGGCCACGCCCGCCGCCGCCGCGAGGGCGGCCGGCACGGAGCGGGCCGCGACCGGTCCGGCGGCCGCCGCGCCCAGCGCGTAACCGGTGATCTTCAGGCTCGCCCCGGTGGTGAACACCCGCGCCCGCAGCGCGTCCGGCGCCTCCCGGTGCCGCACCGCGAACAAGGCTGTGAGCTGCGGCCCTTCCCCTGCCCCCGCGAGCAGCAGCGCCGCGACCAGCAGGCCCGGGCGGCACCCGGCGGCCAGCGCCAGCGCGGCCGCCTGGACCAGCGCGGCCACCCACACGACCGTGTCCGGTGGGGCGGCGCGCGGGAACCGCGCGAGCACGCCGCCCGCCGCGAGCGACGAGAGCGCGGCACCCGAGAGCAGCAGCATGCCGCGCCCAGCGCCCCCGAACTCCCGCGCCCCGAGCAGTGGAAGGCACGCGGCGAGCATCCCCTGCGCCGCGGAGCACCCCACCGACGTGACCGTCGCCCGCCCCAGCCGTGGCCGCCGCACCATGAGCCGCACCCCGTCCCCGAGCTCCCTCCACACGGAGCCGGCCGCGGGTGACGGCGGCGCGCCCGCCGGAGGCCGCGCCCGCCCGCCCGTCGACGGCTCCGCCGCAAGGCCCGGTGCGCGTCCTGGCGGTGCGTCCGGTGCGGGGTCGTCCGGCGGGTGGGGTGGTGACCCGGCGCGTACGTCCGGTGGGGGGCCCGGTCGTCGGGACCCGGGAGTGCGACCTGGTGGTGCGTCCGGCGGGGCGGGCGGTGATCCGGGCCGTACGCCGGCCGCCGACGCCTGCCCGCCGCGCACGGCCTCAGGGCTCCTCCGTACGTGCGGTGCGGACCCGGCCCGTATCTGCGGGGGGCCGGGCGCCCGGGTGAGGGGCGCCGGGGCCGATCGCGGGGTACGGGGCGGGAGCGTCCAGGCCGCGGGGATCGCCGCGGCGATCAGGGCGGCCGAGACGGCCACTGCAGCCGGGGCGTTCGCGGCCTCGGCGGTGGCTCCGGCGAGGGCCGGGCCGGTGAGGCCCGCCAGGGTGAAGGTCAGCGCGTCGAGGGCGCTCGCCCTCGGGAGCCGGGACGCCGCCGCGACCCGGGGGAGTTGAGCCGTCCAGCCGCCGGACAGGGCCGGGCCCGCGAGGCCGGTGAGCACCGCGAGCGCCACGCATATCGCGAACGGCAGCCTGGCAAGGCCCGCCAGAAGGGCCGTCAGGCCCGCCGCGTACGCCGCCAGCGCCGCGGCCAGCAGCCGCCCCGGCCGCTCCCGGCGGTCCAGCAGCGCCCCGAGCACCGGGCCGCCCGCCGCCGCGGCGACGGTGAGCCCCGCGAGCAGCGCCGACGCCGAGGCGGCCGAGCCGGTGAGCGCGAACCCCGCCAGCATCAGCGCGGGCCCCGACATCTCGTCGCCCGCACGCGCCGCGACCGCCCCGGCGAGATACCTGCCCAGCCCGTAACGCCTCGTCATCCCGAAGACGTTACGGAGGTAACTCACAACGCTGCAATATGCGTTACAGTGCCCGGATGCTCCCCGCCGACGACCGCTCCGCGCGGCATTCCGTCCAGGAGATGGCCGACCGTGCCGCCGCCCTCGTCAACGCCCTCGACGCCGGCTGCCCCGCCCCCGCCGAGGTCGCCGCGGTGCTCGCCGCGTACGGAGAGCCCGCGGACGGGCTCAGTGCCGCCGACGTCGCCGCCATGCGCGAGGCCGCGGCGCTGCTCCGCGAGGTCTTCGCCGCCGGGCGCACCGACGCCGCCGCGACCGTCCTCAACCGGCTGCTGCGCGAGCACACCGGACCGCTCCGGCTGACCGCGCACGGCGGCGCGTCGCCCTGGCACCCGCACCTCGACAGCGACGACGAGGCGCCCTGGGACGAGTGGTTCCTCGCCTCCTCCTGCATGGCGCTGACCGTCCTGCTCTGGGAGCGGCAGGCGCCGCCCGGCGCGGTGTGCGCCTCGCCCGCCTGCCGCAATGTCTTCGTCAGCCGGAGCCGGGGCCTGGAGCGCCGCTACTGCTCGCGGCGCTGCGCCACCAGGGAGCGGGTCGCGGCCCACCGGCGCGGGCGCGCGTGACGCCCGCCGCGACGCCCGCAGCGCCCGGTGCGCCCGCTACGCCCCCCACCGCCTCCAGTCCCTCGTCGCGGCGCTGGAGGCCACCGGTCCCACCGGCTGGAGCAGGACCTGGCGGCCAGGCCTGAGACCGGGCTGCCGACCGGGCGATGCGGCCCCGGCCGGGCGATGTGGGCCCGCCCGGAGCGTCCGGCCCTGCAGCCGCGGCCTCATGAGGCACCATCGGTCACGGACCGTTCACTCCTGGAGCGGGCGGGTGACGCGAGGAGGGCGGCGGATGCCGGGACGGACCCCGGAGGACGGGGCGGGCGCGCCGCGGTTCGTCCGGGCCGTGGTCCTGGCGGCCGCGGTCCTGCTCTACGTCCTCGTGACCGGCCTGGAGCTCGGCACCTCCCAGCCCTCGCACGTACCGTCCGTGCTGGTGGCGATCCCCGCCCTCGTCGCCCTGGCCTTCGGGCCGCCGGCGATCATCGGCGCGGCCGTGGTGGTGGCCGCGACCCGCTGGGCGTTCCTGGCCGTGGAGCCGGGGCGCTTCGGCGCCGCCGCGGGGACCAGCGCGGCCGCGCTCGCCGTCGCGGCCGTGGCGTGCTTCGCGGTGAGCCGCAGGCGGCGCGCCGCCGCGCGGCTGGTGGAGGTCACCTCCGTCGCAGAGACGGCGCAGCGCGCGCTGCTGCGCCCGCCGCCCGACGCCGTCGGCCCGATCCGTATCGCCGCGAGCTACCGGGCGGCCGCGCAGTTCGCCCGCATCGGCGGCGACGTCTACGCCGTCGCCGACACCGGGTTCGGCCTGCGGGTGCTCATCGGCGACGTCCGCGGCAAGGGGCTCGAAGCGGTGGCCACCGGGGCGGTCGTCCTCGGCTGCTTCCACGAGACCGCCTTCGACCATCCCACCCTGGAAGGCCTCGCCGGCCGCTTGGAGCTCAGCCTGCGCCGCTACCTCGACGACGCCGAGGGCTTCGTCACCGCGCTGCTGGTCGACATCGCCCCCGACGGCCGCCTGCGCGCGCTGTCCTGCGGGCACCCGCCGCCGCTCCTGCTGCGCGGTGCGGACGCGCTCGACGTCCCGGTGGCACCGGGGCTGCCGCTGGGCCTGGGCAACCTGCCGCCCGCCGCCGGCCCCTCCCCGGCGCCCGTCGACGTCCGGCTGCGGCAGGGCGACACCGTCCTGCTCTACACCGACGGGATCACCGAGGCCCGGGACGCCGCCGGCGCCTTCTACCCGCTCGCCGAGCGGCTGCGCGCGCACCCGGGGCGCCCCGCCCCGGCCGACCTCCTCGACTGGCTCCAGGAGGACGCGCGCGCCCACGCCGGCGGCCTCACCCACGACGACGCGGCACTCCTCGCGCTCACCTGGACCTGAGACGGCGCCACCGGCCGTCGCGTGCCGGGCCTGCGCGGCACGGGCCCGGCCACCGTGCCCGTGGCGGGAAGTACGCCCGCCGCCCGCGCGTGCGCGTTTTCGCAAGTCACGGAGGCCGTTTCGTTCACGCCGCGCGCCCGCCGCCCACGTGCGCGCTCCCCGCAGCGTTCCTGGCGTGACGGCCACGGAGGGCACTCACAGCCGCGGTCCCCGCGGGGCGGCCCCGGACGGCCCCGGCGGCGCGGGCTTCCTCGCCGGGCACAATGCCCTGTCACCGGGGCCGCCGGCGGTAGCGGCAAGGCCTGTGCGACGGCTTTCGCCGAGGCCGGCGCGGCCGTGGACGTGGTGGACCGGGCGGCACGCGCGGACGCGTTGCCGCCGCCTCTTGCGGGGTGCTGCCGGCCTGACCGGTCTTGCCGCAGCCGGCCGGCACGGTGAGGGATCTGCTTCCGCGCGGGGCCGAGGGCCCCGGCGTGGTGGACGTGGGGGTACGAGCATGGCGACCGGCTCCCGGAGAGGTGGGTGGTTGGGCGAACCGTAGAAGCGACCGGGTGAACCGGACGTGTGGGCGGCACACGTTCCGTGCGGGCCGCCGGTGTCGGCAGGGACCAGGGCGGGCACCGACGGAGAACGCGCCCGTGCCCGGGGCTCACCCGTGGGCACGGGCCCGCTGTCGCCTCGCGGTCAGCCGCCCAGCGCCTCCCGGACGTGGGCGGCCACGACGCGCGCCCCGGCCCGGCCCAGCACCGTCGAGTAGTGGTTCACACCGGGGACGAAGTACGCCGCCACCCCTGCCTCCGCCAGGCCGCTGCCGGCGATCACCTCCGGCGCGTACAGCCCCACCGGCTCGTCCTGCAAGCCCCGTTCCGCCCACAGCAGCCGTGCGGGCAGGGGCAGTTCGTGGATGGCGGCGAAGACCTCGGGGTTGCGGAGCTCGTCCTCCGCGTCCTCGCGGACGGCCGCGCCCCGGCAGGCGGACCGCAGCTCCGGCTCCGTCCCGACGAGGTCGCGGTCGAGACAGGCGGCGACGTCCGGCCCGCCGAGGTCGGCGAACGCCGGGTGCCGCGCCCAGAACGCGTGGTAGGCCGCGCGGTCCGGGAAGGTCATGTCCAGCCTCTGCACGGCCGGCCCGATCACGGCGTGCAGCACCGTCTCGATGTCCACGTCCTGCGGCACGGGGAAGCCCAGCCCGCCGTCGACGAGCACCGCCGCGGAATAACGCTGCGGATCGCGGCGGGCCGCGACGCACGCCGCGAAGCCGCCCATCGAATGACCGGCGAGCACCGCCCGCGCCACACCGAAGCGGTCGAGCACCGCCCGCAGGTCGTCGGCGTGGGCGGCCATGGTGCTGGTCCCGGTGACGTCCCGGCTCAGGCCGCGCCCGCGCAGGTCGGGGGCGAGCACCTGCACGCCGTCCAGCTCCTCGGCGACCCGCGACCACGCCAGCCCGTTGCCGGTGATGCCGTGCACGGCCAGCACCGTGCCGGCGCCGGGCCGCCCGGGCCAGCGCCGCACCGACAGCTGCCCGCCGTCGACGTCCACGCGGCTGTCCTCGTAGGCCCGCCGCGCCTGCTGCCCGCTGTCCCGCTGCCCGTTCATCCGCCGTCCGCCCTTCCGTCCCCGCGGCCGCCCCGCGCGGCCGGTGCAGGACAGGTACCCACACCACCCGGGACCATGGGCGCGTGCCCACGCCGCCGGGGACCGACCGGTGTGGGCACGGACCGTCGCCATGGGGGAAGCCGTCCGCCCGCCGGGCGGCACGGGTATCGTCGGGGACGAGTCCGAGAGACGCTGCAACGGGCCCCGCGCGCCCGCCACGCTCGGACTCCCTCCGTGCAGGAAGGGCGTCTGCGCGCGCCGGGGGGGCGTCCATGCGTCATGACGGAAACGGCCTGGTCAGCTACAAGATTCCGGAGGCCGGCGACGACCGCGCCCTGCGGGCCATGGCCCGCCGCGCGTTCGCGGAGACCTTCGGGCACCTGTACGACCCCGGCCCTTTCGGTGCGTTCCTCGACGGCGCCTACGGGCCCGGCGGCACCATGGCGCGCGACCTCGGCGATCCGGCGGTCCGCTGGCTGGTCGCCTTCCGGGCCGCCGCCCCCGTCGGCTACGCCAAGCTGACACCGCTTCGGGCCCCCGCCCTCGCCCCGGCCCCCGGCGCGGTCGAACTGCAGCAGATCTACGTCCTCGCCGAGTGGCACGGCCGCGGCGTCGCCGCCCGCCTCATGGCCTGGGCTCTGGCCACGGCCGCCGCCGACGGGGCCCCCGAGATCTACTTGACGGTCTTCGACCACAACGAGCGGGCCAAGCGCTTCTACCGGCGGTACGGCTTCGCGGAGGCCGGCCGCTGCACGTTCACCCTCGGCGACCGCACCGACGACGACCGGATCTGGCGGCGCGACCTCGAAGGCCCCGCATCCGGCGGGTAGCCCCATCCTGCCGTGTGCCGTGTGCCGTGTGCCGTGTGCCGTGTGCCGTGTGCCGTGTGCGTGGGCCGTACCGCGTGCCCGTCACCGGCCCGGCGCGCGGCGGGCCTTCCGCCGTCGGGCCCGGCGTGGGCGGCTCACCTGCCCAGCCGGCGCACCTGCCACCACGCGAGCCCCACGACCGCGGTCGCCGTCAGCGTGACCGCGGCGCGCGGCAGCCGGGCGGCGCCCGCGTCGCCGTACGCGCGGCGGGCGCGCACCGCCCCGTGCGACTGCCAGCTCAGCGCCGAGTGGTTCGACTGGCCCGAGAGCCACGAACCGAACGACTGGAAGGACCCGATCGACAGCGCGGACATCGCCGAGCCGAGCGACCCGAAGGACGCGAAGGATCCCACGGACCCGATCGACAGGGCCGAGCCCGCCGACCCGATGGACAGCACCGACTCGGTCGAGCCGATGGACAGCAGCGAATTGCGGGAACCGACCGACCAGCGTGAGGACATGCCCGCCATTCTCCTCCGGTCACCGCGTGCCCGCGCACCGGACCCGATATCCGGTGGGCGGCACGGCACTCCCGCGGTTACCCTCCGCGGATGCCGGAAGGGCCGCCCGACGACTTGCGGAGAGCCGATGCACCCCGATGAATTCCCCGTCGACGAGGACCTGGTGGCGAAGCTGGTCGCGGGCCGGTTCCCGCGGTGGGCGGGGCTGCCGGTGCGGCGGCTGGCGTCCGGCGGGACGGTGAACGCCGTGTTCCGGCTCGGTGAGGACCTGCTCGTACGGCTGCCGCTGGTGGCCGGCGGGGCGGCGGACGTCGAGCGGGAGGGCCGGTGGCTGCCGCGGCTCGCGGGCCTCCTGCCGGTGCCCGTACCCGAGGTGGTGGGCGCGGGGGAGCCGGGTGAGGGGTATCCGTGGGCCTGGTCCGTGCTGCGGTGGCTGCCCGGCGCGCCGCCCGAGGCGGGGGCGCTCGCCGACCCCGCGGGGCTGGCCGCCGATCTGGCGGGCTTCGTCAGCGCGATGCGCGCCGTCACCCTGCCGGACGCGCCGCGCGCCCACCGCGGCGGACCGCTCACCGGGCTCGACGCCGGGACGCGCGAGGCGATCGAGGAGCTGCGGGGCATCCCGCAGGAGGGCGTCGACTGCGACGCGGCCCTGGCCGTGTGGGAGGAGGCGCTGCGGGCGCCGGCCTGGGACGGCCCGCCGGTGTGGCTGCACGCCGACCTGATGCCGGGCAACCTGCTCGTCCGGGGCGGCCGTCTGGCCGCGGTCATCGACTTCGGCTGCACCGGCGTCGGCGACCCGGCCTGCGACCTCCTCCCGGCCTGGAACCTGCTGCCGCCGGACGCCCGCGCCGCCTTCCGGGCCGCGCTCGGCACCGACGACGCGACCTGGTCCCGCGGCCGCGGCCGCACCCTCTCGCAGGCGCTCGTCGCCCTGCCGTACTACCGGGAGTCCAACCCCGCGATGGCCCGCAACGCCCGCCACGTCATCCGGGCGGTGCTGGGCGGCGGGTGACACGGCCCCCGCGCCGCCCGCCCCTCTTCCGTAACTGGGGGCGGGCGGCGCGGGGCGGGGCGGGCGTCAGCGCGCTGCGACGGCCTGTTCGAAGGCCGCGAACGCCGCCTCCTGGCGCCATTCGAGAGCGGCCCGGGGACTGGCGGCGAGCAGGCGGCGGCAGGCCGCGGAGACCGGGCGGCCGGTGCCGGGGAGCCCGCCGCGGCAGGCCGGCTGCGGGAGGTAGCCCAGGGCGGTGGGGTTGCCCTGCCAGAGGGAGGCGCCGGGCAGGAAGGCGTACTGCAGGGACGCGCGGGCCAGGTCCTTCAGTGCCGGGTACGCCAGCGCGTAGGTCGCGGCGGCGTACTCGTACTCGTGGCTGATGTCGATGCGGGAGATGCCCGGGTCGTCGGTCGCGAGGACGACGGGCACGCCGTACGCCCGGTAGGTCTCGAAGGGGTGCTCGGTGCCCTTGACCCCGAGGATCTGAGCGTTGCTGCTGAAGGGCACCTCGACGGCGACCTGGCGGGCCGCCATCGTGCGGGCGGTGGCCTGCCAGCCGTCCTCGTGGACCAGGTCGACGCCGTGCCCGATGCGCTCGGCGCCGGCCACCTGTACGGCCTCCCCGATGTGGAAGGCCAGATCGGCCGGCTTGACCAGACCGGGCCACAACTCACCGGCGTGCAGGGTCACATGGGCTTTCGGGTAGATCCCGCGCAGGTACTGGAGCATGCGCATCTGGAGGCTGTAGTCGCGCAGCGCGATCTCGCCGTCCTCCGGCATCACCAGGTTGACGGCGACGAACCGCGGATCGGCCTCGGCCAGCCGCATGCCGGCTTCCATCTGCGTGAAGACGCGTTCGGGCGCGGTTCCGCGGGAGACCTGGGAGATCCACCGCACGGTGAGCCCGCAGCCGGGCCGGGCGGCGGCCGTGCCGCAGCGCTCTGCGGTACGGAACTCGGTGTCGGCGTCGTCGGCCTCCTTGCGGGCCGCAGCCACGACCGCGTCGAGCTTGCCGTCCGCGGTCAGCTTCGCGTGCAGTGCGGCGAGGTCGGGGTCCCAGCCCACCTGCGCGGCCAGCCGCTTGGCCTCCCCGGAGGCGGGGGTGACCATCGTTTCCAGGTAGAACTGGTTCTGCGCCACCGCCGTGTCCGCGACCTCGGCGAGCATGTCGCCTCGGTGCCGCCAGGTCACCTCGCCGAACTTGTCGAAGGCGGTGAAGAAGTGGTCGTGCCCGTCGCCGTCCGGCGGGAAGTCCTGCATGGACCAGGCGCGCACGATCGTGCCGTGGAAGGCGGCGTCGGTGCGCGCGTCCGCCGCGGGCCGGGTGCCTGGCCCGCAGGGCGGCTCGACCGCGGTCACGGTCCGGGTGTCGATGCACAGCCCGTCCTCGGCGGCCCGGTTGACCAGGTATTCGGTCGAGACCGCGCCGGAGAGGTGGTTGTGCAGGTCGCCGCCCTTGGGCATCGCCACGAAGAAGTCGCGCAGCCGCGCCGGGTTGCCGCGGACGGAGCGCAGGTACGCGTCGGTGAGCGCCTCGGCGGGTGTCACCGGCCGGGCAGCCGCCGAGGCGGTACGGGAGGCCGTACCTGACGCCGTGACCGGCCGCGCAGCCGGCGGCGGGGCCGCGGGCGCGGGTGCGGCCAGCGTGCACACCACCGCGAGCGCGCCGAGGCCGGCAGCCGCCAGCCGCCGGGCCCGGCGGGCGGGGGAGAAACCGTTGATGATCATGGTGTCATCGTGGTCACCGGGCGCCCCGCACGGGCGAGTTGACACACCGCCACGCACCCGCCGTCACCCGTACGGGGGTACGGCCGCCGGTGCCTCGCGGGATACGCCGTTCGGCCCCGCGGGCGGGGCCGTCCGCATCGAGCGGCCGGTCGGCGGGTAGCCATACGTGATGTGAAGGACGAGAGCGGCGATACCAGCGAGAACGGCGATATCAGAGATATCAGCGCCACCGACGCGAGCGACGTGAGCGACGTGAACGACGAGCACCGTGACGACGACGTGCGGCACCCCGGTGACACGAGTGGGCCGCACCGCCCCGCCCGGACCGAACCGTCCGCCCAGGACACCCGCACCGCGCAGGACGCCCAGGTCATCGTGGTCGGCGCGGGCCCGGCCGGCTCCAGCGCGGCCTTCCACCTCGCGCGGGCCGGGGTGGACGTCCTGATGCTGGAGAAGGACGACTTCCCGCGCGAGAAGGTGTGCGGGGACGGGCTGACCCCGCGCGGCGTCCACCAGCTCGTGCGCATGGGCGTCGACGTCACCGGCGAGGGCTGGCACCGCTCGCGCGGCATGCGCTGGGTCTGCGGCGAGCGCCAGGTGCTGATCGACTGGCCGAACCTCGCGCGCTTCCCGGACTTCGGACTGACCCGCACCCGGCACGACTTCGACGAGATCCTGGCCCGCCACGCCCAGGCGGCCGGCGCCCGGCTGCACACCGGGGTGAAGGTCACCGCGCCGCTCACCGACCGCACCGGCCGGGTCGTCGGCGTCCGCGCCGCGGCCGGTCCCGACGGCGAACCGGTCGAGCACCGCGCGCCGCTGGTCGTCGCGGCCGACGGCGCCTCCGCGCGGCTCGCCGTCGCGCTGGGCGCGCACCGCGACAAGGCCCGGCCGATGGCCACCGCCGTACGCCGCTACTTCCGCAGCCCCACCCGCTCCGGCGAGGAGTACCTGGAGCTGTGGGCGGATCTGCGGCTGCCGCAGAGCGACGCCTGGCTGCCCGGCTACGGCTGGATCTTCCCGCTGGGCGACGGGCGGGTGAACGTCGGGGTGGGCGTGCTGGGCCGCCGCGGGCGGCGCACCCCCGACCTGCGCGCCGCGCTCGCCGCGTGGCTGGAGCGGACCCCGCCGGAGTGGGGCCTGGACGAGGCGGGCGCCGACGGCCCGCTGCGCAGCGCCGCCCTGCCGATGGGCCTGAACCGCCGCCCGCAGTACGGCCGCGGGCTGATGCTCGTCGGAGACAGCGCGGGCACGATCAGCCCGTGGAACGGCGAGGGCATCTGCCAGGCCATGGAGTCCGGCGAGGCCGCGGCCGAGGTCGCCGCCCTCGCGCTGACCCGCCCGGCGGGCCCCGGCCGCGAGCGCGTCCTGCAGAGCTACCCCGCGGTGCTCGACCGCCGCTGGGGCCGCTACTACCGGCTCGGCAACGCGGCGGCGACGTACGTGCTCAGCCGCTCCGGCTTCGAGCCGCTGCTCGCCCGCATCATCGACCGGCCCGCCCTGGTCGACGGCATGGCCCGGCTGCTGACCAACCTCACCGACGACCCCTCGCGCGACGCCGTCGACCACGTCGTCAACGCCCTCGTCCGCCTCACCCCGGCGCGCGCCGCGACCACCCGCTGACCCGGCCCGCCGTCTGCTCGTCCCCGCCACCGCACCGGGGACGGGCAGGCGGAATAACCTGTACCCGCCACGTTGCTGCACACGGTCATGACTGCACTGCGCAAACTCGGGTCGTCGGACATCGAGGTCTTCCCGCTCAGCCTCGGCGGGAACGTCTTCGGCTGGTCCTCGGACAAGGCCACCTCCTTCGCCGTCCTCGACGCCTACACCGAGGCGGGCGGCAACTTCGTCGACACCGCCGACGCCTACTCCGCCTGGGTACCGGGCAACGAGGGCGGCGAGTCGGAACGCATCATCGGGGAGTGGCTGGCGGCCCGCGGCAACCGCGACAGCGTCGTCGTCGCGACCAAGGTGAGCCGGCACCCCGAATTCCTCGGGCTGCGCCCGGACAACATCAAGGCCGCAGCGGAGGCCTCGCTGCGCCGCCTCGGCACCGACCGCATCGACCTGTACTACACGCACTTCGACGACCCCGAGGTGCCGGTCGGGGACATCGTCACCGCTCTGGACGACCTGGTGCGCGAGGGCAAGGTCCGGGCCGTCGCCGCGTCCAACATCAGCGCCGAGCGGCTGACGGAGTCGCTGGAGTTCTCCGCGCGCGAGGGCAAGGCGGCTTACGTGGCCCTCCAGCCGCACTACAACCTGATGTCCCGCGACACCTACGAGGGCCCGCTCCAGGACGTCGCCGTTCGCCACGGCCTCGCGGTCGTGCCGTACTTCGCGCTGGCCGCGGGCTTCCTGACCGGCAAGCACCGCGCCGGGGAGACCGTGGACAGCGCCCGGTCGCAGCGTGTCGAGGGCTACGTCGGCAGCGAGCGCGGCAACCGTGTGCTGGCCGCGCTGGAGCGCACCGCCGCCGCGCACGGCGCGCACGTGGCCTCCGTGGCGCTCGCCTGGCTCGCCGCCCAGCCCGGCGTCGTCGCGCCCATTGCCAGCGCCCGCGTCCCCGGCCAGCTGCCCCCGCTGGTCGCCTTCCCGGAGCTGCGGCTGACCGCCGCGGAGGTCGAGGCGCTGACCGAGGCGTCCGCCTGACGCCGCGCGGCCCTCAGGGCCGGGTCGCCGTCCGCCCCCCGGCGGACGGCGACCCGGTGCCGGCCGGGCGTCGGGCGCGGAAGGGCGCGACGACGTCGCGCACGTAGCCGACGGCGTCCCAGTCGTCGACGCCGTGCGCCAGTGCGCTCAGGACCTCGCGCAGGTGCAGTACGGGCATGCGCTCCCGCCACCCGCTCGCGAGCGGCGCCACCTCGGCGTAAGCCGAGAAGAAGCGCTCCGAGGCGGGCGGCCGCGGCGAGCACCACAGCATGCTCAGCTCGGACTCGGCCCAGGTGTACGACACGGCGGGGTCGACGACCGCGACGCCGACGTCCGGCGCGCCCAGGACGTTGCCCGACCACAGGTCACCGTGGTTGAGGCAGGCCGGCTGCTCGGGGACCAGCTCGGGCAGCCGCTCGCAGAGCCGCTCCAGGGCCCGCCGGTCGTCCGCGTCCAGCCGGCCGTCGACGAACGCCAGCCAGTGCAGGACGCGGTGCTCGGCGAAGAACGCGTGGCCGTCGGCCGTCCAGGTGTTGATCTGCGGCAGCCGCCCCAGCCGGCCGTCGCGGTGCCAGCCGAACCGGTCGTGGACCGTCGAGGCGTGCAGCCGCGCGACCGCCCGGCCCAGTTCCTCCCACGCCTCGCCGGTGTCCGGGAAGGCCGGGAAGAGGGCGAGCACCAGCAGCTCGGACGACGCCAGCAGCACGTCGGGCGTGCGCAGGCCCGCCTCGCGCAACACGCGCAGGCCCGCCGCCTCGATCCGGAAGAGGTCGGGTATCGCCTCGGTCACCGTCTTCGCGAAGACCTGTCCGCCCCCGGCGAGCGTGGCGACACCGGCCTGCGCGACGGCCCCGCCCGGCGCGGCGCGCACCTCCTCGACGTCGAATCCGGCCGACAGCAGCCGCTCCCGCAGGAGCCGGGATTCAGGGTGGTCCGTCATGCGGGCCAGCCTAGTGACGTGACCGGCAAACCCTCCCGGTCACAGCACCAGGCCGGGCCGGGACCGGCGGGGGAGTGTCAGTGGCGGCTGTGACAATGGCGGACAGCCGGTCGCCACGTCCGGCCGGACCAGGTGAACGGTGGCGGGCCGCCTGCCGTTCCTGCACATCGCGGAGGCCGGGGATGCCCTCACTGCACGAATTCGCCACCTGGGAGCCGCTGCTGCGGGTCCTGCGGACCGACTGCCACGAGCAGTGGGGCGGCTCCGCAGGGGTGGTGAGCGGCCAGATCGGCCCCAGGGGCTGGAGCCTGCCGGTGCGCATGGCCAGGCCGACGCCGGGACGCGCCGCCCAGGTAGAGGACATGGCGGACGCGTTCTCCGCCGTGGAGCGCATTCAGCAGGCGCTGCGCGAGGAGGGGTGGCAGCACGTCGCCCTCACCGCGGAACTGACGCTCGCCGGACCCGCGTCGATACGGGTCTTCGCGCCGAGCCCGGCCGCCACGGCGGGGACGGGCACCGCTGCGCCGGGCGCGCTGCTGTTCGTCGAGGGGGCGGTCCCCGAGCCGTGGCGGCGGCTGCCGGAACCGGCGCCCGACGCGCGGCCAGCCGCCTCCGCGGACGCGGAACTGGTCGAGCGCACGCTGCGGGAGCGGCTGCCGGACGCCGTGCCCGCCACCGAGGAGGAGATCGTCGGGGCGGAGCGGCGGCTCGGCGTCACGCTGCCCGCCGAACTGCGCGCGGTCTACCGGGTGGTGCGCGGCCGGTGGACGGACTTCCCCGACCACGACGCCGCCGAGCGGGTCTACGAGGCGGTCGGCGTCGAACTGCTGCCGCCGGAGGAGCTGTACGTCGCCGACGCCGCGTCGCGGCACTGGCAGTGGCAGCACGCGGCGACCCAGGCGGTCGTGACCGCGCCGGACGCGGCCGTGCAGGGCCTCGTGGGCTCGCCCGGCTGGATCGCCTTCGGCGGCAACGGCGGCGGCGACGTCTACGCCGTCGACCTCACCCCCGGGCCCCGCGGCCGCACCGGGCAGATCGTCTTCATCGGCCACGAGGAGAGTACCGGCGCGGACCTCGTCGCGGACTCGCTCACCGACTTCGTCGTGCACCGGCGCCCCAGCGCGCACACCGCCGCGCGGGTGCGCGCGGACCGGACGCCGGCCGTCGCCCGTGTCAACCGCGTGGACCTGCCCGATGTCGCGGCCGCCGCCCACCCCGACCTGGAAGTGCTGAGCATCGGCGTGCTGGAGGGCCCGCCGCTGAGCCTCGCCCCCGCCGTCGGGCTGCCGAAGCTGCGGACGCTGACGGCGTATCCGGGCACGCTCGCGGACCCGCTGGAGATATCCGGGCTGAAGGGCCTGGAGTTCCTGGAGCTGGGGCCGGAGGAGTGGCGGGTGCTGCTGGACGCCGGCGCGGTGCCGTGCGGCCTGGCTGCGGCCGCGATCGTCGCGTACGGCTGCGAGCTGGGGGAGACGGTCGCGCTCTCCAACGAGCTGCTCGCGCTGTCGGGCCGCCCGCAGATCACCGACGAGGTCCTGCACGGCGACCTCGGCCCGCTGCAGTAGCACGCGGGGCGGCGGGCCGCACCGGTCCGCCGCCCCCCGCCCCCGCCGCGGCAGGCTCACAGCGCCCGCAGGATGTCCTCGACCCGCTCCTTCGCGTCGCCGAACAGCATCTGGCTGTTGTCCCGGAAGAACAGCGGGTTCTGCACCCCCGCGTAGCCGGGGTTCATCGACCGCTTGAAGACGACGACGTTCTCCGCCTCCCACACCCGCAGCACGGGCATGCCGGCGATCGGGCTGCCGGGGTCGTCGACCGCCGCGGGGTTGACGGTGTCGTTCGCGCCGATGACCAGGACCACCGTGGTCGCGGCCAGGTCGTCGTTGATCTCGTCCATCTCCAGCACGATGTCGTACGGCACCTTCGCCTCGGCCAGCAGCACGTTCATGTGCCCCGGCAGCCGGCCGGCGACCGGGTGGATGCCGAACCGCACCTCGACGCCCATGTCCCGCAGCCTGCGCGTCAGATCGGCCACCGGGTACTGCGCCTGTGCCACCGCCATGCCGTAGCCGGGGGTGATGACGACCGACCGGGCGTCCTTGAGCAGCTTCGCCGTGCCGGATGCGTCGATCTCGCGGTGCTCGCCGTAGTCGGTGGTGTCGGCCGGGCCCGTCTCGACGCCGAAACCGCCCGCGATGACCGAGAGGAACGAGCGGTTCATCGCCGTGCACATGATGTACGACAGGTACGCACCGGACGAGCCGACCAGCGCGCCCGTCACGATCAGCAGGTTGTTGTCGAGCAGGAATCCGGACGCGGCGGCCGCCCAGCCCGAGTAGCTGTTCAGCATCGACACGACGACCGGCATGTCGCCGCCGCCGATCGACGCCACCAGGTGCAGGCCGAGCGCCAGCGCCACCGCGGTCACGGCGACCAGCAGGCCCACGTTCGGCGAGACCACGAAGGCCACCGTGAGTCCCGCGAAGGCCGCGAGCGCGCCCAGGTTGAGCAGGTTGCGGCCGGGCAGCATCAGCGGGCTGGACCTGATGCGCGCCGACAGCTTGAGGAAGGCGATGATCGAGCCGGTGAAGGTCACCGCGCCGATGAAGACGCCGACGAAGACCTCGGCGTGGTGGATGCGCAGCAGGTCGGACGCGATCTCGTGCTGCCCGGCGCCCTTGGCCTCGACGTCCAGGTAGCCGTTCCAGCCGACCAGCACGGCGGCGAGGCCGACGAAGCTGTGCAGTATCGCGATGAGTTCCGGCATGCCGGTCATCTCGACCCGGCGCGCCCGCCACAGGCCGATGCCCGCGCCGACGACCATGGCCGCGACGAGCAGCCCCATGCCGGTGGCCGCGATGCTGCGCGAGGCCAGCCCGATGGTCGCGGCCAGCGCGATGGCCATGCCGGCGATGCCGTAGACCACGCCGGAGCGGGACGTCTCGTGCCGGGACAGCCCGGCGAGGGAGAGGATGAAGAGCAGCGCGGCGACGACGTAGGCAGCCTGCGCGGCGGTCGATGCGGTCACGGCGCATCAGTCCTTCGCGAACATCGACAGCATGCGCCGCGTCACCGCGAAGCCGCCGAAGATGTTGATCGACGCCAGGAGGACCGCCGCGAAGGCGAGCACGGTGACCGCGGTGTGCGCGTGCCCGATCTGCAGCATCGCGCCGACCACGATGATCCCGGAGATCGCGTTCGTCACCGACATCAGCGGGGTGTGCAGCGCGTGGTGCACGTGCCCGATGACGTAGTAGCCGATCACGATGGCCAGCACGAAGACCGTGAGGTTGCCGATCAGCTGCTGCGGGGCGAAGGCCGTGGCGAGGAACAGCAGCGCCGCCCCCAGGCCCACCACGGCGTACCGGCGCGCGGTCGTCGCGGCGCGGCTGCGCACCGGCGCGGCGGGTGGTGCGGGGGGCGGCGCGGCCGCGGGCTGCGGTGCGGCTGAGACCTGCACGGGCGGTGGCGGCCAGGTCGTCGTGCCCTCGCGCGTCACGGTGACCGAGCGCTGCACGACGTCGTCGAAGTCCAGCACCAGCTGCCCGTCCTTGCCGGGCGTCAGCAGCTTCAGCAGGTTGACCAGGTTGGTGCCGTACAGCTGCGAGGCCTGCGCGGGCAGCCGCGCGGCCAGGTCGGTGAACCCGATGACGGTGACCTGGTTGTCGGTGACGACCGTCTCGCCCGCGACCGACCCGGCGACGTTGCCGCCCTGGGCCGCGGCCATGTCCACGATCACGCTGCCGGGCCGCATGGCCGCCACCATCTCCGCGGTGACCAGCCGCGGCGCCGGGCGGCCCGGGACGAGGGCGGTGGTGATGAGGATGTCGGTGTCCGGCAGGGTCTTCGCGTAGAGCGCGGCGGCACGGGAGTTGTAGTCGTCCGACATCTCCTTGGCATAACCGGTCGCGCTGACCTCGACGTCCGCCGACTCCACCGCGAGGTACTCGCCGCCCAGCGACCTGACCTGGTCGGCGACCTCCGGGCGCGGGTCGGTGGCCCGCACCACCGCGCCCAGGCTGCCCGCCGCGCCGATCGCCGCGAGGCCCGCCACGCCCGCTCCGGCCACCAGCACCTTCGCGGGCGGCACCTTGCCGGCTGCGGTGACCTGGCCGGTGAAGAATCGCCCGAAGGCGTGAGCGGCCTCGACCACCGCGCGGTAACCCGCGATGTTGGCCATGGAGCTGAGCACGTCCATCGACTGGGCGCGCGAGATGCGCGGCACCGCGTCCATCGCGAGCGCCGTCACCGAGGCCCGTGCCAGCGCCTCCAGCAGCTCCGGACGCTGCCCGGGGGCGAGCAGCGAGACGAGCACCGCGCCCTCCCGCAGCAGGGCGATCTCCTCCTCCACCGGCGCGTCGACCGCCAGGACGACGTCGGCGCCCCACACTTCCGTACGGCTCCCGATCGAGGCCCCGGCCTCCCGGTACGCCTCGTCGCCGATGCTGGCGGCGAGCCCCGCGCCGGACTCCACCACCACCTCGTAGCCGAGGCCCCGCAGTTGCGCGACCGTCAGCGCGGTGGCCGCCACCCGTGTCTCCCCGTCGCGCGCTTCGGACACGACGCCCACTCGTTGACCTTGCTGACTCACACTGGGTCCTCTCTGGTCGGCGTTCCACCTCGGCTGAGGCGGTGACTGCCCGGGACTACCCGGAAAGCAGCCGCGGTTCGGGCCCGGCACGCGCCGCGTGCCGATTCCGGCCGGGCACGCAGCGCAGGACGCGGCACGGCAGAACCGCATGATCCCGCCCCGGGCGCGGGCGCACCACTGTGCGAACGCCGTACGCCCGCCCGCCGACCCGTAGTCTGGGGCCGACGCGGGAGGGGTGCGTGGAACGGATCGGCACATACGGGGTCGTGCGCAAGCTCGGCGAAGGCGGCATGGGCACGGTGTGGCTGGCGAAGTCCCGCGGCGGGCGGCTGGTGGCGGTGAAACTCGTCCGGCCCGAACTGGCCGGCGACCCCGCCTTCCGGGCCCGCTTCCGCGCCGAGGTGGCCGCCGCCCGCAGCGTCGGCGGCTTCCACACCGCGCCGGTCGTCGACGCCGACCCGGAGGCCGCCGAGCCCTGGCTCGCCACCGCCTACGTCCCCGGGCCGACGCTGAGTCAACTCCTCGCCGCCGAAGGGCCGATGGACGAGCCCCGGCTGCGCGAGCTGGGCGCCGCGCTCGCCGAGGCGCTGCAGGCGATCCACCGCTGCGGGCTGGTGCACCGGGACCTGAAGCCCGGGAACATCGTCATGGCCGGCGACGGACCCCGCGTGCTGGACTTCGGCATCGCCCGCGCGATGGACGACGCGCGCCTCACCACGACCGGCACGGCCTTCGGCACGCCCGGCTTCCTCGCGCCCGAGCAGGCCGAGGGCCACGACGTCGGCCCGGCCGCCGACGTCTTCGCCTTCGGCGCGGTGCTCGTCGCTGCCGCGGGCGGCAGCGCCTTCGGCGGCGGCACCCCGGTCGCGCAGATCTACCGCTCCGTGCACGGCGATCCCGACCTGTCCGCGGTGCCGGACGCGCTGCGCGCGCTGGTCGCCGCGTGCCTGGCGAAGGCGCCGGAGTGGCGGCCCACCACGGAGGAGCTGCTGGACCGGCTCAGTCCGCTGGACGGCCCGCCCGCGGCGTCCGCCGCACCGACGTCGTACGCGCTCGCTCCGCCGCGGGAGCGCGACACGCCGGTGCCGCCGGGGACGGGGGAGCGCGACACGCCCGGGCCGCCGGGAGCGGGGGACGTACCGCCGCAGGGGGCGCCGGGCCTTGCGCCGCAGGTCCCGGTGCCCGTTCCGCCGCCGCCCGCGTACCCGCCGTCGGCGTACGGGGCCGGATCCGTGTCCGCCGCGCCGGCGCCGCCGTACGCCGCCGGGCCGCCGTACGCACCGGGTGCGGGGCCGGGCGGTGGCGCGCTGCCGCCGTCGCCGTACGGCCCCGGGGCGCCGATACCGCCGCCGGGCGCGGCCGCGGGGCAGGGGATGCCGGAATTCCTGGCCATGGACCGCAAGAACGCCGTCGTCCTCGACCACGCGGGCGTGTCGCTGGGCACCGACGGACAGGTCGCCGAAGTGCCCTGGCACGCCGTCGACTTCGCGTGGTGCGAGCGCGCCGCCGGGCGCGGCCACACCCTCCTGGTGGGGGTGTCGCTGCGCGACGGCACCGTCTTCTCGTGCGCGGTCACCACCCGCAGGCCCGCCGAGCTGGAGGCCTGGATCGTGCAGTTCAACGCGACCCTGAGCTACTACAGCCCCGAGGAGGACTGATCCCGGGGCGGGGGAGCGGCGGGGAAAAACCGGATGCGGCCGCCGGTGCGTACGCGCTAGCGTCCGCCGTATGAGAAGCCACGGTCGCACGACGACGCCGGAGTACGTCCCGGCGCGCTGACCGTTGTCCGAAAAGCGAAGCCCCGGGGCGGGTGCCCCGGGGCTTCGCCGCGCCGTCACCCGCCTCGCCGTCCGCGAGGAGACCCGCGATGCACGACCACCGCAAGCTCGGCCGCGAACTCGCCCTGTTCGACACCGATCCGCTCGTCGGCGCCGGACTGCCGTACTGGCTGCCGGCCGGCGCCGCCGTCCGGCACGAGCTGGAGACCTACGTCCGCGAGGAGGAGCGCCGCGCGGGCTACCGGCACGTCTACTCGCCCGTGCTCGGCAAGCGCGAGCTGTACGAGGTGTCCGGGCACTGGTCGCACTACAGCGACGACATGTTCCCGCCCATGGACCTCGGCGGCGAGCAGTTCGTGCTGCGCCCCAGCCTGTGCCCGCACCACGCGCTGATCTACCGCCACCGAGCCCGCAGCCACCGCGAACTCCCGCTGCGCATCGCCGAACTGGGCGGCATGTACCGCTCGGAGCTCTCCGGCGTCCTCGGCGGCCTGACCCGCGTGCGGGCCATCCAGCTCAACGACGCGCACATCTTCTGCACCCTCGGCCAGGCCGCCGCCGAGGCCCGCGACGCCCTGCGGATGATCGCCCGCGCCTACCGGGTGCTGGGCATCGAGCCCGTGCGCCACCGGCTCTCGCTCGCCGGCCCCGGCGGCAAGTACGTCGGCGACGCCGGTATGTGGCGGCGGGCCGAGGCGCTGCTCACCGACGCGCTCGACGCCGCCGGGCTGGAGTACGAGGCGGCGCGGGGCGAGGCCGCGTTCTACGGGCCGAAGATCGACGTCCAGGTCGCCGACCCCGCCGGGCGGGAGAGCACCCTGTCCACCGTCCAGATCGACTTCCACCAGCCGGAGCGCTTCGGCCTGGAGTACGTGGGCCCGGACGGCCGGAAGCACCGCCCCGTCATGGTCCACCGCAGCGTGATCGGCAGTGTCGAACGCGCCGTCGCCCATCTCGTCGAGCGCCACGGCGGCGCCTTCCCCGGCTGGCTCGCCCCCGTCCAGCTGGTGCTGCTGCCGCTGACCGGCGACGAAGTGCCGTACGCCGAGCGGCTGCTGGACCGCTGCCTCGCGCAGGGGCTGCGCGCCGAGGTCGCCCATCCGGCGCAGGGCACCCTCGCCGCCCGGGTGCGGGCCGGGCGCCTCGTCCCGTGGCAGGCCGTCCTCGGCCCGCGGGAAGCCGCCGACGGCACCCTGGCGCTGCGGCTGCGCGACGGCCGCCGGCCCGCCGCGCTTCCGGCCGGGGACGCGGTGGCCCGTGTCGCCGCCCTGGTCCGGGCCCGCACCGCCGAGCTGTGGGAGGACGCCGGGGCGGAACGCGCGGGGTGAGCCGGTGCCCGCGTCCCCGGCGGGCCGCCGGGGACGCGGGGAGGGGCGCCGCGGGCCGGTCAGGCGGGGCCGTCGTAGAGGGCGACGTCCTTGAGCGCGGTGCGGAAGCCGGTCGCGTCCGCGGCGGTGAGGGGGGCCAGGAAGCGGCGCTCGGCCTCGTCGCTCGCGGCGGTGGCGCGGCGCAGGGTGTCGGTGCCCTGCTCGGTCAGGACGACGACGTTGCGGCGCCGGTCGGCCGGGTCGGGGCGGCGGGCCAGCAGGCCCTTGCCCTCCAGGGTGTCGAGGAAGGTGACCATCGTCGTGCGGTCGACGCCGAGGCGGGCGGCCGCCCGCTGCTGGGAGGAGGGGGCCTCCTGGCCGGCGAGCACCAGGAGCACGGCCAGCTCGCGGCCGCTGATGCCGAAGGGGGCGAGCGCCTCCGCGTTGAGGGCGGCGAGCCGGGCCTGAGCGTGCTTCAGGAGGTGGCCGAGCCTGCCGTGCAGCTCGGCCGCTGTGGTGGACATCCCCGAACCTTACAGCTAGCGTGATCGTCAGTGGCGCTGACGATCATCTGCTCTGATCGTCAGTTGATGCTGCGCGCTGTCGGCGCGCGTGACGCGCGCCCCCCGCCCCACCACCTCCCACCCACCCCTCCGGAACGGAGCGCCACGGATGATCCTCGTCACGGGCGGGCTCGGCTTCGTCGGCTCGCACACCGCCCGCGCCCTGCTCGACCTCGGCGAATCCTGCGTGCTGGTCCAGCGCCGCCCGCCCGGCCCGCTTCCGGCCCTTCTCACGGGCGGCCGCGGCGCCGCCCGCGTCAACGTCGAGCAGGCCGACCTCGCCGACGCCGAGGCGCTCGGCCGGATCGGCGCCCGCCACCGCGTCACCGGCGTCATCCACCTCGCCCCCTCCGCCCCCTGGCCCCCCGGTGCCCCCGCTCCCGTCGCGGCGGCCCGCGACGCGCTCACCGGCCTGCTCAACGTCCTCCAGGCGGCAGCCGGGTGGCAGGTCTCCCGGGTGGTCCTCGCGAGCACGATCGGCGTCTACGCGGAAGCCACCGGCGCCACCACCGGCACCGCCGGGCCGCTCCGTGAGGACCAGCCGCTGGCGATGGGGGCCGGGCACGTCATACCGACCTTCAAGAAGATCGCCGAGCTGCTCGCCGGCCACCTCGGCGAAGCCGCCGGCGTCGATGTCGTCAGCGCGCGGATCGCCGGTGTCTGGGGGCCGCTCGGGCGGGCGGCGTCGCCCTTCTTCGCCCTGCCGCAGCTCGTGCACGCCGCCGCCCGGGGCGGTACGCCCGACCTCTCCGCGCTGCACGCCCCGCCCCGCGCCGGGCAGGGCGCCGACCTGATCTACGCCAGGGACTGCGGCCGCGCGCTCGCCCTGCTCCAGCGGGCGCCGCGGCTCGGCCACCGCACGTACAACGTCGGTTCGGGCCGGATCACCACCTACGCCGAGGTCCTGGACACGCTGGCCCGGCTCGCCCCCGAAGCGCCGCTCGGCCTGCCGCCGGGGCGCGATCCGGCGGCAGGCCCCGACGTCCGGCTGGACGTCACCCGGCTGCGCGAGGACACCGGTTACGCGCCTGCGTACGACACGGCGGGCGCGATGGCCGACTACCTGGACTGGCTCCGCGCCGGCAACCCGCGCTGAGCCGCCGTCAGGACAGGGCCCGCTCGCCCAGCCCGCCGAGGGCCGCCACCGCCGGCGCCTCCACGCCCGTGGTGCGGCTGGTTGCACCGCGACGGTTCGGGCTACGCGCCCGCCGGCGTCAGGTACTTCGGCGTCCGGATCCCGGCGAGCGCAAGGCTCCCTCGCGGTCGGCACCGGCTGCTGCGAGACCGACCCGAAGACGCCGATGCGGCAGGGCTACCGCTGCACCGACACCCCGGACACCTGCACCGTCACCCCGGGCACCTCCACCGTCAGCGCGGACGGCTGCCACCCGCTTCCAGGCCGGCGCCCGCTTCGCCCTGCGCCGCCTCCCGCTCCCGCCCCCGGGGGGTGAGCCGCCGGACGGTGAGCCGCCGGACGGTGGCCGCCCGGCTGACGCGTACGGCGCCCGGCCGGGCGCGGGACCCACCCGGCACGGCCGGCCGCCCCGACACCACCTTCGGCACGACGAACGACGATGTCCTGGCCCAACTCGACCCGTCCTTCCGCGGCAAGGACGTCGTCCGGACGATCCGGGCCATCGACTGGCCGCAGTGACGCGGCGTCAGCGTCCCTTCCCGGTGGACGTCACCCCCGTGGTCGCCGCGGGGTCGAGGGCGGCGCGGACCGCGAGGTTCTCGATTCCCCGCAGCAGCGCCTCGAAGAGCGCCGGGGGGAAGTGGTGGGTGTCGGCAGCGAAGCGGAGCAGGATGCCGTCCGGTTCGTCCTCGACGGTCAGGAACATGCGCTCGGACGGCTTGTCGGTCCGGTCCGCCCAGCGGAATCCGCTGCGCTCGCGCGCGGCGCGCAACTGCTCCCGGGTGAGGGGTCCAGCCGCGGGTGCCGCGGCGGACTCGTCGCGCCGGTCGTTGAACATGCACGAGACGCTGAAGCCGGGTCCCCGTTCCCGGGCGACCCGGTCGACCAGGTCCGCGAGCTGCCGCGGGTCGTAGTAGCCGTACTTGTACGCGCTCAGCACGGAGCGCCGGACGCGGCCCACGGCGTCGTCCACGGTGGTGTCCGCCACGTCGAGCACGCAGAGGCCGGGCTGCGTGAGCATGCACACCACCTCTGCCAGGCCGGGGCGGAAGCGGTTGCCGACCAGGGGCCGCATCACGACCGGGTGTGCCCCGGTGACACGTGCGAGCGATATCGCGTGGAGGGCCGTCAGCACGGTGGAGGCCGTGGCGCCGGTGCGCCGCGCGAGAGCGCCGGCGGCGGGCCGCAGCGCACGGGACCGGAACTCCGCGGTCCAGTACCGCGGGCTGCGCGGGTCGCTCGCGCCGGGCGCGTTCTGCGGCGCGAGCGCGGTCAGCAGCTTCTCGTGGTAACGCAGCGCCCTGCCGCCCTGGCGGCGGCCGGCCTCGGAGCGCTGCCAGCGGGCCTGTTCCAGCTGCTGCATGCCCTCGGGCGGGGCGGTGGTCCTGGCCTCCACCTCGCGCAGCATCACCCGGGCGCCGGCGGCGTCGGTCACCAGATGGCACATGACGACGACCATGTGCGTGAGTTCGCCGTGCCGCCGGACCACGCCCATGCGGACGGGCCAGTCGTCGGCGAAGTCGAAGGGGGTGTGCCGGTAGTGCGCCTCGACGGCCGCGGCGGTCCCGTCGGGCTCCGCGTCCTCGGCGACGTCGTGGACCTCGAGGAAGACCGTGCCCGCCCCGAAGAGCTCCTGGCGGGGAGCCGACTCGGGGCCGAAGCGCAGCCGCGTGCGCATCGACGGGTTCCGGCTCACCAGGTACCGGAGCTCCTCCGCGACGTCCTGGACGGACACCCCCGCCTCCAGCCGCTTGGCACCACCCAGCGGCATCCACGAGCCGTGCCGCGTCATCGCCTCCCACAGCGACCACTGCCCCCAGGTCAGCTCCTCGACGCCCGCGCCGGGCCCCTCGAAGTCGACGGCCACGCGTTCGGCGGGGCCGGGCACCTGGTGCCCCTCGCCCTCCCCCGGTAAGCGGACCGGGTACGCGCGCCCCGCGTCGTCGGCGTTCATCGTCTGCGCCTCCATGATCTGGTCGGCCGTCACCAGCCGCCGGGGAGCCCACGGAAGACGTACGGGGCCGGTCGCGCGGCACCGACCCGCACAGGTGCGGCGGCCACCGCGAACTGCTCGGGCACCGGTCTGCCGTCCCGCCCCGTGCTCCCCCTCCCCGTTCGCGGCACCTTACCCGTCTCCCCGGCGAACGTCTCCGGGACAGCGCACCCGGACGTGCTCGCCGTGCCGGGCGGACCGGAGGCCTGCGCGGCACGGGCCGGGTGACGGGCCGGGGCCGCGGGGCTTCAGCCGGCGTCGAGGATCTCCACACCGAGCGAGGCGAGCCGCGCGACGACCGGGTCGCGCGGCTCCGCGTCGGTGACCAGTCCGCTGATCTCCGCCCAGGGCAGGACGCGGTAGGGCGAGGCCGTGCCGATCTTCTCGCGGGAGGCGAGGACGTAGGTCTCCGCGGCCCGCGCGGACAGGGCGCGCTTCATGGCCGCCTCGTCGGCGTCCCCGGTGGTCAGTCCCGCCTCGGGGTGAACGCCTGTGACGCCGAGCAAGCAGAGTTCGGCGGAGACCTGCTGCGCCGCCTCGACCGCGGCGGCGCCGCAGGTGACCGCCGAGTGCTTGAGGACCCGGCCCCCGAGCAGGAAGATCTCCGCCCGCGGGTGTTCGATCAGGGCCGCTGCGACCGTCGGGCTGTGGGTGATCACGGTGCAGTCGAGCCCCTCGGGGAGCGCCCGCGCCACGGCGAGTGCGGTGGTGCCGCCGTCGAGGATGACCGAGCCGCCCGGCCGCACCAGTCCGGCCGCCGCCGCGGCGACCCGCCGCTTGCCGTCCGGGGCCACCGCCTGCCGGGCCGCGTAGGCCGCCGTCGCGGGGGACACGGGCAGCGCGCCGCCGTAGACGCGCTGGCACAGTCCCTCGGCGGCCAGGTCCCGCAGGTCGCGCCGGACACTGTCCTCGGAGATGCCGAAGTCGGCGGCGACGTCCTTGGCCACGACCTTTCCCGTACGGGAGAGCAGTTCGAGCAGGTGTGCGCGTCGTTCAGCGGCCAGCATTCACGTTCCTTCGCGTTCTTGCACGATTCTGCATGTAGCGTAGCGGGCATGTACGACAAGCCCGAGCCCGTCCCGACCGCGTGCCCGTACCGCCCCGGCCCCGGCGCCGCCGGGGACATCCCCCGTCGCACCGCGCTGGAGACCGCGTGACGCGCGGCCCGGGTGCCGACCTGCCCGACCACCGCGGACGCACCGGCCTCCACCTCACCGGACGCGACCTCGACCGCAACCCCGGCGTCCGGATCCGCGACGTCGAGGTCACCTCCCGCGGCTGGCACGTCCTGCGCCGCACCACCTTCGACTACCGGCGCCGCGACGGGCGGTGGGAGACCCAGCAGCGCGAGACCTACGACCGCGGCAACGGGGCCGTCGTCCTGCCTTACGACGCGGGGCGCGGCTGCGTCCTGCTCACCCGGCAGTTCCGCTACCCGGCCTACGTCAACGACCACCCCGACGGCATGCTCGTCGAGGCGGCCGCCGGGCTGCTCGACGCGGACGACCCGGAGACCGCGATACGCCGCGAGAGCGCCGAGGAGCTGGGGGTACGCCTCGGCCCGCTCACCCGTGTGCTCGACGCCTACATGAGTCCGGGCTCCGTCACCGAACGCCTGCACTTCTTCGCCGCCCCCTACACACCGGCGGACCGCACCGGCATCGGCGGCGGGGTCGCGGAGGAGGGCGAGGACATCGAGGTCCTCGAACTCCCCTTCGCCGAGGCCCTCGCCATGACCGGCGACGGGCGCGTCGTGGACGGCAAGACGGTCCTGCTCCTGCAGTGGGCGGCCCTGCACGGGCCCTTCGCGGGCCGGCGCTGAGACCCTGCGCGCGGACTTCCGCTGCGCAAGGACACCTCCCGCCCGGATTCCCACGACCGGGCCCCGCTCACAGCCGGTGGAGCGTCACCTCCACCAGCACGCCGTCCGCCGCGACCGCGGTCATGTACGTACGGTGCGGCTGCCGCCGCCGGTCGGTCGGCGAACCGGGGTTGAGCAGCCGCAGGCCGCCGGGCGCGCGGGAGTCCCAGGGGATGTGGCTGTGACCGAAGACCAGCACGTCCGCGCCCGGGAAGCGGCGGGCGCAGCGCTGCTCGCGCCCCCGGGCGGCCCCCGTCTCGTGCACCACGGCGAACCGCACACCGCCCACCTCGGCGTGGGCCACCTCGGGCAGCCGCGCCCGCAGCCCGGGCCCGTCGTTGTTCCCGTACACGGCCACCAGCCGCCGCGACCGCGCCGCCAGCACGTCGAGGGTGGCCTCGTCCACCCAGTCCCCGGCGTGGACGACGACATCGGCCGAGTCGACGGCGGCGAGCAACGCGGCGGGAAGCTGCCGCGCCCGCGCGGGCACGTGCGTGTCCGACGTCAGCACCAGTCGCACGCGGTCAGCCGGTGGCGCCGGCCGGGCGCAGGCGGCGCAGCGGTTGGTCGAGTTCGCGGGCGTAGAAGTCGAGGAAGCCGTCCGGGTCGGGGCCGGCGTTCTGCAGCACGATCCGGTCGAACCCGGCGTCGAGGTGGCGCTGGACGGCACCGGCGTAACGCTCGGGGTCGGAACCGCAGGTGAACGCCTGGCGGACGTCGTCGGTGCGCACCGTCGTGGTGGCGGCCTCGAAGTTGACGGGGTTGGGCAGTTCGCTCATCACCTTCCACCCGGTGAGCGCCCACCGCGACGACTCCCGGGCTGCCTCCGCCGCGGTCTGCTCGTCGGCCGCCCAGGCGACGGGCACCTCGGCGTACCGCGGCCCCGACCCGCCCCCGGCGCGGTAGTGCTCGACGAGCGAGGGCCTGTCCTCGGTCGCGAACAGCCCGTCGCCGAGCTCGGCGGCCAGCCGGGCCGCCTCCGGGCCACCTGCCGCCACCGCGATCAGCGGCGGCCGGTCCGGCAGGTCGAAGATCCGTGCGTCCTCCAGCCGCAGGTGAGCCCCCTGGTACGACCGGTAGCCGCCCTGCCACAGCAGCCGGATGATCTCCAGCGCCTCCCGCAGCCGCTCGTGCCGCTCCTGCGCCGACTCCGGAAAGCCCGGCCCCACGACATGCTCGTTGAGCCGCTCACCCGCACCCACCCCGAGGACGAACCGGTCGCCGCACAGCAGCGCCAGCGTGGCGGCCGCCTGCGCGATCACCGCCGGGTGGTAGCGCACCGTCGGACACGTCACCCCCGTCGCGAGCCCGACCCGCTCGGTCCTGACCGCGATCGCCCCCAGCACCGTCCACGCGAAAGGCGAGTGCCCCTGTACGTCGAGCCACGGGTGGAAGTGGTCGCTCATCTCCACGAAGTCGAACCCCGCGGCCTCCGCACGCACCGCCTGCCGGACGAGCTCCTGCGGGCCGAAGGCCTCGGCGGCGAGCTTGTAACCGATCTCCATCCGCCCATCCTCGCCCCCCGCGGCCGTCCCCTCCCCACGCCGCCCCCCTGGGCGCCCACCACCATCCGAACGGCGGACACCCCCGGCCGCCCCGTGCCGGCGGCTCCGCGCCGGGGGAGAGGAGCGGGTCAGTGCCTGCCGGCGATGGTGAAGAGGAAGTAGAGGTACGCGGCGAGGCCGTGGGCGACGACGACGTAGACCAGCACGCGCAGGACGACGCCGCGCTGCTTGCGGCGCTCGGTGCCGTTGGTGGTGGGGACGACGGCGGGAGCGAGCGGCCGGACGTCGTGCGGGGTGCCGCCGGTGGTGGTCATGTCCTTGTCCTCCAAGGTGCCGGGCGGTGACCCGGCGTCATGTGCCTCAGTGGGTGGTGGGTCCGCGGTGTGCCGCGGAGGTACGGGACGGCGGGGGGCCCACGCACAGCGCGGACGTCTCGCTCTGCATGAGCGTGTGGACGAACAGCACGTCGGCGCCCGTCCCGCCGGTCGCCGCGAGCCGGTGCGGCACGAGCGAGTCGAAGTGCGCGGAGTCCCCGGGCGCCAGGGTGTGGACGCGCTCGCCGAGCGTCAGCTCCAGCGTGCCGCCGGTGACGTACAGCCACTCCTCGCCGGGGTGCACGCGCACCAGCGCGCGCTGCGCTCCCGCCTCGGCCGGGATGTGCAGCCGCAGCGCCTGCATGGCCCGCCCGTTCCCGCCGGCCCGCCAGTACGTCCAGCCCCCTGCGGGCACCGCGGCGGCGGTGGCGCCGCGTACGATGGGGTCGGGTTCGCCCGCGGTCTCGCCGAGCAGGTCGGAGACGGTGGTGCCGTACATCCGGGCGAGCCCGAGCAGCACCGGGAGCGACGGCTGGCGCAGACCGGACTCCAGCCGCGACAGGTGCGCGGCGGACAGTCCGGCGCGGGCGGCGGCGCTCTCCAGCGTCAGGCCCGCCGCCTGCCGCAGGTCCCGCAGCCGCGGGGCCAGCACCAGGTCGTCGCCGGGCCCGGCCGAAGCGGGCGGTGCGGGGGGCCGGTGGTCGGTGGCTGCCATGCGTCCATGGAACAGCAGCGTGTGCCGCAGAGGCAAAAAGTTTGCCTCACAGGCAAAAGAGCTTCCGCGGCCTCTGCCCGCGGTCCCCGCCCGGCCCTTCCGGCGGACCCTCCCTTGTTGCCGGAACGGCACCGGTGTTTGCCGTACCGCCCCGCCTCCGCCGACCATCGCCGGCGAGGAGGCACCCGACATGACGAACAGCCATCCGTACGAACGCCCCGCCGACGGGCACGAGGTCCTGGTCATCGGCGGCGGCGCCGCGGGCCTTGCCGCGGCCGCGACGCTCGCCCGCGCCCGCCGCTCCGTCCTGGTGGTCGACGCCGGCCGGCCGCGCAACGCGCCCGCGTCCGGCGTCCACACCTACCTCGCCCGCGAGGGCACCCCGCCGGCCGAACTGCTCGCCGCCGGACGCGCCGAGGTCCGCGGATACGGCGGCGACATCCGGCAGGGCACCGCCACCGCCGCCGAGCGCGCCGGTGACGGCGGTTTCCGGGTCACGCTGGACGACGGGACCGTGCTGGCCGCCGCCCGGCTGCTGGTCACCACCGGCCTGACCGACGAGCTGCCCGAGGTCCCGGGCCTGGCCGAACTGTGGGGGCGCGACGTGCTGCACTGCCCCTACTGCCACGGCTGGGAGGTGCGCGACCGCGCGGTGGGAGTCCTCGGCACCTCGGCCCTGGCCGTGCACCAGGCCCTGCTGTGGCGGCAGTGGACCGACCGCGTGACCCTCTTCCTGCACACCGCGCCCGAGCCGGACGACGAGGCGTACGAGCGGCTGGCCGCGCGCGGCATCGCGGTCGTCGACGGCGAGGTCACCCGGCTCGTCGCCGAGGACGGCAGACTCACCGCCGCCGAGCTGGCCGGCGGGCGCCGGGTCGGATGCGACGCACTGGCCGTCGCCACCCGCCTCACCGCCAACTCGGCGGTCCTGGAAGGCCTCGGCCTGGCCGCGGAGGAGATGCGGATGGGCGGGCCGGTCATCGGCACCCGCATCCCCGCCGACCCGACGGGCGCCACGGCCGTGCCCGGCGTGTGGGTCGCGGGCAACGTCGCCAACCCCGTCGAGCAGGTCATCGGCGCCGCTGCCGCCGGGGTGCGCGCGGGCGCGGCGATCAACGCCGACCTCGTCGAGGCCGACACCCGGCGGGCGGTCGAGGCGGCGCGCGCGGCGGCCGCGGCGTAGCCGGGGGGCGGGCCCCGGGACCGTGCGGGCCCGGGGCCCGGGCCGGCGTGGGCGGCCGCGCGCCGCCGGCGGGTCGGGGGAGCGCCCGGTGGAGTGGGCCCGCTCCGGTGAGGGCGGCCCGGGGCCCGGGGCGTGCGCGGCCGGGGCTGCTGCGGAGGCGGCGGCCGCGTGCCGCGGGCGGTCGGGGGCCTGCTCCGGCGGCGACCGTGCGCCGCGCGGTGGTCAGGGGAGCGCCGGGGGCGTACGCCGTCCGGTTCGCGCCGGGGCGCACTTCCGCACGCCGTTGCCGGACACCCGGTCGAACCAGATTCAATAGGGGCAATTCAGGCTGGCAGCAGGGAGCCCCGCATGATGACCGACCGCACCGCCGCCGCGGTGGTCTTCGACGCGCCCTTCACCGACCGGACGGCCTGGGCGGCCGGCCGCACCTCCGCCTACCCCGCCGACGGGCGCAACCCCGGCGACAACAAGCTCGACCGCATCGGGCCCGGCTGCGCGCCCACCGCCGACGGGGTCCTCACCGCCCGCCGCGCCCCCGACGGCGGCTGGCACTGCGCGCTGGTCTCCACCGAGTACGCCCCCGGCGGCTTCGAGCTGCTGCCGGAGGACGAGCTGACCGCCACCTGCGTCGTCCACGACCTCCAGGGCGCCTGGCCCGCGCTGTGGACATGGGGGCGCGACACGGGCCACGGGCCGCAGCCCGGCCACGGCGAGGTCGACGCGTTCGAGTACCACCCCGACCACCCGCGGATGCTGGAGCTGACCAACCACGTCCGCTGCGCCGGGCACTACGCCGAGGACGCCGTCACCCCCGGCGTCCCCTTCGAGCTGCGCGTCGTCTTCGGCGCCCGCAGCGTCGAGTGGTACGCCGACGAGCGCCTGCTCTACGCCGACAACCGCGGGGTCGGCCCGCACTGGCGCGCCTGGCCCGTGGTCTGCATGAGCGTCGCCGCCGGGCGGTACGGCCACCTGGCGCCCGAGGCCGGCGCGGACGAGCTGGCGTGGCGGTGCACGGGACTGACCGTGCGCCGCCCCGCGCCCGGAATCCCCCGAATCCTGCCCGCCGAAAAGTCGTATGAATGATCGCTGCGACAGCGGGCAGGCGCAGGTCCGACATCCCTGCGCGCCAGGGGTCCCTGAGCAATGGAACGGAGTCGGTGCAATGACCCGGCGACAGCCGTCGCACACCCACGCCCACCCCGCCGGCAAGCCCGGCACGGACGTGGCGCGCGGCGCCCCCTGCTGGGTCAGCCTGTCCGCGCGGGATCTCGCCGCGTCGGAGAAGTTCTACGGCACCGTGCTGGGCTGGGAATTCCGCGCGACCACGCTCGGCTCCCGGTTCGCCGTCGCCCTCAGCGACGGCTGCCCTGTCGCCACGATCGGCGCCGTCGCCGGGGACATGCAGGTCGCCGTGGTCTGGACGCCCTTCTTCGCCGTCCCGCAGGTCGACGAGGCGACAGCCCGGATCCGCGAGCGCAGCGCGACCGTCGCGCTGGGCCCGGTCTCCTTCGCCTCCGGCCGCGCGGCGCTCGCCGCCGACCGGGACGGCGCGGTCTTCGGCGTCTGGGACGGCCGGCTGCCCGGCGGCTGGCAGTCCTGGCACGACCGCGGACCCGTCGTCGTACGCCTGCACACCCGGGACGCCTTCGAGTCGGCGATCTTCTACGGCGGTGTCCTCCAGTGGGCCGACGACGAGGCGGACTGCTGCACGGTCGGCTACGAGTTCGACCAGGCCGAAGTCGTGGTGCGCACCGGCAGCAGCGTCGTTGCCCGTATCTCCTCCGGCGCCGTCGAGGCCGCGCCGGACCCGCTCGCCCGCCCGCACTGGTCCGTGGCCTTCGCCGTCGACGACGTCGCGGCCACCGTCGAGCGCGCGCGCGAGCTCGGCGCCACCGTCGTCGACGCCGGTGAGACCGGCGAGGGGCCGTGGGCCGACATCCGCGATCCGGAGGGCGGGCTGTTCACGGTGTTCGCGCGCTCGTCGCACCCGGAGCCGTCGGAGTAGCCGGCAGCGCCGCCGCAGCTGCGGCCCGGGCCGCCCGCCCGCGCCGCAGCGCCGAACGCAGTGCCCGGCAGCCGCGCCCCATCGGGCCCTGCGGCGGTACGGGCGGCATCGGTGCCGCGTCGATCATCGCGTCGATCTGGTCCTTGACCCACTGGTTGGGACGCGCGACCTGACCGCCCGTCCCGTGCTCCTGCCACTGCTGCATGCCCCCGCCTTCCGCCCGTGTGCCGGAGAATATACACGAACGGTCGTGCTAAAAGTTGCCTCGGTGGCCCCGCCGGGCGGCCCGGAGTCCCGGCTCAGGCTTGCGCGGGCAGCAGTGCCGGGTCGGTGGCCGCGTCCCGCAGCCGGTTGAGGATGCCGCGCGCCGCCATCCGGTAGCCCCCGTCGTCGCCGTGCAGCACCGACTCCCCGTTGGCCAGCTCCATCAGCGCGCAGATCTCGAAGACGAGCTGCGCCCGGTCCACGTCCGCCCGCGCCTGTCCCGCCTGCTGCGCCTCGCGCAGCGTCTGCTCCAGGAAGGAGAACCAGTTCCGCCGCGCCGCCGCGATCGTGTCGTGCAGCCGCCCCGGCCGGGCGCCGTACTCGGCGGTGACCGCGTAGAAGAAGCAGCCGCCGGGGAAGACCCGGGCCTGCGAGTACGCGAGCCAGCCCGTGCACAGCCGCCACAGCCGGTCGATGCCGTGCGGCAGCTCGTGCACCGGGTGCACGACCTGCTCCAGGAAGACGCGGATCGCGGTGCGCACCGTCGCGAGCTGCAGATCCTCCTTGGAGCCGAAGAGTGCGAAGACCCCGCTCTTGCTGAGCCCCAGGTCGCCCGCCAGCCGCCCGACCGTCAGCCCGTCCAGGCCCTCGACGGACGCCACGGCGGCGGCGTGGTCCAGCACCAGCCGCCGGGTCTCGTTGCCGCGTGCGATGCGGCCGTCGACGCCGCCGCGCGCGGTCCGGGTCGCGCCCGCCGTACGTGCCGCGCGCTGGGCCGCCGCGCCCCGCGCCGTCCGCGCCGTGTCCGTGGCCGCCACCGAAGCCTCCGCCGGGTCGCCGTTCCGATCCGCCCCAGGGTACGCGGGACGGGCGCACCGCCGTACGGTCACCTGCGGGTCGCCCGAAGGCGGCGGGAATGCCCGGGGTGCCGGGTGCGTTGACCCGAGCGCAAGGCGAAAACGACAACCATGTCGGAGAGGAAGTGGTCCCATGGCCCGCAGCGAACAGCGCCCCGTGGTCACCCTGCGCTCCACCGCCGGGACCGGGCACAGCTACGTGACCCGCAAGAACCGGCGCAACGACCCCGACCGGCTGACGCTGGTCAAGTACGACCCCGTCGCCCGCGCGCACGTGCTCTTCCGCGAGGAGCGCTGACCGCCCGGCGCTCGGCAGCACGTACCCCGGCCCCCCGATCCCACCGCGAGAGGACACCCATGAAGCACGGCATCCACCCCGAGTCCCGCCCCGTGGTCTTCCGCGACAAGGCCGGCGACCTCGCCTTCCTCACCAGGTCGACGGCGACCTCCGACCGCAGCGTCGTCTGGACGGACGGGCAGAGCTACCCCGTCGTCGACGTGGAGATCTCCTCGGCGAGCCACCCCTTCTACACCGGCCGCGCCCGCGAGCTCGACACCGCGGGACGCGTCGAGCGCTTCCGCCGCCGCTACGGCCGCACCGCCGGCTGACCCCGGCCGGCGCGCCGGCCCCGAGCCGGCCGCCGACCACCGCGCCGCGCTCCCCGCCCCGCGGGGAGCGCGGCGCGTCACATTTCCCGCGCCGGATCCGTCACAGGGACGACCGTCCACGCGCCGCGCACGTCCGCGGGGCGCGTCCTTGTGAGAGGAAGACCCGATGCGGAATCCCGAGCTTTCGACCGATTTCACCATGATGTACCTGATGCACGACGCCCTCCGGCGGGAGCTGGGCCACATGAATGCCCTCGCCGCCCGTACGGACGTCGATCCCCGGGAGGTCTTCCGCGGCGCGCCCGGCTGGCAGCTCTTCAAGGACGTCCTGCTCGTCCACCACAGCGCCGAGGACGCCGCGCTGTGGCCCGGCATACGCGACGCCGTCGAGGGCAAGCCCGAACTGCTGGCGGTCCTGGACGCGATGGAGGCCGAGCACGCGCACATCGACCCGGCCCTGGAGGCCGTGGACGCCGCCGTCGCCGCCGAAGGCGCGGACGGCGGCGCGCTGGCCGCCGCCGTGGGGTTGCTCACGGCGGGGCTGACCGCCCACCTCGCCCACGAGGAGGACGAGGGCCTCCCGATCGTCGACGCCCATGCGACGCCGGAGGTCCTGCAGGAGTTCGGCGTGGCGCACAGCAAGGGCTTCGGGGCGAAGGCGCCGCAGGTGCTGCCCTGGCTGCTGGAGGGCGCGGACGCCGCCGACACCGAGGCGACGCTGCGGACGATGCCCGAGCCCGTGCGCGCGCAGCTCGCCGCCGAGTGGCAGCCGGCCTTCGCCGCGCTCGGCCGCTGGGGCGCGCCCGCGGCCTGACCGCCCCGCCGCCGTGCGGGGCACGTTCCCTGCCCCGCACGGCGGCGCGCGTCACAGCGCGCGGTGCATGATGTGCAGCCCGACGTAGCCGGGCTTCGGGTGCCGGAAGCCTCCCGGAGTGTCCCGACGACCTCGAAGCCGAGCGACCGGTAGAGCGCCACGGCAGGATCGTCGGACGCCACGACGGCGTTGAACCGCATCGCCCGGTGGCCCGCGGTCCGCGCCCACTCCACCGAGTACGCGTACAGGGCGCGCCCCGCACCCTTGCCCCGGTGGGCCGGGTCGACCATGTAGCCGGCGCTCGCGATGTGCGAGCCGTTGCCCATGCGGTTCCTCTTCATCTTCGCCGAGCCCACCACCCGGCCCTCGTCGTCGACGGCGACGACGGTGCGGAACGGCTCCGCGAGCATCCACCACTCGCGGGCCCGCTCGCTCGTCAGATCCGGCGGGCAGGTGAACGTCTCGCCCTCGGTGACGATGCGGTGGAAGAACGGCCAGACGGCCGGCCGGTCCTGGTCGGTGGCTTCCCTGATCAGCGTCGGGCCGGCCTGCCCGCCTCCGCGGCGCCGCCGCCACCGTATATTCCCCGCCGGTGTCCCGCGGGGCGGCACTAGGCTTGGCGCCCATGGACGACAGCGCGCCCCGTATACGCATCCGGCCCGGCGCCCCCGCCGACGCTCCCGCCGTGCTCGACATGCTCGACGGCGCGGTGGCGTGGATGAACGGCCGCGGCAACACCGAGCAGTGGGGGACCACCCCGTATTCGCAGAAGCCCGGCGGGGTGGAGCGGGTGCGGCGCTACACCACCGACAACATGCCCTTCATCGCCGAGGTGGACGGCGTGCCCGCCGGGGCGGTCGTGCTCGACACCGGCCCCAGCCCGCAGATGCCCATCGCGCCCGCCGCCGAACCCGAGCGCTACGTCCGGCTGCTGATCTCCGACCGGCGGCTCGCCGGGCAGGGCATCGGCGCGGCGCTGCTGGAGCACGCGGCCGAGCAGACCCGGCAGGCGGGCGTGTCGCTGCTGCGCGTCGACTGCTGGGCGGGCGGCGGGGGCGAACTCGTCGCCTTCTACGAGCGCTGCGGCTTCACCCGTACGGAGAGCTTTCTGTCCGGCAGCTGGCCCGGGCAGGTCCTGGACCGCCGGGTCGGCTGACGGATCCGGGCCCGCGGGCCCGCGACCGCCGGAGCTGCCCGCTCAGTCGAGGCGGATGTGCTTCACGCTCACCCAGGTCCGCCGCAGCGTGCCGCGCAGCGCGCCGTCGGTGTCCGGCGCCGCGTCCAGCCCGGCGGAGGCAGCGATCCGCCCGGCCACCTCCGGGACGCCGATGCTGTCGGTCCACAGCTGCTCGGCGAAATCCGGCCCCTGGAGCCGCTCCAGGCACAGGTCCAGCTTCCCGAGCGCGAAGCTCTCGCGCCGCAGCGGGACGTCCTTCCCGGCGACCGCCCCGAGCGCCCACCCGAAGGCGCGGCTCCGCAGCCGCCGCACAACGGTCTCCCGCTCGGCGAGCAGCGCGAAGTGCCGTACGTCGTGCCCGCGGTCGCGCAGCCGCCCGACCGTCTCCGCGAAATACCCGGGCTCGACCACCGTCATCGGCACGATCACCGCCCCCGGATGCCGGGTCGCCGCGATGTCCAGCACCTCGAAGACCCCCTCCCGCCACGCCCGCAGGTCCTGGAAGTCCCCCCGCAGGGCGCGCGGCATCGCCCGGTGCAGCCCGAACCCGACATGCTCCGGATCGCACACCACGCTCCCCGCGACCCGCCGGGCCAGCTCGTACGCGGTCGCGGTCTTGCCACCCCCGAAGGGCCCGTTGATCCACACCAGCATGCAGCGACCCTACGCGTCCGGCCCGGTGCGCGGGCGGGGGCGCGGCAGCAGCAGGCCGGCCGGCGGGCGGCTGAGGTCGCTCGGCGCTCTTCCGCCGGGCTGAGCCCCTTTGAACTCTTCCGCCGGGCTCAGCCCTCTTCCGTCGCGGAGACGAAGTCCCGGCTGCGGATTAGGAGCAGCGAGAGCACGCCGCCCACCAGGGCGATGACCGCCGCCACCAGCAGGATGTGGTCCAGGCCCGCGGTGAAGGCGGCGCGGGCCGCGGCGGATGCCGCCGGGCGCTGCGCAGGCGGGACGTGGGCGACGGCGGCGGAGGACTGGCCGTTGGTGAGCGCCGACGCGAACTGCGAGGCCTGCGAGGACAGGCCCGGGATCCGGCTCAGCTGCTCCGTCACCACCGACTGCACCCGGGTGGCGAACAGCGCGCCCAGCAGGGCGATGCCGGTCGCGACGCCGACCTGCCGGAAGGTGGAGTTGACGCCCGAGGCCATGCCCGCCTGCCGGGCCGGCACGACGCCCACCGCCGTCGAGGCGAGCGGCGGGTTGATCATGCCGATGCCGACGCCCGCGAGCAGCAGGCCGGGGATCAGGTGTGTCCAGCCGGAGCCCGCACCCAGCCCGCGCATCCACAGCAGGCCGAGGCCCACGACGATCCCGCCGGGGCCGATGAGCAGCCGCACCGGCACGCGCGACGACAGCCGCCCGGAGACCGCGGCCACGACGAAGATCGGCCCCGAGGCCACCAGCAGCCTCAGGCCCGTGCCGAAGGCGGAGTAGCCCAGCACGTCCTGGATGTAGAGGGTGAGGTACAGGAACATCGCGAAGATCGACGCGGCCATGCTGAAGGAGGCGATCAGCCCTCCCGAGAAGGTGGGCTTCTTCAGCAGCGACAGGTCGAACATGGGCTGCCGTCCCGCGACCTCGATCGCCAGGAAGGCGCACAGCAGCACCGCCGCGGCCGCGAAGCACTCCAGCACCAGCGTGTCGGTGAAACCGCGCTCACCGGACTTGATCAGCGCGAAGACCAGGAAGGCGAGCGAGCCGGTGAAGGTCGCGAAGCCCCACCAGTCCGGCCGCCGCGGGCGCGGGTCGCGCGACTCACGGACCCGCGCCCATGTCACCGCCAGGGCCATCAGCCCGACCGGCACATTGACGTAGAAGATCCAGCGCCAGGAGATCCCCGAGGTCAGCGCGCCGCCGACGACCGGACCGACCGCCACGGCCAGGCCCGTCACCGCGCCCCACACCCCGAAGGCCAGCCCGCGCTCGCGGCCGTGGAAGGTCTCGGCGAGGATCGCCAGCGACACCGCGAACATCGCGGCGCCCCCGATGCCCTGCAGCCCGCGCGCGAGCTGCAGGAAGAGCGTGCCGGTGGCCATCCCGCACAGGAGCGAGGCGATCGTGAAGACGGCGAGCCCGGCCAGGTACGCGCGTCTGCGCCCGAAGAGGTCGGCCAGCGAGCCGCAGGTCAGCAGCGTCGAGGCGAGGGTGAGGGCGTAGGCGTCCACGACCCACTGGAGGTCGGAGAAGCTGCTGTGCAGCTCGCGCTGCACATCCGGCAGCGCGACGTTCACGATGGTGATGTCCAGCAGCAGCATGAACGTGCCGACGCACACCGCCGTCAGCGTCCACCAGCGGTGGACCTCGCCCTGCCGCGCCTGGTCGCCGGAGGGCGCGGCCTGTCCGGTCGCGGGGGTCTGGGCCCTGGTCGCCATGGCGTACGCCCCTCAGGGCGACGTGACCAGCGCCGCCTCCACCTCGCGGAGGAAGTCGTCCAGGTCGTCGGGGGTGCGCGAGGTGACCAGCGTCCAGCCGCCCGTGCCGTCGGCGACCACCGGGCGGTCCACCCAGCGGCCGCCCGCGTTGGCGATGTCGGTGCGCAGCGACGGGTACGACGTGAGGGTCTTGCCGCGCACCACGTCCGCCTCCACCAGCGCCCACGGGCCGTGGCAGATCGCCGCGACGGGCCGCCCCGAGGCGGCGAAGCCCCGGGCCGTCTCGACGGCCCGGTGGTCCATCCGCAGGTGGTCGGCGTTCAGCGCGCCGCCCGGCACGAGCAGCAGGTCGTAGTCCGCCGGGTCGGCGTCGTCGAGCGTCGTCGTCGGCGGGACGCTGCGGCCCGGCTCCTTGTCGCCGACCAGCGTCTGCACCGGCTCCCGGGACACCGCCGCCACGTCGACGTCGGCGCCGTTGCCGCGCAGATGGTCGACGGGGACGACCAGCTCGTCCTGCTCGACCCCGTAGTTCGTGACCACTGCGAGGACCTTGCGTCCCTGGAGATCGTTGCCGGCCATGGGCTCGCTCCCTTCCCGGGTGTTCGCGCGTCGTCCTCCCACGCGTGCCCGACGGAGAGACCGGTATGCATCGCCGTCCGGCGCGCCCGCCGGTTGCGGCGGCGGAGGACGGGTACGCGCCAGGCCAGGGGAATACCCGCCGCCGTGTCCGAGCGAGGAGGCGTGACCATGGACGACCCCGCCGACCCCGCCCACTCCGTGGCACGCCCTGCCCGTCCCGGCCGCCCGTGACTCCCGGCGACGAGGGCGGCACGCACCCGTCGCGACGGGCGGACGACGACGGCCGTACCACCGGCACCGTGATCGTCGCGCTGCTGGCCAACGTGCTGATCACCCTCGCCAAGGCCGTGACCGGGGCGCTCACCGCCTCCCCGGCCCTGCTCGCGGAGGCCGCGCACTCCGTCGCCGACACCCTCAACGAGGTCTTCCTGCTCGCCTCGGTCCGCCGCAGCAGGCGCCGCCCCGACGCCCGCCACCCCTTCGGCTACGGCAAGGAGCGCTACTTCTGGGCGCTGCTCGCGGCGGTCGGCATCTTCGTCACCGGCGGCTGCTTCTCCTTCTACCAGGGCCTCCACGCCTGGTTCACGCCCGAGCGCCAGTCCACCGCCGGCTTCGTGGCCACCTACGCGGTCCTGGGGGTCGCGCTCGCCGCCGAGGGCACGTCGCTGCTGCGCGCCACCGCCCAGCTGCGGGCGAGGGCGCGGGCCCACGGCCGCACCCTCGCCCGGGAGGTCGCCGCGAGCGACGACCCGACCGTGCGCACCGTCTTCGCCGAGGACGCCACCGCGGTCCTCGGCGTGCTGCTCGCCGCCGCCGGTGTGCTCGGCCACCAGCTGACCGGCTCGCAGCGCTGGGAGGCCGCCGCCGCGCTGGCCATCGCCGTCCTGCTGGTGCTCGTCGCGTACGTCCTCGGCCGCGCCACCCGCGACCTGCTCGTCGGCCAGGCCGCCGACCCGCATCAGCAGCGGGAGGCGTACGGCATCCTCGCCGAGCAGCCCGAGATCGACACGGTCACCGCGCTGCAGACCATGCGCCTGGGCGTCGACACCGCGTTGCTCGCCGCCCGCGTCGACCTGCGGGCGGGCATCGACAGCGAGGAGGTCGAGGAGGTCAGCGTGCGCATCAAGGCCGAGCTCCACCGCCGCTGCCCGGCCTTCACCGAGATCTTCCTCGACATCGTCGACGCCGACACGGCCGACCGCGCCCGTGCCGCGGCCCACCGCCGAGCGCTCGACCGCGCGGCTGCGGCCCAGGACGACTCCGACCCGCCCGCCTGAAGTCGCGGCTTCTGCACGGGCGGGGCTGCCCGCGCGGCCCCCGCGTTCGACGCACGCTTCCCCCCCGCGGGCGACGGTGCCCCGCCCGCAACCGTGCTCCCCGCGGCCCGGGTGCTCCCGGAGACGGCCGCACCGCCGGGCGAGCGGGGGTGGCGGGGCACTGCGCGGCCGGTCCCGCCCCTGCCGACGGGTCGGGGGCGAGCGACCAACTCTTCGGGGCCTTGGGAACCCGCGCTGGCGGTGCTCCCGGAAACGCCGCACCGCCGGGCGAGCGGGGTCGGCGGGGCACTGCGCGGTCGGTCCCGCCACCCCCGGAAGTCCGCGGCAGCCATCTCCTCGGGGTGGTCACGGCCCGCGCTCCGGCGAGGGGACACCGCACGTGGCAGCCACCGGGGCGGGGGCCCTGGACAGCAGCCTGCCCCTCTCCTGCCGCGCAGCGGGAGGCAGCCCGGAACCCCTACGCCGCACGAGCGGCCCGCGCGGGGTTTCCGGCGCGGCGCCCGGGACAGACGGTGGCCATGGCGTAGCCCATGCGTAGGAGTGGCCGCCGGGCGTCGGCCCGGACGGCGCGGGAGGAGGCCGGGACGTGTCCAGTACCCACCGCGCGCTCGCCGCCTCGATCGCCACCGTCCTGGCGTGGACGGCCCTCCTCCTCGTCCTCTACGTCGTCCTCATCTCGGCCGTCACCCCGCTGGAGTGGGCCGTCGGCGGCGCCCTCGCCCTCCTGGGCGGCTGCGCCGCGGACGCCGTGCGCCGCGCGGAGCGGCCCGCGGTCCGCGCGGACCGCCGCACCGCCGCGGCGCTCGCCGCCCTGCCCGCGGCCCTGCTGCGCGAGACGGCGGAGCTGGCCTCCGCCGTCTCGCGCGCCCTGTTCCGCCGCGACGGCGGGTCCGCCGACGACGGTCCGGTCGTCCTACGCCTCCCCGCGGGGGGCGACCCCGCCGTCGTCGCGGTACTGCTGTCCGCGACGCCCGGCACCTGCGTCGTCGACATCGCCCCCGGCCGCGCCCCGGAGCTGGCCGTCCATCTGCTCGGCGGCCCCGCCCGGAAGGCCTCACCGGTCGAGCGGGCCCTCGGTGTGCGGCGGCCGGCGTGAACGCCTGGCTGCTCGCCGCCTGCGTGCTGCTGCCCGCGGGCGTCGGCCCGTGCCTGTGGCGGGCCTGCCGCGGCGCGCCCGCGCAGCGCCTCACGGCGACCTCGCTCGCGGGCACCATGGCGGTCGCCGTCTTCCTGCTGGCCGCACGCGGTGTGCACCGCACGTCCTACGTGGACGTCGCCCTCGTCGCGGCCGTGCTCGCGCCGACGTCCACGCTGGTGTACGCCCGCTGCCTGGCGGGCGGTTCGGCCGGGGCCCGCCCTTCCGGCGAGACGGAGGACGCGCGATGAGCGCGGCCCACGTCCTCGCGCTGGCCCTGCTGTGGTGCGGCGCCGCCGCCCTGCTGCTGGCCGCCGCGGCGCTCGCGGTGCTGCCCACCGCGTACGGCAGGCTGCACGCGCTCGCGCCCGCGACCGGCCTCGGCATCCCGCTGCTGTGCCTCGGGCTCGCGGTGGACGCGGGCGCCGGCCGGGCGGCGGCGAAGCTGCTGGTCATCGGCGCGCTCACTGCCGTGTCCGGGCCGGTCGTCACGATCGTCATCGGCCGCACGATGATCCGCACCGGCGCGGCGCCCGCACCCGCGGGACGGGCGGAGACAGCGACGGAGGAGGAGCCCCCGACGTGAACACCCCGGTGGCGGCAGCCGACTTCCTCGTCGGCGCCGCGCTCGTCCTGGTGGTGGCCGCCGCCACCGCTGCCGCCCTCACCCGCGACCCGGTGCGCCAGTCGGTGCTGCTCTCGGCGCTCGGCGTGTGCCTGTCCCTGCTGTTCCTCCTGGTGCAGGCGCCCGACGTGGCCCTGTCCCAGCTCGCGGTGGGCAGCGCGATCACCCCGCTGCTGGTCCTGCTGACGGTCCGCAAGGTCCGCCGCGGCGCGCGCGGCCGGCCCGGGGAGGGCGGCGGTGCGGCGGAGCGCGAGCAGGGGAGCGGGCGGTGAACCGGCGCGCCCGCGGCGTCGCCTTCCTGGCCGCCGCCGCCGTTTTCGCGGTCTTCTTCACGCTCGCCTGCACCGGCCTGCCGCACTTCGGCACAGCCGACCACCCGTACGGCACCAGGGCAGTAGCCGCAGCGGTGCGGCAGCACACCGCGAACGTGATCTCGTCCGTCAACTTCGACCAGCGCGCCCTGGACACCCTCGGCGAGGAGTCCATCCTCTTCGGCGCGGTCCTCGGCTCCGTCGTGCTGCTGCGCCGGGCACGCGACGAGGACCGCGCCGAGCCCGCGCCGCGCCCCGTCCTGCCGTCCACGCTGCTGCTCGGGGCAGGCCTGCTGCCGGTGACGGTGCTGGTGGGCGGGTACGTCGTGGCGCACGGCCAGCTCAGTCCGGGCGGCGGCTTCCAGGGCGGTGTGCTGCTCGCTACGGGGCTGCACCTGGCGTACGTCGCGGCCGACTACCGGGTGCTGCGCCGGGTGCGCCCGCTCGCGGTCTTCGCCGCGCTGGACGCGATCGGCGCGGGGGCCTTCACCGCGCTCGGCTTCGCCGGGCTGATCGCGGGCGGCGCCTTCCTGGAGAACGTGCTGCCGCTGGGCACCTTCAACCAGCTGGCCTCCGGCGGTCTGGTACCGCTGGTGAACGCCGCCGTCGGGGTGGAGGTCGCCTCCGGGGTGATCGTGCTGGTCGCGCAGTTCCTCGACCAGGCCGTGGAGATCGACGAGCGTGCCGCGCGCGACGCCGGACGGCGCGCAGGGGGTGACGGCCTGTGAACCTGCTGCCCTTCCTCGCGGCCGGGTGGATCTTCCTCGTCGGGGTGTACGGCATGGTGACCAGCCGCAACCTGGTGCATGCCGTCGGCTGCCTGGCGGTGGCGCAGTCCTCGACGTACGTGCTGCTGCTCGGCATCGGCTACCGGCGCGGCGGAACCGCGCCGGTCTTCTCGGACGTCCCCGTCGGCACGACTGTCGTCGACCCGGTGGTGCAGGCCCTGGTCCTGACCGACGTCGTCGTCGGGGCGACCGTCACCGCGCTGCTGCTGAGCCTGGTCATCCAGATCCGCAAGCGCACCGGGACGGTGGACCCGGAAGCGCTCACCGACCTGAAGGGCTGAGGCGCTCGCGTGCCGTCCTCCGGAGGGGGAACCGCCGACCTGCTGCCGCTCGCCGTGGCGCTCCCGCTGCTGGGCGCCGCGGTGCTGGTGCTGGCCGGGCGGGTACTGCCGCGTACCGGGACGGACGTGCTCGCCACCGCCTTCGCCGCCGGTACCGCCGCCGAGATCGCCGTGCTGTGGGCGCGGACCGGGGGCGCAGGCGGGCGCGTGGTGTCCTGGGCCGGGGGCTGGACTCCGCAAGGCGGGCAAGGGGGACACAGCGTCGGCATCGTCCTGGTCGCCGACCGGCTCGGCGCCGGGCTCGCGCTGCTCGTCGCCCTGCTCGTCGTGGCCGTACTCGTCTACTCCTGGCGCTACTTCGACGAGCCGCCCGCCCGGCACCGCGGCACCTTCCCCGCGCTGCTGCTGCTCTTCGAGGCGGGCATGTGCGGCTTCGCGCTCACCGGCGACCTCTTCGACGCGTTCGTCTTCTTCGAGCTGATGGGCGTCGTCGCCTACGCCCTGACGGGCTTCCGCATCGAGGACCCGCGCCCGCTGCACGGCGCCCTCACCTTCGGGGTCGTCAACTCGCTGGCCGCGTACTGCTCGCTGCTCGGCATCGGGCTGCTCTACGCCCGCACCGGCGAGCTGGGCATGGCCCAGATCGGCGCCGCCCTGTCCGGCCACCGCACCGACGCGCTCACCGTCACCGCCTTCGTACTCGTCATGGTGGGGCTGCTGGTGAAGGCCGCGATCGTGCCCTTCCACTTCTGGCTGCCGGACGCGCACGCCGTGGCGCCCACGCCGGTGTGCATGCTGATGTCCGGTGTGATGGTCGAGCTGGGCCTGTACGGCGCCGCGCGCGTCCAGCTCACGGTCTTCGCGGGCCCCGGCGGCATCCCGGCGGAAGCCGTCACCCGCACCCTGGGCACGCTCGGCGCGCTGACCGCCCTCACCGGCGCCGTGATGTGCTGGCAGCAGCGGCACCTCAAGCGGATGCTGGCCTTCTCCACCATCGCGCACTCGGGGCTGTGGCTGCTGGCCCTGAGCCTGCACGGCGCCGCCGCGACCGCCGGCACCGCGCTCTACGTCGCCGGACATGCCGGGGTCAAGGCGGCGCTGTTCGGCCTGACCGGCGTGCTGCTCGACCGGCACGGATCGGTCGACGAGCACGGCCTGTACGGCACGGAGCGCGGCTCGCCGTACACCGGTGCGCTCTTCCTCACCGGGGCACTCGCACTCGCCGGGCTGCCGCCGTTCGGCACCGCGCTGGGAAAGGCGGTCGCCGAGCACGCCGCCGGGGAGCACCTGGCGTGGCTGCCCGTCCTCTACGTCCTGGTGTCGGCGCTGACCGGCGGCGCCGTCCTGCGCGCGGGCCTGCGCATCTTCCGCGGCGCCGGGCCGCGGCCCGAACCGAGCCACTCCGATGTCGAGACCAGCGGTTCGGGCGAGGAGCCCGAGGTGCGCGACCCGCGGCGCAGGGTGCCGCGCACCATGACCGCAGTGCCCGCCGCCCTGCTGCTGGGCGCGCTCGCGGTCGGCCTGTGGCCGGCCGCAGGGCGGTCGCTCGCCACCGCGGCTGCCGCCTTCACCGACCGCGCCGGCTACCTGGCGCAAGTCCGTGGCGCGGCCGCCGTACCGCTGCCGCCCGCGGCCCCGGCCGCCGCGTGGACCCTGTCCGGCGTGCTGCTCGGCCTGCTCTCCGCCGCGTCCGCGGGGGCCGTCGCGCTGCTGGCGCTGCACCCCGTGGGCCGTTCGCTGCGTTCGGCGGTGCGGTCCGCCGAGAGGCGGTTGGTCGTGCCGCTGCGCCGCCTGCACTCCGGGCACATCGGCGACTACGTCGCCTGGCTGATGGTGGGCCTGGCCGGGCTCCTGGTGGCCCTCGCGGCGCAGCTCTGAGCCGTGGGGGGAGAGGGAAGTGGGCCAGGAAAAGTGGCCCGGAGTGGGCCTGACCACCGGTCCGCCCGCCCCGTAGCGTCGCCTGTGTGACGACCCACCCGCAGCGCGGACTCGCGCTGGCCCAGCTCGCCAACTCCGTCGGTGACGGCGCCTTCTACACGACGTCGGCGCTGTACTTCACCCGGGTCGCCGGGGTGTCCGCCGGGCGCGTCGGGCTCGGTCTGACCCTCGCCTGGGCCGCCGGCTCGCTCGTCGGCGTACCGCTCGGCCGGATCGCCGACCGGCGCGGGCCGCGCGGCACCTCGGTGCTGCTGGCGCTGACCACCTCGGCGGCGGTGGGCTCCTTCCTGGTGGTGCAGGGCTTCGCCGCGTTCCTCGCCGTCGCCTGCGCCTACACGGCCGCGCAGTCGGGCCTGGCGGCCTCCCGGCAGGCGCTGCTGGCCCGCCTGGTGCCCGCCGGTGAGCGCACCCGGCTGCTGGCCCGGCTCCAGGCGACGCTCAACGGCGGCCTCGCGGTGGGCGCCGCCGTCGGCGGGCTCGCGCTGGGCGTCGGGACGGCACTCGCCTACCGGGCCGCGCTGGGACTGGACGCGCTGTGCTTCCTCGGCTGCGCGGTACTCCTGCTGCGCCTGCCCGCGGTCCGGGCCGCGGGTGCGGCTCCGGCCGCGGGACCGGCCCGGCGGCCGGGGATCCTGCGGGACCGGCCGTACGCGCTGGTGGCGCTGCTCAACACGGTCCTGATGCTGCGGCTCCCGCTGCTCAGCCTGGCGCTGCCGCTGTGGATCACCGAGCGCACCGGGGCACCGGCGTGGCTGGCGTCCGGCCTGTTCGTCCTCAACACCCTCGCGGTCACGCTCTTCCAGGTGCGCACCGCGCGCGCCGTCACCGGACTCGACAGCGCCCTGCGGGCGGTGCGGCTGTCGGGCGTGGTGATGCTCGCCTGCTGCGCGGTCTTCGCCCTGTCGGCGGGGCGCTCCGCGGGGCCCGCGACGGCCGTCCTGCTTGCCGCGGCCGTGCTGCAGGTCATCGCCGAGATGCAGCAGTCCGCGGGTTCCTGGCAGCTGTCCTTCGACCTGGCCCCCGCGGACCGGATGGGCGAGTACCAGGGCTTCTTCGGCACCGGCGTGACCGTCGCCCGCACGCTGGGCCCCCTGGTGCTGACCACCCTGCTGCTGGACTGGGGCACCCCTGGCTGGCTGCTGCTCGGCGCTCTCATGGCGGGGGCCGCCTGGGCCACGGGTCCGGCCGCCCGCTGGGCGGACCGGGGCAGGACGGCACGTGAAGCGAGCAGCGGCACGACCACCGCCGGGCGCCTGGAGCCGGCCGGTGGCCTCCGCGCGTGAGCAGCGGCAGCAAGTCCGGTCGGCGCCCTGCGGACTGGAGGGCAGCCGGTGCGGCGCCGCCCGTCCCGGAAGGGCTCGGCGGGCGGGGAGTGGAGGCGACGGTCCCGGCCGATGCGGAGGCGCGGATGAGCACCACCGGGCACGGGAGCCGTGCGGGCCGGTCGTTCGCCTTTGGGGGCACCCGCCGGACGCGTCCCGGGCGGCGGACGTCCGGCGCGCGGACGGCCGGGGAGCGCTTGCGGGTCCGCCCCGCCCGGCTGCGGGAAGAGGGGCCGGGCGTGCCCTTGCAGTCCGGCCGTCCGCGCCCGACGGGGTTCAGGCGTCGCGGTACGGCTCGGCATCCGGCCCGCGCAGCTCCATCCCGTGACCGGGGGAGCCGTCGGCGCCCGGGCGGACCGTGCCGCCCGTCGGGTCGAGACAGCCGCTGAAGAGCGCCCGTTCGATCCTGACGTGGTCGTGGAACCACTCCATGTGGCGGAGGTTGGGCACCGCCGCGGCGGCGTGCGCGTGCAGGTGGGGCGCGCAGTGGGCGGACACCTGGAGCCCGCGCGCCTCCGCGAGGGCCGCTGCCCGCAGCCACACGGTGACGCCCCCGCAGCGGGTGACGTCGGCTTGGAGACAGTCGACCGCGCCCGCCGCGAGCATCTGCTCGAAGTAGGCGAGCGTGTAGCCGTACTCGCCCGCTGCGACGTCGGGACGTACCGCGTCGCGCACCCGGGCCAGGCCTGTGAGGTCGTCGGAGGAGACAGGCTCCTCGAACCACGTGACGTCCTCGGCGTCGAGGTGGGCGGCGAGGCGGACGGCCTGCTTGGCGGTGTAGCCGCCGTTGGCGTCCACGTAGAGCTCCGCTGCTCCCGCGGAGCGGCGGGCCGCACTGATCCGCTGCCGGTCGCGTCCCTCGGCGGTGCCCCAGGACTCGCCGATCTTGATCTTCACCCGCGGGATATCGGACTCCTCGGTCCAGGTGCGAATCTGCCGGTCCTGCTCGGCTTCGCCGTAGGTGGTGAAGCCGCCGCTGCCGTAGACCGGGACCTCGTCGCGGGCAGCTCCGAGCACAGACACCAGGGGCAGGCCGAGCAGTCGCGCCTTGAGGTCCCACAGGGCGATGTCGACCGCCGAGACCGCGTGCCCCGCGATGCCCGGCCGGGCGGCGTTGCGCACCGCCCGGGTCATCGCCTCGTTGGCGGCGGGCACGTCCCACACCGCACGGCCGGTGACGGCCGGCGCGAGGTGGGTGTCCACCACGGTTGCGGCTGCGGGGGAGCCGTACGTCCACCCGAGGCCGGTGACGCCTGCGGCCTCGGCGTGGACCGTCACCAGCGTCGTGGCGTCCCAGGTCAGCGTGCCGTCGGCCTCGGGACGTTCGGCCGGCACGGTCCAGACGGCGGTCCGCAGCGACTCGACGTGCGGCGGGTCGCCACCGGCACCGGAGGCGGCGGTCACCCTTCGTCCCCGGCTCCGGGACGGTCCGCCCGGTGGCGGCGGCCCGGCAGCATCTCCTCGCTGCCGACCAGGGCGCGGGCGACGTGGACGCCGTTCTCGGGCAGCAGGTCGTCGAGGTCGTAGCCGGGCACCGGGCGCGCGGTCTTCGGGCAGCCGCGGCGGATGCCGGGGAGACACCGGTCGCCGAACGCGCGCAGGCCCGCGTACAGCCCGGCACACCGGTCGCCCTGGGCGGCGATCGCGTCGAACTCCTCCGGCGGGGTCCGCCCCACCCGGCAGCGCGTCCCGTCGTCGGTGAGGACATCCGGACGGCGCACGCTGTCGGCGGTCCTGCCGTACGCCTGCGCGGACGCCCCGCAGCTGCCCGCGCCGAAGCGCACCTCGCCGCCGGCCTCCTCGCGGAGTGCGGACTCCAGGGCCGTGGGGTCGGGTGCGGAGGCGGGGGCGGACCGTTCGACGATGCTCATACCTGGCCTTCCGAGTGCGCTGCAGTCGCCCCGCGAACCGTTCCCGGCCGGTGCGGTACCGGACGTGCGGCGCCCGCGGCCCGGGCCGGGGCTGCCCGCCCCGCTTCCGCTTCGGGTGCCCGCTCCCCGGCGGGCTGTTCCGCCTCTCCCCGCGCCGGCCCGCCGGCCCGCCGCCCCGAGTGCATCAGCTCGGCCCCTTCACTCGCGTCCCGGACTTTCCGGGTCCTCCGTCACGTGCACCGCAGCCTCCTCCGCGCCCGCCGCCGCGCCGTCCACGCCGACGTCCTCGGCCGTCACGGGATCGCGGGTGGCCCGCTCCATGCCCTGGTCCGCCGCGACGAGCCGCCCGGCGCGGGCGTCACCCGCCTCCGGGTCCACCGGCTCGCCCTCCGAGTCGGAGGCGTCACCGATGCCGTCGCCGGCGCCCGGCTGCACGTCCGGTGTCTCCTGGGCCAGGCGCTGGTCGAGGGACTCGCCGTCCCGCTGCTCCTCCGCCGTGGTACCGGGGCCGTCCACGGCGTAAGGCCGCTCGGGCGGGGAGTAGCCCTTGTCCAGTTCGGCGTCGTAGTCGTCCTCGCCGAGCGCGTCCTCCATGTCCAGCGGGTCGGCCTGCTCGTCCTCGTCGCCGGTCGGCTGATAGACCTCGTCACCCATCGTCTCGTCGCTCATGGCGGCGCTCCTTCCGCAAAGCCGCTGTGGCCTGCGGCTGCCCGCTGCTCGTCCCGCCATGCATGCGCGGCCCGGGACTCCGCCGTCCCGGGAACGGCACGCGTACCCCCCGCATGCCGGGGCATCTGCCCGCTACGGACCATTCCGAGGCACCCGTACGCGACGCGCTCGCGGCCTGCCACGCCGAGGGGCGGCTTCCCTTCACCCCGCCGGGTCACAAGCAGGGGGCGGGGCGCCGACCCGCGTGTGCGCGAGCTGCCGGGTGGCGGGGTCTTCGCTGCCGGCGTCCTCGCGGCCGCCGGGCTCGACGACCGGCTCTCCGGGCAGCAGGTGCCGGAGCGGGCCCGGGCACCCCGGCGCGGATGACCTGCCGGCCGCCCGGCGCTCCGGGCGCTCGGCACTGCGCTGCTGAGCCCGGCGAGGGTCCCGGCCGGGACGCCCCGCGGCCGTGGGCCTGCCGTCCTGTTCAGCCCGGGCCTGCTCCCGTGCCCGCTACGGGAGCAGGCCCCGTCCGCGTCACCGCGCGGGACGCGGAGGGTTGCGTCGCTGGTTCAGCCCGGCCGCCGCGCGGTCGTTGAGGGCGCTGCCCCACGCGCGGAGCCTGCGCAGTACGGGCGGCAGGCCCCGGTCCGCGGCCGCCTCGACCTCCCGGCCGGGCACCGGCGACGACGGCCCGTCGTCCTGCGGTGCCGCGGGCAGGGCGCGGGCGGCGAGCGAGCTGAGCTTCACTGTGAGGGCCGGGGCCAGGCCGTGGCCGAGGTCGGCGGCCTTCGCGGCGGGGGTGAGGACGACCCGGGTCCGGCGCCGGGCCAGCGCTGTGACCACGCGGTCGGCGGCCCGCCCCGCGTCCATCGACATCAGCGGACTGCCGGCCAGGGCCGAGAACCACCCGAACTCGCGCTCCGCCTGGCCGCCGAACTCCGCGGCCAGGTGCGATCCGGTCCGCATCAGCCCCGGGTGCACCGCCGTGACGCTCACGCTGCTGTCGGCCAGCTCCGCGTGCAGTCCCTCGGCCAGCGCCGCGACCGCGGACTTCGCGCACGAGTACGGCAGCAGGTGCGGGGCGGACACCAGCCCGCCGACCGAGCCGATCAGCGCCAGCCTGCCGCCTGCCGGGCTGCGCCGCAGCCATGGCAGGGCCTCCAGCGCCGTGTGCACCGAGCCCATGAAGATCGTGTCGGAGGCGGATGCGAAGTCCGCGGTCCCGAGCGCGTCCAGCGGCGCGACCTGGATGATCCCGGCGTTGGCCACGACCACGTCCACTCCGCCGTGCGCGTCCGCCGCCTCCCGCATCAGGTCCGCGACCTGGACGCGGTCGGTGACGTCGCAGCGCACGATCCGCACGTCCGCACCGGGGCGGTCGTCCAGCAGCAGCTCGCGCGCCCGTTCCAGCTCCTCCCCGTCGCGCGCCGCGATCGTCACGGCGCAGCCGCGGTCCAGCAGCTGCCCGGCGACGAGCAGTCCCAGCCCGCGCGACCCGCCGGTCACCACCGCGGACAGCCCGGCCAGACCCTGCTTGCCGGCCGGGGTGAACAGGCCGTTCATGACGGCCTCCCTTCCCTGGACATCCGGGTCCCACCTCTCGGGTACCACCGGCGGCGCGCTTCACACGGGAGGGGACGAGCCCAGTGGCGCGGGGCGAACAGGTCTTCGAGATCCGGGAAGGGGATGCCGCCCGCGAACCGGCCGTACGGCGTCAGGGCGTACCCGCCCGCGGCCGCCGACAAGCGCGGAGAAGACGGCGCCGGACTCCCAGCGCGGCGCGCACGTCCACACGTACGCGCCGTCCGGGCCCAGCAGCGCTCCCCGACACCCCGCCGGACAGCCACGCCTCGGTCGTCATCGGGCCGCCTCTCCGTGCGGGTCGGGGGTGGCCCGGCCCGGGGGCGTGCATCTGGCGGACCAGCAGCCCGCCGCGGACGTCGAAGCCGATGTGCAGCGTCGAGTCGTACGACTCGGGCATCGGCAGCCCGTCGAGCGGTGCGTAGCTGCCGTGGGTACGGGATCCGGCGTGGGCCGGAGTCGAAGAACAGCGCCGGCCACGGCCCGGACCGCCTCGTTGGCCGGCAGCCACCGGTCGGGGGTGGTGACACCGGAGCGCACGGCGCCGCGCGCGCCGCGCGTGCTCCGCCGTCTGCGCAGGACGAGCACCGCCGACCACCCTCACGGAAAGTCCGCGGCCGCGGCAGACCGCGGCCGCGCCGGGCGATCCTCCGCGGCCGCGGTCGTGGTGGACATGGGCGTCGTCGACGCGAGGGACCGCCCGCACGGCGTGGCAAGGGGCCGCTGCGCGACCCCGCTGCGGCCTGCGGATGCGAGGGGCGGGCCGTGACGGTCCGCCAGGATGTCCGGAAGTGCCTGCGCGGCAGCCCGGTTTGAACGCGCCTGCAGCGGTTACCCGCACCCGAATACCGCCCGTCCGACACGGAGAAGGACGCGCACACAAGGACCGAAGACGACGCAGAAGGAGCCGACGATGAGTTCTGCCACAGCCGAACGGACCCAGGCGGCCCGGCTGCCCGACGGCGACGTGGTCGCGGTGCTGCTGACGCAGCACGCGCGGATCCGCGACCTGTTCGGCACCGTCCGGGAGGCCAGGGGAGAAGGGCGCAAGGAGGCGTTCGACGAGCTGCGGGCGCTGCTGGCCGTCCACGAGGTCGCCGAGGAACTGGTCGTGCGGCCGGTCGCCAAGCGCTCCGCCGGGGAGCGCGAGGCGGCGGCGCGCGATCACGAGGAGGCCGAGGCCGCGCAAGTGCTCGAACAGCTGGAAGGGATGGATCCGGACAGCCCCGGATTCACCGAGATGCTCGGTGAGTTCGAGAAGGCGGTCGGCGACCACGCCGACCACGAGGAGTCCGAGGAATTCCCGGCGCTGATGCGCGACTGCACCGAGGACCGCCGCCGGGCCATGGGCGAAAGGCTGCTCATGATCGAGCGCCTGGCGCCCACGCACCCCCATTCCGCGGTCGCGGGCCGACCGGGCGCGCTGGCCCTGACCGGCCCCTTCGCGGCCATGGTGGACCGGGTCCGGGACGCGGTCACGCGCTGACCGCCTGGACCTGCCGCCGCGCGGGCCGGGAAGCCTGAACGGGCTTCCCGGCCCGCGCGGCGCGCGGCGGCCCCATCCGCCCCGAGCCGATCGCCCGGCGCGGGCGGTAATCCCCGCCCGAACGGGTACCCGCTCCGGTGCGCCGCCCTGAGCCGCGCCCCGCGGCTGACGACGGAACGGGCGGCGCGGGGAGTGAGCCATGCAGCACAACGAGATGATCGGAAAGGTCCAGGAACTGGCCGGCCTGCCCGACCGAGGCTCGGCGGAGCGCGCCACCGGCGCGGTGCTGCGCACCCTCGGCGAGCGCGTCGCCCCGGGGCTCGCCGAGCACATGGCCGCGCAACTGCCGCCGGACCTGGGAGCGCACCTGCGGGCCGCCGCCCAGGACGCCGGGCGCGACGGGCGCGGCCGGGCCGCGGGGGAGCGCTTCGACCTGACCGCCTTCGCCGGGCGGGTCTCCGGCCGCGCCGGGGTGCCGGACGACGCGGCCGTACGCGACAGCGCCGCCGTGCTGGAGGTCCTGGACGGGGCGCTGTCCCCGGAGCTGATGGACAAGGTCGCCGCCGACTTCTCGGCGGATCTGGGCGAGCTGCTGCCCTCGGGGCGGGCGCGTGGGGCGGGCTGACCGCCCGGGAAAAACTCTCGACCTCAACTGTAGGGTGAGGTTGAGGGTGCACTCCAGTGGCGCAGTCAACCGTCCTTGCGCAGGGCGTCCAGCCGGCGGCGCGCCGGGCCCAGGGCCCGCGGGCGGGGCGCGTCGCGCCAGGGGTCCGCCTCGGCCAGGGCGGCGGCGTCCGCGAGCGTCCAGCGGCGGGCCGTCACCTCGGGGTCGTCCACGTCGTCCCAGGCGAGCGGTGCCGCGACGGGGGCGCCGGGGAGCGCGCGGACCGCGTACGGGGCCACCGAGGTCTGGCCGTAGGCGTTGCGCTGCACGTCCAGGTAGAGGCGGCCGCGGCGGGCGGCCTTGCGGGGTGCGTCGGTGAGGCTGTCCGGGTGGCGTGCGGCCAGCAGCTCCGCCGCGTCCCGAGCGAAGGCGCGCACGTCGTCCACGGGGGATCCCGCGTCCAGCGCGACGAGCACGTGCAGCCCGCGCGAACCGGTCGTCATCACCGTGGACGGCAGCTCCAGCTCGTCCAGCAGGCCGTGCACCCGCCGCGCGGCCTCGCGGACCGGAGCGAAGTCCGAGTCCGGCGGATCGAGGTCGAAGACCAGCCGGTCGGGCCGGTCGGCGCGGTCCGCGCGGGAGAGGAAGCGGTGCAGCGTCACGCACGCCTGGCCGGCGAGGTAGACCAGCGTGGCGGTGTCGTCGCACACGGTGTAGGTGACCGTGCCGCCCTCCTTGGGCAGTTCGGCGCGCCGCACCCAGTCGGGCACGTGGTCCGGCGTGTCCTTCTGCATGAAGCCGTGGTCCTCGATGCCGCCGGGGTGCCGCTCCAGCATGAGCGGGCGCCCGCGCAGGTGCGGCAGCATCCGCGGGGCGACGGCCTTGTAGTACGCGGCCAGATCCGCCTTCGTCAGGCCGTCCGCGGGGAAGAGCACCTTGTCCGGGCGGCCGATCCGCACCGAGCGGCGGCCGGCCCGTACCGTCTCGTACGGCGTCCCCGCCATCGTCAGCGCCTCCCCGGCGGCTGCTCGCGGACCACATCGGCGGGCCGCCTGTCCTCGCGCAGGCCGAGGAAGCGCGGGTGGCGCAGCCGGCCGTCGCGGGTCCACTCGGTAAAGGCCACCTGCGCGACCAGCTCCGGGCGCACCCAGTGCGCGGTGCGCTCGCGGACGGGGTCGGCGAAGGGTGAGCGGCCGGTTTCCAGCGCGTCCAGCCGCTCCCGCAGCGCGCGCAGCGTCCGCGTGTCGTAGCCCGTGCCGACCTTGCCCGCGTACCGCAGCCGCCCCTCCTCGTGGTAGCCGACCAGCAGGGCGCCGAAGCTGAGCCGGCTGCCGGCCGGCTCGGTGAAGCCGCCGACCACCAGTTCCTGGCCGGCGGCGCATTTGAGCTTGAGCCAGCTCGGCGAGCGGCGGTGCGCGTACGGCGCCGACGCCCGCTTGGCGATCAGCCCCTCCCAGCCCCAGCCGCACGCCCGGTCCAGCAGCTCCTGCCCGCCGTGGTTGCGGTGCGGGGTGAAGCGCAGCGGCGCCCGGAAGTCCAGCGCGTCCCGCAGCAGCGCCTTGCGGGCCCGCTGCGGCAGCCCGGTGGTGTCGACGCCGCCGAGCCGCAGCAGGTCGAAGAGGTAGTACGTGACGGTGACGCGGGCGGCCCGCACGGCAGCCGGGTCGGTGAGGCCGCTGCGCTGCTGGAGCAGGGCGAAGTCGGTACGGCCGCGGTGCAGCGCCACGATCTCGCCGTCCACCACGAAATCCGGGCAGGCCTGCTCCGCGAGCGCCGAAACCACCTCCGGATAGGTCGCGTTGAGCCGCTGCCCGGTGCGGGACCACAGTTCCACCCGCCCCTCGCGGTCGCGCGAGGCCAGCATGCGGATGCCGTCCAGCTTGCGCTCGAAGATCCAGCCCTCGCCGAAGCTCCGGACATCGCTCAGCTGGGCCAGCATCGGGGCGCCCGTGTCGGGACCGGCGGGCCGCAGCATGCCGCGCTCCCGCTCGCTCAGCCGGTCCAGCAGCGGCCGGCTCACGACCCCTGCCCGTGGCCGGACCTGTCGCTCTCCCAGGTGTCCGCCTCGCCCGCTTCCGCCGCCGCGCGCATCTGGCCGAGCGTGCGGCCGCTGAGCGCGGACCGGGCGCGCCGCGGGTCGGGAGTGGCGTGCCGGCCGGCCCGCGCGTCCGCGCGCTTGACGAGCAGCCACGCCTCGCGGCCGCCGTCCTCGCCGGAACCCCGGATGCGGGTCAGCGACCAGCCGCCGTGCAGCTTGTGGCCCGCGAGCCGGAAGGACACGTGGCCGCGCTCCACGCCCTCGGCGAGGGGCACCGGGCGGCCGCGCCGGTCCTCGGTGGCGTTCTCGTACGTGCCCTCGTCCCACACGATGACCGTGCCCGCGCCGTACTCGCCCGCCGTGATGGCGCCCTCGAAGCCGCGGTAGTCCAGCGGGTGGTCCTCGGTCGGCATCGCGAGCCGCTTGTCGTGCGGGTCGTCGGACGGCCCCTTCGGCACCGCCCACGACTTCAGCACGCCACCGGCCTCCAGCCGGAAGTCGAAGTGCAGGGAGGTGGCGTCGTGGATCTGCACCACGAAGGACGGCTCACCGCCGCCGTCCGCACCGTGCCCGCCGCGCCCCTCGGGCTCGCGGGTCCGCGCGAAGTCCCGCCGGCGGCGGTATTCGGCCAGTCTGTCCCGTGCGGCCATGGCGGCAGCCTCCTCCCACCTCGCTCACCCGGCGCGTACCCGCACCGCCCGCCGCTATCCGCACCTCGCCGAGTGGGCAGGAATGCGGCCTTCCGCATCGGGTAGTCGGCCGACAGAGCCGGTACGCCCCGGGTGCCCCCGGCCCGTACCGGCGCCGGGGCCGCCCACGGGAGGCGTACCCGACCGGCAGCGGCGCGCCCTCCGGCCGCACCACGGGAAGGGCACCGGCCGACAGCGCCCGCCGACCGCCACCGGAGCAGCTACGAGAGGAGCCGGCACATGCCCGCGGGAAGCAGTAGCAAACGGGAACGGCAGTACGAGCACATCAAGGAGAGCGCGCAGGAGCGCGGCGCGTCCGCGGGGCGGGCGAAGGAGATCGCCGCCCGCACCGTGAACAAGGAGCGTGCGCGCTCCGGCGAGTCCCGCTCGGCGAGCAGGACCTCCACCGGCGACCCCGAGTCCGCCTACCGGCGCGGCGGGCGGCGCTCGCACAGCGGAGCCCAGGGACCGACCAGGGACCAGCTCTACGAGGAGGCCCGGAAGAAGAACGTCGAGGGCCGCTCGCAGATGAACAAGGAGGAGCTGCGCCGCGCCGTCGGCCGCTGAGCGCCACCGCACGGCACGGGCCGCCGCCACGCACCGCGCGTGACGGCGGCCCGTGCCGCGGGCGGGCCCTTCGCCGTCAGCCCTGCCCGTCCCGGCCGCGTGACGGGGCCGAGTGGTGGGCTTCGCCCTCCCGGCCCTCCCGCGGCTCGTGCCACACCTCGGCACCGCCGTCCTCGTCGTCCGCCCGGGCCGCGCGGGCCGAGTGGTGGGTCTCGCCCTCCTGCGGCTCGTGCCACGAGCCCGCCCGGGGCTGCGGCTCGCGCACGGGGCCGCGTCGGCGCTGCAGCGCCCGGGCGCCCCACCAGAAGGCGAGCATCAGCACGCCGACGACGATGATGCCGAAGACCACGGCCCACGCCGTGACGCTCGACGACGCCAGCTCGGTGGTCTGCCGCACCGCTGTGATCACGGGAATCCGCCTCCTCGCAAGTCCGGTCCGCGCGTCAGACGGCGGATCCGCTTCCGGTCATGGCCGGAAGAGCACCTCGACGGCGCTGTCTTCCTTCTTCTGGAAGGTCGCGTACGCGACCGTTGCCCGTCGAGCGGCACGTGGGGGACACGCAGGTGTGCCGCCTGCGGGCCGGGCGCCGCCCCGTACGGCTCGGTGGTGCCGAACAGCCGCGCGCGCATGACGTGCTCGGTGGCCTGCGCGGTCTCGCACCGCCTGAACAGGCCGCGGTGAGCACGTCCGGCACGTGCCGTCGGCGCTCCGGAAGGGGCGGCGACGCGGTCGCCCGGTGCCTTGACCGGCGTCGGGACCTCGCACAGGTGCAGGCCGGATCCGCACGGCCCGGACGAGGTGGTGCGGACGGCAGCGTCGGTCTCCTCCTCGACCCGCGGACCGTGGAGGTGTTTCGACCCGGACGTCCCGCTTGCCGTGCCACCCGGTGGCGCGCATACGGCTGCACCTTTCCCTCGCGTCCTCCCTGCTTTCCGGCCGCGCCCCGCCCGTCGCCGGACGCGGGCGGCCACAGGTGCGGGTGCCCTCAATGCCCGCCGTGAAACGGGACAGCAGAGTGTTTTGCGACGACAGCAGAGGAAATGCGCCCATGTGTGACTCCGCAGCCCAGGAGGCCTGACATGGCCGTACGCCACCAGTTCGTCGGACGCTCCCGTGAGGACGTGCGGAAGGTGCTCGCCGACCGGGACGCCGACGCTGAGCGGGACGCCTACGCCGACCGGGTCGCCTGGGCGTCCGGGTCGCACGGCGGCAGCGGCGACCGGCCGCGGGCGGGCACGAGCCCGTACCACCACGCTGAACCCGGGCCCTGGCCGTCGGCCGACGGCACGGTCGTATCCCCCCGGTGACGCTCTGCTCAGGCGCGCCCTGCGCGGCCTCGCGGGCGGATGACCGGCGCCCCTTCGTTCCGGTGTGCAGCGGGTACCCGGCGCGCGAAGCCACGAACCCCGCGACCCACGGAGGACAGCCTTGGACAGCTCCGACGACACGCACATGACCCCCGACCTCCCGCCGCGGGTCGGCACCCCCGACCTCGCGGGCCAGGGCGGGCCGCGCTCGGACGGGGGCCGCGAGCGGCACGGCGAACCCTCCGCCGACCCCCGGGGCGCAGGGCCGCGGACCGCCCGCGGGCGTGGGAAGGCCCCGGGGCGCCCCGTCCGGTGACGGGGGCGCGGGGCCTTCCGGCGGGGGTCACCATCGATACCATCGGCGGCGTCCCCCGCCTTCGGCGGCCCGGAAGACGAATCCGAGCAGCCAGACGACGAGGACCACCGCGGCTGTCCACCACAGGACCTTCAGTGCGAAGCCGAGCCCGAAGAGGACCACGGCCGGCAGCAGGACGAGAAGCAACGCAGCCCTCGTGGACACCTCCGCGGCGCCGTCTGCCCCGTCCTGCTCCGCCGAAGCCCGCGGCATCGCGACAGCGCCCCGTGCGCCGGACCGCCCCGAGCGGCCACCACGCCCCGGACGCCCCCCCACTGCCCTCACTGTCCCCACTGCTCCCGCCGCCCCGGCGCCGCCCCGGTCCTCGACGTGGACGACGTGCGGGGCGGTGCCGCCGTCGTGCCGCTCCGGGCGTCCGAACCGGCCGACGGCGAGGGTGCGGTGGTCGTCCGGCTCCCCCGGCGCCACGTACGCCGGGACGTCCTGGTGACGGCCCGTCGCCGCCCGGCCGGGGACGTCGACGAGGCCGAGGACGTGGAAGTCCCTGCGGAAGCGCCCCCGCAGGCGGATCGGCCGCCGGACTCCCGTCGCCTGCCCGGCGAGATCCCGCCGGTTGCGGTCAGCACCATGCGGGTGCCGGGCTCGAAGAGCACCCAGGACGTGTGCGGATCGTTCGGCGGCGGCGCCCGACGCAGGCCGGTAGGTCGGAGTTCAATCCCGCCGTCATGCCGCGGCTCCCGGCGGCCGGTTACGCTCTTCGGCCATGACCGGCCGACTGAAGGACACCGCCGCGGGCCGCCTCCCCGGGGGTGCGGCATGAGCGCGCGCACCCGGGTCTCCGCCTACGCCGTCGCGTCGCGCGGCGGCCGTCTGCTGCTGGCCCGCCTCGCCGCCACCTCGCCCGTCTTCACTCCTGGCCTGTGGCATCTCCCCGGCGGCGGTATCGACCCCGGCGAGCAGCCGGTCGAGGCACTCACCCGCGAGCTCCACGAGGAGACCGGCCTCGCCCTCACCACCGCCCGCCTCCTCGACGCCCGCACCTACGCGGCGAGCAGGCTCGGCGTGGACTGGCATCTGACCGCGCTCTTCTACGCCGTGGAATTCGGCGGAGCGAACCCGGCCGTGACCGAGACCGACGGCAGCACCGACGCGGCGGCCTGGGTCCCGCTGGCGGAGCTGCGCGGACCGGACCTCTCGCCGCCTGCTGCCGACGCCGTCCGCCTGCTCGGCGCCGCCGCCCGCTGACGTATCCTCACCCGCATGCCGCCGCCCGCCCAGCGCCCCCCGAGCCCCCGAGCCGCCTCCGCGTCCCCGCCCGCCGGCGGCACGGCGGGAGATCCGCCGACGACGTCCGGCCGGTGGAGCACCCACGGCGTCGAGGTCGCCGCGGACCGCGTGACGAAGCGCTTCCTGCCGGGGAGCGGCGGGCGGGCCGAGCGGGAATGGCGGGCGCTGACGCTGCTGTCGGTGTACGCGCCCGGGCTCGCGCCGGAACCCCTCGCCGCCGAACTCGACGCGGAGCGGCCCGTCGTGGTGATGTCCCGGCTGCCCGGCGACCCGCTGCGGGACGCCGCGCTCGGGACGGAGCAGCTCGACGCCCTCGCCGCCGCGCTGACGGCGCTGCACTCCGCCGTCCCGCCGGAGGCGCTGGGCGCCCTGCCGCCGCGGCCCGGACGGCCCAGCGCGCTGCGGCCCCACCTCGACCGCTGGGCGGCGGAGGTGCGGCCGCGGACCGGCGGTGCGGTGCGGCAGGCCGTGGACGCCGGGCTCGGCTGGCTCGCCCGCTCCGCGCCGGACGACGGCGACCGGGCGGGCCTGCCCGCCGCCTTCGGGCCCGGCGACGGCAACCTCGCCAACTACCTGTGGGACGGCGCCCGGGTCCGCGCCGTCGACTTCGAGGAGTCCGGCCGCAGCGACCGCGCCTTCGAAATCGCCGAGATCACCGAGCACGTGAGCGCCTGGGCCACCTGCCCGCTGGACGTGCCCGCCCTGCTCGCCCGCCTCGACCTCACGCCCGCCGAGACCGCCCGGCTGCGCGCGTGCCGCAGACTGCTCGCCCTCGTCTGGCTCTTCCTGCTCGCCCAGGACGACCCGGCCAACCCCCGCAACCCGCCCGGCACCGCCGAACGGCAGGCGGCCCGCCTGCTGGAACTGCTGGGCTGACGCCTCGCCCTCGCCTCCGGCCCGGTCGCCCTGTCCTGGCCGCGGCCGAACTCCCGCCGCTCGCACCGGAGCCACCCGGGCGCCGGGGCCTTCCGGTCAGACGTCCGGATCGTCCATGATCTCCCGGACCTCCTGCGCGCAGCGGCACGACGCGGCGAACCTGGCCGCCCAGCGCAGCGCCTCCTCGCGCGACGGCACGTCGACGACCGAGAAGCCGCCGATGACGGCCTTGGTCTCCGGGTACGGGCCGTCGGTGACCGTCCCGTCGGTGCCCACGACGCTCGCCCGCTGCCTCTCCAGCCCGCCGCCGAAGACCCACACGCCGGCGTCCTGGGCCGCCCGTACGACCGCGTGCGCGGCCTCGGCCACCTCGGGCAGATCCTCCGCGGGGAAGGTCATCGCGCCGTCGTCGAACGAGATCAGATAACGCGTCATGCACGGCTCCCTCGGTGTCCGGCCCTCCGGTGCCGCTCACCATACGGCGAACGCCTGCGCGGGACGGGCATTTCGCCACCCGCTCCACGGGAACCGGCGGACCTACCGCCTGACCGGATGTGACGCAACGGCCCGGCGCGCCCCGCCGGTGCGGGGCGCGCCGGAGCGGACCGGACGGCCGCGTGGCCGGCGGGCTGCGCCGTCGGCCGGACGACATCTGCGGCACCTGCCCCCGCGGGTGTGCGGGGGCAGGCGCCGCGGCCGCCGGTCAGCCGATCGGGATACCGGGGTTGACCAGGCCGTTGCCGCCGGTCACGGTGTTGTCCGCGGCGACGGTGACGGGGCAGGTGGCCGCGTCGTAGTCCGTGACGTGGATGGCGTAGCGGTCCGGGCCGGTCGCGCCGGTCAGGTCCGAGGCGTTGCCGCGGAAGACGGTGCCGCAGCCCCAGCCGTCGAACTGGCTGTGCGTCTGGAAGCCGTCGTTGGTGCTGCGGCTGCCGCGGTTGCCGGTGACGGTGTAGCCGTTGCCCTTGATGTCGACCCATGAGTCGTCGTAGTTGGCGCCGGTCAGGCCGCTGCCGTCGAAGGTGTTGCCGGAGATCACGCCGCCGGTGGTGCCCTCCTTGATGTCGATGTTCTCGCCGCCGACGTTCGGGCCGATGACGTTGTCGCTGATCCGCACGTGGTCGCTGGTGTCGGTGAGGGTGTTGGCGGTCCCGACGTAGACGCCCTCGCCCATGCCGTTGCCCGAGGTGCCGGTGTCGTGGATGAAGGAGTTCTGCACCACCCCGTAGCTGCTGGAGGTGCGGAAGTGCACGCCCTCCATCGTGGTGCCGTACACCTGCACGCCGTCCACGGTGACGTGGTCGGACGAGTCGATCATGATGCCCTTCTGGGCGTGGGTCAGGGTGACGCCGCGGATCGTCCAGTACGGGGAGGAGGTGAGCTGGACGACGTTGCCGCCGCCGCTGGAGGTGGTCAGGACGGCGTTGCGGGAGCCGGTGAGGACGATGGGCGCGGCGGCGGTGCCGGCGGCGGTGATCTTGAAGTTGCCGGTGTAGGTGCCGTCCGCGAGGGAGATGGTCTGGCCGGGCAGGGCCGCGGCGAGCGCGGCCTTGAGCGACTGGCTGTCCTTCACCTGCACGAGCTGCCCGGCCGGGGGCGCTCCGGTGGGTGTTCCGGTGGGCGTCGCGGTGGCGCTCGGGGCGGCGGTGGTCGGCGGGGCCGTCGTCGGCGGGGCGGTCGTGGGAGGGGCGGTGCTCCCGGCCGCCGGGCCGCTGAGCACGGCGTCGTCGGCGGAGACCGCACCCGAGGCGTACCAGCCGCTCACGGTGACGGTGAGCGAGGTGGTCGAGGCCGTGGCCGTGACGTCCAGCGAGAGCGGGGCCCAGCCCGCGGCGGCGGTCCAGGTGGATTGGGAGACCCCGGCGCCGGACACGGAGAGCCGCGCGTACGGGCCCTTGACCCACACGCTCAGCGCGTACCGTCCGCCGGGCCGGACCGCGACGGTCTGCGAGCAGGCCGCGGTGTCGGAGCCGGTGGGCGTGGACAGCAGGGCGTACGTGCCGGAGTGCGGGGCGCTCGCGGTGACGGCCGACTGTCCCGAGCACGTCCACCCGGCGGTGGTGCCGCTCTCGAAGCCGCCGTTGGCCAGCAGGCCGGACGCTTCGTCGGCGGACGCGGCGCCGGGCAGCACGGCGAGCGCCGCCGCCGCGGTGACGAGGGCTGCCGCGGTCGCGGCCACGGCGGCGCGGGCGGTGCGGTGCGGGGGGAGGGGCATGACAAGTGCCTCCAGGGGCGGTGGGGGGATACGGCCGCGGCCGTGCCCGTACCCGTGCGCCACGCCGCGGCGGCCGTCACAAGGGGTAGCGGCGGCCGCGGGGGCACGTCAAGAGGCGGGACGACATAAGGCCTAGACCAATCCGGGGTCCCGTCGCCCGCCCCCGCCGGGTCTCCCGCCGGACCCGGGAGGACCGCCTCCGTACGGGACCGCCCTGCCCGCCCCGTCAGTCCGTCATCGGCGCGCCGGGCGCCTCCGCGGTGCTGACCCGCGGCAGCGCGTACGGATGCTCGTCCCGCAGCCATGCGACCAGCCCCTCGCGCACCACGCAGCGCAGGTCGAACAGGTCGCCCGCGTCCTTCGCGGTGAGCAGGGCGCGCAGCTGGAGGGTCGTCGGGGTGGTGTCGATCACCACCAGGTTCCACGCCCGGTGGTCCCACTCCGGGGCCTGCTCCAGGATCTCGTGCAGCCGCTTGCGCATGGCGTCCACCGGCGTCGCGTGGTCGACGTGCAGGAGAACCGTGCCGGTCATGCGCGGGTCGCCGCGCGTCCAGTTCTCGAACGGCCGGCCCGTGAAGTACGAGACCGGCATCGTGATGCGCCGCTCGTCCCAGGTGCGGACGACGAGGTAGGTCAGCGTGATCTCCTCGACCGTCCCCCACTCGCCGTCCACCACGACGTTGTCGCCGATGCGCACCATGTCGCCGAAGGCGATCTGCAGCCCCGCGAAGAGGTTGCCCAGCGTGGGCTGGGCGGCGACGCCCGCGACGATGCCGATGATGCCCGCGGAGGCGAGCACCGAGGCCCCGAGCGTGCGCATCGCCGGGAAGGTGAACAGCATCGAGGCCGCCGCGATCACGCCCACGGCCGCGATGAACACCCGCTGGATGAGCGTCGACTGGGTGCGCAGCCGGCTGATCTTCGCCACGTCCCGGGAGACGGCCGCGTAGCGCGCGTACGCCGAGTCGGTGACGGCGGTCGCGACCCGGACGGTGAGCCACGCCGTGGCGGCGATGAGCGTCAGCGTGAGCACCTCGCCGGTGGCCGTGAGGTGCTGCCCGCGCACCACATGCGCGGCGCGGTAGCCGCCGCGCAGGATCGCCGCGCAGATGAGCACCTGGAGCGGCAGGCGGCAGCGCCGCAGCAGATGCCACAGCGGCGTCTCGGGATGGCGCACGTCCGCCGCGCGCAGCGCTCTGTCGACGGCGTAGCCCACGGCGATCGTCACCGCCAGCGCCGTTCCCATCACCACAACCGGCCGCAGTGCGCCCTCCATGCCCATTCCCGTCGCCTCCGCGTCGCCTCCGCGGTGCCGCCGCCGCCCGGCGACACCCGGTTACGCGTACCCGCCGGGCGCCGCCGAACCCTGTGACGCGCGTCCCTTCGCGCTGCGTGCGCGACCGGACGCGCACCGCGGCCGCGCCGGACCGGCGGAAGGGCCGCGGGCGACCGCGGGGCGGCCCTTCCGCACCTGGCCGGAATCCTCGGCACCGGTGCGCGGAGGGTGCGTACGACGCGGCCGGGCGCGGGGCTGCCGGCGCCGCTGCTCCCCGCCGCCGTCCAGGGCGCCGCGCCGCCGCGGGGTCCCGGCCGGACCGCTGCGGCGCTCGGCGATGCCCTGGTCGACGACGCCGTCACGGTCCTCCTCGCGCATTCGCCGCCCCACCGGCGGGGCGACGGAGGCGCGGGTGCGCGGGGCGGTGCTGTCGGCGCGGGTGCCGCCCAAGCGGCGTGCTACGCATCGCACAAGTGGTCAAGGATGTCTAAAAACCGTATGTGTGAAGGTGGTTGACGGCCCGCCACGTCCCCTGACAAGATCCCGATTCTTCGGTGTCCGAGATGTGGTGACGGGGGTTTCACATGCCGATGGGAGCGCTCCCATGAAGATCGGTACCGGCGCGGACGGCCGGGCGCCGTCCGCCTCCGCGGGGGCCGCTGCGGCGGTCAAGCAGTACGTCGACGACCTCACGCTGGCGCTCGCGCAGATCGAGGTCGCGGCCGTAGCCGACGTCCTGGACTGCCTGGTCGACGCGCTGCGCGAGGGCCGCCGGGTGCTGGTCGCCGGCAACGGCGGCAGCAGCACGGCCGCGCTCCACATCGCCGCCGACCTGGCCGCGGCCTCGCAGCCGTTCGGCCCGGAGCGGCAGGCCGTGGCCCTGACCGAGAACATCGCCCGGGTCACGGCGATCGCCAACGACTACTCCTACGACGAGATCTTCTCCCGGCAGCTCCCGTCCTGGGCCCGGCCCGGCGACGTCCTGCTGCTGCTGAGCGTCAGCGGCCGCTCGCCCAACCTGGTGCGGGCCGCCACGACCGGCCGCGAGCTGGGCATGACGGTGCTGGCCGCGCTCGGCGCACCGGGCGACGTCGCGGCGCTCGCCGACCGCCATGTCGTCCTCGGCCAGGCGGACTACGGCCTCACCGAGGACCTGCACGTCTCCCTCGGCCACATGGCCGTCCGCGTCCTGGGCGGCGGCGAGGCCTGCCGAGTCCCGGCCGCCGCCGGCACCGCGGGCAGGGGGTGAGGGTGATGAACCGGTTCACCTCGCGGGTCTTCCTGACCGTTCGCTACCTCGTCGGCCTGCTCGGGCTGACCCTGACCCGTACCTCGACCGAGCTGACCAGCTTCCGCATCCACGCGGGACACGGCCGGCACGACGGCTCCACGCCGCTCCCGGCCGAGCTGGCGGCCGTCCTGGACGACCGCAACCCGGAGCTGGAGCAGCTGCGGGCGCGCTACCGCCGGCTGGACTCGCCCTACCGCCCCGGCAGCTTCTGGCGCCGCAGCCGCCGGCTGCGCGACCTGAACCTGAAGTTCTTCCGCGGCGACAACGCGTACGTCTGGCAGCTGCGCCAGGTCGGCGACAACGCCCGGCTGAAGTTCTTCCTGCTCGCCCAGTACATCAGCCGGCAGGACACCCACAAGCTGCTGGAACGCACCGGCGAGGACGGCGCCTTCGGCTGCTGGGCGTTCGACTTCCAGGGGCTGCCGACCGCGAGCCGCGACCTGCTCGACTCCGTCAACGAGATGTACTTCCTCGACCGGCACTGGGACCTGCTGTCCCGCAAGGACTTCACCGTCCTCGACATCGGCGCGGGCTACGGCCGCCTCGCCCACCGGATGTCGGAGTGCGTACCGGGCCTCGCGCGCTACCTGTGCGTCGACGCGATCCCGGAGTCGACCTTTCTCAGCGAGCAGTACCTGCGCTACCGCAAGGCGGCCAAGGCGACCGTGATCCCGCTGGACGAGATGGCGGAGCGGCTGGAGCAGGAGCGGCCGGACCTGGCCGTCAACATCCACAGCTTCTCCGAGATGCCGCTGACCGCGATCGAGGCCTGGATCGCGCTGCTCGCGCGGCTGGACGTGCCCGCCCTGATGATCGTGCCCAACGAGGGCGACAAGCTGCTCAGCCTGGAGAACGACTACCTGCGCACCGACTTCACCCCGGTCCTCGCCCGCCACGGCTACGTCCTCGCCGCCCGCGAGCAGACGATCGCCGACCCGGACGTACGCGAACTGGTCGGCGTCGGCGACTGGTTCATGCTCTTCCGGCGCGAGCGCGCGACGCCGGCCCCGGACGCCCCGTGACCGGCGGTACGGCGGCGCCCGAGGCCGCGGCGGCGCCCGCCGACGGCGCGGACGTACGCGAGCGGGTCGTGCTGGAGTTCACCGGCCTGGACGGCGGGGGAGCGGAGCTGACGTGGGGCCAGCGGTTCGTCTGGGACATCCTGGCGGCGCTCGCCCCGCACAACCACTTCATCAGCCTGCGGCTGCGCGTGCACCTGCCGCCCGACGCGACCCGCGAGCGGGTGCTCGGCGCCCTGCACGCCCTCGTCCGGCGCCACGAGGTGCTGCGCACCCGCTTCCCGGCGGGCCCGGACGGCGAGCCGCGGCAGGAGTGCGACGGGCAGGGCGCGCTCGCCGTCGAGATCGCCGGGACCACGCCCGGCCGGGTCCGGCGGACCGCGGAGCGGGACGAGGACCGGCTGTGGCACGAGCCCTTCCGGCACGCGCAGGAGTGGCCGCTGCGGGCGAGCGTGGTCACCTCGGGCGGCAGGCCGCGCCAGGTCGTGCTCGTCCTGTCGCACCTCGCGGCCGACGCGTGGGGCCTGACCGCGCTGCGCGCGGAATTCCTCGCGCTGCTGCGCGGCGGCGACGCGGCGCAGGTCCCGCCGGCCGGTGTCCAGTCGCGGGACCGGGCCGCCTACGAAGCCTCCGAACCCGGGCGCCGGGCGGGCGACGCCTCCCTCGCCTACTGGCGGCAAACCCTGCGGACGGCGCCGCAGACCGTCTTCCCCAACCTGTCGCAGCCGGGGGAGCGCCCGCTCTTCCCCGGCACCGGACTGCAGTCGGTCGCGCTGGCCGCCGCCGCGCAGGCCGTCGCCGGCCGGCTGCGGGTCAGCCCGTCCGCGGCACTGCTGGGCGCGCTGGCGGCGATCCTCGGCGTCCGCACGGGCACCGGCGCCGTCCCGCTCGCACTCGCCACGGGGAATCGCTTCACGCCCGCGGACGCCGCCTCGGTGGGCACGTACTACCAGGTCGCGCCGGTACTGCTACCGGTGGACGCGGGGTCGCTGGCCGCCACCGTCCGGGCCGCGCACCGGGCGTCGTCACTGGCGTACCTGCGCGGCAACAGCGACCCGCGCGAGGTCGCGCGGCTCACGGCCGCGGAGCGGGTCCGGCGCGGAGCCGCCCTCGGGACGCTGAGCACGGTGAACATCGCCCCCGAGGCGGGCCCCGCCCTTCCGCCCGCGCCCCGTACCGCCGCCGAGCTGCGGGCGCTGACCGCGGACACCGTGCTGGCGGACCTCGAAGGCCGCGACGAGGAGCAGCTGAAGATCTACTTCCACGTCAAGGCGCTGCGCTCGCGGGCGGTCGTCGAGCTGTTCACCGACAGCCGGTACCTGGACGCGGCGAGCGCGCGGGCGCTGCTGGCCGGTCTGGAGACCGTCCTCATCGAGCTGTGCGAGGCCGGCGACCTGGACCTGGACCGGGTCGCGGAGCTGACCGGCGTCACCCCGCTCGGGCAGCCCGCGGACGCGGTCGTCGCCGACCACTGCCGGGTCTCCCCGGAGGCGGTGGGCGCCCTGCTCGCAGCGCTCCCCGGTGCCACCGCCGCCCGGGTCTTCACCGAGCCGACGGGCGAGGAGGGCAGCGGCGTGCGGCTGGTCGGCTACCTCGTGACAGGGCGGCCCACGACACCGGAGCAGGTGCACGCCGCCGTGCTCGACCGGCTCGACGGAGCCCTGACCATGGCGCCGCACCACTACGTGCTGTGCCGCCACGCCCCCGCCCGGCCGGAATCCCGCGCCGCGTGGGAGCGCGTGCCGGTCGTCCTCCAGGGCAGCGGCCGTCCGGGCGATCCGCCCGCGGCCGCGGGCCCGACGCCAACCACCGACGCATCCCCGGGGGCCTAAGCGTGCTGTCCGTCATCATCCCGACCTACAACCAGGTCGACTGCCTGGAGCTGACCCTCGGGGCGCTGGCCCGCCAGACGGCCGGCCGGGACCTCTTCGAGGTCGTCGTGGCCGACGACGCCTCCGTCCAGGACGTCCGTGCGGTGGTCCGCCGCCACGAGACCGCCCTCGACGTGCGCTACGTCCGCCACGAGGTCAACCGCGGCCGGTCGGCGGCGCGCAACACCGGCGCCGCGGCGGCCCGCGGCGACCGGCTGCTGCTCATGGACGCCGACTCGATAGCCTCCCCCGACCTCGTCGAGCGGCATCTGCGGCGGCCCGGCGACACCGGCCCCGAGGTGGTCTACGGCCGCCGGACCGAGCCCAGCTGGGGCACCTTCGCGGCGCTGGCGGCGGGCACCCTGCCCGCCGACGGCACCCTGCTGCCGATGGAGGGCGACCACCGCGACCTGCCGCAGACCGACCCGGCCGCCTTCGACGTCTACCGGCGCACGGGCTGGATGTTCGGCTTCACCCACAACCTCTCGCTGCCGCGCGACCTCTACGAGGCCGTCGGCGGGTTCGACGAGTCGTTCGTGCAGTGGGGCTACGAGGACACCGACTTCACGTACCGCATCTACCGGCACTTCGGCCGCGACAGCAGCCGCTTCCGCTACGAGCCCGCCGCCGTGTGCCACCACGCACCGCACTTCCGGGACTGGACGACGGAGTGGGAGCGGACCAAGCCGGTCCTGCCCTTCCTCGTCGACAAGTACCGGCACTACGACATCGAGTTCTTCACCCACCCCTCGGACAACCACCGCCGGGTCGCCCGCACCCTGCCCTACTACGAGGACTGCCGGGAGTTCCTGCGCGACCACCCCGGGCGGGTCCCCGCCGACCGGGTGGCCAAGGCGCTCGGCCTGCCGGACTCCGCGAGCAGCCTGTGGATCGGCTTCGACCTCGCGGCCGCGGCCGCCACGGGCCGCGCCACCACCGTCGACCACGGCGCCCCCTTCGGGCCCGACAACCCGCACCTGTTCGGGGTGCGCACCCACTACCCGGACGGTGCCTTCGACGCCGCGGTGCACCTCGACCTGTGGCGCATGCTCACGCCCATCGACCTGTCAGCGCTGATCATGGACAGCCTGCGCATCGCCCGCACCGCGCTGCTCGTCCGGTCCAAGGGGGTCCACCGGGACCCCGCCGACGGGATCGGCATGATCGACGACCTCGGCTACCTTCTGTCGATGCTCGGCCCCCGCTACGCGGCCGGGATCCGCTACGAGGACGACGAGACGGCCGTCGTGGCCCTCGCCCCGCGGGAGAGCGCCCGATGACCGCCGCCGTCCCCGATCCGGTGCAGGCCGCCGCCTTCGACCTCGACGGCACCCTCGTGGACCTGGAGCGCTTCCACCACGACGCGTGGCTGGCCGCCGCCCGGCAGGCAGGCGTGACCCTCACCCGCGAGGAGGCGCCGCACCGGCTGCCGCACCTCATCGGCGGGCCGGACCCGCTGGTCGCGGCCGAGATCGCGGCCCTCTCCCCGTCCGGCGCCTCCGCCGCCGGGATCCTCGCGGCCAAGCACCCGGCCTTCGACGAACTCGTGGGCCGCGTCCCGGAGATCGTGCCGCGGGCCGGGGTCCGCACCGTCCTGGAGGGGCTGCGCGACCGGGGCGTGCCGCTGGCCGTCGGCACCGCGACCGAGCGGGACACCGCGCTGGCCGTCCTGCGCCGGGCCGGTCTGCTGGAGCTGTTCGGCGAGGCCCGGGTCGTCGCCGCGCAGGACGTGCCGCGGCTCAAGCCCGCGCCGGACGTCTACCTGGCCACCGCACGGCTGCTGGGCGCGGCGGCCGAGCGCCAGCTCGTCTTCGAGGACTCCGCCACCGGAGCCGCCGCCGCCCGCGCCGCGGGCAGCCCCGTCGTGGCCGTCCCCACCGTCCACGACCCCGACTACCTGCGGCGCTTCGACGAGCTGGGGGCTCTGGCGGTGGCCGAGGACTGGGCCGACCCGGGCCTGGCGTCCCTGCTCGACCGCCTGCTCGGCGGCGACACCTCCAGCACGACCGTGCGAGCCGCGTATGTCCGCGCCTGACCGCGGGCCGGCCGTGACCGCCGGCCGGGAGACGCCCGTGCCCGCCGCCGACCGCGGCCCGCTCACCGCCGCGCAGCGCCGGCTGTGGTTCCTGAACAAGCTCGACCCGGACGACGCCGCGTACAACATCTCCGCCGCCGTACGGCTGCGCGGCGACCTCGACACCGCCCGGCTGGTCCGCGCGCTGGACACCGTCGTCGCCGGGCACGAGAGCCTGCGCACCCGCTTCACCGACCGTGACGGCGAGCCCGTGCAGGAGGTGCTGGCGCCGCGCACCACTCCGGTGCACCGCGCCGACGCCGCGGGGGAGGAGGAGCTGCGCGGGGCCGTGGAGGAGCTGATCCGGCGGCCGTTCGACCTGGCCGAGGGGCACCTCGTCCGGATCGGGCTGCTGCGGGTGGGCCCCGCCGACCACGTGCTGTGCGTCGTCACGCACCACATCGTCGGTGACGGCTGGTCGCTCAACCTGCTCTACCGGCAGACCGCCGACGCCTACCGCGGCACGGCCCCCGTCCCGCCGGCCCTGCGCTACCTCGACCACGCCCGCGCCGAGAAGCCGGCGGGCGAGGCGTCGCTCGCCTTCTGGCGCAAGGCCCTGGAGCAGCCGCCCGCGCTGGAACTCCCGCTGGACCGCCCCCGCCCGGCCCGCCGCACCTCGGCCGGCGTCGCGGTGCTGCGCTCCTTCGACGACGGCACCTGGGACGAGGTGCAGCGCGTCGCCCGCGAGCTGCGCTGCACCCCCTTCATGGTGCTCATGACCGCCTACCAGCTGATGCTCGGCCAGCTCACCGGCCAGGACGACCTGTGCGTGGCCACCCCTGCGGCCGGGCGGGACGACGTGGCCGCCGAGTCGGTCTTCGGCTACTTCGTGCGGATGCTGGTGCTGCGCGCCGACCTGTCCGGGGAGGTCACGGTACGCGACCTGGTCCGCCGCACCCGGACCGCCTGCATGGGCGCCTTCACCCACCAGGAGGTCCCCTTCGAGGAGCTGGTCGCGGACCTCGGCCCGGCCCGCGACCCCGGCCGCAACCCCTTCTTCCAGGCCGTCTTCACCCTGCACTCCACCATGGACGTCTCGGCGACCGGCTTCGACGGCGCCGAGGGCTTCCCCGGCGTCACGGCCGAGGGGTACGGCGACGGGCCGAGGCACACCCTCACCGACATCGCCGTGGACGTCTTCGTCACCCCGACCGCGATCAACGCCCGGGCCGGGCAGAACCGCATGGACGTGCTGCTCACCGCGGGCGCCGACGTCTTCACGCCGGAGACCGCCGAGCGGTTCGCCGACCGCTTCGCCGCCGTGCTGCACGCCGTCCTGACCGGCCTGGACACCCCGGTGCGCGAACTGCCGCTGGTCGGCGCCGCCGACGAGGCCGAGCTGATCGCGCTCGGTACCGGCCCGGCCGTCCCCGGCGGCCCGCCGCTGCTCGACGCCGTGGCGGCGGCCGTCGCCGCCGTCCCCGGCGCGGTCGCCGTCCGCAGCGGCGCCGCCGAGGTCTGCTACCGGGAGCTGTGGGAGCGCGCCGGCGCACTCGCCGACGACCTGCGCGCGGCGGGCGTCGAGTCCGGGCACCTGGTCGCGGTGAGCCTGCCGCGCGGCCCCGAGCAGATCGCCGCGCTGCTCGCGGTCTGGCGGGCCGGCGCCGGATACGTCCCCCTCGACCCCGGGCTGCCCGCACGCCGCAGGGACGCGATGACCGCGCAGGCCGCGGTGGCCGCCGTCGTGACCGCCGCCGGTGTCGGGCCCGGCGCGGCGGGCCCGGTGCGGGTGCAGGACCCGGCCTACGTCCTGTTCACCTCCGGCTCCACCGGCACGCCCAAGCCCGTCCTGGTCGGGCGCGCCGCACTGCGCGAGCGCGCCGCGTGGATGGCCGGGGCCTACGGGCTGACCGCCGCCGACCGCGTCGTGCAGTTCGCCGACCTCGGCTTCGACACCCACGCCGAGGAGATCTGGCCCGCGCTGGCCGCCGGCGCCACGCTGGTGCTGCTGCCCGGCGGGACGCGCACCCTGCCCGACGTGCTCGCCGCCGACGCGGACGTCACCGTGCTGGACCTGCCCACCGCGTACTGGCAGGCGCTGCTGGACCTCGACCCGGCCTGGCCGCGGGCGCTGCGGCTGGTGATCCTCGGCGGCGAGCAGGCCGACGCGTCCGCGGTCGCCCGCTGGCGCGAGCGGCACGGCGACCGCGTCCGGCTCGTCAACACCTACGGCCCGACCGAGGCCGCGATCATCGCCACCGCGACCGGCCTGACGGCCGCCGACGCCGTCCGCCGCCCGCCGATCGGGCGCCCCGTCGGCGGGGTGCGCGCTTACGTGCTGGACGGCGCCGGGCGCCTGGTGCCGCGCGGCGCGGCGGGCGAGCTGCACCTGGCCGGCGGCGGGCTCGCCGACGGCTACCTCGGACGCCCCGACCTCACCGCCGAGCGCTTCGTCCCCGACCCGCGCGGCGGCGGCCGGATGTACCGCACCGGCGACCGCGTCCGCTGGCACACCGGCGAGCCGGCGCTGGAATTCCTCGGCCGCCTCGACCGCCAGCTCAAGGTGCGCGGTGTGCGCGTCGAACCCGGCGAGGTCGAGGCCGTGCTGACCGCCCATCCGGCGGTGGGCCAGGCCGTCGTCACCGTCGCCGGCCAGCTGCTCGTCGGGTACGTCACGGGCGGCGCGACCCCGGAGGAGGTACGCGCCCACGCAGCCGAACGGCTGCCCGCGCTGCTGGTGCCCGGCGCCGTCGTGGTGCTGCCCGCGCTGCCGCTCACCGCCAACGGCAAGGTCGACCTCGCCGCGCTGCCCGCCCCCGCCGCGAGCGCCGCCCGGGACGCCTTCCGGCCACCGCGCACCGATGCCGAGCGGCTGGTCGCCGAGGTCTTCGCGGACCTGCTGGCGGCCGAACGCGTCGGCGCCCTCGACGACTTCTTCGCCCTCGGCGGCCACTCCCTGCTGGCGGTGCGGGCGATCGGCCGCCTGCGCGCGGCCGTGGGCCTCGACCTGCCCGTCCGCCTGCTGTTCGAGCAGCCCACGGTCGAGGCCTTCGCCCGGGCGGTGGAGGCCGAACTCGTCGCGGAGATCGAGCGGCTGACGGACGACGAGGCGGCGCAGGAACTCGCCGCCGGAACGGGGGCACCATGACCGCCCGCGCCGCCGTGCGCTGCCCCGGCGCCGCCGGGACCGCGCTGCCGGCCGCCACCCGGGCGGGCCGCGGTCCCGCCGCCGCGGTCGCGAGCACGCCCCAGGACGGCGCCGTCCGTACCGTCCCGGGCACCGGCCCCGGCACGGCACCGACCGCCCAGGAGGTGCGATGAGCACGACACGGCCTGCCGCCGCCATCAGGGCCGCCCTCACCGTGCCGCAACTGCTCGCGGCCCGCGCGGCCGCCGAACCGGACCACGCCGCCGTGACACAGGCCGCCGACACGCTCTCCCTGCGCGCCTGGCAGGCCCGTACGCAGGCAGTCGCCGCCGGGCTGCGGGCCGCGGGCGTGCGGCCCGGCGAGCGGGTCGGGCTGCTGTACGGGGCGCGGGACTGGATCTCGTACGCCTGCTCCTACACCGGCGTGCTCGCCGCCGGAGCCGTCGCCGTACCCGTCTCCACCCGCACCGCACCGGCGGAAGCCGCGTACATGCTGGAGCACAGCGGTGCGACCGCGCTGCTGCACGGGCCCGGCGCCGAACGCTTCGACACCCCCGTGCGGCTGCGCTGGGGCCCGCAGGACGTGGCCGCGCTGCCGGAGGCCGGGCGGGTCGAGGGCCCGCGGCCCGGCGACCCGGCGCAGATCCTCTACACCTCCGGCACCACCGGGCGGCCCAAGGGCGTCCTCGCCTCGCACGCCAACCTCACGTACGGCATGCGGCTCGACCCGCCGCTGCGGACCCTCGCTCACTCCCGGGTCTTCCTGCACGCCTTTCCGATCGGCACCAACGCCGCCCAGACCATGCTCTTCAACGCGCTCACCGCGCACCCCGGGATGCTGGTCACCGCGCGCTTCGCGCCCGACCCCTTCGCGCGGCTGATCGAGCAGCACCGGGTGGGCAGCGTCTTCGTCGTCCCGGCCATGGCGATCGAGCTGCTCGCCTCCGGGGCGCTGGAGCGGCACGACACCTCCGGCGTCGTGCTGTTCGGCTCCACCGCCGCCGCGCTGCCGCCCAGCGTGGCCACCGGGCTCGCGGCCGCGCTGCCCGGCGCGACGATCGTCAACTACTACACCTCCACCGAGGCCGCACCCACCCAGACCAGCATGATCTTCAGCCCGCAGCGCCCCGCGGCCATCGGCCTGGCCGCGGCGGGCGGCGCGCTGCGGGTGTGCGACGCGGACGGGCGGGCCTGCCCCGCCGGGGTGACCGGCGAGGTCTGGATGCGCAGCGCGGGCGGCGCGTCCCGCTCCTACCTCGACGACCCCGGCGCCACCGCGCAGGTCTTCCGGGGCGGTTGGACGCGGATGGGCGACATCGGCCACCTCGACGCCGACGGCTACCTCTTCCTCGTCGACCGGGAGAGCGACGTCATCAAGAGCGGCGCGGACAAGGTGTCGACGATCGCCGTCGAGGCGGCCCTGCACGAGCACCCGGACATCGTCGAGGCGGCCGTCCTCGGCCTGCCCGACCCCGTGCTCGGGCGGACCCCCGCCGCCGTGCTCGTCGCCACCCGCGAGCTGCGGCTCGCCGAGGTGCGCCGCTTCCTCGCCACCCGGCTGGCCGCCCACGAGCAGCCGAGCCGCATCGCGCACGTCGGCGAGCTGCCGCGCAACGCGGGCGGCAAGGTCGTCAAGCACCGGCTGCGGGAGCTCTTCGAGCCCGTGGCGGCACCGGCACGCACGAGCGCGAGCACCGGCACCGGCACCGGCACCGGCACCGGTACGAACCCCGGCACGGACGCCGGCAACGGCACAGGAGAGGAAGCGGCGACACATGGCTGAGGCAGCGACCGGCATCCCCATGACCCCCGCCCAGCAGGGGCTGTGGTTCGCCGAGCGGGCCATCGGGGCGTCGGCGGCGTACCTGGTCCCGGCGATCGTGACCGCGCCGGACGGCACCGGGTCCGCCGCCCTGGACGCGGCCTGGGCCGCGCTGGCCGGGCGGCACCCGCTGCTCGCCGCGACCGTCGCAGAGACGGACGGCGAACCGCTGCTGCACCCCGGCGCCCCCGCCCCGGTCGTGCACCGCACCGTCACCGCGGACCGGCTCACCGGTGAGCTGGCCGCAGAACTCGCCACCGGCTTCGACTTCGCCGACACCGGCGGGAGCGCCGGGCCGTTCGCCCGCTGCGCGGTGCTGCACGTCGACGACGGGCGCACCGTCGTCATGGCCGTCGCCCACCACCTCGTCCTGGACGGGCTCGGCCGCGACATCCTCGTCGCCGACCTCGGCGCCGCCGTGGGCGGCCGCGACCTCGGCACCGGCGACCTCGCAACCTTCGCCGCGCTCGCGCAGGCGCAGACCCGGCGCGTCGCCGGCGCCCTGCCCGCCGCGCGCGACTTCTGGTCGCGGCGGCCCGTACCGCCCGCCGACGCCGTCCTGCCGGGCCTCGCCGCCACGCCTGCCGCCGCCGAGCCCGCCACCCACCTCGACCTGGGCTGGACCCCGGAGCTGGACGCCGCCCTCGCCGCCGGGAAGGAGGCGCTGGGCGTCACCCGCTTCGAGGTGCTGCTCGCCGGGATCCACGCGCTGCTCACCCGCTACGGCAACCCGCTGGTGTCGGTGGCCGTCGACGTGTCCACCCGCACCCCGGAGACCGCGGGCGAGATGGGCATGTGGGTCAGCGAACTGCCCGTCACCCGCGCCGCCGACCCGCAGGCCTCCTTCGCCGAGCTGGCCCGCGCGGTGCGCGCCGAGGCCCGCGCCGTCTACGGCCACCGCGAGGTGCCCTTCGGCAGGGCGGTACCGCACCTGCCCCCGCGGCTGGCGATGGCGCCCGTGTCGACCAGCTACATCCGGCTCGGCGCGGAGTCTGACGGCCAGGCGTCCGCCCCGGTGGACCGGCTGTTCGCCACCGCGACCGTCCGCGCCGCGATGCACCTGCACTTCATCGACACCCCCGGCGGCCTCACCGGGCGCGTCCACATCCCCACCCGGCTGCTGCCCGCCGCCGACGGCGAGCGCGCCGTCGCCCACTTCCGCACCCTGCTCGCCGCCGCTCTCGCCGACCCCGACCGCCCGATCGGCGACCTCGACCTGCTCCTGCCCGCCGAACGCGCCCTGCTGGCCCGGCTCGACGGCCCCGCCCGCCCGCGCCCGGCCACCACCGTCCTGGACCAGGTACGGGCCGCCGCTGCGGCCACGCCCGACGCGATCGCCGTGACCGGCGGCGGCAGCGACGACCTGACGTACGGCCAACTCGTCGCCGCCGCACACCGCGTGGGCCACGGGCTGCGCCGCCGCGGCATCGGCGCCGGTGACGTGGTCGGGCTGTGCGCGCACCGCGGCACCGAGCTCGTCGCGGGCCTGCTCGGTATCCTCGCCGCCGGCGCCGCCTACCTCCCGCTGGACCCCGCCCTGCCCCCGGCCCGGCTGGACTTCATCGCCGCCGACGCGGGCGCGAAGCTGGTCCTCGGCCACGCCGACGCCCTGCCCGGCGTCGCCGCGAGCCCCGCGGAACCGCTGCCGCTGGACGGCCTGGCCGCCTTCGCGGGCGAGCCGGACTCGGCGCCCGCCGCCACCGACCCGGACGGGCTCGCGTACGTCATCTACACCTCCGGCTCCACCGGCAGCCCCAAGGGCGTCGAGGTCGGCCACGCCGCGCTCGCCAACCTCGTCGCCGCCATCGGCGAGCTGATCGGCGCCGGGCCGGCCGACCGCTGGCTGCACCTGACCAGCCTGTCCTTCGACATCAGCGGCCTGGAGCTGTTCGCGCCGCTCACCACCGGCGGCCGGGTCGTGGTCGCCGCCGACGCCGCCGTACGCGAGGGCGCCGCGCTCGCCCGGCTGATCGCGGACGCCGGGATCACCCATGTGCAGGCCACCCCGTCCGGCTGGCAGCTGCTGCTGGACGCCGGCTGGACGGGCGCCCCGGTCACCGCCCTGTGCGGCGGCGAGGCGCTGCCGCTGCCACTGGCCCGCAGGCTGCGCCCGCTCGTCGGACGCCTGGTCAACGTCTACGGCCCGACCGAGACCACCATCTGGTCCACCGCCGACGACGTCCCCGCCGACCCCGGCCGGATCACCCTCGGCGGCCCGCTCGCCAACACCGCGCTGCGCGTCGTGGACGACCGGCTCCACCCCGTACCGCCCGGCGTCCCCGGCGAGCTGTGCATCGGCGGTGCCGGACTGGCCCGCGGCTACCGCGGCCGGCCCGACCTCACCGCCGAGCGCTTCGTCACCGGCCCGGACGGCGGGCGCTGGTACCGCACGGGCGACCGCGCCGTCCTCGGGCCCGACGGGCGGCCGGAGTTCCTGGGCCGCTGGGACGACCAGATCAAGCTGCGCGGCCACCGCATCGAGCTCGGCGAGATCGAGCGCGTGCTGCTGGACGCGCCCGGTGTCGCGCAGGCCGCGGTCGCCGTCCACGGCGGCGAGCTGGCGGCCTACCTCGTCGGCGGCGCCGACCACACCGCGGTGCGGGCCCACGCCGCCGAGCGGCTGCCGCGCTACATGATCCCGCGCGACCTCGTCGGGCTGGACGCGCTGCCGCTCACCTTCAACGGCAAGCTCGACCGGTCCGCCCTGCCCGCCCCGCAGGAGCCGGACGGCGCGCCCGCCGAGGCGGCCCCCGCCGGCGGCGCGGACCTGACCGCGGTCGTGACGGACATCTGGCGCGAGGTGCTGCGGGTGGAGGCGATCGGCCCGGACACGACCCTCTTCGACCTGGGCGGGCACTCGCTGACGATCATGCAGATCATCGCCCGGGTCCGCGACCGCCTCGGCGTCGAGGTGCCCTTCGACGCCTTCTTCGACACCCCCACCGTCGAGGGGGTCGTCGCCACCGTCGACGAACTGCTGCAGGAGGAGAGCGCGTGACCGCCCCCGCCACACCCGATTCCGTACTCCACCACGAGCTGGCCGGCCTCGTCGCCGAGGCCAGCGACGGGATGATCAGCGCCGCCGAGGCGCTGGAGGAGCCAGAGTCGCTGGGGCTGCTCGGCCTCACCTCGCTGGGCTTCGTCCGGCTGATCCAGGCCGTCGAGCTGCGCTACGGGGTCGCCGTCGGGACGGACGACGACCTGACCGCGCTGGACACCGTGCCCGCGCTCGCGGAGTACCTGCGGGCGCAGGGCGTCGCGTAACGCACCGAAAGACGGCTGCGCCCGGGCCGGGCGCAGCCGACCGACCAGCCGGGAACGGCGAGAAGAGGCAGGCAGTGAAGGACATCGTCGACGCCGTCGTCTCCGGGCACACCGGCGCCCGGGAGATCGCCGCCCTCCGGCTGCCCGGCAGCTACCGGGCCGCGACGCTGCACAGGAGCGAGGCCGGCATGTTCGAGGGCATGGCCACCGCGGACAAGGACCCCCGCAAGTCGATCCACCTGGACGAGGTACCGCTGCCAGAACTGGGCCCCGGCGAGGCCCTGGTGGCGGTCATGGCCTCGTCGGTCAACTACAACACCGTGTGGTCGTCGATCTTCGAGCCCGTACCGACCTTCGCCTTCCTGGAGCGCTACGGCCGTCGCGGGGACCTGGCCCGGCGGCACGACCTGCCTTACCACGTCATCGGCTCCGACCTCGCGGGTGTCGTCCTGCGCACCGGCCCCGGCGTGACGAGATGGCAGCCGGGCGACGACGTCGTGGCGCACTGCCTGAGCGTCGAGCTGGAGTCGGCCGACGGGCACGGCGACACCATGCTCGACCCCGAGCAGCGCATCTGGGGCTACGAGACCAACTTCGGCGGCCTGGCCGAGATCGCCCTGGTCAGGTCCAACCAGCTGATGCCCAAACCCGGCCACCTCACGTGGGAGGAGGCCGCCGCCCCCGGCCTGGTCAACTCCACCGCCTACCGGCAGCTGGTCTCCCGCAACGGCGCCGGGATGAAGCAGGGCGACAACGTCCTGATCTGGAAGGCGGCGATCTGCCGGGCGATGGGCGCCGAGGCCGTCATCGACCGCAGCGCCGAGGGCTACCGCTTCTGGCGCGACGAGCACACCCAGGACCCCAAG
>NZ_JOHY01000015.1 GCF_000721495.1 Streptomyces sp. NRRL F-5123
CGCGCAGAAGGAGTCCTGTGCGGCCGCGTCGGCCCGGCCGCCGGCCTCCACCACCCCGATGTTCTTCGTCGAGTTGTCCGACGAGCGCCGGACCTGGTAGAGGCTCCCGGTGTACGAGCCGTACAGGGCGCGGACGGTGCTGTGCGCGGCCACACAGGGCGTGCCGCCGGAGGCGTAGATGTCACACGGCTGCTGTGTCGCGGCATGCGACGGGGCGGCCGTGCCGGTCAGGACACCGGCGGCGACTGCCACCACGGTGCCCGCCCCCAGGAGTGCGCGCCGCACGCGGCGCATCCACGATCGGTGCATGTTGAGTCGCTCCTTGTCTTCGGAACTCATCGGACGTCGGGGCAGCAGGACCGAGGCGGCCGACCGCGCCCGGGGCTGTCGGATTCCGGTGATGGTCCACCCGTCGTTGGTGCTGGAGAGGGCCTCCACATCACGGTGGTGGGCGCCGACCGTGGTGCTGTCGGCGCCCTCGTCGGCATCCCGGCGCTGCTGGGGCGTGTGTGCCCGCGCCCGGGTGCCGACCGAGACCCGTGGCCGGGTGCCGACCGAGACCCGTGGCCTGGGGTGGGGCGGGCCGTGAGTGGGGCCGTTCGGTGTTCGCTTCGGTTCGGATCAGCTGCGGGTCCACTGCTGGTCGGACTGACCGTTGCCGGCCCGTGGTCCGGCCAAGGCGTTGCCGCCGGTGGGGGAGAGGCGCCAGAGATGTCGAGGTAGGCCGGACGTTGGTTAGCGCTAACATCGCCGTTCGTCATTTTGCGGTGGGATTGCCGAAGGGTTTCGGGGAGACGGTCCTCTCCGTGTCGCGGGCCTGTCAAGGGGTGTGAACCCCGATTCGGACAGCGGTCGTCGGCGTACGGCATGCCCCGGTGCTACGCCTGGCCGTACGGGAAGGGTCGTCGAGCCCGAGCGACTCCGCGGTGCGCTGGCGCTCTCAACTGCGATGGCTGCCGCAAGGGTTGACAGGGTATGCCCGTTGGGGCACGCTGCCGTTTCGGCCGCCGGACATCCCATCTCCCTGCCGGGAGGCGGCTTGTCTGTTCCGATGGAATGTTAGCGCTAACCAACAAGTGCCCCGCACAACAGCACCCTTGGCGTCGTCACCCCCCACCGCCAGGAGACCCGATGAACATCAGAACGTCCCGGCTGACCGCCGGCCTGTCCGCCATAGCCCTCGCCGTGGCCGGCCTCCTCGCGACCGGCGCCACAGCGCACGCCGCCCCGGCTGCGACCGCCGCGTCCACCAGCCAGTTCCACGGCGTGAACTGGGCGGATCCCAACGACAACTTCATCACCGGCCCCAACATCCCGGTGGGACTGTCGCAGTCGGACAGCTACGCGACCGTCTACACGAAGTCGACTTCCATCCTCAAGGGGTTCCAGGGCCTCGGGGCCAACACCGTCCGCATGGGCTTCAACGCGGCGACGACCTCCGGGTCCTGGTGGAACAGCTACACCGCCGCTCTGGACGCCGCCACCGATCTGGGCATGAACGTCATCGTCGCCCCCTGGCTGCAGGGCGGGAAGGTCAGCGACACCGCGTCCTTCTACCAGATGTGGGACACGATGATCAACAAGTACGGCGGCCACGGCAACTTCTACTTCGACATCATGAACGAGCCGTACGGCTACAACGCCACGGACCTGACCAACTTCGAGGCCTCCTGGCTGGCCCGCTACCCGAGCCTCTCCCGCAGCCACGTGATCGTGCCCGGGCTGTGGTCCGACGGGAACCTGTGCGCGGTCGGTTCGGACTCCCGGCTGTCGGGCACCCTGCTGTCGATCCACATCTACGGCATGTTCGGTGACTCCCACACCACCGAGGCCGCCTGGGTCAACGACTTCACCAGCAACCTGTGCGGTCACGCCGACCGGGCCGTGCTCACCGAGTTCGGCGTCCCCATGAACACGGGCGTCGACTACAACGGCCCCAAGGACGGCGTCAACGACCTGTCGTACCTCTACGGCATCACCGACACCGTCCGCAGCCTGGGTATCGGCTCGGTCCTGTGGACGGGCGTCAAGAACGCGACCCAGACGCAGGGGCCGGGCCCGTGCGAGAACGCCTCCTGCGCCATCACCACCCTGAGCGGCAGCGGCACCAACCTCTCGGTGAGCGTGACCAACCAGTCCGGTCTCGACCGGCTCCAGTGGGGCTGGGGCACCGGCACCAACCCCGGTGGCAATGGCGGAACCGGCGGCACCGGCACGCTGCTGCGCGGCGCCGGCTCCAACCGCTGCCTCGACGTGCCCAACGCCGGCACCGCCAACGGCACCCAGACCGAGATCTGGGACTGCAACGGCGGCGCCAACCAGTCCTGGGCCCTCAACGCCTCGAAGGAGCTGGTGGTGTACGGGTCCAAGTGCCTCGACGCCTACAGCGGCGGCACCACGGCGGGAACCAAGGTCGTCATCTGGGACTGCAACGGCGGGACCAACCAGCAGTGGAACGTCAACGCCGACGGCTCCGTCACCAACGTGAAGTCCGGCCTCTGCCTGGACGTCACGGGGGCCTCGACCGCCAACGGCGCCCTCGTCGAACTGTGGACCTGCAACGGCGGCAGCAACGAGAAGTGGAGCCGCCAGTAGCCCGGCCGGTCCCGCCGGCTGCCGGCGCCGGGAGCCGGTCCTGTCCCGCCTGCTGCCCGGCGGGACCGGGACCGGCGGCCCGACACGCCAGGTCGCCCGCGGACCCGGCCGGTGCAGGTGGTTCGGCACTGCCGAAGAGCGGCACATGCTCCCCGTCCGGGGGAAGCCGTCCACGGCGGTGGGTGAGCAAGCAGCTGGGCGGGGGAGCTCGCCCCCCGCAATGGGCCTCTCACCCGCAGACCGACGCTCGCCCCATCGCGGATGGTGACCTGCTGTCGCCGACGGGGGTGAGCGAGGGGAGCGCGGACGCCTTTGGACGGGGCGGACTGACACTGAGCCGGCAGTAAGCCGCACTCCCGGACCGGTCGGCGGGAACAAGCTCCCATTCCCCCTCCCGCACCGGCGGGTTGTCCTGCAGTTGGAGGGGGACGGGGCCTGCCGGCCCCCGGAACGGGCAGTGTCCACGTCTTCTGCACCTGCCGGCCGGTGTTAGTTGGACAGTCCCGAGTAGCGGACCTTCCCGGCCCGTACGGCGTCGTCGAAGAAGGCCAGGGTCTCCTCGACGGGGGTGAGCGGGTCCCAGGCGTGCGCCTGGTACAGGTCGACGGCCTCGACGCCGAGGCGGCGCAGCGAGGACTCCGGGCGGGGCCGAGGCTGCGTCGGGAGAGGCCGCTGGCGTTGTCGCGTTCGGGGCCGAAGCGGCCCTTGGCGGCGATGACCGTGCGGGAGGTGAGGGCGGCGGGCCCGACGGAGATCCAGTGGCCGACGATCACCCCGCCCCGTCGGCCCTGACCCGCCCGGCCTCGACGGCCCATGATATTCATCGCACGATCTCGACCGCACGCCCCTGACGGAGACCATGTGTCCAGCCCCCTTGCCGCACCGCCGATCGTTCGCCGCGCCGATCCGGAGGACGCCGACGCGCTCGTGGAACTGCGCGCACTCATGCTGACCGAGATGGGCATGGCCGTCGGTGGGGCGGACGCGCACTGGCGGGTGGCAGCCCGTTCCTGGTACGCCGAACACCTCGTACGTCCTGGGGAGTTCGCCGCCTTCGTGGTGGACGACCCGGAGGCCGGTGTGGTGAGCAGCGCCGTCGGCACCTGTGACCGGCACACGCCCGGTCCGACCAACCTCAGTGGCCTGCACGGCCATGTCTCCAACGTCAGCACGCACCCGGATCACCGGCGCCGTGGGCATGCCCGGGCCTGTCTGGCTGCTCTGCTGGACTGGTTCGCCACATCGACCGAGGCGCGGGTCATCAATCTCAACGCGACCGGCCAGGGCATCGGCCTCTACCAGTCCCTGGGGTTCGACGTTCCGCGCCACCCGGCGCTCCAGCTCCGGCTCTGACGGGTGTGCCGAGGCCCCCTCCGCCGCGCCGGCCGACAGTCTGTCGGCGCGGCGCCCCCGGCGGAGCACAGGGGACGGCATCGGAGCCCTCGCGAGGCTGAGCCTCTTCTCCCGCTACGATGTGGGCGCCGGCGTCCGACGGACGGAAAATTGTTGTCCGGAGCACGCATGCCTAATTCTTCCTTTGTCCGTCTCGCCCGCGGAGCCTCGCCCTGGCTTGCACCGGCCGTCGCCACGGCCGTCGCCGGCCTGGTCTGCGCTCGCGGGCCGAAGCACGCCTGGGCCATCGCGGTGCCGACTACGGCGCTCGCGGCCGGGGCGCTGTGGTCCTTCCGCGGCCCCGAGGACGAAATCGCTCAGGGGCAGAAGACCATCGCGGGCGCGACCCGCCTCGACCGCTGCTGAGGCGCGGCCCCAATGCGGCGCAGGAGGGGATCCGCGCAAACCACCTGGCTCATGGCTGGTGCAAGGCTTGGAGCTTTGGTGGTGGTCATGGCGGGCGCTGCGATCATCCTGATTGTGAACGCACCACCTGGTCTGCTGAGTCCGGGTGACAGGACGACGGGAGCCGGTCCCACCGCACTCGCTTTCATCGGTATATACGCCGTGGGGACGTGCGTCTTCATTCCCAAGCCCGCGCTGAGCGCTGTCGCCGGCATTCTCTTCGGCCTGCCGGTCGGGCTACTCGTCGCCGTACTGGGGAACACGGCCGGAGCCCTGCTCGGGTACGTCGCCGCCCGGCTTCTGGGCAGCGACGCCCTCCACCTGCTGAGCGCCCGTAGCCGTCACGTCGAAACCCTGCGCGCACGCCTTACGCGGCGACCATTCATCAGCATGCTCTGGATGCGCATCACGCCTGGTATGCCGTTTGCGGCGGTGAGTGTGGCAGCGGGCTCCAGCCGTCTGCCCGTTCTTCCGTTCGCGGTGGCCACAGCGCTCGGCACGCTCCCTGCTACAGGTGCGTGTGTCGCGATGGGCACGGTCGCCACGTCGCTGTCGTCCCCGGTGGTCTGGGGTCCCTTCGCAGCTGCTGTGGTTGTCTTCGGCGTCTTTCTTCTCATCCGACGAAAGGGAAGAAGCCAATCCTGCCCGACCTCGTCGTCGTCCTCGTCCACCTCCGCGAGGTCCGCGGCCCCGACGGCGACCTCGCCGCCCTCAGCACGGCCACCGGCGGCACCGTCTGATGGGAGTCCGCCTCCATGACCCCGCCGAGGGCCGTCGCCCGCTTCGACTACGGGAGACCCTGGCGGCGTCCCGGGCCGGCCGGCTCCGGCACCGCGACGGCCGCCTTGCGGGCAGTGGACGCCCAGCCCGCTGTCGGTCTGGTCGGAAGGAGAGCCGCTCGATGCGGATCCAGGTCATCACCGTGGGCACGACCGGCTCGGTCGCCCCGTACACCGGCCTCGCGCACCGGCTCGTGGCCGAAGGCCGGTCCACCTGGCCGACCGTGGGGCCCTGACCGTCGAGGTCGCCGGCACCTACCTGCTGGAGGAGGCCGGCGCCGCGTTCGACGCCGGCCGCACCGGCCGCACTCGCTGTGAGGGCGTGGGCGCGGACGTCTCCAGCGGCACCGCGGACGCCGCGCTCGACAAGGCCACAGACTGCCTGGCCTCGCCGACGCTGCCCACCGTGGTGAACCACACCGTGGTCTACCACTGGAACGCCGGCCGGACGAGCACGGGCATGTACACCCTCCTCGCAACGGCACGCCTTGCCGGCGGCACGTCCGCGATCGCCGCGCTGGGAAGCGTCGCCTCGGGCCGCGGCGTCGGTAGCCCCGTCACCCACCTCGGGGCCGTCCCGGTCCTCAACCCGCTGGCCTGCATCACCACCGAGGCCGCCCGGACAACGCCACCAGACCGGCCCACCGTAGGGCGTGTTTCAGAAGTGGCCTTGTGAGGTGCAGGCCCTCGTTCGTCGGCGCCGATGACGGTGAAGCTTGGCAGCTCGTCGAAAAATAGTCGGTTGCCTATGGGCGATGGTGGTGGATCCAATGGCCGATGTGATCACCCGGGCGCGCCCGACGCGGCGAGACGTGACGAGTGCGAACCGCCGGCCGGGCCGGCGCGCGTTCCGGGTGGACCGTGACCGCATCGTCCCAAGGGAGACGCCAGCCGATGAATACACCACCATCGCCGTCCGGAGCAGAGCACATAGACGGGTCGTCCATCGGCCTGGGCGCTCTCGTCCCGCTGACACGGCCCGGCTGGGTCGAGGCGGGCCGACACCTGCTCGCAGGACTCGACCTGGCCGTTCGCGAGGTCAACGAGGCCGGCGGGATCGACGGCAGACCACTGGAGCTGGTGGTCCGGGACACCGCGGCCGATCCGGAGCGGGCCGCGGCGGCCGTGGACGAACTGGCCGGCCTGGGCGTGGCCGCCGTGGCGGGGGAGTACCACAGCGTCGTCGCCCGCGCCGCCGCCGCCAGAGCCGGCGCCCTCGGCGTGCCGTTCCTCTGCTCGTCCGCGGTGCTCGACGCGCTCACCGAGGAGCCGACGGAGTGGGTCGCGCGCCTGGCCCCGGCCCAGTCCCGCGGCTGGCGGATCTATGCGGACTTCCTCCTCGGCGCGGGCCGGCGTCGGATCGCCTTGGCGACCCAGCCGAGCGTCTACTGGGCGTCCGGGACCCGAGTCCTACGGGACCACCTCGCTTCCCACGGCGGCAGCGTCCTCGAACTCGACACGAACGCGCTCACCCCCGAGGCCCTGTGCGACGCACTCGTTGAGCACGAGGCGACGGCGCTGCTCCTGCTGGTCGGCCATCCGGAGCCGGCGGTGCCGATCGTCAGAGCCGTCCGGGGCGACCGGCGGCTCGCGAAGATCCTGATCGGCGCTCCGGCCGGACAACCGGAGTTCGCCGAATGGGCCTCGGCGCTGGGCGAGGACGGCGCCGGGATCCCGTTCCTGCGCTATCTGCCCGAGCGCCTCGGTCCGCTCGGCGAACGCGTCGGGAAGGAGCTCCGCGAGCGGCTGGGCGAAGCGCCCTCCTTCGTCGCCTTCGAGGGCTGGGACACCGTCGCCGTCCTCGCCGAGGTGTTGCGTTCCCACGGCACGGACCGGGCGGCCATCGCCGCGTCGTGGCCGCGCGTGGTGGTCGAGGGCACCCGCGGGCCGATCCGGTTCTCCCGCACGCCGGGCATCAGCGTGTGGCAATGGGCTTGGACACCAATCCAAGTCGTTGACCGGGACCCGGGGGAACCCGATCGTTTTCGTGTCCTCCACGTCGGCTGAGAAAGCACGGAGGACCGACGTGCGTCGGCCCGGGCCCGCAGTTGCTCAAAGATGCGATGCCAGGTGCCGTCCCGCTGCCAACGCCGGAACAGCCCGTAGACCGTCTCCCACGGGCCATACCGCTCAGGCACGTCCCGCCACGGAGCGCCGCCGCGTCCGAGGTCGGCGCGGAGGCCGGCTCACGAAGCGGCTCGGCTGTCCGCCTTGCGGCGGAAGGGGCGAGCCCGGATGCGCGGGCGGGGCGTCCGCCACGGTCCGCGGCGTCCCGGCCGGGAGGTACCTCGGATGTTGCGGCGCCCGCTGCTGCGGCTCCCGCGGACCGGATGTCGGCCGGTGGTCGCGGTCGTGGGTGACGCGGCGTTCGCCATGGGCGGCATGGAGATCCACACCGCGGCGGAACTCGGTCTGGCCGTCGTGTGGATCGTGCTCAACAACAGCGGCAACGCCATGGTCGCCAACCTCCAGAACTTGCTGTTCGGCAGGGAGAGCGGGGCGCTGTACACGCATCCGCTCGACGCCGCCGCCATCGCACGCGGACTCGGTGCCCGGGCGGCACTCGTGAGGACCCTCGGTGAGTTCGCGTCCGCCTTGGACGACGCGCTGCACAGCAACGCCCCCTTCGTGATCGACGCGCGCGTGGACGGCGACGAGATGCCGTGGTCGCTGCGCGGACGTGCCGAGGCGCTCAGAAGCGGCGGATGACCGCCCAGCCCCCGCGACACGGCCGGCGGTCACCGCCTCCGGCCTCGTCGCCGGCCTGGCGCCCGCGACACCGCGGAGGGCATCACGACGCTCAGCGGGGCGGTCGTGCCGGCCCTCGTTGAGGTCTGACGTCCGCCGCGCCGTCCGGGCTCGGGGCGGCATCGTGGCACCGCACCATCGCGTCCAGGCAGACACGTTCGGCGGTGGTGCGGTCCACGACCGGCCAGCCGTGGCAACGGGCGAGCGCGGCGAGTTCGGCGTCGGGCTCGAAGGCGATCGGGTGGCCCACCACCGCGAGCAGTCCGGCATCGGACATGCTGTTGCCCAAGGCGATGGAACGGGCCGGATCGAGCGGCTGGCGCACACCCAGGTCGTGCAGGCAGCGGATCTTCTGCCCGGGACGTCCCGGGGCACGGAGCAGACGGGCACGGCAGCGTCCCTCGGCCGTCTCCGCCCGGGCCCCGTAGGCATGGGCGATGCCCAGGTCCGACGCCGCCTGCGCCACCGCTTCCTCGGGACTGCCGGAGACGACGGCCGTGACGTAGCCCCGCCTGGCCGCCGCGGACAGCACCGGCCGCACGAAAGGGAACACGCCGGCCCGGCACTCCTGCCAGGCGCGGCGGGCGGCCTCCTCGAGGACCTGGTGGGGCAACCCGTCGATCGCGGCCGTGTAGTGGGCGTAGACCGTCTCGACCGTGTCGCGAAAGGACTTCCGGACCGCGCCGCGGTCGGCGACAGCCGCCAAGGCCGCACCGGCTGCGTTGTCCCGGACGGCGCGCACCCGGACCAACTCGCGCAAGACGGCGGCCCCCACGGTGCCGGGATGGATCGTGCCGTCCAGGTCGAGCACGAGAACCGGACGCCGGGTCAGTCCCGGCATCGCAAGGGAGGGGGCAGATCCCGTACGCCCACGACGGGCCATTCCCGGGGGTGGGGGCCGAGGCGGCGCAGGCGCTCGATCGTGATGGCGCTCCACGGGGAGAGTTCCAAGCGCTGGTGGTCCACTTCTGCCAGCACCGCCTCCCAAGGGGCCCACCGTACGCGGTCGACTTCGTCGGGGTTCGGGGCGAGCGGAGCCGCCTGCAGGACCCGTACGGCCGGTCCCACCTCGTTCTCGACGATGCCGTTGCCCATCGTGGCCCGGTAGCGCACCGCGCCCAGCACAGGCTCGATGCGCTCCGCCGTCGTTCCCAGTTCCGCCCTCAGCCTGCGGCGTACCGCGTCCACCAGCGACTCGCCCGGAGCCGGGTGTCCGCACAGACTGTTGGTCCACACGCCGGGCCACGTGCGCTTCGACAGGGCCCTGCGGGTCAGCAGGAGCCGGCCCGCCTCGTCGAAGACGTAGGCGGTGAAGGCGAGGTGCAGCGGAGTGCTCCGGTGGTGCGCCCGTACCTTCGGGATGCTGCCCACCGCGTTCCAGCTCTCGTCGAGCAACACAACATGTTCGGCATCACCGGTCATCGCCTGACCGAAGGAGGGATCGTCCATGGACGTCACACAACAGTGACGAGGAAAGGACCGGGCCGGAGGGCCAGGGAACTGGTGAAGGTGAACCGGGAGGGCTGAGTACCGGGATCGGCCCATGCGACAGTGAGGCCGGGCGAGTAGGAGGTGTTCTGCACGCCCAGATGGCAGGTGACGACGCCGCTGCCGTCCGCGGCGACGGCTAACGGGGCAATGGTTCCACGCATGGCACATACCGTCCTTCGACGACGGGGTGCGCGGCGGACCGAGGAATCACGGTGCCCGCTGTCGCATCTGGTGGTGACAGGTAAGCGCACGGCTGAACGCCTGACAACACCTCTCACCCACGCGTCCACATCTGGCCAATTGTGTCATCTTTGCGCACACCGATGCGCTGTTTTGCGTGTGAACAGGAAATCTACGATCGGTTCCTCGAACGTTTTCCCGACCCTTCACGGACCGGCTCTGTTCTCGCGAGTAAAACGACGCAGTACGCACACCGATGTGTGTCCGGTCGCCGTCGCTGCTTTCATCGCGTTCACGCCTTCCTGCGCCCGACGCTGTGTACGGGCCGCGGACGGGGAGAGCCGGGCACCGAGGCCGAAGGACGCTTCGTACTCGGTGCACGCCGACGCCGCCGAACGCTGCGTCATCTTTCCCTTGGCCACCACACGGGAGGAACGAATGGCACGTATCCCTTACCCGCAAACGCTCGCCGCGGAGGAGCTGCTGGCGCGTTCACCGGTGTCGCTGAACGTGTTCCGGATGATCGCTCACGCACCGGCGGTGGCGGGGCCGGCAGTCGACCTCGGTGTCGCTCTGCTGTCGGCGACCGCTCTGCCGCCCCGGCTGCGCGAGGCGGTCGTCCTGTCCGTCGCCGGACACGCCCGTTGCGTGTACGAGCTGGCGCAGCACACGCCGATCGCCGAGCTGACCGGCATGACCGCCGAGCAGACCGCGGCCACGGCGGGCGGTGCCCTGCACGTCGACGGCTTCACGCAGCTCGAGGAGAGCGCGCTGGCGGCGGTCCGCGAACTCATGGAGACCCACACACTCGACCGCCGGACGCTGTCGACGCTGCGCGAGACCCTCGGCGAGCAGCAGACGGTGGAGTTGCTGATGCTGATCGGTTACTACGTCATGCTCGCGAATTTGCTGAACGCTCTCGACGTGGACGTCGATCCGGCGAGCGCCGAGATCGCAGCCGCAGCCGGTCGTTCCGCCGAGAAGGCCGACGCCCCGGGCACGACCCGGGCGGAAGGAGGCACCTTGTGACCGAATCAGCGCAGTCGGCGTCGACCGGTTTCGCCGGCAGATCACTCCACGTCTTCCCGCCCCAGGGAACGTTCGCGCCCGCCGCCCTTTTCGCTGCGATACGCCGCAGTGCGCAATTCGCGGGCATCTTCGAGCAGATCGCGAAACAGGCGGACGAAGTGACCGCCCCGCGGGGAGGCGTGGAACTGGCGCGCTTCCTCACGGATGCCGAGCCGCCCTCCGCCGAAGAGTTACAGCAGGCGCACACCCTCGAACTTGCCTCCTACGCCGCCTCGCTCGCCGCCCACCGGTCACTGTCCGAGAGGTACGGCAGGCCGGCGGTGGTCCTGGGAGTCAGCGCCGGCGACTTCGCCGCCATGACCGCCGCCGGCGTCTTCGGTCTGGAGGACGGGATCCACCTGGCGCTCGATGCAGCAGCCGTACAGCGGAGCTGCCCGGGCCGGATGGTCGCCCTGCAGTGCTCCCGGGAGGAGGCCGACGAGGTCGTCGCACGCAGTAAGGCGCGTGATGCCGTCCTGGCCCTGGTGTTCGACGACCGGTCCGTGGTGGTGACGGTCGCAGGGGCCGACGTGCGGGCGGTGTGCGAAGCGGCGGCGGGCATGGGCGTCAAGGCCGCGCTTGCACCCGTTCCGTTCGGCTCGCACCATCCGGGCCTGAGCCGCCAGGCGGACGTCCTGTGCGCCGTGGTGAGCTCCTACCCCCGCAGGCCCGCAGCCCTGCCGGTGCACTCGGCGGCCGGTGGCCGGGTGTACCGGGACGGGGACGCGTTACCACGGGCAATGGCGGACAACCTCGTGCTGCCCGTCGACTTCCCGTCGTCGTTGCGGCAGAGCCTCTTCCCGGGAGTGCGCCAGGTCTTCGACCTGGACACCGGAGGCGCGCTCGCACCCAGCGTCCGCAGAATCCTCGCGCTGTCCGCCGTCGAAGCCGTTCACGCACCCTTCACGGAACCGGATTTCGCCTGGTGAACGCACCTCGGCGACCACGACCGAAAGGCGGCGAAATGGGCTCCTCGCCATCGGCCGGGCGGCGGCGACCGCTCGCCGCCGCCCGCCCGCATTGTCGGCTTCGGTGTCCCTCCTGGTGGCCGCCGCCTGTGCGCTGTCACCGGCCGCTTCGCGTACGTCTTCCCCGACGTCAGGCGCATCTTCCTGGACGGGACGCAGGGCGCTGCTCAGACGGTCCATCGAGGGCAGCTGCTGGTCATCCGGTCTGCGCCAAGTCCTCCAGGCTCCGGCCTCGGGTTTCGGGGACGAGCGTCGCTGTGAAGACCAGGGCGATCAGGCAGATACCAGCGAAGAGGAAGAAGGTTCCGGAGGCCCCGATGCCGTCGACGAGGACGGGGAAGAACTGCGAGACGAGATAGTTGCCGCCCCAGAGCGCGAAGGTCGCCACGGAGGCGGCGACACCGCGGACCCGGGTGGGAAAGATCTCCGAGATGATCACGTAGGCGACCGTGCCGAAAGAGACCGCGAAGAACCCCACGTAGGCAAGGATCAGAAAGAGAAGCAGGGCGGCGTTCGGGTGGGCCGACCGGAAGACCAGCCCGGTGCCGGCGAGGAGGAGGGTCATCGCGGCGGACCCGACCAGGAGTAGGGCGCGGCGGCCCACGCGGTCGATGAGGCGCATGGACACCAGGGTCGCCACGACCAGGACGACGCCGATCAGCACGGTGCTCGTCATGGCGCCGTCGGAGCCGAAGCCGGCGGTGTGGAACACCTCGGGGGCGTAGTAGAAGATCGCGTTGATGCCGGTGATCTGCTGGAAGAGTGCCACTCCGACCCCGACGACGAGCATGCGGCGCAGTGCCGGTGCCAGCAGCTCGCGCAGCCCGGCATGTTCCTGCGCCAAGGCGCCCTGGATGGCCGTCAGTTCCGAACAGGCCGCATCCGGCGTGGCGTTGACGTGTTCCAGGACGGTCAGTGCCTCGTCACTGCGTCCCTTCCGGACCAGCCAGCGCGGACTCTCGGGCACCAAGAAGAGCAGGAGGAAGAAGGCGGCTGCGGGGATCACTCCGAGGGCGAAGATCCAGCGCCACCCCTGACTTATGTTCCACGCCTCGCTGTTGCTGCGGGCGATGACCGCGCTGATGGCGAAGACCACCAGGTTGCCTATGGTGTTGAAGAGCTGGTTGAACGAGACGAGGCGTCCGCGGACGGCGGCCGGGGCGACCTCGGCGATGTAGAGCGGGGCCACCGTGGTCTCGGTGCCGATCCCGATCCCGACCAGGATGCGGAAGAACACCAGCCAGCCGGAGGACGGGGCGAGCGCCTCGCCGCAGGCGCCGACGACGAACACGAGGGCCGTGCCGAGCATGACCTTCTTGCGGCCCACCACGTCACTGAGGCGCCCGGCGAACACCACGCCGATGATGCAACCGACGACGATGCTGGACGTGACCCAGCCCAGGCCGCCGGGGGAGAGGTGGAAGCGGTCCTGGATGAATCCGGTGGCGCCCGAGACGGCGCCGTTGTCGAAGCCGAAGAGGAACCCGCCGACCGCGGTGACCATGGTGATGACGATGACGTTGGCCATGTGTCCGCGCCCGTTACCGCGCTGGGGACTGTGGGGACTGTCGATGGTGCCGGTGTCCCGTCCGGTGGCGGAGCCGGCCGGGGGGGATGTGCTTTCCATCAGGACCTCCGTCCTGGAGGGCCGCAACGGCCCTGGGGGTGGTTGTCGGTCTTACGCGTCACGACCTGCGGCCGAGTAGTCCGGCGCCGGTGCCCGCCGCGTGGGGGTCGTCAGCCGTCGACGCGGCAGACGGTGACCAGGTCATAGAGGGAGCGGGCGGGAAGGTCGCTGGACAGCCCCGCAGTGAGCGAGGCCGCGTTGGAGGCTCCGCAGGCGGCGGCGACGCGCAGGTGACGCCCCCAGCCGCGGTCCGCGGCGGTGACCAGGCTGTGCACGAGACCGGCGCAGAACGCGTCGCCGGAGCCCACCGCGCTGCGGGTGGGGACGTCGGGGGCGGTCACCTCGTACGTGCCGTCGGGGGTGAGGGCCAAGGTGGGTCGGGGGCCGTCGGTGACGATGACGCATTCGGTGCCCCGCTCGCGCCAGGCCCGTGCGGTGGCGAGTGTGGACCTGCCTGCGTCGGACACGGCGGCGAGTTCCTCGGCGTTGACCTTCACGACGTCCGGGCAGGCTCGGATCCCGGCAGCGAGGGCCGGACCGTGCGCGTCGAGGACCGTGAGAACCGGGTCGGGTGCCGCCTCGATCCAGCGCGCGTACAGGTCGTCCGGTGCCCCGGGGGGCAGGCTGCCGGTGCAGACCAGGGCCTGGGTGTTGCGGATCGCGCGGTCGAAGGCCTTGTCGAGGGCGTCCAGTTCGGTCTTGTCCACCTCGGCGCCCGTGGCGTTGTACACCGTCGCACCGTCCGGGTCAGCGAGGTCGACGAGGACCTCGTTGACCCGGGTGGCGCCGCGGGTGGTGACGAGGTCGGCGTCGAGCTTCTCGGTGTCGAGGAGGTCGCGCAGAAGACGCCCGGTGGGTCCGCCCGCGAAACCGAACAGGTGCGGCGTCGGGTGCGCGACGGGAGTGACCGGCGGGTCGGTGGCGAGGCTCGCGAGGACCCTGGCCACGTTGACCCCTTTGCCGCCGGCGAGGGTCTCGCTCCGGGCGAGGCGGTGGACGCTGCCGGGCCGGTTGCGGTCGACGACGAGGAGCCGTTCGATCGCGGGGTTGACGGAGGCGATGGCGATGGCGGTGTTCACTGCGGGCCGACTTCCTTGTTCTCGGCGAAGTTCAGGGGTGGTGCGCCCGCCGCGCCGGGCAGCACGGCGTCCCGGGCGATACGGGCCGCGGACTCCGCCACCGGCTCGGGCACCGTGCGCACATCCAGCGGGACGCCCCACCGCGCCTGGCGGTGGGCGGCCATCTCGGGGCGGCGCCACAGCGACCCGGTGAGCGCGACGGTGCACGGCCGGATGCCGGCCAGGGCGCACATCTCGCCCAGGACGGTGCGAGTGTGGTCCGCGACCCGGTCCAGAGCGTGGCGTACGACGTCGGCGGCGCGCAGGCCGGGAGCAAGCCCGGAAATGCTGAGCAGCCCCTCGTCCGAGGCGTCGGGATCGGCGAGGACGACGTGCATTCCGGTGTCGGGGCCCGGGGGCTGCGCGGCCAGAGCGGCGAAGAGCGCGTCGAAGTCACCGTCGTAGAACAGGTCGGCGAGCAGCTGGACCACCTTGCCGGTCGGAGTGGCGCTGCCGAGGAGATAACCCTGGGCCGACCAGGAGCGGCTGTGGTCGATGCCGAGCTCCCAGGCCCGGCGCTCGGGCGCATAGACGTCGGAAGCGACCATCAGGTACTCCGAGGTGCCGATCGAGTCCAGCACGCGGGCCCCGCCGGCGCGGTGGACGCCGTGGGCGGCGACGACCTGGTCGTGACCGCCGGTGACGACGGGGACCTCGCCCGCCAGCGGAACTCCGGGCAGCGCGTCGGGGTGCAGGGTGCCGGCGACGGCCCCCACCATCAGCGGCTCGGGGAACATCTCCGGCCTCAGGTCCAGGCGCCACATGACGTCCGTCAGGGGCTCCAGCGTGGCGAGGTCGAAGCACTGGCTGTGGGTCAGCTGGGCGACGGCGGACGTCCAACGGCCTGTCATCCGGTGCACGGCGAAGCTGCCGAAGTCCGCCCAGCGGGCCGTGGAGCGCCACACCTCTGGTTGCGTGGCCCGCAGCTGCGCGGTGCGTTCGGGGGTCTGGGCGGGGCGGTGACGCATGCCGGTCGCCGTGTAGTGCTCGTAGGAGTCGAGGAGTTCGACGGTGTCCGGGTCAAGTGCTGTCCGGGGCGGGTTCTGCCACCAGGCCAGGGACGGGTGGAGCGCCTGGCCGCGCGCGTCCACCGGTACGGCCTCTTCTTGTCCGAAGCTGGCCACGCACACGCCGGCGAGCGCTCCGTGGGGGTGCGCGGTGGTGGCCGCGTAGCGGGCGACCAGTTCGGAGGTGCGGGCCCACACCTCCTCGGCATCGTGGAAGGTGAGCCCGTCACGGGTGACGGTGGGTGTACGGATGCGGCCCGCGGGCAGGACGGTTCCCTCGTCCGTGACGCCGACCGTCTTGAGGTGGGTGGTGCCGATGTCGATGCCTAGAAACCACATTGTCTCCGGGCCTCCTCACGCGTCGGGGGTGTGGGCACGCCGGCGAAGCGGCGGCGGGGCGGGGAAGGGACGGACGCGGCGTCAGTTCAGTCCGAGCTTGCCGGGGTTGAGGACGCCGTCCGGGTCGAGGGTGTTCTTGAGCCGACGCAGGACGAGGTGGGCGGTTCCGAGGGACTGCCGGGTGTAGGGGGAGCGCGCCAGGCCGCCGCCGTGGTGGTGGGAGAGTTCGGCGCCGTGCTCGAGAGCCACCGCCATCGCCGTCGCCCAGATCTCACGGAGGCGCTCCACCGCGGCGCTGTCGGACTCCGCGCTGCCGCGCAGGATGAGGTAGAGGGAGGTGCCCTGTGTGTACACGTGGGAGAAGTGGCCCAGGACCTCGTCGGCGAGCGGGGCCAAGGCCTTCGTCATCGCGTGGTACAGGGGCAGGATGCCGCGCCAGGTGTGAGCGACCTCGATGGTCTCGGCGAATCCCCCTTCCTGGTCCAGCAGCATCTCGACCGAGGAGAAGTCGAAGCGGCGCCCCATCCACTTCTGGGCACCTTCGGGCCCGGTGGCACGGCCGCCGTGCTCGGCGACGAGGTGCCCCAGGGCGTCGAGCTCGGCGCGGGCGATATCGCTCGGTCCCTGTGTCCCGGCGAACATCACGGCGGTGTCGACGGTCTCGTCCTGCAGCGCGTGGCGTGCCTCCACGGGGTCGTACAGGCGCAGCAGGAACGGGCGAAGCCCGGCGGCGGCCTGGGCGCGCATCACCGCGACGCCGGCCTCCACCGAGGGCAGGGTGTACGTCTCCAGGAGGCGGGTCTCGGGCAGCGGGAACACCTTGAGGGTGACGGAAGTGATGACGCCCAGAGTCCCTTCGGATCCGAGGAAGAGACGGCGCAGGTCAGGGCCCATGGCCGCGCGCGGTGACGCCGTCAGGCGCAGTATTTCACCGGTGGCGAGGATGACGGTGTAGCCGGTCACCAGGTCTTCGATGCCGCCGTAGTACGAGGAGAACTGCCCGGTCGCGAGGGTCGCGAGCCAGCCGCCGACGCTGGAGCGGTACAGGGACTGCGGGGAGTGGCCCAGGGTGTAGCCGCGGGCCTGGAGCGCGTCCTCCAACTCGCCGCCGTTGCAGCTCGCCGAGGCGGTGACGACCAGGTCCACCTCGTCCAGTTCGTAGCCGGTCGGCAGCGCCGAGAGGTCGAGGACGATGCCGCCTCGTACGGGCAGCGGCTGGCCGGTGACGGACGAGCCGAGGCCGCGCGCGGTGACGGGCACGTCGTGCTGCGCCGCGGTGGCCAGCACGGTGCGGATCTGCTCCTCGTCGGTGGGGCGGACCACCACGTCGCCGCGGTGCTCGTGCCGTCCGAGCCTTGCGAGCTTGGTCGACAGGGGCCAGGAGTCGTGACTGGAGGAGTCGAGCGTCGTGTCGTCGGTGCGGACGGCCTCCGGCCCCAGCACGCTGGTCAGCGTGGCCAGAGGCGTGGACAGGTCTGCCATGGGGAGCTCCTGGGTTGCGGGAACCGGCGTTTGTCGGGGCGGGTCCGTCGTGATGCCGCCGGTGGGCCGGGGCGGCTCGATTGACAGCCGCCGTTCCGGATCCTAGGCTCAAAATGCAATTCTCCGCAAGCTGCATATTCAGAAAGCGAGTGTCGTCATGGACGCGCGGACCGGTAAGAAGATCAGGCTCGGGCGGCTGGTGCGCCCCGAGAGCGGGCGGGCCGTGGTCGTGGCCGCCTCGCACAGTGTCAACGGTGGCCCCACCGAAGGGTTGCGCACCCTCGACGAGATCCGCGCCGTGTTCGCCCGGATGCGCGGCGCCGACGCGATCATGGTGACGCCGGGGATGGTGCCGCACGTGGAATCCACCTTCGTCGGCCGGGACCGTCCTGGACTCGTCCTCCACCTGGACTGGAAGAACCATGCGCGCGGCGTCTACACCCCGGGCGTCGACGGGCGCAGCGAGGGCGTGCTCGCCCAGCTCGCCGACCTGGAGTCGGTGGCCGCGGCCGGTGTCGACGCCGTCATGACGTATCTCTACCTCGGTCAGCGCGACAGCCGTCTGGAGCGTGCGGAGATCGAGCGCAACGCCCGGATCGTGCGGGACTGCGAGCGCCTCGGCCTGGGCGTCATCATCGAACCGCGTTCGGCGCTGGAGGGCGAGGACCCCGACGCGCTCAGCGCCAAGGTGATGAGCACCTACTGCCGCATCTCCGCCGACATCGGCGCCGACCTCGTGAAGGCGCTGTGGCCCGGCTCGGCGGAGGCGTGGCAGGAGGTCACCTCCAGCACGTACGCGCCGGTTCTCCTCGCGGGCGGCAAGGGCGGGGACGACCCGATGGACACCCTGCGGCTGGCAGCCGACGCGGTGGGCGCCGGCGGCGGGGGCGTGATGTTCGGGCGGCGCGTGTTCCGCGCCCCCAGCCCCGAGGCCGTGTTGTCCGGACTGGCGGCGGTCGTCCATGATGGGATGTCCGCCGACGCCGCCGGGAAGCTCCTCGGCTGACGTTCCACCTCACCTCCCTCGCGGCCCGTCAACGCGGGCCGCGGGGCACACGGAGTACGCGAGAGCCCCGCAGACCTGATGACAATGCCCTCCAGCACGCCCATGCACGGCGATCCGTCGGCGGCCATCGCTCGCGACGCCCTGCGCGTCGGGACCGGCGGCCGCCTCCCGACCACCACGCATTACCAGGACACCTTGGGCGTGGGCTCCGGGACCGTACAGAAGGCGTTGCGCGGACTGCGCGACGAAAGGGCCCTCTCATTGGTGGCCCGGGGGCACCAGGGAACGTTCGTCACTGCTCTGGACACCGGGAAACTCTGGTCGGCGGCCCGCCTCGCCCCCGTCCACCTGCTCCTGCCGCCGAACGCGCCACCGGAGGCGACTCATGTCGCCCGGGCGGTTGCGCGAGTCTTCGCCGGCTGGGGCATCCTCACCACGGTCGGCCATCAGCGCGGCGCGGAAGGCCGGTTGGCGGCGCTGGACCGCCAAGAGGCCGACCTCGCCCTGGTGTCGGCGGGCGCCGCCAGTGACCTGCTCCGGCCGGACAGCACGCAGGGGCATCGCTCGATCAGTCTGGGGGAGTGGACCTACTACGCTCCCGGCACCCTGGTCACGGTCTCCCGCGCGGGCGTCACCGCGGGCCACCGCCCCGGGCCCTTGCGTGTGGCCCTCGACCCGGCCTCCGACGACCACCGCCGGCTCACCGAGGCTCAGTTCCCGCCGAACGGCGTGGAGTACGTGGAAGCCGACTTCACCCAGGTGCCCCGGGCCGTACTGCTCGGCACGATCGACACCGGCGTGTGGCACACGGTGGACACTCTGATCCCGCTCGAGGCGGCCGGCCTGCGCACGACGCCGCTCTCCACTCCCAAAGCGCTCCAGCTCGCCGCGGCCATCTCCGCTGCCGTCCTCGTCGCCACCGAGGACAATCTGCCCGGGATCCTCCTGGAGCGCGCGGCTCCCGAGATCGCGGCTCCTCGTCGCTCCGACAATTCCACCGCCGGCATGCCCCATCCGCCGATTCGGTTCGACGCAGCCGAGTAATTCCGGCAGCAGGGCCTCAACAAGATGGTGTCCCCCGCCCGTTGAGAGGGGTGCGGGGCCGGTTCCAGCTTCGCAGTTTGTCGGGGTTGAGGACGGCCCAGACGTGGGTGACGCGGTGGTCGGTGGCGTCGAAGCTGATGACGGCGGTGGCTTCGTCGTCGTGGTGGACGACGATTGCGGTGCGGCCGTTGGCGGAGCGGAGGCGCAGGGTGGTGTGGGGGTGGGAGCCGATGAGGGCGAGGAGGGTGCGGGCAATGTCCTGGCTGCCGTGAATCGGGCGGGTCAGTGCGCGCACTTTGCCGCCGCCGTCGAAGAACGCGGTGGCGTCGGGCGCCAGGAGGGACGCCAGGAGAGTGACGTCGGTCATGGAGCAGGCTTGCCGGACGGCGCGGACGATCGCGTCGTGCTCCCGCATCGTGGTGGGGCGTGTACGGCTGCTGCGCAGGCTGCGACGGGCGTGGTCGGCGAGTTCGGCGCACGGGGGTGACGTCCGGCCCCCGAGGTCGGCGACGGTCCGGAGGGGCGTAGAGAGGGCGACGGCTGCTCGCTCCGCGTCGGCATGCGCGAGCAGCGGTGCGAGCGGGGACAGGCGTGCCGAGCAGATGGTGCCCGTGGTCCGGGTCAACCAGATGCGCGGCTCGACGATGGCCGCTCTGCAGGCGTCGGTCAGGCCGTACCAGCGCCGGTAGGTCTCGGCGACGGCGTCTTCTGCTTCGGGGCCGGGGCCCAGCATCCAGTGGGCGACGTCGAGCAGATGCCGTCGTTCGTCCAGCAGTTCGGCGATCGACACCGTGTCACCGGTCTGGCCCATGAGGTGTCCTTCCCTCTCGTCCGGCACCACGCCGCCACCTCCGCGGACGGGTGGCAGTGCCCTCGCCGATACAGACCGTGCGGCTACCGACCGTGTGACATCGAGCTGTGCGGGTGGCGGCCGGCGGCCCGCGGAGGTCGCCGAGGCCCTGGAGAACCACTGGCGCGCGCACGCAGGGGCGTGACCGTCGCCTCCGAGGACGACGGCAACTCCCCCTGACACACGGCCTTCCGGCCCGATCACCCGCACCGCGTCCTGCGGCGATGCGACGCGGCCGTCAGTGCTTGCCGGTCCGCCTCAGGCACCACCGACGGCCGCGTCGCAGGAGCGGGAATGGAGGAACGCGGCGATCTTGCTCGGGTTGAAGACCCACATCACCTGATGGATGCCGCGACAGGTGGCAGCGATGGTCATGAAGGTGGCAGGCCGGCCGTTGCGGTGGAGCAGGACCCCGCTGCGCCCGTTGGCCTCGACCGGTTCGGCCTCGACCGTCGGCCAGAACCGCGGATAGGCCGTCGACAGGTTCGCCACGCGGGCACGACCCAGGACGGGCACCCGAGCCGCTCCCCGGATGCCGTTCCCGTCGGACAGGCTGACCACGTTCGGCGTGAGCAGCGCCTCCAGCGAGGCCACGTCCCCCTGCCGAGCAGCCGCAACGAAGGCCTGGAGCAACTTCCGGTGCTCCGCCGCGTTCACGCTGTCCCGCTGGTCGTCGCTGAGATGCTTGCGCGCCCGGCTCACGATCTTCCTCACGTTGACCGGGCTGAGTTGCAGGATCCGCCCGATCTCGGGATAGGCGTAGTCGAAGGCCTCTCGCAGGACGTACGCGGCGCGCTCGGTCGGGGCGAGCTTCTCCAGCACCAGGAGCAGGGCCAGTTCCAGTGCTTCCGCGCGCTCGGCGCCGACCTCCGGGTCGTTGCTGGTGTCGACGGGCTCCGGGAGCCACGGACCGATGTATGTCTCGCGGCGGACGCGGGCCGACTGAGCCACGTTGATGGCCAACCGCGTGGTGGTGCTCGACAGGAACGCCACGGGGGAGTTCACGAGCGTGCGGTCGGTCCTCTGCCAGCGCAACCACGCCTCCTGGACGACGTCCTCGGCCTCCACCGCACTGCCCAGAACGCGATAGGCGATGCCGAAGAGACGTGGCCGGAGCTCCACGAAGACGGAAACGGCCTCGCTCAAGGTGCTTTCCACGGGGGGCGCCTGCAGATGCATGCTGTGGTCTCCGTATCTCTGGTACCGGTGTCTTCGCGGAGGCGAGCACGTGGCCGTCTGCCGAGGACCGTCGGGAGGGCCCTGCATACGGAGGTCGCGGGAGAGTGCGGCTTTCGCCTCCGTTCCAAGCGACCGACGAGGCCGGCTCTTCGTAACAGTTCTCGGCGGATTCTTTGCGGACTTCGGGGGCCGGGCAGCCGAGTCGGTCCCGCCGCGGACACTTCTCGGGCTCGGTGTCACACTCACGCCGACCGTCCGGTCTTTCAAGTGAAGCGCGGTCAGGTATCGATCACCGCCTTCTTCGCACATTCCCCACACGACGAAGTGGTTTCCGCGACCCACGCAGGAGGTGTGTCCTATGGACTGGCGCGTACAGGGCCTGTGCCTACGTGAAGACCCTGATCTCTTCTTCCCGATAGGAAGTGTCAACAGTGCTGTGGCGCTGCTGCAGACGGAAGAGGCGAAAGCCGTCTGCCGTCGTTGCTCCGTGACGCGGCAGTGCCTGGCGTGGGCCATGGACGTGGGCCATGTCGAGGGGATCTGGGGTGGCACGACCGAAGGGGAGCGCCGGGCGATGCGGCGCCGTGCCGCGCACGAGCGGGAGGCGACGGACGCCGCCGCCTGAGTGCGGGAGGGCGGCCCGGGTCCTCGACACGCAGGCTGCCCGGGGGCCCGTGCCGGACGCGCACGAAAGGCTGGGCCCCCGCGCGTGACTCTTTCGAGCCGGAGCGTCGGGGGCCGGCGGACAGCTATTCGACGAGCTTTCCTTCGGTGGAGACATCCGCCATGAGGGAGGCGATCCCTTCCGCAACAGGCGGAATGCTCTCGCGGGTGATTCCGGTCGTCGGGGACCAGACGAGATTGACGCGGAAGGCGGGGTCCGTGTTCGGGAAATCGCTGCGGTTGTGACAACCGCGGGTCTCCCGGCGTTCCAGCGCCGCTTCCAGGGTCGCGCGGGCCGCCAGCGCGGCCGACTTGAGGTCGAAGGCGTGGGCCAGGTCCTGGAAGCCGGCGATGTCGGGGTGGACTCCGACGTTCTCCATGCGCTTCTCGACGGCGTCCAGTTCCGCGAGCCCGGCGCGCAGACCCTGTTCGTCGCGGACGACGCCGGCGTGCTCGGTCATGGTGTTGCGGATGGCGCGCTGAAGGGCGCGGACGTTCTCGGGTCCGTCGGCGGCGAGCAGGTCGTCGACTTCGGCGCGGGCCGCGGCCACGGCGGCCGCGGACCGGGGCTGCGCGGTCAGTGATTCCGAGTAGGCGGCCGCGGCCTGGCCGGTGATGCGGCCGTAGACGAGGAGTTCGACGAGGCTGTTGCCCCCGAGACGGTTGGCGCCGTGCAGACCGCTGGAGGCCTCGCCGATGGCGTACAGGCCGTGGACGTCGGTGCTGTGGTCCTCGGGACGGACCCAGACGCCGCCCATCGAGTAGTGGGCCGTGGGAGCGACCTCGATGGGTTCCCGGGTGATGTCGAGCATCTGCAGCTCGAGGAGCGTCTGATAGACGCGGGGGAGCCGGTTCATGATCGTTTGGCGGGGGAGGTGGGAGACGTCGAGCCACACCCCGCCGTTGGGGGTGCCCCGGCCTTCCTTGATCTCGGTGTACGAGGCAAGGGCCACGCGGTCGCGCGTGGACAGCTCCATGCGCTGAGGGTCGTAGCGGCTCATGTACCGCTCGCCCAGGGCGTTCCGCAGGATGCCGCCTTCGCCGCGCGCAGCCTCGCTGACCAGGGTACCGGCGGCATTCTCCGGTTCGAGGATGCCGGAGGGGTGGAACTGGACCAGTTCGGGGTCGCGCAGGCGGGCCCCTGCTTCGACCGCCAGGCGGAAGGAGTCGCCGGTGTTCTCGTCCCGCCGCGAGGAGGTGCGGCGCCAGATGCGCGTGTGCCCGCCGGCCGCGAGGATCACGGCGTCGGCGTGGACGAGGTGACGGGCGCCGTTGGTGAGGTCGAAGCCGTAGGCTCCGAAGACGGCACCGTCATGGACCAGCAGGCGGGTGATGTACACGCTGTCGAGGATCGGTATGCCCAGCTGGCTCGCCCGCCGGACGAGGGTGCGCTGGATCTCCAGGCCGGTGTAGTCGCCGGCGAAGGCGGTGCGGCGGAAGGTGTGGGCGCCGAAGAAGCGCTGCGAGATCCGGCCGTCCTCTTCGCGGGCGAACGCCATGCCGTACCGCTCCAGGTCGTCGATGCCCAGGGCCGCGCCCTGGGTGACGATCTCGACCGTGCGGGGGTCGGCGAGCAGGTAGCTCTCCTTGAGGGTGTCGGCGGCGTGCTGCTGCCAACTGTCCTCGGGGTCCATCGTGGCCAGCGCGGCGTTGATCCCGCCGGCGGCCAGCGAGGTGTGGGTGTCCTCCTTGGGACGCTTGCCGACGGCGATCACATCGACGCCGGCCTCGGCCAGTTCGATCGCCGCCCGCAGGCCGGCCCCGCCGGTACCGATCACCAGCACCGTGGTGGAAAGTCGTCGTTCGGTGATAGGCACGATTGCTCCCGTCGCTCTGGGTGGTCACTGACTAGGACCAGGTCAGGCCGCGGTTTGTGACAACTGGCTGCGCTCGGTCACGGCACTGACTCCGATGTCGTCGTGGTACGGCGTCCTGGCCGTCACGTTGTCCCCCCTGCGATGTCCGCGTCACGGATCACTCGCGCACCCGGTCAAAGCTGTGAACCGTCATGGACCACGAAAGGCGCACACAGTGTCACACGAGACGCCGGCGGACGCGTTCCGCGAACCGCGCGATGGCGTGGCATCGCCTCCCGCCACCTGAACTCAGCCATGGACACCCCTGTTGACGTGGTGCGGTGGATCCTGACGACCCTGTTCGCCCTGGTGGCGCTGCACGCCCTACACGCCCCGCACGCATGGCTGCGCGGTGCCCGGGTACCGGGGACGGGGCGCCGTGACCGCGTGGACCATCTCCTGCACGCCGCCATGGCCGTGGTCATGGCGGCGATGCCGTGGAACCTCGGCCGCTCACTGTCCGGTCCGGCCATGACGATCCTCTTCGCAGCCGCCGCTCTGTGGTTCCCGCTGACCGCTCTCCATCGCCGCAGGGCGGACACGGTGGCGGCGATCCCCGCCCGACTGCTGCCCGCGGCCGGCATGGCGGCCATGGCCTGGATGCCGAGGATGCGGCACAGCCAGGCGGTCCCCTCCCACGAGACCCTGGCCGGAAGCGTCCCGGTCTTGCACCACGGTGCGGCCATCGCCCATGTCACGGGTGGCCCGGCCACCGCCGACCTGGTCACCGGCCTGCTGGCAGTGTTCCTCCTTGCCGGCGGGCTCCGGTCGTTGAACCCGATGCCACCTCGCGTGTCCGCCGTGGACACCGCGCAGCGCGCCGCAGCGACAGACGACCGGTACGGGCACCTGCGCGACGGGGCGATGGCGCTGGGGACGGCCGTGATGCTGCTCATGCCCCACTGACCGCGAGTCGAGCAGCCCGGTCGAGCCGGTGGCGGAAGCCTGTCGCCGGGGCGAAGTGCCGGCGCACGGCTGCTCGTGACGAACGCGTCGGGGTCGACGCCCTCGGACGGTCCGGCGTCCGGAACGGCGGGGGACACGTACGTCATGGGTGACTCTTTCTGTTCATCACAGGTAGACAGCGCAGGCCAGGTTCCCGTGACACCGTCCTGGCCCCGGTGCGGACGACGGCCGGCTGCCGGCCCTTGTCACAGATCCGCGGGGCGCCCGGTCAGGAGGGTTGAGCGGTCTTCACGACCGGCCACATGACCACCGTGACGGCGTACGACGCCACGCCGGCACACGGTGGCAGCACGGAAGGTACGACACAGTGTCGGAGAACTCACAGCACGCCCACCACGGCCATGGAGGACACGGTCACGGTACCGCCGGCGAGGACGGGCCGAGCTGGACCCGAGCGGCGAAGATGCTCCAGGACGCCTCCCCGATCACCGTCCCTGAGGGGGCCTCGGCGATGACCATCCACGTCGAGTGGGAGCCCGGCGACCCCGGCACCCCGCCGCACCGCCACTCCGGCCCGGCGTTCGGGTACGTCATCAAGGGCGCGGTTCGCTTCGAACTCGAAGGTGAGCCCGAGCGGATCGTCGAGTCCGGCGGAACCTTCTGGGAGCCCGGCGGTGACGCCATCCACTACCAGGACGGCAACGCCCTCTCCGACGAGAGGACCGAGTTCGTCGTCACGATGCTGTGCGCCCCCGGCAAGCCGATGCTCGAACTCGTCGGCCAGGAGGAGCTGGAGAGCCGCGCACACCTGCGCGCCCCGCGGCCCGGCGCCTGACGTTCGATCCCCCGACGTCCGCTGCCCGAGGTGTTCTGTTCACGGAGGTTGGTGACGCAGGTCTCGGCTGTGTGATCTGGAAATGGTGAAGGCCTTCCGGGTTCGGTGTGGATTGCGACGTCCACACCGGCCGGAAGGCCTTCATGCCACACCGTGATGCAGCTCTGACCGAGACCGGTCGTCTGCAGGCAGGCCGGAAGACCCGCTCCAGCAGCGCCGGACGGCGGGGATCGAAGGTGACCAGGAACGGCCAGGCCGCGAACGGCCTGGCCGTAGCGGCCGGCTCAGCCGAACATGCCGGGTCGGTATCCGCCGGCGGGCTGCCGGTTGATGACGTTGATGCGGTTGTAGGCGTTGATGACGGCGATCAGCGAGATCAGCGCGGCGAGCTGGTCCTCGTCGTAGTGCTTCGCGGCGTTCGCCCACGCCTCGTCCGACACGCCGCCCGCACCGTCGGCGATGCGCGTGCCCTGCTCCGTCAGCTCCAGCGCCGCCCGCTCGGCATCGGTGAACACCGTGGCCTCGCGCCACACGGCCACCAGGTTCAGGCGCTGCTGTTCCTCACCCTCGGCGGCCGCGTCCTTGGTGTGCATGTCGGTGCAGAAACCGCAGCCGTTGATCTGGCTGGCACGGATCTTCACCAACTCCTGGGTGGCCACCGGAAGGACTCCGCGCACCGCCGCGCCGGCCGAGTTCAGGTGCTTCATGACCTTGCCGGCAACAGCGTTGCCAAAATAGTTGATACGCGCGTCCACGGTGGATCTCCTCATGTGCCGAACGAACAGTTACCTCTCACTGACCGGGAACCCTTGGGATGTGTGACAACCTTGGTGGCCGGTCCACTCTTCCCATCGGACACCGCGTGACGACAAGCTGTGTTCGCGCCGCCCTTCCGGGGGCCGCCGCGGGCGCGGCGAGCGCACCACCGGCAAACACAAGGTGATCACCATGGCAACCGAAAGCGTCCTGCACCCGAGTCTCATCGTCCCGATCGGGCACGTCGAGCCCGTTCCCCGCCGCGTCCGGGGAATGATCGGTGGCCGTGTCGCCTTCGACACGCGTCGCGCGCTGTACGTGTGGGAATGGCAGGCCTATCCCCAGTTCAGCATCCCGGTCGAGGACCTGGTGGACGGTGTGCTCCACGACAACCAGCACACGGAGCACCTCGGCGCCGGGCCGGCGCACCGTCACACCCTGCAGGTCGGTCCGGAGGTCCGCGAGGGGGCCGCGTGGGTCTGGGGGGAGGGCGCCCCGGGACCGCTGCGTGGCACCGTGCGCTTCGAATGGGAGGCGCTGGACTCCTGGTTCGAGGAGGACGAGGCGGTGTTCGTCCATCCCCGGAGTCCGTACTCCCGCGTGGACGCGCTGCGTTCCAGCAGCAGCGTCCGCGTCGAGGTGGACGGCGTCGTGCTGGCGGAGGCCACGACATGCGTCAAGCTGTTCGAGACCGGCCTGCCGACGCGCTACTACCTCGACCGTATGAACGTCGACTGGTCCCGGCTGCGACGCTCGGACACGGTGACCCGATGCCCGTACAAGGGGACGACGAGCAGCTACTGGTCGTTCGACGGCGGCACCGCGTCCCACCGGGACATCGCCTGGACTTACGACTTCCCCACCATCCCCGCCAACCGCATCGCCGGGCTGACCGCGTTCTACAACGAGCACGTCGACCTGTACGTCGACGGCTTCCTGCTGCCGAAGCCCACCCGTCCCGCCCAAGCGACCTCTGACTAGGAGCTCTGTTCAGGGGCGGCGGCCTGCCCCTGACCGCCGTCAGGCGGCGGGCCGCACGCAAGGCGCGGGCCCCCATGGGTGCTCCCGCGCAGGCACGGCAGCCGGGCACCCGCGAATTCGAGACAGGCGCGGCGGACGTCGAACGCCGGGGTATCGTGACGGCCGGGAGGCTGCCATGGCGAGGGACGGAGCGCGGACCGAGCTCATCGGGCGGCGGGACGAGTGCCGGGTTCTCGACGACCTCCTCGCCCAGGCGAGGGCCGGGCGCAGCGGGGTTCTCGTGGTGCGCGGTGAGGCGGGCATCGGGAAGACCGAGCTGCTGAACCATCTGCTCGTCAGGGCCACCGGATGCCGCGTCGTCAGGGCCGCCGGTGTGCAGTCCGAGATGGAGCTCTCCTACGCCGGGCTGCACCAGCTCTGCGCTCCGCTGCTGTCCCACCTCGACGATCTTCCCGCGCCGCAGCGGAACGCGCTGCGCACGGCGTTCGGCATGCAGGCCGGTGACGCGCCGGACCGGTTCCTGGTGAGCCTGGCCACCCTGAGCCTGCTCGCCGGGGCGGTCGGCGACCAGCCGTTGCTCTGCGTCGTCGACGACGCGCAGTGGCTGGACCGGGTGTCGGTCCAGACACTCGAATTCGTCGCTCGCCGGCTGCTGGCGGAATCCGTTCTGCTCGTGCTGGCCGTCCGCGAGTCCGGCTCCCGCGAGATCCTCGCCGACCTTCCGGAGCTTGCGGTCCGTGGACTGAACGAGCGCGAATCGCGCAGGCTCCTCGACTCGGTCGTCGCCGGCCCGCTCGACCGGCGCGTACGGGACCGCATCGTCGCCGAGACGCGTGGCAATCCGCTGGCGCTGCTGGAGCTGCCGCGAGGCCTGACCGCCGTCGAGATGGCGGGCGGATTCGGCGGACCCGGGACCCGGCCGCTGTCCAGCCAGATCGAGACGGGCTTCCTCCGCCGGATCCAGTCCCTTCCGCCCGAGGCGCAGCAACTGCTGCTCATCGCCGCCATCGAGCCGATCGGTGACGTGGCCCTGCTGCGGCACGCCGCCGAGCGCATGGGGATCTCCGTGGACACCGCCGTGACCCACGCCGAGGCGTCCGGCCTGATGACGTTGGGCGCCTGGGTGCGCTTCCGTCACCCGCTGGTGCGCTCCGCGGTGTACCGCTCCGTCGACTTCGATGAACAGCGGCGCGTGCACCGAGCTCTCGCCCACTCGATCGACGCCGGCCTTCATCCCGAACGCCGCGTGTGGCACCTGGCGAGCGCGGCGGTGGGACCGGACGAGGCCGTGGCCGCCGAACTGGAGGGATCCGCCGGGCGGGCGCAGGCGCGCGGCGGGATCGCGGCGGCGGCCGCCTTCCTGCATCGAGCCACCGAACTCACTCCGGATCCCGCACGCCGCGGAGCCAGGGCCCTGGCAGCGGCGCGGGCCAAGTACCAGGCGGGCGCCTTCGACGCCGCACGGGAACTGGTCGACGCGGCGGAACTGAGCCACCTCGACGAGGTCGGCGCCGGACAGGCGATCCTGCTCCGCGGACAGATCATGTCCGCGGCCAAGAGCGCCGGCGCCGGACTGCCCCTGCTGCTCGCGGCGGCCCAGCGGCTGCAGCCGTACGACTCCGAACTCGCCGCTCAGACCTACCGGGACGCGACCTACGCGGCCCTGACCGCGGGCCGGCTGACCACGGGCGGCGTCCGCGACGTCGCCGAGGCGGTGCTGAGCACGCCGGGCCACGTCGACACCGCGAGCCGCGAGGGTCTCCTGCTGACCGGCATCGCGCGGGCGATCACCGAGGGGTACTCCGTGGGCGCGCCGGTCGTCCTCGAGGCCGTGGCCGCGTTCCGGACGGAAAGCCTCTCGCGGGAGGACGGCCTGGGCTGGCTCCCCCTCGTGTGCCGCATGGCCCACAGCACCTGGGACTTCGCCGCCTGGTCCGAGCTCTCGGAGCGACTGGTCGACCTCGCCCGCAGCAACGGAGCACTCGCCGTGCTGCCCTCCGCGCTCCTTCTGCGCCTGTCCAACCGGGTGTTCGCCGGCGACCTCCGCGGCGCCTCCTCCCTCGCCGTGGAGGCGAACGCGATCGGTGAAGCCACGGGCAGCAGCTTCTTCGCCCACTACGGAGCACTCGTCGTGGAGCCCTTCAGGGGACGGGAGTCCACGACCCGCGAGGCGATCGAAACGGTCACGCAGGACCGCCGGCTGCAGGACGAGGGCAAGGTGACGACGGCCACCCAGTGGGCGGCGGCGGTCCTCTACAACGGCCTCGGACGGTACGAGGAGGCCTACGCCTCCGCCGAACGTGGATGTGAGAATCCGCAGGAACTCGGACTGTCCCTGCAGTCCCGTGTGGAACTCGTCGAAGCGGCCGTACGGTTGGGACTCACCACGCGCGCCGCCGAGGCCGTGCGGACGATCGAGGAAATGACCCGTGTCAGCGGAACCGCCTGGGCGCTCGGTGTCTCCGCCGCCGCCCGTGCCCTGGTGAGTGAGGGGCAGACCGCCGACGCCCTGCACCAGGAGGCCATCGAGCGACTCGACACGGCGGACACCCGTATGGACAGCGCCAGGGCCAGGCTTCGCTACGGCGAGTGGCTCCGCCTGAAACGGCGACGGGCGGAAGCCCGGAGCCAACTGAGCGACGCATACGAGATGCTCGGCGAAGCCGGGGCCGAGGCATTCGCGGAGCGCGCGCGCCGGGAGCTGCAGGCCGCAGGGGTGAAGATGCGCAAACCCGCCTCGGCGACGCCGGTCGTCCTCACCGCGAAGGAAGTCGAGATCGCACGACTCGCCCAGGAGGGGTATACGAACCCGGAGATCGGCGCCCGGCTGTTCCTCAGCCCCCACACGGTCGAATGGCACCTGCGCAAGGTCTTCGCGAAGCTGGGGATCTCCTCCCGCAAGGAGATCGGGTCGATGCAACTCGAAGGCATGGCGATCACGTCCTGATACGCGCGGCTCCGGCGGGCCCGGTGACCGCGGGGCCGCCCTCCGACGACCAGGTGAAGGCCCCGTCCGGTTCCACCAGCAGCGCGGGAACGGTGACGACGGTGACCTCCCTGGCCAGGAGGCGGTGGACCGGACAGCGTCCCGCTGCTGCCAGCAACTGCTCCCGCTGAGTCGGCTCCAGCTCGCCGATCAGACCGACGTTCTTGACGATGGTTCCGAGGTCCCCGAACCGCACGGCCACGTCGACCCGCTCCAGTGGCCACTGGCGCCGGTCCGCCAGGGACCGAACGGCCATGGAAGTGCACGACCCGAGCGCCGCCAGCAGCAGCTCTCCCGGGGTGGGACCGGCATCGGCGCCGATGGGTACGGGTTCGTCCGCCGTCAGCCTGTGGGTGCCGATCGCGATGGCTCGGGTGAGCCCGCTGCCTTCGGCGACGGAAACGATGCGCGTGGTCATGGGACGACGTCCTCTCGGCCGGTGTACGGGGGAGCTCGGTGCAGCTCGCACCTCTTCTGCAGAGACCGGGCGGTGCACACGCCTGTGACAGTCCGGACCGGGTGAGGGCGACGCCACCCGGCAGCGCGCCGCATTCGTCCTCCGGGAGGGCACGGACCGCCGCCGCACAGACCGGTGACCTGGCGCTTGTGGAGCACGTCCTGGGGAACGACGTCTCGGCGGCCCTTCAGGAGAGCGCCCCTCCGGTGGTGCATCCAGCGAAGAGTGTCACAACGGTTGTTGCTGGCCGGTCTTCACTGTTGAGACCGAGAGAACAGAGGACACTGTGCGTGAGATCCTGATAGTCGGCGGCGGTTACGCGGGCTTCTACACCGCGTGGGGCCTTGAGAAGAAGCTGCGCCGGGGCGAGGCGCGTGTCACCGTCGTCGACCCGCGCCCGTACATGACCTACCAGCCGTTCCTGCCCGAGGTGCTGGCAGGATCGGTCGAGGCCCGGCACGCCGCGGTGTCGCAGCGGCGGCATCTGCACCGCACCCGGCTCGTCGCGGGCGCGGTGACCGAGATCCGCCACAGCGACCGCAGCGTCACCGTCCAGCCGGACAGCGGTCCGGACCTCGTGCTGCACTACGACATCCTCGTGATCACCGCCGGCGCGGTCACCCGCACCTTCCCCATCCCGGGGCTGAGCGAGGAGGCGTTCGGCCTCAAGCACGTCGAGGAGGCCGTCGCCATCCGCGACCGGCTGCTGACGTCGTTCGACCGCGCCGCGGGGCTGCCGCGGGGGCCAGAGCGGGAGAAGCTCCTCACCGTGACCTTCGTCGGCGGCGGCTTCTCCGGCGTCGAGGGGTTCGGCGAACTCCTCGCCCTCGCGACCGCGCTGGTGGGGCACTACCCGGAGATCGACGCGGACGAGCTGCGCTTCCACCTGGTCGAGGCGCGGGGGCGGATCCTGCCCGAAGTGGGTGACCGGCCCGGTGAGTGGGTCGTCCGCTCCCTGGAGAGGCGCGGTGGGGTCGTGCACCTGAACACCCAACTGCTCTCCGCGGAGAAGGGCCACGTCGTGCTGTCGACCGGTGAGGAGTTCGACTCGGGCCTCATCGTGTGGGCCGCGGGCAATGCCTCCAACCCTGTCGTGCACAACCACACCGACCTCCCGGTCGACGAACGCGGGCTGCTCGTCGTCCGGCCGGACCTGCGCGTGGGCACCCCCACCCAGCCGGTGCCGGACGTGTGGGCCGCCGGCGACGACGCGGCCGTGCCGGACCTCGCGGCGGGCCGGCCCGGCGCGCTCACCGTGCCCAACGCGCAGCACGCGGTGCGGCAGGGCAAGCTCATGGCCAGGAACATCCGGGCCTCGCTCCGGGGCAGGCCCACGAAGAACTACGTCCACCACAGCCTGGGCGTGGTGGCCACGCTGGGCCTCGGTCGCGGCATCTTCCAGTACCACCGCCTGGTGATCAAGGGCTTCCCGGCCTGGCTCATGCACCGCGGCTACCACGTGCTCGCCATCCCGACGTGGGAACGGAAGGCCCGGGTGTTCGCCGTGTGGTGCACCGCCGCCCTCTACGGGCGTGACATCGTCTCGCTCGCCTCGGTACAGCGGCCGCGCGAAGCCTTCGTCACCCACGGGAAGCCCCGCCACGCAGAGCGGTCCGCGGATGCTCCCACTCCGTGAACAGGTCGCCCGCAGGCGGGGATCACACGGTGTGGTCGGCACAGCGCGATCATGCGATGCGGGGCTACCCGGCGCGGTAGAGCCCGCGCCCGCTGCGATGGATGCGGGAGGTGCCGACGAGCCGGTCCAGGGTGCTCCGTACCGCGTTGATACTCCCGTTGTCGGAGTCACGGCCGAGCGCCGCGGCCACGTCCCGTGCGCGGACGTCGGCACCGCCCGTCCCGGCGAAGAATTCCAGGATCTGCTCGGTGAGCCTGCCGTACGTCTTGTGCTCGTCGTCCTCGGCCGGGGCGCTGTCCGCCGCTGCCGGGGACGGCTCCCCGGCTGGTGGGGGAGCAGGTGGGGCGGCGGGTGCGGGCGAAGGAGCAGGCGCAGCGGTCTGGGAGGGCAGCACGCTCTGGAGCGTGCCCAGTACGCGCTGGACGGAGCCGAGATGGGCCACGACGGCGGACAACTCCCGCTCCAGGGCCTGCTTCTGGATCTCCAGACGGGCCAGTTCCTCCTGGAGGCCTTCTGCTGTGACCTCGATGCGATGTGCCGCGTTGGATGCCGGGCGGGCTGCAGAGACCATGTGTTCCTCTCGACGGCACCATTGTTGCCACCGTTGTATCGAAATGCAACGGCCTGCCGGTGTGGGGGAGCCCCGCCCTAGCGGTCCAGCCGGCGGAGTGCCTCGGTGACCGCGGCGATGCGCGCGTCGACGCTGCCGAGCGCCTCGCGGAGCATCCGCAGGCGGGCTTCGAGCAGTGCGGCCTCGGCTGCCAGCACGACACCGGTGGCGGGATCGAAACGCTGGTCGGGGTGAAGGGGCATGCGGCCCTTTCCTGGGGTCGGTCGATCGGGTCGTCGGGCTGCGGCAGGACCGCTGCTACCAGACTGACCAGGCAGCCGCGAAGGGCGTGACAGTCACTTTCCGCGCGGCCGTGTGCCGCCGGACGCGCGAAGAGCGGGCGCGCGAGCACCACTGTGTGACGGATCACTAATTGTCACATCATTTGGCCCCATCCGGTCTTCCTTGTGTGCCCCGTTCGGCCACGACGCGCCGAGAGCGATCCAGGAATGAGTGAGGGAATGGGCGACAAGAGTCAGCCGACCACATCGCGACAGGAACCCGCAGGACAGCGGTTCGCCCAGTGGGCGGCGACCCGCATGGGAACGGATGGGCGGTCGAAGCGCGCGCTGCGCAGGGCCTTCCCCGACCACTGGTCCTTCATGCTGTGGGAGACCGCCCTGTACAGCTTCGTCGTCCTCGTCGTCACCGGCGTCTACCTGTCCTTCTTCTTCCACCCCTCGGCGGAACCGAAGGTCTACCACGGCAGTTACGGGCCGCTGAACGGGCAGACGGTGTCGGACGCGTTCGACTCGACCATGCACATATCGTTCGAGGTCCGCGGCGGCCTGCTGATGCGCCAGGCGCACCACTGGGCGGCGCTGATCTTCCTCGCCGCCGTCATCGCGCATCTGATGCGGGTCTTCTTCACCGGGGCCTTCCGCAAGCCGCGGGAGCTGAACTGGGTGCTCGGCTTCCTGCTGCTGGTCGTCGGCATGGTCGAGGGCCTGACGGGTTACGACCTGCCCGGCGACCTGCTGTCCGGCACCGGTCTCGCGGTCGTCAACGGAACCCTGCTGGCCGTCCCGGTCGTCGGCACGTACCTCTCGTCGTTCCTCTTCGGCGGTGAGTTCCCCGGCCACGCGCTGGAGGCCCGGTTCGCCGTCCTCCACATCCTGGTGCTCCCCGCCGTGCTGACCGCGCTCGTCGCCGCTCACCTGGCGCTGCGCCTGCGGCACCGGCACACCCAGTGGGCCGGTCCCGGACGGACCGAACGCAACGTCGTGGGCCTGCCGTTGCGGGTGTACGCGGTGAAGTCGGCGGGCTACTTCTTCCTGGTCGCCGGGGTGATCTTCACCATGGGGGCGGTCGCGCAGATCAACCCCGTCTGGGAGTACGGCCCTTACCGCCCCGACCAGGTGTCGGCGGGATCGCAGCCCGACTGGTACATGGGCGCGCTCGACGGGCTGCTGCGCGTGATGCCCGGCTGGGAGGTCACCTTGTGGGGGCACACGCTCGTCCTCGACACACTGGTGCCGCTGCTGGCCGGCGTGAGCCTCTTCCTCGCTCTCGGCGCCTACCCCTTCATCGAGGCCCGCTTCACCGGGGACCGTCGTGAGCACCATCTGCTGGACAGGCCGCGCAACCGCCCGGTGCGCACCGCGCTGGGCACCGCGTGGCTGAGCATGTACCTTTTGACGCTCGTCGCCGGGGCCAACGACCTGATCGCCACTCGCTTCGGCGTCTCCGTCAACGCGGTGACATGGGTCGTCCGCATCGGCCTGTTCACCGTGCCGCCCGTGGTGTACACCGTGACGAAGCGGCTGGCCCTGGGACTCCAGCAACGCGACCGCGACATGGTGCTGCACGGACGGGAGACCGGCGTCATCGTGCGCCTCCCCAACGGCGGTTACCGCGAACTGCACGAGCGGCTCGACCAGCGGCGGCTGGACGTCCTCACCGCCCACCAGCCGCCCAGGCCGCTGCCGTGATCCTCGCGCCGGGTGGTCCGTCCCCGGCGCGCGGCCCGCCCTGCAGGCACCCGCTCCCCGCCACAGGAAATCAACCGGATCTCTTTGTCACTCTTTTGCCGGATATCCGGTCATAAAAGGTGAGGGTCACTCGACCCCTCGCATCCCAGGAGGAACCTCATGGACAAGCCCGTACTCGATCCCGCCGCACACGAGTTCGCGGTGGCCGCCGCCACCCCGCCCTTCACCTACGACCTCGGCCCGGAGGGCGCCCGCAAGCTCCTCGACGACATCCAGTCCGGGCCCGTCGACAAGCCCGAGGTGCAGGACAAGTGGCTCACCGTGCCGGTGCCCGCGACGTCCGGCGAGGTACGGGTGCGCGTCGTCAAGCCCCTCGGCGTCGAGGGCCCGCTGCCGGCGGTGCTGTACGTCCACGGCGGCGGCTGGGTGCTCGGCAACGCGGGCACCCACGACCGCCTGGTGCGCGAACTGGCCGTCGGAGCACAGGCCGCCGTGCTCTTCGTCGAGTACGACCGCGCGCCGGAGGCCCGTTACCCGGTCGCCATCGAGCAGGCCTACGCGGCCGCCCAGTGGATCACCGCGAACGGCGCCAAGGGCCTCCTCGACGTCTCCCGTCTCGCCGTCGCCGGCGACTCCGTGGGCGGCAACATGGCCGCGGCGCTGACCCTGATGGCGAAGCAGCGCGGCGACGTGCGCTTCGTCCACCAGTCGCTGTACTACCCGGTCACCGATGCGGCCCAGGACACCGCGAGCTACCGGCAGTTCGCCGACGGCCCGCACCTCACCGCGAAGGCCATGGCCTGGTACTGGGACTGCTACACCACCGACCCCGCCGAGCGCGCGCAGATCACCGCCTCGCCGCTGCGGGCCACGATCGAGGAGTTGCAGGGCCTGCCGCCCGCGCTCGTCATCGTCGACGAGAACGACGTCCTGCGCGACGAGGGCGAGGCCTACGCCCGCAAGCTCACCCAGGCCGGCGTGCCCACCACCAGCGTCCGCTACAACGGCACGCTGCACGACTTCATGATGCTCGACCCCGTCCGGTCGACGGCCGCCGCCACCTGGGCGATCCGCCAGGCCGCCGGCACCCTGCGCACCGTCCTGCACGCCGGCTGAGCAATCCCCAACGAGAGGCCCTGCCATGAACAGACCCCCGCTCCTGCGGCACGTCCGCACCCCGCTCACCGTCATGGCGACGGCGGGCGCCGCCCTCGCCCTCCTCGCCGTGTCCGTCGCGCCCGCGAGTGCGGGCAAGGGGCACGGGTCGCCCGCCCGCAAGCCGACCGTGGTCCTGGTGCACGGCGCGTTCGCCGACTCCGGCAGCTGGGACGGCGTCGTCAGGCGGCTGAAGCGCGACGGCTACCCCGTCGTGGCCGCGGCGAACCCGCTGCGCGGGCTGGCCGGTGACGCCGCCTACGTCAAGGCGATCGTCGCCGGTGTCGAGGGGCCCGTCGTACTCGTCGGGCACTCCTACGGCGGCTCGGTCATCAGCGACGCCGCCACCGGCTCCGCCAACGTCACGGCGCTCGTCTACGTTGCCGCTTTCCTGCCCGACAAGGGCGAGAGCGCGTTCGACCTGTCGGCGAAGTTCCCCGGCAGCACGCTCGGGGACACCCTGAACGCGGTTCCGATCACCCTGCCCGACGGCGCGAAGGACGTCGATCTGACCATCGACCCGGCCAAGTTCCACGACCAGTTCGCCGCCGACGTACCCCGGGACGTGACCGATCTGATGGCTGTCTCCCAGCGCCCGGTCACCAACGCCGCCCTGCACGACGGTGCCGGTGAGCCCGCCTGGAAGACCATCCCGTCGTGGGCCCTGGTGGCCGCACAGGACCGCAACATCCCGCCGCAGGTCCAGCGCTTCATGGCCGAGCGCGCCCACGCCCACACCGTGGAGGTCCGCTCCTCGCACGCGGCGAGCGTCTCCCACCCGGGTGACGTCGCCGAGATCATCGAGCAGGCGGCGGCGGGAACCGCCGGCTGACCGGGAACTGCCGAAGGGGCGGGGTGCTCACCGGCGCCCCGCCCCTTCACCTGCCGGCAGGCCTCGGGGAAGCCGGGCTGCGCCGAATGGTGGTGTTCAGTGGCAATGAACAGTGTGCCTTGCCGGCGAGGTGCCGTCAGGACGGGATGCCGTCGAGGGGCACCGCGGGATCGTCGAGCCGGGTGTCGTCGACGTCCGCGCCGGGAACGTCCGGGCGGCGCTGGGAGGGCCCGGTGGCCAGGAGCAGCCTGTGGGAGCCTCATCTCCTTGGCCGGACGAGGGAACTGCCATGCTGCGGCGGTCACCTGAACAGACCGTGTGACCGCGGCCTCTGTGACAGCGGACGGCCCGCTGTCACAACGTCGTGGGCCACCTGGTCAAAGGGACGGCTGGTCCCATCGCACCGGCCGCCCGCGCGGCGCCGCGGGGGAGGAGAAGGAGAGGAACAATGACGTACGTCATCGCGCAGCCCTGCGTCGACGTCAAGGACAAGGCGTGCCTGATGGAGTGCCCTGTGGACTGCATCCACGAGGGCGAGCGGACCCTCTACATCGACCCCGCGGAATGCGTCGACTGCCACGCGTGCGAACCGGTGTGCCCGGTCGACGCGATTTTCCCCGAGGCCGAACTTCCGTAGCACTGGACACACTATCTGGCCGTCAACGCCGAGTTCTTCGGGCGACCGGCCGTTGCAGGCGCCGCGCCCGGCGACCATCCGGTGGTGGCCGGGCTGCCGCCGCAGCACGCGCACAGGAAGGGGATCGCCGCCTTCACCGCCTCCAGGGAAGAGGCGGACGTCGTCGATCTGTGGTTCCCGGCCGCCCTGGGCGCCCCGGAGTCCTGACCGAGCAGTCCGCGGCCGGGCCCGGCGGGTAGGACCCGCCGAGCCCGGCGCCGCCCTCGCGGGCGGCGGCGCGGGAGACCTCCAGCAGCCGCCGGTGCTCGGCCGGGCCGACCCGCTCGTGCGGCTCGGTCACCAGGCCACCCCCGCGCCGACGACTCCCCGACGGGTCTTTCCTGCCCGGGAAGGGGCCGGCCGGGCCGGCCCGCGGCGTCACTCGACGAAATAGGAGTCGTGCTTGTCGAAGAAGCGGGTGCGTTCCTCCTCCGAGGCGTTCGCCAGCTGCGAGACCTGCTCGAAGTACTCCTCGCGGGGCGCCCCGGGCGTGAACAGCAGCAGCATGTCGGCGGGCGCGTCGGAGTCGTTGCGGAAGGCGTGCAGGCCGCCCTGCGGCACATGCAGGAAGTCGCCCTCCTGGGCATCCGTCCACCGCTCGCCGTCGTAGACCCGGACAGTGCCGCCGAGGATGTAGAACGACTCCGAGATGGTGCGGTGGAAGTGGGTCCTGGGGCCACCGGCCCGCGGGCCCATCTGGACCCTGTAGAGGCCGAACTCGCCGCGGGTGACGTCGGTTGTGGCCAGGTAGTGGGTGCCGTTGCCGGGCACGCCCAGGTCCGGCGGCGTGCTCGCGGGGCGGAAACCGGCACTGATCTCGCCGTTCTCGCCGTAGTAGACCTGATCCGGGTACGACACGGTGATCACCGTCTTTCGGTCGGGGACGCCCCCGGGACGGGGCGCGGGGTTCCTGCGGGCACGGGACCGCGGGGGAGGAGGGGCGGCAGTCGCCCGGCATCCGGTGCCTGGTGCGTTACACACTATTGACCAGGCCGGCCCACGGCCTGTGACACGACGGGACGCCTGCCCGTCGGATCCGCCCGCCGGCACCCCTGCCGCCTGCCAGGGCCACGTGTCACAAGAAGGCCCGCTCTCCGGTCCCTTGATGTGTGCAGCCCGGCGCCGAGCCCTGATCCGGCAGCCCCGCGGCCGGGTTCCGTTTCCCGTCTTCCTATGGAGCACACCATGGACATTTCTCAGGAGGCCGCCCGAGGCCTGACCGACATCGAGAGCTTCCTGTACCGGCAGGCACATCTGCGAGCGGCACGGCAACGGGTACTCGGTTTCACGGCGCGGATGCGGGAGCTCTCCCCGGAACAGAAAGCCGACATCGAGGTCTGGTACATCGAGGAACAGATCTACGTCGCCGGCATGGTGACCAGGCACATCGCCGACAGGGTCAGCGCGGCGGAAGAGCGGTATCGCCGCCGTTTCGGGCACTGGCTGCGAGGCGCACTGTCCGCGGCGATCCTGCTCACCGCGGCAACGGCCGTGTACGTGATCCTCACCGCCCGCGGGTGAACCGGCCGAGCCGGTCGGCTCGCAGGCTCACACGGTGTCCTCGCCGACGACGACCAGGGTGGGCAGGGCGAGGCCGGACGGTTCCGCCCGAACGTCGACGGCGGGTGCCGCGGCCGCCAACGGCGCGCCGGACTCGCGCAGGACCCGCGTGCTCGCCGGTCACCGGCGAGGTGTCGTAGAGGACCGGTGAGCCGACCTGGTCGAAATGGTCGAGGGCGTACCGCTGGGCGACGAAGCCCCCCGTGGGATGCCCCGAGCCGGCGACGCGGGAACGCTGCTCGACGAGTGAGGATCCGTGCCGTACGGGGAGCGTGTGGGTACCGGTGGACAAGGGGGCCGCGGGATCCGGGGCGGGGAAGGGGAGCGGCGCCGGTACGGAAATTAGGTTCACACTTCCCAGAGGGTGCGCTCGTGATCGGGAAGGTGTAAGACACTGTGGAGCTTGTCATGACAGTGTGGGCATCGGGTTCGCCCGCGGAACGGCCCGAGGACGGTGCCAGGGCGAACTCACCACCGTGGAACGGCAGTTCCTCCGTGTACGCACCGGGAACGCCGAAGGTGGCCCCGCCTTCGGACGGGGCCACCTTCAGGGCGCGTTCACTGCTGCTGGGCGAGCCAGTCGGCGAACGTGACCTTACCGATGCGGGCGTTCGGGCCCGGCAGGAGCGTGGTCTCCTGCAACTCGGCATCGAAGTACCGGGCGTGCTCGTCCGTGACGACCGTACGGGGGTCGTTCCTGGCTGCGAGCCCCTTGCGGATCAGCTCATCGAGCCGGAAGACGTCGGGGCCGGCGATCTCCACCAGGCCGTTGAGTGGCGCGCCGACGGCGGTACGGCCCACGGTGGCGGCCACGTCGTCGGAGACGACCGGCTGGATCTTGACAGGGGCCAGGCGAACGGTGTCGCCGTCGGTCGCCTCCGCGGCGATGCCCTTCATGAACTCGAAGAACTGCGTGGCGTGGACGATCGAGTACGGGATGCCGGATTCCTTGATCAGCGTCTCCTGGACCTGCTTGGCGCGGAAGTACCCGCTCTCCTGGAGGCGTTCGGTCCCGACCACGGAGAGGGCGACGTGGTGCGTCACACCGGCCTCGGTCTCCGCCTTGAGGAGGTTCGTCGTGGAGGTGCGGAAGAAGTCCATGACGGCCTGGTCCTCGAACGAGGGCGAGTTGGACACGTCGATCACCACGGACGCGCCCTGCAGCACCTCGGCCAGGCCCTCGCCGGTCAGGGTGTCGACACCGGTTTTGGGCGCGGCCGCGACCGCTTCGTGCCCGTGCTCGCCCAGCCTGGCGATCACCTTCGAGCCGATGAGCCCGGTCCCACCGATCACTACGACCTTCATCACGGATTCCCTTCGGATGGTTCTCGTTGCGTCTGCACCACAAGAGACCGATCAGGCCGCGCATCCGTGACAGCCCGCCCCGGATGTTGTCACAACATGCGGCTGCGGTGCGGCTGTCCCGGCTGTCCCGTCGGTGAGCGCGGTGTCCCGGTCGTGCCGTGACCGCCGGGTTACTCCTCAGGCGTCCAGCGACGCCACGTAAGGGGCCAGTTTCGCCGGGTTCATGACCCACATGATGCGTTCGATGCCACGCGCGGACACGTCGGCGCAGAGCAGCGCCTTCGCCTCGCCGGCCTCCGAGACGAGGACGGCGGGCATGCCGTTGGCCTCGACCCAGCGGACGTCCGAATCGGGCCAGAAGTACGGGGCGAAGGCGGCAAGGTAGGCGGAGACGTGCGACAGGCCGACGACGGGGATCTTCGACGCCCCGCGCATTCCACCACCGTCGGAGTAGCTCACGACGTCCTCGGTGAGGAGCTCCTCCAGCACCGACAGGTCGCCGGTCTGCGCAGCGGCGAGGAACGCCTCGAGCATGCGCCGGTGCTCGGTGCGGCTGACCGGTCCCCGGCGCTCCGCGGCCAGATGCCTGCGGGCACGTGTCACCAGCTGCCGCGTGTTGGGCTCGCTGGTCTCCAGGATCTCCGCGATGCGGCGGTACGGGTAGTCGAAGGCTTCCCGCAGCACGTAGGCGGCGCGTTCCACCGGCTTCAGCTTCTCCAGAAGGAAGAGGACCGCCAGATCGAGTGCCTCCGCCCGCTCCGCGCCCAACTGGGGATCCGCCCCCGTGTCCACGGGCTCGGGAAGCCAGGGGCCGGTGTACGACTCGCGTCGCACCCTGGCGGACTGGGCCACGTTGATCGCGAGCCGGGTGGTGACCGTGGCGAGGAACGCAGCCGGCTCGTTGATCCCGGCGCGATCGGTGCCCTGCCAGCGCAACCACGTGTCCTGGACGACGTCCTCGGCTTCCACCGCGCTGCCGAGCACGCGGTAGGCGATACCGAAGAGCCGGGGACGCGCCGCGACGAACTCCCTCGTCGCCCGGTCGAGGGAACCCAGGTCGTCACCGGCGTGCATGCATGTCCTCCAGTCTCGGACCACATGCTACAAGCCGCGCCGGCGGCTCCCGGGGGACGCCGCGAGCCGGACGACCGTCCCGGAATCGATCGCCGCCGGCGTCAGGCACGCGCCCTCCACGACTGCGTCGGTGTCAATGTTGTGACACCGGACGGTCGGCTGATCGGCGCCGGACGGCGGTCGTGAGGAAGAGCTCGCACCGTCACTGTCACGGAACCACCGTGTGCCCGGTCATCTGTGAGTGACGCGGATGGAAGGGCCTTCTGGCTCCACCCGGCAACCGGCCGGTCCCCGACGACAACCGAAGTGAGAACACTCGTGAATCACCAGGAACGACTCGAAGCCGCCGAGGCACCCTCGATGGCACCGATAGCGACGCTCGAAAGCCTCCGCGAGCACCTGCAGTGGGCCTTGGAACTCGAACACGCCACCCTGCCGCCCTACCTCTGCGCGCTCTACTCGCTCGATCCGCAGCGGAACCCCGACGCCGTGGAGGCACTCGGGGGCGTCTTCGTGGAGGAGATGATCCACCTTGCCCTGGCGGCGAACCTCCTCAACGCCGTCGGCGGCCGACCGCGCCTGGACACGCCGGAGTTGCTGCAGCAGCATCCCCGCACCCTGCCCCACGGCGACCGCTCCCTGCGCCTGTCCCTCCTCCCGTTCGGCCCCGAGGCACTGGAGATGTTCCTGCGGCTGGAGCGGCCGGCCCCGCCCGCCGCACCGGCCGAGGGCGACGGCTACGAGACGATCGGCCAGTTCTACGACGCCGTAGAGGAGGGGCTGCGCCACCTGTGCACCGAACTCGGCGAGGCGGCGGTCTTCAGCGGCGACCCGGCCCGCCAGGTCTCCGGCGGTCCCTTCCGTCACACCGGCGGGCAGCTGGCTCCGGTCACCGACCTCGGCTCGGCCCTGGCGGCGCTGGAGGAGATCGTCGAACAGGGCGAGGGCACGGCGCGGGGCGAAGTGTGGGACGGCGACCGGGACATCTTCCACCCCGAGCGCGACGAGGTCTCCCACTACTACCGGTTCCAGGAACTCAAGCTGGGCCGGCGCTACGTGCGCGGTGACACACCGCAGTCCGGCCCCACCGGGGACCCCGTCACGCTCGACCCGGCCGGCGTCAGCCCGATGCGCCCCAACCCCCTGGTGGCCGATCACCCGGTGGGCAGCGCCATCCGGTCCGCCCAGGAGGAGTTCAACCGCACCTACTGCGGCCTCCTCCAGGTGTTGGAGCAGGCGTTCAACGGCAGCCCGCAGAACCTCGCGGCCGCAACCGGCACGATGTACGCGCTGAAGTCGCAGGCCCAGGCCCTGATGGCCATGCCGGACGACGACGGGACGACGGCCGGCCCGACCTTCGAGTACGTCGAACCGGAGCAGCGCGGGTGACCGCCCCCCGGTGACCTGCGGGTCCCGTGGCGGGTCCCGTGCGCGCGGAAGGTCACAGGGCCGTGCGCAGGAGCCGCCGGGAGGTGATGCCGAGCTTGGCGTACACCTTCCGAAGATGCCATTCCACGGTGTGCGGGCTGAGGAACAACTGGGCGCCGATCTCGGAATTGGTGAGCCCCTCGCGGGCCAGATGCGCGATCTGGGTCTCCTGGGCGGTGAGCGTCGCCGTGGTGGCACCGTCGCGCCGGGCCACCGTCTCGCCGGTGGCCCGCAGCTCGCGGACCGCGCGGTCGGCGAACGCGCGCGCACCGAACCGTGTGAACAGTGCGTGCGCGTGGCGCAGCTGCTCCCGGGCGTCGGCGCGACGGCCCTCCCGCCGCAACCACTCCCCGTACAGCAGATGCGCCCGGGCCGTCTCCATCGCGACCCGGGTACGGCCCAGCCGTTCGATCGCGTCCCGGTACAGTTCCTCGGCCGCGCTCCCCTGGCCGAGCAGCGCCCGGCAGCGCGCCTGGAGGCCCAACGCCCAGTCCGTGGCGGCGGCATCCGTGGTCTCGGTCAGCCGGACCAGCGCGGCCTCGGCCGCGTCGAGCCGGCTGCTGCGCACACCGGCCTCCACCAGTTCGACCAGGCCCCAGTGAGCCGCGACCAGGTCCTGCGGATGCGCGCTCGCCAGACGTGCCGCGTCGAACGCCTCCTCGTACCTGCCCAGACCGTTGTGCAGCACGGCCCGGGCCCGAAGCGCGATGGCCACGCCGATGCCCTCGCCGCGCTTCAGGGCGTCCTCCGTGCTGGCCTCGATCAGCTGAGCGGCTTCGCCTCCGCGCCCCTGCCAGGCGGCGAGCGTCATCGTGCCGTACGGCGCGAAGCTGCTGCCGACCGCCTCCTGGAGCCGGTCGATCTCCGCTATGAGCAGTGCCGCGGCGTCCAGTTCACCGGCGCACGTGTGGACGACGACGAGCGAGTTGAGCGCGAGCGGCAACTCGGTCAGCGCGCCGACGGCGCGGGCGGTCCGCACATGGCGGGCCGCCAACTCCGTCCAGCCCTCGTAGTCCCACATCTCGGCCGTCAGCGCGGAGGCCAGCCACGACCAGCGCAGGACCTCGTCCGGGTCGGTCTCCCGGCGGAACGCGTGGAGCGCGTCGCGCGAGACGGCGGCCGCGTCGCGGTACCCGCCGGTGAACCGGGTGGCCAAGGCGTCCAGGAGCAGATCGGCATTGCCCTGCGGCGTCGTGACGGACGGCGACGTCTTCTGCGCTGCCTCCGCCACCTCGCGTACGCTCGCGCCGGAGGCGAGGCGCCCGGCGAACATGGCGGCCGACAGGCCGTCCAGGAAGGTCTCCCGGGCCAGGCCGACATCGAGGGGCACCAGGCGCCGCGCGGTGGCCAGCAGCAAGGGGAGCGCCTCGTCGACGCGGCTGGAGGCGAGGGCGATCCGGGCGTGGACGAGGTCCACGCGTGCCCGGCCGAGGTCGTCCAGGATTCCGCTCTGCGCCAGCGCCAGCAGGTCGCGGGCCGCGGTGGGCGCACCGGCGCGGAGTTTCGCCTGCGCCGCGGCGAGCGCACGAGTCGCCTTGCGCCGCGGGTCGGGCGTCAGCACGGCCGCGTGCGCGAGGAAGGCGGCCGCCGCGGCGGTGCCGCCGCGCGCCATCGCCCGCTCGGCCGACGACTCCAGTTCGGCGGCGATCGCCTCGTCCGGCAGCACCGTCGCCCGCGCCAGGTGCCAGGCGCGGCGGTCGGGGTCGAGGACGGGGTCGGTCACCTTCGCCAGGACACCGTGGACCTCCCGCAACTCCACGAGCCCGGCCGACCGGTAGATCGCCGAGCGCAGGAGCGGATGCCGGAAGCGCACCAGGGGCCCGATGTCGAGCAACCCCGCCCTCACCGCCGGGCCGGCCGCGTCCTGGCCGATGTCCAGCCGCCCGGCGGCACGCCTGAGCAGCGTCGCGTCACCGACCGGCTCGGCGGCGGCCACCAGCAGCAGTCGCTGCGTGGCCGACGGCAGCGAGCGGACCCGCGCGAGGTAGTTGCGCTCGATTCGGCCGGTCACCGGTCCGGGACCGGGCAGGCCGAGCCCGCCGGCCGGTTCCGGACCGACCTGGCCGTGCGGGAGTTCCAGCAGCGCGAGGGGGTTGCCGTGTGCTTCGGCGAGGATGCGTTCGCGGATCCGCTCGTCCATCGGGCCGTCCGCCGCCGCGTCCAGCAGCGCGCGGGCGTCGGTGTCGCCGAGGCCGTCGAGCGTCAGCTCGGGCAGACCGGAGAAATCGTCGCGTCCCCGCTGCTCGCGGGAGGCGAACACCAGCGCCAGCGGTTCGGCGAGCATCCGGCGCGCCACGAAGGCCAGCGTCTGGGCGGACACCCGGTCGAGCCACTGCGCGTCGTCCACGAGGCAGAACAGCGGCTGCTCCGCAGCCACGTCGGTCAGTAGTCCGAGTACGGCCAGACCGACCAGGAACCTGTCGGGAGGCGGACCGGTGCTCACCCCGAACGCCGTGGACAGCGCTTCCGCCTGCGGAGGCGGCAGGGAGCCGGCGCGATCGAGGAACGGGGCGCACAGCTGGTGCAGTCCTGCGAACGGGAGCTCCATCTCCGACTCGGCGCCCGCCCCGCGCGCGACGCGGTGCTCCGCGGCGTGCGCCGCGAGGTGATCCAGCAGAGCGGACTTCCCGATTCCGGCATCGCCGCGCAGGACCAGTACGGCGCTGCGTCCGTTCTCGACGTCCGAGACCAGCCCTTCGAGCGTCCGGCACTCGCGGCGCCGGCCACGCAGCCGCTCCGGACCGTCCCCACTCACGCTGCACCCTGCACGCGGGGAGCATAACAACAGCGCGAGCAGTGTCTGCGCCGGTAGCGGGCGGGTGCGGACCAGCGGCCAGGGACGCCCCGCGGGTGACGCGGATCATGGGCACGGGAGGGCATGGATGCCCGATGCCCGGCGATGTTCTCTTGGCGGCATGAACGCACACTCGCAGTTTCCCTTCCCGGCTCCGTCCCACTGGATCGGCGGCCGCGCCGTCCGCGGGTCCGGGCCGCTCATCGACGTGGTGAACCCCGCCGACGCATCGGTCATCGCCACCGTGCACGAGGGCACGGCCGAAGACGTGGACATGGCGGTGGACGCCGCGCTCGCCGCCCTCCCCGGATGGGCGTCGACGTCCCCGCAGCACCGTGCGGACGTCATGCGACGCCTGGCCGAGGGCCTGCAGCAGCACAGCGAGGAACTGGCGGCCACCATCACCGCGGAGATGGGCGCCCCGATCGCCTTCTCCCGGCAGGCGCAGGTGGGTTTCCCGGTCGCCTCGACCCTGGCCGCGATCGCCGCGGCCGAGCAGTTCACATGGACGGCCGAGGTCGAGAACTCGCTCGTCGTCCGCGAGCCCATAGGCGTGGTGGGGGCCATCACCCCGTGGAACTTCCCGCTCCAGCAGCTGGTGACCAAGGTCGTCCCCGCGATGCTGGCGGGCAACAGCGTCGTCCTCAAACCCTCTGAGCTCTCTCCTCTCAGCGCCCGGGCGTTCGCGGAGATCGCCACCGAGGCGGGTCTCCCGGACGGTGTGTTCAACGTCGTGCAGGGCACCGGTCTGGTGGTCGGTGAGGCCCTCGCCCGCCACCCGAAGATCGACATGATCTCGTTCACCGGGTCCACGCGCGCCGGCCGGAGCGTCTCCGTCGCTGCCTCTGCCACCGTCAAGCGGGTCGCCCTCGAACTGGGCGGCAAGGCGGCCCACATCATCCTCCCCGAGGCCGACCTCGACTCCGCCGTCACCCGTGGACTGTCGTTCGCCTGGGCCAACGGCGGTCAGGCCTGCGGGGCATACGTGCGGATGCTCGTGCCCGAGAGTCTCCAGGAGACCGTGGTCGACAAGCTCAGGGCAGCGGCCGAGGAATACGTCGTCGGTGATCCGGCCGACGAGGGCACGCGGATCGGCCCGCTCGCCTCGGAGACCCAGCGCCGGCGCGTCGACGACTACATCCGGCGTGGCATCGCCGACGGCGCCACGCTCGTGGTCGGCGGCCCCGGCCGGCCGGAGGGCTTCGAGACCGGCGCCTACGTCAGGCCCACGATCTTCTCCGACGTCGACCCGGAGTCGGTCATTGCCCAGGAGGAGATCTTCGGCCCCGTCCTCGTTGTCATCCCGTACGTGGACGACGAGCACGCCGTTGAGATCGCCAACGGGACGATCTACGGGCTGAACGCCGCGGTGACCGGTGACGAGGAGCACGCCATGGCGATCGCCCGGCGCCTGCGCGTCGGCCAGGTCGACGTCAATGGCGGACAGCACAACTTCCAGGCCCCGTTCGGCGGGTACAAGCAGTCCGGCAACGGACGGGAGATGGGCCGTGCCGGTCTCGAGGAGTTCCTCGAGACCAAGGCCATCACCCGCTGACACAGGCAGCACGGCACACTGTTCCGGGGAATCAGCGCCTTCTTTGCACTGTTCACACGGCGACGGTGTGATCCGTGAGGAAGGACGACCATGGCGGACCGGGCGGCATTGGCAGCCTTCCTGCGGGCGCGCCGCGAGGCCCTCCAGCCGGAGGACGTCGGGCTGCCCCGCGGCCGTCGCCGGCGTACCGGCGGGCTACGCCGCGAGGAGGTCGCGGCACTCTGCGACATGTCGGTGGACTACTACAGCCGGCTGGAGCAGCCGCGCGGCCCCCGCCCCTCGGAACAGATGCTCGCCGCCATGGCCCGCGGACTGCACCTGTCCATGGAGGAACGCGACCTCCTCTTCCAGCTCGCCGGTCACGCCCTGCCGCACCGCGTGTGGCGCGGCGACCACATCGATCCAGGGATGATGCGCATCCTGGACCGCCTCGAGGACACCCCCGCCCAGGTGATGAACCACCTGGGCGAGACCCTGAGGCTGACGCGTCCGGCGAGGGCGCTGCTGGGTGACCAGACCGCCTACACCGGACTCGCACGCAGCGCCCACTACCGCTGGTTCACCGACCCGGCCTCCCGCCTGGTCCATCCCGAGAGCGACCATGCCGAGCTGAGCCGGCTGATGGTGGCGGACCTCCACAGCGCCTCCGTGCGCGGCGGCGGCGACCCCCGTGCCGCCGCACTCGTGGACACGCTGACCAGGGACAGCCCCGAGTTCGCCGGCATCTGGCGCGAGCGCCCGGTCCTCGGGCCATCCTGCGTCGCCAAACGCTTCCGGCACCCGCAGATCGGGACGCTCGAACTGCACTGCCAGACCCTGGTCGACCCCGACCACTCCCAGCGGCTCGTGGTCTACACCGCGACACCGGGCACCGAGAGCCACACCAGCCTGAGGCTGCTGTCCCTCCTGCCGGTCGCGGAGGAAACGCCCGTCCCGGGCGAAGGGGCGCCGACGTCGTAGGCGGGCACCGCCGGGATCAGGCCCTGCGGCGCGCGGTGGAAGGCATCAGCGACTCGGTGCTCTCGGAGCGGCTCTTTGAACTGCCCGGCGCGGCAGCCGGGGCTGGGCCGGCAGGTGCTCATTCCGGCCACCCGGCGTCGGCTGCGACGTCCTGCATCAACTCGGCGATGTCGGTGGGGATGGGCGGCACAGGCTCGCGGCGCACCCCGGTCACCGGGGACCACACCAGATTGACCTGCAGGTCCGGGTCGGCGTCGGGGTGGTCGGACCGGTGGTGACAGCCCCGTGTCTCCCGGCGCTCCAGCGCACACTCGAGTGTCGCGCGAGCGGCGAGAACGGTGGACCTGAGGTCGCAGGCGTACGCGAGTTCCTGGAAACCGCCGATGTCGATGTGCACTCCCGCGTACCACATTCGGCCCTCGATCTCGTCGAGCCGATCGAGTCCGGCCGTGAGCCCGGCCTCGTCCCGCACGGCACCGGCGTGCTCGGTCATCAGACGGCGCACCGACCGGAGCAGGGCGCGGACGTCCTGATCGCCGTCGCCGGCCAGCAGCCGGTTCACGTCCGCCTCCGCGGCGCGAACCGCTGCCTGCGACCGGTGCAGGGAGGTGAGCCCGGCCGAGTACTCCGCCGCGGCCCGGCCGGCGATGCGGCCGTAGACGAGCAGTTCGATCAGGGAGTTCTCCTCCAACCGGCCCGCGCCGTGCAGTCCACTGGCCGCCTCCCCGATCACGTAGAGCCCGTTGACATCGGTGCTGTGGTCCTCGGGCCGGACCCAGACCCCGCCCAGCGAGTACTGCGCGGTCGGCGCGACCTCGATCGGGTCCTGGGCGATGTCGAGCATCTGCAGTTCCCACAGGGTCTGGTGCACCCGCGGCAGTCGGGTCAGCACCGTCTCACGCGGCAGGTGGGACACGTCGAGCCACACGCCGCCGTTCTGGGTGCCGCGGCCCTCCTTGATCTCCGTGGAGGACGCCAGCGCGACGCTGTCCCGGCTACCGAGCTCCATCCGATCGGCGTCGTAGCGTGCCATGAAGCGCTCACCACGGTTGTTGAGCAGGACCCCGCCCTCGCTGCGGACCGCCTCGCTGACGAGCACGCCGGCCGCGTTCTCCGGCCCGATCAGCCCCAAAGGGTGGAACTGCACCAGCTCGGGGTTCCGCAGCCGGGCACCGGCCTCGACGGCGAGGCGGAAGGCGTCACCGGTGTTCTCGTGGCGCCCCGAGGACGTGCGCTGCCAGATGCGCGTGTGCCCGCCGGTCGCGAGGATCACCGAGTCGGCGTGCACCACGTAGTGGGACCCGTCGACGAGGTCGAATCCGTAGGCGCCGAACACGGTCCGGTCGTCGACCAGCAGCTGGGTGACGTACACGCTGGACAGGACGGGAATCGCGAGTTGCCGCGCACGTTCGCGGAGGGCTCGGTGCACCTCCACGCCGGTGTATTCGCCGTCGAACGCGCCGAGTCGGTACGTGAGGTCGGCCGACCGGTGCCGGACGGACCCGCCGTGACCCTGGTGGTCGAGGCCCGTGCTGTGGCGCCCCACGTCGTGGAAGCCGTGCCCCGCGTACTGGGCCACGACCTGCGCGGTGCGCGGGTCGGCCAGCAGGCTTCCCTCGCGCAGCGTGTCGGCCGCATGCCGTTCCCACGTGTCCCCCCGGCTGCTGGTGGCGGGCGCACGCCCGAACCCTCCTCGCGCCGTGATCGTGCGCAGGTTCCCCGCCGTGCGCTTGACCACCGCGAGGACCGCGACACCGGCCTCGGCGACTTCGATGGCCGCCCGGAGGCCTTCCCTACCAGCCCCCACCACGAGTACGGACGTGGCGAGTTGGTGTCCGAGCGAAGACAACGGGACCTCCTGTGACGGCGGACGCTTGACGTAGGCAGTACTCGACCGGACAGGGGGCTCGTTTGTGACAACCCCGGAGCGCTTCCCGGCGTGGAGTGCGTCACAACATCTGGACACAATGTGTGGACACCGACCCGGGTATCGTGGCAAGGATCGTTCCGGCAACCGTTGAGGGGGGCGTTCCGTCCCCGGATTCCCGAAGGAGCCACGTCTCATGATCGCCAGCCCGCTTCCGGACATGGTCGGCCGGCTGCGTGAGTGCGCGGCGCTCGACGACCTGCTGGCCGGCCTGCGCGACGGCGGGTCCCGCGTGCTGGTGGTCCGTGGCGAGGCCGGCATCGGGAAGTCGGTTCTTCTGGAGCACGTGGCCGCGCGGGCCTCCGGCGTGAAGGTGACCTGGGCGCACGGCATCGAGGCCGACATGGAGCTGCCCTACGCGAGCCTGCACCAGCTGTGTGCGCCGTTCCTGGACGAGCTCGACGAGCTGCCGGAGCCGCAGCGCGACGCCCTCCGCGTGGCGTTCGGGATGGCGGCCGGAGACCCGCCCGACCGCTTCCTGGTCGGCCTGGCCGTGCTCACCCTGCTCACCAGGGCCTCGGAGACCCGGCCGGTGCTCGTTCTGGTCGACGACGCGCAGTGGCTGGACCAGGTGTCCTTGCAGACCCTGGAGTTCGTGGCCCGACGACTGCTCGCAGAGGCGGTCGCGATCACGTTCGCGGTGCGCGACCCCGAGGGGCAGGCCGCACTCACCGGTCTGCCGGCGTTGCACATCGGCGGTCTCGACGCCGTCTCGGCCGGAGAGCTCCTCGAGGCCGCCGTCGGAGGGAAGCTGGAGAAGCGGGTCCGCGACCGGTTCGTGGCCGAGATGCACGGCAACCCCCTGGCGCTGCTCGAATTCTCCCGCGGTCGCAGCGCCGCCGAACTGGCCTACGGCCTGGACTCGTCGAGTCACCGGGGCGTCCAGGGGCCGGTGGCGAGCCGTGTCGAACGGGACTTCGCCAGCCGGCTCGGGTCGCTGCCGGCGGCGACCCGCACGCTGCTGCTGATCGCCGCGGCGGAACCGGTCGGTGACGCACGCCTTCTGGTCCGCGCGGCCTCCCTCCTGGAGATCACTCCCTATGCCGCACCGGCCAAGGCGGCCGGTCTGATCGAGTTCGGTGAATCCGTTCGGTTCCGGCACCCGCTGGTCCGCTCGGCGGTCTACCACGGAGCCGAGCCCGAGGAGCGCCGAGCTGCGCACCGGGCGCTGGCAGAGGCCACGGACCCGGTGCTGGACCCCGACCGGCGCGCGTGGCACGCCGCCCAGGCCGCCGACGGGCCGGACGAGGAGGTGGCCGCGGGGCTGGAGCAGGCCGCCGACCGTGCGCGGCAGCGCGGCGGCATCGCGGCTGAGGCGGTCCTGCTGGAACGCGCGGCCGAGGTGACGCCGGACCGGTGGCCGCGCGGGCGCCGAGCGCTCGCGGCTGCCGAGGCGCACTTCTCGGCCGCCGCGCCGGACCGGGCCACGGAGCTCGCGACGGTGGCCGAACTGTGTCCCCTGAGCGCGCTGGACCGCGCCCGTCTGGCCCGGCTGCGGGCCAGGATCCTCTTCGCCCGCAGCCGCAGCGACGAGGCGGCACCTCTGCTCCTGGACGCCGCCGCGCAGTTCACCGCTGCCGGATCGCCACTGGCCCGGGAGACCTATCTGGAGGCGATCAGCGCGACCATCTTCGCGGGCCGGGTCCACGGTCCCACGGGTGCCCGCGCCGCCGCGATTGCGGCCCGCGCCTCGGGAGCGCCCCCCTCGGACTCCAGGGCCGCCGACCTGCTCCTGGACGGTGTGGCCGCGCTCCTCGCGGACGGCTACGAGACCGGTGTCCCGGACCTGCGCGGCGCGCTGGACCTGCTCGCACACGAGGAGCTCGGCACCCGGGAGTCCACCATGCGCTGGCTCCTGCTGGTGCCGGTCGCCCTGGAGGCGTTCATCCATTACGCCTGGGACCTGCACGCGTGGGACACGCTGGCGAGCCGCGCGGTGCGCCTGGCCCGTGACGTCGGAGCGCTCGGCGCGCTGCCGCCGGCCCTCGTCTACGCGGGCGGAGTGCACATCCACTACGGCGACTTCGCCGAGGCGGCCAGGATGATCGACGAAGCCGACGCACTCGCCGACGCGACCGGCCATGCCCCCCACAAGTACGCGACGCTGGTCCTCGCCGCGTGGCGCGGCGAGGCGGACGTCGCCGCCGGAATCATCGAGGAGGCCAGACAACGGGCCGATCAGCGGGGCGAGGTGTCCCTGCTGGGCGCCATGGGCTACATCCAGGGTGTGCTGTTCAACGGCCTGGCACGCTATGAGGAGGCGCTGGAGGCCGCTCGCACGGGCATCGAGCACGACGGGTTCAACTTCACCGGCCTGTCGCTGGTCGAACACGTCGAGGCCGCCGTCCGGTGCGGTGAACTCGCCCAGGCCCGCACCTCGCTGGCCAGGCTCCTCGAACTCACCCGGGCCACCGACTCCGGTTGGGCCCGTGGCGCCGGCGCCCGCAGCCAGGCCCTCCTGGCCGAGGGCGACGAGGCCGACCTCCTCTACCGGACCGCGATCGAGGAGTTCGGCCGCGGCGGTGTGACCGTGGAAGTGGCACGCACCCACCTGCTGTACGGCGAGTGGCTGCGCCGCGGCCAGCGCCGCGCGCTGGCCCGCAACCACCTGCGCACCGCGCACGAGATGTTCGACGGGATGCGGGCGCACGCGTTCGCCGAGCGGGCCCGCCGCGAACTGCTCGCCACCGGCGAGCACGTCAGGGCGCGGGAGATCAAGCCGGCCGGCGCCCTCACCCCCCAGGAGTCGCAGGTCGCCGCACTCGCGGCTGACGGCATGACGAACGCGAGGATCGGCGCGGAGCTGTTCATCAGCCCGCACACCGTGGAGTGGCACCTGCGGAAGGTCTACACGAAACTCGGGATCACCTCGCGTCGCGCGCTGCAGGCGGCGCTGGCGAGCACCTCGGTCATGGACACCAGGGACGAGGACAGGGCGCGAGCCGGCTGAGGGCCGTCGCGGGACCACGGACCCCCGGGGGTCCCCACGGACTCGACCACGGACATCAAGGGCGCGGCGAGCGGTGGCGCGGACGGAGGGTGGAACCGTCGCCCCTCATGGGGCGCCCGTCCACGAAGAGGAGTCCCGATGTCCGCGCCCAGCCTCACGACGACGCCTGCCGCACCCCCGTTCGCCCGGCCGGACGAGGACGACCTGCACCTCGCTCTCGACATCTTCCTGGCCCAGCGGACACGACTGTTCCGCATCGCCTACCGGATTCTGGGCGACGCCCCCGGAGCCGAGGACGTGATGCAGGAGGTGTGGCTGCGCTGGCAGCTCACCGACCGCGCGACGATCAAGAATCCGGCCGCGTTCCTGACCACGGCCACGACCCGTCTGGCGATCAACGTCGTCCAGTCGGGGCGGCACCGCCACGAAACGCCGGCCGACCCGCAGGCGGCCGACCTCGGAGACCCGTCCACCCAGGATCCCGTGCTGGACGTGGAGCGGGCCGCAGCGGTCGACTCGGCCCTGGCCCTGCTCATGGCGCGGCTGACGCCGGATCGCCTGGCCGCCTACGTGCTGCGCAAAGGCTTCGACTACACCTATGCGGATCTCGCGGAGTTGCTCCGGATCAGCGCCCCGCACGCGCGGGTGGTGGTACACCGCGCGCAGGCACGCCTCGACTGCGACCGCGAACGGCCGGTCACCGCTGAGGCGCACCGTCGCCTCGCCACCGCTTTCAGGACCGCGGCCAGCACCGGGGACCTGGACGGCCTCGTGCGACTTCTCGTCTCCGAGGGCCGTATGCACCGCCTGCGGTCCCACCGGTCATCTGCCCCCGCTCACCTGCCCGCACAGCACGCGGCGTGAGAGCAGGCGACGAGTCGGGCCACCCTCGTGGCGTTGCCGGACATTCGTGGGCGGAAAGCCTGTCACCGCCGGTGTCACAGATCGGGTACCTGTTCGGTCAATCAGCATTGTGCGGGTCTGATCGCCGCACCTTTGCGAGCGCCGTGGGTCAGCGAATGCTGACCTGATCCCGGGCAGCTCGGGCCATGGAAGGGATATCGGACGATGAAACCTGACGCGGAGCTTCCCGCACCTCACCACGGACTCCTCCTCACATATTTCCTGACGGTGCGCGATGTCGCCGTGGCCCGCCGTTTTTACGCCGACGTATTCGGCGGCGAGGTCGTGCGGGAAGAGAATCCGGCCATGGTCAAGGTCGCCAACAGCTGGATCATCATGAACCCGGGAGGCGGGCCGACCCCCGACAAACCGGGGGTCGTTCTGGAGGCGCCCCTGCCCGGTGATCGTGTTTCCGGCTTTCTCAATGTGCGTGTGGCCGACATCGCCGCTTTCCACTCGCATGCCGTCGCGAAAGGGGCCGAGTTCCTCACCGAGCCCATCGACCGTGGAGCCGAGCTGCGTTGCTACCTCCGGGACCCTGACGGCTACCTCATCGAGGTGGGCCAGTCCACCGGACTGCTCGTGGGGATCCCCGCGGAGACGCCTGCGGGCCGGTCGTGAGGAACACGGCCCACGGCATGGAAGAGAGCCGCTGATGGCAACACTCAAACTCACCCTGCTCGGAGCGGTACGCGAACTCGAAGCCGTGGAACTGCCCGACGTCGCCTCCGCCCACGGCCTCCGCCCGCTGCGCCGATTCGCTTTGGAGCTGCACGTTCCCGACGGGCGGCACAGGGAACTGGACGCCGAACTGCGGGCGGCCGCATCGCCTGAGGGGAAGCCGCTCCGGGGCGCCGACGCGGTGTGGCGTGTCTCCGGGGGCTGGACCACAACCGCGCGCGGCCGCAGGTCCGGGATCCACGTCTACAGGATCGAGGTCCAGGAGGCCGAGGACCTGCAAGCCCCAGAAGAATCCGGTCCGGCCGTGGAGACGGCGGAGATGAGCACCGGCGCGCGGGCAACGGTCCCTCAGATGGTGCTGGCTCCCCTGACGAGTGCCGCGATCTTCCTGGTCGTCACGGTCGACACCGGTGGGGAGGGCGCGGTGCGCGACCTGCTGGCGGACATCGGCTCACTGGAACGGGCCGTGGGGTTCCGCGGCCGGCCCGACGGCGGGTTGAGCTGTGTCACCGGCATCGGTTCCGACGCATGGGACCGGCTGTTCGCGGGACCGCGTCCGGCCCGGCTGCATCCCTTCCGGGAGGTGAACGGTCCGGTCCACCGCGCCGTCGCCACGCCTGGCGACCTGCTGTTCCACCTGCGCGCCTCCCGGCTGGACCTGTGCTTCGCGCTCGCCGCAGAGATCATGAATCGGCTGCGCAGAGCGGTCACGGTCCAGGACGAAGTGCAAGGCTTCAAGTACTTCGACGAACGCGACCTGCTCGGCTTCGTCGACGGCACGGAGAATCCGACGGGCCCCACGGCGCATGCGGCGGTGCTCGTCGGCGGGGAGGACCCCGCTTTTGCGGGCGGGAGTTATGTCGTGGTGCAGAAGTACCTGCACGATCTCGACGCATGGGAAGCCCTGCCCGTCGAAGCCCAGGAGAAGGTGATCGGCCGGCGGAAGCTGTCCGACGTGGAACTGGCGGACGACGTCAAACCGGCGAACTCACACGTGGCTCTCACCTCGATCACCGATCCGGACGGAAGAGAGCGCGAGATCCTCCGGGACAACATGCCGTTCGGATCCGTGGGCAGCGGGGAGTTCGGTACGTACTTCATCGGCTACGCGCGCAGCCCCGAGGTCACGGAGACGATGCTGGAGCGTATGTTCCTGGGCACGGAGGACGCCGGTCACGACCGTATTCTCGACTTCTCCGCTCCCGTCACCGGCTCCCTGTTCTTCATTCCCTCCGCGGACTTCCTGGACGACCTGCCGCAGCCGCCGGACGGCGGAGTCTCCGCCGCTGTGGCAACCGGAAGACGCGGCTGACCACGCTCGCGGAGCGTTCATCCGCACTGATCCCTCACCACCCACGTTTCCTTTCCCTTCGGGCACCCACCCGTGGCACCGCGAAGGGCGAGTCATCCCGCCAGTTCTGCTGGTAGTTCGAGGAGTACATGTGACCAGCACAGCGCAGGCACACGATTCAGGAGCTGCAGCGGCGAATCCCGGGCATCTCGGGCATGTCATCTTCATCGCGGCGGCCGCTGCGATGGGTGGCTTCCTCTTCGGCTACGACAGCTCCGTCATCAACGGCGCCGTCGAGGCCGTCCGGGACCGCTACGACGTCGGTTCGGCCGTTCTGGCCCAGGTCATCGCCATCGCGCTGATCGGCTGTGCCATCGGTGCCGCCACCGCCGGCCGGATCGCCGACCGGATCGGCCGTATCCGCTGCATGCAGATCGCAGCGGCCCTGTTCACCGTCAGCGCGGTCGGTTCGGCCCTGCCCTTCGCGCTGTGGGACCTCGCGATGTGGCGGGTCATCGGCGGGTTTGCCATCGGCATGGCCTCGGTGATCGGTCCCGCCTACATCGCCGAGGTCTCCCCGCCCGCGTACCGCGGCCGGCTCGGAGCCTTCCAGCAGGCGGCGATCGTCATCGGTATAGCCGTGTCACAACTCGTCAACTGGGGTCTTCTGCACGCCGCCGGCGGCGATCAGCGCGGCAAGTTGATGGGTGTGGAAGCGTGGCAGGTCATGCTCGGCGTCATGGTGATCCCGGCCGTCGCCTACGGCCTGTTGTCCCTCGCGATCCCCGAGTCCCCGCGGTTCCTGATCTCCGTCGGCCGTCACGACCGGGCCCGCGTGATCCTCGACGAGATCGAGGGCGGCAGGGCCGACGTCGACGCCCGCGTCACCGAGATCGAGAACGCGATGAAGGGCGAGCACCGGTCCACGTTCCGGGACCTGCACGGCGGCACCTTCCTCCTCAAACCGATCGTGTGGATCGGTGTCGGCCTGTCGGTCTTCCAGCAGTTCGTCGGCATCAACGTCGCGTTCTACTACTCCTCGACCCTGTGGCAGTCGGTCGGCGTCGACCCGACGGACTCGTTCTTCTACTCCTTCACCACGTCGGTGATCAACATCATCGGCACCGTGATCGCGATGATCTTCGTGGACCGCATCGGCCGCAAACCGCTCGCCCTCATCGGCTCCGTCGGCATGGTGATCGGTCTCGCCCTGGAGGCCTGGGCCTTCTCCCACGACCTCGTCGACGGCAAGCTGCCGGCCGGGCAGGGCTGGGTCGCCCTGGTCGCCGCGCACCTCTTCGTCCTGTTCTTCGCCCTGTCCTGGGGCGTGGTCGTGTGGGTCATGCTGGGCGAGATGTTCCCGAACCGGATCCGTGCGGCCGCTCTCGGCGTGGGCGCCTCCGCGCAGTGGATCGCCAACTGGGCCATCACCGCGAGCTTTCCGTCGCTGTCCGACTGGAACCTCTCGGCGACCTACGTGATCTACACGGTCTTCGCGGCGCTCTCCATCCCGTTCGTCCTGAAGTTCGTCGAGGAGACGAAGGGAAAGTCCCTGGAGGAGATGGGCTGACCGCCCCCACCGGACTCGAGGAGCAGGCCACATACCCCGCTGCCGCTCCTCGAGCGTGCTGCCTCCGTCCAGTGCGCGCACCGGACGGAGGCAGCCGCGTCCCGCCTTCCTGCCGTCGGCGAGCCCGATCCCGTCGACCGCCGGTCGGGGCAGTGGTCGAGGAGGCTGCGCCGGAGCCGGCGCTGGTTGTTGCTGTGGGGCCTGTCAGCCAGGAGGTGCGGGCGCATCGTCACCGCTGTCCGGCCGGCTCCCGCAGCGCCCGCACGGGGCCTGACCGGTGCAAGCGGGGGGTCTGGCGCCTTCCGGGTCCAACCACCCCGAGCCGGCGACGTACCAACCCAGCTGGAAGCGGCTCGAGACGCCGACCTGCTCCATGATCCGGTGCAGTCGTCTCTGGACGGTTCGGTGGCTGAGGCGAAGCTGGCGGGCGATGGCGGAGTCGGTAAGACCGACGTGCAGGAGGGCGATGATCTTCCGATCGATCGCGTTGAGATCGCCCAACTCGAGAGCGTCATCGGCCGCGACCTGGCCCAGACCGGCCGGGTGGAGCCGCCAGCCATTGGCGAAGCACTGCTCGAACAGGGAGATCAGGGCGGTGAGCAGGCCGCTGCGGTGGACCACCAGGGCGACGGGCTCGCCCGCGTCGTCGAGATCCGGGTCGACGGGGATCAGCCCGATGTCGTCGTCGACGATGAGGAGTTTGGTGGGAACCGTGTCGGCGACGGAGATGTCCTGCCCTTCGGCGACCACCTCCGCCAGGGAGCGTGCGAACGCCGCGTCCTCGAGCCAGGCGCGTTGCACCACGGTCCGCAGCCTGACGCCCCGGCGCATCATGTCACGCTCGGCCTCATCCAGGTTGTCCTGGTAGTTGATCACGGCCACCGGCATGGCCGGCATCATCGTTCGCACGCTGCTTCGGGCTTCGCGCTGCATCGTCACGAGCCAGCGCCGTATCGCGACGGCTCCGGACAGCACCTCGACCGGAGCGTCGGAGCGTGCCAGGCGATGGCGGTCGGCGAGGTCGGCCACAAGAAGCTCGACGCCGTGGAGAGCGGAGCGCTGCGACTCCAGCAGTGGCCCGAGCGCCAGGGTTGGCGGAGTGGCGCGATACCGCGTCCCCTCCGAGTGGTGCTGCGCGCTGGCCAGTCCTCGGTCGACCAGCGCCGCCAGTGTGCCGGCGACGTCCCGGCCCTCGCCTGCCAGTGGCGGCAGCGCGGCCGGATCGCTGTCGGGGCGGTCAACGAGGAGGAGGTAGAGCGCGGCCTGATCGGCATCCAGGCCGAGCCGGGACAGCAGCGAGGACTCCACCGGATCCGGTTGCCGGACACCCTCAGCCACCGGATCCACTCCCTCTCTCTGCCTGCTCGCAGGCTCATCGTATGCGGCCGGCAGGAGTGCCCGACGCTCGCCAGGGGCCGGTCCACGGCCCGTCGCATTTACGTCAGGTCGTAAATGCGCTCCGGGATCTTCTTGTTGAGCGAGGCCCCATCGGTGAGAACTGGGGGGCGGCGAACGACGTGTTCGCCGTCGATCCGGGCGGCAGGCGCGCGGTCGGCCGTCATCACGCTCTCCAGGAGTCACCTTGCAAACCCCGCGTCTGTTGCGACGACCAGCCAGAAGAAGAACCTCGGCTCCCCGGGCCCTTGTCGCCTGCGCCGTGATCGCGGTCCTGGGCGGTGCGGCCCTTCCCCGCGCCGCGGCTGCCACGCCGTCGGATACGACCACGGAGAATGTCAAGCCCGCCGTCGAGCAGGTCTGCGACCAGCCCCAGCCCGGCCAATTCGGGTGCTTCGCGTTGCGTCGCGCCGACCCCGTCGCGACCAGGTCGCTCGAGCCCGACGCAACCGCACCGTCCGGTTGGGGCGCGCAGGACCTGCAAGGCGCGTACGGTCTGCCGAGCGACGGTGGGGCGGGCAGGACCATCGCGATCGTGGACGCCTACGACGACCCGACCGCCGAGTTCGACCTGGCCCGCTACCGGGCCCAATTCGGCCTGCCGGCCTGCTCCACCGCCAACGGATGCTTTCGCATGGTCGACCAGCGGGGCGGCAGCGAATGGCCCGCCACCGACGAGGGCTGGTCCGGCGAGATCTCCCTCGACCTCGACATGGTCTCCGCGGCCGCGCCCGCGGCCCACATCCTGCTGGTCGAGGCGGACAGCCCCGACTTCGAGGACATGGCCGCCGCGGTCGACGAGGCCGTCGCGCTGGGCGCCCAGTACGTCTCCAACTCCTACGGCAGCGGCTACAGCAGCACCCCCGGCAGCGGCGAGGACCCCGCCGAGACCACCGAGATGGACGCCCACTACAACCACCCGGGCGTCGCGATGATCGCCTCCTCGGGCGACAGCGCCTACGGCGTCAGCTACCCGGCCGCGTCACAGTACGTCACCGCCGTCGGCGGCACCTCGCTGAAGAAGGACGCCTCGACCGGGCGGGGCTGGTCGGAGTCGGTGTGGCACAGCAGCTCCGGGGGCCCGGGATCCGGGTGCTCGGCCTACGAGCCCAAGCCCGCCTTCCAGGGCGACACCGGCTGCGACCAGCGCACGGTCGCGGATGTCTCCGCGGTCGCCGACCCGGCGACGGGTGTCGCCGTCTTCCAGAGCTTCGGCGGCAACGGCTGGGAGGTCTACGGCGGCACCAGCGCCTCCTCCCCGATCATCGCGGGCGTCTACGCGGACGCCGGCGCCCCCGCCGCGGGCACGTACCCCAACTCGTACCCGTACCTGAACCCGTCGTCCCTCAACGACGTGACCAGCGGTTCGAACGGCACCTGCACGCCGAGCTACCTGTGCACGGCCGGGCCGGGCTACGACGGGCCCACGGGGCTGGGTACCCCCAACGGTCTGGCCGCTTTCCGCACCGGACCGCACGGCCAGATCACGGGCACGGTCACCGATGCGGCCGGCGCCGCGGTCGCCGGGGCCGGCATCGCGGCGGGCGACTACCGGGCCACCACCCGGGCCGACGGCCATTACTCCCTGACGCTGGCTCCGGGCACGTACGACCTGACCGTCTCCGCCTTCGGCTACGCCGACAGGACGGCGACCGGAGTCGTGGTCGGCGAGGACGGGTCGGTCACCGAGAACTTCGCGCTCGACGCGGTGGCCCGGCAGACCGTCGCGGGCAAGGTGACCGACGGGTCGGGCCACGGCTGGCCGCTGTACGCCAGGATCACGGTCGACGGCACGCCCGCCCAGCCGGTCTTCACCGACCCCTTCACCGGCAGTTACGCGGTCGACCTTCCCCAGGGGAAGAGCTACACGCTGAAGATCGACGCTCAGTACCCCGGCTACCGTGAGGTGACCGAGCACGTCACGGTCGCCGGCACGGCCCAGACGGTGAACGCCGCAGTTCCGGTGGACATCGACTCGGGCACCGCGAAGGGCTACGACTTCCGGCACACCGGTCCCACCGAGCCGTTCGACTCCACCACCTCGGCGCCGGACGGCTGGAGCGTGGTCAACGCCGACGGCACCGCGGGCAGCTGGGACTTCTCCGACCCCCACCGCCGGGGCAACCACACGGGCGGCACCGGGGCGTTCGCCATCGTCGACAGCGACTTCTACGGCTACAACAAGCACCAGGACAGCTCGCTGGTCACCCCGGTGTACGACTTCAGCGGCGACCTCGCACCGGAGATCGCCTTCGACACCGACTACAAGGCCCACGCCGACCAGACCGCGAGCGTGGACATCACCACCGACGGCGGTGCCACCTGGAAGAAGGTGTGGGCGCCCACCGCCCCCCTGACCGGACCGGCTCACGTGCAGATTCCGCTCACGGACTACGCCGGCGACCCGGCCGTGCAGCTGCGCTTCCACTTCACCGGCACCTGGGGCTGGTGGTGGCAGGTCGACGACGTCCACGTCGGCGACCGGCTGCCGGTCCCGGCGACCGGTGGCCTGGTGGCCGGCACCGTCACCGACGGCAACACCGGCAACGGCGTCGTCGGAGCGACGGTCACGAACACCGACGCCACCGGGCAGTCCGCGGTGACCGCGGCCACGCCGGACGACCCGGGGCTCGGCGACGGCTTCTACTGGATGTTCTCCGACACCGTCGGCAAGCACGCTTTCACGGCTGAGAAGGGCAGGTACACCACCCGTAGCAAGACCGTGCAGGTAGCGGCCGACAGCGCCACGGAGGTCGGTTACGCCCTCGACGCGGGCCGGCTGAGCTTCACGCCGGGCGGCGTCGACCAGACCCTGGCCTGGGGCGCCGCCGGCACCACGAAGGTGAAGGTCGAGAACACCGGGAAGGCGCCTGCGACGCTCGACCTCGGCGAGGCGAGCGGCGGCTTCACGATGCAGACGGCCAAGGGTGCGCCGCTCCAGCTGGTGAAGGGGCACTACTCGGCGCTGCGCCCCGACCACCTCGCCACCCGCGCGACGGTCGCGCCGGGGGCCGCCGGCGACGCCTGGCAGACGGTCGCGGACCTGCCGGTGCCCCTGATGGACAACGCGGTGGCAGCCGGCGGAGGCGTGATCTACTCGGCCTTCGGCTGGACCGGCAGCACGGAGAGCACCACCCTGTACGCCTACGACACGGTGACGGGATCGTGGTCCGCGCGCGCCCCGTCGGCCGATGGCCGCGAGGCACCGGCCGCCGGCTTCATCGACGGCAAGTTGTACGCCGTCGGCGGCTGGGGCTCCTCCGGCCAGCCGGACACCAAGCTGGAGATCTACGATCCCGTCTCGGACAGGTGGACCACCGGCGCCTCCGCGCCGGTCGCGTACGCCGGCTCGGGCAGCGCGGTCCTGGACGGCAAGCTCTACGTGGTCGGCGGATGCACCATGTCCGCCTGCGGCACCGAGGACGCCTACGTCTACGACCCGTCCGACAACTCGTGGTCGGCGATCGCCTCGTACCCCGAGGCCGTCGCATGGAGCGCCTGCGGCGGGATCGGCGGAACGCTCTACTGCGCCGGTGGCGAGACCAGCTCCGGCACTACGACGCACGGCTACGCCTACAACCCCGACTCCAACAGGTGGTCGCCGATCGCCGACCTGCCGATCGACGTCTGGGGTTCGGCCTACACCACGGCCAACGGCATGCTGCTCACCAGCGGCGGTGTCGTCGACGGCAGCACTGCCATCACCAACCAGGGCTTCGCCTTCGACCCGTCCACCGGAGTGTGGACCGCGCTGCCCAACGCCGACACCCCGCTCTACCGCGGCGGGGGAGCGCCGGGCTTCTACACCGTCGGCGGCAACACGGGCGCCGGTCCTGTGCCGGTGGCGACCGTCCGACTGCTTCCCGGCTACGACCAGGCGTCCGCGGACGTGACCTGGCTGTCCCTCGGGAGCCGGCACGCAGTTCTCGCTCCGGGCGAAAGCACCACCGTAACGGTCGCCCTGGACGCCTCGGCCGCAGGGATCACGCAGCCCGGCGCCTACACGGCGAAGCTGAACGTGACCACCGACACCCCTTACCAGATCCCGGCGATCCCGGTGACCATGACGGTCAACCCCCCGAAGACCTGGGGCAAGTACACCGGTACCGTCCTGGGCACCGACGGCAAGGGCGGAACCGCGCCCCTTGCGGGTGCCACGGTCGAAATCGACAGCTGGGCGTCGAGCTACACGCTCAAAACGCGCAAGGACGGCACGTACGGCTTGTGGCTCGACACCCGCAACAACCCGCTCACCGTGATCGTGGCCAGGGACGGCTACAAGCCGACCACCACCACAGTCAAGATCAAGAAGGGGACGACGACCACCGGCGACTTCACGCTCACCGCGACATCCTGACGCGCCACTGAGCGAACCACGATCTCCCAGTGCGGGCCGGCCCTCGGGCCGGCCCGCACGCGATCGCCCCCGCTCCACCACGCAAGCGATCCGCCGTCCACCCGTCGCTCAGCTCCGGGTGCGGACGTGGAAATGGGTGACACCTTGTGGGGTCATGGGCGCCCAGGGGCCGCGGGGACGAGGTGGTGGGCGACGCTGCGCAACTTTTCGCAGGTTTCCTCGTGTTCGCGCTCGGGATGGGAGTTCCGTACGAGGCCGGCGCCGGCTTGGAGCCAGCATCGGCCGTCCTGCTGGAAGACGCTGCGCAGGACGAGCGCCGCGTCGAGGGCGCCGTGCGCGTCGCACGTCAGCACGGCGCCCGCGTACAGGCCGCGGGGTTCGCCTTCGAGGCTTCGGATGAGGGGGTAGGCGGGGGCTTTGGGGATGCCGGTGGCGGTGACCGCGGGGAAGAGCGCGGTGAACGCTTGCCAGGGGCTGCGGTCCGGCCGCAGCCGTCCGCTGACCGTGGAGGCCAGATGCTGGACGGTGCCCCGTTCCAGGACAGTCATGTAGTCGCTGACCACGGCGTCGTCGCAGACGGCGGCGAGGTCCTGAAGAGCCAGTCTGACGGAGATGGCATGTTCGTGAACCTCCTTGGGGTCGCTGAGCAGGTCGGCACGCAACCGGGCGTCTTCGGTCGCCGTTCCGGTGCGGGCGCGGGTTCCAGCCAGCGGTCGGCTGGTGACCTGTCCGTCGGCGGTGACTTCCGCGACGGTCTCAGGGCTGAATCCGGCGGCCTGAATCCCGCCGAGATCGAGCAGAAAGGAGCGCGCCGGGGTGTTGGCCCGGCGCCCGGCGACAAAGGTGGCGATCAGATCCACCGGCACCGGTATCGGTACCCGCCGGGACAGAATCACCTTCTCCAATGTGCCGCCGCCGACTTCCAACACGGCCGCGGCAACTGCGGCCCGGTAGTTGCCGGTGTCCTCCAGCGGGAACGTGATCCGGCCCGCGGGCGGCGTTGCGGTGCCGGCCGCGCGGACGAGCCGCTTCAACTGCTCCAGCCGCCGCACCGACGTGGAACGCACAAGCACGCTCCCGCCGTCCGTGCGGATCTCGTCCGAAGGCACGATCAGATGCAGCAGGGGATCCTTGTCACCGATGTCGACGCCGGCAAGCGCGGCCCCGAGCTCGAATGCGGCCCAGCCGTACGCCCGCCAGTCGCAGACCGGGACCTGCGCAAGGGCCTCCTCGACCTGGCCGAGGTTCCGTGCCGCCGCGCCGTCCAGTTGTACGGAGGTCAGGGCGCCGCCGGCCAGGGACCACTCGGTGCCGTTCTCGTACACCACGTAAGGGTGGAACAGGCCGCTGCGGGCGAGACGGGCCATCAGCAGCAAAGGCTCCTCGTGCGTTGTCAAGCGTGCTTCCAGGTAGCGGCCGGGTCGGCTCATCGGGTCGTCTCCGTCGTCTCGGCGGGACGCCGGCCTCGCACACTGATCAGTGGATAGGAGTTGACGACGAAGGCGGGGTCCGTCAACGCGTCACGGAAGAGGGCCAGTTCCTTATCGGTGACACCCGCTGCGGTCAGCGCGCCGACGACCTGGTCGGTGTTGTGGCGGTGCAGTGCCATGCCCGTGCCGCCGCCCACCCAGGCCTCGGCACGCGTGGTCGCGGCGAGGTCTGTCAGCCCCGCCCGTCGCATTGCACCGAACACATGGCGCCCCCAGAGGGGATCGGCGCCCGCCTGCTCCAGCAACCCCATCAGGGTCGCGTGTACGCGTTCGAAGAGTGCCGCCGTCTCCTGGTCGGGCGCGGCCAGCACGGGCGTCCAACCACAGTCGAACTCCTCCAACACCAGCCACCCGCCCGGCCGCAGTGCCGACACCAGCCGCCGCAGCACAGCCAGCCGCTGGGGGAGATGGAACAGCACCAGCCGCGCGTGTACGAGGTCGAAGCCGCTGCCGGGCAGCGGATCACGGACGATGTCGTGCCGCTGCAGGTGTACATGAGCCGGGCGGGAACGCGACGCCGCCCAGCGCGGCTCCAGATCGGTGATCACGACCTCACCGTCCGGGCCGACCCGCGCGCCGAGCCAGTCGCCGAGCGAGCCGCTGCCGCCGCCGACTTCCAGGCATCTCCAGCCAGAGGTGACGCCGGTGAGCGCCAGCTGACGGGTGGACACGGGGTCGTAGTGCTCCTCCAGGACGGAGAAGCGGCCAGCCGTCTCGGCGGCGTTGTTGTCGAAGAGGTAGTGGGACACGTTTGCCTCTCACTGGGTACGGGTGGACAGGAGGTGGAGGGAGCCCGGACACGGAGCGCCGTGGTGGCACGGGCCGGTTCGTGCCGGCTCGGGGGCGTGGGCACGTGATCTGCCCGGCGGCCGGGACGGCGACGCCGTGCAGCACACCGCGGCATCGGGCCGCCTCCGCCGGCTCGTGGGCGGGTCGGTGGTCTTCCTGCGGCTGTCAGACGCCGTGGTCGCCGCCTCCCGGGCACTGGACTTCGCTGTTCGAGGACTCCATCAGCCGCGCCACCTTGGGAATGCTCCGGTACGGCCCGAAGGCGGTCCGCAGGCCGGTCAAGGTCTGAAGGGTCAGCGGTGAGCGGACGAGCGGGTGGAGGCGCAGGAAGCCGTGCCAGTGGCGGCAGGCCGCGTCGACGTGGCCGAGTCCCAGGAGGGCATCGGCGAGTTGGGCGTGGGTCAGGGCGCGAGCGCGGACCTGCCCGCGGGGGCGGCTGTCCAGGGAGCGTTCCAACGCCTTCGCCGCGTCCGCGGGGTAACCGAGCGTGAGTAGTACGCGGCCCTGCTGGTAGAGGAGGGCAGCTCGGGAGTAGCTGGTGAAAAGACCTGGAGGGCCCTTCATCCGCTCGTGCTGTTCCTGCGCCAGCCGCAGATCGGAGAGCGCGTCCTCGCTGCGTCCCGCATTCGCGTTGATGACGGCCTGACCACTGGAAAGAAAGCTGCGGACGGCGCCCGAGCCGAGCCCGTCGGCGTTCTGCATTGCGTTGCGGATACGCAGCTCGGCCTGCTCGTTGTGTCCCAGGGCCATGGCCTGTACGGCCATGTGGCGCAGGGCTATCACCCGCGTTTCCTGGTCGCCGGCCGTCTCGGCGAGATCGGCGGAGCAGCTGTAGTACTGCTGGGCCAGGCCCTCGTAACGGCAATCCGCGCTCATGCGTCCCAGCAAGCAGGCCGCCTGGCTCGCGCGCCGCAGGGCGGCCCGGTGTTCCCCAGGGCTGGTGACGAGTCCGGTCAGCAGGGGGCCGATGTCGTCGGCGACGTACGCCGCCAGCATCGTACGGGCGTGCGCACCTCCGTACTGTGCGGAGAGATCTGCGACGGTCTGGATGACGTCCCCTGACGCACGCTCGGCTCGCTGCGGGGGGAGTCCGTTCCAGCCGGTCCGGTAGGAGGCGCGAGGAGCGCCGGCCGGCCGAGGCGACGGTACGGGGACGAGGCGGTAGGGCGCCTGGTGGATCTCCACGCGGCGCACGGCGTCGGCCTCCATCCGGCAGATGCCCAGTAACCGGGTCACTGGATCACGCTCCTGCAGGATCCGGCCCGGGCCGGGCGGCTCGGCGCTCAGGCCGGTGTCCTCCGCGGTGACGAGTCGACGACAGCGTGCGGTGAGCACTTGCGCCACCAATTCCGCGATGTCACGCCGGGGCTGTGACCCGGCGACCCAGTGTGCGACGGACGTCCGGTCGTAACGGGTGGTATGGCCCTGCGCCGCCGCGAGCCGGTTGACCCTGTGGGCCAGGGCGGTGCCGCTCAGTTCCGCTTCGGACAACAGGGCCCGCAGTTTGTCGTTGCGAGGTTTCGGCACGGTGTTTCCCCCGAAGGGTGCGAGCGATGGACGCGGAGTGCACGGCAGGTGCGGGGCCGGTGATGCCGTCGCCGAGAGGCGCCGGACGCCGCTACGGCCACGTGACCTGGCACGCGGTGACGGTGACGCCCGGGCCGACGGCGATGGCCAGTCCGTGCGCCCCGGCCTCGGGCGGCGCCCGGGGGGATTGCTGCGCCGCGGTGGGCGATCCACGCCATTTCCCGCGCGCCGACCCCGGCGTGCCGGGCCTGCGGCAGGTGCTGCACCCACTCGTATTCGCACCCCGTCTCGCGGGACACCAGGACGGGAAACGCGCCGACGGCCCGGACGGCATCCTCCGGTAGATCACCCACCGGGGGCGGTGGGAATCGGGCCATGCCCACCATCCCTTTCCCTGCGTATAAGTCCCTCGGCGCGCCGCGCACCCTTCCATCAAAGCCGCCGCACTCCTCGTGGAACACAGGCGAGCAAAGAAAAGGTGTGAACACGTCGAAAGGTTGTGTACTTGTGAGTCGCCGCAGCCTCCGGCACCGCACCACACAACCGATGGGACGGGGAGCGAGGGGCCTCCGCCTGGACCCGCGCGGCCGCCGCCGGGGGTCGGCTGACCGGTACGGGAACGGGGGTAGCCCACTGGCCCCGAGCCCGTTTGGTGCGACGTGTCGGCGACGGGAATCGCGCGCACGACCCACTGGGGACAACCCGCAGATGATTTCACCGCCCCGGAGCGACAGGGGACAACTACTGGCCCGTGGAAAAAATGTGCACGTGCTGCATCGCACCCCATCCGATAGGACCAATGGCACGGCCGTCGCAGTGGCCGGGCACACCGACGTCGACTACAGTCGGCGACGCCCGGTCACGTCACGGAGGAATCCATGGAAGACCCCTTTGCATTTGAGGTACTCATTTCCTCTTTCGCCGCACTCCGTCCGGGGCCGGGCCGGAGTCGACCCTCGGCGCGAAGGGCCCAGCCACCCGTCCAGGACAGCGGCGCCGTCACCGCGGAAACAAGCCCCCGGAGACAGCTGCCGGGGTTCGTCCGGGGCGGCAGCGGCGAAGTAGTCGTCGAGGGCCGCGTATCGTACGCGCGCCCGGGTTCTCTGACGGAAACGCCGGGCGCGCGGCAGGGCGCGGCCCGGGGTTCACAAGGACGCAAGGGTGCAGGGCGCGGACGCCTTTCTCGGCGTCCGGGGCCCTCCAGGGCCATGTCCCGGGTGTGAACCGGTCACCGACCACCCACCGGCCCGGGCCGCGGCCCTGGGGAACCGGCACGGAAGCGCGCCCTTCAGTCCGCCGGACCACACCCGGTTGCGGCGCGTCGGAGGGGCGGCGTTCGACCGGGGGCTGCTCGTGACGGCCGGCGACGGCTTGCGAGCTACGGCGGAACGCCTGGCCGACGGGCCGGCGGCCGCCATCCCCGCCGACGGCGCGGCGGACCTGCACGAGCGGTACTCGCCGCCCTTCACACAGACCGCCGCGGCGGTCGTCTTCGGCATCCCGGACGAGGACGTCGCGAAGCCGGCCGCGCTGCCGCCCCGGATATTCCAGGCGATCCACCCCAAGAAGACCGCGCGCGGCGTCGCCGATGCCGATGACGCGTCCCGGACACTGTTCGGCTGCATGCGCGACGCGGTCGGGCAGCATCGTGCCGCTGCTGTACGGGAACGCACTGGCGTGGGTCGAGGAAGCTCTGCGCTACCGCAGCCCACACGTCAATGAACCGCGACGAGGCGGTCTTCCGCGAAGCCGACACCATTCGAGCCGTCGCGCGCAGCGGCGCCGCACCACATCGCCTCCGGCGAGGGCATCCACGCCTGCGGCCGTAGGTTTTTCCCTCGTGCGGCTTCATCAAACCACTCGAACGAGTGAGTCGAGAAACTTCACAATTCCTTTACGCACTGGCCGAATTGTGACTGTCCTGTGCGCGACGCTACGGGAAGGATGTGGCTGTTTTCGAGCCGTTGCGGCTCGGGCCAATTGCCGCGTGAAGGGTGGGGGGAGAGTCCGATGCTGGGTGGGTTACGGACACATCGCTGGGTGGACAGACTTCGAGGGGTTCCATGGGCCCGCAGCCGGGGGCCGGTGCTGCTGACGGCACTCGCGCTGTCGGTCTCGCTGGTCCCGGGCACCGGGCTCAACGGCTCGCCGCGCACCGAGCCGGTCGCCGCAGTCGGGTCGGCTCTCGGTGGCTGTGTGCCCGGGACCGCGGCCAAGGCCGAGGAACCGGCCGCGCAGCCGTCGTCGACGACGTGGGTCTCCCCGGACACCGGGGTGACCAAGCGCGTCGCGAGTGACGGCGCCGAGGTGACGCTCGCCCCCCAGGCGGTGTCCGAACCCACCGAGGTCGGCATCGAGCCGCTCGACGCGACCTCCCTGCCGGGGCTCGGCGCCGGCATGGACAACGTCACCAAGGGGCCGGAAGGCTACCGCTTCACCCCCACCCCGCACACCTTCGAGACGGACATCACCGTCTCCCTGCCGTACGACGCCGCCGCACTGAAGAGCGCCGGGCACACCCCGGACGACGTCCGTACCTACTACTTCGACGAGGCCGGCTCCTGCTGGCGGGCGCTGGAGCGGATCGGCGTCGACCAGGACAAGCAGGTCGTCGTCTCGCGCACCGGCCACTTCACCGACATGGTGAACGCCGTGGTCACCGCCCCCGAGGCCCCCGAGCAGGTCTCCTCGGACCCCAACCAGATGAACGACATCCAGGCCGCCTCCCCGGTCACCGGAGTGAACCAGATGGCGGCCCCGACCGCCAACGACCAGGGCGACGCCCGGCTCTCGTACCCGATCGAACTCCCTGACGGGCGGGCCGGCCTGGCGCCGTCGCTGTCGGTGGAGTACACCTCGTCAGGCGCCGAGAGCTGGCTCGGCACCGGCTGGGACCTGTCCATCCCGTCGATCTCCGTCGAGACCCGCTGGGGCGTGCCGCGCTACGACGCGGCCCGCGAGACCGAGACGTACCTCATGGGCAGCGACCAGCTGACGCCCACGGCCCACAGCGGGACGCCCGGCCCGCGGAGCACCGGTGACAAGGTCTTCCACGCCCGGGTCGAGGGCGCCTTCCAGCGCATCGTGCGCACCGGGACCTCGCCGTCCACCTACGGCTGGGAGGTCACCGACAAGTCCGGTGTGCGCTACCTCTACGGTGGCGAGGGCGCCACCCTCGCCGACGACAGCGGCGACATCTTCTCCTGGGCCCTGCGCGAGGTCATCGACCCGCACGGCAACACCGTGCACTACAGCTACGCCCTGGTCCAGGACACGGGTGTGGCGGGCGGCACCGTCGCCGGCCGCGACCTGTACGTCCAGAAGATCGCGTACACCGGGCACGGGGACACCGACGGGCCCTACACGGTGACGTTCGTCCGCGACCGGGACCTGGGCGAGGCGCGGCGGCCCGACGTGTCGATCGACGCCCGCGGCGGGTTCAAGCGGGTGACCGCCGACCTGCTGCGGCGGATCGAGGTCCGTTTCCAGGACAAGCCCGTCCGCTCCTACGACCTCACCTACACCACCGGCGCGTTCGACAAGACGCTGCTGAAGTCCATCGCCCAGTCCGGCGCGGACGGCAAGGAGTTCACCCGCCACCAGTTCGACTACTTCGACGACATCCGCGACGCCAAGGGCGCCTACGACGCGTTCGCCAAGGTCGACTGGACCTCGCCGGACGACAACGTCCGCAACAGCGCGGTCGACAGCGTGAAGCCGGGGGCCGGTGAGGCGGGCGCCCTGAACGGCAACACCTCCACCAGCGTGGGCGGCCACCTGTACGTCGGCTACGGCGCCAAGCCCTCCAAGGACGGCTCCGTCGGCGTCAAAGCCGGCTACAGCAACTCCGGTGACGAGGGGCTCATCTCCCTGGTCGACGTGGACGGCGACGGCCTGCCGGACAAGGTGTTCAAGCACGGCGACGGCTTCGTCTTCCGCAAGAACCTCTCCCGGCCGGGAGGCGAGCCGAGGTTCTCCCCCACCACCACCCCGCTGCGCAACCTGCCGGGCATCCTCAGCGAGTCCGCCGACTCCCTCACCGTCGGCGTCGAAGCCTACGCGGGTGCTGCGGCGCAGCTCGACTACGTCGACACCGTGTCCAGCACCCGGCGCTACTTCAGCGACGTCAACGACGACGGCGTCGTGGACCTTGTCGACGGTTCGTCCGTGCGCTTCGGCCGCGTCGACGCCGACGGCACCGTCGAGTACGGCCCCGCCTCGCAGACCCCGGTGCCGATCGGCACCGGTCAGGTCGACGCGGGCCGGCTGCTGCCGGACTACGGAGCCGATCGCGAGTGGCGCATCGACTCCTCCCCGCTGGTGGACACGCTGCGCCGGTGGACGGCGCCGTACGACGGCACCGTCAGCGTCACCGGCACCGTCGCGCTCCAGAAGACCGACGGGCAGCAGCCGGAGTTCTCCCAGCCCGACGGCGTACGTGTCGCCGTGCAGCACGAGGGCACCGAGCTGTGGTCCCAGACCATCCAGGCGGGCGACGACACCGCGTACACCCCCCACGGCGTCGACGCCATCCAGGTCAAGCGCGGCGACCGCCTCTACTTCCGGGTGGGCTCCGTCTTCGACGGCGCCGGCGACAACGTCGCCTGGGACCCGACCGTCACCTACACCGGCTTCGAGGCCAACGATGCCAACGGCCTGCCGCTGCAGTCCTACACCGCCTCGGAGGACTTCACCCTCGCCGGCCGCGCCGGCAGCGTCGACGTCCCGGTCGACGGCACCCTCGAGCTGACCGGTGACGTGACGAAGAGCGCCGCGACCACCGACGACGTCACCGTCCAGATCCTCCAGGCCGGCACCCCGGTGGTCGAGAAGACCGTCGGTGCCGCCGAGACCGGCACCTTCCCGACCGACGCCACGATCCACGTCACCAAGGGCCAGAAGCTCCAGTGGCGGATCCACTCCGACTCACCGATCGACGTCACCGATCTGGGGTGGGCGCCGCTCGCGAAGTACACCGAGGCCGCGGGCGTGACCGCGAGCGACGACGCCCAGCCGCTCCAGTTCCGGCCCCCCTACGACATCGACACCTACGTGCCCTCCGGGCCGGGAGGCGTCCAGCAGCCCGTCACTTCCCCGGGCGGCACCTTCACCGTCACCGCGTCTGTGGCGGCGGCCGAGAACACCACGGGCCGGCTGGTGCTCACCGTCAAGAAGCAGGGGGCGCTGCTGGCCAAGCAGGCCTTCGACATCGGCGACACGCCCTCCGTCGAGGTGACGGCCCCGGCCGGCGAAGCCCTGTACGCCGACATCACCGCGGCCACGCCCGAACTCGGCGCGAAGATCCGGAGCGCCGACGTCTCGGTGGGCGGCGCCCCGCCCGTGCCCGCCACCGTGCACGCCCCCACCGCCGAAGGAGTCTTCGGGCGGCTGTACCGCGGCTGGTCGTACGCCGGCTACAACGGCAACCGCGACCGCGCCACCCAGCCGATCAAGCAGGAGGACCTCACCGAGGAGAAGCTCAAGGAGAGCCTGCCCTCCGACGTGGACCCGGCTCGGGACCGCGACGCCTTCGAGAACGACCCGACGATCGCCCCGCCCACCGCGGTGCCCTTCGCCCCGGACACCGAGCACGGCCGCTGGGGCTCCGGGGAGTACACCTGGGTGACGCCCTCCTCGGCCTCCAGCTCGCGGTTCGCCGGCCAGACTATCGGCCTCCCCACCACCGAGTCCCTTGCGTCGGGGCAAGCCGTGCCCCGCATGTCCCACTCGACCCAGATCTCGCTGACCGGTTCGGTCGGCGGCGGCATCGGCAGCCTCGGCGGCAGCATCGCCACGGGCACCGCGCGCGGTGATCTCGACTACCTCGACATGAACGGCGACGGTTTCCCCGATGTCGTCGGCGCGGGCGGCATCCAATACACCGACCCGACCGGCGTCCTCGGCGCCACCCACGGCTCCGTCCCCGACGGGGCGGTGCGCTCCTCCAGCACCCGGAGCGGCAACGCCAGCGCGGGAAGCGCCGCCCGCACCATCGCCACCGGACGCGGTCAGGCCGCCCCGCCCGGCTGGGGAACCGCCGACACCTCCTCCGCCGGCAACGACATGCCCCCGCTCGGCATCGGAGGCGACCTCGGCGCCAACCGCGCCGACGCCTCCTACGACCTGATCGACATCAACGGCGACAGCCTGCCCGACCGGGCGTACGAGGACGGCCGCGTCGCCCTCAACCTCGGCTACCGCTTCGCCGCGCCCGAACCCTGGCCCGGCGGGAAGATCAACGAGGGCGAGGGCTCCAGCGCCGGCCTGAACATCGGCTTCAACACCGACTTCTACGGCTTCGGCGGCGGCGCCTCCTTCCAGCAGCAGTCGTCCTCCACGAAGAGCTCCCTCGCGGACCTCAACGGTGACGGCCGCGTCGACCGCGTGTTCGCCGGCAACCCGGTGCGGGTCGCGCTCAACACCGGCTCGGGCTTCGCCGAGCCCGTCCCCTTCAACGGGTCCCTGGACGGGATCAACGCCGACTCCAACGCCCAGCTCGGCGGCGGCGTCTACGTCACCGTCCCCATCTGCTTCGTCGTCGGCTGCCTGATCATCAACCCGGGCGTCAACCTGTCCACGGGCGCCTCGCGCGCCGAGCAGATGATCCGCGACATCGACGGTGACGGACTCGCCGACCACCTCGCCTCCGGCAAGGACAACGAGCTGGTCGTCGCCGTCAACCGCACCGGCCGCACCAACCTGCTCAAGGACGTGACGCGGCCGATGGGTTCGCGCATCGACCTGAGCTACACGCGCGACGGCAACACCTACGACCAGCCCGGCTCCCGGTGGCTGCTCACCGGCACCCAGGTCCACGACAACCTGCCCGGCGACGGGCCCGACACCCAGGCGTACTCGTTCTCCTACAAGAACGGCAAGTACGACCGCCTGGAGCGCGAGTTCCTCGGCTACGGCACGGTCACCAGCACCCAACTGAACGCTGACGGCTCGCCGTACCGGAACACCGTGCGCGACTACGACACCCGCAGTCACGCCGCCCGGGGCCTGCTCACGCGCGAAGCGGTCACCGACGCCAAGGGCGCCCTCTTCACCGAAACCCTCAACACCTACGTCCTGCAGCCGGTGTTCACCGGCTCGGTCTTCCCGCGGCTCGAGCGCACCGAGGCCCGCTGGTACGACGGCCAGGGCGGCGACACCCCGCGCAAGACCACGTCCACCCAGATGAGCTACGACGACCTCGGCAACCTGGTGCGCAAGATCGACTACGGCGAACCCGGCGCCGCCGACGACGTCGAGACGAGGACCGCCTACACCGACTGCACCGACAGCTACATCGTGGGCGTCGGCCGGACGGTGGAGGTCCGCGGTGGCGGCAAGCTGATGCGCTCGCGCGACGCCGAGGTCGACTGCGCTACGGGCGACGTCACCCGGTACACCGCGTACCTGGAGGGCGGCGGCCAATCCGTCACCGACCTCGCGTACAACCCGACGGGCACCCTCAAGTCGATCACCTCGGCCGAGAACGAGAGGGGCCAGCGCTACCGGCGCACCTACACGTACGACGAGCCGACCGGCACCAACGCCACGTCGATCGAGGACAGTTTCGGCTACCGCTCCACCGCCGACTACGACCTGCGCTTCGGCCTGCAGACCGAGTCCACGGACATCAACGGCCAGAAGACCACGTCCCAGTACGACGCGCAGGGCCGCCTCATCGCTACGACCGGCCCGCACGACCAGGACGCCGGACGGCCCACGATCGCCTTCGACTACCACCCGGAGGCGCCCGTCCCGTACGCGGTCACCCGCCACCTGGACCGGGACGCCACGGGGGCGGTGAAGGACGACACGATCGACACCGTCACCTTCACCGACGCAGTGGGCCGCGTCGTCCAGACGAAGAAGGACGCCACCGTCGACGGCAAGGACGTGATGACCGTCTCCGGCCGTGTCGTCTTCGACGCGCTGGGCCGCACGGTCGAGCAGTACTACCCCGTCACCGAGCCCAAGGGTGACGCGGACACCGTCTTCAACACCGCATTCGACACCGTACGTCCCACCACCCACACCTACGACGTGCTCGACCGCACGCTGCACACCGGGCTGCCCGACGGGACATCCACGTCGGTGGCGTACGGCTTCGGCGAGGACCGCGCGGGCCAGGTGCAGTTCGAGACCGTGACCACCGACGCCAAGGGCAACCCCACCACCGCCTACAGCGACGTGCGGCAAGAGCAGACCGCCATCCTCGAACCCGGCGCCAAGGCCGGCGACGCGCGGATCTGGACCAGCTACGCCTACGACCCGCTCGGCGAGCTCGTCAAGGTCACCGACGACCAGGGGAACATCACCACCTCCGAGTACGACAACATGGGCCGCCGCACCGTCGTCGACGCGCCGGACACCGGGCGCACCGTCACCGGATACGACCCGGCCGGCAACATGATCCGGCAGCAGACCGCCGACCTGGCCGCCAGGAACCAGGCCATCACCTACACCTACGACTTCGACCGGGTCACCGCGATCAACCATCCGGTCTTCACCGACAACGACGTCCGCTACTCCTACGGCGCCCCGGGCGCTGCGGACAACGCTGCCGGGCGGGTCACCAGGATCGAGGACGCCGGCGGCGAGGTGACACGGAAGTACGGTCCGCTCGGCGAGGTCACCGAGGAGACCCGCACCCTCCCGGGCCCCGGTCAGCAGGTGCGCGCCTTCACCACCGCCTACAGCTACGACAGCTTCAACCGCATGCTGTCCCTGACCTACCCCGACGGGGAACGGCTGGCCTACAGCTACGACAGCGGCGGCCAGGTCAGTGCCGCGAGCGGCACCAAGAACGGTTTCGACTACCCCTACGTCCGGTCGGTCACGTACGACAAGTTCGGCGACCGCGCGGCACTCGAACTCGGCAACGGCACCCGCACCAACTTCACCTACGGCGCCGAGGACCGCCGCATGGCCACCCTCACGTCGACCCTGCCGACCGGGTCCTCCTTCCAGAACGTCAGCTACCGCTACGACGCCAACGGCAACCTCACCGGCCAGCAGAACGACACCCAACTCCCCTCCGAGACGCCCAAGCTGGGCGGCCCCACGGAGCAGACCTACACCTACGACAACCTGAATCGGCTGACCGGCGCCAGCGGCTCGTTCCAGTACATGGCGAACAAGACGGACAACTACACCTACTCCACGTCGTACGACACGATCGGCAACATCACCGAAAAGGACCAGCACGAGGGCATCGTGGTGGGCGGCGGCCACGAGCAGGTCCAGAAGGGCACGACGTACGACCAGGCCTACACCTACAGCGCCGCCCGCCCGCACGCCCCGTCCGTCATCGGGGTGCAGACCCTCACCTACGACGCCGACGGCAACCTGACCGACAGCGTGTCGTCCGCGCCCGGCAACCCGCGCCGCCAGCAGATATGGGACGAGGAGAACCGCCTCGCCTGCGTCAGCGACACGGCCAAGAACAAGGACCTGCCGCAGGATCCGTCCTCCTGCAACCAGCCCGGCAAGCCCCCGTCGGTCCGCTTCACCTACGACGACCAGGGCACCCGGATCATCAAGGACGGCGCCCAGACCACGCTCTACCCGAACCAGTTCTACACGGCCCGCAACGAGACCGAGTTCAAACAGGTGATCGTGGGCGGCGTCCGCGTCGCCACCCAGACCTCGAAGCCGGGCAACGCCTACGAGAAGGACCAGTTCTTCTTCCACGGCGACCAGTTGGGGTCGGTGAACTTCGGCACGGACGCCTCCGGCCGGCTCGCCGAGCATCTCGACTACTTCCCGTCGGGAGAGGTCTGGGTCGACGAACACCCCGGTGAGAAGGACCCGTACGGCTTCACCGGCAAGGAACTCGACCCGGAGACCGGCTACACCTACCACGGCGCCCGCTACTACGACCCGCGCGGCGGCATGTGGGAGTCCACCGACCCGGCGCTGCCCGAGTACCTGAGCGGCGGGTCCAACGAAGGCGTCCACCAGCCGTCGAACCTGGAGCTGTACGCCTACGGCTACCAGAACCCGCTCCGCTACACCGACGACGACGGCCGCGACCCGGGCGAGCCCTTCAACCTGGGCCGGCACCTGCAGGAGAAGTACACGGTCCACCACGACCAGGCGATCGTGATGGCCGCGGCCCAGCTCCAGGCGCTGGGGGCGGCGTCGCCCGGCGGCAAATGGCAGGTGACCATGGACCTCCAGTCCGTCAAGGGCGGCGGCGATCCGCGGAACAGGGTGATCGCGACCGGCGGCAGGGCCGATCTGCTGCTGTGGACGGACAGCACGGTCTACGTCTGGGACGCCAAGAACAAGGGCGGTGGGGCCGAAGCCGCCGGTCCCGGCGACGTGGAGTGGTACGTCAAGGGCATCACGGCGCAACTCAGGGCCCAGGGCGACATGCGCCAGGTCACGGCCGGGTTCGACATCCTTCCGATGCAGGCTCCGTCCGCGACCCAGCCCAACACCACGCTCCAGGTCGAGTCGTCGACCAAGTACCCAGGGAAGGGAGTCATCACCTACTCCGCCACCCAGCGTGCCCCGCAGACGGTCCCGGTCCCGGTCCCCGCAGCCGCACCCGCACAGCAGCGCTCGGGCTGGCAAACGGCAGCGAGGTGGGCGGGTGGAGCCGCGCTCGTGCTCGGCGCCGGCCTGCTCGTCGTCGGCACCCTCGCCGAGGACGTGGCGACCGGCGGCGGAGGAGTCGTCGACGACCCGGTCTCCTTCGGGGCGGCCGCCACCATGGCGCGATCGGGTTGGGCCCTGGTCGCACCGTAGGGCACGTCATGTGCGCGATGAGCCGCTCGCACCTGCCCGCCGGGGCAGGTGCGAGCGGCTCCACCGTTTCCCGGAACGGGCCGCTGTCCCGGGCTGGGGGGTCAAGGGGTCGCAGGGGCGCTCCGTCGTAGCCGGCGAAGACCGGTCCGCCCAGCGGGGTGCCGGCGGGCTGGAGGCGCCGGTGGACGGCGGCTTGCCGGCGGAAGGCGGCTGGCACGCGGGGGAGTGGGCGATCCAGTTGCGGCTGGCGCGTGTTTTGGGCGGGCCGAGGTGCAGCTCGTTGTTGTTGACGGCCGACAGCGGCCAGCGGACGAACAGGGTGTGCTCGGCCAGGCGGACGTCCGCCACCGCTCGTAGGCCGCCGTCACTTCGCCGGGGCGCCGCCCTGCTTGGTGAAGTAGATGCCCGAGTCGCACGCCGAGTCCGCGTAGTCGCTGATGCACAGCATGAGCTTGCCCGACTTCTTGCGGACGTCGACGTCGACCGAGCATGCGCTGCTCTGCCGTCCCCGGCCGGCGGGGAAGGCCAGCGCCAGCTGCGTGCCCGAGCCCGCGGCCGGCGACGTCAGGCCGTGCTCGTCGTAGAACTCCCAGCCCCCGTCGTCCAGTTCGCCCGTGCAGTCGGGATAGGCGGACGCGTCGACCTTCAGTCCGGTGGCGGAGAAGGACTGCGGGGTCTTCTCGATCGTCAGCGCGGCCCCCTTCCCCGACGTCCAGGTGCCGGCCAGCCCGTCACCGTCGATCCTCGCCGACGAGCCCGAGTCGGAGCAGGCCGCCAGGAGGACGGCGCCCACGGCCAGCACACAGGCGACCCGCACACGGGGGACACGCTTCACCGGATCACTCTCTTCCCACTCGGCCTACTTGATGTTGACGCATGCCAGCGGCAGCTGTTCCGTCCAGTCGAACGTGATGTTCTGCAGATGGCCGGGACCGCGGAGCCACGAGTCCCAGCCTCGCGGAATGACATGGGTGAAGGAGTGCCAGTCCGCGGGATTCTCGATGTGGAAGTGGATCTTGATGACCCCGGGTGCCACGTCGCCGCCGGGGACGATGTTGGCATAGCCCTTGTAGCTGCCGAGGAAGGACTTCGCCGAGTTCTTGTGGCCGAGGTGTCCCCTGGTGGTCGCGCCCAGCAGGTCCGAGGCCGCGCCGCGGATGTTGTTGAGCGCCCCGCGGGGGGTGTACCAGGGGTGGCCGGGATCGGGACCGGTGTCCTTGTAGTGGATGGTGACCTGCTCCTGCCGCGGGCCGACGAACGCGTCGATGCCCATGTTGATCAGCTGGTTCCGCGCCCGCACGATCGGGTCGTCATCCGCCAGCACCTTGGTGAGCAGATCACCGCCGTAGTAGTACTCGTCGCCCTCAAGACCCCACAGCCAGGCCACACCGGCGTCGAAGGCGTCGTTGTACTGGTGGGTCGCCCTGGAGTCGGGGATGATCCCGAGGATCGGGTCCAGGGGTGTCGTCCCCGCCGGTACGCACTTGCCGCCGCAGTCGCGTGCCGCGCGCTGCTCCTCGATTGTCGCCTCCGGGTTCTGGTTGACGGTGCTCGGCGAGCACTCGGTGTGCACGCAGTCGCCCATCTGGGTCGCCTCCGCGCTGCAGTCGGTGCTGCAGGTGTTGCCGTGCTCGTCGCACCCCTCGTGGCCGTTGCGGCAGGTGTACGTCCCCGTGGGGTCGCTGTAGGTGGTGGGGTTGTCGGCGCTGTAGGCGTAGCCGCCGATGGTCTGCGGCTCGTCGAGGGTCAGGAGCGGGTCGACGCTGATGAAGCGGCCGGTGGCGGGGTCGTAGTCGCGGGCGCCGATGTGGGTGAAGCCGGTGGTGGGGTCGGTGTCGCCGCCCACGAAGCCCTTCTGGCCGGGCCAGGAGGCGGGGGCGGTGCCGCGGGCGGCGCCGTAGGGCAGCGTCTTGCGGCGGTTGAAGGCGAGGTTGGCGGCGCTGATGGACAGGGTGTTGGTGCCGTGCGGGTCGGCGACGAGCAGGCGGACCTTGCCGTCGGAGCTGGTGCGGACGGCGGTGCCGCCGGGGACGCTGTAGTAGCGGGTGCCGGTGACCGCGCCGGTGGCCTTGGTGAGGGTGAGTTCCTGGCCGCCGGGGAGGTAGAGCGTGGTCGCGGTGGGCTCGCGCTTGACCAGGCGGGTGCCTGCGGTGTCGTAGAGGAAGCTGGTGGTGCCGGCTCCTGCGGTGGTGGAGGTGGCGAGACTGCCCTCGGGGGTCCAGGTGAGGTCCTGTTCCGGGCCTGCCGAGGGTGTCTGGTGGGTGAGGTGGCCCGCGGCATCGTACTGGTAGCCGGTGGCCGCGGTGGTGCCCGCGCTGGTGGTGGTGACGGTGCGAACCGCGTGCGGCTGGGCGGCGCCCGAGGTGGTCGGGTACGTGTAGGTGCTGGTCGCGTCGGCGGTGACCGGGCCTGCCTTGTGCCGGGTCTCGACCGCCCGGTCGTTGCTGTCGGTGAAGGTCCAGTTGGTCCAGTACGGGTCCGTGGTACCGAGATTGGGGGCGCCGGTGCCGTTGGCGGACTTCGTGGTGCAGCCGTCGCCGGTGGTCCAGGCGTCGGTGAGGCGGCGCGCCCAGTCGTAGGCGTAGCACTGGTCGTCCACGACGGTGCCGTCGTTCTGGTCGTCGCGGACGCGGGTGAGGTTGCCTGCGGTGTCGTAGGTGTACGTGATGTCGGACAGCGTCTGCGGTCCTGACGTCTCGCGGTCCACGACGCTGGTGGCCAGCCGGCGGGTGATCGTCTCGTAGGTGAGGGTCTGCACGACGAGGGTGCCGAGGTTGCCCAGCTGGGCCTGGGCGAGTTCGCCGAACTCGGTGTAGCTGGCGCCGCGCAGGTAGGCCTGGTTGAGATTGCTGTCGACAAGGGCGAGCTGGTCCTGGGCGCCGTAGTGGTCGGTGACGGTCTCGGCGGGCAGGGCGGCGGTGGCGTTGGTGTTGCCGGTACTGAACGCGCTCGTCAGGGGCAGGCCGCTGACGGGGGTGCTGGTGGTGGCCGTCGTGTAGGTGCCGGCGAGTTTCTCCTCGCCCGCCACGGACGGGACGGTCAGCGTGCTGCCGGTGGCCTGGCCCGCGGCGTCGTAGCCGGTGACCGTGGTGGTGTAGGCCGCGGCCGGTGTGACGCCGGTGTCGTAGCGGGTGGTCGTGGCCGTCAGTCCGAGTCCGTGAGGTGCGGTGTCGTAGGTCCACTCGGCGAGCTTGGGGCCGGTGGCGCTGCCGGTGCGCAGGCTGGTCTGGCGGCCGAGGACGTCGTAGGTGCGGGCCAGGGTGATGCCGCGGGCGTCGGTGGTGGTGGCCACCCGGCCGTCGGTGCCGTAGGTGGTGCTGGAGGCGCCCGCGTCGGGGTCGCCGGCGGCGGTCTGGCGTCCGCGCAGGTCGAAGGCGTATGTCCAGGTGTTCCGGCCGGAGTTGTCGGTGACCTTGGTCAGCCGGTCGGCGCTGTCGTAGGCGTAGGTGGTCCGCTCGTACTGGCTGCGGGCGGCGCCGATGACCGGGTTGCGGTCCTTGTACTCGCGCCGCTCGACGGTGCGGCCGTGGACGTCGTCGATCGCGAGGGTCGGGGTGTCGCCCGCGACGGGCAGGGTCGCCGTCCATGTGTCGCCGTACGTGGTGGTGGTGCGCCACTTCTCGACGTTCAGCGACAGCGTGACGACGGCGGTGGGACGGCCGCGGCCGTCGTAGTCGGTCTCGGTGGCGCTGGGCACCTGGTTGTCGGGGACGGTGTACATCACGCTGCTGACCGCGCTGCTGTTGTAGTACGCGTTGTTCGTCCGGTAGCCGCGGCCCAGGGTGTCGTAGAAGGTGTCGGTGATCGTCCTGCCGGTGATCCCGATCGCGTCCGCCTGGGTCTGGCGGGGGCGCAGCAGCGAGTCGTACCACGTGGTCGAGGTGCCCCACGTGCCGTTCTCGTAGAGCCGCTTGGTCGTCACGGCCGTGGGCACCGTGTTGGACAGGGCGTAGGTGTACGTGACGTTGGGGTCGGCGCTCGCGGCGCGCCCCGGGCTCCAGCCCTTGGTGACGCGGCCGAGGCTGTCGTACTGCAGGGTCGTGGTGTTCCCGTTGGCGTCGGTCGTGGTCAGCGGCAGCCCGCGCATCCCGTCCTGGACGGTGACGGTCCGGTGGTGCGCCGGGTCGGTGACGGTGACCGAGGTGGGCTGGGCGCCGGTCGACGGGGAGTAGGCGGTGGTGGTGGCCTGCCCGTCCTGGCCGCTCGCCGACACCGCCCGCCCGTAGGAGTCGTAGTCCGACTGCGAGACGGTGTCCCAGGTGAGGGTGTGCGCGCCGTCCAGGGCCGCCGCCTGCTCGACCCTGACGCTCTCCGCCTTGCCCGGGTCGGGCGCCTCGCCGAGCGCCTTGCCGTCGTAGTACGTGCGGGTGCTGCCGGTGACGTCGTCGCCGTAGAGGAAGCTGTCGCAGCTGTCGGCGCTGAGCGTGGTGGACTCGGCCGCGTAGGAGATCAGCCAGTTGGTCGTGTCCGGGGTGACGTAACTGGTGTGGGTGCAGCGGCTGTCGTCCGGGTCGGCGGGGTCGCCTGCGTCGGCCTCCGCGGTGAGCAGGCCGTAGACCGGGTCGTAGGTGCGGCTGACGACCTCGTCGCGCCAGGTGCCGTCGTCCATGAGCGTGCCGGAGGTCTCGGTGGCGGTCCCGGAGAAGTGCGCGGTCCTCGCCGGGAGGGCCGGGCCCGGGACGGTGGGCTTGTCCGGGTCGGTGATGCCGGTGACGGACTGCGTGGCGGTGGCGTCGGACTGCCAGGGAACGTACGTGGTCCTGGCGACGACCTTGCCGTTCTCCTTGTCGTAGGTGCGGGTCTGGGCCGGGCGGCCGGCGAAGTCCTCGCGGTCGGGCACCCCGTTGACGAACAGCTGCGGGCGCGGGCTGCCGTCGGCCATGGTGTCGCCGTACATGCCGGTGAAGTAACTGGTCTCGCTCTGCGTGCGGTTGGCGGCACCTACCAGGGTGCGCACCGTGCTGTAGCCGCGGTAGTCGCTCCAGGTGCGCTGCTTGTCCACGGTGAACTCGCCGGTGTCGCGCCGCCAGTTCGGCCCGCCGCTGTACTGGTAGGTGGTGGTCTTGGACGCCGAGCCGCTGCCGGCGGTGGTGTCGTCCTCGACGACCTGCGTGACGACGTACTTGTGGAACCAGTCCTTGACCGGGTCGACCGCCCCGTCGGGTGTCCACCACACGGGGTAGCAGCGCCGGTTGTTGGTGTCCTGCGCGGTGGGCAGCGAGGTCGGTGTGCAGTCGGCGGGGCTGTAGGTGACCAGGGTCTGTCCGCCGGTCTCGTTGGTGATCTTCGTCAGCCGGTACTTGTACAGCGGCGGCCGGCCCTCGGCCGCGTCGACCCGGTTGGCCATCGGGACACCGTCGTTGCCGAAGGTCGTCTTGGGCATCGTGATGTCGGCCAGCGCCCCGGCCTTGGCGGTGTGCTGGATGGAGTCCAGCCACAGGGTGGGGCTCGAGGTGTCGCCGGTCGGCGGGAAGGACTGGCTCAGGGTCCAGGTGTCGACCGGCGTCATCGTGCTGCCGGACAGGGCGAAGGTGTTGATGTCGGTCAGCCGCTTGCGGGACCAGAACGTCGGGCTGCTCTGAAGGCAGCTGGTCGTGGTGGCTGTGCAGTCCAGGTCCACGGGCACGTCGGGCCAGTTGGCGGCATGGTCGTGGTCGAAGGTGGTGCACGAGGTCAGGCACCGCTCGGCGACGCCGAAGGTGACGCGGCCCGCGGGGTTCGCCGTGCTGTAGACGGCACCGGCGCGCAGCCCGTAGTCGATGTGGTTGAGGTAGCCGCCCCGGGTGTACTTCACCGGCTTGTCGGCCTTCATGTTCTCGGCGTAGTAGCCGGATTCCTTGGTGTAGTACATCGCCATGGCGTTGCCGTGCGGGTCGACCACGTAGTCGAGATTCCAGCGCCAGGCCTGGTTGGCGGCCGAGGACGCGAAGCTGGAGGCGTGGCCGGGCTCGCCGGTGTTGTTGCCGAAGACGGGGACGGTGAAGACGGAGTTGGTCTCGGCGTCGCCGTCGCTCCAGCCCGGCAGCCGGTTCTTGCCGAACCAGTACTGTGTGCCGTCCTTGGTCGTCACCCGCCAGTACTCGTCGTCGTCATCGCCCGCGCCCGCCGCCGCGTTGGGGGTGGGGCTGAAGATCTGCTCGACGCGTGAGCCGTCGTCGGTCGCGAGCCGCCACACCTTCTTGCCCGCGTCCCACACCAGGGCGCTCGCGGACCCGTTGAGCGACAGCGTCGCGTTCTGCGACTTCCAGCACAGGTCGCCGACCTTCGCGGTGTTGTTGCCGCCCTGCTTGTCGTTCTCGCACGAGGCGTAGCTGCGCTCGATGAAGCCCTGGGAGTAGTCCCAGCCCTCCCCGATCCAGGAGGACTGGTTGTTGGTCGAGGCGGTACGGCCGTCGACGCCCGACGAGTTGTACGTCAGCTCCACCTTGGGCGCGAGCCCTCCGGGCACCGGCGGGGCGGTCAGCGGCACGCTCCAGGCGAACCCGCCCGAGTTGCCGCCCACCGACCAGGAGCCGGCCGGGGCGAGCGAGGTGGCCTTGAAGGAGCCGTCGGACCCGCTGTCGCCCGCGGTGGCGGCCAGCACGGTGGCGCCGGCCTGTTGCGCGGCAGGCAGGCTCACCGTCGCGGTCAGCGTGTGGGAGGCGGTGTCGTTGGCGGTGGGCAGCGCGGTGGCGTTACGGCAGTTCGCCGCGCCCGGGGTGGTCAGGGCGCAGGCCGGCAGGACCGCCAGGTGCAGGCGCGAGGACCAGTCGGCACCGTAGGCGTCGCGGAAGGACGAGTAGTCGACCTGCACCTGGGTGGGAACCGCGGCGGGTGCGCTGTCGGTCCGCGCGATCGAGACCACGATCCCGTCGACGCCGGCCCGCTCGGCCGTTGCGCGGTCCGCCACGGACACGCGGGCACGGGCTGCCGGTCCTGCCGTGTCCTGCGTCGTGTCCTGTGTCGTGTTCTGCTTCTGCGCGGCCTTGGCCGCGCCGGCGCTGCGTCCGAGCCGGACCGGGAGGGTGCCGGCCGCGGTGGGCGGCGGCGCCGCCGTGCCGCTGCGCGCGCCGGGCAGATCGACGTCCGCCTGGCCCGCGGACGGCCAGCGCACCGTGTCCGGGGACCAGTTGTGTACGGCGGGCGCAGCCTGCTTTTTCTGGACCGGCAGATCGGCGCCGCTGACGGAGGTGGCTTTCTGCGCGGCGCGCACCGAGAAACCGGGCGCGGCAGCCGCCCATGCCGGCGCGGCGAGCAGGGAAATCCCCAACGCCGACGAAAGAGCAGCGGCCGTGAACCCGCGGCGGCTTTTCCACCGCACGCGAAGCCCTACCCGAGAGGGGAACAGGCCAAAGCTACGCCGACTCGAAGTCACGCCCCACCCCAAGAAAACCTAAGCCGCGAGTAAAGTCATGCGGATCCAACCCGACCTGGCGGCCGTACACAAGCCCTTTCCGGGGATTGACGTAATTACGCCTTCCCCCCGCCCGCGTAAGCACCGGGACCAGCGCAATCTCCTTCAAGGGTCGCGATTACCTGCCAACCTCCCCCAAGATGCCGCAAAGGAACCGCCCCACCAGGCATGATTCGGACTTGCGTATTCCACTTTCCATGCCTCGGTGAGTATCTGCAAGCCCGGTTTCACGGAACTCCTAGGTGAAAAGACAGCCCGTCGAATAGCCTGCCCCGGACCTGTGCACTGACCACGAAGGGCTTTCCATGTCACGTTCAGGTAACCCGCCCCGGAAAAGACGCCGCTACGGTGCGCTGCTTCTCGCTCTGGCACTTCCCGCGGCCGGAGCGACCGCCTTGTCGGCCGGCGCTTCGGCGGCGGCTGCAGAAGCCGCACCTTCGCAGTCCCAGAGCGCGGAATACGACTCAGAGGCATTCGCCGAGGCCGCTTCCACCGGGCACCGGGTCGAGGTCGTGGAGCGCAGGGAGGAGTCGGCGGAGGTCTTCGCCAACCCGGACGGCTCCCTGACGCGCCGTCAGTATTCGACGCCGGTCTGGTCGGAACTCGGCGGCACCTGGCGCAGGGCCGACCCCACCCTGGTCGACCGCGGCGACGGGACCGTCGGCCCGGCCTCCCCGGTCTTCGGCATCGCCTTCTCCGGCGGCGGAAGCGGCCCGCTGGCCACCATGACCAAGGGCGACAAGCAACTCTCCCTGACGTGGCCGACGGCGCTGCCCGCGCCCGTGCTGGACGGCAGCACCGCCGTCTACCCCGCGGTGCTGCCCGACGTGGACCTGAGGGTCGTCGCGGAGGTCGACGGCTTCTCCGAGCAGCTCATCGTCAACACCCCGGCGGCAGCCGCCGACCCGGCCGTCAGAAGCATCAAGCTCGGCGTCTCCACCCGAGGCGTCACCCTGGACGACGACGCGGGCGACAACCTCGTCGCCAAGGACTCCGACGGCACCACCGTCTTCAGCGCCGCACACCCGAGGATGTGGCAGGCCCCGGCGGATCCGGCAGGCCCGGCGGCCCGCGCGTCCGCCCCCCGGGGCCTGGCCGAGGCAGCACCGCAGGCCGCCCCGCAGAACACCGAGAGCGCCGCGGTCGCCGCCGACGTCACCGGTAACACCCTCACGCTCACCCCCGACCCGGCCGCCCTGTCGCAGGCGACCCGCTTCCCGCTGGTCATCGACCCGCCCTTCACCGGCGGCCACGTCGAGAAGTGGGCGGTGGTCTATTCTGCCTACCCCGCCGAGGACTACCCCAACGGCTCGGGCTGGCACTCCGACAACCCGGCCGACGAGCCCCGCGTCGGCTACAACGGGTCAGGAGCCACCCGCTCCTTCTTCGCCATGAACACCAACGGCCTGGAAGGCGCCACTGTCACCGACGCCACCTTCTCGGTCACCGAGACCCACTCCTGGGGATGCGACCCGGCGGTCGCCGGCCCCACCGAGCTGTGGTCCTCCGGCGGCATCACCACCACCCCGACCTGGAACACCAGCGCCTCGCTGCTGGCCGCCAAGCTGGACTCGGACTCCTTCGCCCACGGCAACCCCACCTACTGCCCCGGCAACCAGGGCCACGACTTCCGCAGCACCGCGCTGACCGACTACGTCAAGCAGGCCGCGGCCAACAGCTGGGGCACCCTCGTGCTGGCGCTCAAGGCCGCGGACGGCTACGAGTACAACCAGAACAGCTTCAAGCGGTTCAAGAACAACCCGGCCCTTGAGGTCACCTACAACTACGCGCCCACCCTGGACTCGGTGGCGGCGTACGAGGGCAGCTGGAACCCGGCGGGCGACGGCAACAAGAAGATCGGCTGCGGCGGGATCATCGGCAACAGCGGGATCGCCCTGACCACCAAGGTCACCGACAAGGACGGCGGCAAGGTCACCACCGACTTCCAGGTCACCAGCGACGCCACCGGCGCGAAGGTGAACTTCAGCCCGCACTCCGACACCGTCTCCAGCGGCCAGAGCGCGTCGGTCACCGTCCCGTCCGGCTCCCTGCCCAGCGGCACCTACCACTGGTTCCCGAACGTCACCGACGACGAGGGCACACCGGCCACCTTCTTCTTCAACTGCACCTTCACCGTCGACCGCCAGGGCCCCACCGCCACGGTCACCGTCACCACCGCCGACGGCGCCGACCCGGCCACCGCGAAGGCCCCGGCACGCACCGCCCGGCAGCTCAAGCTGAGCAACCCCGCAAGCGACCTCGCCGGCTTCTGCTACCTCTTGGACCGCCCGCTGTCGGTGTCCGGCACCCGCTGCTCCAACGGCATCTGGGCGGCGGCCGACAGCAACCACACCGCGACCGTCACCGTCACCCCCACCGGCTGGCCGGCGAGCACCCTGCACGTCATCGCCTACGACCTGGCCGGCAACCACTCCCCTTACGACGGCGCCGCAGGAAGCCCCGGCGACACCGTCAGCCTGCCGACCCAAACCCCCGAGCACGTCTACGCGGCCCCCAAGAGCCCCGACACCGGACTGGCCACGGCCGACCTGCCCGGCGACCTGACCGGCGACGGCTACACCGACTTCGTCGCGAGCGACACCGACGGCAAGCTCCGCCTCTACGCGGGCGACGGCACCGGCAGGGTCGCCGCGGCCAGGACCGTCGGCAACGCGGGCTGGACCGGCGCGCTGGTCGCCCACCGCGGGGACTTCGCCGGCTTCACCAGCCCCACCGCGGCCCCCGACGGCTACGAGGACTTCGTCGTCCGCCTCGGCGACGGCAACCTCTACCTCTACCCCGGCGACGGCCTGGGGCAGCCGATGTACAACACCCGCACGCAGCTGCCCGACCGCATCGGCGGCAGCTGGGCGAACGTCCTCCAGCTGATCGCCCCGGGGAACATCGACCAGAACCCGGGCGACGACCTCATCACCATCGAGTGCACCGACGGCACCCGGCCCTGCACCCAGGCGAAGCTCTTCCTCTACAGCGGCACCCAGGCCGCCGGCGGCGGCCCCGTCCAGGGGCGGCCGTTCGACACCACGCCCACCGAGATCGGCAGCGGCGGCTGGCAAGGCTACACCGACCTCGCCGTCGGCGACCAGAACGGGGACGGCGCCGACGACCTCGTCGCCCGCAGCCCCTCGACCGGTCAGCTCTTCCTCTACCCGGGCCGGGTGACCACGAACGCCGACGGCACCCACAGCTACGCCCTCGGCACCCGCGTCCTGTACGGCGACCCCGGCTGGGACCCGGCCAACCGACCGCTGCTCACCTCGCCCGGCAACGTCCAGGGCACGGTGACCAGCGGCACCGTCGACGAGGACGGCACCCCCGTCACCTACAAGCAGTTCCAGCCCACCGCCGGCAGCGAATACGGCGACTTCTGGGCCACCACACCGGCCAGCTCCACGGCCACCGTCTCCTACGTGGACGACGCCGGCGCCAGTCAGAGCACCACCTGCCCCTCCGGCTGCCTGCTGTTCTACCCGGGCGGTCCGACCTGGCACCGCACACCGCACCTCGTCGGCACCAGCGGATGGAGCAGCGTCATCACCGGCATCTTCTAGCCCGCCTCCCGCGGTCCCGCCCACCGGCCCAGGCGCCGGGGGCAGGACCGCGGCCCTGCGGCGCGGGACGGCCGGGGCGCTCCGAAAGCCGCTGTCCGGCGGTTGCCGCGATGGTCGACTTCGCCCTGGTGCCCTTTCAACGCGGCGACGACGCGCGGGACAGGCTCACCCGACTGCGGCTCGCCTTCGTCCTCGGACGGCCGAGGCAGAGCAGGTTGTTGTCGACGGCGGTGAGGTTCCACCGCACCAGCAGTACCTTCTCGGCCAGGTGCGCATCGGTCCGAGGATCAGTGGATTCCGTGTTGCGTGAAGTCGCGGAACCGGCCGCTGTCGTAGAGCAGGCCCAGCAGGTAGAGCATGCCGTCGTAGTAGCGTGCCTGGCCGGACGGAACGGCGGTGTTCCACATGTCCTCGACGAACGCCCGGCTGTTCGGGTCGGTCGCCGAGATCGCGGAGGTGGAGTTCATCGCCACCAGGCCCTGGGCGTGCGCAGGCTCGTAGGTGTTCTGCCCCGAGGGCAGCGGCGTGCCGTCCAGGTGGTAGCGGCTTACGTAATCGGTGACGCCCTGGCTCTCGAAGAACTTCTCCAGGCGGTTGGAGTACTGCGTCTGCCAGGGCTTCACCCCGTCCCAGGCGGCGTCGACGTTCGCGTTCGCGATGACCCGCCAGGCATCCTCCTGGAAGTTGTGGGAGTACGCGTTGTCGTCCGCCGTCTCCCCCGGCCACATGAACGGCGTGCCGTCGAAGTTCGTGTAGCAGGGGGCCAGGCCGGTGTCTGCGTTCGGCGCCTCCTGGAGGAGCTTCTCGCCCGCCGCGTACGCCTTGTCCCACTGCGGCTTGTCGGACGGGTCGGCCTTGGCGAAGACCTTGTAGAAGGCGGGCAGCGCGTACGAGGGGTCGGAGAAGAAGACCAGGCCGGGTGGGGAGAAGACCGGCAGATAGCTGGCTGCGTCGAACATGTTCACGCCGCCGTCGTCGGAGGCGTGCCACATCGCGTGCAGGATCTGCTCGGCGTGCCGCCCGTAGTCGTACGTGCCGGTGCCGTCGTGCCAGCGGGCCGACGCCTCTGCGAGCGCGGCAGCGATCCACTGGTCGCCGTCGGGCGCGACACCGCTGTCGATGACCTTGCCGGTGGTGTCGGTGTGCCAGGCGAAGTAGTACTTCTCCCCACCGCTCTTGATCTGCATGTTCGTCTGCGCGAAATTCCACAGCGAGTCGAACTCGTGCTTGTGGCCGAGCTGCACCGCGATCATCATCGCGTAGCCCATGCCCTCGCTGCGCACGTCCTGGTTGCCGATGTCCTCGACGTACGCCATGTCGGGCGACATCTGGTAGTAGATGCTCTGCCCGTCGGCGTAGGTCGGCGCCGTGCCGGGGGCGCCGTGGAAGAGCTGCTGCCAAGCGGACCTGATCTTCGCGTCGACCGCCCTGGGCGAGTGGCCGGCGCGGGCGAAGACGTCCGGCAGGTTCTTCCCGGGGGGAGCGGGCGGAGGAGCCGGCTTGCTGTGCCCTGCCGGGGGGGACGCCAGTGCGGTCGCCGGCGCGGTCGCCACGAGCGCGGCGGCCGCCAGCAGTGCCACGGTCAGTTTGCGTGTTCTGTTCAAACGACGCCTCCATGTGTGTCACCTGCGGGGTGTGGTGCCGGTTCCGGCGGCAGCCGTGCGGGTGCGCACGGCGGACGCCGCGGGACCGTGTGGCGCCTGCCGGGCGCCGTAGGGCGCGCGGCAGCGCCGTGCTCTCTCGCGGAGCCGGGGCAACGGGCCTTCTAGGCGGGCGGTGAGAGGGTCCGACGAGGGCTCGGTCCTGGCAGGCCTGCCTCGCGGCGGACGGGCGTCCGGTGTCCTTCCGGGCGCCCCGGTGCTCACGACGACACCGGCGGGCCCTTGCGGGTGAGTGCCGTGGGCCGGGCAGCCGTCAGTGTTGACATCACGCCTCCGCGCCGCCTCCGCTGAACCGCGGACCGCCTTTGTGCGATCCGCACCGGGAGGGCAGCCGCTAACGTAATCGACGCCCCGTAATAACGTCAACGGTTGAACAAATAACGTGACTTGGGCATTACCGCTGACCCCTTCGCCTGCTCGATCAGCGCTTTCGAGACGCTGACAGGCATCCTGCCGGGCGGCGACGTGAGCGAGTGGGCCCACGCCGAACTGGAAGAACACTTCGAAGCTGCATGGGCGGGAGCTGCTCCGCCTGCTCCGGGCCGCCGCCCACGCCTTCCGCAAACCCGGGACCACCGAGGCCGGAGCCTGGGCCGCCGACCACCTGACCGCGATCCTCGCAGGCCAGGCCGCTCGCGCCCGCACCGCTTGAACAGCTGGGCCTCAGCTTCATCCAGTTCCTCCACGATGACCGCGGCGGTTGTGAAAGATGGTGCCGTGACGAGCGCGAGAGACGACTGTGTGAAGGTTTATTTCCGGCTGGAAGTAGACGAGGACGGCTGGCCGCCAGCGAGCGTGGAGAGCTTGTGGGCGGTGGATCTCGGCGACGGCAGCGTGCGTGTGGACAACACCCCGTGGTTCGTCCGGGGAGTTGCCAGCGGCGACATCATCCGTGTGGAGGCCGACGATGAAGGAATCCGCTGGGCGGGTGAGACTGTGCAGGCTTCGGGGCACTGCACCATCCGTCTGATCGTCCTGAGGGACGGTGGCTCGGAGGTCGCTCGGCGGACCGTGCTGGAGAGGTTCCACCGGCTTGGCACCACCGGCGAGGGAATCGAGCGGTTCGGGATGGTGGCACTCGATGTCCCGCCGGAAGCGGACCTGCCTCAGGTCAAGGAGCTCTTGGAACGTGGAGAGTCCGAAGGGGCGTGGGAGTGGGAGGAAGGGTGTGTCACTGCCGCGTGGCGGGCCTTGGAAGCGGCATGACAACAGGGCGACGAACGGTTGCTGCGTGCGATGTCGGCGGCCCGAGGCAAATCTCGGGTACCTGCGTGGGACATGAGGTATGCGCAGGGTGGCGGGCTGACGGACGTCGGGAGGGCCACGAGGGAGCGATTACGGCTGCAGGCTGTGGAACGCTTCGACGCCGGGGCAAAGAACGGGGAGATCGCAGCCGAGCTGCGCGTGAGCGAACGGTCGGTGGAGCGGTGGCGCCGGGCCTGGCGTGAACGGAGCAGCGCGGCGGAGCTTGGTGCCTGGGTGGTCTTCGAGGGTGAAGCCGGGCAGTTGATGACACCGCCGCGTGCCAGGACCTGGGGCCGGATCGGCCGGACGCCCGTGGTGCGGGTACGTGGCCGGGGCTGCGGACGCGTCTCGATGGCGGGTATGACCTGCTACAAGCCCGTCTACAGCTCCTCTCTCAGCCGTGCCCAGGTGTGAGTGTCCAAGACGTCGTGGGGGCCGATGCGGGAGAGTTCGGTACCGTCGGGTGCGAGAGCCACGATGACGGGACGAGCGCGGTCGGCGTGGGAGGACTTCCAGGCGGCGATGAGCTTGCGCTGCTGGGGAGCGTCGACTCGGCGGTTGCCGATGAGGACGTGGCTCACGTCCTGCCCGAGGTGGACTTCGACGCAGCCGATCCACGGGGCCGTGGCGATGGAATGCGGCGGGTCAAGGCGCCGGGTGAGGCTGAGCGCGCCCCCGCCACCGCGGACCTCGATCACGTCCACGCCGGCGGGATCGCTCGGCGAGCCGATGCCACCGCCCACGTAGCTCCACTGCTCGTCATACCACTCCAGAAGCGCGGTGTGCTCTCGCGCCCGCGGGGACTTCGGACGCCACACGACCCACACCGCTCCGACGCCCCCGGCGGTGTCGACATCAGCCGACACGACCGTCAGAACGCGTCGCGGCACCCATCGCGGCTGCAACGCCGCACCCTTCAGCACGCGCCGCACCACGCCCGGCAGAAGGGTCTCCACCGTGCGCTCCCCCCACCCTTCTGCTCCCCACGGCCACATACAACTGCGGTACCCGGTGCGCCAGGACCTCAAGCCCGGACGACCCGACAGCACGAGTTCAAATTCAGTAGCAGAGGGATGTGTCTGCCGCGTCAACAAGAGGGCAATGAATCGGTAATTACAGATGCCCGCAGTGGCGATCTCTTTGCCGTTGAGTAAATACTTACGTGCACTCGCCAGTAGGATGCATTCCTGCTGCAAGGATCATTCCGCCATGCATTTTTGAGTGGTTCTCGAAAGGAATTTGCGGAATTGAAGACCTTCAGCAGTGGGACACCGGCGCCTCAGGGTGCCCGCCGTTCCCCGGGGCGGTCGGCCATGATCGCGGTGGTCGCGGCCGCCGCCCTCGGGGTCGGGTTACTGCCCGGTGCGGCCGTCGCCTCGGCGCTGGCCGGACCGGGTGCGGCGCCGCGGCAGGTCGTGGCGGAGCCACGCCCCGGCGCCGCGTTCGTCCCGCTCTCACCCGCGCAGCGCAGCCAGGCGCTCGACGAGGCCGCCGACGCGGCGCCCGCGACCGCGCGTTCGCTGAAGCTGGGCGCGCGGGACAATCTCATACCGAAGGACGTCCTCGAGGACGCCGACGGGACCGTCCACACCCGCTACGAGCGGACGTACGACGGACTACCCGTCATCGGCGGCGACCTGGTGGTCCACGAGCGGGCCGGCGTCCGCACCACCACCTACGCCTCGACGGCGGAGCTGACCGTACCCACGACCAAGGCCGGCGTCCCGGCGGCCGAGGCCAGGAAGTCGGCCCTGGGCAAGGCCAAGGCCAAGGGCACCGGCAAGGGCGTCTCGGACACCGCACCGCGGCTGGTCGTCTGGGCGCAGGGCGGAAAGCCGACGCTGGCCTGGGAGTCCGTCGTCAGCGGAGTGCGGCAGGACGGTTCCCCGAGCGAGCTGCAGGTCGTGACCGACGCCGCCAGCGGTGACGTCCTCGTCACCGCCGAGCAGGTCGAGTCCGCGGTCGGCAACAGCCAGCACAGCGGGCAGGTCGGGATCGGCAGCACCCAGCAGGCCGACGGCAGCCACACCCTGACCGACCCCCAGCACAACGGCCACCGGACGCTGGACGCGACCACCGACTTCAGGGGAGTGCCGTTCACCGACAGCGACGACGTGTGGGGGGACGGCACCGCCGCAAACCCCCAGACCGCAGCGGTGGACGCGGCCTACGGCGCCCAGACCACCTGGGACTTCTACCACGACCGCTTCGGCCGCAACGGCATAGCCAACGACGGCCGCGGCAGCTACTCCCGGGTTCACTACGAGGCGCAGGCCGGGGTCCCGCTGGCCAACGCCAACTGGCAGGACAGCTGCTTCTGCATGAGCTACGGCGACGGCCTGAACGGACAGCATCCGGTGACGTCCCTGGACATCGCCGCCCACGAGATGGCGCACGGCGTCACCTACAGCACGGCCAACCTGGCCGGCACCGGTGAGTCGGTCGCCCTCAACGAGGCGATCAGCGACATGATGGCCGCCGCCGTCGAGTTCTACGCCAACAACCCGCACGACATCCCCGACTACACCATGGCCGAGCTGGACGACCTGCACGGTGACGGCAAGCCCATCCGCTACATGGACCTCCCGTCCAAGGCGGGTGTCAGCGCGGTCGGCTACGCTCCCCTGGACTACTGGCAGCCGGGTAGCAAGCAGCTCGAGGCGCACATGGCAGCCGGTGTGGGGGACCACTTCTTCTACCTGCTCGCCGAGGGCAGCGGCCAGAAGACCATCAACGGTGTGGCCTACGACAGCCCCACGTACGACGGGCTGCCGGTGACGGGCATCGGGCTGGCCGGCGCCACGAACGTCGTCTACCGCGCGCTGACCGTCTACATGACCAGTACGACCGACTACGCCGACGCCAGGGCCGCCACCCTGCAGGCCGCCTCCGACCTCTACGGCCCGCTCAGCGACGCCTACGAATCGGTCGCCAACGCATGGGCGGGCGTCAACGTCGGGCTCCGGTACGTCAACCACATCGCCGTCAAGGCGCTGCCCACCGAGCCGGTGGCGCTGGACCAGCTGGTCAGCCGACAGATCGTGGCGACGAGCACCCGGCCCGGTCCGCTGACGTACGCGGCCGCCAACCTGCCGAAAGGTCTGTCGATCGACTCCGCCACCGGTCTGATCACCGGTACGCCGACGGCGGTCGGTGACAACCAGACCACCATCACCATCACGTCGTCGGCCGGGGACGTCCGGACGATCCCGGTGATCTGGACCGTTCTCCAGTCCGGCGGGGACTTCTTCGTCAATCCGACCACGTACACCATCCCCAAGGGGCGCACCACGCAGTCCCCGCTGGTCGTCACGGGGAGGACGGGGAACGCCTCCAGCGATCTGCAGGTCACGGTGGACCTCGACCACGGGTTCAGCAACGCCCAGGTGCTCGACCTGATCGCCCCGGACGGCACGGTCATCCCGGTGAAGCCCTGGGGGCCCTGGGTGCTGACGCCCGAGCTGCACGAGACCTACACCGTCGACGCCTCGGCCGTAGCGGCGAACGGCACATGGGCGCTGCGGGTCACCGACGGCACTCCGGGCATGTACGACATCCCCGAGGGCCATCTCCAGCGCTGGAGCCTCACCTTCCCGACCGCGTGACCGTTTGATCCGTCTGCCCGGTCCGATCGACCCGATCGGACCGGGCTCCGCCGCGAAGGGTTGCCTGAAAGAGGTATCGCGCGGGTTCAGGGTCGATTCCCTGGTCAGCCGGCGGCTCATCAAGTCGACCATCGCCGGCTTGGTCATGGCCGTCGTGAATCTCGTCGCCGTCTACACCAAAATCACATCCGTTGTCACGAACGATGATCGGTTGCATCCGAAGGCAGATCTCCCGACCTTCCCGCGGAGAGAAAGGTACTGGAACCGTTCCTCGAAGGTTTTGCCTTTAGACGTTGGGGACCTGCAGCTCGTCCCAACTGGTCTTGCCGGGGATGCCGTTGGCATCGTCACCTGCGAGGCCGAGTTTCTGCTGCCAGGCGGCGTAGGACTTCACGTCGCCCGGGCCCCATACGTCGGCGTCGGCGCTCGACTGGTACCGGTTGCAGTCTTCGGCGACGAGCCGCTGGTGCATTGCGGCGATGATCGGCGATTTCTGTCCGGTGTGGAAGAACGACGCACCAGGGAACGGCTCGAAGGCGGCGGGGCCGCCACCTGACTGGTAGGCGGTCAGTGCCCTGTTCGATGGTGAGCGGCGTTGCTTGAAGACCGTCTGCACGCGGGCGTCGGTGCGTGGCAGTTTGCTGTGGCCGCTGAGAATGGCCCCAGGAATTTCGTAGTTGTAAACGACTTCGTCGCTTGCGGCCTCAACCGACACCGCCTGACCGGAAAGGACCTGACGGACTCCGGAGTAGCTCGTACGCAGTTCGCGGTCGAAATAATCCAGCTGGGCATCCATGTTGGACAGGACATCCGTCCCGAGCGCAACTCCGTTGTAAACGTGCCTGAAAAGCCCCGACCTCCGGGAGGGTGACGTCCACTGGGCGAGGCCGACGCCGGGTAGCTTGGGCCCCTGATCAGGTGGTTTCCGATCCATGATTTGGACAGCTGTGAAATTCGTGGTCACTCCGGCGAAGTTCTTCGCTCGCATCGGGGTGGACGGCGAGCTGCCCTCGATGCGATTCGGCAGAACAGCCGACTCTGCCCACAAGTTCCCGACGATCCCGGCGGCACCTGCGGGCGGATAACCGTACCGGTCGACGAGTTGCCTCATGCAGTAAAGCATGCGGTCGTCGTTTCCGACCTTTGTCCAGTCGCCGGCCGACGGAACCACCGCGACCGCGGCGGGCGCGTTTCCCGGTCCGTGACCGGGGAAGTCGGCATCGGCTGGAGGAGGTCCTGCTTCGATGTTCGGAGATTTTCCGTTCATTTCAGGCTCCTCACGCGAAGCCCGCTTCGCCCGTCGCGAGGGCGCACGGCGTCCACCACGGCTGGAGAAGCCGGGTAAGGGGGACAGGGAGATGCTTGTCCAGGTGTGAACCGCTGCCGCCGGTGGCGATTGCCCCGGTCCTGTTCAAAGCCCAACCTGAGTTCATCGTACTGCGATGCACCGCAGCTCGCCCTGCATCACATTACGCGGCCATCGGGTAACCGAACGAGGCCGCCAGGCAGGTCCCGCAGTGCAGGAGCGAAGGGTCCCCGCTGCTACGACCGGGCCTGGGTCGCCACCCACGCCGGCGGCCTCCGGCACCTGCTGATCCGCCGCAACCCCGCCACCGGCGAGCTCGCCTTCTACCTCTGCTGGTCCCCACAACAAGTGTCCCCGGCCGAGCTGGTCCGGGTCGCCGGCATCAGGCGGTGCATCGAAGCGTGTTTCCAGTCGGCGAAAGGCCAGGTAGGCCTGGACCACTGCCAGGTCCGCCACTGGACCGCCCGGCACCGGCACATCACCCTGGCCGTGCTCGCCCTGGCCATTCTCACCGCCCCGGCTGCCGACGCGGCGCCGGGCGGGCACGCCGTCACCGCGGCCCTCATCGGCATCAGCCTCACCGGAGGAACCGTCCGAGCCTGGTCGTTGCATTGGGCGCGATCCTCCTGATCTGATGAACAGCGGCCACGTGATCATGCAGCTTTCCCCTACCACCAGCAGATCCTTCTCCGCGCAGTCCTGGCAGTCGCCGTCGTCACAGACCGGCTGCGCGCACGCCCCGACGAAAGGAAACAACGATGACACGCACGCTGACCCGATTCGCCGCTCTGCGGGCGCCGATCGACGGCGCGGCCGCAGCCCCTGCCACCGCCCGCTCCGCGGCCCTGACCACACACGCCTTCGCCCCGGCAGGCGAGATCGCGGCAACCACGCTCAGCGCCCACCCCGACACCACGAATACCTCGGCCAACCCGCTCAACCCCGTGCCCATCGGCTCCTCGCTGACGCCAGACGCCGCAGGGCTCAATGGCGCAGCCACGACGGACCGGGGGTAGCGGCGTGCGTACCTACCCGGCCGGCCCGTGCACGGAAGACCGGGCCCACCACGCGGAGGGGCCGGTGTGGGACCACACCCGATCAGAGCTGATCTGGGTCGACGTCTACCGCGGACTGATCCACAGCGCGCGGTGGAACCCCCGCGCCCGGGAGTTGCACCTGGAACGTACCTACCACGCGGGCCAAGCGGTCGCCGCCGTGGTCCCGTGCACGGACGCCGGCCAAGGCTGGATCGTAGCCACCGAATTCGGTTTCTCCCGGCTGCGCTCCGACGGCACGTTCCAGACCCTCACCGAACCTGAGCGCGAGCGGCAGCCCGCTACCCGGATGAATGACGGCAAGTGCGATCCGCGGGGGCGGTTTTGGGCGGGCAGCATGGCTCACGACCGCACCCCCGGTGCCGGCACCCTGCACTGCTTGGCGGGCGACGTCAGCACTCCCGTGCTCGAGCAGGTCACCATCTCCAACGGCATGGCCTGGACAGGTCCCGACGAATTCCTGTACATCGACACGCCCACCCAGCGAGTTGATCGTCTCCGCGTTGCCGCAGACGGACGCATTGCCGCGCAGGAGACCGCGTTCGTCATCGCACCCGGTGCAGGCGCGCCGGACGGCATGACCATTGACCAGGAGGGCTGTGTGTGGATCGCCATGTGGGGAGCAGGCGCCGTCCTGCGCTTCACACAGAGCGGCGAAGTCGTCGGACGGATCGACCTGCCCGCACAGCAGGTGAGCAGTTGCTGCTTCGGCGGTCCGGACCTGCAGACTCTGTTCATCACCACATCGCAGGAGGACTACAGCCCCCGCCGAATCGCGGAGGAACCGGACGCGGGACGGCTGTTCGCAGCCGACGTGGACATCCCGGGACGACCTGCCGACTTCTACGTGTCCGGCGTTGCGAGTTGAACAGAGCCGCACCATGGAACAACCGACCGCAGCGCGCCCACCGAGGCCGCGCTGCTCGGCTGCGGAGCCGTGGCGCAGATCGCGGCGCGGGACGTGCAGCCCGCCGCCATCCGCGACGGCGCAGCGCCGAACCGGCACACCTACGGGATCAACCCGACCAGGAAACCGCTTCTGGCCCGTCGAGGCCTCCAGACCCTCGCCTCCAACTCACGGCGGCCCGCGCGCAAGACACCCCTGAGTGGATCGCCGGCCCCGTCCGAAGGGTCGCCACCTGCGATTGCCTACGCGGTGAGGTCTCGTCCCCGGGGCGGTGCCGTTGAGGCGCGTACCACCAGTTCGGTGGCGAGTTCGATGTGGTGGGACTCGACCTTGCCTCCGTTCACCAGCCGGAGGGCGGTACGGAGGGCGGCACCGCCCATCTCCCTCAACGGCTGGCGCACGGTGGTCAGTGGCGGTGATGCCATCCGAGCGATGTCCGTGTCGTCGAAGCCGACCACGCTCAGGTCTTCCGGGATGCGCAGGCCCCGGGCGCGGGCAGCCTCGATGACACCGAGGGCGATCTCGTCGTTGCCGGTGAAGATCGCCGTCGGTGGTTCCTCCAGGTCCAGTAGTGCCGAGGCGCCGAGCAGGCCGGTCTCGTACGTGAATTCTCCGGGCCGGACGTAGGCGTCGGGTACACGCGCTCCTTCCGCCTCCATGGCGGCGCGATAGCCGTGCATGCGTGCTTGGTTGCACACGGCCATGGCCGGTCCGCCGAGATAGGCGACACGGCGGTGGCCGAGGGAGAGCAGGTGCCGGGTCGCAGCCAGGCCACCGGAGAAGTTGGTCGCCCCGACGCTGTGGACCCGGCTGTCGGGCAGGTGCAGCGGGTCCAGCACAACCATGGGCAGCCCGGCCCGGGCCAGCTCCTTCAGGTGCTCGGCGGTGTAGACGCTGGTGACCACGATGAGGGCGCGGCGTCCGGCTGAGACGAGATCCCGTGCCCAGTGCGGGGTGCGGGATGCCTTGCTGATCACCACCGAGGCCCCTGCCTCGGCGGCGGAGTCGATGATGCCTTCCAGGGCCCGGGCCACGTAGGACTTGACCTCGCCCTGGAACTGCACCTCGATGATCGGGCTCTCCAGGGCTTCGGTGTGGCGGAACACCGGTGCGAGGTACTCGTGCTGGTACAGCAGTTCCTGCACCCGGGCGCGGGTCTGCGCCGCCACGTCACCGCGACCGTTGACCACTTTGGACACGGTGGCGACGGAGACCCCAGCTGCTTGGGCGATGTCAGCCAAAGTGGCACGCCTGGCGTTCGGTGGCATCGGTTCCTCTCAGCTGTACGTCCACCGGTGTGGTGAGCCGTCGGCCACGGCCGGTCACTCGGGTGGGCCCGCCCAACCGTACGGCAACCGGCAGGGAGCGCGGAGACAGGGAGTCGCACCCGCGGCCTGCCGCGGGCCGGAGTCGGCCGACACGCCGGCCGTCGTCGCCGGCGCCGGCGTCGCGGCCAGGAGGTCGTCGACCTCGTCCGTCACCGGCAGTGAACCAACCACGGTCATCGCATACCCACTCTGTCGTGCTCTCACCTTCGATGTTTCGAAAACCTTTCGATCCCTTCCGGGCCCCGTGAGCGCCGTGATGACTTGATGTTACCCGGAGTTGACGGGTACTCAGCGGCGTGCTGCCCATCCCTTGACACGACATCACTTCGAAATCTAACGTGCACTCACGGAAAAGTCAGCCGGTGGTTTCGAAACGTTTTCGGCATGATCTCTGAGACGCCGGTGGCCCTCGAGTGCGGAGAACACCATGGAGATCCCTGTCTCTCGACGTACCTTGTCCCGGCGGACCCTGCTCGGCATGGCCGCCGGCCTGCCGGTCTCGGCGGCGCTGACGGCCTGCGGCTCCTCCGGTCCCGGCGGCGGCAACGTCGGCGCCACCTACTGGTACCTGAGCAGTCAGCCTCAGGAAGGCGTGAGGGCCCGCGCGGTGAAGGCTTTCAACAAGGCCCACCCCAAGGCGCAGATAAAGGACACGACCTTCCAGAACGACGCGTACAAGACGAAGATCAAGACCGCCATCGGCGCCGGGCAGGCGCCCACCATCATCTACGGCTGGGGCGGCGGGACGCTGCGCACCTACGTGGAGGCGGGTCAGGTCGAGGACCTCACCTCGTGGTTCGGCGAGCACTCCGAGGTCAAGAAGCGGGTGTTCCCGACCTCGTTCGGCGCGGCTACCGTCAACGGCAAGATCTACGCGATGCCGTGCGAGTGCGTGCAGCCGATCATCCTCTACTACAACAAGAGGCTCTTCGAGCAGGTCGGCGTGAACCCGCCGCAGTCCTGGGACGACATCATGGCGCTGGTGCCCAGGTTCAACGCGAAGGGCATCGCACCGTTCGCCCTGGGCGGTCAGTCCCAGTGGACGAACATGATGTGGCTGGAATTCCTGTTCGACCGCATCGGCGGACCCGAGGTGTTCCAGGCCGTCGTCGAGGGCGAGAAGAACGCCTGGTCCAACCCGGCCGCCATCACCGCGCTGACCAAGGTGCAGGAGCTGGTCAGGGCCAACGGGTTCATCAAGGGCTTCTCCTCGATCACAGCGGACTCCAACGCCGACCAGGCGCTGCTGTACACCGGCAAGGCCGCGATGATGCTGCACGGCGCCTGGTCGTACGGCATCCAGCAGGCCGACGGCGGGGACTTCGTCTCCAGCGGCGGGCTGGGCTACATGAACTTCCCGCCCGTCGAAGGCGGCAAGGGCGATCCGAGCAACAGCTTCGGCAACCCCGCCCAGTACCTGTCCATCTCCTCGAAGGCCAGTGACGAGGAGAAGAAGGTCGCCAAGGAGTTCTTCGCCAACGGCGTCCTGCAGGACGCCGAGGTGAAGCAGTGGATCGACATCGGTTCGGTGCCGATCCGGCTGGGCACCGAGAAGTTGCTGGCCGCCTCCAAGAGTGCGGATTTCCTGCAACTCACCTACGACATCGCCACCAAGGCCAAGGCGTTCGGCCAGTCCTGGGACCAGGCGCTCAGCCCGATGGCCGCCGAGACGCTGCTGGACAACATCTCGAAGTTGTTCCAGCTGTCCGTCTCGCCCGAGCAGTTCGCCGGCAACCTCAACGCGGTCCTCGGCAAATGAGCGCCCTCACCAGCCATCCGCAGCGTCGCGGACCGCGCAGCATCCTGCCGTGGTTGGCGGCGCCGGCGCTGGTGGTCTTCGTCTGCTTCGCCGTGGTTCCCCTCGTCGGCGTCCTCGTGCTGAGCTTCACCACATGGGACGGGATCGGTGCCATCCACGCGTCCGGACTGACCAGCTGGCGTACGGTCCTCTCCGACCCCGGGCTGCCGCACGCACTCCGGGTGACGTTCCTCGTGATGATCGCGTCCTGGGCCGTTCAGACCCCCCTGAGCATCCTGCTCGGCACCTTCCTGGCCGGCCGCCCGCGCTACCGTGCGGCGCTGGGCGTGGTGTACTTCATCCCCCTGCTGCTCAGCTCCGCGGCGATCGCGGTCGCGTACAAGGCCCTGCTGGACCCCAATTTCGGCCTGGGCGCCGGGCTGAAGATCGGGGCGCTCAGCAAGGACTGGCTGGGCAGGCCCGGGCTCGCATTCGGTGTCATCGTCTTCGTCGTCTCCTGGCAGTTCATCCCGTTCCACTCGCTGATCTACCAGGCCGGGGTCCAGCAGATTCCGAAGTCCCTCTACGAGGCGGCGCAGTTGGACGGAGCCGGGCGGATCCGGCAGTTCTTCAGCATCACGCTGCCCCAACTGAAATACACCGTCATCACCTCGTCCACGCTGATGGTGGTCGGATCGCTGACCTTCTTCGACCTCATCTGGGTCCTGACCGAGGGCGGCCCCGGAGACGCCACCCGGGTTCTCGCGCTGGACATGTACAAGCGGGGATGGCGGGGCAGCCAGATGGGGCCGGCCAGCGCCATCGCGACCATCCTGGTCCTGATCGGCCTCGCCCTCGCCCTGCTGCTGCGCCGGCTCGGAGGCCGGGACGCCGGTGAGAGCCAACTCGAGGGGGCCTGACGTGACCACCACGCTCACCAGGACGCAGCATCCGGAGAAGGACGCCCGCCACGAGCGGCGACGCCCCTCCCGCACGGCGGCCGGCCGGCACAACTGGACCGCCGGCCTGGCCGGTTGGGTCTGGCTCGTCGTCGTCGTCATACCCCTGTACTGGATTCTCATCACCAGTCTCAAGGCCCAGAGCCGCTACTACGCGAGCAACCCGCTGGTGCCCTCGAGCGACCCCACGCTGGCCAACTACCGGCTGGTCATCGAGTCCGACTTCATCCGCTATTTTGCGAACAGCGTCGTGGTCACCGTCGGCGCCGTGGTGCCGGCGGTCGCCTTCTCCATCATGGCCGCCTACGCGATCGTACGCGGCTGGCGCATGCGGGTCCTGCGCGCGATGAACGGGCTGTTCCTCATGGGGCTGGCCATCCCGCTGCAGGCGACGGTGATCCCGGTCTACCTGATCATCATCAAGCTGAGGTTGTACGACAGCCTGCTGGCGCTGATCCTCCCGTCGATGGCTTTCGCCATCCCGCTGTCCGTGCTGGTGCTCGCCAACTTCGTCCGCGACATCCCCAAGGAACTGTTCGACTCGATGCGGGTCGACGGCGCCGGTGAGTGGACGACACTGTGGCGACTGGCGGTACCGCTCACCCGCCCGGCCGTCCTCACCGTGACCATCTTCAACGGACTGACCATCTGGAACGGGTTCCTGCTGCCACTGGTCCTCACCCAGAGCCCCGGCCGCCGGACCCTGCCGCTCGCGCTGTGGTCCTTCCAGGGCCAGTACGGCGTCAACGTCCCCGCCGTTCTCGCAGCCGTCGTCCTCACCACACTGCCCGTCCTGGTCCTGTACGCGTTCGGCCGCCGGCAGCTGCTCAGCGGTCTGACCGCCGGATTCAGCCGTTGATCGGCACGCGGACCGGGCCCGACGGGCGCCGGAGGAAAGGGAACGCCACCGTGGCCGTGGAGACCACCCCCGAAATGCCCCTCTGGAACGATCCCACCCTTCCCGCCACCACCAGGGTCGACGCCCTGATCGACGCGATGACCCTTCAGGAGAAGACCGGCCAGCTGTTCGGCGTGTGGGTCGGCGCCTCCGACCAGGGCGGCGAAGTGGCGCCCCACCAGCACGACATGGAGGAGGCCGTCGACCTCGACGCGCTGCTGCCCACCGGACTCGGTCAGTTGACGCGTCCCTTCGGCACCGTCCCCGTCGATCCCGCCCTCGGTGCCCTCTCCCTGGCCCGCACCCAGGCTCGCATCGCCTCGGCGAACCGTTTCGGCATCCCCGCTCTGGCGCATGACGAGTGCCTGGCCGGGTTCGCCGCCTGGGGCGCGACGGCCTATCCCGTTCCGCTGTCCTGGGGCGCCACCTTCGACCCGGACACGGTGCGCCGCATGGCAGCCGCCATCGGCCGCGACATGCGGTCCGTCGGCGTCCACCAGGGCCTCGCACCCGTCCTCGACGTCGTACGCGACGCCCGCTGGGGCCGGGTGGAGGAGACCATCGGCGAGGACCCCTACCTCGTCGGCAGCATCGGTACGGCGTACGTGCAAGGCCTCGAGTCCGCCGGTGTCGTCGCCACCCTCAAGCACCTCGTCGGCTACTCGGCCTCACGTGCCGGCCGCAACCTCGCCCCCTCCTCCATGGGCCCGCGCGAACGCGCCGACGTCCTGCTGCCCCCCTTCGAGATGGCCATCCGCGAGGGCGGCGCCCGCTCGGTGATGAACGCCTACACCGACACCGACGGCATGCCCTCCGCAGCCGACGAGGACCTGCTCACCGGACTGCTGCGCGACACCTGGGGCTTCGACGGCACCGTCGTCGCCGACTACTTCGCCATCGCCTTCCTGAAGACCCTGCACGGCGTCGCAGCCGACTGGGCCGAAGCCGCCGGCACCGCACTCGCGGCGGGAATCGACGTCGAACTGCCCAACGTCAAGACTTTCGGCACCCCCCTCGTGCAGGCCGTCACCGAGGGCCGCGTACCGGAAGAGCTCATCGACCGTGCCTTGCGCCACGTCCTCGTCCAGAAGGCGGCGCTCGGCCTACTGGACCCCGAGTGGAGCCCGAAGCCGGCCGCGCTCGACGGCGCAGATCCCGACGACCCGGAGGCGCTGCGCGGCACGGTCGACCTGGACCGGCCCGAGAACCGTCAACTGGCCCGCGAGATCGCCGAGAAGGCGATCGTCCTGCTCACCAACGACGGCACCTTGCCGCTCGCCGGGCCCCGCCGTATCGCCCTGATCGGCCCCAACGCGACCGAGCCCACTGCGGTGCTGGGCTGCTACTCCTTCCCTCAGCACATCGGCGTCCGCCACCCCGGCACCCCGGTCGGCATCGAGCTGCCCACGCTTGTCGACACTCTCGCCGTCGAGTTCCCCGACGCCGAGATCACGGTCGCCCGCGGTACCGGAATCGACGACGGAGACCTATCCGGCATCCCCGAGGCCGCCCAGGCGGCACGCGAGGCCGACGTCGCTGTGGTGGTGCTCGGCGACCGCTCCGGGCTGTTCGGGCGGGGCACGAGCGGCGAGGGCTGCGATGCCGAAGCACTGGTCCTGCCCGGTGGGCAGCAGCACCTCCTCGACACCCTGCTCGATCTGGACACGCCCGTGGTCACGGTGCTGCTCGCGGGACGGCCGTATGCCCTCGGCCGCGCCGTGGAGGAGTCCGCCGCGATCGTGCAGTCCTTCTTCCCGGGGGAGGAGGGAACTCATGCGATCGCCGGGGTTCTCAGCGGCCGTGTCAATACCTCCGGTCGCCTCCCGGTGAGCGTGCCGCGCGGCCCCGGCTCCCAGCCGACCTCGTACCTCGGTGCGCGGCTCGCGCACGCCAGCGAGGTGTCCAACGTCGACCCGACCCCGGCGTTCGCCTTCGGCCACGGTCTGTCCTACACGGAGTTCGACTGGAGCGACCTGACCGTGGACACCCAGGAGGCCCCGACGGACGGAGAGTTCACCCTCGCCCTCACCGTGCGCAACACCGGCGACCGGTCGGGCACCGAGGTCGTCCAGCTCTACCTGCACGACCCGGTCGCCTCCGTCGTCCAGCCGGTGCAGCGCCTCGTCGGCTACACCCGCCTCGAACTGGAGCCGGGCGAGGCCCGCCGCGTTCGTGTCGCGGTACCGGCCGACCTCGCATCGTTCACCGGCCACGACGGGCGGCGCGTCGTCGAACCGGGCGCACTGGAAATACGGTTGGCAGCCTCCAGCGCGGATGCGCGCCTGACGGCCAGGGTCACGCTGACCGGAGCCAAACGGCACGTGGACCACACGCGGCGCCTCCATGCCACATTCGGGCAGGAGCCGGTGGGGCGGGCCTGACCAGGGTGTGCGCAGCGTCCGTCGCAACGGCGGCGCCGCTGCGCACACCGGGCCGTGCGTCGGCGCCGCCTTCGCCGTCTGTGCGGCGGCTTCCGGCGCCCGGAGCCCATGCTCGTCCCCGGTGTCCGACCGGAGCCGTGCAGCTCACAGAAGGCCGCGCCGGGCGAGGCAGCGCATCAACGCTCGTACGCCGAACGTCCACGGTGCGGCCTGCTCGCTGGTGACCACGGTGTTGACGAGAGCACCGAGACGAGGGCTGGAGATCCGCACGATGTCGCCGTACTCGTGGGTGAAGCCCGCGCCGGGTGCGTGTCGGTCCTCGGTGGGGGCGAACAGGGTTCCGGTGAACAGCGCGAAACCGTCCGGGTACTGATGGTGCGAGCCGTGCGTGGCGGCCACCAGCTCCAGGATGTCGCGGCTGATCTCGCTCATGGAACTGCTGCCGTGCAGTACGTAGCCGTCCGTGCCGTCGATCCGCAGGTCGATGTCCAGCCCGCGTACGGTGTCGAGGCCGAAGCCGTCGTCGAGCAGGCGGACGAACGGGCCGATCGCGCACGACGCGTTGTTGTCCTTGGCACGGGACAGCAGCAGCGCGCTGCGTCCCTCGACGTCGCGGAGGTTGACGTCGTTGCCGAGCGTGGCGCCGCGCACGCGGCCGCGCGAGTCCACGACGAGGACGGCCTCGGGCTCGGGGTTGTTCCACACCGAGGCGCCGAGCACTCCGACGTCGGCTCCGGTGCCGACGGCGGACAGCACCGGGGCCTTGGTGAACACCTCCGGGTCCGGCCCGATGCCGACCTCCAGATACTGCGACCAGAGCCCTTCGGAGATCAGCAGTTCTCTGGCTTTGCCCGCCTCCGGCGATCCGGGACGGATACCGTCGAGCGCGCCGCCCACCACCTGCCCGACGCGCTCGCGCACCCGGGCTGCCTGCGCCGGATCGCCGCCCGTGCGCTCCTCGATGACGCGCTCCAGCAGGCTCCGGGCGAAGGTGACGCCCGCGGCCTTGATCACCTGCAGATCGATGGGGGCCAGCAGATGCGGAACGTCACGGCGGTTGGCGGGGGCTTGCAGCAGTTCGTCCAGGCTCCAGGTGGATCCGCCGCCGGCCTCGCGGACGACCGCCGCCGCGTCGTCGCGTTCCAGCAGGTCGGAGACGGTGGGCGCGATGGACGTCAGGTCGACGACCTGCTCGCCGCGGACCGCGGCCACACACGGCCCGTCCCACTCCGGGGAGTGGACGCGTGCGACAAGGGCGGCCCGGTCGGCGTCCTCCGGCAGAACGGACGCGGCGGTGAGGACAGGGCGAGGACGCGCTGCTGCTGATTCCATGATCGGTGTTCTCCTGGATTCGAGGGGCCGGTCTCCGGAGCGGGCTCAGTGGGAGTCGCGGGGAACCTCGTGGCCACGGCTTCCGCGCAGGAAACCGAAGTCGGCGCCCCGGTCGGCCTGTTCCACGTTCTGGGTGTAGAGCCAGGCGTAGCCGCCGGTGTGCCGCTCGGCGGGTGCCTGCCACGCTTTCTGCCGCCGGGTGAGCTCGGCGTCGTCCACGTCCAGGTTCAAGGTGCGGTTCGGGACGTCGAGGACGACGGGGTCGCCGTCGCGCACCAGGGCGAGGGGTCCGCCGACGGCGGCCTCGGGCGCCACGTGCAGTACGACGGTGCCGTACCCCGTGCCGCTCATCCGGCCGTCGCAGATGCGCACCATGTCCGTGAGCCCGGCCTTCAACAGCTTGGCGGGCAGCGGGACGTTGGAGACTTCGGGCATGCCGGGGTAGCCCTTGGGACCGGCGTTGCGGATGACGATGACGGTGTTCTCGTCGACGTCGAGATCCGGGTCGTCGGCGACGGCGTGGTAGGCCTCGGGGGAGTCGAAGACCCGTGCGGGGCCGCGGTGGGTGAGCAGGTTCGGTGACGCGGCGGACTGCTTGATCACGGCGCCGTCGGGGCACAGGTTGCCGCGCAGGACGGCGGTACCGGTGCCGGCCGGCTGGAAGGGGGCGTCGAGGCCGGTGATGACGTCGGTGTTGTAGTTCTCGGCGCTGCCGACGTTCTCGGCGATCCCGCGTCCGGTGACGGTGATCGGCTCGCCGTGCAGCAGCTCGCCGCGGAGCAGCTCGGCCATGACGGCGGGCAGCCCGCCCGCGTAGCAGAAGTCCTCCATGAGGTACTTGCCGCTGGGCATCAGGTTGACCAGGGTCGGCACCGCGCGGGCCAGCTCGTCGAAGTCCTCGAGGTCCAGGTCGACGCCGACGCGTCCGGCGATGGCGGTGAGATGGATGATGGCGTTGGTGGAGCCGCCTATGGCCGCGTTGACCCGGATGGCGTTCTCGAACGCCTCCCGGGTCAGGATCCGCGAGGGGCGCAGCTCCTCCTCCACCATCCGCACGATGCGCTGCCCCGCCGACTGCGCGGTCTCCATCCGCCGGGAGTCGACCGCGGGCCAGGCCGCCGAGCCCGGCAGCTGCATGCCGAGCGCCTCGGCCATGCAGGCCATCGTGGAGGCGGTGCCCATGGTCATGCAATGGCCGTCGGAGCGCGCCATGCAGCCCTCGGCGAAGAAGCACTCCTCCTCGGTCATCCGGCCGGTCTTCAGGTCCTCCTCGAACTTCCACACGTGGGTGCCGGATCCCACGTCCTGGCCCCGGTACTTGCCGTTGAGCATCGGCCCGCCGGTGACCATGACGGCGGGCAGGTCGACGCTGGCGGCGCCCATGAGCATGGCGGGTGTGGTCTTGTCGCAGCCGGACAGGAGTACGACGCCGTCGAGCGGGTTGGCCCGGATCAGCTCCTCGACCTCCATGGCCATGAGGTTGCGGTACAGCATGGCGGTGGGGCGCATCAGGGTCTCGCCGGTGGCCATGGTGGGGAACTGGAGCGGGAGGCCGCCGGCCTGCCACACACCGCGCTTGACGGCTTCGGCGACGCGGGTCAGGTGGGCGTTGCACGGGGCGAGTTCGGAGGCGCTGGTCGCGATGCCGATGACGGGGCGGCCGTCGAACACCTCGTGCCCGAGTCCCTGGTTGCGCATCCAGGAGCGGTACAGCATCCCGCTGCGGCCACTCGCACCGAACCATGCCTGGCTGCGACGGCTCGTGTGGTTCCCGTCGGTCATGTGGGTACTCCTGTGCTCTCGCGTCGGCTGGTTCGCGGTGGGGCGGTGTCGGGCGGGGGCCCGCAGGCCGTAGCCTTGGGAGTAATCATTAAATGATTCGATGAATGGCGTCCAGGGGAGAACAGAGATCGTGGGGCATTTCCCGACCACGTACGAGCGCGTGGTCGACGAGCTCGGCCGCCGCATCGTGGGCGGAGTGTGGGAACCGGGGCATCCGCTGCCGGTCGAGGACCTGCTCGCGACCGAGATCGGCGTCAGCCGGGGCGTGTTGCGGGAAGCGGTCAAGGCTCTGGTGGCCAAGGGGATGCTGCGTGTACGCCCGCGAACCGGCACGCGCGTCCTGCCCCCCGGGCACTGGAACCACCTGGACCGTGACGTCCTGCGCTGGAAGCAGGCCGGGGACGCCACGGCACTGCTGCGCGACACGAGTGAACTGCGCCGGATCGTCGAGCCGGAGGCAGCCCGGCTCGCCGCCGGCCGGGCCTGTCCCGACGACGTACGAGCCCTGTACGACACCCTGGCCGCCATGGAGGCCGCCGCGGCGGAACCCGGCCGCAGCGGGTACGTCGAGGCCGACATCGCCTTCCACCGGGCACTGCTCGACGCCGGCGGCAACCGTCTGCTCGGCTCACTGGGCCGTGCCATCGGGATCGCCCTGGAGCACAGTTTCCTCGTCAGCACCCAGACCCCGGGCGCGGTGGAAGCCTCGCTGCCCGGCCACCGCGCCATCGTGGAGGCCGTGGCGGCCGGAGATCCCGCGGCTGCGGCGGCCGCGGTACTGGCCGTCATCGAAGCGGCCGAAAAGGAGATCGCCCAGTCACCCGGACTGCCGCGTGACGCCGAATGACCCGACCGGCTTCGCAGGAGCGTCAGCGGCAAGCTGAAGACGGCTCGGGCCGGCGCCACGATTTCAGCGGTCCGGCCGGCCCGCGCGGTCTACGTCGTCGGCGTAGGCCTCGAGTTGTTCCCAGGCTGCGAACTCCTGCCGAGTCGCCTCGGGCTTCCGGGTGGTGCGTGCGGCGGGCGTGGAGTCCGAGAGGGAGTTGGCGTTCGCCGGTCTGCACCAGTTGTGCGCGCCCTTGTCGGACAGGCCTTGTGCTTTGAGGCGCCTGCCTCCGGTTTCGTGCCGTCCAGGGCGACGCGGCCCAGCTTGGCCATGCCGAGCCCCATGGCGAGGTGCAGCGACTGGGTGAACAGGTCGGCGAGTGCGTCCAGGCGGCGGCGGAACCGGGCGATCGAGCGGAAGTCCGGGGCCTGGCCGACGGCCAGGCCCGGAAGGCGACGTCGTCGGCGCACTTGCGCCAGACCGCCCGGGAGGAGCGGACGCCGGTGGTGCAGCCGTAGATCAGCAGGCGCACCGTCAGCCGGCCGCCGCATCCGGATCCTCGGCGCCACCGCCCACCCGACCGCGGTACGGGTGACGCAAGCCGTGAGGAACCTCGTCATGGACCTCGACGACACCGGCTGCCGGGCGAGGTTCCTGTTCCGCGACCGGGACGGGAAGTTCCCCGCCCTTTCGACACCGTCCTCGACGACGCGGGAATCCAGGTCGTACTCGTCGGCATCCGAATCCCACGCACGAACGCGATCACGGAACGGCGGGTGCAGACCTGCCGACGCGAACTCCCTCCGACCACCGCCGATACCAGCCGCGAATACGCGGCAGATCAACCACCTCGACATCCGGCGACGCAACCGACTCGGCGGCATCCTCCACGCATACGAACATGCCGCACGACCTGCGCGGACGATGGGCGACGTACGGTGAGGTCGAGTGAGCGGTATCACGAGGCCGAGGGCGGCCCGGCCGCCGGCCTGCCGGGGGCTGCGGCGCGGCTGGTAGCTGGAGGGGAGCCGGTGCAGGGTCAGGACGCGAGCCGGCTTCCGGACTACTTGCGGACGGTGTGGGTCCGCCCGGACCCCTCCGGTACGAGCGCGTGCACCGCAACCGGTCGGGCGGACTTCAGGGCCGTCCGGGCGTGAACGCGACTGGCCGGGGCAATGAGGGACCTATGGACGATGCAGCGACCGGTGGCCCGAGAAGGGCCTTCGTGCTGGGCGGCGGCGGGGCGCTGGGCGCCCACGAGGTGGGCATGCTGAAAGCGCTCTTCGCCGCCGGCATCCGACCGGACGCAGTCGTCGGCACGTCCGTGGGCGCGATCAACGGCGCGGCGGTGGCCGCCGAACCGTCGCCCGCCGCCATCGACCGCCTCGCGGACCTGTGGACCGGGCTCGGCCGGGCCGGCGTGTTCACCGGCTCGCTTCTCGGCCGGCTCACCACCGTCGTGCGCAGCGGTACCCACCTGTACGCACCTGGTCCGCTGGACGACCTGCTCCGCTCGCACCTGCCGGTGAGCCGTGTCGAGGACCTGGCCGTACCCTTCCAGTGCGTGGCCGCCAGCATCGAGAAGGCCGCCGAGCACTGGTTCGAGGACGGCCCGCTCATCGAGGCGGTCCTCGCCTCGTGCGCCGTACCGGGCCTGCTGCCGCCCGTCGAACTGAACGGCGAGCACTTCGTGGACGGCGGACTTGTCAACAGCATCCCCGTCGCCCGGGCGGTGGCCCTTGGCGCGCAGGAGGTCTACGTCCTCCAGGTGGGGCGGGTCGAACGCGCCCTGCGGCCGCCGCGGCTGCCCTGGGAGGTCGCCCTTGTCGCCTTCGAGATCGCCCGCCGTCACCGTTTCGCCCGTGACATGGCGGAACTGCCGGGCGGAGTGACCGTCCACGTACTGCCCAGCGGTTCCGCGCAGGAGCCCCCCAGCCCCTTTGGCCAGCTGCGCCACCGCACGTTCGGCCACACGGCCCAGCGTATCGAGGCGGCGTACACGGCGTCCTCCCGCTACCTGGACGCAGCTCTCGCCGGCCCCGGCGGTGGAAAGGCGTCGCAGTGACGTCCCCGCGGGAGGGCGCGCCTGCGTCGGGCGCGCCGGCGAGGCGTGGCGCCGGGGGCACGCCGGTTGCGCGCGAGCCGGAGGCCATGCCGGGCGCTCGGCAGGCGGCGGTCGACGCGGGTGCGCTTCCTGCAGCGGGGGGCGCGCAGGGGGCGGCTTCCGAGGCCCGGCGCGTGCCAGGCGGCCCCCGCAGCACGCCCCCCGAGATCCAGCGGCCTGCGGCCGCTGCGGACGCCGCGCTTCCCGGGAGCCCGCCCCCGGGGGCCGGTGCGGGCAGCACGCCACCAGCCGCCGCCACGGCAGCCGCCACGCGCCGTACCGGTACGGCGGCCGGTCTGCGCCGGCGGGCGGGTGCCGCGGCCCTCGCGGTGGCGCGACGCACCACCACCGTGCCGCTGCTGCTCGCGCTCATTCCGGTCGTGGCCGCGGTGTTCGCCGTCACTGCCCTCGCCGGCGCGGTGTCCCTCGCCGCCCGCAGACCGGCCCGGCCGGCCCGCGTCGTCGGCTTCCTGCTCCTTTACCTGCTGGCGGACTGCGCGGGCCTCGTCGCGGCGGCGACGCTTTACGTACGCCACCCGCCGGGCCGCCGTGGCGCGCGCGAGGCACGCGTCGCGGGCGCGTACGCGGTGCTGGCCCGGCTGCTGACGTACCTGCGCGCGGCGGCGCGCCCCCTGTTCGGCCTCGACCTGAGCATCACCCCACGGGTACCGGCGCCGGCGGAGCAGCCTGGCCCGCCGCTGCTGGTCTTCGCCCGGCACGCCGGCCCCGGCGACTCCTTCCTCGTCCTCCACGTGCTCCTCGGCCAGGCGGGTTTGCGCCCGTACACGGTGCTCAAGGGCTCGCTGCGCGCGGACCCGTGCCTGGACTTCCTGGTCAGCGAGGTCCCGCACTGCTTCCTGCCCGCGCCGGACGGTAGGGACCAGGAGGCGATCGGCGCACTGGCAGCGGCGCTGGGCCCGGGAGACGCGCTCGTCCTCTTCCCGGAAGGCGGCAACTTCACCCCGCGCCGCCACCGCAGAGCGGTGGCCTCCCTCCGCCGCCACGGCCGCCTGCCGAGGGCCGCACGAGCCACGCGACTGCACTACGTCCTGCCACCACGCGACGCGGGCGTGCTCGCGGCCCTGGAGGCGGCGCCGACCGCCGACGTGATCTTCGTGGCGCACTCCGGCCTGGACGTCATCGACTCGGTCCGCTCGGCCTGGAACGGCATCCCCCTGCACCAGCCGGTGCAGGCCCACTGGTGGCGCGTCAGGTCCGGCGACATACCTCGCACTCGGGAAGCCCGCAGCGAGTGGCTGCTCACACAATGGACCCGCGTGGACGCCTGGATCGCCGCCCACGCGCCCCCCGGCACCACCCACGTCTGACCCGCCCGGCCACCCGCCGGTTACCCGCTCTGGGCCCGGACGGCGTCGGTGCCGGGCTGCTCGAACACCGTCCGCAGAAGTGTCGCCACCCAGGCCGCGGGCGGTCAGGGATCGCAGAAACGCCAGCCGGCCGGCGCCGTCCTCGCAGGTGGCGACGTCGAGGCCGAGGATCTCGCGGTGGCCCACCACACCGACATCACGATCCCGAACTCGCGAGGACAAGGGGCGAGTTCGGAGTCCAAGCGGCCCATCGTCCCGCGCCGGGGAACGGCGGTCCCGGCTGCCGAGGTCGTCAGGTGATACTTCTCGGCGCCCTCGGACCCCAGGCAGGGCTGATGCGTTCTCGGAACGCGAGATGAGTCGGCGTGCGCGTGACGGGCTACTTGCCCGGCTGGATGCAAGAGACGCGACATCAGATGATCGAGGTTGCTGAGACCGAAGATCGACCCGGAGCCGCGTCCGCGTGCCATCCTCCCCGGTCAACGTGCTCGCGCGCCACTGCGAAGACGCCGGTGCATCCTGCCCGCCCGTCGTAGCGGCCGAGCGGATCTCCTTTCTCGCCGGCAGGACGAGAAAGGGGATCCGGTTGTGTCACCGGCGGGTCGGACGGTGCGGGCCCGGTGGGGCCGTGGGGGTCAGGGGACGAGGATGACCGTCTTGCCGGGCAGCCGGCCGGCGGCGGCGTCCTGGTGGACGGCGGCGAGCTCGGTCACCGAACGGCGGGCTGCCACGTGGACCCGGACCTTGCCTGCGTCCACCTTGGCGGCCAGCTCGGTCAGCTGGGCGCCGTCGGGGCGGACCCACAGGTTCGCGTTGCGCACGCCGCGGGCGGGGTCCTCGGGAATCGCGCCACCGCTGCTGGCGGCGACGCCGCCGTCAGCGACGTAGTCCGTCAGCCGCGCGAGGTCTTCCGCGGAGTGCCGCACGTGGTTCACCACGACCTGGAAGGGACCGCCCACGGCGGCCGGGCCCGCGGCGAGGTCGAGGGGCCCGACGACGCGCTCCGCGCCGTAGCCGAGGAGGCGGTCGGCGTGCTGCGGGCCGTCCACCGCGGTCACGTGCGCTCCCGCGTCGACGGCGAGCTGCACCACGATGCCGCCCACCGCGCCTGCGGCCCCGTTGACCAGGACTGTCTGACCGGGCTTCAGCTCGGCCAGCTCGAACACCGTCTGCCAGGCCGCGAGGCCGGTCAGCGGCAGCGCCGCGGCGTCGGCCAGGTCGAGGGTCTTCGGCGCCGGTGCGATGGAGTCGGCCGGGACGACGGCGTACTCGGCGGCGCCGCCGGCGGTGTCCAGGGGCAGCATGGCCACGACCTGGTCGCCGACCGCCGGGCCCGTCACGCCCGCGCCGAGTTCGGTGACGGTGCCCGCGAGGTCGATCCCGGTCACGTAGGGGAGGGGGGTCGGCATGAGCTCGGCCAGGTGGCCGGCGCGGATGTGGTCGTCGACCGGGTTGAACGAGGTGGCTGCGACACGGACCAGCACCTGTCCGGCGCCGGGAACGGGCCGGTCCACGTCCTCGAAGCGCAGGACCTCGGTGCCGCCGAACTCGTGGAAACGCATGGCCTTCATGAGAGTTTTCTCCTGGGTGTGTTGATGCCGTCGCCGTGGGATGAGGCGATCGTGCGTGAGGGTGGAGCACGTCGACGGGGTGTCGAGATGGTCAGGTCAGTTGCAGCGACCGGATCGAGTTGCCCATCACCATGCGGTCGATGGTGCTGATCGCGCTGCTGGGGTCGTCGGCTGCGCCGAGGGAGCACAGCAGCGGGACGAAGTGGTCGGCGGTGGGATGGGCGACGGCGGCGCCGGGCGCCTTGCTGCGGTAGTCGACGAGGGCGTCGGCGTCGCCCCGGGCGAGGGCGTCGACGGCCCACGCGTCGAAGGCGGTGGTGGCGGCGGCGAGTTCCGGCCGGCGGAAGACGGCGAAGCTGTGGGTCATGAAGCCCGAACCGAGCACGAGTACGCCTTCTTCGCGCAGGGGCCGCAGCCGCGCGCCGAGGCCGAGCAGGTCGTCGGAGTCGAGGCTGGGCATGGACAGCTGCACGACCGGGACGTCGGCCGCGGGGTACATGGCCATGAGCGGGACGAAGGCGCCGTGGTCCAGGCCGCGGCCGGTGAACCGGTGCACCGGCGTTGGGCCCAGCAGGCCCGCCCGGCGCCGGGCCAGGTCGGTGGCGTCCGGGGTCGCGTAGGGGAGGGTCTTGTAGCGGGGGTGGAAGCCGCTGAAGTCGTAGTACAGCGGGGTGCCGGCCGCGGCTCCGGAGATCGCGACCGGCGCCTGTTCCCAGTGGGCCGAGACGACGACGACGGCCCGCGGTTTGGGCAGCGACCGGCCCCAGTCGAAGAGGGCGTCGAGCCACTGCGGATCGTCGAGCGTGAACGGGGCCCCGTGGCTGACGAAGAGGCTGGGCAGGGGGCCGTCCGAGGGCTCCCACATCCGCTGCTCGCGTGCCTGCGGCAGGACCCGGGAGAGCAGGTCGTCGTACGCCGCGGCGGGTCCGCGTGATGCGAGTGGTGAGGTCAGATTGGTCGCTGGAGGCACAGAGATCAGCTCCTTGACTTGCCTGGGCAAGCGATTTTTTGCCGAGGGAAGTGAGAAGATGCCCCGGATTGACTTGCCTGGGCAAGTGAGAAGTTATCCCGGAGGGAGTTGCCTAGGCAAGTGGTATCACTTGATCGGGCAAGTGATCGCGGAGTTGTCGAGCTATATGACGTGAGTTGCCTGGGCAAGTACGATGGGGTTCATGGACATGCAGTCACCCTGGCTCGACGACGAACAGCAGGCCCTGTGGCAGGCGCTGCTGACAGTCGTCATCGCCCTCCCCGCGACCCTCGACCGCCAGCTGCAGCGAGACGCGGGTGTCTCCAACTTCGAGTACGGGGTGCTGGCCCGGCTGTCCATGGCGGATGAGGCCACGATGCGGCTCAGTGAGCTGGCCCGGGACTGCGACAGCACCCAGCCGCGCCTGTCGAAGGTCATGGATCGCTTCGAGACCCGCGACTGGGTCACCCGCCGCCCCGACCACGGCGACGGCCGGTACACCCTTGCCACCCTCACCGACGCCGGCCGGCAGAAACTCGCCGAGAGCGCGCCGGAACACGTCGCCCGGGTCAAACGGCTCGTGTTCGACCCACTCACCGCCGCCCAGCGGCGCCACCTCACCACCGCGCTCACCCGCATCGCCGCCACGCTGCGCCAGGAACTCGACAGGGGATGAGCGCCGCCTCGGGCGGCATCCCCTCACCAGGCTCGAATCTCCACGGATCCGCTGAGGAAGGGCTGGTGCGTTCGAGGCGGGCAAGGCGGGTCGGCGTGCCTTGCCCGGTGCCTGACGAGCTACCGGCCCGGCTGGAAGCCAGTGACGACCTGAGTCAGAGATTCGTCGGCAGCAGGTGGCGACCTCACCACGACCGCCCCACCGTCACCACCCCCGACCCGGGCCTCGTCCTCGCGGGCGACCTCGTCCGCACCGACCTCCCCGTCGCCCTCATGGAGCGGGCAGCCACCGCCGGCCTCCTCGCGGCCAATACCCTCCTGCACCTCGGTGCGCTCGTCGGCGCCGCCACGGACGCCGACGAACACAGCGGACGCTCCTGGATCTGCTGCGACGAGCAGCGTGACGAGGCGGCGCGCCGAAATGGTTTGTCCGCGGGTAAGGATGTCGACCAGCATCGCCTCATGACGACCGGGAAGGGCCATGCCGTCCAGGCCCCCCCCGCTCGGCTCTCGACCGCTCGCGCGCCGCCGACCGCCGCTCACCGCAGCGCCCGACGGCCGTGACCGCCCAACCCACCCAGGAGAGCCCGCCCGTGCAGGAGCCCGCCCTCGTTCCTTACGCGCACCTCCCCAGAGCGCACCACGACCGCCATGTCGTGACCAGCACCGTCGACGTTTTCGGCACCGCCCACTGGCTGCTCGCCGAACATGCTCCTCCGCAGCGTAGGGGCAAGGTTCCGCCCTATGACGCGCTGGTCGTCTCCGTCGATCCGAGCGGCAGCGTCGAACTCACCGAGCTGAGCACCGTACGGGCCCAGTGGCCGCACCTGGACCGCCTGCCCGACGGCGGGTTCGTCGTCGCCGCGTCCCGCACCCGCCGGCGCGGAGACGCGGACCAGGTGCAGGTCTTCGACGCGCTCGGCCGCGAGACCTCGTCCTTCTCCGTCGGGGACGCCGTCGAGTACCTGCTCGTGGACGAGGCCGGCCACATCTGGGTCGGGCACTTCGACGAAAACCCAGTGGGTATCCGCCGCTGGAGCGTCGCGGGCCGACTCACCTGGACGTCGGACGACGCCCACATCCCCGGTCTCTTCGACTGCTACGCACTGAACGTGTCGGGCACCGTCGCCTGGGCGTGCACGTACACGGACTTCCCGCTTGTGGAGATACGTCCCGGCCGCACCGACCGGCCCGTGAGGGTGTGGGCGAACACCGTACGGGGTGCCAAAGCGGTGGCCGTCCACGGCCGGCGGGTCGCCTTCTACGGCGGCTACGGCGAGGAGCAGGACCGGCTCGTCCGCGCAGAGATCGCCGAGACGTCGGTCGAGCAGGGGGACGTCGGCCTGCTCACCCTGCCCGACGGCTCTGCCCCAGGCCTCCGGCGGGTCGTCGGCCGGGGAAGCAGGATCTACGTTCAGGCCGAGCCGTTCACCGCCTGGGGCGTGTTCGACCTCGGCCGATGACAACACGGCACGGCAACGGCCGGCCCTGCCCGGTCCTCGACCGTCCGTCCCGGCGGGGGCGGGCCCGACGTTCCGCCGACGCCCCCACCGTACGCGCCCCTGACCCGTCACCCGCGAGCCCTCCTCGGACAACCACCTGTCCGGCTCGCCGGTCCGCTTCACGCAGGCTTCGTGGTAAGCCCCGGGGCGGGTGGAGTCGGTGGCCGCGGACGGCACGACCGCCCGCGGTTCATGGCCACCCTGCGCAACCTCGCCCTCGACAAGCTCCGCGAGCACGGCCACACCAGCGTTGCCGCCGGCCTCCGCGAGATGTCCTACGCCCCCGTCACCCGCTCCCTCGACCTCCTCGCATTGTGCCGATCCGGGATCGAAGCGCTTCGACGTTTGTGCGCCCGGTGTCTTGTCAGCCCGGGGAGTTGGGCCTAGTTTCTTCCCCTGAAGCGCTTCCGTCCGTCCCGGATCCCTCGACGGCGCGGTCCGGCAGCCGTGAATGTCAGCGCTCACGCAATTCGATCCTCGTCCCTCACCCCCCACATCTGAGGACGGTTCGATGTTTCCCTCACGCCGCGTGTCGGCCGTGACCTCGGCGCTGGCCGGTGTGCTGTGCGCCGCCGGCCTGATCGCCTCTCCCGCGCACGCCGCGGGTGTCACGCTCACCGTCGCCCACACCGGGGCGCAGTTCTCCAGCATCCAGTCCGCGGTCAACGCGGTGCCGGACAACTCGTCCACCCCGTACACGATTTCCATCGCCGCCGGGACGTACGCCGAATACCTCACCGTCCCCGCGACCAAGCTGCACCTGACCATGCTCGGCGCCACCGGGAACCCCGCCGACGTACGCATCGACGGCTCCCGCTACAACGGCCTGGCCAAGCCCGGTGGCGGGACGTACGGCACCGAGGGGTCGGCGACCGTGCACGTGAAGGCCGACGGCTTCACCGCCCAGCACCTCACCTTCCGCAATCTGTTCAGCCGGCAGGCCAACCCCTCGGTGACCGGTACCCAGGCGGTGGCACTGGCCATGGAGGGCGACCGGCAGACGTACCTGGACTGCGACTTCTACGGCCACCAGGACACCCTGCTCTCCTGGAACTCCACCGCGGCCAGGAGCCTGCGGCAGTACGTCCGCGGCGGGGAGGTCGACGGCGACGTCGACTTCATCTTCGGCAACGGCACCCTGGTCGTGGACCGCTCACACATCAACCTCCTCAGCGACGACGGCTTCACCAGCGGATACCTGGCCGCGCCCGCGACCTTCGGCAGCAACAGGTACGGCATCCTGCTCACCGGTGACACAGTGACCAGCACCTTCGCCGCCGGGCGGCTGTATCTGGGCCGGGCCTGGAAGCCCTCGGGCGACGCCGTTCCGCAGATGGTCGTCCGCCAGACCTCGCTGCCCGCGGCGATCAGGACCGACGGGCCGTGGACCGGTATCTCCGGCGCCACCTGGACGCCGGGACGCTACGGCGAATACGCCAACACCGGCCCCGGCGCGACCGTCAACTCCGCCCGCCCGCAGCTGTCCGCCGCGGATGCCGCCGCCTTCACCGCCGCCGCCTACCTCGCGGGCGGCGACGGCTGGAACCCGGCGCAGTAACCGCTGCCTTCGACCGGGCCTCCACGTACGGCCCGTACGGCAGAGAGGCAGCGGCGGCCGCGCGTCGGCACCCAGGACAGACCCCACCCCCTCGAAAGGTCTCGCCACCATGAAGCACGATCGGATCCTCCCTGCCCTTGCTCCGGACTCCGGGGGCGCCTCGGCCCGGTCCGGGCTGCGTACCGGCAGCATCGCCGCCGCTACCGCCGTGTTGGTCGCAGCAGCCGCTCTGACAGCGCTGCACCCCGCGGTCTCGCAGGCGTCGCCGGCGGTGAACAGCAACGCGCTCTACGTCGCACCGTCCGGCACCGCCGGTGCGTCGGGCTCGCAGTCCGACCCCACGACGCTGGCGTCGGCGGTCACCCGGATCACCGCCGGCGGCACCATCTACCTGCGCGGGGGCACGTACAACCTCGCGCAGACGGTCACGATCGCCGCCGGCAACAACGGCACGTCCAGCGCCCGCAAGGAGATCTCGGCGTACCCGGGGGAGACCCCGGTGCTGGACTTCTCCGCACAGAGCGAGAGCTCCTCCAACAGGGGTGTGGCGCTCAACGGTTCGTACTGGCACCTGTACGGGCTGACGGTCGAGCACGCGGGCGACAACGGCATCTCCGTCGGCGGCAGCAACAACGTCATCGAGCGCACGGTCACCGCCTACAACCACGACACCGGCCTCCAGATCTCCCGGGCGGACTCCAGCACCTCGATCAGCGCCTGGCCGTCCAACAACCTGGTGGTCAGCTCCGAGTCGCACGACAACGCCGACAGCGGCGGCGAGAACGCCGACGGTTTCGCCGCCAAGCTCACGGTCGGTACCGGCAACGTCTTCCGCTACGACGTGTCGCACAACAACATCGACGACGGCTGGGACCTCTACACCAAGACCGACACCGGCCCGATCGGCCCGGTCACCAGCACCGAGCGCAACTTCTCCTTCGACGCGGGCACGTCCACTTTCCGCAGCAACACCTCGTGCCGCAGCGGCTCCGGCTCCAACGACAAGGTCGTCGGCGACGCCGACAGCTCCAACCAGTTCTGGTCCGGCAGCAACGGGTCGCGCTGCTCCTCCTACAGCGGAGCGCTGGGCTGGTCCTTCGCCTCCGACGGCACCCTCGACGTGACCTTCGGCGGCTCCCACGTGACCGGCGGCAGCACCACCACCGGCGGCACCACGACCACCGGCGGGTCCACCACCACCGGCACGTCCGCCGGAACCACCACGGGGGGCACCACGACCACCGGGGGCAGCACCACCGGCGGCACCGGCAGCGGTCCGGGCTGCACGGCGAGCTACGTGCCCAGCACCTGGTCCGGCGGATTCACCGCCAACGTCACCGTGACCGACACCGGCTCCACCGCCGTCAACGGCTGGACGGTCGCGTTCACCCTGCCCTCCGGCCAAGCCGTCACCAGTGCCTGGAACGCCACCATCAGCCCCGCCTCGGGAGCGGTGACCGCCACCAACCTCTCGTACAACGCCCAGATACCGGCGGGCGGCAGCCAGTCCTTCGGCTTCCAGGGCAGCTACACAGGAAGCTTCGCCCAGCCCACCCACTTCACCCTCAACGGCACCGCCTGCGCCACCGGCTGATCACCCGCCCCGCGCCGGCCCGCACCGGCAGGATGGGGGGAGTGTCTAATAAACGGCGGATCTGTTGATCATGGAGACGCCAAGTGAGTGAGATGACGATCGAGCACGAGTCCGTGCCTGAGTTGGCCGGTGCGG
>NZ_JOHY01000016.1 GCF_000721495.1 Streptomyces sp. NRRL F-5123
GCATACGAGATTTCTGCCTGTCTCGTGGGCTCGGAGATGTGTATAAGAGACAGCCCCCACGCCGCGCGAGAGAGGCTCTTCCATGCTGCACACCCCGTACAGCACTCCCCCACCTTCCGCCCGGCGGCGGCCGCCCGCGGCGCAGGCCCGGCTGGCCGCCCTCGTCGGGTTCGTCCTGGTCATGGCACTGGCGCTGGTGGCGGCGCCGCGGATCGCGCACGCCGCCGACCCGGTCCTGCTCTCGCAGGGCAAGCCCGCGACCGCGTCCTCCGCTGAGAACGCCGGCACCCCGGCCTCCGCGGCGGTCGACGGCGACGACGGCACCCGCTGGTCCAGCGGCTTCGCCGACCCGCAGTGGATCCAGGTCGACCTCGGCTCCAGCCAGGCGGTCGGCCGGGTCGACCTGCACTGGGAGACGGCCTACGCCAAGGCCTTCCAGATCCAGACCTCGGCCGACGGCGCGAACTGGACGAACATCTACTCCACCACCACCGCGACGGGCGGCAACCAGTCGCTGACGGTGACCGGCGCCGGCCGCTACGTCCGGGTGTACGGGACCCAGCGCGCCACGCAGTACGGCTACTCGCTGTGGGAGTTCCAGGTCTACGGCGGCACCTCGGGCGGCACCGGCGGCACCACCGGCGGGGGCGGCACCACCCCGGGCGCGTGCGGCAACTCCGGCGCGGCCACCGGCAAGCCGGCCACCGCCTCCTCCACGCAGGACGGCGGCACCTTCCCGGCGTCGGCGGCCTTCGACGGCAACACCGGCACCCGCTGGTCCTCGGCGGCGGCCGACCCGCAGTGGATCCAGGTCGACCTCGGCTCGGCGCAGGACGTGTGCGGGGTGACGCTCAACTGGGAGGCCGCGTACGGCACGGCGTACCAGATCCAGACGTCCGCCGACGGCACCAACTGGAGCACCGCCTACTCCACCACGGCGGGCAAGGGCGGCGTGGAGACGCACGACTTCACCGCGCACACCCGCTACGTGCGGGTCTACGGCACGCAGCGCGCCACGCAGTGGGGCTACTCGCTGTGGGAGGTGCAGGTCCTCTCGCCCGGCGGCGGGGAGACCGAGCCTCCGGGCGGCGGCACAGGCGGTGACGGCGGCAACGGCGTCTGCCCGTGGGTGGGTTCGACCGCGCCGGTCGCCGACCGGGTGGCGCAGGTGCTGTCGCACATGACGCAGGCGCAGAAGCTGACGATGCTGCACGGCAACGGCCAGGCGTACCCGTACATCGGGAACACCGACGCGATCGCCTCGCTGTGCATCCCGGCGATGGGCTACCACGACGGGCCGAGCGGGGTGGGCGACGGCTTCGGCGGGGTGACGCAGCTGCCGTCCGCGGTGTCGTCAGCGGCGACCTGGGACACCGCGCTGCAGAAGCAGTACGGCACGGTGGCCGGCAACGAGTTCGCGGGCAAGGGCGTGGACGTGGCGCTCGGCCCGACGATGAACATCGTGCGCGACCCGCGCTGGGGCCGGGCCTTCGAGACGTACAGCGAGGACCCGTACCTGAGCGCCCAGATGGCGACCGCGAGCATCCAGGGCATGCAGAGCCAGGGCGTGATGGCGCAGGCCAAGCACGTCGCGGTCTACAACCAGGAGACCAACCGCAACGGGCCGGCCGACAACGCGGTCGTCGACCAGCGCACGCTGCACGAGATCTACCTGCCGGCCTTCCAGGCGGCGGTGAGCAAGGGCGCGTCGGCGTCGGTGATGTGCGCCTACTCGACCGTCAACGGCGTGTACGCGTGCCAGAACGCCGACCTGCTGAAGAAGGGCCTCTACCAGGAGGCGGGCTTCAACGGCTTCGTCACCAGCGACTGGGGCGGCGCGCACTCGACCGTCGACGCGGCCAACAACGGCATGACGGTGGAGATGCCGGGCGGCTACTTCTACGCCGACTTCCTGGCGCAGGCGCTGGCCAACGGGCAGGTCGGCCAGGCGACGCTGGACACCATGGTCACCCGGGTGCTGACGCAGATGTTCGCCTTCGGCGTCTTCGAGAAGCACAAGACCGGCAACCGCGACTCGGTCGTGACGAGTGCGGCGCACCAGACCACCGCGCGGCAGGTCGCCGAGCAGGGTTCGGTGCTGCTGAAGAACGACGGCAACGTGCTGCCGCTGTCGGGCGCCAACGCCGGCTCGATCGCGGTGATCGGCCCGGACGGCGGGGCGGGCGTGCGCAGCGTCGGCGGCGGCAGCGCCACCTCGACCAGCTCGGGCACGGTCGCACCGATCGACGCGATCAGGAAGCGGGCCGGCACGGGCGCGTCGGTGACGTACAACGACGGCACGGACGTCACCGCGGCCGTGAGCGCGGCGCGAGCGGCGAGCGTGGCGGTCGTGTGCGTGGGCTACGGCGAGAACGAGGGCGCCGACCAGGCGAACATCGACCTGCCGAACAACCAGAACGCGCTGGTGCAGCAGGTCGCCGCGGCCAACCCGAACACGATCGTGGTCCTCAACACCGGCTCCGCGGTCACCATGCCGTGGCTGGGCCAGGTCAGGGGCGTCGTCGAGGAGTGGTACGCGGGCCAGGAGGTCGGCAACTCGCTGGCGGCGCTGCTCTTCGGCGACGTCAACCCGTCCGGCAAGCTGCCGGTGACCTTCCCCGCCTCACTGAACGACGTGCCGGCGCACACCGCGGCGCAGTGGCCGGGGCAGGGCAACGTGCAGTACAGCGAGGGGCTGAAGGTCGGCTACCGGTGGTACGACGCGCAGAACATCGCGCCGCTCTTCCCGTTCGGCTTCGGCCTGTCCTACACCTCGTTCGCCTTCTCGGGGCTCCAGGTGGGCGCGCTGGACGGCAGCGGCAACGCGACGGTCGGCGCGACCGTCACCAACACCGGCAGCCGGGCGGGCGCCGAGATCGCCCAGCTCTACGTCGGCGACCCGGCCTCGACGGGCGAGCCCGCCAAGCAGCTCAAGGGCTTCCAGCGGGTGGACCTGCAGCCGGGGGCGAGCGCGAAGGTGACGTTCACGGTGAGCGCGCACGACCTGGCGTACTGGAACACCTCGTCGTCGTCCTGGACGACGGCGGCGGGCGGTTACCAGATCATGGTCGGCGACTCGTCGCGGAACCTGCCGCTGACGGGCACGCTGAACGTGGCGACCGCGATGAGCGCGAAGACGGTCGACGCGGCGGCCACCGCCGAGGCGTCGGTGACCGTGGCCAGCCCGGCGGGCATGAGCGGCCCGGCGGGCACCGCGGTACGGCTGCCGGTCACGGCGGCCTCCTCCACGGGCGCGGCGCTGACCTTCAGCGCGGCGGGCCTGCCGGCCGGGCTGTCGATCGGGAGGGACGGCGTGATCTCCGGGACGCCGGCCACGAAGGGCACCAGCACGGTGAGCGTGACGGCCTCGGACGGCAGGGGCGCGGCGGACACCGCGACCTTCGTCTGGACGGTCACCTGAGCCGCTGAGACCGGCCGGGGCCCGTCGCCGGGCCCCGGCCGGTTGTGAAGATCCGGCGTACGTGCCGCACGACTCCGCCTCCCCATGGGTGAAACCGATTCCCCGTGGGGAGGTAGATGTACATGACAAGGCGGAGCCGGGTGGGCTCAGCGGCCGAACCACACGGTCGTGACGTTGCAGAACTCGCGGATGCCGTGCCCGGACAGCTCGCGCCCGTAGCCGGAGCGCTTGACGCCACCGAACGGGAAGGCCGGGTGCGAGGCCGTCATGCCGTTGAAGAAGACCCCGCCGGCCTCCACTTCCCGCGCGAAGCGGCGCTGTTCGCCCTCGTCGCGCGTCCAGACGTTGGAACTGAGCCCGAACGGCGTGTCGTTGGCCAGCGCCACGGCAGCGTCCAGGTCGGGCACCCGGTAGAGCGTCGCGACGGGTCCGAAGGCCTCCTCGCGGTGGATGCGCATCAGGTCCGTCACCCCGGCCAGCACGGTCGGCTCGTAGAACCAGCCGTCCGGCTGCGCCTCGGGGCGGCGGGCCCCGCACAGCGCCTCGGCGCCCCGGTCGAGCGCGTCGCCGACCAGCTCCTCCAGGTCGGTGCGGCCCTGCTCGGTGGCCAGCGGGCCGACGTCGGTGGACAGGCTCGTCGGGTCGCCGACCCGCAGCGCGCTCATGGCGCGGGTGAAACGCTCGGCGAAGCGGTCGTGGACGTCGGCGTGCACGATGAAGCGCTTGGCGGCGATGCAGGACTGGCCGTTGTTCTGCACCCGGGCGGTGACCGCGACCTCGACGGCGCGGTCCACGTCGGCGGACGGCATGACCACGAAGGGGTCGCTGCCGCCCAGCTCCAGCACCGTCTTCTTGACCTCGTCGCCCGCCACCGAGGCGACCGCGCGCCCGGCGCCCTCGCTGCCGGTGAGGGTCGCGGCGGCCACCCGCGGGTCGCGCAGGACCGCCTCGATCGCGCCCGAGCCGACCAGCAGCGTCTGGAAGCAGCCGGCCGGGAAGCCCGCGCGATGGAAGAGGTCGCCGAGGTACAGGGCCGTCTGCGGGACGTTGGAAGCGTGCTTGAGCAGCCCGGTGTTGCCCGCCATGAGCGCGGGCGCGGCGAACCTGACCACCTGCCAGAGCGGGAAATTCCACGGCATCACCGCGAGGACGACGCCGAGCGGCCGGTAGCGGACGTACGCGCGGCTCCCGCCGCTGTCGGCGACGTCCGCGGGGTCCGGGTGCTCGTCGGCGAGCAGCGCCTCGGCGTGCCCGGCGTACCAGCGCATCGCCTTGGCGCACTTGGCCGCCTCGGCGCGGGCGGCGGCCAGCGTCTTGCCCATCTCCAGCGTCATGGTGTGCGCGATCTCGTCCTGCTCCTTGTCGAGCAGGTCCGCCGCCGCGCCCAGCAGGGCGGCCCGGTGGGCGAAGCTTGTCGTCCGCCACTCCCGGAAGGTGTCGTACGCGGCGGCGATCCGCTGCTCGACCCCGTCCGCGTCGAGCGCGTCGAAGGTACGGACCGTCTCCCCGGTGGCGGGGTTCACGGTGGCGATCGGCATGCTGCTCCTCCTCCTGCCGCGGGCCTGACCGGGCGGGCGCGCCGAACCTGCGCCCGCCAGGCGCGGGTACCCGCGCGGGAGCGGTCCATGCGGCGGTGCCGCCATCCTTCCCGCCGCCGCCGCCCGCCACTCCCGGGCGGCGGCCGACGGCACCCGCCCGGCGCAACCGGGCGGCCCGCCGGTCGCCCGTCCGGGTGAACCGCACGCCGTCTCCCGGCGGCGGCGGGGACCCGACCGGCAGCGTTCATTCCCTGGTAACGCGCGCCACATCAGCCACCGCATCTACGCGCGCAGAATTTCTCCCGCACTCCCCACCCACCGCCCCCCACCTGGAGGTTGACGGATGCCCGGCACACGTAACCCGCACTCGCGCCGTAGGGCCGCGCTCGCCGCGACCGCGCTCCTGGGCGCCGCCGCCCTGGCCGCGGCCGGCGTCGCGACCGGCAGCGCGCAGGCCGCACCGAACGCCGCGGCGGGCACGGTTCTGCCCGCCGCGGCGAGCACGCACCGGGTGCTGTTCGACAACACCAAGGCCGAGACGGCCGGCAACGCCGACTGGATCATCAGCACCAGCCAGCCCGACCCGCTCGGCCAGAACGGCGCGCCCAGCAAGGAGACCGACTGGACCGGCGCGCTCTCCTCGTGGGGCGTGGCCCTGCAGAAGGCCGGCGGCTACAGCCTCGCGACCCTGCCGTCCGGCCGCACCATCACCTACGGCGACACCTCCAACGCGCAGGACCTGGGCAACTTCGACACCTTCGTGCTGCCCGAGCCCAACGTGAAGCTCACCGCCGCGGAGAAGACCGCGGTCATGAACTTCGTCAAGAACGGCGGCGGGCTGTTCCTGATCTCCGACCACAACAACAGCGACCGCAACAACGACGGCTGCGACTCGCCGTGCGTGATCAGCGACCTGCTGGCGAACAACGGCGTCGACAACACCGACCCGTTCGGCTTCACCGTCGACAAGCTCGACATCAGCACCGACAACCCGCGGGCGGTCAGCAGCGCCTCCGACCCGGTGCTGCACGGCCCGTTCGGCACGGTGACCGGCAGCATCCTGCGCGACGGCACCACCTTCACGCTCAGCACGTCCGACAACCCCGCGGTCAAGGGCCTGCTCTACCGGACCGGCTACTCCGGCAGCACCGGCGCCTTCTTCGCCACCAGCACCTTCGGCAGCGGCCGGGTGGCGATCTGGGGCGACAGCTCCCCCGTCGACGACGGCACCGGCCAGTCCGGCAACACCCTCTACGACGGCTGGAACGACCCGGCGGGGACCGACGCGGCGCTCGCGCTCAACGCCACGGCGTGGCTGTCCGGTTCCGGAAGCACCACGACCACCCCGCCGACGACCCCGCCGACGACTCCCCCGACCAGCGGCGGCACCTGCACCTCCCGTCAGCTGCTGGCCAACCCCGGTTTCGAGTCGGGCAGTTCGTCGTGGACGGCCACCAGCGGCGTGATCAACAACGACAGCGGCGAGGCGGCGCACAGCGGCTCGTACAAGGCCTGGCTCGACGGCTACGGCACCGCGACCACCGACACGCTCTCCCAGTCGGCCGCCATCCCGGCCGGCTGCTCCGCGCAGTTCAGCTTCTACCTGCACATCGACACCGACGAGACCGGCAGCACCGCGTACGACACGCTCAAGGCGCAGGTCCTCAACTCCTCGGGCACGGTGCTGAGCACGCTCGCGACGTACACCAACGTGCAAGCGGCGTCCGGCTTCACGCAGCACTCCTTCGACCTGAGCGGCTACGCGGGCCAGACGGTCACGGTGAAGTTCACCGGGACCGAGGGCAGCAAGCTCCAGACGTCCTTCGTCATCGACGACACCGCGCTCACCGTGAGCTGAGCCGGTCACGCTCCACCCGCCGCCCGGACGGTGTCAGCCGCCGTCCGGGCGGTGGCCGTCCCCGGTGTCCCGGTCCTCGGTGCCGCTCTCCGCGGGGCCGAACTCGCACCACACCGCCTTGCCGTCGCCGCGCGGCTCGACGCCCCAGCGGACGGACAGCGCGTCGATCATCAGCAGCCCGCGACCGGACGTCGCCGCCTCGCCCGGCGAGCGGCGGCGCGGCCAGGTGCTGGAGCGGTCCTGCACCGTCAGCCGGATCCGGCGGACCGGCTCCGGCAGCACCTCCAGCGTCAGCACCGCGCCGCCCTCGGTGTGCAGCAGGACGTTCACCAGCAGCTCGCCGGCCGCCAGCTCGACGTCGTCGGCCAGGTCCGTCATCCGCCACCCGGCGAGCGTCTGGCGCAGCGCCCCGCGCGCCTCGGCCAGCCCCTCCGGGTCGGCCTGGTGGACGTAGGAGTGCATCCGCGGGGCCAGGCCCGTACCGGGGTCGGGGTCGCGGCGGACCACGAGCAGCGCCACGTCGTCCTGCGACCCCCAGCGCTCCCACAGGTTGCCGGCGAGGTGGTCGGCGAGGTCGTCGGCGTCCTGCGGCCCGTCCCGTACGGCCTCGGCCAGCACGTCCATGCCGACCGTGATCTCCTGGCCGCGCTCCTCGACCAGCCCGTCGGTGCAGAACACCAGCGTCTCGCCGGGGACCAGGTCGAGCCTGGTCTCGGGGAATTCGTGCATGTCCATGGTGGTGGCCACGCCCAGCGGCAGGCCGCCGCGCACGTTGGGCCAGCCCGTGCGGCCGTCGGTGTGACGTATCAGCGGGCCGAGGTGCCCGGCGCGCACCGCGCGCACGGCGCCGGTGGTGAGGTCCAGCTCGGCGTAGCTGCAGGTCGCGAAGCGCTCGGTGTCCAGCTCGGCGAGGAAGCGGGAGGCGCGGGCCAGCACCGTCGCGGGGGCGTGGCCCTCGGCGGCGTACGCGCGCAGCGCGATCCGCAGCTGGCCCATGACGGCGGCGGCGTGCGTGTCGTGGCCCTGGACGTCGCCGACGACCAGGCCGACGCGGTTCTGCGGCAGCGCCACCACGTCGTACCAGTCGCCGCCGACCTCCCGGCCGCGGGACGCCGCGTGGTAGCGGACCGCGATGCCGACGCCGTCGAAGCGCGGGATGTCGCGCGGCAGCATCGAGGACTGCAGCCCGGTGGCGAACTCCCGCTCGCGGTCGAAGAGCATCGCGCGCTGCAGGGACTGCGCCACGATCGCGGCGAGCGACGCGTACAGCTCGCGGTCGTCGTGGCCGAACTCCCGCTCCTCCCGGTAGAACAGCCCCAGGGCGCCGATGGAGCGGCCCTGCGCGATGAGCGGCAGGAACGCCGCGGAGGCCATGCCGGAGGCGGCGAAGTACGCCTTCCCGGCCGGGAAGCGCTCGGCCAGCTTGTCCAGGGACGTCGCGAAGCGCGAGCGCATGGTCATCACCACGTCGTCCAGCGGCAGCGACCCGTCCGAACGCCGCACGGCCAGTTCGCCGGCCCACGGGTGCGGCCCGCTGGTGGACCCCAGGACCCGCAGGTTGCCGCCCTCGACGAGGGCCAGCAGCATCGCGTCGGCGCCGAACCGCTCCAGGCCGCCCGCGCCGGTGACGACGGCGGTCACGTCCTGGACCGTCACCGCGCGCGACAGCGCCTCGGTGGTCAGCCGCACGACCGGGGCGAGGCTCTGCCGCATGCCGTCCGGCGCCCGGCTCGCGGGCATCTCGGTCGCCTGCACGTCGGGGGTCTGCGCCAGCTCGTCGGTGGCGTCCCGGACGATGCCGACGATGCGGTAGGCGTTGCCGCGGCCGTTCCGCAGGATCGTGCCCTGGGTGTGCGTCCACTGCTTGGCGCCGTCCCGCCGGGTGATCTGGAAGTAGCCGCCGTAACTGCGCAGGCCGGACTGCAGCGCGCGGCGCAGCGCGTAGTCCACCCGGGCGCCCTCCTCGGGCGCGATGCGCAGGACGAGCGACTCGGGGCGCCCGTCGAACTCGCCGGGCCGCAGGTCGAAGACCTCCAGGCCGACCTCGTCCAGCTCGAAGACCCCGCGGTCCAGGTCCCAGTCGAAGCTGCCCATGCCGTTCAGGGCCAGCCGCTCCCCCAGGCCGATCTCCGAGTCGGGGGGGCGGTCCGCCTCGGCAACGGGTCCGACCCGGGGGTCGTACCCACTGCGGGCCGGCGGTTTGCTCGCGCTCACTCACTCTCCGGGAGCTCGGTATCTGCGATGCTGGACCTCAGCTGTCCATTATGCCCTGAATGCCGGGTTCGAGTCGGCGCCAGGAAGGCGAGGGACACCAGACCCGGCGGGGCGCCCAGGCTGGCAGGGGGCTCGACCGCGGGGAAGCAGTCGACCAGCGCGTCGAAGACGCGGTACGCGCTCGCCGCGTCACCCGCCGTGATCACCACGTGCACCAGGCCAGGCTCCCGCAGGCACTCCCAGTCCTCCCGCAACTTTCCGCTCCTCTCACCGGGGTCCGTTCGCCGGGAGGACCGCCACGGCGGGAGCGAAGTTGCAGCCGGGGGCGCGGTTCACCCCCACGAGAGCGCGCGCGGGGCGCACGAGGGGGCGCGCGGGATACGTGCCCCAGGGCACGGGCGGCATGGGCGCGCGGGGGCCGGGTACGCGAAGGGCGACCGGAACGCGATCCACGGAGCTGAGCTTGCGATGACCACACCGTTTCCCGACACCTATCCGCCGGTGCCGGTGCCGCCCGAGGAACCGGTGCCGGGCCCGGACCCGACGCCGACACCCGAGCCGACCCCGGTCCCGGGACCCGTACCGACGCCCCCGTCGCCGACACCTCCGGCGCCCGTACCGCCGACACCCGAGCCGACCCCGAAGCCGGGTCCGCCGCCGATCGACTGACCTGCGCGGCGGCACTCCGGAAAGCCGGGCCGGAAATCCGGGAATGCCCCGCCGCACCCCCGGCGTGTCGTACATGAAATCGAACATGGTACCCATTCGGGTGACCTTCGAAAATACGCTCGACCATTCATCATTCAGGTCGATAATCCGCATGTATCGCGAGCATGACATCTCATAACACCGCAGGTGAGCGGTGCCGTGCCCGCGAACGCGCCCGGATGCCCACCCCGCCCCTGCCGATCATCTCCGCAGGACGGTCACAATTCCTCCGCGCGGTGATCCACCATGGGTCCCGGAAACACGGCCGGAAAAGTGCCGTTGCGAGTGGGAGTACGCCGAGGGGAATCGGCGGCTGCCGGGGGAGAAATTCATGGGCAGAAGTGTGCGTGCCGCGGCGGTCGCGACCGCCGCGGCACTGGTCGGCCTGGCCGTCGCACCCTCGGCCGCGCGGGCCGCGGCCGTCACCCCGCGGGTGGACCTGCGGGTGCTGGTGGTGGACGACGGGGGGCCGGCCACCGCGGCGGTCACGGCGGAGCTGGACAGCGCGGGGACCCCGTACACCACGGTGGACCTCGCGGCGCCGGGGCGGCCGGTGATCACCGCGGGCTTCCTGAGCGACACCGTCGCGGGGCGGCCGCGGGCGAAGTTCCAGGCCGTGGTGCTGCCGAACGAGAACCCGTTCGGCGCCGGCTCGGCGGAGATGGCGGCGCTGGCCGCGTACGAGTCGGCGTACGGCATCCGGCAGGTGGACGCCTACACGTACGCGTCGCCCGCTGTCGGGCTGGACTACGCGCAGAACGGCGGCTTCATCGGGCAACTCGACGGCGTCCAGGGGCAGGTGACCGCGCAGGGCGCGGCCGGCGACTTCGGCTACCTCGGGGGGGCGGTGCCCTTCGAGGACAACGACCCCTACCAGGCGGAGAGTTACGGCTACCTGGCCGCGCCGCTGGCCGAGCAGGCCGCGGGCGCGTCCTTCACGACGCTGGTGGACGCGCCCGCCCCCGGCAGCGCCCGGCGCGGAGTGCTGGTCGGGCAGTACACCCACGAGGGGCGCAGCGAACTGGTGCTCCCGTTCGTCTACAACCAGTACCAGCAGCAGTTCCGGCTGCTGGCGCGGGGCATCGTGGAGTGGATGACGCAGGGCGTTCACCTCGGCGCCGACCGCAACTACTTCGAGGTGCAGGTCGACGACGTCTTCCTGGCCGACGACCGGTGGGACGCCGCGCTCAACTGCACACCGGGCGACGTCGACTGCCCGATCGGCACCGGCGCGGACGACGACCCGATCCGGATGACCGCGGACGACGCCGCCTACGCGAAGCAGTGGTCGGCGGCGCACGGCTTCACCTTCGACTTCGTCTTCAACGGTGGCGGCAGCGAGGACTGGAAGTCCGACCACGGCACGGGCACCGACCCGCTCGCGACCCGGCTGCTGGCCGACAGGAACTCCTACCGCTGGGTCAACCACACCTATCTGCACCCCTTCCTGGGTTGCGTCCAGGACGTGACCGTGGTGCCCTGGCGCTGCGCGACGGCCGCGGGCGGCGCCACCCGGTGGGTGAGCAGGGCCGACATCACCGCCGCCGTCCAGGACAACCGCACGTGGGCCTCCTCCCACGGGCTGTCCATGGACGACACCGAGCTGGTGACGGGCGAGCACTCCGGCCTGAAGGTGCTGCCGCAGCAGCCCGCCGACAACCCGAACCTCGCCCCGGCGCTCACCTCACTCGGCGTGAAGTACCTCGCGAGCGACAACTCCCGCGAGCCCGGCCAGCGGACGGTGGGCCCCGCAGTCACGGTGCCGCGCTTCCCGATGAACGTCTTCTACAACGCCGGCACGGCGCAGGAGGAGACCGACGAGTACAACTGGATCTACACCGGCGCCGCCCAGGGCGGCAGCGGCGCGTGCGCCACGTCCGGCAACTCCACCTGCCTGCCTGCCCCGCTGGACCCCGCGACCGGCTACGCCTCGTACATCGTGCCGCTGGAGGCGCGCATCGACCTGGGGCACGTGCTGGGCAACAACCCGCGCCCGCACTTCATCCACCAGTCCAACCTCGCCGAGGGCCGCATCGCCTACCCGGTGCTGGAGCGCGTCCTCGGCGACTACGCGGGCCTGTTCGCCGCGAACACCCCGGCGGTGAACCTGCGCACCGCGGACATCGCCACCGAGCTGCAGCGCAGGGCCGCGTGGAGCGCGGCGTGGAAGGGCGGCAAGGTGACCGCCTACCGGATCGGCGGCACCGTCACCGTGAGCGCGCCCTCCGGGGTGGAGGCCGACGCGACGATGCCGGCCGGCACCCGGCAGTCCCAGCTGCTGGGCTCCACCGCCTTCGGCACCGCGTACGCGGGCGGTACGTCCGGCTGGGCCCGGCCGGGGCTACTCCAGGCCGCGGTGACGCTGGCGCTGCCCGCGGGCGACGTGCCCGCCGCCGCTCCGGCCGCCGCGCCGCACACCCCCGCCCCCCGGCTCGCCGCCCCGGCCGGGCGGCTGCCGGTGCCGCGCGGCGTCGCGGACGCGGTGCCCGCGGGCCCGGGGGACAGCGCCCGCGGCTGAAGGACAGGGCGGGTGCGCACGGATCCGCGTCCCGGGCGCACCCGCCCGCCCGTACGGCCTGACGCCCACAGGTCCCGAAGCTCGCACGTCCCGAAGCTCGCACGCCCCGGCAACGCCACGTCCCGACGCCCCTATGCCGCTCGGCCCGCGCACCGGCGCCCGTACCGGCTGCCGGTGCCGCCCGCGGCCCGGCGCCCCCGCACCGCACCGGCCTTGCGCCCCGGCCCGTACCGACACGGCCCGTACCGACCCGTCCAGGGGGACACCACGTCATGCACGCAACTTCCGGCCCGCCCGCGGCGCGTCTCGCGCACGTGACGCTGCTGACCGAGGGAACGTACCCGCACAGCCCGGGCGGAGTGAGCGTCTGGTGCGACCAACTGGTCCGCGCGATGCCCGACGTCGACTTCCGCGTCACCGCCGTCACCGCCACAGGTGGCGAGCAGACCGCCTGGGAACTGCCCCCCAACGTCACGGCGGTGGACGAGCTCGCGGTGTGGGGCGACGCCCCCGCCGGGCGCGAGCCGCGCGGGCGCGACCGGCGCGCGCTGCTCGCCGCGTGGGAGCGGCTGCTGACCGCGCTGCTCGCCGAGGGCAGCGGCGACGACGAGCTGTTCGGGCCCGCGCTGTACGAACTCGGCGGGTGGGCAGCGGCGGGCACGCTGTCGGCGGGGCTGCGCTCCGAGGCGGCGGTACGCACCCTGGCCCGGCTGTGGCGGCGGCCCGGTACGGACGCCGCGGCCGCCCGGCCCAGCCAGTACGACGCCCTGACCGGCACCGACCTGCTGGAGCACGCGCTGCGCCCGCTCGCCGCCGCCCCGCCGACCGGGGTGGCGCACGCGGTCAGCGGCGGGCTCGCGACGCTGCCCGGCCTGCTCGCCCACCACCGCGACGGAGTGCCCCTGCTGCTCACCGAGCACGGCGTCTACCAGCGCGAGCGCTACCTCGGGCACCGCACCGGGCCCTACCGCTGGCCGGTCAAGTCGCTGCTGCTGCACTTCTACCGGCTGCTCGCCCGCGAGGCCTACCGGCACAGCGCGCTCGTCACCCCCGGCAACCGGTACAACCGGCGCTGGGAGGAGCACGGGGGCGCGGCCCCGGACCGCATCCGCACGGTCTACAACGGCGTCGACCCCGCGGCCTTCCCGGTCGCCGGGCCCGAGCCGCAGGTGCCGACGCTCAGCTGGGCCGGCCGGATCGACCCGATCAAGGACCTGGAGACGCTGATCCGCGCGTTCGCACTGGTCCGCGAGGAGATACCCGAGGCGCGGCTGCGCGTCTTCGGCGGCACGCCGCGCGGCGGCGAGGACTACCGGGCGCGCTGCGAGGACCTCGCGCGGGAGCTGGGCGCGGGCGCCGCGGTGAGCTTCGAGGGCCGTGTCGAGGACATCCGCACCGCCTACGCCGCCGGGCAGGTGGTGATGCTCTCCAGCATCAGCGAGGGCTTCCCCTTCACCCTCATCGAGGCGATGTCCTGCGGGCGCTGCACCGTCTCGACGGACGTCGGCGGGGTGCGTGAGGCGGTCGGCGACACCGGCCTGGTCGTACCGCCGCGCGACCCCGCCGCGATGGCGCTCGCCGCCCTGGCCCTGCTGCGCGACCCGGCCCGGCGCGCCGCGCTCGGCGAGGCGGCGCGGACCCGGGTCATCGACCGCTTCACCCTGCGCCGGACCGTGGAGTCCTTCCGGGCCATCTACGCGGACCTGTCCGCCGCCGAGCCGCGGTCGGCCCGCGCCTGCGCCGGTGTGACCTGGCTGCCGCGCCTGTGGCGCCCGGCCGCCGCTGCCGCGGCGGAGGGCACCGCGTGAGCGGGGCCGTGCGGCTGGGCGCGGGCGGGGTCCAGGACGGGGTGGCGCGGCTGCGCAGCGGGCCCGGGTGGGCGGCGCTCGACCCGGACGCCGAGGTCGCGGAACTCGCCGCACGCCTCGGCGACGGCTGCGCGGGCGCCGCGCACGCCGAGGAGATCGCCGCGCTGCTGGAGTCCGAGGGGCTGACGGACGAGCAGATCACCGGGCGCTACCGGCACCGCGACCTCTTCTCCCTCGCCGAGGCGCTCTTCGCGCGGGTGCCGCGCGCCCACCCCGAGCCGGAGCCCGCGCCCGACCCGTGGCGCACCGGTCTGCTGCGCTGCGTGCTGCGCGGTCTGACCTTCGCGCTGCCCGGCGTCGCCTACCTGCTCGGTGCCCGCTGGGCGGGCGGGCCCGCGGGCCCCTTCGGGGTGACCGCGGCGGTCGCGGGCTGGGCCGCGGCGGCGCTGGTCGGCTGGGGCTGGAACCAGGCCCTCGCGCACCGCGCCGGGCTGCTGCTGCTCGCCCGCCGCCCGCGCGACGCCGCCCGCTGCCTGCTCGCGGGCGGGGCGCTCGGGGTCCTGCCCGCCGCGGCGGCCGCCCTCGTCCTGACCGGCACCGCCCGCCCGGCCGCGCCGCTCTTCGCGCTCGGCCAGGCGCTGTACACGGCGGCAGCCACCGCCCTGCTGGTCCTGGGCCGCGAGCGCCTCCTGCTCCAGGTCCTCGCACCGCTCGTCCCGGCCGCCGCCCTCGGCACCGCCGACCTCCCCTCCGCCGTACCGGCCGCCCTGCTCTCCGCGACGGTCGCGGCGGCGGTGGCGGCGGCCGTACGGGCAGGACTGCGCGCCGGGGACGGGAGCGAGCCCCGGCGCCGGGGCGCCGCGGGAGCGCGGGCGATGCGGCTCCCGCGGCGGCCGGGCGCGGCCCCGCGCAGCACACCTGCACCCAGCGGCGAATCCCGACCCCGGGCCGCAGACAGCACGAAGGCACGGGCGAGGTGGCTCCCGTGGCGCCAGGGCGCGGCCCCGCACGGCGCCCCTGGGCCCGCACGGCAGCCCGGCGGCGAGCCGGTCCGGCCCGCGGCGGACACCGGCCGCGACGGGGCCGCGGACACCGCCGTCCGCGGCGGCCACCGCCTCCGGCGCCTGCGCCGCGCACTCCGGCCGGGGGGCGGTACGCCCCGTCGTGCAGGGAGCGGTGGCCGCGCCGACTGCCAAGGGGGCGCCGCCGACCGGCACCGTACGCCCGCCGCGCGCCTCCCCCGGCGGCCGCGCCGCAGCGCGGCGCGCCCGAGCGGGCTCGCGCGGTGGCTCCGCGCGGACGGGCCGGCAGCCGCGGACGGCCGGTCCGCCCTCGCGGGCGGCGGACGCGTCGCCCGCCTGTTCCGCCCGGCCCGGCAGGGGGAGGCCGCGCCCGTCCCGCTGGGGCGGTCCGTGCCGCTCGGGGTCGGGGGGCTGGCCGCCGGGGTGCTCGTGGTGGGGGCGGCGCTCACCGGGGAGCTGGTGGGGGCGCTCACCGTGAGCATGGGGGTGGCCGAGTGGCTGCTCTTCCGCTTCCGCAGCCGCTGCCTGGACGCGCTGCGGGCGACCGGGGTGGCCGAGCGGCTGCTCGCCAGGTCGTGGCGGGTGCTGGCGCGCTGCCTGGGCGGTTACGCGGGCGCGCTCGCGCTGCTCGCGGGCGTCGAGTCCGCGGTGCTGCCGGGGTCGGCCGCGTGGGACGCGCCGCACCTGGGGGTCCTGCTGGCGCTGGGCTGCGCGCTGTGGCTGGCCCTGCTGCTCCAGTCCTGCGGGCGGCCGTGGACGTCCGCCGCCGCCCTGTCGGCGGCCGCCGCGACCGCATTGGCGCTGTCGGCCGCGCACATCGGCACTCCAGGCACCGCGTTCGGCCTGTCGAGCGCAGGCGCCGCGGCCGTCCTGCTCGCCGCCGCCACCACGGTCACCGCGCGCGTGACCACCCACCGCTGACAGCAGGAACCGCACGAACGCACGACCGCCGTGCCGCCCCCGGACCGCACGACCACCGCACCGCGGGCACCGACGATCCGCCCGCGGCGAACGCCAACCCCCGCACACCACCGAGGAGATCCACCGTGTCCACCGCAACTCCCGTCGCCGTCACCGGCGCAGAGGGCTTCATCGGCTCGCACCTGGTCGAGGCGCTGGTCGCCGCCGGCCGCCCCGTGCGGGCGATGGTGCAGTACAACTCCTTCTCGTCGCACGGCTGGCTGGACGACCTGCCGGCCGACGCGCGCGACAGCGTCGAGGTGGTGATGGGCGACGTCCGCGACCCGGGGTCGGTCCGCGAGCTGGTCGCGGGCTGCGACACCGTCTACCACCTCGCCGCGCTGATCGCGATCCCGTACTCCTACCGCGCGCCCCGCAGTTACGTCGACACCAACGTCACCGGCACCCTCAACGTGCTCGAAGCGGTACGGGAGTCGGGCATCCCGCGGCTGGTGCACACCTCGACGAGCGAGACGTACGGCACCGCGCAGACCGTGCCGATCACCGAGGACCACCCGATCCGCACCCAGTCCCCGTACGCCGCGTCCAAGGCCGCCGCCGACCGGCTCGCGGACAGCTACCACGCCAGCTTCGGCACCCCGGTGGTGACGCTGCGCCCCTTCAACACCTACGGGCCGAGGCAGTCGATGCGGGCGGTGATCCCGACCGTGATCGGCCAGGTGGCCGCCGGGGAGCGGACGGTGACGCTCGGCGACCTGCGACCCACGCGGGACTTCCTGTACGTCAAGGACACCGCCGCCGCCTTCCTCGCGGTCGGCACCGCACCGGCCGAGCGTGTCGTCGGCCGGACCTTCAACGCCGGTACGGGCGGTGAGATCTCGGTCGGCGAACTCGTCACGCTCATCGGCACGTTGATGGACGCCGAACTCGCCGCACTGGAGGACCCGCAGCGACTGCGCCCGGCCGGCTCCGAGGTGATGCGGCTGGTGTGCGACGCGACCCGGCTGCGCGTGGCGACCGGCTGGGCGCCCGCGCACCGCCTCGACGAGGGCCTCGCCCGCACCGTCGACTTCTTCCGCGACCCGGCGCACCTCGCGCGCTACCGCACCGCCGCCTACCACGTCTGACGACCAGTCATCTCTCACTGTGAACGACCACCCCTGGGGGGAATCGCAATGCACGCTGTCATCCTCGCCGGCGGCAAGGGCGTACGGCTGCGCCCGTACACCACCGCGCTGCCCAAACCGCTGGTGCCGATCGGCGACAGCCACGCGATCCTGGAGATCGTGCTCCGGCAGCTGGCCGGCGCCGGGTTCCTTAGCTGCACCATCGCCATCGGACACCTCGGCAACATCATCCGCGCCTACGTCGGCGACGGGTCGCAGTGGGGCCTCGACGTCGACTACGCCACCGAGGACAGCCCGCTCGGCACCATGGGCCCGCTGCTGCCGATGCGCGACGGCCTGCCCGAGCACTTCCTGGTGATGAACGGCGACATCCTCACCGACCTCGACTTCGGGCACCTGCTGCGCGGCCACTCCGCCTCCGGGGCACCGCTGACGATCGCCACCTACCCGCGCAGCGTCACCATCGACTTCGGCGTGCTCACCACCGACGAGGGGCACGTGGTCGGCTTCACGGAGAAGCCGAGCATGAACTACCGGGTGTCGATGGGCGTCTACGGAGTCTCGCGGAGCACACTCACCCGCTACACCCCGGGCCTGCCGCTCGGCTTCGACGAGGTCGTGCTCGACCTGCTGGCCGCCGAACGGCCGCCGCGCGCCCACGACTTCGAGGGCTACTGGCTCGACATCGGCCGCCCCGACGACTACGACCGGGCCAACGCCGAATTCAGCAGCCTGCGCCCGCTGCTGCTGAAGGGGGCGTGAGGGCGGTGCGCAGGATCCTGGTGCTCGGCGCCCGCGGCTTCCTCGGCGGGCCGGTCGCCGCCCGCCTCGTGGCGGAACCGGACGTGACGGTGCTGCGCGGCAGCCGCCGCGAGGCCCCCGGCGAAGAGGCCGCGCCCGACCTCGGCGTGGACCTCGGCTCCGTGCCGGTCGACCTGCTCGCCGCCGCGCTCGCCGGGCTGCGCCCGGACGCGGTGGTCAACTGCGCGGGCCTGGCCGCGGGTCCGGCCAGCGCGCTGGCCGCCGTCAACGCGCGGGGCGCCGCGGCGCTCGCCGAGGCCGTGGCGGCGGCCGTGCCGCAGGCGCGCCTGGTCCACCTGGGCTCCGCGGGCGAGTACGGGCCCGCCCTGCCCGGCGAGCCGCTCGCGGAGACCTCCCCGGCGCGCCCCGCCGGCGTGTACGGGGCGACGAAGCTGGCCGGCACCCTCGCGGTGACCGGGTCGGGCCTGGACGCCGTGGCCCTGCGGGTGTTCAACCCGGTCGGGGCCGGCGCTCCCGCGTCCGGCCTGCCCGGACGGCTCGCCGCGGCCTTCCGCACCGCGCCGCCGGACGGCGTCGTGCGGACCGGCGACCTGGGCGCGTACCGTGACTTCGTGGACGTGGCGGACGTGGCGGAGGCAGTTGCCCTGGCCGTCACCGCGCCCGGCCCGCTCCCCCCGGTGCTGAACGTCGGCTCGGGCGTCGCGACACTGGTGCGCGACCTGGTCGCGGAGCTGGCCGTGCGGTGCGGCTTCACCGGTCGCGTCGACGAATCCGGCGCGGGCTCCGAGCGCTCCGCGGCGGTCTCGTGGGTGCGGGCGGACGTGTCGCTGGCCGCCACCGCGCTGGGCTGGCGCCCCGCACGCACCCTCCACGACTCCCTCACGGCACTCTCCCGGGCCGCCGCCCCGGCGGGAGCCCGTCCGTGACGCCGCCCGGCACGCTGCTGGTGCCGCTCTACGTCCACCCCGCCGTCGACCCGGGTGCCTGGCGCGAGCTGGAGCGGGCGGCGGGGCGCCTCTACGGGGTGGTGCTCAACGTCGCCGACGGGCCCGGCCGCGCCGCGCCGGACGCCGCCTTCACCGCGGCCGCCCGGCGGCTGCGGGCCGCCGGGGTGCGGCTGTTCGGCTACGTCGACACCGACTACGCCACCCGGCCCGTACAGGACGCGGCGCGCGACGTGCGGCGCCACCGGGAGTGGTACGGCGTCGGCGAGGTCTTCCTCGACCGCGCCGCCGCCGGGCGCGACCGCCTGCCCTACTACCGGCGGCTCGCCCGTGCCGCCCGGCTCGGCGGCGCCCGCACGGTCGTCCTCAACCCCGGGGTGCACCCCGACCCCGGCTACGCGGACGTCGCCGACCTGCTCGTCACGTACGAGGGCAGCTGGACGGACTACGCCGCCGCGACCGTCCCCCGCTGGACCGCGGCGCACCCGCCGGCCCGCTTCTGCCACCTCGTCCACGGCGTCCCCGGCGACGCCGCCGCCCGCGCCGTGGCCCGCACCGCCGCCCGCCGCGGCGCCGCCGTCCACTGCGCGGTGCCCGGCACCCCGCCCAACCCCTGGCAGCACTCCCCCGCCCCGGAAGCGGCATGAACCGCCGGCTGCGGTGGTGGCTCGCCGCCGCGGTGCTCCTCGCCGGGTGCACCACGGGCGGCGGGCCGGACGGGCACGACGGCGACCGCGCCGCGGCGGGTCGGTGGCAGCCGCGGCCCGGGGTGGCCTGGCAGTGGCAGCTCAGCGGCACGCTCGACACGGGCGTCGACGTACCCGTCTACGACATCGACGGCTTCGAGAACGACGCCGCCGCCGTGGCCCGGCTGCACGCCGCCGGGCGCCACGTCATCTGCTACGTCAACGCGGGCGCGTGGGAGTCCTTCCGGCCCGACGCCGGGGACTTCCCCGCGGCCCTGCTCGGCCGCGGCGACGGCTGGGACGGCGAGCGCTGGCTCGACGTCCGCGCGCTCGACCGGCTCCGTCCGCTCATGGCGGCACGCTTCGACATGTGCCGCGCGAAGGGCTTCGACGCCGTCGAGCCCGACCTCCTCGACGGCTGGACGAACACCACCGGCTTCCCCCTCACCGCCGCCGACCAGCTCGCCTACAACCGTATGATCGCCGCCCTCGCCCACGACCGCGGCCTCTCGGTGGCCCTCAAGAACGACCTCGACCAGGTCCCCGCCCTGCTCGCCGACTTCGACTTCTCCGTCGACGAGCAGTGCGCCCGGTACGACGAGTGCGGGCGGCTGGCGCCGTTCATCGCCGCGGGCAAGCCCGTCTTCCACGTGGAGTACGACCTGCGCACCGACCAGTTCTGCCCCGCGGCGCGGAAGCTCGGCTTCAGCTCCATGCGGAAGCGCTTGTCGCTGGACGCTTGGCGGGATCCGTGCTGAGCCCCTTACCGGGGCGGGGGGTTCCCACCGGCCCCGTGGGGCGGTGGGCGTCGCCGCCGGACCCGCACGCCGGCGGGGGTTCCACCGGACCGGTGGGGCGGTTGCCGCCGGACCCGCACGCCGGCGGGCGTTCCCCACCGGACCGGTGGGGCGGTTGGCGTCGCCGCCGGACCCGCGCGCCGGTAGCCGCTCCCACCAGCCCCATGGGGCGCTTGGCGTCGCCGCCGAACCCGCACGCCGGCGGGCGTTCCCCACCGGCCCCGTGAGGCGGTTGCCGCCGCCACCGAACCCGCACACCGGCAGGCGCTCCCACCGGCCCCGTGAGGGTTGCCGCCGCCACCGAACCCGCACACCGGCAGGCGCTCCCACCGGCCCCGTGAGGCGGTTGCCGCCGCCGCCGGATCCGCGCGCCGGTGGGGGTTGCTCGCGCAGTTCCCCGCGCCCCTTTCGCTCCGGGGTGCGGCGTGGGGTTTGCTGCGCGGCCTCACCGCCGGTGGGGGCTGGTCGCGCCGTTCTCCCCCAGAGCTTCGCCTGGGAGGTACCCCCACGCACCCCCGGGTTGCCCGGCGGGCGCCCCTGGTTCGGCTGGGGCGGGGGCCACTCCGGGGGTACCTCCTCGGGATGCGCGTCTGACCTCTTCATGAGTTGGTGAGGGAGTGGGTGCGCATTCCTGCGGGGCCCCCCGGATCGTCCCCCTCCTGCGTTTCGTCGGCGGCTGCCTGCCGGTGGGGGTTGCTGCTGCAGGGGGAGGGTGCGCGTTTTCAGGGGCGCGGGAGAACTGCGCGACCAGTCACGGCGGCGGGAAGATCGCGAATGCCACCGCAAGGGGCTGCGAGGCGCGCCCGGCGGGGCAGGCGCGTCCTCCGGCGTGGGGAAACGGGTGGCCGGCAGGGCAGACTGCGGGGATGGGTGACGAGGGTGCGGTCGTGGTGGTGGACGGGGCGAATGTCGTGGGGTCGGTGCCGGACGGGTGGTGGCGTGACCGGCGGGGGGCGGCGGAGAGGTTGCGGGACCGGCTGGTCGCCGTAGCGGCGGGCGGGCTCGGGGCGGGGAGCGGGGCGCCGGAGTGGGCGGTGGGGGCGCCGGTCGAGGTCGTGCTGGTCACGGAGGGGCAGGCGCGCGGGGTGGCGTCCGTACCGGGCGTGGAGGTCGTGGAGGCCCCGGGCAGCGGGGACGACCTGATCGCCCGGCTCGCGGCGGAGGCCGCGGGCCGCCCGTGCCTGGTGGTCACCGCCGACCGCGGGCTGCGGGCCCGCGTCGAGGCGGTGGGCGCCCGCTGCGTGGGCCCGCGAGCGGTCCGCCCCGCATAGGACCGCTGCGTCCGAAATCCGCTAGCCCGAGGGTCGCCGGGCGGCGATACTGGAACGCATGATGACCGAGGACAGCAGATACGAGGCGGTGCGCAGCCGGGATGCCCGCTTCGACGGCGTCTTCTTCTTCGGCGTGTCGAGCACCGGCATCTACTGCCGCCCGAGCTGCCCGGCGATCACGCCCAAGCGGGTGAACGTCACTTTCTACCCCACCGCGGCCGCCGCGCAGGGTGCCGGCTTCCGGGCCTGCCGCCGCTGCCGCCCCGACGCGGTGCCGGGCTCCGCGGACTGGAACGCGCGCGCGGACGTCGTCGGCCGCGCGGTGCGGCTCATCGGCGACGGCGTCGTCGACCGGGAGGGCGTCGCGGGCCTCGCCAGCCGGCTGGGCTACAGCGCCCGACAGGTGCAGCGGCAGCTCAACGCGGAGCTGGGCGCCGGCCCCATCGCACTGGCCCGCGCCCAGCGCGGGCACACCGCGCGGGTGCTGTTGCAGACCACGTCGATGCAGGCCGCGGACATCGCCTTCGCCGCGGGATTCGCGAGCGTGCGGCAGTTCAACGAGACGATCCGGGAGATCTACGCGGCCACGCCGACCGAGCTGCGGGCCGCCCGCCCCGCGCCCGCCCGGGAGGCCCGCGCCGCCGCGACGGGCGTGCCGCTGCGGCTGGCGTACCGCGGACCGTACGACACGGGTTACGTCTTCGGCTTCCTCGCCGCGCGGGCGGTCCCCGCCGTGGAGGAGGTCACCGGCGCGCCGGGCGCGCGGACGTACCGCCGTACGCTCCGGCTGCCGCACGGTGCGGGCGTCGCGGAGGTCGGCGAGCGGCCGGGCCGGGGCGGCTGGCTGGACTGCCGGCTGCACCTCGACGACCTGCGCGACCTCACGACGGCGACGCAGCGGATGCGGCGGCTCTTCGACCTCGACGCCGACCCCTACGCCGTGGCCGAACGGCTGGGCGCGGACCCGGAGCTGGCCGAGCGGGTCGCTGCGCGGCCGGGGGTGCGGGCGCCGGGCAGCGCGGACCCGGAGGAGTTCGCCCTGCGGGCGGTGCTGGGCGAAGGCGAGGCCGCGGCCGGCGTCGTCGCCGCGTACGGGGAGCGGCTCGCGCACCCGCGCGGCGCACTCACCCGCCTCTTCCCGCGACCCGCGGACCTCGCCGACGCGGAACTCGCGGAAGTCCCCGCGGAGGTACGGCCGTTGCTGCGCGCCCTGGCCGCGGGGCTGGCCTCCGGCGCGCTGCGGCTCGACCCCGGCGCCGACCGCGACGAGGCCGAGCGCTCCCTCCTCGCCCTGCCGGGCATGCCGCACGAGTGCGCCGCCCTCATCCGCATGCGCGCCCTCGGCGACCCGGACGTCCCCCTGCCTCCCACCCCGGACTCCCCCTCCTGGCGCCCCTGGCGCACCTACGCCTACCACCTGCGGCGGCCGCTCCCCTGACGCCCCGCCGGGTACCCCCGTGCCCTTCTGCGCTCCGGGCTGCCACTCGCGGTGGCGTCCGCGACCGTCCACCGGTGGGTCCTGAGCGCGCAGTTCCCCGCGCCCCTTTCGCCCCGGACTGCCTCTTGCGGTGACGTTCGCGATCTCCCCGCCATAGTGGTTCCTCGCGCAGTTCCCCGCGCCCCTGAAACCGCTGGCCCTCCCCCACCACGTCCCCGCGTCCCCGAAACCGCTGGCCCTCCCCCGCAACGTCCCGCGCCCCCTGTAAAACGCGCGCCCTCCTCATGCCGCAGCAGCCCCCACCGGCAGGCAGCCGCCCACGCAACGCAGAGGGAGGGGGACGATCCGCCCCACCCACCCCCGCCCCCACGGGCAGGCAGCCGCCGACGAAACGCAGGAGGGGGACGATCCGGGGGTGCCCCCGCAGGAATGCGCTTCCCAGCCCCTCAACCATTACGGATGACGGCGAACGCGCATTCCGAGGAGGTACCCCCGGAGTGGCCCCCGACCCCACCCACCGAGCACGGGCGCGATGCCCCGCCGGGCAACAACAGGGCCGCGAGGCTGCATCCGGTGTGCGGCCGGCGCCGCGCGGGCGCGCCCAGCCCCACCGGCGGCAAGATCGCCCACCCCACCGCAACACGCACCCCCCGGCGCAAGCTCAGGCAAGCGCCCCCGCGAGCAAGTGGCCCATCCCCTCGGGCGAGAGGAGGTGGGCGACGGCGAGGCGGCGCGCGCCCTCGATGCCCGCCCTCCGCCCGAGGAGGGTCGTCTCGATCGCGACCGTGCGGGTCGCGAGCGGGAGCGCGCGGCGGTAGACGGCCGCGCGGATGTCCGCGAGCAGGTCGTCGTGGAGGCTCGCGATGCTCCCGCCGAGCACGATCGTGTCAGGGTTGTAGAAGCTGACCAGCGAGGCGATGACGTCCCCGAGCCGCTGCGCGGCGAGCCGGACCTGACGCCGGGCCAGCGGGTCGCCCTCGGCGACGAGGCGGACTACGTCGGCGGCGTGCTCGGCGGGCAGGCCCGCCTCGCGCAGCGTCGCGGCGACGGCCGCGCCGGAGGCGACCGCCTCGACGCAGCCGGTGTTGCCGCAGTGGCAGAGGACGTCGTCCTGCCCGGGCACCCGGATGTGGCCGATGTCGCCCGCCGCGCCGGTCGCACCGCGGTGCACGACGCCGCCGGAGACGATGCCGCAGCCGATGCCGGTGCCGACCTTGACGTAGAGCAGGTGGTCGGCGGCGGGCCGGTGGCCGTACTCGCCGAGGGCCATCATGTTGACGTCGTTGTCGACGAGGACGGGCGCGTGGTAGCGGTCGGCGAAGAAGCCGGGCACCCGGTAGCCGTCCCAGCCGCGCATGATCGGCGGCCGGATGACCGTGCCCGTGCTGGCCTCGACGGGCCCGGGCACGCCGATGCTGATCGCGCGGACGTGCGAGGCGGGGTGGCCGGCGGCGGCGAGGAGCCGGCCGAGCTGCCGGTGCAGCCCGCTGAGCACGGCTTCGGGCCCGTCGTTGATGTCCAGCTCGTCGGTGGCCTCGACGAGCACCGTGCCGCCCAGCTCGGCGACGGCGACGGTGCTGTGCGTGGCGCCGAGGTCGACGGCGCACACCACGGCGCCGGCGGAGGCGAGCTGCAGGGTGAGGGGCGGGCGGCCGCGGTCCGTGGCGACCGTGCCGGTCTCCACCAGGACGCCCTTGGCGATCAGCAGGTCGACGCGCTGGGCGACGGCGGCCCGGGACAGTCCGGTCGCGGTGGCGAGCTGGCTGCGCCGGGTGGTCCCGGCGGCCACCAGGCCGGCGAGTTCGCTGAGCGCGGCCAGTTGCCGGTCGCTTGCTGCGGTCACCAGGCGCTGCCTTTCGTCGGGCTCGCCCCCGGGGCGGGTCCCGGGCGAGCGGCGTCCTGCGCTATTTATGACAGAAGTTAGCGGAAATCCTGCCATTGTCAACCGAAACCCAGGTGGCTAGCGTTTTGAACAAGCGGAATGGGAGGGCTTTTGTGGGCGGGAACGCAGCATCCGCGCCCGGTTCGTCGTTGCGTACGGCGATCGCCGGCGTGGGGATGATCGGGCGCGTGCATCTGGACGCCGTGCGCCGTACGGGCGCGCCGGTGGTCGGTGTGAGCGCCTCGACCCCGGCGCGCGCCAAGGAGGCCGCCGCCACGCTGGGCGTGGAGCGCGCCTTCGACAGCTCGGCCGAGCTGGTCACCAGCGACGACGTGGACGTGGTGCACATCTGCACGCCCAACGACGCGCACGCCGAGCTGGCCGCGCTCGCGCTGCGCGCGGGCAAGCACGTGGTGTGCGAGAAGCCGCTCACGACATCGGCGGCGACGGCCGGCGAACTGGCCGCGCTGGCCGCCGGGTCGGGCCGGGTCGCCGCGGTGCCGTTCGTCTACCGCTACCACCCGATGGCGGCCGAGGCGCGGGCCCGGGTGCGGGACGGCCGGGCCGGCGACGTACGCCTGCTGCACGGGCACTACCTGCAGGACTGGCTGTCGCAGCCGGCGGACACCAACTGGCGGGTGGACGCGGTGGCGGGCGGCCCGTCCCGGGCGTTCGCCGACATAGGCTCGCACTGGTGCGACCTGGTCGAGTGGGTGACCGGCCACCGCATCGCGGAGCTGACGGCGACCCGCCAGACGCTGCCCAGGGCGGGCGGGGTGCCCGCTACGGAGGACGCGGTGCAGCTGCTCTTCCGCACCGACCGGGGCGCGACGGGCGCGCTGACGGTCTCGCAGATCTCCCCCGGCCGCAAGAACCGGCTGTGGTTCGAGGTGGACGGCAGCGCCACGTCGCTCGCTTTCGACCAGGAGAATCCGGAGACGCTCTTCGTCGGGAGCCGCGGGGAGAACGCCGCTGTGCAGCGCGACCCGGCGGTGCTCGCGCCGGACGCGGCCCGGCTGTCGGTGGTGCCCGGCGGCCATCCGATGGGCTATCTCGACTGCTTCGCGGCCTTCGTCCGCGACGTGCACGCCGCCGTCCGCGCCGACGGCACCGGTGGGCCCTTCCCCACCTTCGACGACGCCGCCCGCATGGTGCGCCTCACCGAGGCCGTGCTCGCGTCGGCGGCCGACCGGTCCTGGAAAGAGGTCTCCTGAGATGAAGCTGGGCTTTCTGACCGCCTGCCTCCCGCAGCTGCCGCTGGACGAGATCGCGGCGTGGGCGGCCGCGCACGACTACCAGGCGCTGGAGGTGGCCACCTGGCCGTCCACCGGCTCCCGGGAGTTCGAGGCGAGCCACATCGACGTGACCGGTTTCGGCAAGCGGCAGGCCGACGAGGTGCGCGCGCTGTTCGAGCGGCACGCCCTGGAGCTGTCGGCGCTCGCCTACTACGAGAACAACCTGCACCCGGACGTGACCCGCAGGGCCGAGATCGCCGCCCACGTGCGGGCGAACGTGGACACGGCCGCGCTGCTCGGCGTCCCTTACGTCGGCACCTTCATCGGCCGCCACCCCGGCCTGTCGGTGAAGGAGAACATCGCGCTGGCCGAGCGCGAGCTGCCGCCGCTGGTGGAGTACGCGGGCGAGCGCGGCGTGAAGATCATCATCGAGAACTGCGTGATGGAGGGCTGGCACCCGGACGGCTACCCGGGCAACCTCGCCTACTCCCCCGAGCTGTGGGAGTGGATGTTCGGCCTGGGCCTCTACCTCAACTACGACCCGTCGCACCTGATGTGGCTGGGCATCGACCCGGTGGCGGCGCTCAAGCCGTACATCGACCGCATCCCGCACGCCCAGGCCAAGGACGCCCAGCTGGACCCGCGGGCCAGGGACCGCCACGGCTTCTTCGGCCGGACGGTCGAGCGCGCCGACGGGTGGGACAGCGGCTGGTGGCGCTACCGCGTTCCGGGCCTGGGCGACGTGGACTGGCGGCGGATCGTGGACACGCTCTACGAGGGGGGTTTCACCGGCGTGCTGTCCGTCGAGCACGAGGACCCGGTGTGGAGCGGGGACACCACCCGCGTCACCCAGGGCCTGGAGATCGCCCATCGCACACTGCGCCCCCTCATCGTGGGCTGACCGCACCACCGCGCACGACCCCGCACCGCACCGCCCCGCACCACGCCGTACCGCCTTGCCTTGCCGCACTGCCACCAGTGCCGCACTTCCAGGAGGATCCGTTTCCATGCCAGAGCCGCTGAGCATCCAGCTCTACACCCTCCGGGACCAGATGGCCGCCGACCGCGACGGCACGCTGACCCGGCTCGCCGAGATCGGCTACCGCTCGGTGGAGCCCTACGACCCGACGGCCGACCCGGCCGGTTTCCGCAAGCTCGCCGACGACCTCGGCCTCACCGTGCCGAGCACCCACGCGTATGCGCTGTTCAGCAAGGACCCCGGCGAGGTCTTCGACGCCGTGCGGACCACCGGCACCGACCGGGCGATCATCCCCGGCGGGATCGACCAGGAGCTCTTCACCAGCCTCGACGGCCTCCAGCAGGTCGCCGACCGGCTCAACGGCTTCGCCGCCGCAGCCGCCGAGCACGGCGCGCTCATCGGCTACCACAACCACTGGTGGGAGATCGAGCCGCGCTTCGAGGGCCGCACCGCGCTGGAGGTGCTGGCCGGGCTGCTGGCGCCCGAGGTCTTCCTGGAGGTCGACACCTACTGGGCGGCCGTGGGCGGCGCGGACGTGCCCGCGCTGCTGCGCACCCTCGGCGACCGGGTCTTCTCGCTGCACGTCAAGGACGGCCCGGGCGTCAAGGAGCAGCCGCACACCGCGGTCGGCGAGGGCACGATCGACGTGCCGCCGATCCTCGCGGCCGCGCCGGACGCGGTCCGGATCGTGGAGCTGGACTCGTGCGCGGGCGACGTCTTCGAGGCCGTCGCCGCCAGCCACGTGTACCTCACGGAGCTGGAGGGGCGGTCATGAGCCGCGGTCCGGTCGGGGTGGCGCTGATAGGCGCCGGCGTCATCAGCACCCAGTACCTGACGGCGCTGTCCGGCTTCCCCGACGTCCGCGTGCTGGGCATCGCCGACCTCGACGTCGAGCGGGCCCGGGCGGCGGCGCAGACCTACTCGGTGCCCTTCGCCGGGGACGTCGCCTCGGTGCTGGCGATCCCCGAGGTCGAGATCGTCGTCAACCTCACGATCCCGGCCGCGCACGCCGAGGTCGCGAGCGCGGCGCTGCGCGCGGGCAAGCACGTCTACGGCGAGAAGCCGCTCGCGCTGGCGCCGGCCGACGGGGCGAAGATCCTCGCCGAGGCGCAGGCCGCCGGGCTGCGGGTGGGCAGCGCGCCCGACACCTTCCTCGGCGCCGGCCTCCAGTCGGCGGCGCGCGCGGTGAAGGCGGGGGTGATCGGCGAGCCGGTGAGCGTCACGGCCGTCACCCAGGGCCCGGGCCCGGAGAGCTGGCACCCGAGCCCGGAGTTCCTCTTCCAGTACGGCGCCGGGCCGCTGTTCGACATCGGCCCGTACTACCTGACGGCGCTGGTGGCGATGTTCGGGCAGGTCAGCCGGGTGTCGGCGACGGCCCGGCAGGCGCGCGCGGAGCGGGTGATCGGCTCGGGCCCGAAGGCGGGCACCCGCTTCGCGGTGGAGGTGCCGACGCATGTGCACGCGCTGCTGGACTTCGCGAGCGGCCCGAGCGCGGCGGCCACCTTCAGCTTCGACTCGTCGGTGCCGCGCCGGATGATCGAGATCACCGGTACCGAGGGCACCCTGTCGCTGCCGGACCCCAACACCTTCGAGGGCCCGCTGCGGCTGCAGGCGTTCGGCACGCAGGAGTGGAGCGAGCTGCCGGTGGCGGGGTCCACGGCGGGCCGCGGCATGGGCGTGCTGGACATGGCCCGCGCCCTGCGCGCTGGCGGGCAGCACCGCGCCTCGGGCGAACTGGCCCAGCACGTGCTGGAGCTGATGGCCACGATCACCGCCTCTGCCGAGCAGCACTCCGTCCTCCCCCTGGAGTCGTCGGCCCCGGCGGTACCCGTCCTGCCGGACGACTGGGACCCGGTGGCGGCCACGCTGTCCTGACGCAGCACGCCACCGCCGCGCCCGGCCGGCCCTTCCGTGGGGGGAGGGGTCGGCCGGGTTCTCCGTGTGCGCGCCCCCGGGAGCCTCCCTGGCCCGCCGGACGTACGGCGGCGGGCCGGCCGGCCCCTGTGGCTGCGGCAGGCGTTCGCACCGCACGGAGGTGCTACGGGCAGCTCGTCAGGTCCGTCACCTGGTGACCACTGTCGACGGCGGCGCCGGCGCCGTCAGCTGTCGAGGGTCCCCGTCGCCAGCAGCCCGATGAGCACGAAGCCGATCACGATCCGGTAGATCACGAACGAGTTGAAGGAGTGCCGCGCCACGAACCGCAGCAGCCAGGCGATGGAGGCGTAGGCGACGACGAACGACACCAGTGTGCCGACCGCGAGCGCGCTCGCGCTCACCCCGCCGCCGGTGGCGTCCTTGAGCTCGTACAGCCCGGCGCCGGTGAGCGCGGGCAGGCCGAGGAAGAACGACAGCCGGGTGGCCGCCATCCGGTCGAGGTCGCGGATCAGCGCGGTGGAGATGGTCGCGCCGGAGCGGGAGAAGCCGGGGAAGAGCAGCGCCAGGATCTGCGACGTACCAACGTACATCGCGTCCTTTATGGTGACCTCGTCCTCGCCGCGCTTGAAGCGGGCCATCTGCTCCGCGGCCCACATCACCACGCTGCCGACGATCAGCGACAGGGCGACGACCCACAGGGACCCCAGCGGACCGTCGATGAGCGACTTGGCCGCCAGCCCGACGATCACGATCGGGATCGTGGAGTAGATCACCCACCAGGTGAACTTGTAGTCGTGGTTGTCCCGCTCGTTCCTGTTCGTCAGCCCGCGCAGCCACGCGGAGACGAAGCGCATGATGTCCTTGAAGAAGTACACGAACACCGCGGCGATGGCGCCGACCTGGATCACCGCGGTGAAGGCGACGACGGACTTGTCGTCGACCTTGATGTTCATCAGACCCTCGGCCATCTTCAGATGCCCGGTGGAGGAGACCGGCAGGAACTCGGTCACTCCCTCCACAACTCCGAGAATGACGGCCTGGCCGACGCCGATGGCACTCATGTGGGTGGTGGTCCTGTCCCCTGGTCCGCCGGTGATCAGCCGGCCCGCTGGAGACGACTACACAAGCGTAGACGTCCGGTGGCGACTCTAGAGGATCGGCGGCCGGACCCCGAATCCGGGGAGGTCCGGCCGCCGTGGTGCGGAACAGGTCAGTGCTGTGTCAGCAGGCGCCGAGGTCCTGCCACACGCCCCACTCGCCGGTGGTGCCGGGCTCCTCGCCGGTCGTCCACCACTTGGCCTTCCAGGTGTGGCCGTTGTGGGAGACGGTGTTGCCGCCGACGTAGATCGCCGAGCTGCTCCACGGGGCCGCCGTGCAGGCGGTCGTACCGCCGGTGACGGTCAGCGTGAACGTCGCGTTGTGCGCGGCGCCGGACGTGGTGCCCGTGACGGTGAGGGTGTAGGTGCCGGAGACGGCGGCGGCGGTCGTGGACACGTTCAGCGTCGCGTTGCCGCCCGCGGTGACCGAGCCGGGGCTGACCGAGGCGGTGACGCCGGCCGGCGCGCCGCTCACGCTCAGGTTCACCGACTGCGCGGCGCCCGCGGTGACGGCGGTGTGCACGCTGGAGGCGGTGGAGCCGCCCGCCGCGACGGTCGCGGAGGCCGGGGACAGCGACACCGAGAAGTCGTTGGTCGGCGGCGTGGTGGTGCCGCCGCTGTTGAACGCCGCGAAGGTGTGGCTGAACTGCCAGGTGCTCTGCGCGATGCCGGAGCAGGTGTCCGAGCCGCCCTGGCCGGGGCAGCCGCCGTTGTCGCGCTGCAGGGCCCAGAAGGACAGCGTGTTGACGCCCTTGCCGACCGCCCAGTTGTAGACCTGGGTGGCGTCGGCGGTGGTGAACGTCTCGGCGGGGCCGAAGTCGTCGATGCCGGGCATCTCGATGATGCCGACCATGTTCCAGATCTGCGCGTCGGTCTTCGACGTGTAGAGCTTGGCCAGCTGGTCGTGCAGGCCCTGGGTGGCCGTCTGGGTGTCGTTCGCCATCTCGTGGGTGGCGTTGTCGTAGTAGTCGAACGTCATGAGGTTGACGACGTCGACCTTCACGCCGTTCGAGATGGCGTTCTGGATGACCGACAGGCCCGAGCCGTCGCCGGCGGTGCCGGTGGTCAGGCCGTGGGTGGTGGTGGGCAGGGTGTAGGAGATCTGCAGCGTGCGCCCGTTGGCGGCGGCCCAGTCCTGCGTCATCTTGAGCGCCTTGTTGCGGCGGTCGATGCCGGCGGCCTTGGTCAGCGAGTTGTCCTCGATGTCCATGTCGAGCCGGCTGATGTCGTAGGTGCTGACGACCTTCTCGTAGGCGGCCGCGATCGAGGCGACGTCGGTGCAGCTGTCGGCGATCTCGGTACCGGTGTTGTCGGCCGTGTAGCCGCCGAAGGACGGGATGACGTCGCCGCCGCCGGCCTGGATGGTGTCGATGTCGGCGCCGAAGTCGGCCTGGCTGATGGGCATCGAGCTGTCGCCGTTCCAGTACGGCGTGCAGGAGCCGACCGACGAGGTCTGGATGAAGGCCATCGTGAGGTACTTGTTGCCCGACGCGGCGGCCAGGCCGGAGAGGCTGTCGCCGTTCCATGCCTCGAAGTACGGCGCCGAGAGGTGCTGGGGCAGCGGGGTGGCCGCGTGGGCGGCGCCGCCGCCGGTCAGGGCCAGCCCTGCGGTGGCGGCTGCGGTGGCGAGTCCGGTGAGCAGTGCGCGTGCTCGCCCTCTGCGGACGGGTCCGGTCATGGACCGCGCTCCTTCCAGGTGGGGGGATCAGCAGACGGCGGCCTGCTGGTCTGGACCAATACTGTTGGTCCAGACCACTCGACTGTCAAGAGTCCTAACAGATAATGGAGTTGAACCACCCGTCAGCAGATTTCCGGCGTTCGCGGCCTTTCCGGCGGCTCCCGGGCAGCGGAAACCGCCGCGTCCGGGGCCGGACGCGGCGGTGACCTTGCCGGATCGTGCGGGCTGCCGGTCAGCGGCCCCGGCTGGTGAGCGCCAGCGCGGGCACGAACCGCAGGGCGTCGACCGAGCCGACACCGGTGGCCATGTCGTAGCCCTTGACCGCCGTGTAGCCGGGGACGCCGCCGTAGGTGTTGTCCGTGCCGTCCGCGACGTCCACGATGCCGCTGAACTTCGGGTTGCCCTTGGCGAGCGTGTACAGCGCCTGGTGGATGTCGCCCACCCGGTGCCCGCCGAACTGGTCGGCGAGCGCCACGATGCCGGAGAACAGCGGGCTCGCCTCGCTCGTGCCGCCGTAGACGTCCCAGCCGGTGGCCGTCGGGTCGTAGCTGGAGTAGACCCAGGCACCGCCGTCCACCGCCGCGGCCATCGAGATGTCCGGGGTGCCGCGCTGCGCGCCGACCGTCTTCCTGACGCCGTTCTGGTACGACGGCCGGGCGAAGACGTGCGACCGGCCGCCGCCGCCCGCGCCGTAGTCGTTGTACACGCTGTCCGGCGCGGTGCGGTCGCCCGCCGCGTCCAGGTGCAGCTGGGTGCCGCCGATCGAGGTGACCAGCGGGTCCGCGGACGGCCAGGAGTTGACCTGGTAGGGGTAGTCGGCCGAGCCGTCCTCCACCGCGTCGGTGGCGCCGTCGTCGCCGGAGGAGGCCAGCACGGTCACGCCGTGCCTGGCCGCGTCCTGGAAGGCGTAGCGCAGGCCCTGGATGCTGGAGTAGTCGCCCTTGTCGAAGCCCGGGAAGGTGTTCTCGGTCGCCCCGAAGCTCTGGGTGATGACGTCGCCCACGTTGTGGTCGACGAGGTACTTCTCGGCGTCCATCATCTCCGGCAGGCCGACGACGCCCTCGGTCTCCGCGACGCCGGTCTCGACCAGCACGATCTTCGCGTCGGGCGCGACGGCGTGCGCCATCTCCACGTCGAGCGTGGACTCGCCCGCCCAGCCGGTGTGGTCGGGGTTGGTCGGGTCGAACGGCGGCACGTCGCCCCACCTGACGACCTGCACCTTGCTGCTCTTGATGCCGAACTGGGCGCTGTAGACGTCCAGGTCGTGCTGGATCGTCGGCGAGCCGAACGAGTCGACGATGACGATCGTGCGGCCCTTGCCCGTGACGCCCGCCCGGTAGAGCGGGTTCAGGTCGTACGCCTGCCGGTACTGCAGCGGGGTGTAGCAGTTGATGCCCCACTGCGCCTGGCACTGTGCGAGGGTCAGCGGGCTGCTCACCCCGTGCACCAGCCGGTGGCCGGCGACCGCGGGCACCGCCTTGACGGCGGGGACGCGGGCGGCGGGCGCGGAGGCGGCGGCACCGCCGGCCGGAGCAGCGGTCAGCACGGCAGCGGTGAGGGCGGTGGCCCCGGCCGCGGCGACCGCTGCGGAGCGCGGGCGGAATCTGCGCATGGACTCTCCCTGGGTGGAGGACGACCGCACGAAACGGATGACTGATCACATCGGAAAGATCATGCCCAGGACAAGAGTGTCTTCCGGTTTCCGGCAGCTCGCTTTACCCGGATGGCTCTCCTTTTACCGCGCCTTGACCGGGGCACGAGGGTACGTCGGCCGGGCAGGGGACGTACGGGGAGGCCGGACGTACCGTCAGGACACGATGTCCTTGGTGCGGAAGCCCCGGAAGGCGAGCGCCGTCAGCACGATCGCGTACGACACCGACACGGACATGCCCTGCAGCATGGAGCTCCACTCCAGGTCCGGCTGGAGGGCGTCCGCCCAGGAGAACTGCCAGTGCGCGGGCAGCACGTCCCGCCACGAGCCGAGCGCGGTCACCGCGTCCAGCACGTTGCCGACGATCGTCAGCCCGACCGCGCCGCCCACCGCGCCGAGCGGCGCGTCGGTCCTCGTCGAGAGCCAGAACGCCAGCGCCGCGGTGACCAGTTCGCTCACGAAGATGTACGCCACCGCGATCGCCGCCCGCGGCAGCGCGTCGCCCGACGCGAGCACCCCGCCGGTGGGCAGCTCCAGATCGCCCCAGCCGTACGCGACCGTGCCGGCCGCGAGTGCCACCGCGGGCAGCAGCACGACGGCCGCCGCGCTGAAGCCGAGCGCCACGGTGAACTTCACGCCCAGCAACCGGGTCCGCGGCACGGGCGCGGCCAGCAGGTAGCGCAGGCTCGACCAGCCCGCCTCCGAGGCGACGGTGTCGCCGCAGAACAGCGCGACCGGCACCACCAGCACGAAGCCGGCCGAGACGAACAGGCACGTCGCCGCGAAGTTGCCGCCGGAGGCGGTCGCGGTGTCGATCAGCGTCGGGCCGTTGCGCCCCTCCTTGGGGGTGCCGCCGATCGCGAAGGCGATGATCAGGACGAAGGGCAGCGCGGCCAGCAGCCCGAACACCACCATCGTGCGCCGCCGCCGCAGCTGCCGCCGGGCCTCGACGCGCAGCCGCAGCGTGCGTCCGGGGCGGTAGCCCTCGGCGGTGTCCCGCCGCGGCACGGCGGCGGGCGGCGGCGCGGGAGCGGGTACGGGTGCAGGCGGGGCGGCGCTCATGCCGAGCCTCCGATCAGGGTCAGGAAGGCGTCCTCCAGCCGGCGGTGCGGCCCGACCCGGGCCACCGGCACGTCCAGCCGGACGAGTTCGGCCACGAACTGCGCCGGCGTCAGCCCGTCCAGCACCGCGAGCAGGCCGTCCTCGGCGCGTACGGCGGTGGCCACCCCGGGCAGCTCCGCGACCTTGTCGACGACGTCCGCCGGCATCTCGCCGTCCACGCCGACCAGCACGGTGTCCTCCGAGCCGACGATCTCGGCGACGGGCCCCGCGGTCACCAGCCGGCCGCGGTCCATCACCACCAGGTGCGTGCAGCTCTGCTCGACCTCGGCCAGCAGGTGGCTGGAGACGATGACCGTGCGCCCGCCGGCCGCGTAGCGGATCATCACCTCGCGCATCTCGCGGATCTGCGGCGGGTCCAGGCCGTTGGTCGGCTCGTCGAGGATCAGCAGGTCCGGCAGGCCCAGCATGGCCTGCGCGAGGGCGAGGCGCTGCCGCATTCCCTGGGAGTACGTGCGCACCGCGCGCTCCAGGGCGTCGCCGAGGCCCGCGATCTCCAGCGCCTCGGCCAGGTGTGCGTCGCCCGGCGGACGGCCGGTGGCCTGCCAGTACAGGTCCAGGTTGGCACGGCCGGTCAGGTGCGGCAGGAAGCCGGCGCCCTCGACGAAGGCGCCGAGCCGCGACAGCACCGGTGCGCCCGGCCGCACGGCCTCGCCGAAGACCCGGATCTCGCCCTCGTCCGGGTGGATCAGCCCCATCAGCATCCGCAGCGTGGTGGTCTTGCCCGCGCCGTTCGGCCCGAGCAGCCCGAGCACCTGCCCGGGCTCGACCCGGAAGGACAGGTCGCGCACCGCGTAGCGGTCGGCGGACTTCGCGTAGCGCTTGCTCAGCCCGGTGATCTGCAGCGGCACCGCGGCGAGCGCCGGGTCGGCGGGGCGCGGCCGCACCCGGCTCCGCCCGGTCAGCAGCAGCGCCGCGGCGGCCAGCAGCGCGGCCGGCGGCAGCGCCCACGTCCACCAGGGCAGCGGCCCGGCGGCGTCGGACAGCTCGGTGTCGACGGGGACGGTCAGCTGCGGCTCGGCCAGCGACACCGTGACCGACGCGGCGGCCGCGGGCGAGGCGTACCCCAGGTCGGTCGTGGCCAGCACCAGCCGCAGCCGGTGGCCGGCGGCGAAGTCGTGGTCCACCGCGGGCAGTCGCAGCGTCACGAGGGTGCCGCCCGGTGATCCGGTGACGCGTACGGGCGCGGCGAGCCCGGCGGGCAGCGTCTGCTTGCCGCCCGGCGTGACGTCGTAGAGCTTGCCGAAGAGCACCACGTCGGGAGTCTTCGTGGCCGCCCGCAGGGTCACGGTCGGCGAGCCGGTCAGATGGGTGTGGGCGGCGAGCGGCGCGGAGTCGAAGCTCGCGAACTGCCCCGGCATGTCCGTGGACAGGCTCGCGCCGAGCGACGAGAGGGCGCCGAGCGATCCGGCGCCGGGCACCGCGGAGATCGCCGGCGGGGAGCCGCCCGCGGGGCTGAGGATGCGCTGCGGGCCGCCGGTCAGGGTGACCCGGCGGGCGGAGGTGCCCTCCAGGCCCGGGTAGGAGTCGGCGGTGGCGCCGCGCAGCACCACGCTGCCGTCGGTGGAGTTCAGGCCGCCGGTGCGGGTGACCCGGAAGGCCGGGCCGGTGTCGGCGCCCTTGTCGCCCTTGAGGTAGCGGTCGAACCACGCGGTGACGCGGCGGTCGATCCGGCCGTCCTCGGTGTCGCCGCCGTCGTGCCCGCCGGCGATCCAGTCGACGGCCACGGGCGCGCCGTTGGCCCGCAGCGCGGCGGCCGCCGCGTCGGACTGCGCGAGCGTGAAGAGCGAGTCGGTCTGACCCTGGACGATCAGCGCGGGCACCTTGACACGGGACGCGACCGCGGCGGGGCTGAGCGCCGCGAGCTGCGCGGTGGCGGCGGCGTCGGGGCGGCCGGCCTGCGCGACGCGCTGGTAGAGCGCGCAGATCTGCGGCGTGAAGCGCCCGCACACCGGGTCGCTCGCAGCGGCCGTGGTCGCCAGGGCCCGGGCCTGCGCCGCGGTCGGAGCCTTGCCCTTGCCCCGGTCCGCGGTGGTGGGGGGCAGCGGGGTGGCGCCGGAGGAGAAGAAGATGCCGGCCCAGAGCTTCTTGTAGACGTCGTCGGGGAAGAGCGCGTCCGCGAGGTTCCAGTACGTCTCGCGGGGCGCGATCGCGTCGACGCGGTGGTCGTACCCGGCGGCCAGCAGCGAGACCGCGCCGCCGTACGACACGCCCGTGACGCCGACCCGCGGGTCGCCGGGCGCGTCGAGCCGGACCTCGGGGCGGGCGGCGAGCCAGTCGATGAGCCGGCTGACGTCGGCGACCTCTCCGTCCGGCGCGTTGAGCCCGATCTGCCCGCCGGACGCGCCGAAGCCGCGCGCCGACCACGTCAGGACCGCGTAGCCGTGCCGGGCCAGCGACTCGGCCTGGCCGCGCACCTCGCCCTTGCTGCCGCCGAAGCCGTGGCCGAGCAGCACCGCGGGTCTGCGGCCGCCGCCCGCGGTGAAAAAGGAGGTGTCCAGGCGTACGCCGCCGGCGCCGGTGAGCATCGCGTCGGAGCGGTGCACCGCGGGGCCGCCGCCGGCCGCCGCGGCCGTACCGACCGCCGCACCGCCCGCCACGAGCACCGCGAGCGCCCCCGCGCCGGCCAACCACCGCCTGCGCCGCGGCCATCGGAGATCCATCCCACGATCCTAGGCCGGGCGGATCCGCGGTCCGTGGACGGGCGGGGCTTTCCCCGTATTTCCCCGGCTTTTCACAACGTGCGGCGCCCGCCGGGAAGGGCCGGGCACCGCACGGGGGTCAGATCTGCGTGACCGGGCGCATCGCCATGCCCTCGGTGAGGGCCCAGCCGTACAGGCGCGCCGCGTCGTCGTAGGAGACGGAGTCGAGGCCGCCCGGCAGGTCGAAGACGAGGGTGCCGTTGAGTTCGGTGCCGTCGCCGGAGACGAGGGTGGCGGTGAAGCGGTCGGACCGGTCGTACTCCGCCTCGCCGCCCTCGTCGGCGCCGAAGACGTAGAGGCCGGCGTAGGCCTTGCCGCCGCCGGGGACGACCAGCGGCTCGGTGTTCACGTCGCCGAGCGTCCGGACGATGTCGGCGTCGTTGCCGGCTCCGAGCCGGACCATCGGGGACTCGTTGAGGACGCACGGCGTCCTGGTGCCGTTGGTGACGGTCAGCAGGAAGTGCCGCGGGGTGTCCCCGGCCGCGTCCTCCAGCTCGACCGCGGTGTTCAGCTCGGTGACCTGGCAGTCCTTGTACTTCGTGCCGTTGCCGCCGCTGGTCTCGCCGGTGTCCCCGGTCCGGTCGTCGGCGGGCGTGGTGGTGGCGGTCCCGGTGCCGGAGTCGGTGGTGGGCGCGGTCGCCTTCGGCGTGCCCGTCCCGGTCGACGCCGGGCTCGACGGGCCCGCGGCGTCGTCGTCGCCCTGGCACGCGGTGGCTGCCAGCAGCACGGCGGCCACCACCGCCCCCATGAGGGTGCCGCGCAGGCCCCGGCGTACCGGGCCGGTTCTGGCCGTCTTCGTCTCCATGCGGTGTTCCTTTTCCCCCGAGACCGGCCTCGAGGACCGGTACTTGTGCAAGCGACGCCGCAATTCTGACCGGCGGGGCCGGCCCGCACCCGCGGATCGCGCGTCTGTTACCGCCCCCGCACGAACTGGCAGCGCGGATGTGACCGGGGCCGCGCGGCCGGCGTACGGGCGGGGGCGGCACCGCTCCGGCGGGCGCTGTCGGTGGCCCGCGGTACGGTGCGGGAAAGGATGTGACGGGACGGGAGGAAAGGCGCATGAAGGGCACGTTGACGGCCGCCCAGCGGCGCGCGCTGACCGGTTCCGACCCGGTGACGGGGCGGCTGGCCGCGCGCGCCGACGTGTGCGCCGCGCTCGCCGCCCACGGGCTCGCCGTCCGCCACGGGCGCAGCGGGCACCACGGGTACTACCTCACACCGGAGGGCCTGCGGCTGCGCGCCGACCTGACGGCGGCCCGGCCCGACGTCCCGCCGCCCGGGCGTCCCGCGCCCGCCGCCGACACCTTCGCCGCCGACGACGGGACGGGGGCGGGCCCGCCCGGCGGCCCGCGGCGCGCCGCGGAGGTGGCGACCGCGTGGGAGGGCCTGCTGCGGATCAGGTCGCTGCTCCTCGACGGGTCGACCGGCGCGCCCGCGCCCTGGGAGCGGGACCGCCCCGTGCACGCCGTCGCACTCGCCCTGGAGGCCGCCGGCTGCCCTCCCGCCCGTCCCGGCTCCCCGGGGTACGCCGTGACGGCCGCCGGGGAGCGGGAGGGCGAGCCGCGGGTCACCTGGCGCGGCGGCCCGGACGGTACGGCGGCGATACGGGCGCTCGCCCGCTGCGCGGAGCTGCTCGGACGGTACGGCTGGCAGTGCACCGAGCACCGCACGCGCGAGGGCGAGCCCTTCCTGCTGGTCTCCCCCAGCCGCACGCGCTGAGCCGGTCCGGGCCGGTACGCCCCGGCCGGCGCGCGAGGCCCGCGCGGCACGTCCCGTACGGCCGCCTTCACCGGCGGCGGGACGCGGATTAAGGTCGTTGACCATGGAATACCGTCACCTCGGCCGCAGCGGCCTGATCATCAGCGAGATCGCCTACGGCAACTGGCTCACCCACGGCTCCCAGGTGGAGGAGGACGCCGCCACCGCCTGCGTGCGCGCGGCCCTCGACGTCGGCATCACCACCTTCGACACCGCCGACGTCTACGCGGGCACCCGCGCCGAGTCGGTGCTCGGCCGCGCGCTGAAGGGCGAGCGGCGCGAGGGCCTGGAGATCTTCACCAAGGTCTTCTGGCCGACCGGCCCCGGCCGCAACGACCGCGGCCTGTCCCGCAAGCACATCATGGAGTCCATCGACAACTCCCTGAGCCGCCTGCAGACCGACTACGTCGACCTCTACCAGGCGCACCGCTACGACCGCTTCACCCCGCTGGAAGAGACGATGGAGGCCTTCGCCGACGTCGTGCACTCCGGCAAGGCGCACTACATCGGCGTGTCGGAGTGGACCGCCGACCAGATCCGCCGCGCCCACGCGCTGGCGCGCGAGCTGCGGATCCCGCTGGTGTCCAACCAGCCGCAGTATTCGGCGCTGTGGCGCGTCATCGAGGGCGAGGTCGTCCCGACGTCGGAGGAGCTGGGCATCGGCCAGGTCGTCTTCTCCCCGATCGCCCAGGGCGTCCTCACCGGCAAGTACCTGCCGGGCGAGCAGCCCCCGGCGGGCTCGCGCGCCACCGACGACAAGGGCGGCGCCAACATGATCGGCCGCTTCATGCGCGACGACCTGCTCGCGCGGGTGCAGGAGCTGAAGCCGGTCGCCGCGGAGGCGGGCCTCAGCCTCGCGCAGCTCGCGGTCGCGTGGGTGCTGCAGAACAAGAACGTCTCGGCCGCGATCGTGGGCGCCTCGCGCCCCGAGCAGGTGGGCGAGAACGCGAAGGCGGCCGGCGTGCGGCTGGACGCCGAGGTGATGGAGCGCATCGAGTCGATCCTCGCGCCGGTCGCGGTGACCGACCCGCTCAAGGTCTACGAGAACGTTCCCACCGCGCGGCCCTGACCCCGCGGGGCCCCGCGGGGCCCCGCGGGGCTCCCCGTACGGCGCTCCCGGGCCGCCTCTCGCGGCGGCCCGGGCGCCGGTCAGACCTTCACGCCGTGGGCGCGGAGGAAGCTCAGGGGATTGATGTCGTCGCCGTACGACGGGCCGGTGCGGATCTCGAAGTGCAGGTGCGGGCCCGTCGCGTTCCCCGTGGAGCCGGAACGGGCGATGCGCTGGCCCTCGGTGACCTGCTGGCCGACCTTGACGGAGATCTGCGACAGGTGGCCGTACTGGCTGTAGTGCCCGTCCGCGTGCCGGATCACCACCTGGTAGCCGTACGAGCCGCCCCACCCGGCGGTGACGACCTTGCCCGAGGCCACCGCGTGCACGGCGGTGCCCGTCGGGACCAGGAAGTCCTGGCCGGTGTGGTGGCCGCTGGCCCAGTGGCTGCCGGAGGTCTGGTAGCCGGTGCCGAGCGCGGCGTGCACGGGCAGGGTGTAGCCCGTGGAGTGCTTGACGGAGGCGGGTTCGGAGGCCTTCTTCCGCGCGGGCTCGGCGGCGGGCTTGGCCGCCGGTTTCGCCGCCGGTTTCGCGGCGGGCCTGGCCGCGGGCTCGGCGGCCGGTTTCGCGGCGGGCTTGGCCGCCGGTTTCGCGGCGGGCTTGGCCGCCGGTTTGGCCTGCGGCTTCGGCCTGGGCTCCGCCTTCGCGGGCGGGGCGTCCAGGGCGAGCCGCTGGCCGGGGAGGATCAGGTCGGGGTCGTCGCCGACGACGCCGCGGTTGTCGGCGTAAAGGCGCGGCCAGCCGCCCTTGACGTGGCGGTCGGCGGCGATCCCGGAGAGGGTGTCGCCCCGGACGACCGTGTAGTGCTCCTGCCCGGCGGCCTTCTTCTGCGGCGCCGCGGCGGGCTTCTTCTCGCCCGGCTTCGCGGTGGCCCTGGGCTGCGTTTTCGCGGGCGTCTTCGCGGGCGTCTTCGCCGTGGTGTGCGCGGTCGCGGGGCGCGTCTTCGCCGCCGGGACGTGCACGGTGTGCGACGCGGTGGCCGCCTCGCGGGTGAGCCCGGCACGCCGCGAGCACACCGGCCAGGCGCCGGGGCCCTGGCTGCGCAGCACCCGCTCGGCCACGGCTATCTGCTCGTTCCTGGTGGCCAGGTCGGCGCGCGGCGCGTACGCGCTGCCGCCGAAGGACTTCCAGGTGGAGGACGTGAACTGGAGCCCGCCGTAGTAGCCGTTCCCGGTGTTGACGTGCCAGTTGCCGGACGACTCGCAGTTGGCGACCTTGTCCCACACCCCGGTGGTCTCGGCGTGGGCCGTGCTCAGGCCGATGAGCGGCAGCGCCAGACCGGCACCGCCCGCGGTGACGGTCAGCGAGGCCTGCGAGACCCGGCTCGGGCGGTAACGGCGGTGACGCCCGCGTAAGGCCATGGAACGCGTCCTCTCCGGACCGGCCCGGCACCGTGAGGCCGGGCTGCCATACGCCCGAATTGCCGGGCGGGCACAGAGTAGGCCCGCCCCGGGCGCGCCACAAGGGCGCATTCGGGGCGGGGCGTTCCCCCAGGACTGCCCCGGGACCGCCCCAGGACTCTCATCGGGGCTCCCGGGAACGGGCGGGAATGGCCGGACGGCGTGAGCGTTGGAATGAGGGTGAGCTCCGTACTGCGCGACACCCCCTTCTCGATCCTGGACCGCTCCCGGACCCGGGAGGGCGGGGACGGCCCGCAGGCGCTGCGGGACACGGTGGCGCTGGCCCGGGAGGCGGAGGCGCTGGGCTACCACCGCTTCTGGGTCTCCGAGCACCACTCCGTGCCGGGCGTCGCGGGCTCCGCTCCCACCGTGCTGGCCGCGGCCGTCGCGGCGGCGACCTCACGGATCCGGGTGGGCACGGGCGGGGTGATGCTGCCCAACCACCGGCCGCTGGTCGTGGCCGAGCAGTTCGGGGTGCTCGAAGCGCTCTTCCCGGGGCGGATCGACATGGGGCTCGGCCGCTCCGTGGGCTTCACCGGCGGCGTACGGCGGGCGCTCGGGTACGGCAAGGACGCGGCGGAGGACTTCGACGGGCAGGTCGCGGAGCTGCTCGGGTGGTTCACCGGAGAGCAGCCCGCGCACCCCGGGGTGCACGCGTGGCCCGCGAAGGGCCTGCGGCCCGCGCCCTTCCTGCTGGCGACCGGAAGCGGCGCCGACCTCGCCGCGCGGCTCGGGCTGCCGCTGGTCATCGGCGCGATACGCGGCGAGGACGCGATGCTGCGGGCCGTCGACCGCTACCGCGCCGGCTTCCGGCCGTCGCGCTGGGCCGCCGCCCCGCACGTCACCCTCTCCGGCACCGTCGCCGTCGCGCCCACCCCGGAGGAGGCCCGCCGCCTCCTCCTCCCCGAGGCCTGGTCCACCGCGTACTCCCGCACGCACGGCTCCTTCCCGCCCCTTCCCCCGCCGGAGGCGGTGGAGTCCCGCGCGATGACCCCCGCGGAGCGGGACCACTTCACCGCCGCCCTCACCGGTCACGTCGCCGGCCCCCCGGACGAGGTGGCCGCCGCCCTCACCGCCCTTCTCACCCGCTCGGCGGCCGACGAATACCTGGTGACGACCAGCACGTACGACCGCGGTCTGCTCCTTGAGTCCCACCGCGCCCTCGCCACGATCCTCGCCGCCTAGCCGTCGGGACCTCGCGCCTGCGCCGCGGGGCGCCCCTTTTCCAGGGCTGCGCCTACGCCGCTGAGCACCCGCTTTCAGGGGCGCCCCGCGCAGCCGGTGAGTGGGCCGGGTGGCGTAGAGGGGCCACCCCTCGGGGTGGGGTACGGGCCTGGTCATCGCGCCGCACAGGCATTGGCGTTCATACGGTGAACGTATGAGCAACCGTCGCGCAGCCCCCCGTATCCCGCTCCGCGTCGCCGCAGCGCTCGGCGCGGGCTGCTGCCTCGCCGTGTTCGCGGCCCCCGCCGCCCCCGCGGGTGCCGAGGACGGCGGGACGGGCGGCGGCAGCCCGAACCAGCTGGCCGGGGGGGCGCTGCTGGCCGAGCCCGGCGTGCACGTCGACCTCCAGGACGGCGCCCCCGACCTGCCGGACGGCATCTCCGCGCTGTCCTGGACGGTCTCCGACGCCCGCACCGGCCAGGTGCTCGCCGCCAAGAACGCGCACCGCGAGCTGCCGCCCGCCTCGACCCTCAAGACGCTCTTCGCGCTGACCGTGCTCCCCCGCTTCCCGGCGTCCGAGACGCACAAGGTCACCGACGAGGACCTGCTGGGCATCGGCGAGGGCAGCAGCCTGGTGGGGGTGCAGCCGGGGCAGACGTACACCGTGGCCGACCTGTGGCGCGGGGTCTTCCTCGCATCGGGCAACGACGCCGTGCACGTCCTGGCGCACATGAACGGGTCCGTCGCGCTGACGGTGTCCCAGATGCAGGCCAAGGCGCGCATGCTGGGGGCCGACGACACGCATGTCGTCTCGCCGGACGGCTACGACAACCCGGGCCAGGTCTCGTCCGCGTACGACCTGGCGGTCTTCGCCCGTGCGGGGCTCGCCAACCACGACTTCGCGTCGTACGCCTCGACGGCGTCCGCCGAATTCCCCGGCGGTCACGACGCGCAGGGCGACTACGTCAAGTCGTTCGGGATCCAGAACACCAACCGGCTGCTGACCGGCGCCCAGGGCGTGCACCCCTACCCGGGGCTGATCGGCGTGAAGAACGGCTACACCACCAACGCGGGCAACACCCTGGTCGCCGCCGCCGAGCGCGACGGCCGCACCCTCATCGTGACGGTCATGAACCCGCAGTCGGGCCTGCCGCAGGCGGTCTACACCGAGGCCGGCAAGCTGCTGGACTGGGGCTTCGCCGCCGCCGGGCACACCACCTCGATCGGCACCCTCAACTCCGCGCCGACCGCCTACCACCTCAAGAGCGTGGCCGCGCAGGCCCCGGCACCGGCCCGTCAGGCACCGCACCCGGCTCCCGCCGAGCACTCCTCCCCGGCGCACGACAACACCTCCGCGCGGGCCTGGTACGTCGGCGGCGGCCTGGCGGTGCTCGCGGCCGGCTCCGTCCTGCTGCTGCGCCGCAAGGCGGGTGGCGGCCGGGGCCGCTGACGCCCCGCACGCGGAGCCCTCGCACGCCGGGATCCGCTCGGCGGCCTCCCGCCGACGACCCGGCGTGCTACAGTGCGAACAGCACTTCTCTGCGCCGCCCTCTTCGCGGCGCCGGTGCTGGTTTCGAATTCCGTCCCGTCCGGCGGTTCGCCCGTCCGGTCCGGTGGTCCCCTTCCGCGGTCGCGCAGGACGCGTCCGCACCGGTTCGCCCCCGACGCCCTGGTGACCTGCCTCGGCACGGGCCGCCGCTCGACGTCCGCGGTCCGCGGAGCGTGACGACCCCGCTCGCGCCGCACCCCTCCGGCTCCTCCCGCTCTTCCTCTCCTCCTTCTCTTCCGTCCGCGAAAGGACGATGTACATGACCCGCACTCTCGAACGGCCGGACGTACGGCCCGGGACGGCCGCCCCCGTGACGGGCGTCCTCGACATCCAGGGCGGCCAGGGCCGCCTCCGCTCCCCCGGGCTGCACCCCGCGCCCGGTGACCTGCACGTCCCCGCCGACCGGATCCGCGCGGCCGGGCTGCGCCGCGGCGACCTGGTGACCGGGCTGCCCGGAGAGCCCGGCGCCGGAAAGCCCGGCGCGCTCGCCGAGGTCCAGCTCGTCAACGGGCGGCCCGCGGGCGCGCCCCGGCCGCACTTCGCCGAGCTGACACCGCTGCACCCGCGCGAACGGCTGCGTCTGGAGAGCCCGTTGCTGCGCGGCTCGGGCGCGCTGTCCGGGCGGCTCATGGACCTCTTCGCGCCGGTCGGCAAGGGCCAGCGCGGGCTGATCGTGGCGCAGCCCAAGGCGGGCAAGACGGTGCTGCTGCAGAACGTCGCGGCCGCGATCGCCGCCAACCACCCCGAGTGCGTGCTGATGGTGGTGCTGCTGGACGAGCGGCCGGAGGAGGTCACCGACATGCGGCGCGGGGTACGCGGCGAGGTGCTGTCCTCGACCTTCGACCGGCCGCCGAAGGAGCACATCGCGCTCGCGGAGCTGGCGGTGGAGCGGGCCAAGCGGCTGGTGGAGCTGGGGCAGGACGTGGTGATCCTGCTGGATTCGCTGACCCGGCTGTGCCGGGCGCACAACAACGCCGCGGCGCACAGCGGCCGTACGCTCTCCGGCGGGGTGGACGCGGCCGCGCTGCAAGGGCCGAAGCGGCTCTTCGGGGCGGCGCGGCAGACCGAGGAGGCCGGGTCGCTGACGATCCTGGCCACCGCGCTGGTGGACACCGGTTCGCGCGCCGACAGCTTCTTCTACGAGGAGTTGAAGGGCACCGGCAACATGGAGCTGTACCTGGACCGCTCGCTCGCCGAGCGGCGGGTCTTCCCCGCGGTCGACGTCCTCACGTCCGGCACCCGGCGCGAGGAACTGCTGCTGCCGCCGCGCGAGTTGCCGGTGGTGCACGGGCTGCGGCAGGCGCTGCACGGGCGCGACGCGCACTCCGCCCTCGATGTGCTGCTGGACCGGATGCGGCACACGCCCGACAACGCGTCCTTCCTGCAGCAGGTGCAGGGCACCGTCCCGCGCCGGACCTGAGGCCGCGCCCGGCCGGGGGAATATCCGCCGGACCGTACGCGCAGCAGCCGCCGTCGCGATCGGGCTCACGGGGACGACCGGCCCGGCGGCCGGGGGAACGACGCCGGTCGAAGTCTTCCTGCAGCACGGCTTCATGACGATCGCATGGACCTTCGACGCGGCTGCCGCCGCGCGTGCGCCGACCTGCTGGGGCAGGAGACCGGGTGCGACCCCGCCGCCCGAGGAAACGGACGAAGCCCGTGCACCGGGTCGGCGGCATGCGCCGGCCGCCCTTCGCCGCCGCGGCCGAAACACCCCGCCCCGCGTGCCGCGTTCGGCCCACCCGCCCCTGCACCCCGGGCCTCCGCCGGAGCCGGAAGCGCGCCGAGGGACGTGCTCGCCGGCGGAGCGGGGCGACACGCCGCGGGCCGGCCGCCGCGGACGTCGGCTAGCGTCTGATCATGCTGTACGGACGGGACGGGGAGGCCGCGGCACTGCGCGGCCTGCTGGACGGGGCACGGGGTGGGCGCAGCGGGGCGCTGGTGCTGCGCGGCGAGGCGGGCATCGGCAAGACCGCGCTGCTGGAGCACGCGGTGGGCCAGGCCGCGGACATGACGGTGGTACGCGGCTCGGGCGTCGAGTTCGAGGCGGAACTGCCCTTCGCCGGGCTGCAGTTGCTGCTGCGTACGGCGATGGGCGCGGACGGCGCGCTGCCGGAGCCGCAACGGCGGGCGCTACGGGCGGCGTTCGGACTCGGCGGCGTCGGGCCGGGCCCGGTCGAGCCGATGTTCGTGGGCCTCGCGGTGCTGTCGCTGCTGTCGGAGCACGCGGGCGCCGGCCCGCTGCTGTGCGTGGTGGACGACGCCCAGTGGCTGGACCGGGCGTCCGCCGACGCGCTGCTCTTCGCGGCGCGGCGGCTGGACGCGGAGGGCGTCGCCATGGTCTTCGCGGCGCGCGACGGCGAGGGTGCCTTCCCCGCGCCGGGCCTGCCCGAGCTGCGCCCCGCGCCGCTGGACGAGGCGGCGGCGCTCGCGCTGCTCGCCGAGCGCTCCGGGCGGGAGGAGCCGATGGCGGACGGGCTGCGCCGCCGGGTGATGGCGGAGGCTCAGGGCAACCCGCTGGCGCTGCTGGAGCTCCCGGCGGGGCTGCGGGACGCGGACGGCGCGGTGGCCGGGCCGGGCGCGCTGCCGCTGACCAGTCGGCTGCAGCTGGCCTTCCACGGCCGGGTCAGCCATCTGCCGCGGGCCACCCAGACCCTGCTGCTGGTGGCCGCCGCCGACCACACCGGCGAGCTGGGTACGGTGCTGCGCGCGGCGGACGAGCTGGGCGCGGGCGTCGCGGACCTGCCGCCCGCGCAGGACGCCGGGCTCGTCACGGTGGACGGCACGCTGCTGCGCTTCCGGCATCCGCTCGTGCGGGCCGCGATCCACCAGCGGGCCCCCCTCCCCGAACGGCTGGCCGCGCACCGCGCGCTGGCCGCCGCCGCCGACCCCGAGCGCGACGCCGACCACCGCGCCTGGCACCTCGCAGCCGCCGCGACCGGCCCCGACGAGACGGCGGCCGCCGCCCTGGAACGCACCGCAGGCCGCGCCCGCGAGCGCAGCGGCCACACCGCGGCCGCAGCCGCGTACGACCGCGCGGCCCGTCTCAGCACCGACCCTGCGGCCCGCCTGCGCCGTCTGCTGCTCGCCGCGGAATCCGCCTCCGAGGCCGGTGAGATCCCCCGCGCCCGCGCCTTCGCCGACGAGGCCGCCCGCCTGGCGACCCGGCTCGCCGCGGACCGGTCTCCGGCCCGCGGCAACGGCGCCCGGCCGGGCGGTGCGCCGGACAACGGCCCAGGCGGCGCGCCGGGCGACAGCCCAGGACCGGCACGGACGGGCGCCCCCGAACGCGACGCGGCCCGCACCGCTGCCGCGCGCCCCCCGCACGGCGGTGGCCCCCGGGACGGTCTTCCTGCCGCACTCCCGGCCGGCGGGGCCGAACAGCTCGCCGTCGCACGGACGCTGCACGTGCGGGGGCTCGCGGACTTCCTGGAGGGCGACTTCCCCGGCGCGCACCGGCTGCTGATCGAGGGGGCGGCGCTGGCCGCCGAAGGCGATCCGCAGCGCGCGGCGCGGATGCTGGTGCAGGCCACGCACACCGCGTGGTATCTGGGCGGCGACGAGGTCGCCGGCACCCTGGCCCGGCTGGACGCGCTGCGGCTGCCGCCGGACGCGCCCGAGCTTCCCGTCGCCGACTTCCTGGTCGCCGCGCTGGGCCCGCGCTCGGCCGGGCGCGTGCCGCCGGACCTCGGTGCGGCGGCGGCCGCGGCACGCGCGGCGCACGGCGGGCGGGTCGATCCCGGGCATCTGGTGATGCTGTGCGGGGTGGGCCTGACGCTCGGCCAGGACGTGCAGGCGCACGAGCTGACCACGGTGCTCGCGGCGGAAGGCCGGGAGAGCGGCGGGGTCGGGCGCCTCACGACGGTGCTGTTCTTCCGGGCCGAGGCGGAGATCTTCGACGCGCGCTTCGACGACGCGGCGGCGACTGCCCGGGAGGCGCTGCGGATCGCGGCGGACACCGGGCAGCGGCAGTGGGTGAGCCAGCTCAGCAGTGCGCTCGCGTACGTCGCGGCAGTGCGCGGCGACCAGGACGGGTGCCGCCGCCGGGTGGACGCGGCGCTCGCGGGCGGCTCGGGCACGGCGATGGCGCCGGGCGCCCCGTGGGCGTACTGGTCGCAGGGCCTGCTGGAGCTGGGCCTCGGCCGGGCGCAGGCGGCGCTGGAGCAGCTGGCGCTGCTCGGCGAGGAGTCGGTGCGGCACCACATATCGGCCACCCGCAGCGTCCCGGACCTGGTGGAGGCGGCGGTGCGGCTCGGGGTGCCGGAGCGCGCGGACGCGTCCTTCGCACGGTTCGAGGCGTGGGCGGCGCGGTCCGGGCAGAGCTGGGCGGCGGCGCTGGTGGCGCGCTGCCGGGCGCTGCGCGCACCGGAGGCGGACGCGGAGGCGTACTACCTCGCCGCGCTCGACGCGCACGACCCGCACCGGCGGGCGATGGAGTCGGCCCGCACGGGCCTGCTGTACGGGGAGTGGCTGCGCCGGGCGCGCCGCAAGAGCGAGGCCCGGGGCAGGCTGCGTACCGCGCTGGACGTCTTCGAGCGGCTGGGTGCCGCCCCGTGGGCGGAGCGGGCGCGGGGCGAGCTGGGCGCGGCGGGCGGGACGCTGCCCGAGTCGGGCCGGGCGGCGGCGCCGGTGGACGTGGAGGCGGGGCTCACTCCGCAGGAGTCGCAGATCGTCCGGCTGGCGGCGGAGGGCCTGTCGAACAAGGACATCGCGGCCCGGCTGTTCCTGAGCCCGCGGACCGTCGGCTACCACCTGTACAAGGCGTACCCGAAGCTCGGGGTGGCCTCCCGGGGCGAGCTGGCCGGGCTGTTCGGCTGACCGGGGCGGCCGGACATGCCGGTGCCCGCCCGGTCGCGAGGACCGGACGGGCACCGGGAGCCGTGCCGCTCGGGCGGTGGCGGTGGCTCAGACGGTGACGCCGTGGGACCCGAGGTAGGCGACCGGGTCGATGTCGGAGCCGTAGTCCGGCGTGGTGCGCACCTCGAAGTGCAGGTGCGGGCCGGTGACGTTGCCGGTGGCGCCGGAGATGCCGATCTCCTGGCCCTCGGTGACGGTCTGGCCGACCGAGACCACCGGGCGCGTCAGGTGGCCGTACAGGGTGTACTTGCCGTCCGCGTGCTTGATGATCACGTCGTTGCCGTAGGCGCCGTCCGCGCCCGCGTGGACGACGGTGCCGGCGGCCACGGAGTGGACCGGGGTGCCGCTCCAGACCAGGAAGTCGACGCCGGTGTGGTGGCCGGAGGACCACATGCTGCCGCCGGTCTTGTAGCCGGTGCCGATGGCGGCGTCGCCGACCGGCCTGGTCCAGCCGGTGTCGGCCTTCTTGGCGGCGGCGGGAGCGGCCGCGGCGGCCTTCTTCACCGGGGCTGCCTTCTTGGCGGGGGCCTTCGCGGCGGGCGCGGCGGCCGGGGTGGTGTCCAGCGTGATGTGCAGGCCGGGGCGTATCAGCGACGGGTTGGCGCCGATGGCCTTCTTGTTGGCGTCGTAGAGCGCCTTCCAGCCGCCCTTGACGTGGTGCGTGGTGGCGATCTTGGCGAGCGTGTCGCCGCGGACCACGGTGTAGTCCTGCGCCTTGGCGGTCGCCGCGGCCGGGGCCTTGGCGGGCTCGGCGGCGGACGCGGACTGGGCGACGCCGACGAGCGGGAGCGCCACGGCGGCGGCGCCCGTGCCGGCGACGAGGCAGACGCGGGTGAGGCGGTTGAGCGAGCGGGGCTTGCGGTGCTGACCCTGTGCGGGCATGGGGGATTCCTCTCCTACGCCTGCGAGGTGAGCTGTCGGGTTCGGGCTGGAGATGCCCGGCCGCGGCCGCGGTGCGCGCGCTCCGGTCCGGTGCGCGGCGGTACGGCGGCACGGCTTCACCCCGAGCCGTCCGGGACTCGTCCCGGACGGCGGCCTACCTTGGGTCCCCCGCTCCTGCCCTTTGCAGCTCGGATGGTGCTGCGCCCGGGCGGCGGCAGGATTCGGCGTTCCGCCCGGCGGCTGTCGCGGACGTCCGGCCCGCGGTAACGGCGAAGCTAGACGACCCCGCGAGCGCCGGGCAAGCAAACCCGGCATGCCGCCCGATTCCACCCTTACCGGCGGTCACAGCGTGCCACCCGCACGATCCGGTACGTGCCCACGCCGCTCACCGTCCGCAGACCGGCACCGTACCCACCGCGACATTCGGCCCGCGACGCGAACAGCGGGTGCGCGGATGCGGAGCACACGGTAGTGGGCGGGTGACACCGGACACACGATTCGCCCGGCGTGACCCGCATCACCGTGAAATGTCCGATATACGGGCTTATTTCACGTTCATGCACTTTGTCGTCGATGAGGGGTCAGAACGTCCCCGGCGCCCCGCCGATCCGGGCGTCCAGCGTCCGGCTGAGCCGGTAGGCGACCGGCCGGAAGCCGACCGCGGGCCAGTGGCCCGCCGCCAGCGGCGAGGACGAGTGCCAGCGGGCCGACATGTAGCGGTGCCCGTTGTCGTAAGCCCAGGCCAGCGCGGTGGCCAGCAGCACCCGGCTGATGCCCTCACCGCGCGCGGACGGCTCCACGTACGCCTCGGCGAGCTCCACGCACGACTCGGGTATCACCGGGTCCGGACCGGCGGGGACGAGGACGACCATGGCGATCTCCTCGCCGCGCCGGGAGGCGATCCAGGCGCCGCAGCGCGGGTCGGCGAGCGCGTCGGTGTAGCGCAGCCGGAGCGCGGCGAGCGCGGCCTCGGGCTGCGGCTGGAAGACCGCGGTGCCGCGCTGCCGACGGGAGGACTCGGCGGCCATCCGCCCTATCTGCGGCAGGTCGCCGGGCCCGGCGCGCCGGATGCCCAGGCCCTCGACCCCGCGCGGCTGCCGGCCGCGGGCCTTGACCGCCATCAGCCCGTGCACCAGCTCGCGGCCGAAGCCCAGGTCGGCCCAGGGCGCGGTGGCCACCTCGCCGGCGGGCACCTGCACGTAGTGCACCAGCCGCCGGTCGGCGACCAGCCGCTCGGCGATGCGGGCGTAGAGCGAGCGCAGCACCTCCGTCTCCCGCCCGCCGGGCAGCGCGTGGCCGCCGTACGGGACGAGCGCGGAGCGCGGGTGGGTGCGCAGGCCCGCGGGGTCGTCGGCGGCGAGTGTGACGGGCTGGGCAGCGAGGTAGCCGATCATGTTTCCGTCGCCGTCGAGCGCGCGGCAGGCCTCCAGGCCGGGCACCGTGTGCAGCCGGCCGACCAGGTCCTCACCGCGCACGGGTCCGTCGGCCAGCCAGGACCGCTGCGAGGGCGGGCGCCGGGCGCGGGCGAACCAGCGGTCGTAACGCTGCACGGCCAGGGGTATGTGCTCGGGAGTCAGCGGCGCGGTGGCGACAGTCATGGTGGTCGAGGACGCTAGCGGGGCCCGGCCGCCGAGGGCAAGGCGGAGCCTGGTCACGACGCTCATCCGGACTGCCCGCCCGTCCACGCGGGGTGCCGCGGGTCGTCGGCGCGGACGGTGACGTCGGCGGTCTCCTCCGGCAGCACCTCGTCGGAGTAGCGCGCGTAGGCGGGCAGCGTCCAGCGCTCCGCCTCGTCCGTACGGCGGGCGAGCGCGGCGGGCGACAGCCGCAGGTGCACCGTCAGGTCCAGCGGCAGGCCCTGGCCGAGCAGCAGCGGCCCGTCCAGCACCAGGACGCCGCCGGGCGGCAGCTCGACGTATTCCGCGCGGGTGGCCCGGTCGGTGCCGGGGTCGCGCAGCGACGGCAGGGCGCGCCCGCTGCCGCCCGGGCCGAGCGGGTCGAGGACCTCGCGGCGCAGCGCACCGGTGTCCAGCCACAGCTGGTAGTACGCGTCGACGTCCTCGTGCCCGTACTCCAGCCGCAGCGACGCGGGCCGCCAGAAGTCCGCCGCGCGCACCCGCAGCGCCGGGTGGCCGAGCGGCGGCAGCGCGGCGGCCAGGTCGTCGGCGAGTTCCGCGGTGCCGGCGGCGGGCGCGCCGTCAACGGCGACCCTCCACCACGGCCCGGCGGGCGGATCCTGTCCGGCGATCTTCTCGGCGAGGGCCGCGGCGAGCCGGGGCCGGCTGATCGGCGTGAACTGCACGCGCTCATCCTGCCGGAGCCGCCCGCGGGGCGGACGAGAGGGCCCGCCGTCACCCGATCGGGCGGGACGGCCGCGGGGCTCTGCGAGCGCCGTGCGTGTGATCCCGCGGGGGTCAACCCACCCTGATGGTTGAAATTCTCTACAAATCACCCATATGCCGCCGAGCGGGATTCATGACTTTTTGTGACCCTGGAGGAACTCATGGTGACCGTCCCCCTCACCCAGGAGAAAGCCCATGATCCTGTCCATGTCCGGTGTCGTCCTGCTCGGCATCATCGTCTTCCTGTTCTTCCGCAAGGACGGTCTGAAGATGTCCCACGGCATCGTCAGCGCGCTCTTCGGCTTCTACCTCGCCAGCACCGCCATCGCCCCGAGCATCACGGCGGGCGGCGCGAGCCTGGCCAGCCTGCTGGGCGGGATCAAGATCTAGGCCGTCGGCACGACGCCACCCCCAGGACCCGGGAGCGCGCCCGCTCCCGGGTCGCTCGCGGTCCCTCCCCCCGCGCACCCCCAGCACATCCGAGCCACCCATGGAGCAAGCCGTGTCCAGGCGCCCCCTTCCCAGCATCCTGACCAGCCGTCCCGCGCTCGCCCGCGGCCGGGACCTGGCGCGCACCGCCGCGGACGGCGCCTCGGACGTCCTGCACCCGGTCATCACCATCGGCCGCGGTATGCGCCGCCAGGCGGCCTGGGCCGGCGGCTGGTGGGCCCGCACCCCCAAGGACCGCCGCGGCCCCGCGCTGCTGCTCGCCGCCGCCGGCGTCGTGGTCCTGGTGATGATGCCGTACGGGCCGCTGCTCGCCCTGGCCGCCGTGCTCGCCTCCGCCGCCTGGATGGGCCGCGACCGCGCCGCCCGCACCCCCGCGGGCCCCGGCGAGGCCGAGACCGCCCGGCTGCGCGCGCTGTACGACGCCCTGGTGCCGTACCTCTCCGACCCCGCCGACCCCGCGCCGCTCTACACGTACGACGGCGGCTGGGAGAAGGCCTTCGGCTCCTACGACTTCGAGGACGGCCGGCTCGTCCGGCTCGAACTGCGCTACCCCGCGTACTTCACGGACGGCGAGGCCGACGCCCGGGCCCGCGTCGAGCAGCTGCTGCACGCCAAGGCCGGGCGGGGCCGCGAATACCGCTTCGACTGGAACGAGGAGGACAACCGCCTCGTCCTCACCGCTCTGCCGCCGCTGGCCACCGACATCGCCGTGCAGCGCTTCGTCACCGCCCCCGGCGAGACGGTGCTCGGCTTCACCGACCCGGACGCGGTGGCCCGCACGCTGCCGGTCACCGGCGGCGACGGCGCGGAACCGCGCGACGCGCCCCCCGTGCTGTGGCGCACCGGCGCCCGCTCCACCGAGCCGCATCTGCTCGCCCTCGGCCAGCCCGGCACCGGCACCACCGGCCTGCTGCGTTGCATCGCCCTCCAGGCGCTGGCCGGCGGAGACGTCGTCGTCGTGGACGGCAGCGGCGCCGGCGAGTACGCGTTCCTGACCGGGCGGCCCGGCGTGCTCGCCGTCGAGGACGGCGTGCTCGGCGCCGCCGCCACGCTCGAATGGGCCGCGCACGAGACCGAGCGGCGGCTGGTCGCCGTCAACCGCGCCCGACAGGAGGGCCGCCCGGTCGACGACGACGCGCGCCGCCCGCTGTGGATCCTCGTCGACCGGCCCACCGCCCTCACCCAGCTCGCCCTCGCCGAGGGCCGCCCCGACCCGCAGCTGCTGCTCGACGTGCCCCTGCGGCACGGGCGCGCCGCGAACGTCGCGGTGGCCGTCGCCGACCAGCTCGACGCGACGGAGGGGCTCGCGCCCGTCGTCGTGGCCCACACCCGCGCCCGGGTCGTCCTCGGGCGGCTGGCACCCGAGCACGTCGAGGCGGTGCTGGGTGCGGCGCCGGGGAGCACGCCGGCGGCGGACGTCCCGCCCGGACGGGGGTACGCGCGGCTCGGCACCGGGCCCGTCCTCCGCCTCCAGGTCCCGGCGGCGCCCGACCCGTACGACGCGGAGTGCCGCGCCGCTCATCGCGAGGCCGTCCTCGCCCTCCTCCCGGGCGGCGCCCCCGCCCCCACCCCGGCCCCGGCCCCGGAGGCCGCGGCCCCGTCCCTCCGCAAGGACGTCATCCGCACGGTCGCGGACCTGACGTAGGCCGGTACGCCCCTGCCGGGGGGCGTGCGGCCGGCGCCGCCGGGCACGCGTTTCCGGCTGCGGCTGCGACGCCGGGCGAGCGTTTTCAGGGGCGCGTGGGGGTGCCTCCCAGGCGAAGCTCCGGGCGGGAAGCGCGGCCGGCCCCACCGGGGCGCGGGTCGTCACCGGCACGGAGGGGCGGTTGCTGTTGTTTTCGGACCACCGGCCGGTGGTGGGCTGGTCGCGCAGTCCCCGCGCCCCAAGAACGCTCGCCCCGCGCGGCAGCCGGGCTCAGGCCACGAACAGCCCCGTGGGGTCCGCGTCGGGGGCGCCCCCCGAGCGGACGACCGTGGCAGCGGCGGCGAGCCTGGCGGCAGCCTCCTGCGCCGTGGGGCCGCTCACCGTGAAGGGGATGCGGACGTAGGACTCGAACGCCCCGTCCACCCCGAAACGCGGCCCCGACGGGACCCGTACGCCGAGGCGTTCGCCGGCGACCGCGACCCGGGAACCGGACACGTCACCCGTGCGGACCCACATCGTCATGCCGCCGCGCGGGACGGTGAAGTCCCAGTCCGGCGTGTGCTCGCGCAGCGCCGCGGCGAGGTCGTCGCGGCATTCGCGGGCGCGCACCCGGCGGGTGGCGAGCGCCTGGTCCCAGCCGCCGCCGCGCAGCAGCCAGGCGACGGCGAGCTGGTCGACGACCGGCGAGCCGAGGTCGAGGTAGGCGCGCGCGGAGACCAGCTGGCGGACGACGTCGGGCGTGGAGCGGACCCAGCCGATGCGCAGACCCGCCCACACCGCCTTGCTCGCGGAGCCGACGGTCATGACGGTGCCGCCGCGGTCGAAGGCGGCCATCGGGCGCACGCCGGGTTCGTCGCCGTCGAGGGTCAGCTCGGCCATCGTCTCGTCGGCCACCACGACCGTCCCGGCGGCGCGGGCGGCCTCGACCAGCTCGCGCCGCTCGTCGTCGCCGACGAGCGTGCCGGTGGGGTTGTGGAAGTCGGGCATGACGTACGCCATCCGGGGGGCGGCGTCCCGCAGCACGCGGCGCCACGCGCCCATGTCCCAGCCGCCGAGCCCTTCGCGCAGGGCGACGGGGACGAGCCGGGCGCCGGTCTCGCGGAAGAGTTCCAGGACGTTGGCGTAGCTCGGCGACTCGACGGCGACGCGCTCGCCGTGCCCGGCGACGCGGCGGGCGGTGGCGCCGATCGCGCCCATCGCCCCGGTGGTGACCATGATCTGCTCGGGCATGGTCGGCACCCCGCGCGCGGTGTAGCGGTCGGCGATGGCCTCGCGCAGCACGGGCAGCCCGGCGGGGAAGTCGCCGTGGGTGGCGGCGTAGGCGGGCAGTTCGGCGAGGGCGCCCTCCATGGCCTGGGTGAGCCACGGCTCGGGGGCCGGGAGCGCCGCGCAGCCGAGGTCGATGACGGAGCCCGCGGCGTCCGGCGGGAGGGGTTCGAGGCCGCGGGTGGGCAGCACGTGCCCGTCGGGGATCGCGGTCCAGCTGCCGGCGCCGCGCCGCGAGCGCGCGAAGCCCTCGGCGCGCAGCGCCTCGTACGCGGCCGCGACCGTGGTCCGGCTCACCCCCAGCGCCAGGGCCAGCTCGCGTTCGGCCGGGAGCCGGGCGGCGACCTGGACGCGGCCCTCCAGGACGAGCAGCCGCACCCCGTCGGCGAGCCCGCGGTAGGCGGGCAGCCTGCGGCCGCCCGCAGCCGCCTGCGGTCCGGGCGACAGCAGCCTGGCCAGATGCGCGGCACTCACCGACGCGGTCCACTGCGACATGGAATTCAGTCCACCTTCCGCGAATTGGCCCTGGAGAAGCTCTGCTTACGAGCCACAGAGTGTCATGCGTATCCGTATGACCACCATCCGGGGGCTCCTTTGTCACCTGTACGCCTGTTTCCTCCGTCCCGGCTCGGGCGGCTCGTGGCGGGCCGCGGCCCGCTGCCCGTGGCCCGCCTCGTCATGCTGTACGCCGGGCTGCTGCTGTACGGCGCGACCGACGGGCTGATGATCCGCGCGGATCTGGGACTGGACCCCTGGGATGTCTTCCACCAGGGCCTGTCCCGGCACACCGGGATCGCCATCGGGAACGTCTCGATCGTCGTCGGCGCGGTGGTGCTGCTGCTGTGGTGGCCGATCCGGCAGCGGCCCGGCCTCGGCACGGTGTCCAACGTCTTCCTGGTCGGCGGCGCGATCGACGTGACGCTCGCGCTGGTGCCGCATGTCGAGGCACTGGGCGGGCGGATACCGCTGCTGGCGGCCGCCGTGGTGGGCAACGGGGCCGCGACGGGCCTGTACATCGCCGCCCGCTTCGGGCCCGGCCCGCGCGACGGCCTGATGACCGGGCTGCACCGCAGGACGGGCCGCTCGCTGCGGCTGATCAGGACCGCGATCGAGCTGACGGTGCTGGCGGTCGGCTTCGTCCTGGGCGGCGGCGTGGGCGTGGGCACGGTGCTCTACGCGCTGGCGATAGGACCGCTGGCGCAGTTCTTCCTGCGCGTTTTCGGCGGCCTGGAGCCGGGTACGGAACCCTCCGCCGCAGCGGCCGGGTCCGCCGCGCGGGAACGCGTGATGGCGGACACGATTTAGCCCAGGGGCGCGCGGACGGGTAGTGTACGCGGTTGGCCCTCCGGCTTGACCGTTACTGCACGCAAAAGATATGACAATGCCGGGTGACATCTTGTCCCGGATGTGACAAAACGGGCATCGGCGGGTACAAACAGGGGCGACACGACGGGCGACGCATCTCCCACTTCGGGAATCTTCACCGCCGACCGGACGTTGACCGGATGACGACGACAGCGACACCTGTCCTGTGGGCGACCAAGCCCGGGAGGCACGATTCATGAGTGAGCGAGCTCTCCGCGGCACGCGACTCGGGGCCACCAGCTACGAGACCGACCGCGGCATCGATCTGGCCCCGCGCCAGACCGTTGAGTACGCATGCCGGAACGGCCATCGATTCGAGATGCCGTTCTCGGTCGAGGCCGAGATTCCGCCGGAGTGGGAGTGCCGCGCCTGCGGCCAGACCGCGCTTCTGGTGGACGGCGAAGGCCCGGAAGAAAAGACCACCAAGCCCGCGCGCACGCACTGGGACATGCTCATGGAGCGGCGCACGCTCGAAGAGCTGGAGGAAGTGCTGGCCGAGCGGCTGGCCGTGCTGCGCTCCGGCGCCATGAACATCGCGGTGCACCCGCGAGACAACCGCAAGACCGCCTGACCCGACCCGATGCCCCGGGGGACCCCCGGGGTGCCCCGGACTCCCCGCCCGGCGCGGGACGCGACGCCGCGTCCCCCGGCCGGGCGGTCGTGTGTCCGCGTACGCGCGAGCCCGCGGGGATGCGCGTACGGTTCGCGATGTCCGCGTACGGGCGAGCCCGCGGGTGAGTCTGCTCACACTCCCTCACGCCCCCGGCCCCGCGCCGGGGGCGTCCGGCTCAGCGGTCGTGGTGGTCGATGACCTCGCCCTGGATGACCTTGCCGTCCGGGCGGCGCATCCGGGCCTGATCGCCGGCCTGCTGCGCCTGCTGGAAAAGGTCGCTGATCGAGCCGGCCCCGGCGTCCGGGTGGCGCCGCAGCGAGCGGCGGGCCAGCCGTTCGGCGAGCGCCCCGGCGAGCTTGCGGGTCGGCGGGAAGAGCAGCAGCAGGCCCACGGCGTCGGAGAGGAAGCCGGGGATCATCAGCAGCAGCCCGCCGAGCATGTGCAGGCCCGTGCGCCCGCCGCTGCCGGTCGGCGGCACCGGCGCCCCCTCACCCGGCCCGCCCCCGGGCACCTGCACGGTGGCCGTCAGATTCCGCCAGGCGCTGCGCCCGGCGCGCTTGACGGCCGCGGCGCCCAGTACGAGGCCCGCGACGAGGCACAGCAGCACGACGAGGCCGCTGGTGGCAGACGCCACCACCGTCATGAGCCAGATCTCCAGCACGGCCCAGGCCGCCACCACCAGGGGCACCACGGTGCGGGCGCGTGAGCGCCGCCGCGGCTGCCGCGGCTGCTGCTGCCCGGGCTGCGGTCGGACGGGGCGCGAGGAACTCGTCGTCATAGCTCAAGTGTGCCAAAGAGCAGGTAAAGCCCGGGTCGGTCCCCCGCCCGCGATGGACGGCGTGGCCGCCGCGCCGCCACGATGTGCGGCGTGACGAACACCCCGCCCGGCGCGCAGCCCGAGCCGCAGCCGGCGCCCGCCCCCGTACCGCCGCCGGACCGGGCCGCCGCGGGCCCCTCCCCCGAGGAGGGGCCCGCGGCGGACGGGCCCGCGGCGCCGCGTCCGCCGGCCTGGCGGAGAGCCACCCGCGGGGAGCCGCGGTGGGCCTCCACGTCGACGGTGCTGGCCGTGGTGGGGATCCAGTTCGCGCTGCCCGCGCGGCTCATGGTGCACCCGCGGTGGCTGATGCCGGTCGTGGAGCTGGCGCTGCTGGTCGCGCTGATCGCCGGCAACCCGCACCGCATCGAGCGCGCCTCGCGGACGTACCGCGCGCTGGAACTGGCCCTCACGCTCGCGATCGGCGGCGCGAACGCCTACGGGGCCGTGCGGCTCGTCGCGGGCCTCGTACGGGGCACCGAGGGCGCCTCCGCGGGCCCGCTGCTGCTGACCGGCGGGGCGATCTGGCTGATCAACATCGTGATCTTCGGGCTGCTGTACTGGGAGCTGGACCGCGGCGGCCCCGCCGCCCGTGCCCAGGGCGAGCGGGACGTGCCCGACTTCCTCTTCGTCCAGATGCAGATGCCGGAGATGGCGCCGGCGCACTGGGAGCCGGCCTTCTTCGACTACCTCTACCTGTCGTACACCAACTCCACCGCCTTCAGCCCGACCGACGTCATGCCGCTGACGCGGTGGGCGAAGGCGCTGATGCTGGCGCAGTCCGCGGTGTCGCTGCTGACCGTGGTGCTGGTGGTCGCGCGGGCGGTGAACATCCTCCGCTAGCGATCCCCGGCGATCCGCCGAAGGCGGCGCCAGGCCGTGTCCGACACGCCCTAGTGCGACTCCCGCTCGGCAGGGCTCTCGGCGGTCTCGGCCGCCGCGGGCGCCGCCTGCTCGGGCACGGAGACCGCGCCCGCGCCCTCCGCGGGCCGCTCGGCGGGGGCGGCCGGAGCGCCGGGGTCGGCCTTGCGGCCGGTGAGCTGCCCGGCGCGCGAGCTGACGCCCCACGCGGTGACCCGCAGGAACGCTTCGGCGACGATGTTGCGGCTCATCTTGCTGTCGCCGCGCTCCCGCTCGACGAAGGTGATCGGCACCTCGATGACGTGGAAGCCCGCCTTGACCGCGCGCCAGGCCAGGTCGACCTGGAAGCAGTACCCGGCGGAGGCCACGTCGTCCATGCCCAGGCCCAACAGCGTCTCCTTGCGGAAGGCGCGGTAGCCGCCCGTCACGTCCCGCAGCGTCACCCCGAGCATCAGCCGGGAGTACGTGCTACCGCCGCGGGAGATGAACTCGCGGCTCTTGGGCCAGTTCACGACCCGGCCGCCGGGGATCCAGCGCGAGCCGAGCACCAGGTCGGCGCTCTTCAGCGCGGTGAGCAGCCGCGGCAGCTCCTCGGGCTGGTGGGAGCCGTCGGCGTCCATCTCGACCAGGACGTCGAACCCGTGGTCGATGCCCCACCGGAAGCCCGCGAGGTAGGCGGCGCCCAGGCCCTCCTTGCCCTTGCGGTGCATGACGTGCACCGCGGGGTCGGCGGCGGACAGCTCGTCGGCGAGCTTGCCGGTGCCGTCGGGGCTGTTGTCGTCGGCGACGAGGATCTCGGCCTCCGGCACCGCGGCCCGCACCCGCCGCACGATGGGCACGACGTTCTCGGCCTCGTTGTAGGTCGGGATGATGACCAGGACCTTGCCCAGCGGGCCGAAGGTCCGCTGCTCGCCGTCGTTCACTGCTGCTCTTGCCCTTTCGCCGTGCGGGTGCGCTCGCGCCTGCCGAGCGCGACGGCAGCCGCACAGGACAGGAGCCCCACCATAGCGAGAGTCCACTCGGGTGCCGCACCGACGCGATCGGCGAGGGTCTTGCCGTCGCGCAGCGGGATGTCGGCGTTGAGCACTGTCTGCGTGAATTCCTTGCTGCGCTGCTCGATCTTGCCATCAGGAGCGACGATCGCGCTGATCCCGCTGGTCGCGGCGGTGACGACGGCCCTGCCGTGCTCGATCGCGCGCAGCCTGGACATCGCGAGCTGCTGCTCGGGCTGCCCGGTCTCGCCGTAGGTGGCGTTGTTGGTCTGGACGACGACGGCCCGGGCGCCGGCGTTCACGGTGTCGCGCACGATGCCGTCGTAGGCGACCTCGAAGCAGATCACGTCGCCGAGCCGGGCCGGGCCGATCTGCAGCACCCCGGTGGTCCTGCCGGGGTAGAAGTCGCGCGGGATCTCGTCGAGCCGGCTGATGACCTTGGTCAGCTCCTCGCGGAAGGGCACGTACTCCCCGAACGGCACCGGGTGCTGCTTGGTGTAGTGCGCGCCCGGCCCCTTCACCGGGTCCCAGACGATGCCCTCGTTCTGCACGTGGTCCGCGTCGGGGCCGTCGACCAGCACCCCGACCAGGACGGGGACGCCGACCGCCTGCACCGCCTCGGTGATCTTGTCGTACGCGGCCGGGTGGCTGAACGGGTCGAGGTCGGAGGAGTTCTCCGGCCACAGCACCAGGTCCGGTTTGGGCACCTTGCCCGCCTTGATGTCGGCGGCGAGCGCGAGGGTGGCCTTGACGTGGTTGTCCAGGATCATCATCGGGCGGCCCAGGAAGTGCATGCCCGGCTGCTGCACGTTGCCCTGCACGACGGCGATGCGCACATGGTCGGTGGCGTCCGTCGGCACGGGCACCAGCAGCCCGGCGAGGAGCACCGCCGCGGACAGCACGAGCGCGCCGGCCGCGGACAGCGCGGTACGGGCGCTGCGCGGCTCCGGACGCAGCCGGACCAGCGCGAGCGCCGTGGCAGCCAGCAGCGTGCCGCTCAGGGCCACCGCGAAGGACACCAGCGGCGCGCCGCCGAGCGCGGCCAGCGGGGTGAAGGGCGATCCGGTGTTGGCGAACGCGAGCCGCCCCCACGGGAAGCCGCCGAAGGGCAGCCGGTCGCGGGCCAGCTCCTCGGTCACCCACAGGCACGCGGCCCACACCGGCCAGCCCGGCAGCCGCACGGCCGGCACCATGAACGCGCCCAGCGCGGCGAGGAAGCACGCCTCGATGGCCGCGAGCCCGACCACGGCGTCCCAGCCGACGGTGTGCAGCCACTGGAGCAGCCAGATGAAGAACGGCAGCCCGAAGGCGAAGCCCAGCCAGGCCCCCTGACGTACCGTCCGGCCGCGCATCAGCAGCGCGAAGGCGGCGACGGCGGCGAGCGACAGCGGCCACACGTCGTACGGCGGGAAGGCGGCGGCCAGCGCGAGCCCCGCGGCCGCGGCGACCGCGCTGCTGCGCCACATCCGCCGGACCAGTGCGGCGAACCGCCGCCGCCGGTTGGCGCGGGGCGCGGGGGCGTCGGGCCGGGGCCCGGCGTCATCGGCCGGGGGCGCGCCGCCGGCGGCCGTATCAGCCGGATCCGCGGCGGGTACGGGCCGCTCCGCGGCGGCAGCAGGCGGCCGGCCGTCGGCTGCCGGGCTGTGCGGGGGCTCGGCTGCGGAGGACGGCGCCGGGGCGTCGTCGCGTTCCGGCGCGCCGGGTCCAGCCGGGGGCGCCGCGCTCGCGGCTTCGGGGCGCAGGCGCACGATCGCGGCCTTCCTGCAGGTGGAGACGTGGTGGAGGCGACCGTACCCCGGGATGGCGCCCGGGCGGGCCGCAGGTGGGCAAAGCTTCCCACCTCAACCTGTCAGGTCCAAAGCCCCGCTGCTGCGGAACGGGCCCGGACACCCTTCGGGCCGACCCGGGGCGCGCTGGCTGCGCGTCCGCCGAGGCCGTTGTCTACTGGGCGTCCGGGCCCTTCCCGGGTCCCACCTGCCGATCGGGCGGTGCTCACCCTCCGTACCCTCACGGGCGGAGAGGCCCACTGGCGAGCCGCGTTCGGCGTCGGGCGCGCTGGACCTGGCTGCCAGTGGCGGCGTGCACGTGCGGCGCGACGCCCCACGGCCCAGCGGCGTTCGACGCCCTCGCGAGTACCCCCGGTCCGGCGTCCTGTGGTGGACTTCGCCGAACCTACTCGCCCTCGGCGGGCAACTGTCAACAGCCCTGTGACCTGCGCGGTTTCGCCAAATCAGCAGGTCAGTGCGGACCGGCCGGGGGCCGTGCGACACGCCGCCGACCGGCCAGGGCACACCGTTCGGCCCCATCCGGACGGCGCCGCGCTCACCCGTTCGGCCGCTCGTGGACCGTACGGCCGCCGACGACCGTGCGCAGCGCGGCCGGCAGCTCGCGGCCCGGGGTCAGGTCCGGCAGCCCGGGCACACCCGAGCGCGGGTCGGTGGACCAGTTGGCGACGCGCTCGTCGGGCGCCTGGACGACCAGGTCACCGACGCCCCAGACGGCGTAGTCTGCGGGCGCGCCGGGCACCAGCACGCCCGCGTCGTCCCGGCCCGCCGCGCGCCATCCGCCGCGGGTGTGGGCGGTGAAGGCGGCGCGTGCGGAGATGCGGTGCGCGGGGGTGCGGTGGAAGGCCGCGGCCCGCACCGCGCCCCACGGGTCCAGCGGGGTGACCGGGCTGTCCGAGCCGAGGGCGAGCGGCACGCCCGCGCGGCTGAGCGCGGCGAGCGGGTTGAGGGCCGCGGCGCGCTCGGCGCCGAGGCGCTGCGCGTACATGCCGTCAGGACCGCCCCAGGTGGCGTCGAAGGCGGGCTGCACGGACGCGACGAGGCCGAACTCGGCGAAGGCGGCGATCGCGTCCGGGGAGAGCAGCTCGGCGTGCTCCACACGGTGCCGCAGCGCCCGCACCCTGTCGAGGCCCGCGTCCGCGGCCGCGGCCCGCACGCCCGCCACGACGGCGTCCACGGCGGCGTCGCCGATCGCGTGGAAGCCGGCCTGTACCCCGGCCCGCGTGCAGAGCAGCAGGTGCCGGGCGACGGTCCCGGCGTCCAGGTACGCCACGCCCGTGCTGCCCGGCGCGTCGGCGTAGGGGGTGTGCAGGTGGGCGGTGTGCGAGCCGAGGGAGCCGTCCACGAACAGGTCGCCCGCGGCGCCGGCCGCGCCGAGGTCGCGCAGCCGCTCCAGGTCCGCGGGGCCGGTCACCGGCTCGGCCCAGTAGCCGAGCACCCGCGGCACCCCGCCCTGCGCGGCGAGCGCGAGCAGGGCCGTCAGGTCGTCCTGCGAGGAGATCTCCGGGCCCGCGCACTCGTGCAGGGCGCCGATACCCTGCGCCGCCGCGTGCCGCAGCGCCGCCCGCTGGGCCGCGTCGCGCTGCGCGGGCGTCACGGCGGCGTACGCGGCCCGGCGTACGGCGTGGTGCGCGTCGCGCGTCAGCGGCGCCTGCGGGTCGTGGCCCGCGCGGCCGGCGAGGTCGGGCACGAGGGCGGCGAGCGCGCTCGTGACGGCCGCGGAGTGCACGTCCGTGCGGGACAGGTACAGCGGGCGGCCGCCCGTCGCCGCGTCCAGCTCCGCGCGGGTGGGGGGCCGGCGCTCGGGCCATGCCGTCTCGTCCCAGCCGTGCCCGAGCAGCACCCGGTCCGCCGGGTGCGCGCCGGCGTGCGCGGCGACCCGCTCCAGGGCCTCCCGCAGGCTCCCGCTGCCCGTGAGGTCCAGCCCGGTCAGGGCCAGGCCGGTGGAGGTGACGTGCACGTGCGCGTCGGTGAAGGCGGGGGTGACGAGTGCGCCGTCGAGCTGGACGACCTCGTCCACGCCGTCGGCGAAGGAGTCCGCGGCGGATTCGCCGCCGACCCAGGCGACGGTGTCCCCCTCGACGACCATCGCGGTCGCGAAGGGGTCCGCGGGGCTGTAGACGAAGCCGCCGCGCAGCATGAGGGTGCGCATGCCGCTGGGCTGGGACTGGGTGGTGGAACCGGGGCGCATCCCCCCAGTCTCCCCCGTCCACCCCGCTGCCCGGGCCGCGGGGTGCGCCCCGCGGAGCTACATACGGGGAGGGCGGGACTCGTACGGAGTGGAGAGCACGACCGTCGTGCGGGTCGAGACACCCGCGAGGGTGCGGACACGGGCCAGCAGATGCTCCAGCTCGCTCGGTGTGCCCACCCGCACCTTGAGTATGTAGTTCTCGTCACCCGCCACGGAGTGGCACGCCTCGATCTCCGCGACGTCGGCGAGGCGTTCGGGGATGTCGTCCGGCGCGCTGTGGTCGAACGGCTTGACGGAGATGAAGGCGGTGAGCGGCAGCCCGACGGCCTCCGCGTCGACGATCGCGGCGTACCCGCGGATCACGCCGCGCTGCTCCAGCCGCCGGACCCGCTGGTGGACCGCCGACGTGGACAGACCGGTCGCCTTGCCGAGGTCGGTGTAGCTCATGCGCCCGTCGGCCATGAGCAGTTCCACGATCTGCCGGTCCAGCTCTTCCACAGCCGACGACCTTACCGTTCCGCCGGGGATTTCGGTCATCCGCGGAGCATACGGTCGAGGAAGGCGTTGGAGAAGGTGCCCGCGGGGTCGGTCGCGGCGACGAGCGCGGCGAAGTCGTCCATCCGCGGGTAGCGGGCGCGGACCTCGGCGGGGCCGGTGGTGAAGAGCTTGCCCCAGTGCGGCCGGGCCGAGTAGGGGGCGAGCGCGGCCTCCAGCGGGCCGAGCACCCGCAGGACGGCGGCGGCGTCCTTGACCCAGGTGAAGTGCAGGCCCACGGTGTCGCGACCGTACGCGGGGCTGAGCCACAGCCGGTCGGCCGCGATCGTGCGGATCTCGCAGATCTGCAGCACGGGCGCGATGGTGTCGCGCATCGCGTCGAGCGCGCCGAGCGCGGCGGTCGCCCGGGAGCGCGGCACGAGGTACTCGGACTGGATCTCCTCGCCGTTGCTGGGCGTGAAGCCGGGCCGGAAGTGCGGCAGCCGCTCGTGCCAGGGCCCCGGCACGTCGAACTGCTCGGTGCAGTGCACCGGGTCGACGCCGGGCACCGGGTGCAGCTTGGTCCCGGCGGGCTCGGCCCAGGGGAAGTCGGCGGCGGGGGCGTCGGCGAGCTGCTTGAGCCAGACCTGGGTGAAGCGGGAGCCGCGCCAGTCGGTGAAGAGGCTGACGCTGTACGCGGCCGAGGTGATCGCGTCGAAGTGCTCGACGGCGTCGGCGAGGTCGAGGCCGGTGCGGACCTGCTGGCGTACGGCGAAGTCGGGCCGCAGGTCGAGGGTGAGGTGGGTGACCACGCCGAGCGCGCCGAGCGCGACCACGGCGCCGTCGAAGGTGTCGGGGTCGGCGGCGCGGCTCATGGTGTGGATGGCGCCGTCGGACGTGACGAGGTCGAGCCCGGAGACCGCGGTGGCGAGCGAGCCGTTGCCGTCGCCGGAGCCGTGGGTGCCGGTGGCGACCGAGCCGGCGACGGAGATGTGCGGCAGCGAGGCCATGTTGGGCAGCGCCCAGCCGTGGGCGTGCAGGTGCGCGGCGAGGTCGGCGTAGCGCACGCCGGCGGCGACCCGCACGGTGCGGGCGGCGGTGTCGATGTCGATCTCGGGCGGCAGCGCCGAGGTGTCGATGAGGGTGCCGTCGGTGTCGGCGATGTCGCTGAAGGAGTGGCCGCTGCCGAGCGCCTTGGCCCGGCGGCTGCCGGCGACGGCGGACCGCAGCTCCGCCACGGTGGCCGGGCGTCGTACTTCGGCCGCCGAGAAGGTCAGGTTCCCCGCCCAGTTGGTTCGCATCACGTCACGCTTCCGATCCCGCGGGACCCGTCCTGGCCTCGCCTGTTGGCACTGTATCCGGACGGTTGGCAAGGCGCCGCGCGGGGGCTCACGGGGGTGCGCGGGCGCACAGCGGGGGCGCATGAACCGGCCAACCCCGCGAATGTGACGAAGCACACACCGGGTGGACCGGTCCGTCCGCTATGACGCGGTTACCCGCGTAGCGCGGCGGGAAGTGCTCGCTATGGCCAGAGGCGTGACGCCCGGCCGACCCGTTGGAGGGGTACTCACCCGAGGGGGGATACGCACCATGCGTCAACATGTGCGCCGAAGTCGCAGCGACCGGACCGCTCCCGCGTTCGAGGAGGGCCACGAACGCGGCCTGACCACGGCCGCCGGCCTGCCGGACGCCGATGCGTCCGATGACCTGATGGACATCTTCGCGGCCGAGTCGGAAGCCGGCGCCGAGGACGTCCTCGACGAGGACACCGCCTACGTCGTCCGGCTGTCCTGCCCCGGCTGCGGGCGGCCCATCTCCGTCCTCGCGGACGAGGACCGCCTTCCGCAGCACGCGCTGTGCCCGACACCGTGGAATCCCTTCGGCCTGACGGTCTGCGACGGCTCCGGCCGCGCGGTCGCCGAGGCCGGCCCCGTGGCCGGCGACGGCACCGGGGACAGCCGGCCGGACCTGGCCGTGCTGCTCACCCTGCCCGCCGGTCTGGACTGGCGCACCCAGCCCTTCTCGCACGTCGGCGGCCCCGAGACCCGCCCCGTCCACCTGCCCGCCCAGGGGCTGGCGGCCTAGGACCGCCCGGCTGCCAGGCCGGCGCCTTCCGACGCCGGCCCCGCCGCTCCCTGTCTCCCGTTCCGGCCGCGCGGCTCAGCGGCGGGATTCCGGTCCTGCCAGGTGGCGGGCGACGACCATCCGCTGGATCTGGTTGGTGCCCTCCAGGATCTGCAGCACCTTCGCCTCCCGCAGGTAGCGCTCCAGCGGGAAGTCGGCGGTGTAGCCGTATCCGCCGAGCAGCTGGACGGCGTCGGTGGTGACCCGCATCGCGGTGTCGGTGCAGAAGAGCTTGGCCATCGCGGCCTGCGCGGAGAAGGGCTCTCCGGCGTCCCGCAGCCGCGCGGCGGCCAGGTAGAGCGCGCGGCCGGCCTCGATGCCGGTCGCCATGTCGGCGAGCATGAAGCGCAGGCCCTGGAAGTCGGCGACCGGCCGGTCGAACTGCCGCCGTTCCAGGACGTAGCCGAGCGCGGCGTCCAGCGCGGCCTGCGCGAGCCCGACGGCGCACGCGGCGATGCCGAGCCGCCCGGAGTCCAGGGCGGCGAGCGCGACGGCGAAGCCCTGGCCGGGCTCGCCGAGGCGGCGGGCGTCCGGGACGCGCACCCCGTCGAGGTGCAGCTGCGCGGTCGGCGAACCCTTCAGGCCCATCTTCCGCTCGGGCGGGGCCGCGGCCAGGCCCGGCGCGTCGCCGGGGACGAGGTACGCCGAGATGCCGTGCGCGCCCTCGCCGCCGCTGCGGGCCAGCACGGTGTAGAAGTCGGCGACGCCGCCGTGCGTGATCCAGGCCTTGGTGCCGTCGAGGACCCAGTCGTCGCCGTCCCGGACCGCCCGGGTGCGCAGGGCCGCGGCGTCGGAGCCGGAGGTGGGCTCGGACAGGCAGTAGGCGCCCAGCAGGCCGCCGCCGAGCATCGCCGGCAGGTGCTCGGCGCGCTGGTCCTTGGTGCCGTAGTGGGCGAGGGCGTGGCAGGACAGGGTGTGGACGCTGACGCCCATACCGACCGTGAGCCGCGCGGCCGCGAGCTCCTCCAGGACCTGGAGGTAGACCTCGTAGGGCTGGCCCCCGCCGCCGTACTCCTCCGGGTAGGGCAGACCGAGCAGTCCGGCTTCGCCGATCAGGGTGAAGACCTCGCGCGGGAAGCGGCCCGCCTCCTCCTCCGCCGCGGCGGCGGGGGCGATCTCACGCTGGGCCATTTCCCGGGTGAGCGCGAGCAGGTCGCGCGCCTCCTCGGTGGGCAGTTGGCGGGACACCGGCTGCGGACCGTGTTTCTGCATGGCGGCGCGCTCCTCCCTGTCGGGGGCTACGTGGCGGGCCGCCGTGGGTGGGCGGTTCCGTCCGATGGGCATACCCGGCTGTCGCCCTCCCGTACCGGATCACGGCACGGACTGATCAACGAGACCGGCGCGTCGGAGTATGCCGGATGGGGCGGCGCACGTCACCGGTGTGCCGCGCGGGAGGGCGGGAACGGCCGAAGATCAGCGGTTTTCCGGAACGGCGGGGCCGTGCCGGGCGCGCCGTCGTACGCTCGGCGCATGGAGAGGCTGGAAGCCGGCGACCCGCGGTCGATCGGCGGTTATCCCTTGTTCGCGCGGCTCGGGGCGGGCGGGATGGGGCAGGTGTTCCTGGCGCGGACCCCGGCGGGCAGGGCGCTCGCGCTCAAGACCGTGCGGCCGGAGTTCGCGCTCGATTCCGGCTTCGGCGCCCGTTTCGCCCAGGAGATCCGCAACGCCGACCGGGTGCGCTCGCCGTGGACGGTCGCGGTGGTCGACTTCAGCCCGCCCGGCAGCGGCCCGCAGTGGCTGGCGACCGAGTACGTACCGGCGCCGTCGCTCGCCGACCGAGTCGCCGCCCACGGCCCGCTGCCCGCGACGGGCGTGGTCGCGCTGGCCGCCGAGCTGTGCGGGGCGCTGCGGACCGTCCACGAGGCGGGCCTCGCCCACCGCGACGTCAAGCCGTCCAACGTGCTGCTGGCCGGGCGGCGGCCGCTGCTGATCGACTTCGGGATCGCCCGGGCCGCGGACGACACCCGGCACACCAGCACCGGCGGGATGATCGGCTCCCCCGGCTACATGGCGCCCGAGCAGGCCACGGCGGGCTCGGCCGCCGAGCCCGGCGACCTGTTCGCGCTGGCATCGGTGCTGGTGTACGCGGCCACCGGCCACGGGCCCTTCCAGCACCCCGGAGAGGAGGTCTCCGCCCCGGCGCTGCTCTACCGGGTGGTGCACGAGGACGCGGACCTGGGCGGGGTGCCCGCCGAGCTGCTGCCGATGGTCCGCGCGTGCCTGGCCAAGAGCCCGGCGGACCGCCCCGACGCCCGGGGAGCAGCCGAACTGCTCCCCGGCGGCGGTGCCACCGGCGACTGGCCCGCGGCCGTGCCGGAGCTGGCGGCGGACCTGGCGGCCAGGGAGGCGCAGACCCGGGCGGCGCTGGGCGCGGCGCCCGCCGCGGACCTCGGCCCCTCGCCGTACGGCCCGGCCACCACGGCCTACCCGCCCCGCCCGGCCCCGCACACCCCGCCGCACCCGCAGCCGGTGGCGCATCCGCCGGTGGCGGGCCCGCAGCTGACGGGCCCGCAGCTGACGGGTCCGCAGCATCCCTACGGCAGCTTCCCCTCCTCCCCCGTCGTGCCCGCGCGGCGGCGTCTTTCCGGCCCCGTGCTCGCGGCGGCCGGCGGTGTGGTCGCGGTGGCGGCGGTCCTGGCCGTGGTGCTGAGCCAGTACGCGGGCGGCTCCGGATCGGGCGGCGACGGCGGCTCCGGCGGCGACACGGGCGGCAAGGGCGCGGGCACCTCGTCGTCCGGGCCGTCCACGCCGGTCGCCGCGGCGAACGAGCTGCCCACGGCCTGGGTCGGCACCTGGTACGGCGAGGGTCCGGGGAGCTACTCGCAGGGCAGCAGCACCGTCAAGGTCACGCTCACCCTGCGGGGCGGCAAGCGGGGCAGCACCGTGGGCCGGCAGGTCAGCAACATCCCTGTGCCGGACTCCGGCGTGGACAACGGCTGCACCGAGGACCTCCGGCTCACCGGGGTGCAGGGCGACATGATCACCTTCCAGGCGGTCACCAGCGTGCCCACCGACCCGGATTCGGACCTGCACTGCGCCGACGGCCGCGTCTACACCCTCTCCATGACCGACGCCACGCATCTGCAGCTGGCGCCCGGCTCGACGGCCCCCGGATCGCCGACGACCCTGCGGAAGAAGGATTGAGCCGGCTGCCGGTCAGGTGCCGGTGAGCCGCAGGCCCGCCCACAGCGCGGCGGTCGCGGCGACCAGCGTGGGCGGCACGGTGAGTGCCCCCAGCCGGGTGAAGGTGCCGAGCTTCGCGTCGGCGCCGTGGGTGTGCAGGACGCGGCGCCACAGCAGGGTCGCCAGCGACCCTGCGTAGCTGAGGTTGGGGCCGAGGTTGACGCCGATGAGCACGGCGAGGACCTGCCCCGTGCCGCCGGACTGGGCGAGCGGCAGCAGCGCGAGAGTGGCCGGCAGGTTGTTGATCAGGTTGGCCAGCACGGCGGCGCAGGCGGCCACCCCGAGCAGCGCGGGCAGGCTGTCGCCGTTCGGGAGCACCGCGTCGGCCGCGTCGGACAGGCCGTTGCGCACCACCGCCTCGACGACGACGCCGAGCGCGAGCACGAACAGGCAGAACAGCGGCCCGGCCGCCTTGACCAGACCGGGCACGGTGGCCCGCCGGCGGTGCAGGGCGCGCACCCCCAGCACCAGCGCGCCGGCCAGCGCGGCCCAGGCGGGGTTGATCCCGGCGAGCGAGGTGAGGGCGAAGCCGGCCAGCGTCAGGCCGAGCACCACGAGGGTGAAGACGGGCACGGCGGGCGGCTCGCCCCGCTCCGGCGGGTGCTCGACGACGGCCAGGTCGGCGGCGAAGAAGCGGCGGAAGACGACGTACTCGATGCCGATGGCCAGCAGCCAGGGCACCGCCATGAGGAGTGCGAAGCGGGTGAAGGTGATGCCCGCGGCGGTGAAGGCCAGCAGGTTGGTCAGGTTGGACACCGGCAGCAGCAGCGAGGCGGAGTTGGCCAGGTGCGCGCACGCGTAGACGTGCGGGCGGGCGCGGGCCCCGGCGCGCGCGGCCGTCGCGATGACGACCGGGGTGAGCAGCACGACCGTGGCGTCAAGGCTGAGCACCGCGGTCACCACCGCGGCGACGGCGAAGACCCCGGCGAGCAGCCGCTGCGGGCGCCCGTGGCAGGCCTGCGAGATGGCGTCGCCCGCGGCGGTGAAGAGCCCGTCGTCGGCGCACAGCTCGGCGAGCACGAGCACCGCGGCGAGGAAGCCGACGACGGGCGCCAGCTCGCGGATCTGGTGCCAGGCGGCCGACGGCGGCACCGCCCCGACGGCGGTCAGCAGCGCGGCGGCGGGCACCGCGACGGCGGCCTCCGGCCAGCGGTGCGGGCGCAGCACGGCGAAGCCCAGGACGAGCAGCAGCGCGGCCACGGACAGCGTCTCTGCGGCTGCGGTGCTCAGTGGAACTCCCCGGTCCGGATGACGGCGTACCAGGGGATTTCATCACAGCGGCGGGCGCTGCCCGATCAGCGCCGTCGGTGGTGCGGGCAGGTGTGTCAGCCGGTGTCGGCGAGGGTGAGCTTGTGCAGCCGGTCGGCGGGTCCCGCCTTGCCGTAGTACCAGCCCTGCGCGGTGTCGCAGCCGAGCGCGCGCAGGTGGTCGGCCTGGACGCGGGTCTCGACCCCCTCGACGGTGACGGTGAGGTCGAGGGCGTGGGCGAGGCTGACGATGCACTCGACGATCTTGCATTCCGTCGGGTCGGCGGGCCTGCGCCGCATCCCCAGGGTGAAGGCGCGGTCGAGCTTCAGCACGCTGACCGGGAGCCAGCGCAGCGAGGCGAGGTTGGAGTAGCCCGTGCCGAAGTCGTCCAGCGCTATGGCGACCCCGAGGTCGGCGATCCGCCGCAGCGGTTCGAGGGCGTCCTTGTCGGCGCCGATCAGGGCGCTCTCGGTGACTTCGAGGCACAGCGCGCTCGGCTCCAGGCCGCTCTCGTCGAGGACCGCGGCGACGTCGGCGACGAGGCCGCGGTGACCGAGCTGCACGGGCGAGAGGTTGACGTTGATCCGCGGCGGCGGCCCGGGGCAGTGTGTGTCCTGCCGCCACTCCTGGGCCTGCCGGACGGCCTGCTCCAGCACCCAGCGGCCGAGCGGCACGATCTGCCCGGTGCTCTCGGCGAGCGGGATGAACTGGTCGGGGCCGAGGACCCCGTGCACCGGATGGCTCCACCGCACGAGCGCCTCGGCGCCGAGCACGGTGTTGTCCTCCAGGGCGATGAGCGGCTGGTACTCCACGAAGAACTCGTGGTGCCGCAGCGCGCTGGGCAGCTGGTTGGTCAGGCCGTGCCGGGTGATGGCGCGGGCGTCGGCGTCCGCGTCGGCGACCTCGTAGCGGTTGCCGCCGCGCTCCTTCGCGCGGTACATCGTGATGTCGGCGCTGCGCAGGATGTCGGCCGGGCCGCGTCCGCCGACCGGGCCGTGCACGATGCCGACGCTGCCGTGCACCGGGAGCTGGCGGTCGTCCAGCAGCACCGGGGTGGACAGCGCGCCCAGGATGCGCGCGGCCAGGTCGGTGACGGCGCGCCGGTCGGGCGGGTCGGCGTAGAGCGCCACGAACTCGTCGCCGCCGATACGGGCGACGAGCTGGTCCGGCGAGGTGACGCACTCCCGCAGCCGGTCGGCGACGGCGAGCAGCAGCCGGTCGCCGACGGCGTGGCCGAGGCTGTCGTTGACGGCCTTGAAGCCGTCGAGGTCCAGGTAGCACACTCCGATGTCACGGCCGCCGCGGGCCTCGGCGCCGGCGGGCTCTTCGAGGGCCTGGTCGAGGCGTTCGAAGAACAGCGCCCGGTTGGGCAGACCGGTGAGCGCGTCGTGGGTGGCCTGGTGGCGCAGCCGGTCCAGCAGCCGGCGGCGCTCGGTCACGTCGTCGAGCAGCGCGAGCTGGTAGCGCGGCTGCCCGGCGCCGTCGCGCAGCAGCGACACCTGGACGTCGGCCCACAGCACCGAGCCGTCGGCGCGCGGGTAGGCCTTCTCGATCTGGTAGTGGTCGCGCTCGCCGCGCACCAACTCGCGGTTGACGCTCTCGGTGTCGCCGGAGTTCTCCGGGTGCCCGCAGTGCTCCGGGTGCTCCGGGTGCAGCCAGTCGCCGGTCCTGCGCTGCCGGATGAAGGTCTCGCTGCCGAACATCCGGACCAGCGCCGCGTTGAGCTCCAGGATGGTGCCGTCGAGGTCGGCGATGCCGATGCCGACGGCGGCGGTCTCGAAGACGGCCCGGAAGCGGGCCTCGCTCGCGGCGAGCGCGCTCTCCGCCTCGCTCTTGGCGTTGAGGGCGGCGCGCGAGATGGACTCCTGCTCGCGCAGGGTGCGTTCGCGCAGCGCGTGGGCGAAGCCGACGGCCACGGCGTGCTGGAGCCGCGAGCAGCGCGCCCGGCATTCGTCGGCGGGCAGTCCGAGTTCGGCGCCGGGCCCGCAGTAGAGGACCAGGTAGGCGTCGATGACGCCGAGGATGCTGGGCAGCGCCTCGGGGTCGGTGCAGTGCGCGGCGACCAGGCCGGTGCCGACCGACACCGCCGCGCGCGGCTCGAAGCGCTCGGCGTGCAGGGCGTCGCGCAGCACGGCGGCCAGCGGCCGGAGATGCGCCTCGAACTCCGCCTTGGTCATCGAGGTGGCCGTCACCGGGTAGATGGCCCTGCTCCAGATCGCCGCGAACCGCGCCAGGCTGTCGTCGTCCACCGCCGTCGCCGGGCCCGGTCCGTACCCGGCGAGGACCGGTCGCAGCGTCACGCCTTCAGCCCCACACCGGCCAACCCGGCCAGCACGGCGGGGTCGATGTCGTCCCCCGGCGGGGCGTCGGGGCGCCAGTACGGGAGGGTGACGACGCCGGGCTCCAGCAGCTCGAACCCGGTGAAGAAGCGTTCCACCTCGTCCGGCGAGCGCAGGATCAGCGGGGTCCTGGTGCGCCGGTAGACCTTCACGGCCTCGTCCTGGTCCTCGTTCAGCTCGGTCTGCTGGGTGCCGTGGGTGACGACCAGCACGCTGCCGGGCGCGAGCGCGTCGCGCAGGGTGGCGACCACGCCGTACGCGTCGTCCTCCTCCTCGGACAGGAAGTGCAGCACCGCGACGAGCAGCAGCGCGACCGGCCGGTCGAGGTCCAGCAGCCGCCGGACCTCGGGGTGGTCCAGGACGCCGCGCGGGTCGCGCAGGTCGGCGGCGGCGATCGCGGCGTGCTTGTTGCCGTCGAGCACCGCCTTGCTGTGCTCGACGGCGACCGGGTCGTTGTCGACGTAGACGACGTTCGCCTCGGGGTTCAGGGCGTGCACGACCTCGTGGACGTTGCCGAAGGTCGGGATGCCCGAGCCGATGTCGAGGAACTGCGTGATGCCCCGGCCGACCGCGTAGCGCACCGCGCGGCGCATCATCGCCCGGTTGGCCTGCCCGAGCCTGGGGATGCCCGGCATGGCCTCGATGGCCTTCCTGGCCGCTTCCCGGTCCACCTCGAAGTTGTGCGACCCGCCGAGGAAGTAGTCGTACACCCGCGACACGCTGGGCACGTTGATGTCGATGCCGGGGGGTGCCCAGGAGGGTCGCTCAGTCACGGTGGGAGTCTCCAGGTCGAGGGGCCGGGTGGACGCGTCCGGAGCAACTGCCGCGGACGGGAGGCCGCTTGTCCCTGTGAGGCTACTGATCGTGTGTTCGGAGCGAAACAGCCAACCGGAGACGCTACGTCCGTTTTCGGTCAACAACCACCGGCATGTGCAGCTGCGAAAACGCGCCACGGCGAATTCGCGCAGAGGAAGCGTGCCGACCCTGTCCGGATGACGGGCCCGCGGCGCTGCACGCCGTGGGCCCGTCATCGATTTCCGGCCAATCTTTCCGGGCCGGGTGTGGTCACGCTCCGGTCAGCAGGCGCCCTCGTCCTGCCACACGCCCCACTGGCCGGTGGTGCCGGGCTCCTCGTTGGTCGTCCACCACTTGGCCTTCCACAGGTGGCCGTTGTGCGCCACCTCGTTGCCGCCCGTGTAGACCGCGGAGGCGCTCCACTGGGCGGCGGTGCAGGTGCCGCCACCGCCGGGCGAGGTCGGCGGGGTGGTCGGCGGCGTCGTCGGCGGGTTGGTGGGCGGGGTGGCGCCGGCGAACTTCACCGAGAACTTCGCGAACTCCCAGTCGCTCTGCGGCACGCTGCTGCACGTGCCCGAGGTGGTCTGGTTGTCCGGCGGGGTGCACTGCCGGTCCCGGTTCAGGGACCAGAAGGTGAAGCGGGCCATGCCGTGACTGGTCGCGTAGTCCAGCACCGTCTGGAAGTCCGCCTGGTAGAAGTACTCGCCCGCGTCGCTGCGGCCGTTCATGCCGGAGAAGCCCTCGTGGGCGTACGCCGTCGCAGTGTCCCAGCCGAAGGTGGTCTTCAGCAGGCCGTTGAAGGCGGTGAGCGCCGCGGTCTGGGCGGCGGCGCCGTTGAAGCCGCCGTCGAAGGGCATGATGGAGAAGTTGTTGGGCGTGAAGCCCTGCGACTTGGCCTCGTTGAGCATCTGCTGGCCGAACCAGCCGGTGCCGGCCGCGGTGCCCGCGGTGGTCACCGAGATGTAGAGGCCGGGGTTGTTCTGCTGGAGGATCTTGGCCGCGCCGATCTCGTGCGCGACGGCGGCGGTGTTCTCGTACTCCGGCTCCTCCAGGTCGAAGTCCATCGCCTTGAGCTGGTACTTGTTGATGACCTGCTGGTAGGCGGCGGCGGTCGAGGCCGCGTCGGAGCAGGCCTGGCCGAGCTTGGTGCCGCCGTAGCCGCCGATCGAGACGGAGACGTCGCCGCCCTTGGCGCGGATCGCGGAGATGACGCCGCCGACCGCGGTGTCGGACGAGACCGCGCTCGTACCGCTCCAGGTCGGCGTACAGCCGCCGCCGTTGGGGGCCAGGATGAAGGCGAGCTGGAAGGCTTTCAGGCCGGTGGCGTCCATGATCGCGGTCGCGTCCGGCGGATTGTTGTCGGTCGGCATCAGATACGGGGCGGCGGCGTACCACTGGCTGCCCAGGGCGGTGGACGCCGCGGTGGCGCCGCTGGCCTGCCCGGCGCCGACAGTGGCTGCGGCACCCAGCCCGGCCACGGCGAGCGCGGCGGCGGCCACGCCCGAACCCAGTGCTTGGAGACGCTTCACGTCTGGAACCTCCTGTGGGGGAACGTGCCAGCAGAATCCAGCGCTGACACGAACCCGTCAATGAGTTGGTCCAGACCTTTAGAGCAACCCACAAATTGGTCGAGACCAATTTGGGGCGGAAGCGGCACGTGGGCGCCCGGCGCCGGGAGTTGGGGACACCGGGGACGGGGGACGGGGGGCGGACGGTGGGTGTCCGCCCCCGGGGGTCAGACGACGCCGACGGAGGCGAGGGCGCGGCGCTGGCGGGGGGTGGGCTTGGCGGGGAAGTAGAGGTAGCAGACGCCGCCGGTGCCGCCGCTGGTGCCGCCCGAGGCGTTGATGCGCTTGGTGCGGAGCCAGATCGTCTCGAACTGGGCCCGCTTGTAGACGTTGCGGACCACCGCGTCGCTGTCGCTCGCGGGGTCGTTGGCGACGACGTCGCCCTCCGCGGTGAAGCCGACCAGGGCCATCAGGTGGCCGGACGTGCCGTAGCCGGCGCCGTCGAGCTCGGAGGCCAGGAAGGACTGGGACGTTATCACCGGGATGCCGGCGGCGACGAGCGTCTCCACGTCGTTGAGGGAGTGCAGCCGGGTGATGACCCCCTGCATGTCCGGGTAGGTCGCCGCGTAGGCCGCGTTGAAGGGCCAGTTGCCGCACCCCTCGTACTGGTAGTCGTACGTGTAGCGGGCGCCCTGGTCGACCTGCGGGTCGGCGTACGACGGGTCGACCCACGCCATCTGCTCCGCTGTGGGGCCGCGGCCCCAGTACTCGATGACCATCGTCGACGACGTCGGGCTGCACCACGCCTCGCCGCCGTTGTCGTACTCCGGGTACTGCCCCTTGTGGATGTTCTGCGAGTACGCGGGCACCGCCAGCTCCACGCCCGCGCCCGCCCCGGGCACCGAGGCCGGCACGGTGAAGCGGTCCGGGATGTTCGACGCCATCGCGCCGAGCCGCCACACCCTGGGGGTCAGCTCGCTGCCGGGCTTGCGGAAGAGCGTGAGGCGCAGCCGGTAGGACGCGAGCAGCGGGCCGGCGGCGGCGTCGTCGATGGAGAAGGTGTCGGTCCAGATGCTGCTCCTGCCGTCCGTCTGATCGTCGACGGAGGTGCGCCGGATGTCCTCGGGCCCGTCGCCCGCGGTCCAGCGGCCCATGACGTACGCCGGGGTGGCCGTGCCGTCGGTGTACGTGCCCAGCAGCTCGACCTGGAGCCAGGTGCCCGCCGGGGTGTGCGCGTTCCAGGACGCGATCAGCTCGCTCGCCGGGTGCGGGACGTCGCGCACCGGCGAGGTCCACGACGCGGACTCCCAGGTCGCGGTGGTGCCGGTGTGCGGGTCGGTGTAGTCCAGCGAGCCGGTGGCCCGGCCGATCTCCAGGCCGGGCCGCGCGCCGGGCACCGGGCGGGTGCCGGAGTGCGTGCCGGACAGCCAGTCGGGGAAGCTCGTCCAGCCGTGGTAGTCGACCGGTGCGTCGTCGGGCACGGCTGCGCCGCCGTGCCCGTGCTGCGCGGCGCCGGGCGCGGCCGCCGCGCCGGGCGCCGCCGTCGCGGGCCGCGCGACGGCAGTGGTGGCTGCGGCCGCCGCGGCGGCCAGCGCCGCGGTGATGACGGTACGGCGGGGCGCGTTACGGGTCATGGCTGAATCCCCTTCGTTTCCCTCGGCGTTGCTCGTTCCTGGGCGTGCCCGGGCAGGCGTGGGCACCCCTGCGCGCCGCCGGCGGGCAGGTCGCACCACCATGGCAGCACGACCCGCCCTTCCACCAGGCTTTCCGGCCGCGTGGCGGCACCGTCATTGGTCTGTTCCAGTGGCGCCCGGCCGCCGCTCAGCCGGGCAGCACCACCAGGTCGCGCCCGGTCAGATTCAGCCGCTCGCCGCCCTCGTCGGTGCACACCGCGATGTCCTCGATGCGCGCGCCGTAGGTGTCGGGCAGATAGATGCCGGGCTCGATCGAGAAGGCCATGCCGGGCGCCAGCGCCCGGCTGCTGCCCGCCACGATGTACGGCTCCTCGTGCGACTCCATGCCGATGCCGTGCCCGGTGCGGTGGATGAAGTGCTCGCCGTAGCCGGCGGCGGTGATGATGTCGCGGCCCACCGCGTCCAGCTGCTCGGCGGTGACGCCGGGCCGTACCGCCTCGGTCTGCGTGGTCTGCGCGCGCAGCAGCACCGCGTACAGCTCGCGGAAGCCCGCCGGGGGCTCGCCGACGGCGTAGGTGCGGGTGGAGTCGGAGCAGTAGCCCTCCGCGGTGGTGCCGCCGATGTCGACCACGACCGGGTCGCCGGCGCGGATGACGCGGTCCGACACCTCGTGGTGCGGGCTCGCGCTGTTCGGGCCAGAGCCGACGATGACGAAGTCCACGGTCACGTGGCCCGCCTCGATGATGGCGTCGGCGATGTCGCGGGCGACCTCGCGCTCGGTGCGGCCGGGGCGCAGCCACTCCCCCACCCTGCGGTGCACCCGGTCGATCGCCGCTCCCGCACGGCGCAGCGCGGCGACCTCGGCGGGGCTCTTGCGCACCCGCAGCTCCGTCAGCACGTCGCCGGCCAGGCACGCCTGGGCGTCCGGCAGCGCCGCCTGGAAGGCCAGCAGCTTCTCCGCCCACATGTGGTTGTCGACCGCGAAGCGGCTCACGCCCGCGGGCAGCCGGCGGGCGATCATCGCGTACGCGTCGTCGGTCTCGGCGAAGCCGGTGATGTCCAGGCCGAGGCCGCCGGCCGGCGAGGCCGCCGCGGCGGGGCGCTCCAGCGCCGGCACCACCAGGAAGGGGTCTGCCTCGGCCGGCACCACCAGGCACGTCAGCCGCTCCAGCGGCAGTGCCTGGTAGCCGGTCAGATACCGCAGGTCCGCACCCGGCGAGACCAGCAGCGCGTCGAGGCCCGCGTCGCCCGCGGCCTTCCTGGCGAGGGTGAGGCGCTCGGCGGGGTGGAGCGCGTCGGCATTCTGCTCGGTAACGGTCACGCCGCCCACGGTAAACGCCCGTCCCGCTCCGGGCGCCGGTATTTCCGGCACGCCGCGCGCCGCCCGGCACGGCGTGCCGCCGGGGTGCGTAGGGTCCTGGGGCATGGACGACGAACAGGGCCTGTCACTGCGCGAGCTGGCCGCGGCGCTGGACGTGCTGGCGCCGTCCTGCGGCCCGGTCCGGCTGGTCGCCGTCGACGGGCACGCGGGCTCGGGCAAGACCACGCTGGCGGGGCGGCTCGCCGCCGAGCTGGGCGGGGTGCCCGTCGTGCACACGGACGACCTCGCCACGCACGAGGAGCCGTTCGGCTGGGAGGAGCGCTTCGGGGCGCAGATCGCCGGGCCCTTCGCCGCGGGGCTTGCCGCGCGGCACGAGGTCTACGACTGGACGGCCCGGCGGTTCGCGTCCTGGCGCGACGTGCCGGCCGCGCCGGTGGTGCTCGTCGAGGGCGTCGGGGCCGGGCGCCGCGCCCTGCGCCCGCACCTCGCGCTCACGCTGTGGCTGGAGGTCGGCCGCGGGACCGCGCGGGGGCGCGGGATGCGGCGGGACGGTCCCGCGCTCGCCCCCTTCTGGACCGGGTGGTCCGCCGCGGAGGACGCGCATTTCGCGTCGGACCCGACGCGGCCGTACGCGGACCTGCTGGTCCGTCAGACGGGGGACGGCTACCGCGCCGTCCCCGGCCCGGCGCGGGGACCTGCGATGACGGCTTGACCGCTTGACGGCGAGCAATTACGTTTTCAACCAAGCGGTCCCGGAAGGCCGCTTTCCGTAGCACGGAGCCCCCGGTTGTTCCCCCGTGACCGGGGGCTCCGTCTGCCCTTCCTTGTGCGCCACGGGCTGCCCCGTGCGGTGACGTCCGCGAGCGTCCCGCCGTCGCGGCTGGTCGCTCCGTTCTCCCCCACGCGCTCCTAGGTGATTGCCACGTGGGGTGGCAGTTCGCCTTTCCGCCGGTGGGGGCTGAGCGCGCAGTTCCCCGCGCCCCTGAAAACGGGTGCTCTCCCACGCACCCGTGCCCCAAAAACGAGACCCCCACCGGCAGGCAGCCGCCGAACCGGCCCGGAGGGGGACGGTGCGGGGTGCCCCCGCAGGAATGCGCTGGGAGTAGTTCACCAACTCGGTACGAGGGCGAACGCGCATTCCGAGGAGGTGCCCCGTGGCGGCCCCCGACCCCACCCACCGGAGGGAAAGCGCCCGCCGGGCAAGCCAAGGGGCGCGAGGAACTGCGCGAGGAACCCCCCACCCACCGCAAGGTCGCACAGCGCACCCCACCACGCCCCCGGAGCGCCACCGGCCCGCGCCCCCGCCCGGGGAGCGCGTGCCCCCCGCCGGGGGAAGCGGGAAGCCCCAGCGCAAGGCGCAGCCACCCGGGAGCAACCCCGCAGGGGACACGCACACTACGGCCCCGCCCGCTTCGCGGGTACGATGCGGAAAGGTCGCGGTGGTGTCCTGGGGAGCCACCACATGCTTCAACTTCCGCCCGTCGCCTACCGGTTGGCGGCGGGAGCCGTCGGCGAGGGGCGCGGGGCAACGAGGGTGGGGACCACATGGACTTCGGCACCGACCGCGCGGGCGGCCCTGCCGATCTCGCCTGGCTGCGCGGCATCGACGCGTACACGGTGGGCGCCTACGCCCAGGCCGAGGAGGAGTTCAGGACCGCCGTCCGGCTGGACCCGGGGATGGCCGACGCCTGGCTCGGCCTGCACGCGCTGCGCGCGGACACCGCGACCGCCCTGCTCCAGATGTACCGGCACCGCGACCGCTTCGGCGAGCAGCGCGCCGCGCACCGCCGTACGCTGAACTCCTGGTACTGGCTCGGCTGGTGGGTGCAGCCTGTGCTGGAGACCAGCCGCGACCTGCTGCTCGCGCACGCGAGCCACTGGCTGGACGGTCGGCACGTCGCCGAGCTGGACCGCGCGCTCGCGGACTGCCCGCCGGTCGACACCGACCCCCAGGTGCGCTTCCTGCACGCCTGCCGGGCGTATCTGGTCAAGGACTGGGAGCATCTGGTCCGGCACACGGAACCGCTGCTGGGCGACCAGCTGCTGGGTATCGAGGCGGGCCTGTTCGGCGGGATGGCGCGGGTGCGCCTGGAGATGTGCGGGCAGGCGGAACCGCTGCTGTCCGCGGCCCTGATGCGGTGCCGCAGCGAGCAGCCGCAGCGCAAGGAGCTGCGCTACTGGCTGGCCCGGGCGTACGAGGGCACCGGCCGTACCGCCGCGGCCGTACCGCTCTACCGGGCGGTGCACCGGGTGGACCCGGCGTTCATGGACACCGCCGCGCGGCTGGCCGCGATACACGAGACGGACGACGGCCTCGACGAGAGCGCGGGCCTGGCCACCGCGGTGTCGCTGGCCGGCGGGCAGGCGGTGCCGGAGGGCGGCACGGACCTGGAGGCCGGGCTGTACGCGGACCCGGGCGAGGGCCGCCCGCCCGCCGGCCCGGAGCCGGCCGAGGTGGACGACGTGCTGCTCGCCCCGCCGGGCCCGCTGGAGGAGGACCCGCGCGACCGCGGCGCCGCCCCGCTGGCGGGGGGCGCGCAGGTCCCGCTGCCGCTCGGCGGCTCGGACCCGGCGCTGCTGGCCCAGGCGCTCGCGGAGCTGGACCGGATGGTGGGCCTGGAGCCGGTCAAGCGCCAGGTGCGGGCGCTGTCGGCGCAGTTGCGGATGGCCCGGCTGCGGGCCGGGCAGGGGCTGCCGGTGCAGCCCCCGAAACGGCACTTCGTCTTCTCCGGCCCCTCGGGGACGGGCAAGACCACGGTGGCCCGGATACTGGGCCGGGTGTTCTACGCGCTGGGCCTGCTCGGCGGCGACCACCTGGTGGAGGCCCAGCGGTCCGATCTGGTCGGCGAGTTCCTGGGCCAGACCGCGGTCAAGGCCAATGAGCTGATCGACTCGGCGCTGGGCGGCGTGCTGTTCGTCGACGAGGCGTACGCGCTGTCCAACTCCGGCTACAGCAAGGGCGACGCGTACGGCGACGAGGCGCTCCAGGTGCTGCTCAAGCGCGCCGAGGACAACCGCGACCGGCTGGTGGTGATCCTCGCGGGCTATCCCGAGGGCATGGACCGGCTGCTCGCCGCCAACCCCGGCCTCGGGTCGCGCTTCACCACCCGGGTGGACTTCCCGAGCTACCGCCCGGGCGAGCTGACCCGGATCGGCGAGGTGCTGGCCGCCGAGAACGGGGACCACTGGGACGACGAGGCGATCGACGAGCTGCGCGCGATCAGCGGCCACGTCGTGGAGCAGGGCTGGATCGACGAGCTGGGCAACGGCCGGCTGCTGCGCACCCTGTACGAGAAGAGCTGCGCGTACCGCGACCTGCGGCTGTCGGAGTACCCGGCGACGCCGACCCGCGACGAGCTGGCGACGCTGCGGCTGCCGGACCTGATGCAGGCGTACGGCGAGGTGCTGTCGGGCCGCGGCCCCGGCGTCCCGCCGCCGCCGTCCGACCCCGCCGAGTAGCGGGGCCGGACGGCGGGGTCAGCGGACGAGCTGGCCCGGCATCGGGCGGTGCGCCGGGTGCGAGGGGTCCCGCACCTCGCCCACCAGCATCTCCAGCACGTCCTCCAGCGCCACGAGGCCCAGCACCCGCCCGTCCGGCTCCGCGACGGCCGCGAGGTGCGAGGCGGCCCGCCGCATCGAGGTGAGCGCGTCGTCCAGCGGCAGGTCGGCCCGCAGCGTGGTGATGGGCCGCCACAGCCGGCGCGGCACCGGGCGGTCCTGGTCCTCCAGGTCCAGGACGTCCTTGACGTGCAGGTAGCCGAGGTAGCCCGTACCGGACTCGGCGGCGACCGGGAAGCGCGAGTAGCCGGTCCGCACGGTCAGCTCCTCGACCTCCCGGGCGGTTGCCGTGGGGGCCAGGGTGATCAGCTCGTCGGGGGTGAGCAGCACCTCGGTGACCGGGCGGCTGCCCAGCTCCAGGGCGTCCTCCAGCCGCTCCTGCTCGTCGGAGTCCAGCAGCCCGGCCCGCCGGGCGTCCTCGACCAGCACCGTCAGCTCGGCGCTGGTGAAGACGGACTCGACCTCGTCCTTGGGCTCGACGCGGAAGGCGCGCAGGATGAGCCGCGCGCCGGCCCCGAGCACCACGATGACCGGCGAGAAGACCCGGGCGAAGCCGACGAGCCCGGGGCTGAGCCACAGCGCGGTCTTCTCCGGGTCCGCCATCGCCAGGTTCTTCGGCACCAGCTCGCCGATGACCAGGTGCAGGAAGACCACGAAGGCCAGCGCGAGCACGTAGCCGACCGGGTGGACCAGGTCCTCGGGCATGCGGGCGGCGGAGAAGACCGGCTCCAGCAGATGGGCGACGGTCGGCTCGGCGACCGCGCCGAGGGTCAGCGAGCAGACGGTGACGCCGAACTGCGCGGCGGCCATCATCTGCGGCAGGTTCTCCAGCCCGTACAGCACGGTACGGGCCCCGCGGTGGGTCGCGGCGAGCGGTTCGATCTGGCTGCGGCGGACCGAGACCAGGGCGAACTCGGCGCCGACGAAGAAGCCGTTGGCGAGCACCAGCAGCAGTGCGAAGAACAGCATCAGCGCGTTCACCGGCCCTCACCCGCCTCTTCCGCCGCGTCCGGCGCGGGCGCGGTGCGCAGGATGCGGACCCGCTCGGCGCGGTGGTGGCCGACCTCGGCGACGCGCAGCCGCCAGCCGGGCAGGTCCGCGGTGTCGCCCACCGCGGGGATCCGCCCGAGCAGGTCGGCGACCAGCCCGGCGACGGTCTCGTACGGGCCCTCGGGCGCCTCCAGGCCGATCCTGGCCAGCGTGTCGACCCGGCAGCCGCCGTCGGCGTCCCACGCGGGGCGGCCGTCCTCCGGCGGGGCCTGCGCCAGTTCGGGCAGGTCGACGGCGTCGTGCTCGTCGCGGACCTCGCCGACCAGCTCCTCGACGATGTCCTCCAGGGTGACGACCCCGGCAGTGCCGCCGTACTCGTCGACGACCACCGCGATGGGCTGCTGGCTGCGCAGCAGTTCCAGCAGCGGCTGCGCGGCGAGTGTCTCGGGCACAAGCAGCGGGACGACCGCGATGCGGCTGACGGCGGTGCGGTCGCGCAGCTCGGCGGGCACCGCGAGGGCGTCCTTGAGGTGCACCATGCCGACGATGTCGTCGAGCCGGTCGCGGTAGACGGGGAAGCGGGACAGGCCGGTGGCACGGGTGAGGTTGAGCACGTCCGCGGCGGTCGCGGTGTCCTCCAGGGCGCTCACCCGCACCCGGGGGGTCATGACGTTCTCGGCGATGAGGTCGCCGAGCGAGAGGGTGCGGACGAACAGGTCGGCGGTGTCCTGTTCGAGCGCGCCGGCCCGCGCGGAGTGCCGGGCCAGCGAGACCAGTTCGGTGGGGGTGCGGGCGGAGCCCAGCTCGTCGGCGGGCTCCACGCCGAGCATCCGCACCAGGCGGTTGGCGGCGCCGTTGAGCAGCTCGATGACGGGCCGGAAGGCGCGGGAGAAGGCCCGCTGCGGTCCGGCGACCATGCGGGCGACGGCGAGCGGCCGGGAGACCGCCCAGTTCTTGGGGACCAGCTCGCCGATCACCATCTGCACCGCGGAGGCGGCCATCATGCCGGCCACGACGGCGATGCCGGGGGCGGCGCCGTGCGGTATGCCGGCGGCCCGGATCGGGCCGGTGAGCAGATCGGCGAGGGCGGGTTCGGCGAGCATGCCGACGACCAGCGAGGTGATGGTGATGCCGAGCTGGGTGCCGGACAGTTGGAAGGACAGCTTGCGCAGCGCCGCGACGACGCCGGCCGCGCGCCGGTCGCCCTCGGCCGCGGCGCGTTCGGCGGCGGGGCGCTCCACGGTCACCAGGCCGAATTCGGCGGCGACGAAGAAACCGTTGGCGATGATCAGGACGAAGGCCGCTGCGAGCAGCAGCAGTGACGTGCTCATGAGGCCGCCGCTCCGGGTTTTCGTGGCGGAGGGGCGGCGCTGGTACTACCGGACGGTGCGTCCATCGGGGTGTGGGTGTCACTCCTCGGTCGGGATGGCAGGTCGGCGGGCCGCGCGCGTGACGCACGGCCCTGCTCCAGAGTAGTCAACGGCCCGCCGACCGCGAAGGACGGCGGGCGGTGCCTTCACGACGGCTTCACCGCAGGCCGGGCGGACACCGGGCACCGGGTCACCTCGCGTCACGCCCGTCGCCGGGTGCCTCGCCCAGCGCGGTGACCAGCTCACGCAGCAGCCGGGCGTCGACGAGGGCCTGGCGGCGGGCGATACCGGGCTGGATGCCCATGACGGCGAGCGTGGTGCCGTCGGCGAGGTCCAGATGCACCCAGGCGTCGCCCGGGCGCAGCCGTACGCCGAGGATCTCGGCCCAGGCCAGCCGCCGCCGGACGATCACGTTGACGACGGTGAGGCCGCCGTGGTCGGCGACCGCCCTGGGGCGGCTGAGGAGCGCGAGCACGCCCAGCGCGAGGACCCCGAGGACGGCGATGCCGACCCGGTCGCCGGTGGTCCACGGCGAGGCGCCCTCGGACGGCATGAGCACCGCCAGGGTGCTGAGCGTGGCGAGCAGCAGTACGCCGACCGTGAGGAGCACCACACGGGTGAGCAGCGGCCGGAAGGTGACCGGCAGCAGCGCGACGGCGCCGGCGGGGGCGCGGGCCTGCCCCCGGTCCGCGCCCCCGTCGGGGGCGGTCACAGCCGGGCGGCGTGGATGCCGGTGGTCAGGATCGCGCGGGCACCGAGGTCGTACAGCTCGTCCATGATCCGCTGGGCGTCGTCGGTGGGGACCATGGCCCGCACCGCGACCCAGCCCTCGTGGTGCAGCGGGGAGACGGTCGGCGACTCCAGGCCCGGGGTGAGGGCCACGGCCTGGTCGACGTGCTCGGCGCGAATGTCGTAGTCCATCATCACGTAGCGCCGGGCGACCAGGACGCCCTGCAGGCGGCGCAGGAACTTCTGCACCTTGGGGTCGCCGGCGGGCACGCCGACCGGGCGGATGACGACCGCCTCGGAGGCCATGATCGGCTCGCCGAAGGTCTCCAGGCCGGCGTTGCGCAGCGAGGTGCCGGTCTCCACGACGTCCGCGATGACCTGGGCGACGCCGAGCTGGATCGCGGTCTCCACGGCGCCGTCCAGGTGGACGACGGTGGCGGCCACGCCGTTGTCGGCGAGGTGCTTCTCGACGACGCCCTCGTAGGACGTCGCGACCGTCATGCCGCCGAGGTCGGCGACGCCGGCCGCGGTGCCGGGGCGGGCGGCGTAGCGGAAGGTGGAGCGGGCGAAGCCGAGCTGCAGGATCTCCTCGGCGCTGGCGCCTGAGTCGAGCAGCAGGTCGCGGCCCGTGATGCCGATGTCGAGCCGGCCGGAGGCGACGTAGATGGCGATGTCGCGCGGGCGCAGGTAGAAGAACTCCACGTCGTTGGCGCTGTCGAACAGCACCAGCTCCTTGGACTCCTTGCGCTGCCGGTAGCCGGCCTCATGGAGCATGGCCGCCGCGGGTCCGGACAGCGAGCCCTTGTTGGGGACGGCGATGCGCAGCATGGGGTGGGGTTCCTTCGCTCGGGAGCGGTCTCAGGGGGGTGGAGCAGGAGTGGAGCAGGGCGGGGCAGGGGGGTACGTGCGGTGACGCGGGCGCGGCGCGCCGCGCGTGCGGCCCGCGGGGGTGGCGCGGGCCGCACCGCTCACAGATGCGCGTACACGTCGTCCAGCGAGATGCCGCGGGCGACCATCATCACCTGGACGTGGTAGAGCAGTTGGGAGATCTCCTCGGCCGTGGCGGCGGCGCCCTCGTACTCCGCTGCCATCCACACCTCGGCGGCCTCCTCGACCACCTTCTTGCCGATCGCGTGCACGCCCTTGCCGACCAGCTCGGCGGTGCGGGACGTGCTGGGGTCGGCCGTGGCGGCCTTGTGCTGCAGCTCGGTGAAGAGCTGCTCGAATGTCTTGTTGGCCATGGTGGTCCTAGCCTACGGGGAAGCGCGGACCGGTCAGCGCCACGGCTCGGATAGTGAACGGATCACGGTCGCGGTGGCCACCGCGGCGGTGACCGCTTCATGGCCCTTGTCCTCGTTCGACCCGGGAAGTCCGGCGCGGTCCAGCGCCTGCTCCTCGGTGTCGCAGGTCAGCACGCCGAAGCCGACCGGCACCCCGGTGTCCACGGTCACCTGGGTGAGGCCGGCGGTGACGCCCTGCGAGACGTACTCGAAGTGCGGGGTGCCGCCGCGGATGATGACCCCGAGGGCCACGACCGCGTCGTAGCCGCGGGCGGCCGTCGCCTTGGCGACGACGGGCAGTTCGAAGCTGCCCGGCACGCGCAGCAGCGTCGGCTCCTCGATGCCGAGGTCGTGCAGGGCGCGCATCGCCCCGTCCACGAGGCCGTCCATCACCTGGCTGTGCCACTGGGCCGCGATCACCGCCACCCGCAGGTCGCCGCAGTTCTTGACGGTCAGCTCGGGGGCGCCCTTGCCGCTCACTTGTCTCCTCGGTGCTCAGTGCCGTTGCCGGCCTCGACGGTGCGGGGGCGGGCCACGGCGTCCAGCCAGGGCAGGTCGTGCCCCATCCGGTCGCGCTTGGTCCGCAGGTACCGCAGATTGTGCTCCCCGGCCCCGACCGGCATCGGCTCGCGTCCCAGGACGTCGAGGCCGTGCCGGACCAGCGCGCCGGTCTTGGCGGGGTTGTTGGTGATCAGCCGCAGCGAGCGCACCCCGAGGTCGGCGAGCACCTGGGCGGCGGCGCCGTAGTCGCGCGCGTCGGCGGGCAGGCCCAGTTCGAGGTTGGCGTCCAGGGTGTCGCGGCCGCGCTCCTGGAGCTCGTACGCGCGCAGCTTGGACAGCAGGCCGATGCCTCGGCCCTCGTGCCCGCGCAGGTAGAGCACCACACCGCGGCCCTCCTCGGCGACCCGGCGCAGCGCCGCCTGGAGCTGCGGGCCGCAGTCGCAGCGCTGCGAGCCGAAGACGTCGCCGGTCAGGCACTCGGAGTGGACGCGCACCAGCACGTCGGTGCCGTCGTCCCCCTCGCCGATGTCGCCGGCGACCAGCGCGATGTGCTCGACGCCGTCCGCGGTGCTGCGGTAGCCGTACGCGCGGAAGTCGCCGTACGCGGTGGGCAGCGTCGTGGACGCCTCGCGGCGCACGGTCGGCTCGGCGGAGCGGCGGTAGGCGATCAGGTCCTCGATGGAGATGACGGCCAGCCCGTGCTTGCGGGCGAAGGGCACCAGGTCGGGCAGCCGGGCCATGGTGCCGTCCTCGCGGGCGATCTCCACGATCGCCGCGGCCGGCCGCAGCCCGGCGAGCCGGGCCAGGTCGACGCCCGCCTCGGTGTGGCCGGCGCGGGTGAGCACGCCGCCGCTGCGGGCGCGCAGCGGGAAGACGTGGCCGGGACGGACGAAGTCGCCGGGCACGCTGGTGGATTCGGCCAGCAGCCGGATGGTGGCGGCCCGGTCGGCGGCGGAGATGCCGGTGGTCACCCCGTGTTCGGGCCCCGCGTCGACCGAGACGGTGAAGGCGGTGCGCATGGACTCGGTGTTGGAGTCCACCATCTGCGGCAGCTCCAGCCGGTCCAGGTCCGACGCCTCCAGCGGTACGCAGATCAGCCCGCGGCACTCGGTCATCATGAAGGCGACGATCTCGGGGGTGATCTTCTCGGCGGCGACGACCAGATCGCCCTCGTTCTCCCGGTTCTCGTCGTCGACCACGACGACCGGGCGGCCCGCGGCGATGTCCGCGATCGCCCGCTCCACCGGGTCCAGCCGCAGATCCTCGTCGTCGAACCAGTCGTCCTGCAGTGCGGTCACGGCGCTCATGCCGTCACTCCTTCCGCGACGGTGCTGCTCGGTCGGACCCGGGAGCCGGCGTCGGGCCGGCGGGTCTGCTGCCACCAGGCGTACATCCCGGCGATGACCAGGACGAAGTAGACGATGTAGACCAGCCCCGAGAAAGGCAGGCCGCTGTGGAAGTTGAGCGGCACCCCGACGAGGTCGACGGCCAGCCACGCGAACCAGAACTCGACCCAGCCGCGCGCCTGGGCGTACATCGCGGCGAGCGTGCCGGTGAAGATGTACGCGTCCGGCCACGGGTTCCACGACAGCGACGGGTAGGCCAGGAAGAGCCCGGCGACCGCGGCGGTGCCGGCGCCGGTGGCGACGGCCAGCACGGCGCGCTCCCGCCAGGTGGCGAAGCGGATCGCGACCCGCCCGGCGTCGTCGGTGCGGCCGCCGCGCCAGCGGAACCAGCCCCACACCGCGACCGTGACGACCACGAACTGCTTGCCGACCCCGCCGCCCAGGTGCGCCGACCAGAACGCGGCCACCAGCACCACTCCGGACAGCAGCTGGACGGGCCAGGTCAGCATCGCCCGCCGCCAGCCGAGCGCGAGCGCGGCCAGGCCCAGCAGGTTGCCGATCATGTCGGACCACATGACGTGCTGGTCGAAGGCGGTGAACGCCTCGCCGTTGAGCCAGTGCAGGGCGCTCATCGCGCATCTCCGGCGGCTCCGGGAGCCGCCGCGGCGGCCCCGTTGATCATGCGCTCGACGTACTTGGCGATGACGTCGACCTCCAGGTTGACCGGGTCGCCGGGCTGCTTCACGCCGAGCGTGGTCAGCTCCAGGGTGGTCGGGATGAGGCTGACGGTGAAGAAGTCGGCGGCCGCGTCGACGACGGTGAGGCTGATGCCGTCCACGGTGATGGAGCCCTTCTCGACGACGTAGCGCGCCAGGTCGCCGGGCAGCGAGATCTTCACGATCTCCCAGTGCTCGCCCGGGGTGCGCTCCAGGACCGTGCCGGTGCCGTCCACATGGCCCTGCACCAGGTGCCCGCCGAGCCGGCCGCCGAGCGCCATCGGGCGCTCCAGGTTGACGCGGCTGCCCGGGCGCAGCGCGCCGAGGCTGGAGCGCTTGAGCGTCTCGTCCATGACGTCGGCGGTGAAGCTGCCGTCGCCGAGGTCCACGACGGTCAGGCACACCCCGTTGACGGCGATCGAGTCGCCGTGCTTCGCGCCCTCCGTGACGACGGGCCCGCGGACCGTGAATCGGGCGGCGTCGGACTGCTCCTCGACCGCGGTGATCTCACCCAGTTCTTCGACGATTCCGGTGAACACGTCACTTCTCCTGTGCAGCAGTGGGGACGGCGGTGATACGCAGGTCGGGCCCGAGGCGGGCGACGTCGGTCACGTCGAGCCGCAACGCCTGCGCGAGGGTGCTGATTCCTGCCGGGCCGAGGGCGCCCGGGCCCGAGCCCAGCAGGGCGGGCGCGAGGTAGCCGACGACGGTGTCCACGGCGCCGGCCGCCACGAAGGCCCCGGCGAGCGTGGGGCCGCCCTCCAGCAGGACGGAGCGGATGCCGCGGGCGTGCAGCTCGGCGAGCAGCGCGGTCACGTCCAGACCGCGGGGGCCGCCGGCGGGCCCGGGTGCGTAGGGCAGCCGGACGAGGTCCTGGCTGTCGAGGTGGGCGGTGTCGGCATCCTTGGCGACGGCGACGAGGGTGGGCGCGGCGCCGTCCAGGACGCGCGCGGTGGGGCGGATGCGCGCCCGGGTGTCGACGACGACCCGCAGCGGCTGCACCGCGCCGTCGGTGCCGCGCACCGCGAGGTGCGGGTCGTCGGCGAGCAGTGTGCCGGAGCCGACGACGACCGCGTCGGCCTGGGCGCGCAGCCGGTGCACGTCGGCGCGGGACTCCTCGGAGGTGATCCAGCGGCTGCTGCCGTCCGCGGCGGCGATCCGGCCGTCGAGCGTTGCCGCGTACTTCCACAGCACGTACGGGCGGCCGCGGCGCACCGAGGTGAGCCAGGCGGTGTTGACGGCCTCGGCCTCGGCGGCGAGCAGCCCGCCCTCGACGTCCACGCCCGCGGCCCGCAGGGTCGCGGCCCCGCCGGACGCGGCCGGGCTGGGGTCGGCGACGGCGTAGACGACGCGGGAGATCCCGGCGGCGACGAGCGCCTGGGCGCAGGGGCCGGTCCGGCCGGTGTGGTTGCAGGGTTCGAGGGTGACGACGGCGGTGCCGCCGCGGGCCGCGGCGCCGGCCGCGTCCAGCGCATGGATCTCGGCGTGCGGGCCGCCGGCCCTGCGGTGCCAGCCCTCACCCGCGGGCCTGCCCGCGGCGTCGAGGATCACACAGCCGACGACGGGGTTGGGGGCGGTCGCGCCGACGGCGCGTGCGGAGAGCGCGACGGCTCTGCGCATCGCGTCGGTTTCCGTGGTGGTGGCCACCGGGTCCTCCTGCCGCATCGGGCACGGACTCCGGGGCTTCAACGCGCGCACACACCCGGACACCCCACCCTGCGGCCCGGCAGATCGATCCGACCTGCCGCCGTGGCGGCGCACCGTCGTGAACGCCCGCCGCGCACTGCCTCCCATCCGGACTTTCACCGTCGGTCCAGGAATTTCACCTGGTCAACCGTCCGCTGGATGCGGACGGGTCGCGGACTGTAACCGCCGGTTCGGAATTGCACCGACCCCGGAGTGCGCGTACGTCACTAAGTACGTTCCCCAGTCTGCCACGCCGGACCGGCACGGCTCCAGGGCGTTTCCCCGCCGCTCTCCCCCGGCGGGTGTGTGCTCCGCCACTGCTGCCGCCGGGCGCGGGCGCGCGGCCGTGCCGGCCGGGGCCGCCGCCTGCGGGTCCACCCGCCCGCACGAGGACGGCCCGGAACCCGAATCTCAGCCCGCGGGCGCGAAGACCGCCTCCTGCGCCGAATCCATCGCCGTGATGACCGCGCCGCGCAGGATGGGGCCGGAGGGGATCGCGGTGGGCACCACCGCGGTCCGCAGCGGGGACAGCCGGGCCAGCCGGTCACCGACGCGGCCCGCGAGGTCCTGGCCGCCCGCCGCGCCCACCTCGCCGGCCAGCACCAGCAGCCCGGGGTCGAGGACCGCGCAGATCGCGGAGGCGCCCACCGCGATCCGCGCGGCCAGCTCGTCGAGGAAGCCGGGGGTCCCGGCCCGCACCGCGGCCGCGGCGGCGGCCGCGTCGGCGAGGGCGGCGGTGCGGATGCCGTGCTCGCGGGCCAGCGCGCACACCGCGCGGCTGCCGGTGAGCCCGTGGAAGCCGTCGTCGCAGTTGGTGGCGGTGGGCAGCCGGCCGGTCGTGGACACCGGCAGGAAGCCCACCTCCCCGGCCCCGCCGGAGAAGCCGCGCCGCAGCCGCCCGTCGAGGACGAGGGCGGCGCCGACGCCGCCGCCGATCCAGAGCAGCACGAAGGTCTCGTCCGGTGCGCCGCCGCGCACCCGCTGCTCGGCGACCGCCGCGAGGTTGACCTCGTTCTCCAGCAGCACCGGCACACCGCTCCTGCGGCGGACCTCGTCGACGAGGTCGCCGTGCCAGGTGGGCAGTTCGCCGGTGACGGCGAGCCGCCCGGTGACCGGGTTGACCAGGCCGGGCGCGCCGCACGCGACGGTGTGCAGGGCGGTGCCGGCGGCGGCGCCGAGCAGCAGCTGCACGCCGCGCTCGACGGTGGCGGCCGGGTCGGCGTCCGGCGCGACGGTCAGCGAGGCCCGGGTGACGGTGTGGCCGAGGAGGTCGGCGATCTCCACGCCGACGCTGTCGGTCCGCACATCGAGTCCGGCGACGTGCGCGCGGTCCGCGACGATGCCGTAGACGCGCGCGTTGGGGCCGCGGCGGGCGGCGCCGGACTCCCCGACGACCTCGATCAGGCCGGACTCCTGGAGGCGTTCGACGAGGTCGGCGACGCTGGGCCGGGACAGCCCGGTCAGCTCCTTCAACTGCGCGGCGGTCAGCGGCCCTTCCTGCTGGAGCAGGCGCAGGGCGAGCCGGTCGTTGATGGCTCTGGCCGTACGCGGTGACGCGTTCCTGGCCGGGTGCGCGCGGGTGGCGGTCATGCGGGCGATCCTTCCAGACCGTGGCTGCCCGGGACTTAACTTTCAGGCAGGCTTCCTGATAGTTTAGCCGCCATGACGACGCGCACCTCCGACACCAGCTGGACACCCGCCCGGGTGCGCCGCTCCCATCTGGCGATCGCCACGGTCTTCGCGGTGCACGGCGCCGTGCAGGGCACCTTCGCGACCCGCATCCCGTGGATCAAGGACCATCTGGACCTCGGCGCGGGCGAGCTGGGCGTCGCGCTGGTGTGCCCGGCGATCGGCTCCGTGCTGATGATGCCGCTGGCCGGACGGCTGATGCACCGGCTGGGCTCGCGCGCCGCGCTGCGGATGCTGCTCGCGCTGTGGTGCGCGGTCCTCGTGCTGCCGCCGTTCGCCCCCGGGCTGCCCTTCCTGTGCCTGGCGCTGCTGGCGTTCGGCGCGAGCGCCGGCATGGCGGACGTCGTGATGAACGCGGTCGGCGTCTCCGTCGAGGAGCACAAGGGCAAGTCGATCATGTCCGGCCTGCACGGCATGTGGAGCGTCGGCACCCTGGTCGGCGCCGCCGTGGGCGTGCCCGCCGCGCACGCCCACCTGGACGGTCGGATCCACCTGGGCGTGGTCTCCGCGGTGCTGGTGGCCGTCGCGCTGCTGCTGTGCTCGCAGGTGCCCGACCTGCACCCGGCGGCCGACGAGGACGCGCCGCCGCGTTTCGCGCTGCCGCCCAGGTCCGCGCTGGTGATCGGCGCGATCGGCTTCTGCGGCGTCTTCGCCGAGGGCGGCACCGCCGACTGGTGCGCGGTCTTCCTGCGCGACATCGCGCACGCCTCGCCCGCGGTGGCCGCGCTCGCCTACACCGCCTTCTCCTGCACGATGGCGACCGCCCGGCTGCTGGGCGACATCGCGGTACGCCGGCTCGGCGCCGTCCTGGCGATCCGGGTGGGCGGCGTGATCGCCACCGCGGGCGGCCTGCTGGTGGTGTTCGCCCACGCCCCGGCCCCCGGCATCGCGGGATTCGCGCTGATCGGCGTGGGGATCTCGGTCGTGGTGCCGCTGTGCTTCGCGGCCGCCGGGCGCAGCGGGACGAACCCCGCCCGGACGATCGCGGGCGTCGCGACCGTCACGTACACCTCCGGCCTGGTCGCGCCCGCCGCGATCGGCGGCATCGCCGGGGCGTCGTCGCTGACCGTCTCCTTCGGCCTGGTCACCGTCCTGACGCTGGGCCTGGTGCTCGGCGCGGGAGTGGTCGGGACGCACGGCGGCGCGAGCCGCGAGGTGGCGGGCGGCGCCCCGGAACCGGCCACGTCGATGACGGCGGCCGACTGATCCCGCCGGGGGGCGGCGGCCCCGACCGGAGTGGGAGCCGGTCCGGTGTCATCCGCCCCCCGGCGTACCCTCTCCCCCGGCGGACCCGCCGCCCCCGGGGGAGCCGTTGCGCCGGTACGCGGGCGCGACCAGGCGCAGCGCGTGGTAGCCGGCCAGCACCAGAACGGTGCCCAGCGCGATGCCGCTGAGCGAAAAAGTGTCGGTGATCTTCAAGGTGACGTCGCCGATGCCCGCGACGACGCCGCCCGCGATCGGCACCAGGTTGACCGGGTTGGCCAGGTCGACCCGGTTCTCGACCCAGATGCGGGCGCCGAGCAGGCCGATCATGCCGTAGAGGATGACGGTGATGCCGCCGAGCACCCCGCCGGGGATCGCCGCGACGACGGCGCCGAACTTGGGGCACAGCCCGAAGAGGATCGCGAAGCACGCGGCCGCCCAGTAGGCGGCGGTGGAGTAGACGCGGGTCGCGGCCATCACGCCGATGTTCTCGGCGTAGGTGGTGGTGGCCGGGCCGCCGAAGGCGCTGGAGAGCACGGTGGTGCCGCCGTCGGCGGCGATCGCGGTGCCGAGCACGGAGTCCAGCCGGTCGCCGGTCATCTCGCCGACGGCCTTGACGTGACCGGCGTTCTCCGCGACGAGCGCGATCACCACCGGCAGCGCGACGAGCACCGCGGAGCCGTCGAAGGAGGGCGCGTGGGTGCTCGGCCACCCGAACCACGCGGCGTGGCCGACCTCGTGCAGGTCCAGCCGCCAGTGGCCGCCGGTGTGCCCGGCGGGGGTGTGCCTGACGCCGATCCGGCCGAAGACGCGGTCGAAGAGCCACGAGATCCCGTAGCCGAACAGCAGCCCCAGGAAGATCGCGATCCGTCCCGCGAAGCCGCGCAGCCCCACCAGCGCGAAGCCGGTGAACAGCAGCGTCAGCAGCGCGGTCCACTGGTCCTGCGGCCAGTACGTGCCGGCCGCGACCGGCGCGAGGTTGAAGCCGATGAGCAGCACCACGGCGCCGGTCACCGCCGGCGGCAGCACGGCGTGCACGACGCCCGGCCCGAGTGCGCGTACCGCGAGCCCGCACGCGCACAGCACCGCACCGGTGACCAGCAGCGCGCCGGTGAGCGTCGCGCTGTCGCCGCCCTGCGCGCGGATGGTGGCGGCCACGCCCACGAAGGACAGGCTGCTGCCGAGGTAGCTGGGGACGCGCCCGGCGGTCGCGAGCAGGAACAGCACGGTGGCCACGCCCGACATCAGCACGGCCAGGTTGGGGTCCAGGCCCATCAGGACGGGGGCGACGAACGTCGCGCCGAACATCGCGACGACGTGCTGCGCGCCCAGCCCCACCGTGCGCCCCCAGCTGAGGCGTTCGCCGGGCCTGACCACCTCCCCGGGACGCGGGCTGCGGCCGTCGCCGTGCACCGTCCAGCCCACTCCGCGCACCATGTGCCCCGCTCCTCGCCGCCGGCCCCGCCGCTTGCGTCCTCAACGTAAGCGGCGCGGCACGGGCGGCACGGGCGCGGAAGGTCGGCCGGTGCGCGGGGTTCATACGGTCGGCGCACACGCCGCCGGGGAGGGGATGTGCCTGCCGCGCGGGATGGTCACGCAGCGGCAGGACAGTGGTTCGGCGGACGCGCACGGGGGAATCGCGCCCGCCGAACCGATCTCCACGTTACCGGCGCCTGCCGCTCCGAAGGGAGTCCGCAACGGGCAATTCATTCCGCGGGATTACGCCATGGCACAGGCGCGCATTCACCTTCCCTCCCCCACAAGGGAGTTGACCGGCTGTCAGGCCGTCCCACGGGAGAACAGCAGTACGATCAGCGGGCCGTCAGATCCTGCAGTCCGACCACCCGCAGAAGCTGTAGCCGCTCGTACGACTCACTGCCCGGCCGAGCGGTGTAGACGATGAGCTGCTGGTCGTGCCCGGCGCTCAGCAGCACCTCGCAGTCCAGCGTCAGCTCCCCGACCACCGGGTGCAGGAAGCGCTTGGCGTCGGAGCGCCGGACGGCGACCTGGTGCTCGTCCCACAGCCGGGAGAACTCCTCACTGACCGCCCGCAGTTCGGCCACCAGCGCGGCGGCGCGCGGATCGTCGGGGCGGGCGGCGAGCACCGCGCGCAGGTTGGCCACGCTCGCGCGGGCGAGGGGCTCGCGGTCCTCCGCCGGGAAGATCGCGGCGGCGGACGGGTCGGTGAACATCCGGCGCATCATGTTGCGCATCGCGGGCGGCCGGGCCGACGCGTCGCCGCTGAGCGCGACCGACATCGCGTTCTGCGCCAGGACGTCGCCGATGTCGCTGACGACCTGGGCGGGCGTGTCGTGCAGCCGGTCCAGGACCAGCAGCAGCCCGGGGCGTACGTGCCCGCTGCCGGCGGTCTCCCGCGGCGGCTCCTCCCCGCACAGGTGGAACAGGTGGTCGCGCTCGTCGGCGGTCAGCCGCAGCGCGCGGGCCAGGGTGGTGAGCATCTGCCGCGACGGATGCGGGCCACGGGACTGCTCCAGCCGGGTGTAGTAGTCCACCGACATGCACGCCAGCTGGGCGACCTCCTCCCGGCGCAGTCCCGGGGTGCGGCGGCGGGCGCCGCCGGTGAGGCCCACGTCCGCGGGGGTCAGGCGGGCGCGGCTGCGGCGCAGGAAGTCGGCGAGTTCTGGTCGGTCCACCCCTCCAGCATGCGGCCGGCGGCGCGGGCTATCCAGGGAGTGCCACTCCCCGGATCAGCAGGTCTCTGCCGGTCCGGCGGGCGCCGCCGCAGGGTGGAGGGCGCCGGCGGGCACGTCCTGCCCGCCGCGCACCGATCCCAGGAGGACGTCATGAGGATTCTGGTCACCGGCGCCACCGGCCAGGTCGGCCGCCGCTTCGTTCCGCGGCTGCTGCAGCGCACCGGCCCGCAGGACGCCGTACGCGTGCTGGTCCGCGACGAGGCGCGGGCCGAGCCGCTGGCCCGGGCGGGCGCGGAGCTGCTGGCGGGCGACCTGCGCGATCCCGCGGACCTCGCCAGGGCGCTGGAGGGCGCCGACGCGGTCGTGAACGTCGCCGCGGCCTTCCGCGGGGTGCCGGACGACGAGTGCTGGGCGGTCAACCGGGACGCCGCGGTCGCCCTGGGCGAGGCCGCGGCCGGCTCGGGCGTGACCCGCTTCGTCCAGGTCAGCACCAACCTGGTGTACGGCACGGGGCACGGCAGGCCGTCGGTCGAGGACGACGGCACGGTCCCCGGCGGGCCGATGTGGGGCGCCTACCCGGCGGCGAAGAAGGAGGCCGAGGACCGGCTGCTGGCGCTGCACCGGGAGAGCGGCCTGGACGTGCGGGTGGCACGGCTCGCCTTCGTCTACGGCGAGGGCGACCCGCACCTGGCGGACGTGATGCGCTGGGCCGGCGGCTGGGCGGCGCACATGCGGCTCCAGATGGTCCACCACGCCGACGTGGCGCAGGGCATCCTGCGGGTGCTGTACGCGCCAGGGGCCGCCGGCCGCGTCTACAACGTCGCCGACGACGCCCCGGTCTCCGCGGCCGAACTGCACTGGCTGAACGGCCTACCCGTCCCCGCGGGCAGCGCGGACCGCCCGCTGGAGCACCCCTGGGAGGGCGTCGTCTCCACCCTCCGCATCCGCGACGAGCTGGGCTACCGCCCGCTCTTCCCCTCGGTGTGGACCGCCCGCGACGCGGGCGTGCTGTAGGGGGTGCCACCCGCACGGGTGGCGGGCGCCCGTGCCGCGGTGCGGCGCGCGGCGGGGGAGGTGCCGGCGGACAGACTGGGGCGCATGACGACCGACGTAGCCGCCGTGCTGGAGCGTATGCGGGCCACCGACACGGGCCTGCCGTACGGGGACGGCGTCGCCGTCTTCACCCGGGTCTACGCCTCCGTGACCGAGGAGGTCGAACGGCGGCTCGCGGGCGGCGACTTCGCCGACCGGGCGGTGGCGGCCCGGCTCGCGGTGCGGTTCGCCGGGCGCTTCCTCGCGGCGGTCGAGGACGACGCGGCGGGCCGCCGGCCGCCCGCCTGCTGGCGCCCGCTGTTCGCGATGCGCGCCCACCCCGGGGTCCGGCCGCTGCAGTTCGCGCTGGCCGGCGTCAACGCCCATGTGGGTCACGACCTGGCGCTCGCGGTGCTGGACACCTGCCGCGCCACCGGGTCCGGACTCGCCACGCTCGAAGCGGACTTCGACCGGATCGGCGAGGTGCTCACCGCGATCGAGGAGCGCGTCCGCGAGGAGCTGATGCCCGGCCCGGACCTGCTGGAGGCCGCCGACCCGCTCACCCACGTCGTGGGGTCCTGGTCGCTGGCCCGTGCCAGGGACGCGGCCTGGGCGGCGGCCCGGCTGCTGTGGGCGCTGCGCGGCTCCCCGGCCGCGTACGACGAGTGCGTGAGCCGGCTGGACGCGGGCGTGGGCCTGGTCGGCCGGCTGCTGCTGACACCGGTCGGCTGCCCGCGTCAGTCCTCGGGCAGCAGCACCGGCGCCAGCTCGTCGTAGCGGTCGCCGGGCCCGGGGTTGAGCAGGTCGGTGCCGCCGCCGAGGTGGTGCATGACGCCCCACACCGCGTTGAGCGCGGTCTGCACAGCGCCCTCGGCCCACCCGGCCGTCCACGAGATGTCGTCGCCCGCGAGGAAGAGGCCGCGCCGGTCGGCGGGCAGCGCGTCCTGCACGAAGTGCGTGAACAGCCGCCGCTGGTAGCGGTAGTGGCCGGGCAGGTTCGCCTTGAAGGCGCCCATGAAGTACGGCTCGTTCTCCCAGGAGACGGTCACCGGGTTGCCGATGACGTGCTTCCTGATGTCGACGCCCGGGTAGATCTCGGCGAGCGAGCCGAGCATGACCTCCATGCGCTCGTGCGCGCTCAGCGGCAGCCACTTGAGGCTGTCGTCGCTCCACGTGTACGACAGGCAGATCGCGGCCGGCCGGTCCGGCCCCTGCTCCAGCAGATAGGTGCCGCGGGTCATCCGGTCGGTGAGCGTCATCGACATCACGTCCCGCCCGGTGCGCGGGTCCTTGTCCCGCCAGAACGGCCGGTCCACGGGGACGAAGAGCTTGCTGGACGCCATGTAGTGGGTGCGCTCCATCGCCGTCCAGTGGTCGATCGGGAAGAGCGCGTCGTCGCAGGCGATCTTGGACAGCAGCATCCAGCTCTGCGCGGTGAAGACCACCGCCTTGTACGAGCGGATGTCGCCGGTGGCGTCGGTGACGGTGATGCGGTTGCCCGCCGTGCGGTGCAGCCCGGTGACCGCGGGGCGCGGGTTCCCGCCGTCGTGCAGCGAGGCGAGCGAGGTGCCGCGGGGCCAGTGGACGGCCTTGTCGGGGGCCTTCTCCCACAGCCGCAGCGGCAGTTGCCTGCTGCCGCCGTCGATGCTGCGGTGGTCGTCGTCGGCGCCGGTGTAGACGACCCGCAGGATCTCCAGGATCGAGTTGGGGAAGTCGGTGTCCCAGCCGCCGGTGCCGAAGCCGACCTGCCCGAAGATCTCCCGGTGCCGGAAGGAGCGGAAGGCGGGCGAGTCGCACAGGAAGCCGTAGAAGGTCTGGTTGTCCAGCCGCTCCACGAGCGCGGACCATATCCGGCGGATCTCCGCGACGTCCCGCTCGCGCAGCGCGCGCTGCATCGCGGAGAAGTCGGCGCCCTCCTCCAGGCAGGCGTTCCAGGCGTGCATCACCTGGTGGTAGACCTCGGGCAGGTCCGCAGGCGACGTGGCGTAGTGCGTCTCACCCTTGAGGTCGACGACGGTCGACGGGGTCACGGGCGCCAGCGGGTTGGGGAAGGGCGAGCTGCTCAGGCCCGCCAGGTCCGCGTAGTGCCAGAAGGCGGTGGAGGACGGCGGGAAGCGCATCGCGCCCATCTCCGCGGTCAGTCCAGGGTCGCAGCCGTCGAAGCCGACCGTGCGCAGCCGCCCGCCGATCCGGTCGGCCTCGTAGACCACCGGCCGCAGGCCCATGGCCAGCAGCTCGTACGCGGCCACGATCCCGGACAGCCCGCCGCCGACGACGGCGACCTCGGTGCCGTGCTCGGTGGGCGGCACCGCGCCGATCCCCGCCGGGTGGGCGAGGAAGTCGTCGTAGGGGAAGGGGAAGTCGGGGCCGGACATCGTGACGGGCGGCTGGGTCCGCGCCGCGATGTGCTGCTCGTCGTGGACGGCGGTGGGCACGGACGTCATGTGCGGGGGCTCCTGGCGGTGAGGGTGCGGTAGAGGTCGGGCCGGCGGTCGTCGAGGTACGGCGTGGCCGCCCGCGCCTCGGCGATCCGCGCCGGGTCGGCGTCGCCGAACAGCACGCCGGGCCCCGCCCCGGCCCGCGCGGCGACCTCGCCGTCGGGCCCGGCGAGGCAGCTCAGCCCGGCGAAGTCGTACCCGCTCTCCGGGCCGCAGCGGTTGGCGTACGCGACGAACAGCCCGTTCTCGTACGCCCTCGCCGGTACGAGCAGCCGCGGCACCGCCTCGTAGGGGCGCATCAGCGCGGTGGGCACCGCCAGCACGTCGGTGCCGGCCAGGGCGTGCGCGCGCACCGCTTCCGGGAATTCCACGTCGTAGCAGACGAGCAGGCCGATCACGAGGCCGTCCAGCTCGGCCTGCACGACCGGCTCCGCGCCGGGCGCGAAGGCGGCGCGCTCGCCCTCGCCGTACAGATGCGTCTTGCGGTACGTGGCCCGCGCGGTGCCGTCGGGCCCGACGAGCCGGACGGTGTTGCGGACGGCGTCCCCGTCGCGCTCGGGCCAGCCGTACACCACGGCGAGGCCGTACCTCGCCGCGACGCGGGCGGCGCACTCCGCGGCGGGCCCGTCCGCGGACTCCGCCAGCTGCGCCGCCCGCGGGCCCAGCACGTAGCCGGTCCAGGACAGCTCGGGCGCGACCATGAGCCGCGCCCCGCCGCGAGCCGCCTCGCGCGCCGCCGCCTCGAACGCCGCCCCGCCGGGCCCCACCCCCTGAGCCAGCGCGATCCGCACCCCGCACTCCTTCTTTCCGCAGGTCACCCCGTATGCATTGACGCTACGCAGCGGTTGCGGCGCACTCAAGAGCTATCCCTTGCGCTCCGGTGCACGATCTGTTGCGGCTTTCGCCGCGGTGCCGGTGATCTGTTGCGCGGTGCTCCTGCGGAGGGCCCGGACCACCACGGGCGCGTGGTTGGCCCTCCCTACGCAGCAGGGCGCCCGGCCTCCGGGGGCCGGAGACCGGGCGGGGGGACCGCAGGGAAGGCGGTCAGCGGGTGTCGCCCGGGAGGGGATCCGAGGGGGACTCCATGTCCGTCTCGATCTTTTCCTTCCGCACGCGCCCGTGCACCTTCTTCTGCTCGACGTGCTCCTCGACCCGCATCCTGACCCGCTCCTTGGCGACGACCTCCGTCTCGACGACGGGGCTCTCCTCGTGCAGGGTCACGTAGCGTTCGGCCTCGCCGATCTCGGCGCCGGAGCGCAGGGCCTCACGGTCGGCGGCGCTCAGCGGCTCGCGCTCGACCTTGACCTCCTCGTGGCGTACGGGGACGGTCTGCTCGACCTCCTCGACCTCGACGAACTTGCGCAGCCTGGCCTTGCCCGAGGCGTGGCGTTCGACCTTGACGTGCAACTCCTCCTCGGAGCGGGTCATGGCCTCGCCCTCGGCAGCTGCCGCGGTGCCGCGCTCCGGCGCGCCCGTGCGGCCGGGCATCCCGGAGGTGCCCGTGCCGGCGCCCGCGCCGGCGGCGGCCGCGGACTTACGGTCCATCCCGCCGGAGGTGTCGGCCCCGGTGTCCCGCGCGGAGCGCTTCGTGCCCGCGGCGGCGCCCGCCGCCCCGCCGGCGGCAGCGGCCTTGCCCGAGGTGCCGGCGGACTCGCCCGTGCCGCCGCCGCGCTCGATGCCGTAGTAGCGGTAGAGGTGCTGCTCCTCCTCCACCGACAGGTGGCCGCCGGAGTCGACGTCCACGTTGGGTGCGTCCTTGATCTTCTCCCGGGTGTACGGCACCTCCAGGTGGTCCTGGACAAGCCGCGCGGAACGGGTCGGTACGAAGGTCTCGTTGCTGCCGAAGAACCCGGTCTTGACCGTCACCCATTCGGGACTTCCGGTGTTGTCGTCCAGGTACATGTGCTTGGCGTCGCCGACCTTCTTGCCCTCGGCGTCATGGACCGGATGGCCCACCACCTGGGGTATCTGTTCGCGCGTGATCATGTCGCCTCCTACGGGCTGCCGTGACCTGGGAACGGTCACTGGACGGATTACCCGGGAGGATCCGGCAAAACCTGTCGAACCAGACATTTTCCACAACGGACCGCGCGGCGGGCCCGGCGGCGGTCCGTACCGGGCGGGTCAGAACCGGGGCGGGGCGGGTCAGCCTGGGCTGCCCGCCCCGTAGCGGCGCAGCAGCGGCGAGAGCACCAGCACCGACTTGGTCCTGGTCACGAAGGGCTCGCCGGCGATGCGCTCCAGCACCTGCTCGAAATGCCGCACGTCGGCGGCGAAGACCTGCACGACCGCGTCCGCCTCGCCGGTCACGGTCGAGGCGGACGCCACCTCCGGGTAGCGGGACAGGCCGCGCCGGATGTCGTCGGGCGAGGTGTTGTGGCGGCAGTACAGCTCCACGAGGGCCTCGGTCTGCCAGCCGAGCGCGGCCGGGTCCACGCGCACCGTGAAGCCGGTGATCGCCCCCGCCGCCCGCAGCCGGTCGACCCGGCGCTTGACGGCGGGGGCCGACAGGCCCACCTCGGCGCCGATGTCGGCGTAGGTGCGGCGGGCGTCGGCGGCCAGCGCGTGGACGATGCGTTCGTCGAGTTCGTTCAGCGGCACGAGGCCCGACGCTACCGCCGGCTACTGCCAGCTGGCGTGCAAGGGCTTGCCCTCGGCGTATCCCGCGGCGCTCTGGATGCCGACGATCGCGTTGCGCCCGAACTCCGCGAGCGAGGCCGCGCCCGCGTACGTGCACGCGCTGCGGACCCCGGCGATGATCGAGTCGACCAGGTCCTCCACGCCGGGCCGCGCCGGGTCGAGGTACATCCGCGAAGTGGAGATGCCCTCCTCGAACAGCCCCTTGCGCGCCCGGTCGTACGCCGACTCCTCGGCGGTGCGGTTACGGACCGCGCGGGCCGAGGCCATGCCGAAGGACTCCTTGTAGAGCCGGCCGTCCGCGGCCTGCTGGAGGTCGCCGGGCGACTCGTACGTCCCGGCGAACCAGGAGCCGACCATGACGTTGGAGGCACCTGCCGCGAGCGCCATCGCGACGTCCCGCGGGTGGCGCACGCCGCCGTCGGCCCACACGTGCTTGCCGTGCCGGCGCGCCTCGGCGGCGCACTCCAGGACGGCGGAGAACTGCGGGCGGCCCACCCCGGTCATCATCCGGGTGGTGCACATCGCGCCGGGGCCGACGCCGACCTTGACGATGTCGGCGCCCGCCTCGATGAGGTCGCGGGTGCCCTCGGCGGACACCACGTTGCCCGCGACGACCGGCACCCGCGGGTCGAGCGCGCGCACCGCGCGGACCGCGGCGAGCATCGACTCCTGGTGGCCGTGCGCGGTGTCCACCACGAGGGTGTCCACCCCCGCCTTGAGCAGCTGCGCGGCCTTGCCCGCCACGTCCCCGTTGATGCCGACGGCCGCGGCGATCCGCAGCCTGCCCTCGGCGTCGACGGCGGGCTGGTAGAGCGTGGCGCGCAGCGCCGCGGTCCGGGTGAGGATGCCGGCGAGCCGGCCGTCGGCGTCCACGGCGGGCGCGAGCTTGCGGTGGGCCTCCTCCAGCCGGTTGAAGGCGTCCCGCGGGTCTATGCCGGCGTCCAGCACCAGCAGGTCGGCGGACATCACCTCGGACAGCTGGGTGAAGCGGTCCACGCCCGTCAGGTCCGACTCGGTCACGACGCCGACCGGGCGGCCGTCCTCGACGACCACGCCCGCGCCGTGCGCCCGCTTGGGCAGCAGCGACAGGGCATCGGCGACGGTCTGGCCGGGGGCCAGGGTGATCGGGGTGTCCAGCACCAGGTGGCGCTGTTTGACGTAGCCGACCACGTCGGCGACGACGTCGATCGGAATGTCCTGCGGGATGACCGCGAGCCCGCCGCGGCGGGCCATCGTCTCGGCCATCCGGCGGCCGGCGACGGCGGTCATGTTGGCGACCACCAGCGGAATCGTGGTACCGGTCCCGTCGGGCGCCCGAAGGTCCACACCCTGCCGGGAGCCCACCGCGCTGCGGCTGGGCACCATGAAGACGTCGTCGTACGTCAGGTCGTACGGAGGCTGAACATCATTGAGGAAACGCACGTACTTCATATTTGCATGCGCGGGGTGGCAACGCCTACGGATGAACGTCCGGCTCTTGGCCGTCCTCCTTCGTGTCTTCCTCCAGGACCACCCGCAGCTCGGTGTCGGTGTCCCGCCAGAACAGCTCGGCGTCCCGCAGGATGTCCCGCACGATCCGCCACTCGCGCGGCAGCGCCTGCGCGAAGCCCGCCCAGCCGCGGACCTCCAGCCGCCGCCCGTCCGGTCCGGCGGGCCACCACGACAGGTCGGTGAGGCAGTCGGCGAGCGAGTCCCAGGTACGGCAGAACCACTCCGGCAGGCCCAGGTCGGCGGTGCACCGGTCCATGAACGCCTGCCGGTCGCCGACGCCGGTCAGGTCGAGCACGAGCATGCGCCGATGCTGCCACAGCAGGTGCCGGTGCACGCGGCACCGGCGCGCCGGTCGGGTACGGTCGTCGGCGCTCGTCAGCGCTCGTCGGGATCTGCCCGCTCCAGTGCCGGGCGCTCCGCGGGGCGGGTGCCGCCCAGCAGCCGGTCGGCGGCGGCGATGTCGGTGACCAGGCTGGTGACCAGGCCCGAGCGCAGCACCGCGTCGATCGCGGCGGCCTTGCGCGTACCGCCCGCGATGGCCACCACCTCGGGGATGCGGCGCAGCCGGTCGGCGCCGATCGTGATGCAGCGCTCCCCCAGGTCGCGGCCCACCCGGCGGCCGGCCGCGTCGAAGAGGTGCGAGGACATCTCGGCGGCCACCCCGAGCCCGGCGTAGTGCTCGCGCTCCGCGTCGGTGAGCGCGTCGTGGACCGTGGAGACCCCCGCCTCCCACGAGCCGACGGACACCACCGCGACGGTCACCTTGTCGTAGTGGCCCATGACCGCGGCGATACCGCTCTGGCCGCGCAGCGCGGCGGCGGTGGCCGGGTCACCGAGCACCATCGGCGCGTACAGCGGGTGCGCCTCGCCGCCGGAGACGGCCGCCGCGGTGCGTACCGCCTCGACCGAGCCGCGCTCGGCGGTGCCGACGTCGTAGACGCCGGTGAGCTGGACGACGGTGCAGGGCGCGAGGCGGTCGATCGCGTTGGCCATGGTGATGATGGAGCGGCCCCAGGCCAGGCCCAGCACGTCGCCGTCGGTGACCAGCTCGCCGAGCAGGCCGGCGGCGACCGCGCCCAGGTTCTCCGGGTCGGGGGCGTCGGCCTGGTCCGGCGGGGTCTGCACGACGACCGCGTGCCGCAGCCCGTAGTGCGCGCGCAGTGCGTCGGAGCGTTCGGCGTCCAGCTCGGCCGGGACCCGGATCTCGATCCGCACCAGCTCGCGTTCCAGCGCGGTCTCCAGGACCCGGGCCACCTTGAAGCGGCTCACGCCGAACTCCTCGGCGATCTGGATCTTGGACTTCCCCTCCAGGTAGAAGCGACGCGCCATCGCCGCCGCCTGGACCATCTCCCCTGGGCCCATGCGCGCGTGCGCGCGGCCTGTGCTCACGTCCGTCTCTCCCCAGTCGCCCGGCCGGTCCGGCTTCGTCGCCATCCTCGCAGACGCCGGGGGTTACGGGCGCGTAGCACCCGGCGGCCGGAGGATCGGTGCCGGTGCGCCGGTGGCGTCGTCAGTCGGTCCCCTGCTCTCCCCCGGCCTTCAGCGGGAGGTGCTCCCGTCCTCCGCGGACGGCCTCGCTCCTCGGCCGGCCACCGCAGAAGTCCGGGCCTCAGCCTTCCGGGCCTGCTCCCGCAGCGCCCGCACCGCCGCCGCCGGGTCGCCCGCGCCGTACACCGCGTTGCCCGCCACGAAGTTGTCGGCGCCGGCCTCCGCGCAGCGCTCGATGGTCTCGGCGGACACCCCGCCGTCCACCTGGAGCCAGATCTCCAGGCCGTGCTTGTCGATCAGCTGCCGGGTGCGGCGGATCTTGGGCAGCATGATGTCCAGGAAGCTCTGCCCGCCGAAGCCCGGCTCCACGGTCATGACCAGCAGCATGTCGAGTTCCGGCAGCAGGTCCTCGTACGGCTCGATCGGCGTCGCGGGCCGCAGCGCCATCGACGCCCGCGCGCCCTTGGCACGGATCTCCCGGGCGATGCGGACGGGCGCGGCCGCGGCCTCGACGTGGAAGGTCACCGACGAGGCGCCGGCCTCGACGTACGCGGGCGCCCAGCGGTCCGGGTCCTCGATCATCAGATGGCAGTCCAGCGGGGTCCCGGTCGCCTTGCGCAGCGACTCCACCACCGGTAGACCCAGCGTCAGGTTCGGCACGAAGTGGTTGTCCATCACGTCGACATGGAGCCAGTCGGCACCCTCGACCGCCTTGGCCTCGTCGGCCAGCCGGGCGAAGTCCGCGGACAGGATGCTGGGGCTGATCTGCACGCTCATGGCCCCAGCAAACCAGATCGCCGAGCACTGCGAAAACCCGGTACGGGCCCGCCCGCGCGGGGCACGCCTCCGCCTCGGCGGGCGGGCGCGGTCCGAACACCGGTGTACCGTGCGCGAACCGGCCCTCGGCCCGGGGCGACCGCGCGTGGCTGCCTTCCCGCCCGGGGCGCCCTTGTGCGCAGGGCGGTGCCCGGGGGGCAAGGTCAGGACGTGCGGCGCAGCAGTGCCAGGAACATCGCGTCCGTGCCGTGCAGGTGCGGCCACAGCTGCACGGTCGGGCCGGGCCCGAGGTCGGGGACGCCGGGGAGGAAGGGCCGGGCGTCGAGGAGTTCGAGGCCCGGGACGCGGGCGAGGACGTCGTCCACGACCTCCCGCGTCTCCGCGAGATGCGGCGAGCACGTGGCGTAGCCCACGACACCGCCGGTGCGGGTGGCGGCCACCGCCTCCGTGAGGAGGCCGCGCTGGAGGGGGCCGAAGCCGCGGACGTCCTCCGCCCGGCGCCGCCAGCGTGCCTCGGGGCGGCGGCGGAGGGCGCCGAGGCCGGTGCAGGGGACGTCGACGAGGACCCGGTCGAAGGAGCCGGGGGCCCACACCGGGCGTGTGCCGTCGGCGACGAGGACCTGGTACGGCCCGGGGTTGCCGGCCAGCGCGCGGCCGACGAGCCGCGCGCGGTGCGGCTGCTTCTCGACGGCGACGAGCCGCGCGCCGCGCCCCGCGGCGAGCCCCGCGAGCAGCGCGGCCTTGCCGCCGGGGCCCGCGCAGCCGTCGAGCCAGCGCTCGTCGCGCCCCTCGACGGGCACGGCGGCAAGGGCGGCGGCGACGAGCTGGCTGCCCTCGTCCTGGACGCCGGCCCGGCCCTCGGCCACGGCCGGCACCGCGGCGGGGTCGCCGCCCTCGGTGAGGCGCACGGCGTAGGGGGACCAGCGGCCGGGCTCGGTGGAACCGTCCGGCAGCGAGGCGGCGACGTCCGCGGCGGTGGCGCGGCCGGGGCGGGCGACGAGGGTGACCTCGGGCCGCGCGTTGTCGGCGGCGAGCAGCTCCTCGACACCGGTCCGGCCGCCGCCGAGCGCGTCCCACAGGGCGGAGACGATCCACCGCGGGTGCGAGTGGACGACGGCGAGGTGCCCCTCGGCGTCGTCCTCGTAACGCGGCGCGACGCGCTCCAGCCAGCCGTCGAGGTCGTGCGCGGCGACCTTGCGCAGCACCGCGTTGACGAACCGCGCGCGGCCCTCCCCCAGCACGACGCGGGCGAGGTCGACGGTCGCGGAGACCGCGGCGTGCGGCGGGATGCGGGTCGCGAGCAGCTGGTGCGCGCCGAGCGAGAGCACGTCGAGCACCGGCGGGTCGACCTCGCGCAGCGGCCGGTCGACACAGGCGGCGATCACGGCGTCGTACGTGCCCTGGTTGCGCAGCGTGCCGTAGACCAGCTCGGTGGCCAGCGCGGCGTCCCGCCGGTCGAAGGAGCGGCCCTCGTCGGCCGCCTCCCGCTCGGCGGTGCGCAGCAGCCCCGGAAGGACCAGGTTGGCGTACGCGTCCCGCTCGTCGACGGCGCGCAGCGCCTCGAACGCGAGGACCCGTACGGGGTCGCGCTGCGGGCGCCGGTGGGGGGTGCCCTGCGGGCGGCGCTGCTGGTGTCTGCCGTTCACTGCGCTCTGTTTCGTCACGTTTGTCGTCTTGTCGTCGAACCTCGCAAGCTTACGCCGTACGGTCAGCGGCCGAGGACCGTACCGGCGGGCGGCTGGACGCCGCGGGCCCAGTCGGCGGCGGGCATCCGCTTCTTGCCCTGCGCCTGCACCTCGCCCAGCTGGACCGCGTGGCTGCCCGTCCCGACGTGCACGGCGTTCTTGGCGACGGCCAGCTCGCCGGGCGCGAGGTCGGTGCGCTCGGGCGCGGGGGTGACGGGGCCGAGCTTGAGCCGCTCGCCGCCGATCAGCGTCCAGGCGCCCGGGGCCGGGGTGCAGCCCCTGACGAGCCGGTCGACCCGCAGCGCGGGCGCGGACCAGTCCACCTCGGCGTTATCGACGGTGAGCTTCGGCGCGAGGGTGACCCCGTCGGCGGGCTGCTCGCGCGCGACGAGCGAGCCGTCCTCGATGCCGTCCATCGTGGCGACGAGCAGCCCGGCGCCGCTGACCGCGAGCCGGCCCAGCAGATCCCCGCTGGTGTCCTTGGCGCGGACGGCCTCCGTGACGACCCCGTAGACCGGCCCGGAGTCCAGGCCCTCCTCGATCAGGAAGGTGGAGGCGCCGGTCATCTCGTCACCGGCCATCACCGCGTGCTGCACGGGAGCGGCGCCGCGCCAGGCCGGCAGCAGCGAGAAGTGCAGGTTGACCCAGCCGTGCCGCGGCACGTCCAGCGCGACCCGGGGCAGCAGCGCCCCGTACGCGACGACCGGGCAGCAGTCCGGGGCGATCTCCCGCAGCCGCTCCAGGAATTCGGGCTCCCGCGGCCTGCCGGGCTTGAGCACCTCGATCCCGGCCTCCTCGGCGCGCTGCGCGACCGGGCTGGCCACGAGCTTGCGGCCGCGCCCGGCGACCGCGTCCGGCCGTGTCACGACGGCGGCGACCTCGTGCCGCCCGGCGGCGATCAGGGCGTCGAGCGCGGGTACGGCGACCTCGGGGGTGCCGGCGAAGACGAGCTTCATCGTGCGGGTGTGCCTCTCTCGGTTACCGGCCTCGGCCGAAGGTGTCGTGCGGCGACACCCTGACCTCGGGCGGGATCTGCCCCGCCCACTCGGCCTCGCGGATCGCCCGCATCGCCGCCGCCTGCTGCTCGGCGTCCAGCCGGTCGACGAACAGGATGCCGTCCAGATGGTCGGTCTCGTGCTGGATGCAGCGGGCGAGCCGCTGCGTCCCGCGGATCTCCAGCGGCTCCCCGTACATGTCCAGCCCCCGGGCCACCACCTCCAGGGCGCGCCGGCAGTCGTACGTGAGCCCGGGAATCGACAGGCAGCCCTCCGGGCCGTCCTGCACCTCCTCGCCCAGCGACAGCTCCGGATTGACCAGATGCCCCAGCTCGCCGTCCACGAAGTACGTGAACACCCGCAGCGGCACGCCCAGTTGCGGCGCCGCAAGCCCCGCGCCGGGCGCGGCCTGCATCGTCTCGGTCAGATCCCGCACCAAAGTGCGCAATTCCGCGTCGAACGCCGTCACCGGCTGCGCCACCTGACGCAGCACCGGATCGCCGAACAGGCGGATGGGCTTGACGGTCACGCGGGGCCTCTCCTGCCGGACGGGGAACGGCTGCCAATTCTAGATCCCCGGGGGTGCGCGACCCACCGCACGCCCCCAGGGCGTGACTCCCGAGGCCGGTGGCGCGTTGGTCAAGAGAGTTCGAACCGTCACCGTCGGTTGGAGAGGCCTGTTGATGCCCGACCACGCAACCCCTGACGCCCAGGCGCGGGCCAGCCTGCACCTGCTCGTGCGGGACATCGAGAGGGTCCGCCGCCAGGCGGACGCGCTGCGGACGCTCACCGCCCAGCTGGGCAACGTCTACCGCCCGCGGCGCGGCGGCCCCACCGCCGGCTTCGTCGTCTACGGCCGCGCGCCCGCCCCCACGGTGCGGCTCGCGCAGGAGCTCCGGGACAGCGTCGAGACCCTCGTGACCGCGGCGGTCGAGTTCGACCGCTCCCTCGGCTTCTCCTGGGACGCGGTGGGCTCCGCCCTGGGGGTGACCAAACAAGCGGTCCACCGCCGCTACGGAGGCCGCCGCCCTCCCGCCCCTCCCCCGCTCCCGGAGGACTCCCCCCTCCC